>NZ_LWBU01000373.1:0-305 GCF_001646665.1 Streptomyces noursei | reverse complement strand
GCGACGCTCTACACCATGAGCAAGTCCGCGCTGGTGGGCCTCACCAGAGCGCTCGCCCGTGAACTGGGCGGGCGGGGCATCACCGCGAACATCGTCCACCCCGGCCCGGTCGACACCGCTATGAACCCCGCCGACGGCCCGTTCGCGGACGGCCAGCGGGCGGTGACGGCCCTGGGGCGGTTCGGCGTGGCGGACGAGGTGGCGTCGCTGGTGGCGTACCTGGCCGGGGACGACGCGGCGTACGTGACGGGCGCCGAGTTCGCGGTGGACGGCGGGCACGCCGCCTAGGTGTATTGATCACGAGC
>NZ_LWBU01000372.1 GCF_001646665.1 Streptomyces noursei | reverse complement strand
AGTAGCGGCGGGAGCGGGTGGGGGGGGGGGTCCAGTACGCGGTGGGGGACGGGGGCGCCTGGGACAGGGCGAGGCGGGCGGGGCCCGACCCGGGGGGGGGGGAGGCCAAGGCCCTGGCGGGGGGGGCCGCGCAACCGGGCGGCGCGGGGGGCGGGGGGGGGGGGGGGGGGGTGTGGCCGCGCGGCGCGGGGGGCGTCGGGGGGGGGGGGGCGGGCGCTGGACGCGGCGCCGCTGGTGGTGGGGCTGGTGGTCCTCGTGGGGGAAGCCCTCTTTTCGGGGGCGGAGGTCGTCCGCATCTTCCAGGGCCGCCGCCACCGGGGGCCGGGGGGGGGGGCCGCGG
>NZ_LWBU01000371.1 GCF_001646665.1 Streptomyces noursei | reverse complement strand
CGGCTTGAGCATGACGTCGACTACGACGCGTGCCACTGGCACTCCCGGTGGTGTGTTGCGTGGGCGGTTCCCTCAGCGTACCTGTCTCCAAAATCTACGCGAGTAGACATCTGGAGGACCCTACAAAAGCGGACGAGAACGCCCGCGGAACCGGCGGGAAAAATCCCGCAAAAAAATCCCCCTGGTGATTGCCGTGGGACACGCTGGTGCAATTGGCTGGGCTTCACAATGTCACGCGTTCCGCTGTACAAAGGAATACAGAGGAAAGCAGTATTGCTCAGCGACAGCCGTAAATCCGGTATCGCCGCACGTCGGACGGGACGGCAGACCCTGCCCTGACAGCCCGGTGCGGCACACAGAGGGAAAGGACCGGTATCCGTGGCGCAGCGCGTAGTGGTCACGCTCTTCGACGACATCGACGGAGGCGAAGCGGCGGAAACGGTCACCTTCGGCCTCGACGGTAAGACGTACGAGATCGACCTCAATCCCGCCAATGCAAAGAAACTGCGCAAGACCCTCGCCCCGTACATGGAGGCCGGCCGCAGACAGCCGTCCGGCGGGGCCGGCGGCGGCGGAGCGGGCCGACCGCGTGCGCCGCACCGGCACACCTCGCTCGAACCCGACCCGGCGGCGGTCCGCGCCTGGGCGCAGTCCCACAAGATGGACGTCCCTGCCCGGGGCCGGATCCCGAAGCGGGTCTACGAGGCGTTCCGCGAGGCGAGCTGAGCGCACGGGCGGAGCGGTCGTCCACAGGGCGCCGCGCAGCCGAGTTGCGCAACACCCCGGGTGATCGGCTAGAGTCTGGATCACGCCGAGGGGCGAGGCCGAAAGGCCCCGGACCTCACGGAGCGTGCGGGTGTAGTTCAGTAGTAGAACATCCCCCTTCCAGGGGGAAGGCGCAGTGTGCGATTCCTGTCACCCGCTCTGCATCGCTTGTCGAGCACTCCGATGGAGTGGATCAGATATAGTGGTGTTCGCACCGCCCGGTGAAAGCCGAGCGGCAGCACTGCGGACGTGGCTCAGTTGGTAGAGCATCACCTTGCCAAGGTGAGGGTCGCGAGTTCGAATCTCGTCGTCCGCTCAGAGTACGAAGGCCCCGGTCATCACGACCGGGGCCTTCGGCGTTCCCCCTCTTCCCCTGGTCTCCCGGGCCTCCGCCGGTCCGATGACATTTGTCATCGCCATCCGGTGACAGCGCGGCCTGCCCGCGCGCGGTGGGCGGCGGAAGCCTTGAGGCATGACCAAAGTGATTGAGGCGGAGGACGTCCGGCGCAGCTACGCCGGGGGTTTCGAAGCCGTGACCGGGATCACCTTCTCCGTGTCACGCGGCGAGGTCTTCGCCCTGCTCGGGACGAACGGGGCCGGGAAGACCTCCACGGTGGAGCTGCTGGAGGGCCTCGCCCGCCCGAGCGGCGGCACCGTGCGGGTCCTCGGCCACGACCCGTACACCGAGCGCGCCGCCGTCCGGCCGCGCATCGGCATGATGCTCCAGGAGGGCGGGTTCCCCGCCGACCTCACCGTCGCCGAGACCGTACGGATGTGGGCGGGCTGCACCACCGGCGCGCGGCCGGCCGGGGAGGCGCTGGAGGCGGTCGGTCTCGGCGGCCGGTCCACCGTGCGCGTCAAGCAGCTGTCCGGGGGCGAGAAGCGGCGGCTCGACCTCGCGCTGGCCCTCCTCGGCCACCCCGAGGTGCTGTTCCTGGACGAGCCGTCGACCGGGCTGGACGCCGAGGGGCGGCGCGACACCTGGGAGTTGGTGCGCGGGCTGCGGGACGCCGGGACGACCGTGCTGCTGACCACGCACTACCTGGAGGAGGCCGAGGCGCTGGCCGACCGGCTGGCGATCATGCACCGGGGACGGATCGTGACGGCCGGCACGCCCGCCGAGGTGACGGCCGCCCGCCCCTCGCGCATCCGCTTCGTCCTGCCGGAGGGGGTGCCGGCCGCGCGGCTGCCCCTGTCGCTGCGGGCCGCCGCGACGGGGCGGCACGTCGAGATCCGTACCCACACCCTCCAGGACGCGCTCGCCGAACTGCTGCTGTGGGCCCGGGAGCAGGACGTACGGCTCGAAGGGCTCGACGCCCGGTCCGCCTCCCTGGAGGAGGCCTTCCTCGAGATCGCGCAGAACGAAACGGCGGGTGTGTGACATGGCGACCACGACGACGGCGCGCATGGGCGCGCTGGGGCGGGCGGAGCTGACGCTCCTCGTACGGAACCGGTACGCGCTGTTCACGGCGCTGCTGATGCCGGTGCTGATGGTGGGGGTGCTGCGGTCCTCCCTCGACCGGGTCGACCTGGACCGGGCCGGGATGAGCGCCGTCGAGGCCGCGCTCAGCGGCGGCGTCGTGATGATGCTGATCCTCGTCGTGTACCTCAACCTCGTCTCCGCGTACGTGGCCAGGCGCGAGGAGCTGGTGCTCAAGCGGCTGCGCACGGGCGAGGCGTCCGACCGGGAGATCCTTCTCGGCACCGCCCTCCCGGCGGTGGTGCTCGCGGTGGCGCAGAGCGCGCTGATCGTGGTGGCCGGTGTGGCGCTCCTCGGTGTGGGTGCGCCGCAGCGGCCGGAACTGCTGGTCGGCGGTGTGCTGTTGGGGATCGTGATGCTGATCGCCCTGGCCGGGGCGACGGCGGCGGTCACCCGCACCGTGGAGAGCGCGCAGATCACCACCATGCCGCTGTTCCTCGTCTCGGCGATGGGTTCCGGGCTGTTCGTCCCGCTGGAGGTGCTTCCGGACACGGTGGCCTCGGTGTGCGAACTGCTGCCGCTGTCGGGCGTGATGACGCTCGTACGGGCCGGCTGGCTCGGCGGCGGGGGCGGTGCGGGGGAGCTCGCGGGTGCGGCGCTGACGGCGCTGGCCTGGACGGTGATCTCGGTGTTTGCTGTGCAGCGGTGGTTCCGCTGGGAGCCGCGGCGCTGAACCGGTTGTGAGGGGTGGGGGACATGAGGCTGACGGGGTGGTGGAGCCGGCGGAGCAACCCGGAGAAGGTCGAGCTCTACACCCGCTGGTCGTACCACCTGTTCGTGCTGCTGGAGGTGGCGTCGATCGGCCTCGGCGTCCTGGGCCGGACGCCGATGCCGCTGGGCGGGTGGCTGTTCCTGCTGGTGGGCGCGCACGCGGTGCTCGGCGGTGTGCTGGCGTCCCGTGCCCTGGACTGGACCGTGGGCCGGCGGGCTCGCCCGGACCGGCTCATGGTGGCGCACGGGGTGGCGTCGTGCGTGCTGGCCGCGGCGGCGCTGGCGCTGTTCCGGTTCGGTGGGCCGGGTGGCCTGGAGGCCGCCGCCACCATGGTGGTGGGGACGCTGGCCTTCGGCATCGGCGGAGTGGTGCTGGGGCTGGCGAGGACGCGGCACATGCTCGGTCTGGTGCTGGCCGCGGGGGCGGGCACGGCCGTGGTCGGCCTCGGCCTCGGGCTGCGGCCGGAGGAGGTGCTCGGATTCACTGTCGGCGTCGTCATCGGGAGTGTCTTCCTGGCTGCGACCAGCGGGTTCTCGGGCTGGCTGCTGCGGGCCGTGTGGGAGCTGGACGCGGCCCGTGAGCTTCAGGCGCGGCTGGCGGTCGCGGAGGAGCGGCTGCGGTTCGGGCGGGACCTGCACGACGTGATGGGCCGCAACCTGTCGGTGATCGCGCTGAAGAGCGAACTGGCGGTGCAGCTGGCCCGGCGCGGCAAGACGGAGACGGCGGTGGACCAGATGGCCGAGGTGCAGCGGCTGGCGCAGGAGTCCCAGCGGGAGGTGCGGGACGTGGTGCGCGGGTACCGGGAGGCCGATCTGCACACGGAACTGGAGGGCGCGCGGAGCGTGTTGGCGGCGGCCGGGATCGCCTGCACGGTGACGTCCGCGGACGTGGAGCTGCCGGCGCGGGTGCAGTCGGCGCTCGCCTGGGTGGTACGGGAGGGCACCACGAACGTGCTGCGGCACGGGGACGCCCGGCGGTGCTCGGTGTCGGTGTCGGTGTCCGTGGCGGTCGGCCCGGAGGAGGGGTGCGCGGTGCTGGTGGTGGAGAACGACGGGGCCGGCGGTGGTGCGGACGTCGCCGGTGGCGGCGCGGGTGCGGTGGCCGGGGAGGGACCGGGCACGGGCCTGGCCGGGCTGCGGGAACGGCTCGCGGCGCTGGACGGGACCCTGGAGGCGGGGCGGGTGAGCGGCGGGCGGTTCCGGGTGACCGCCCGGGTGCCGGTCGCGGCGGCGGGGGCGGGGGTCGTGCGGTGACCGCCCCCGTGCGCGTACTGCTGGCCGACGACGAGCACCTGATACGCGGTGCTCTGGCCGCCCTCCTCGGGCTGGAGGACGACCTCGTGGTGGTCGCGGAGGCCGCGTCGGGTCCCGAGGCGCTCGCCATGGCGCGGGCGCACCGGCCGGACGTGGCGGTGCTGGACCTGCAGATGCCGGGCGCCGACGGTGTGAAGGTCGCCACATCCCTGCGGGCCGAACTGCCCGGCTGCCGCACCATGATCGTGACCGGTCACGGGCGTCCCGGGCACCTCAAGCGGGCCCTCGCGGCGGGGGTGCGGGGCTTCGTGCCCAAGACGGTCAGCGCCCAGCGGCTCGCCGAGATCATCCGCAGCGTGCACGCCGGGAACCGTTACGTGGACCCCGAGTTGGCCGCCGACGCCATCTCCGCGGGGGACTCGCCGCTGACCGCCCGCGAGGCGGAGGTGCTGGAGCTGGCCATGGACGGGGCACCCGTCGCGGAGATCGCGGAGCGGGCCTCCCTGTCGCCGGGAACCGTACGGAACTACCTGTCCTCCGCCGTGTCGAAGCTGGGGGCGGAGAACCGTCATACGGCGGCGCGTCTCGCCCGGGAGCGAGGTTGGGTATAGTGGTCTCGCGCCACGGCGCATGCGGACGTAGCTCAGTTGGTAGAGCGCAACCTTGCCAAGGTTGAGGTCGCGAGTTCGAGCCTCGTCGTCCGCTCAGACGGAAGCCCCCCGGCCGGTCGGCCGGGGGGCTTCTTCGTGCGCCTACTGCCAGGCGTTGCCGGTCAGCAGCTCGTACGCCTCCAGGTACTTCGCCCGGGTCGCCTCCACGACCTGCTGCGGCAGGGGCGGGGGCGGCTGCTCGCTCCTGCGGTCCCAGCCGGAGGCCGGCGAGGTCAGCCAGTCGCGCACGTACTGCTTGTCGTACGACGGCTGGGCGCGGCCCGGCTCCCAGGAGGCGGCGGGCCAGAACCGGGAGGAGTCCGGGGTCAGCACCTCGTCGGCGAGGACCAGGCCGCTGTCGTCGAGACCGAACTCGAACTTGGTGTCCGCGAGGATGATCCCCCGGTCCCGGGCGATGTCACGGGCGCGGGAGTAGATCGCGAGGGTCGACTGCCGCAGCTGGGCGGCGGTCTCGGCACCGACCTGGCGGGCGACCTCCTCGTACGACACGTTCTCGTCGTGGTCGCCGACGGCCGCCTTGGTGGCCGGGGTGAAGATCGGCGCGGGGAGTTCCGAGCCGTCGGTGAGGCCCTCGGGGAGGGCGAGGCCGCAGACCGTACGGGACTCGTCGTACTCGACCAGGCCGGAGCCGGTGAGGTAGCCGCGGGCCACGCACTCGACGGGGACCATCCGCAGCGAGCGGCAGATCAGCGTGCGGCCCGCCCAGTCGGTGGGGGCTCCCGCGGGCAGGTCGGTGGAGATGATGTGGTTGGGGATGAGGTCGGCGAGCCGGTCGAACCACCAGAGCGAGAGCTGCGTCAGGACGCGGCCCTTGTCCGGGATCTCGGTGGGCAGCACCCAGTCGTAGGCGGAGATGCGGTCGCTGGCGACCATGACGAGGTCGCCCGCCTCGTTCTGGTACAGGTCGCGCACCTTGCCGGTGTGCAGATGCACCAGGCCCGGGACCTGAAGGGGCTCGGGCTTTTCGACGAATCCGGACACGGTTCCTCCCCGTGGTTCTGTCCAATCGGCTCCGATTCTCCCGCATGCGGGGCCGGGCTTTGGCTAGGGGTCTCGCGGATCGCACGGGATGGTCGGGAAGGATCTTCGAAGGGATTTCTCTGGCGGGTCCCGGTGGGTGCCCGCGGGTACCGGTCGGTGCCTGTGGGTGCCGGGGACGGGACGCCTTGTTGCGTTCTAGTCCCGTTTGCAGATGCGGTCCAGGAGGTTGGCCGTGGCGCGCTGGATACGGAGGTCGACATGACCCGGCCGGTCCAGGGCGGGGGACCAGGCGAAGGTGCCGGAGGCGAAGACGAGCGCGCCGGACGGGGCCCGGTAGAGGGAGGTCTCCTGGTGGCGTACGTGGTTCTCGCCGTCCCGGTAGGGGGAGTGGGCGAGCAGGATGCGCCGCTGGTGCTCGGGCAGGGCGGTGCGCGGGAAGTACCGGTCGGCCTCGCCGGCGACCAGGCCGGGCAGCTCGTCGCCCTCGCCGGCGCCGGTCGCGTCCCACAGCCAGTGCCCGGCGTTGCGGACGACCAGCGGATGCGGCTCGGGGACCCGGCCCGCGTACTGGATGCCGAGCAGCTGCTGCTCGGGGCGGTCCACCTCGCGCCACAGGGCGGGCTTGCCGGGGCCGCGGCGCTTGCGGCAGGTCAGGAGGCGGTCGGGGACGCCGGAGGCCGACGGCGCCAGCTCGACCTGCCAGTACATGGTGTTGGCGGAGAGGAACACCAGTGAGGTGCCCTGGTCCCGGGCCCGCTCCACGGTGCGCCGCATGGGCAGCGACCAGTACTCGTCGTGGCCGGGGAAGACCAGGCCGCGGTACTGGGTGGGGTCGATGCGGCCCGCGTGCAGGTCGCGGGCGTCGGCGTAGGCGAGGTCGTATCCGTACCGCTCGGCCCAGCGGATGAAGTCGTACGCGTGGCCGACGTGCAGGGGCAGGCCGGCGCCGGCGTAGGGACGGTCGAAGGACACGGTCGTCGCGGCGTCCTCCTCGCCGAGCAGCCGGCCGTCCTCGTCCCAGGCGTGGTAGAGGCTGGCGCCCGTGCGGCCGTCCTCCGGGTAGAGGTTGTAGGCCTGCCAGGTGATGTCCGGCAGGAGCAGCAGCAGGTCGGCCGGGTGGCTGTCCCGGACGGTGAACGGGATGTGGGAGCGGTGGCCGTCCAGGGTGGTGAGGACGGCCACGTACGCGCCGATCGACCAGTACGAGGGGACCTGGAGCCGCCAGGACAGCCACCAGTGGTGGCAGGAGACGGTCCGGTCCGCGGTCAGCGGGGGCGGCTGGACGATGCCGGAGAGACGGGGGCTGGTGGTGATCTTGGCGGCGCCGTCCCCGGCGTAGTGACCGATGCGATAGATGTCGACCGAGAACTGCTGGGGCGGGTCCACGGTGATGTGGAAGTCGATCGCCTCGCCGGGTGCCACCGCTCCGGCGGAGGCGAAGCCCTTGATCTGACGGCGTACGTCGTCGGCGGAGCGGGGGCCGCCGTGGCCGCCGCGCGCGAGGGCCGGGTCCGCGTACCAGGCGACGACCTGACCGGTGTCGCCGATGTACTGCTCGCTGCCGCGGAGCCAGGGCAGCGGCCCCTGGCCGAACGGGTCCGTGACCGCATGGGCGAGGGCTCCCGATTCCCATCGCCGGATCTGCTCCGCCCCCATGATGCGCCCCTCCCTCGACTCCCCCGCGACTGTCAGTGCCGGTCTCCAGCACATCACATAACGCACGCACTCCGTCACCGTTCGTCGTGAATCGGCGAGAACGGATCGTGGCATTCCGGTCAGGGTGCGCCGGTCGTCCGCCGGTCAGACGAGACGCACGGGCTTCTCGGGGCGTACGCCGACGGTCGCCAGCCAGCTGCGCAGGGGCTCCGGGTCGGCGTCCTCTATGAGGCTCAGGACCCGGCCGGCGAGGTCGGGGTGGCGCTTCCCGCCCACGAGGAGGGTCGGTCCGTCGAGCCAGTCCAGTCCCGGTGCGGCGCCCGCGGTGTCGACGGCCGCGCAGCACACCATGGCGGTCACGTGGTCGGCCAGCAGCTCGCGGCCGCTGCGGGGCGGCTGGAGGGGGAACAGCGGCAGCGCGTCCCCGCCGGGCCCCCAGGCGGCGTGGTCCAGGTCGCCGGGGACGGATATGGGCGGCGGGGCGGGCTTCGGGGCGGGCGCCAGGTCCTCGGCGGGCCCGGGGCCGGGCTGCGGGTGGGACTGCGGTCCGGGCTGCGGGTGGGACTGCGGTCCGGGCTGCGGGCGGGACTGCGGTCCGGGCTGCGGGCGGATCGGTTCCTCGGGGCCGGCGGACGCGTATTGCGGGGCGGGGCCGGGCTGCTGCGGGGCGGCCGTCGGCACCTGCGCGGGCCGGCCTCCGGCTTCCGCGTCCGGGGCCGGGGCCGGGGTCTCGTGGCCGGCACCGGCCGGCGTCTCGTGGCCGGCGCGCGCTCCCGTCCCGGGCGCCTCCGGCGCCGCTTCGGCGGCGGGGGGCCGGGCGGTGGCCTCCCGGGACATCTCGGCCGTGATCGCGGCGGCGAGCGCCTCGCCGGTCCGCGTGGTGGACAGGTGGTCCATCACCCGGGCCAGCGTCGCCTCCGCGTCCCGGTCGACCCCGAGACGGTCGAGGACCCGGTGGAGGCGCGCCGCCTCCGTACGCCACTTGCGGTCCACGACCTCGTCCGGGTACTGCTGCCAGTCCACCGGGGCCCAGTCGGGGCCGCCCTCGGCGGGCCCGCCGTGGAAGAGGCGGGCGGCGAGCAGCGAGGTGGCCTCGTCGACGAGCCCGGGCTCCTCCAGCAGGTCGCACGCCGGGCGCTCGCCGAGCCGGGAGGTGAAGCCCTCCGCCAGCCGGTCGCGCCTGGACAGCTCGGTCAGCGCCGAGACGACGCCCGCGTCCAGCCGGGAGGGCCAGCGGCCCATGCGCCAGGCGGGCAGGGCCACCCGGGTCAGCAGCCGGTCCCAGCCCGCGTACGCCAGCCCGACCTGCTCCTGGGCGACGATCCGCAGGCCGTAGTCCACGTTCTGCGCCCGCTCCGACGCGGCCGCCGCCACGCCCCGCTCCATCTCGGCGGCGTGCCCCCGGCAGCCGCGCAGCAGCACCCGCACCACCGCGCCGACGGGCCGGGCCGCCAGGCGCCGCACCGGGTCGAGTCCCGGCCGGTCCGCCACGGCGACCGCCGCGTCCAGGCCGCGCACGAAACGGCGGGCGGCCGCTATGTCGGGGTGCGCGGACGGTCCGGTGCCGGCGACGACGGGCGCCAGCACGGCCCGCAGCTCGGCGACCCGCATCCACCACAGGAACGGTGACCCTATGACCAGGACGGGCGGGGTGTCGGACCGGTGCACCCCCGGGACGGCCGGCCGGCCGTGCGCCGGGTGCGTCCGGTCCTCCAGCCAGCTGTCGCAGTCCGGGGTCAGCGCTATGCCCGACGGCACCGGCACGTCGAGGCGCCCCGCCAGGTCCTGCACCATCCGGTACAGGTCGGGGGCGGACGCCTCGGGGATCTCCACCGTCGGCGTCAGGGCGGGCCTGGCGCGCGCGATGACGGCCGCGACCGCCGCGGCGGCCACCAGGACCACCACCGCGAGCACCGACACCACCCAGCGCGCGGCGTCCCAGCCGGCGCCGGACAGGTGGCCGGTGCCACCACCGGCCAGCAGCACGACGGCGAAGGCGGCGGGCAGCGACGCCACGGCCAGGGCCCTGCCGCGGACCCGCAGCACGGCCAGGGCGTGGGCGCACGCGGCCCGCGCACCCCGCTCCTCACCCATCCCGAAACGAGTACCGGAATCGGACACGGCCGTACGTCACCCCCTTCTGCCCTGCGGCGGACTGCCTCGCGGTGGTGTCGGTCACTCACCCACTGTGGCACCCGCCACTGACATCGCAATGCCGGTGGGCCAAGTGCCGGAACGCTTGCGCGGCACCCTAGTTGGGGCACCGGCAGGCGTCATCCGGATGGCTCAGCCGTCACTCGATGGAATGGCTTTGGGCAAAGGTGCAGACGGTTCAGCGAACCGCGCGGTTCACTCCCGGCCTCACTCCCCGGCGGCCTTGCGCGCGATGTCCGTACGGTGCTGGGAGCCGTCGAGCCGGATGCGTCCGACCGCCGCGTACGCCCGGCTCCGGGCCTCGGCGAGGTCCTTCCCGGTCGCGGTGACGGACAGGACGCGGCCGCCGGCGCTCACGATCGCGTCGCCGTCGCGCGCGGTCCCGGCGTGCAGGACGTACGCGTGGGGCTCGTCCTGCGCCGCGACCTCGTCGAGGCCCTCGATCGGGTCGCCGGTGCGCGGCGTGTCCGGGTAGTTGTGCGAGGCGACGACCACGGTGACGGCGGCGTCGTCGCGCCAGGTCAGCGGGGGCTCGCTGTCCAGGGTGCCGTCGGCGGCGTGCAGCAGGACACGGGCGAGCGGGGTGCGCAGGCGGGCCAGGACCACCTGGGTCTCCGGGTCGCCGAAGCGGGCGTTGAACTCGATGACCCGCACGCCGCGCGAGGTGATGGCGAGCCCCGCGTACAGCAGGCCCTGGAAGGGCGTGCCGCGGCGGCGCAGCTCGTCCACGGTGGGCTGGAGGACGCTCTCCATGACCTCGTCGACCAGCTTGGGGTCGGCCCACGGCAGCGGGGAGTAGGCACCCATGCCGCCGGTGTTGGGGCCCTGGTCGCCGTCGAGCGCGCGCTTGAAGTCCTGGGCGGGGGTGAGCGGCAGCACGGTCGTGCCGTCGGTGATCGCGAAGAGGGAGACCTCGGGGCCGTCCAGGAACTCCTCGATGACCACGCGGTCGCAGGAACGGGCGTGGGCGCGGGCCTGCTCGACGTCGTCGGTGACGACGACGCCCTTGCCGGCCGCGAGGCCGTCGTCCTTGACGACGTACGGGGCGCCGAAGGCGTCGAGCGCCTCGTCGATCTCTTCGGGGGTCCGGCAGACGTACGAACGGGCCGTGGGCACGCCGGCGGCGGCCATCACGTCCTTGGCGAACGCCTTGGAGCCCTCCAGGAGGGCGGCCTCCTGGGAGGGGCCGAAGCAGGGGATGCCGGCCGCCCGTACGGCGTCGGCGACACCGGCGACGAGCGGCGCCTCCGGACCGACGACGACCAGATCGGCCTCCAGGCCGGTCGCGAGGCGGGCCACGGCCGCGCCGTCGAGGGCGTCGACGGGGTGAAGCTCGGCGACCTCCGCGATTCCGGCGTTGCCGGGCGCGCAGTGCAGAGCGGTGACGTCGGGATCGAGGGAAAGTGAGCGGCACAGGGCGTGTTCGCGGGCGCCGCCGCCGATGACGAGGACCTTCACGCCAGTCAGGGTAGCCCGAACGGCGGCGCGGCCTTTGTGCGGGCCGCCGAGGACGCCCCGGCTACTCGTTCGTGTATTCCTCCACCACCGTCGCCCCCAGTTCGCGCACGATCAGCTCGTGGCCCGAGAGCGCCGAGTCGACGAGGTCGGGGTCGTCGTCCTCGGGCATGTCGTCCTCGGGTCTGACCGGCTGCCGGGCCGCCGGGGCCCGCGGGGGCTCCTGCGCGGGCGCCCCGCCGGCCGGCGCGGCGGACGCCTGGGGCGCCTGTGCCTGCGGTGCCTGCTGTACGGGGCGGGGTGCGGCCTGCGGGGCGGGCGCGGGTGACTGGGGCGGGCGACCGCCTCCGAAGCCACCGCCGCCGTGGCCACTGCCGCCGTAGCCCCCGCCGCCACCGGACGCCGGCGGGGGCGCGGAGCCGCCCGAGGGGTCGACGATCGCCTCGATCTTCCACTGCACGTTGAACTGCTCGGCGAGCGCCTGCTTCAGGACGTCCTCGCTGCCGCTGCTCGCGAAGTTGTCGCGGGCGCCGGCGTTGAGGAAGCCCAGTTGGAGGGTGGTGCCGTCGAAGCCGGCCACCTGCGCGTTCTGGCTGAGCAGGATCCAGGTGAAGCGGCGGCGGTTCTTGACCGCCTCCAGGATGTCGGGCCACATGTTCCGCACCTGCGCGGCGCCCTGTGCCATGCCCGGTCCCGCGGCCGGAGCGGGTGCGGCCGCGGGTGACGCGGCGGCCGGGGCGGGCGCGGGCACGGACGACGGTTCGGGCTGTGCCGGTGCGGCGGGCCGGCCGGACGCGGAGGGCCAGGCACCGGGCCGGCCTTCCTGCGACCCGGGCGCGGCGGCGGAGGGCCACGCTCCGGGGCGCGGGGCCGCGGGCGCGGGGGCCTGCGGGGCAGCGGCGGGCGCGGGCGGCTGG
>NZ_LWBU01000370.1:16940-17148 GCF_001646665.1 Streptomyces noursei | reverse complement strand
GGCGGGGCGGGCGGTGGGCCAGGACCGCCGGGCGCGCGCCCGGCCATCCCGGCCTCTACGACGGCGACCCCGGGGCGGGCTCCGTCCAGGGGCACGGCCGGGCGGCTGCCGCGGGCGGGGGCGTGCGGGTGGCGGGGCGGGCGGCTGCCGAGGCGGGCTGGCGGGGCGCTGGCCGCCGAGGCGGGCTCCGGCGGGCGGGCGGGGCGGG
>NZ_LWBU01000370.1:15953-16849 GCF_001646665.1 Streptomyces noursei | reverse complement strand
GAACCAGGTGACGTCGCCGGAACGCTCGTTCGCGACGTACAGGCGGCGCCCCTCGGGGTCGAGCGCGAGGTCGCGGGGCCAGTGGCCGCCGCAGGGGACGGTGGTGACGACCCGGGGCCGCTCACGGGCCTCGTCGAGGGCCAGGACGGCGATGGTGTCGTCGCCCCGCACCGCCGCCCACAGGAACCGCCCGTCGGGTGCGGCGACGATCCCGGAGGGGTGGCTCACGGCGTCCGTCGGCAGCACGACCGGTTCGCCCACGGGGGCGAGGACACCCGTGTCCGCGTCCCAGCGGCAGACGGTGAGCGTGGGAGCCAGTTCGGCCAGCACGTAGACGTGGCTGCCCGCCGGGTGGAAGGCGAGGTGGCGGGGGCCGCTGCCCGGGCGCATCGGGGTCTCGCCGTGCGCCGTCAGTACGCCCGTCCCGGGGTCGAGCGCGCCGACGTGCACGGAATCGGTGCCCAGGTCCACGCTCAGCACCCAGCGCCCGCCGGGCGCGGGCACCACCTGGTGGGCGTGCGGGCCGGCCTGCCGCTCGGGGTGCGGGCCGGCGCCGTGGTGGCGCAGCACCCGCGCGGCGGGCCGCGGCGCACCGTCGGGCCCCAGGGGCAGGACGCTCACGCTGCCGGAGCCGTAGTTGGCGGTGAGGGCGTGCCCGTGGGCGAGCGCCAGGTGGGTGGGATGGGCCCCGCCCACGGGCGCCGGGCGCCCGAGCAGGCGGGGGGCGGGTCCCGTGACGTCGAAGGCGGCGACGGCGCCCTCCTCCGTCTCACCGACCGCGTACAGCACGTCGCCGGCGGATGCCGCCACCAGGAAGGACGGGTCCGTGACCGCGTCCGACGCCCCGGTCACGGTCAGCGCGCCGGTCCGCCGGTCGACGGCGGCGGCGACGACAC
>NZ_LWBU01000370.1:14375-15826 GCF_001646665.1 Streptomyces noursei | reverse complement strand
CCCGCCGATCCGTCGGGGCCCGACGCTAGCAGGTCTAGACCAAGTCGGGACGGGGTGATCGAATACCGGTACGGGGCGCCGCTCAGCGCGTACGGGGGACGGCACCGGTGCGGGCCCGCGACTCCGGGCCGGGCTCCGGGCCGGCCTCCGCGCCGCGCCGGGCTACGCGCCGATCAGGGGCTCGCGCGGGGAGGTGCGCAGGGGCGCGGCGAGTTCGGTGAGCGCCCGCTCCAGGCTGTGCAGGTGGGCGAGGGCGGGTTCGGCGACCGTGGCGACCACCGCGGGGACACCTCCCGCGTCGGCCGGCGCGGTACGGGCCTCCCGCGCCTTCTCCGGCGTGGTGAGCGCCTCGACGGCCGCCTCCACGCGCCAGCAGGCGGCTGCCAGCCGGGCGTCGTGCGACGCCTCGGGGTCGGCCGCGATGGAGGCGAGGCCCCGCACCTCGCGGGCGCAGGCGTCGAGCAGGGCGAGGACCTGCCGGGCCCGGGCCTTGCGGGCGCGCAGCGGACTCAGCGGGTGGACGAGCGGTGCCAGGGAGAGCCGCACCCGGCCGAGGAGCAGTTCCAGCTCGGCGACGTGCGGGGACGGGTCGGCGTCCGGGGCGCCGGACAGCCGCGCGGCCGCCCGCTCGGTGCAGACGTGCACGCAGCGCAGGGCGCGCTGGATCCAGGCGTCCGTGGTGGCGTGGGTGGTGACGGGCAGCACGAGGAGCACGGCCAGTACGGCGCCCAGGGCCCCGATGCCGGTCTCCAGCGCCCGCAGGGCGAGCAGGGCGGGGTCCAGTACGCCGAGGAGTCCGTAGAGGGCCCCGGCCATCAGCGTGACCGACAGCATCATCCAGGTGTACGAGACGGCCGCCGTGTAGAAGATGCCGAACACGCACACCGCGACCAGCACCGCCGTGGGCACGGGGGCGCCGTCCAGCGGGACGACGACCACCAGGCCGGCCGCGATGCCGATCAGGGTGCCGAGGACCCGGCGGAACCCGCGGACCAGGGTCTCGCCGCGCGAGGACGTGTTGACGAAGATCCACCACGTGGCGCCGACGGCCCAGTACCACCGCTCACCTGAGATCATCTGGCCGACGACCAGCGCCACGGCGCCGCCGACGGTCGCCTGGACGGCCTGGCGCGTGGTGGTACGGGCCAGGCCCCGCTCCTCGGCCGGTGCCACCTGCGCGGGCGGCGGGGGCATCCGCCGCTCGTAGCACCACAGGCCGAAGCGGACCGCCGAGGAGCAGAGCAGCGACAGGGCGACGGCCGCGTACAGCTCGGGCAGCTGGCCGGGCATCGTGCGCAGGAACTGCGTCACGAAGAACGTCATGAACGCGAAGACCCCGAGGGAGTGGCCCCGCGGTCCCCAGCGCCTGGCGTAGACACCGGCGCCCATGACGGCGAGGAAGGCCGCGTCCCGGGCCACCGGGTGGTCGTGCAGGACGGCGGCCGCGGCGA
>NZ_LWBU01000370.1:10138-14211 GCF_001646665.1 Streptomyces noursei | reverse complement strand
CTGATGCCGAGGACGGCCCGGGCGGCGCTGCGCAACCGCAGCCGCCCCGGATCCGGAGCCACGAACATCCTCTTCAGCACAGTTTCCCCGCCCCTTCGGTGGTGATGACGCCCCGGACGTCCCCGGACGCCTTGGACACCCAGACATCCAGGACGTTTCGACGTCCCGGCATGAAAAAGGCGCCGCGGTATCCGCAGCGCCATCGACTCCCCCATGAGACCACCTTCCGGCCCGTTGGCTCAACTCGACGGAGTGACACTGACCCATTGGCACAGATGCACCCAGGGCTCCCTCGTACCGGACGGGCCAATGGGTCAGGTTTCGGGATCCGCTCAAGGTGGAGCACGGCCCGGGTCGAAGAAGAAGGGGAAGCGGACCGTCCGCAAAATGCCGTGTCTGGGGAGTGCGCATGCCGACCACGACGAAGCCGAGTCCGGCTCCGAACCCGGCCCCGGAGCCGTCGCCGCCGCCGGGCCGGGGCGACGGCCCCGACGGCCCGCCCGCCCCCTTCGCCGTACGCCACCGCCACCTGGTGTCGGTGGTCGCGCTGCTGCTGATGGCCCTGTCCGGACTGATCGGGCGGGACGTCGCCGACCGCCTGTCCTCGGGCGGCATCGTGCCACCGGGGGCGGAGTCGATGCGGGCCGAGGAGGTCCTGCGGGACCGCTTCGGGGCCGGCAGGCCGGAGATGGTGCTGCTGGTCCGCACCGACGCCGCCGGTGGCCCCGGCGGCCGGGGAATCGGCGCCCCCGCCGCCGTCGCGGCCGGCCGGGCCGTGGAGAGGCGGCTGGCCGCCGACCCGGGGGTCGAGCGCGTCCTCTCCACCTGGTCGGCGGGGCCGGGGACGGGGCTGCGCTCCCGGGACGGGCGCAGCGGCCTCGTCCTGGCGTGGCTGCGCGGCGGTGACCACGAGCGCGGGAAGACGGCCGAACGCGTCGTCCCCGGGGTGACCGGACGGTTCGGGCCGCTGGAGGTCACGGCCGGGGGTGAGGCCCCGACCCGGGTCGAGGTCGCCCGCCAGGCGTCCCGGGACGCGCGGCTGAGCGAGCTGGTCGCCCTGCCGGTCACCGTGACGCTGCTGCTGCTGGTGTTCGGTTCCCTGCCGGCGGCGGGGCTGCCCGTCCTGGTCGGGGTCTTCGCCGCGCTCGGCACCACGGCGCTGCTGCGCGGGCTGACCGGCCTCACGGAGGTCTCCCTGTACGCCCTCAACATCGGCACCGCCCTGGCCTTCGCGCTGGCCATCGACTACAGCCTGTTCCTGGTCAGCCGGTACCGGGAGGAGCGGGCCCGCGGGGCGGAGGACAGCGCGGCGCTGCGTACGGCGCTGCGCACCGCCGGACGCGCGGTGGCCTTCTCGGCCGGCACCGTCGCGTGCAGCATGGCGGCGCTGCTCGTCTTCCCGCACCCCCTGCTGCGTTCCCTCGGGTTCGCCGGGGTGGCGGTGACCGTGATGGCCGCCGTGGGGAGCCTGGTCGTGCTGCCGGCGGTGCTCGCGCTGCTGGGTGACCGGCTCGACCGGCTCGACGTCTTCGCCCGGTGGCGCCGCCCCCGGGCAGCGGCGGCCAGGAGCACGGAGGCGGCCGGATGCCCGGACGCGGCCGAGGGCCGCCCTGAGGCCGACGGCAGCGCCACGGGCGCGGCCCCGGGAGAGGCGAGCGGGACGGCGCGTGCGGGGGCTTCGGATGCGGCCGATGGGACGGGGCGTGCCGGGGCTACCGGTGCGGCGGGCGGGACAGACCGGACGGGGGGTTCCGGAGCTTCCGGTGCGACCAGCGGGACGGGGCGTACGGGAGGTACCGGTGCGACCGATGGGACGGGGCGTACAGAGGCTTCGGGGGCGCCCCGCGGGACGGGGGTCGCGGGCAGTGCGGCGGCGGGACGCGGGGGTTGGGGGCGTATCGCCCTCGCCGTGATGCGGCGGCCGCTGGCCACGGGGGTGCCGGTCGCCTGCCTGCTGGTGCTCCTGACCGTCCCGTTCGCCGACGTCCGGTTCGCGATGTCCGACGACCGGGTGCTGCCCGCCTCCAGCGCCGCCGGCGGCGTCGGCGCGGCGCTGCGCGAGGACTTCCCCGGCTCACCGGTCGGGGCGACCACCATCGCCCTGCCCGGCCTCGACACCCGCGTCCCCGCCCGCGCCGCCGAACTGGACCGCTACGCGCGCCGGGTGTCGGCCGTGGACGGGGTGACCCGGGTGGACACGGCCACCGGGACGTACGCCCGGGGGCGGCTCGTCACCGGGCCGTCCCCGTCGTCCGCCCGCTTCCTGCCCCGCCGGTCCGGACCGGGCGGCACGTACCTGTCGGTGGCCATGGCGGGGGAACCCGGCGGTCCGGCCGGCGCCGACCGCGTCGGGGCGATCAGGGCCGTACCGGCGCCGGCGCCGGCCCGGGTGGGCGGGTTCGACGCGAGGGTCGCCGACGTGCGCGGAGCCATCGGCGACCGGCTCCCGCTCGCCCTGACCCTGGTGGGCGTCTCCATGGTCGTCCTCGTCCTGGGACTGACCCGCAGGCCCGTCCTGGCCCTCAAGGCCCTCGTCCTGAACACCCTCAGTCTCTGCGCGACGTTCGGCGCGCTGGTGTTCGTGTTCCAGCAGGGCCATCTCAAGTGGCTGGTCGGCGACTTCGTCACGACCGGCTCCCTCGACGTGCAGATCCCGGTGGTCACGTTCTGCGTCGCCTTCGGCCTGTCCATGGACTACGAGTGCATGCTGCTCTCCCGCATGGTGGAGGAGCACCGGGCGGGTGCGGACACGGTGACGGCGGTCGCCCGCGGACTGGACCGTACCGCCCGCCTCTTCACCTGGTCGGCGGCCATCCTCGCGGTGGTCATGGTGGCGCTGGCGACCTCCGGGCTGGTGTTCCTGAAGGCCGTGGGCGTGGGGCTCGCCCTGGCCGCCGTCCTGGACGCGACGGTCGTCCGCGGGCTGCTCGTGCCGGCCGTGATGCGGCTGGCCGGGCGCGCCAACTGGTGGGCGCCGCCGTGGCTGAGGGGGAAGGAGGACCGTACTGGGCCATTGGTACGGTGAACCTGGGAAGTGACGTACCAGAAGGGGACCGGGAACCATGGCCGTCGACGAGCTGGACACCCGTATCCTCCGGTTGCTCATCGAGCAGCCGCGCACCAGCGTCCGCGAGTACGCCCGCATCCTCGGCATCGCGCGCGGCACGCTCCAGGCGCGGCTGGACCGGCTGGAACGGGACGGCGTCATCACCGGTACGGGCCCGGTCCTCTCCCCCGCCGCGCTCGGCCACCCGGTGCTGGCGTTCGTGCACATCGAGGTCACCCAGGGGCACCTGGACGAGGTGGGCGACGCGCTGGCGGCCATTCCCGAGATCGTCGAGGCGTTCTCGATCACCGGCGGCGGGGATCTCCTCACCCGGGTCGTCGCGCGGGACAACGGGCACCTGGAGGACGTCATCCAGCGGCTGATCCAGCTGCCGGGGGTGGTGCGCACGCGCACGGAGATGGCCCTGCGGGAACGGGTGCCGCACCGGCTGCTGCCGCTGGTCGAGTCCGTGGGCCGGACGGCCGGGCGACCGCGCGGCTGAGGGACCGCGGCCGGGGCCCCGGGGTTCGGGCTTGGCATGCTGGGTGCATGCACACCCCTCGCACCGCGGTCCTCTTCGATCTCGACGGCACGCTGGTCGACAGCGAACCGAACTACTACGAGGCGGGGCGCCGGCTGCTCGCGCGTTACGGCGTCACGGACTTCGGCTGGGAGCGGCACACCGACTTCATCGGCATCGGGACGCGCGAGACGCTGGAGGCCCTCAAGGAGGAGTACGGGCTCGACGCGCCGATCGAGGAGCTGCTCGCCGGCAAGAACCGGCACTACCTGGAGCTGGCACGCGCGGCGACCGAGGTGTTCCCGGAGATGCGCGCGTTCGTGGAGCGGCTCCACGCGGAGGGCGTGCCGATGGCGGTCGCGTCCGGCTCGTCCCGCGCCGCGATCGAGGCCGTCCTGGGCGGTACGGGGCTGGACGCGTACCTGACCACCATGGTGTCGGCCGAGGAGGTCGAGCGGGGCAAGCCCGCGCCGGACGTGTTCCTTGAGGCGGCGCGCCGGCTCGGGG
>NZ_LWBU01000370.1:9970-10095 GCF_001646665.1 Streptomyces noursei | reverse complement strand
CGCCCCGCCCGGCGCGGCGGCGGCCGAGGCCGCCGGGATGCGGTGCATCGCCGTGCCGTACGTGCCGGGCACGGCCGACGACCCGGCGTTCGGGCGGGCGGGGCTCCTGCTGCGCGGCGGCCAGG
>NZ_LWBU01000370.1:9455-9887 GCF_001646665.1 Streptomyces noursei | reverse complement strand
GACCGCCGGCCGGTGACCGGCCGGGACGATGACGGTGACCGGCAGCGGTGGCCGGCGGCGGCGAGGGGGCACGGTGGTGCGGGAAAAACGCGTTGCCCCGTGCGCTCCGGCCCGGCACGCTTCCCGCATGTCCGAGATCCGAACCGGCGGCGCGCGAGACGTGGCCGCCCTCTTCTCCCACGGGCGGCTGACGGCCATCCCCCGCAAGCCGGCCCGCCGCGAGCAGTTGCTCGTCCACCTCGCCGAGACACTGTTCGAGCCGAACCGTGCGTACACCGAGCCCGAGGTGAACGAGGCCCTGCGCACCGTGCACGACGACTGTTCGGCGCTGCGCCGGTACCTGGTGGTCGGCGGGCAGCTGACCCGGACCCGGGACGGTGCCACCTACCGGCGGGCCGGGTAGCCATCCGTATCGGGCGGTGGGCTGTGACG
>NZ_LWBU01000370.1:0-9401 GCF_001646665.1 Streptomyces noursei | reverse complement strand
TGCTGCCCCGGCGAGGCGGGGCGGGGCCAGGGGCCACCACCTGCCCGGTGCCCAGGGGCAGGCCCCTACCCGAGCGTGAGCATCGCCCCGGCGACCTCGTCGACCGCCGTGGCGGGGATCGCCGTGGCGGCGGTCGGGAGGACGAGCAGCCGCGCACCGGGGATCTCGCGTGCGAGCGCCTCGCCGTTGCCGACGGGGAAGAACGGGTCGCGGTGGCCGTGGGCGACGAGCGCGGGGACCTCGATCCCGGGCAGGCGCTCGCGCCAGCGCGGGGCGCAGTCGAGCCGGGAGAACACCATGCCCAGCTGGTTGGCCGTGTGGAGCGCGGGTGCGGTGCCGGGCGTGCGGTCCCAGACGCGCGCGGCGAGTTCACGGGCGGCCACGGGGTCGTCGCCGAGGATCCCCGCGCCGGCGGCGGCGAACCGCGCCACCGCCTCACGGTCGGTCCAGTCGGGCATCGGGCGCGTGAACAGCCGGCGCATCGTCGCCCGGTCGTGGTCCGGGAGGTCGTCGTCGGGCGGGCCGGGGGCCACCGGGCGGGTGCCGACCAGGGTGAGCGCCGAGAACGCGCCGGGATGGTCGAGCGCGGCCACCTGGGCGACCATTCCGCCCACGCCGATCCCCGCGAGGTGTACGGGGCCGCCGCCGAGGACGGCGGCGAGGGCGGCCGCGTCGGCGGCGAGGTCGCGCAGGGTGTAGGAGGGGGACTCCGGGTCGGTGGTCGTCGACTCGCCGCTGTCGCGCAGGTCGTAGCGCACGACGCGGCGCCCGCCGACGGCCAGCCGCTCGCACAGCGCGTCGGGCCAGGAGAGCAGGGTCGTCCCGCCGGCGAGCAGGACGAGGGGCGCTCCGTCGTCACCGAACGACTCGATGCCCAAGGTGATCCCGTTGGCGTTGATCGTGGTCATCGGATCACCCCGGGTCGTCGGTCGGGTGCCTGGTGAACGTGGGCGGGGCCGGGCCCCGGGACGACGGAGCCGTCCGGCGGGGCCGGGATGTCGTGGGTGTCGCGCGTCATGTCGGGGCAGACCCCGCGCACCGGCCGAATTCATCGCTCACCCGGCGCACCGTCGTGTGACGTCCGCGGGCGGCCCCCGGCCGGATCCGCGGCCCGGGGGGACGGTACGGCGGCCCGGGGGCGAAAGGCCGCGGCACGAACGGTGGACGTGCGCCCGGGCGGTCGACAGGATCGCGGGGACGCACGATCTCCGCGACCGAGGGACGGGACGTACGACGCATGGCGAAGCAGTGGGCCGACTTCCAGTACGAGATCTACCTGAACGGCATGACCGGCGCCGTACCCCGGCTGCCGACCGACCTGACGCGCCTCGAAGGGCTCGTCGAGCAGCGCCTCGGGCCCGGTCCGGTCGGTTACGTGGCGGGCAGCGCGGGCAGCGGGAGCACGGCCGCCGCGAACCGGGCGGCGCTGGACCGGCGGCGGATCGTGCCCCGGATGCTGCGTGACGTCCGTGAACGCGACCTGTCCGTGCGGGTGCTGGGCCGGGACCTGCCCGCGCCGCTGGCCCTGGCACCGGTGGGCGTGCTGTCGATCATGCACCCGGACGCGGAGCCCGCAGCCGCGCGGGCGGCCGCGGCGCAGGGGGTGCCGTTCATCCTGTCGTCCGCGTCCAGCACGCCCATGGAGCAGGTCGCGGAGGCGATGGGCGACGCGGAACGGTGGTTCCAGCTCTACTGGGCCAAGGACCGCGAGGTCACCCGCTCGTTCCTGCGCCGGGCCGCGGCGGCGGGCTTCAGCACCCTGTTCGTCACGCTGGACACCCCGCTGCTGGCGTGGCGGCCGCGTGACCTGGACCAGGCGTACCTGCCGTTCCTCCGCGGTGTGGGCACCGCCAACTACTTCACCGATCCGGCGTTCCTGGCCGGGCTCGCCAAGCCGGTGCACGAGGACCCGGACGCGGCGGTGGCGCACTTCGTCGGCATGTTCGCCGATCCGGGCAAGACGTGGCCGGACCTGGAGTTCCTGCGGGAGAACTGGGACGGCCCGATCGTGCTCAAGGGCATCCTGCACCCGGACGATGCCCGGCGGGCCGCGCAGGCCGGCATGGACGGGGTGGTGGTGTCCAACCACGGCGGCCGGCAGGTCGCCGGTTCCGTCGCCGCCGCCGACGCGCTGCCCCGGGTCGCGGAGGCGGCCGACGGCCGGCTGACCGTCCTGTTCGACAGCGGCATCCGTACGGGCGACGACGTCTTCAAGGCGCTCGCGCTGGGCGCCGACGCGGTGCTGGTGGGACGGCCGTACGCGTACGGGCTCGGCCTCGACGGACAGGCGGGCGTCGAGCACGTGATCCGCTGCCTGCTCGCCGAACTCGACCTGACCCTCGCCCTGTCCGGGCACCGCACCCCGGCCACACCCGGCCGGGACGACCTCGTCGAGGAGGGCGCGTGACCGCCCCGAAGAACGTGCTCGCCGTCGTCGCGCCCCACGTGGGCGGCCGCGCCGCCGGGGCCGCGCTGGCGTCGCTCCTTCCCGGCGACGCCCGGGTCACCGTCGTGGAGAGCGCCGACGAGGACCTCGCGGCGCTGCGCGAGGCGCACGTCGTCGTCACCGTCCTCGCTCCGGTCACCGCCGCCCACCTCGCCGCCGCACCACGGCTGGAACTGGTCCAGTGCGCGAGCCACGGGTACGACCTCGTCGACGTGGCCGCCGCCGGGGAACGGGGCGTCACGGTCTGCACGATCGGGTCCAGCGGCGCCGAACGGCAGAACGTGGCGGAGCAGACGTTCGCGCTCATGCTGGCGCTCGCCAAGCAGCTGGTCCCCGCGCACACCGCGCTCGTCGACGGGGACTGGGCGCTGCCGCGCCTGCAGCAGTCCCTCACCGAGCTGTCCGGCAAGACGCTCGGCATCGTCGGTCTGGGCCGCATCGGGGCCGAAGTGGCCCGCCGCGCGGTCGCGTTCGACATGACCGTGCTGTACGCCGGACGGCGGCGGGCGTCGCCCGCGACGGAGGCCCGCCTGGGCGGTGCCCGCCACGTGGCACTGGACGAGCTGCTCACGGCGTCGGACTACGTGACGCTGCACGCCCCGCTGACCGAGGAGACCCACCACCTCCTCGACGCGGAGCGGCTGGCGCTCCTCAAGCCCACCGCGTTCGTCGTCAACACGGCCCGTGGCGCTCTGATCGACCAGGACGCCCTCGCGGACGCCCTGGAGGCGGGTGCCCTCGCCGGGGCGGGCCTCGACGTCTTCCACCCGGAACCGCCCCCTTCATCCCTGCGGCTGCTGAAGGCGCCGAACGTGGTGCTGTCCCCGCACGTGGCGGGCGTCACCCGCGAGACCGTGGTCCGCATCGCGCTGGCCGCCGTCCAGAACGTCGCCGACCACCTGGCCGGAAAGCCGGTGAGGGACGTCGTGGGGTGAGCGGGCCGCGACCGGCGCTCCCCCGCCGCGGCACGCCCGGTGGCAAGGGAACGGCTCGGCGGAACGGTCACCACGGCGGGGCGACGAGGAAGAGCGCGACGAGGAGGCCCAGCAGGAGGACGAGGACGAAGAGGCACAGCAGCATCCCCGGCCTCAGCAGCCACCGGTTGCGGCGGACCGGTGTCCTCCGCGTGCTCCGCGACCGCGCGGCGGCCCGTACCGGCCGTTCCGCGGTCGGCGCAGCCGTGGCGGAGGAGGCGGACTGTGGCTGTTGCGGAGGCTGAGGCTGGGGGGCGCGGTGGGGCTGTGGTTGAGGGCCGGGTTCGGTTCGGGGTTCCGGCTTCGGCTCCAGCCTCGGCTCCGGTTCCGGTTCCGCCTCCGGTCGGGGCACCTGCTGCGGCTCGCCTCCCCGCGCCTCATCGGTGCGCGGGCCCGTGGGCTGCCCGGCGGGGGCCTCGGAGGCGGTGTCCCGGACCGGCCCGGGTCGTGGCCGGGCGGGCGTCACCGGGGTGAGCGTCGGTTCCATGACGACCGCCGCCAGCGGGGGCAGCAGGTCGTGCGGCGACCGCAGGTCGGCCAGGAGCCGCGCCGTGATGTCCCGTACCTGCCGGTCCGGGCTGTCCGCCAGCGCGGCGAGGGCCTCCGACCCGCCGGGGTCCTCGAAGTCCTCCTGCCCGAGCAGCAGCCGGTCGTCGTCCTCGCGCAGCCGGTCCCACAGCTCCGCGTCGGCGGCGAGCCCGAGCAGGCTCAGCTGGATGACCCTGGCGGGGAAGCGGTCCATGCGCGGGCCGTACCCGACCGGCCGCGGACGCTGGTAGTTGCGGTGGCCACGCTCCGGTCTCGCGGTGCCCGCCAGGGCGGGTACGTACATGGCGTCGTAGTCGATCAGCTGAACGCGCCGGGGGGCCGAGATCAGGATGTTGCCGTGCTGGAGGTCGCCGTGCGCGATGCCCAGCTCCCCCATCCGCCCCACGACGGCGGTGAAGTCGGCCGCCACGGCGCGCAGGGCCGCGGGGTTGTCCTTCCAGCGCTCGACCCAGTCGAGGAGCGGGGCCGCCGGCCGCCACGGCATCTTCACCAGCGGCCAGCGCCGTCCGCCCACCAGTACGCCCTCCGGGGCGAACTCCATGGGCACCAGCCAGCGTTCCTCGGCGGGTCGCAGTTCGGCGAGCGCGGCGCAGATCTTCCGGTAGCGGTCGGCACGGGCGTCCGAGTGGCTGGTGAAGCACTTCACCGCCCAGGTCAGCGCGCCGTCCTCCGAGGTGAACCGGAAGACACAGCCGAACACGCCGCTGCCGGTCACCGGGCCCAGCGCGTCCAGCACGGTCGTGGACGCGGCCAGCACGTCGTCGTCGGGGAAGCAGAGCCGGGGGTGCTGCACCGCCATCATGTAGTCGGTCAGGCTCGGCGGTTCCACCGGCTCCCGTTCACCGCCCGTCACGGAGGTCCGCCCCACCGCCGGCACGGGTGCCCGTCCGGCCGTCGTCCAGGAACCGGACTGCGACCAGGGTGACGTCGTCGTCCTCGATGGCCCCGGTGTCCCGCAGGGGACCGATGAACGCCCTCAGGGCGTCCCCACCGGCCTCGGCGCGGGTCTCGGCACCCGTCCCGCCGCCACCGGTGCGGGGTTCGGACCGGGGTCCGGACCCGGTCCCGCAACCGGAACCGGAACACGCTCCGGCACCGGGCCCGGGTTCGCCACCGGCCGCGCTGCCACGGGCCTGCTCACCGGCCGCCACCGCCACCGCGGCGAGCTGCCGCCAGGCGGGCCGGCGCCCCGTCTCCTGGGCCAGCGCCCACTTGGCGAGGGCGTCGCTGGCCAGCAGCAACACGTCACCCGGGGCGGCCGTCCCGGACGCGGTCCGGATCGCCGACGGCCCCGCGGCACCGAGGCAGTCCAGCCCGCGCACCAGGTCCGGGTGGTGGCCGAACGACTCCGGGAGGCTCAGCGGGAAGGCCGTGACCAGTGTGTCGCCGCGCGTCTGGAACAGGCAGCAGTCACCGACCGCAGCGGCCGACCACCGCCAGCCGCCGGGTACGGGCAGGACGCCCACGGCGACGAAGGTGGCGGCCGGGCCGTGCTGGAGGGCGTGCGGTTCCAGCCAGTCCAGGGGACGTCCGAGCCCGGTCACGTAGGACCGCAGGGCCGCCGGCCAGCCGTCGCTGAGCGTCCGCAGGGCCGCGTGCAGGGTGTCCGCGTCGGACAGGGCCCGCACCGGTACGGCGCAGAGTTCCCGCGCCAGGGTCCGCGCCCACGGTTCCGGCAGGGCGCTCAGGGACGCCCCGTCGGCGACGGCGCACCGCACGGTGCTGTCGTCGGTGGCCCGGGTGGCGCGCAGGCCCTGGACGGTGCCACCGCCCTGGACGAGGTGGTACCAGGCGTCGGCGCACTCCGCCATCGCGTCCCCCTCCTTCTGCATCCGGCAGCCGGCGACCGCGACGCTCATGCCCAGGTGCCGATCCGGAGGACCTTGGTGATGTCCACGACGTTGCCGTTGAACACCAGACCCCGGCAGCCGTGCGGGGCGTCCATCTGGAGTCCCTGCGCCTGCTCGCGCAGGACGTCGGGCAGCACGCTGGAGATGCTGTAGAGGAGTTGGCCCTCAGGGGGCAGGTCCTCGGCCGAGACGGGGAACCGGCAGGTGTCCTTGGAGGCGGCGGACACATGGAGGTTGAAGACGAGCACCTGGCCGTCGGCGGTGGACAGCGAGCGGATGCGCTGCACCGTGTCGTGCAGCCCTTCGTCGGTCGGGATGCCGTCGGTCAGGTTGATCACGATCGGCGGGAAGCTGGTGGGGTTCTCCTCCACCCACTCCTCCAGCAGCGGGAGGGCGTGCGCGAACGCCGCCGCCATGCTGGTCTTGCCCATGGCCGAGGCGGTGACCCACACCGGGTCGTGGACCGTCGCCCGGTGCTCGTTCCCGTCGGCGTCGGTGGTGACGATCTCCCGCTGGCGCATCGCGGCGGGCGCCGCGTACAGCTCGCCGACGCTGACGCTGTCCCGGCCGGCCAGCTTGCCGGCGAACAGCGACCGGACGCCGTGGTTGTAGCCGAAGATCGAGACGTCGTAGTAGTCCTTGATGTCCCGTCCGGTGGGCGCGGCCGCCCGGATCAGTTCCAGCAGGAGCCGGTTGAGCGCGTCGGTCACCTCCTCGCACTTGGCGCGCCCGGTGGCGGCCATCGGAGTCTCCATCGAACCGGACTGGTCGATCAGGATGACGACGTAGGTCCGCTGATTCCTTTTGATCTTCCGCTCGTACGGCACGGTGTTCCCCCTGGGGGTCGCTGGACAATCACGGGAAGCCCCCGGGCCGCGCCCGGGGAGGAGGAGTGGCGTGGGTGGCGGCCCGCCCTGCCGGGGCCGCCGCCGGCTCAGCCGGGGGTCCGCAGGGCGGACGCGAACTTGTCGTCGATCAGCGGGTGGACGCGGAGCGCCCCGGTGCCGCCCGTGGCGCCGGTCCGGGCGTCGATGGCGTACAGGTGGCAGTCGGAGGCGCCCAGGTGGATGCGGGGGCCCATGGGTGACGGCCCGCCCCGGCAGGCCCGTCCGCCGGTACGGGCGGTCCAGCGCGGCGTGCCGGTGCGGGCGTCGAGGCAGCGCAGCGACCGGTCGCGTCCGGCGATCAGGACGGTGCCGTCCGCGGCCGCGGGCCGTCCCGCGGGCGGGAAACCGGTGGCGGTGTGCCAGCGCGGCGCGCCGCTCTCCGCGTCCACCCCCCGGACGGCGCCGTCCGCGGTGACCACCACGACCGTCCCGGCCACGGTCAGCGGTCCGGCGGCCGGCCGGGCGTGGCATTCGTGCCGCCACACCACGCGCCCGTCGCCCCTCAGGCGGAACAGCAGCCCTGTGGCGTTGACGCCGAGCAGGCCGTCGCCGCACCAGACGGCGTCCAGGCCGCTCGTGTCGCCGAGGTCGGGCCGGCTCCAGGACGGGTGGCCGGTCGCGTCCAGGCAGACCGGACCCGCGTACGTGGCCAGGGCGACCGCGCCGCCGGGGTGCACGGCCGGCGTGGCGCTCAGCGAGTCGGCCACCCCCGGCAGCCTCGGGCGCTCGGGGCCCGTGGCGCCGGTCCGCAGGATGTTCAGCCGCCCGGAGGCGCCGCCCAGCCAGATCGAGCCGGAGACGCACACCGGGTCGCCCGCCGGGCGGTCGGGGAGCCCGATCCCGGCGACGACCCTCCCCGTCGCGGCATCCAGCCACCACACCTCCCCCGAGTCGTCCGCGACGAAGACCCGTCCCGCCAGCGGCAGCGGTCGGGTGCGGCACGGCCCGGTGGTGACGTGCTCCCAGCGGACCTCGCCGTCCCGGACGCCCACGGCGGCCACCCGGCCCCGTTCGCCGTCCGTGCCGGCGACGAACAGCAGGTCGCCTTCGGCGGCGGGGGCGGCTTCCGGCAGGAAGCCGAGGTCCCGCGTCCACGGCGGTGACACGGCGCCCCAGCCCTCACCGTCCGGTACGGGACCGGCACCGGCACCCTCACCGGAACCGGAACCCTCATCGGAACCGGAACCGGACTCCGACCCGGGGCCGGTACCGGAGCCGGAGCCGGGGCGGGAAGGAGGACGGGCGGGCGAGCGGTGGCCGTCCGCACCGGGCGCGGTTCCGTCGTACGCCACCGGCGAGGCATGCAACGGGACGGTCGCGCCCGTGCCGTCGTCCCCGTCCTGCCGGTCGGCCGCGTCCCGCCGGTCGGCCGCGTCCTGCCGGTCGTCCCGGTCGGCCCGGGAAATCGCGGCCGGCTGCCGCTCGGTGCCCCGGGCGGGCTGTCGCTCCGCTTCGCGTCCGGGCCGGCGCTCCGGTGCGCGGGGGCCGGCCGGCAGCGCCTCGGGCGCCGGTGCGGGCAACGGTGCGGTGGCCGGTCCGTCGTCGGTACGTGGGGGGTCGGCGGGCTCCGGACCGACCGGCCGCACCGGCCCGGGGTCGGCGTCCGCCGGGTGCTCGTCCGGCCGGGCGGCGGCGCCCTCGACCGGGCCGGCGGGGACGTCGGGCGCGGGTGCCCCGGCCGGCTCGGGTCCCGTCGGCGTATCGGGCCCGTAGGCGTGGTCCGGCAGGGAACCGGACGGAGCGGGGGCGGGAGACGCAGGCGGCGCCGGAGACGGAGGCACGGTGGGCCGCGGTTCGCGTACGAGGCCCTGTTCGGGGCGCCGTTCGGGGCGTGGAGCCGGCCCGGCCGCCGGGGATGGCCCGGGGAACGCACCGGGGTGTTCGGGCGGCAGCGGGACGGCGGCGGGCAGCGGCAGGGAGTCGAGGTACGCCGCCCACTCCTCCCGTACCCGGCCGTCGGTCAGATTGAGGCCGTAGAACAGCTTGGACAGCTGTCGGGAGACCCGCTCCATGGAGGGCCGCAGCACCGCCGGTCCCCGGCGGCACCGCCGGATGAGCCGCTTCAGGGCCCGGCCCTCCCGCCCGGGCGGGATCTGCGGGAACACGGCCTTGAGCAGCTGCCCGAAGGCGTGCACGTCGGCCGGGCCGGGGCGCGGGCGGTCCGGGTCGATCAGCGGCAGCAGGGAGTGGCCGGTGATCAGCGGTCCTTCCACGGTGCAGAGCACGGTCTCGGTGGTCAGGCCGCCGTGGTGACGGCCCGCCTGGTGGAGGGCCGACAGGGCGGACGCGACTCGCCGGGCCGCCAGCAGCGCCACGGGAAGGGGCAGCGTCCCGCTCGTGAGGACGCTCCGGAGAGGGCGTCCCTCGCGGTACTCCGCCACGAGCCGGCCCGCGTGGGGCCCGGTCCCGACGCGGGCGAGCCAGCGGAGCGTGCCCTCGACCTCCGGTGCCCGGGCCGCCGCCCGGACCGCTTCGGTCAGTGCCTCGCACCGGCCGGTGGTCCGCCAGTGCGGCTGCGGCTCCGTGAAGTACGCGACCGGGCGGTCCCCGTCGGGCGCGAGGGCGAGGTAGGTGCGGCCGACCTCGTCCGCCCACACGTGCGGGCCGCGCCGCGCCGTCGCGGCGGCGGGCCACTCGCCGCCCGGTTCGTCGCCCGGCCCGGAGGCCGTCGGGCCGCCGGGGCCGGGGACGCCGG
>NZ_LWBU01000369.1:70350-131623 GCF_001646665.1 Streptomyces noursei | reverse complement strand
GGTCACCATGGCTCCGCCATGTCTCCCTCCTCCGCCTTGCGATCTCACGCACCGGACACCGCGACCCCCGCCCTCCGGGCGGACGCCGATACTTTGCGGACACTCCCTAGCGAGGGTCAGTCACACCGCAGGGCCCCGGACCGGGTCGGGTCCGGGGCCCTGCGGCGTTATCAAATTGCAAGTTCCTTATCTAACCCTCACCGTGCTACAACAGGTCTACACCAGTTAATGGTGTAGACCACGCGGTGTTGCGCCGCGTTTTCCCGAGACGCCGCCGTCCCCCATTAGACATCAATGTCCCCGGGCGGCGCCTTGCCCACCTGGAGGAACCTGATGTCCACCGCCACCGCCCCCGAGGCGGAGAAGAAGAAGGGCGCCGGCGCGATGGCCGTCCTGCAGCGCATCGGCCGCAGCCTCATGCTGCCGGTCGCCGTGCTGCCGGCCGCGGCGCTCCTGGTGCGTTTCGGCCAGCCGGACATGCTCGGCCGTGAGTCGTTCCCGACGTTCATCACCAAGATCGCGGGCTATATGGCCGCGGGCGGTGGCGCCCTGCTGGACAACATGGCGCTGCTCTTCGCCGTCGGTATCGCGATCGGCTTCGCGAAGAAGTCCGACGGCTCCACCGCGCTGGCCGCGGTCGTCGGCTACCTCGTCTTCAAGAGCGTGCTGGGCACCTTCACCGACAGCAGCCTGCCGAAGAAGCAAGCCATCGTCGACGGCAAGATCGTGATGGTCGAGCAGGCGGTCGACGCCAAGGTGCTCGGCGGCGTGGTCATGGGCCTCATCGTGGCGCTGCTCTACCAGCGCTTCTACCGCACCAAGCTGCCCGACTGGCTGGGGTTCTTCGGCGGCCGCCGCCTGGTCCCGATCCTGTCCGCCTTCGCCGGCCTGATCGCCGGTATCCTCTTCGGCCTGATCTGGCCCTGGCTCGGTGCGGGCCTGCACAACTTCGGTGAGTGGCTCGTCGGCTCCGGCGCCGTGGGCGCGGGCATCTTCGGTGTCGCCAACCGCGCGCTGATCCCGGTCGGCATGCACCACCTGCTGAACTCCTTCCCCTGGCTCCAGGCCGGCGAGTACAACGGCAAGAGCGGCGACATCGCCCGGTTCCTCGCCGGCGACCCGACCGCCGGACAGTTCATGACCGGCTTCTTCCCGATCATGATGTTCGCCCTCCCGGCGGCGTGCCTCGCGATCGTCCACTGCGCCCGCCCCGAGCGCCGCAAGGTCGTCGGCGGCATGATGTTCTCCCTCGCGCTGACCTCCTTCGTCACCGGTGTCACCGAGCCGATCGAGTTCACGTTCATGTTCATCGCGCCGGTGCTGTACGCGGTCCACGCGGTGCTGACCGGTGTCTCCATGGCGCTGACCTGGGCGCTCGGCATGAAGGACGGCTTCGGCTTCTCGGCCGGCGCCATCGACTTCCTGCTGAACCTGGGCATCGCCTCCAACCCGTGGGGCCTGGCCCTGGTGGGCCTCTGCTTCGCGGCGGTCTACTACGCGGTCTTCCGCTTCGCGATCACCAAGTTCAACCTCCCCACGCCGGGCCGCGAGTCCGACGAGGAGCTGGCCGAGCTCCAGAAGGCCGAGGCCAAGTAGCGCACACGCGAAGGCCCCCGGAACCGTCCGCGGTTCCGGGGGCCTTCGCGTTGTGCGCCTACACCTCGTAGACCGCGCCCGCCCGCGCCAGCTCCGACGGGCCGTCGTACACCGCCCGCGCGTCCGCCAGGTTCCGCTCGCCGTCGGTCCACGGCGGGACGTGCGTCAGCACCAGCCGCCCCACCCCGGCGCGCGCGGCGTGCGCTCCCGCCTCGCGGCCGTTGAGGTGCAGCCCGGGGATGTCCTCCTTGCCGTACGTGAACGACGCCTCGCACAGGAAGAGGTCCGCCCCGGCGGCGAGCGCGTCGAGTTCGTCGCAGACACCCGTGTCACCGGAGTACACGAGGGACTTCCCGCCGTGCTCCACGCGGATCCCGTACGCCTCGACCGGGTGGCACACCTTCTCCGTGCGCACCCGGAACGGGCCGAGGTCGAACGAGCCGGACGACAGCGCGTGGAAGTCGAACACCTCGCTCATGGACTTGTCGGACGGCGTGTCCGCGTACGCCGTCGTCAGGCGCTGCTCGGCGCCGTCCGGCGCGTACACGGGGATCGCGGGGCAGCGGCCGCCCTCGTGGCGGTAGTAGCGCGCCACGAAGTACCCGCACATGTCGATGCAGTGATCGGCGTGCAGGTGGCTGAGGAAGATCGCGTCGAGGTCGTACAGACCGATGTGGCGCTGCAGCTCGCCCAGGGCGCCGTTGCCCATGTCGAGGAGCAGCCGGAAGCCGTCGGCCTCTACGAGGTAGCTCGAACAGGCCGATTCCGCGGACGGGAACGACCCCGAGCAGCCGACGACGGTGAGCTTCATGGAGCGTGAACCTCCGTGGAAGGGAGCCGGGCAGGCGCTGACAGGGGAGGTCGTGCGGTTTACCGAGCGTAAGGCGCGGCGCGCCGGGTCGCTCCTCCGCAGTGGCCCCTTGTGGTCGAACTCACCCGCGCTGTCACCGGTTCGGGCGGGTAGCGTCCGGTGCATGGACACGTCCTGGTGGCCGGCGCTCGGCGCCGTCGTGGTGATCGCGCTGGTCGCGGCGGTGTCCGGTGCGACCGGCCGCCGGTGGCCCGGTGCCCGCCCCGGTGGCCGCCCCGCGGGGCGTACGCGTCCCCCGGCGCGGCCCGGCAGGGCGCCGAAGGCGCGGCCCCGGTCGGGAGAGATCTGGTGGGCGGACGTCCCCTACGAGGACGGGCCCGGCTCCAAGGACCGGCCCTGCCTGGTCCTCGCGGTACGCGGGGACACGGCGCTCGTCGCGAAGATCACCAGCCGGTACCGGGACGAGCGGCCGGGCGTGATCGCGCTGCCCCCCGGCGCGGTGGGCGACGCGCGGGGCCGCCCGAGCTTCCTGGAGACGGAGGAGCTGCGGGACGTGCCGCTGCGCCACTTCCGCCGCCGCGCGAGCCGCGTGGACCCCCTGGTCTGGGACCGGGTACGGCACCTGGCGGCGTAGCCCGGAGCACCCACGAGCCGCACCCGGCATCCGGCCCGGGGTGGGGCCGTGCAGGGTCGCCCCCGCAGAGGTCGGCGGCCTCGGGACGGCTCCCGTACCAGTGCCCGGGGCCGCCGGCCTCGAGGAGGTGAGCCCGGAGGGGCACCGCCCCAACCCACCGGGCCTGCCCGTCGCCCACCGGCCTTGTCCGCCGCCCACCGGCCCGCACCCGGCAGGGACCCCCATCGCCCCAGCGGGACGACTGCCCACAACGGGCGCGGGTCGGCGAGCCCTGCGGGACCGATCACTCGGCCGTCAGGCCGTCAGGCCCAGAGCTGGCCGTGGAGCGTCTCGATGGCGGCTTCCGTCGTCGGGGCCGTGTAGACGCCCGTCGACAGGTACTTCCAGCCGCCGTCGGCGACGACGAACACGATGTCCGCGCTCTCGCCCGCCTTGACCGCCTTCTTCCCGACCCCGATCGCCGCGTGCAGCGCCGCGCCCGTCGAGACGCCCGCGAAGATGCCCTCCTGCTGGAGCAGCTCCCTCGTCCGGGTCACCGCGTCGGCCGAGCCGACGGAGAAGCGGGTCGTGAGGACGGAGGCGTCGTACAGCTCGGGGACGAAGCCCTCGTCGAGGTTCCGCAGCCCGTACACCAGGTCGTCGTACCGCGGTTCGGCGGCGACGATCTTCACGTCCGGCTTGTGCTCGCGCAGGTAGCGGCCGACGCCCATCAGGGTGCCGGTCGTCCCCAGCCCCGCCACGAAGTGCGTGACGGACGGCAGGTCGGCCAGGATCTCGGGCCCCGTGGTGGCGTAGTGCGCGCCCGCGTTGTCGGGGTTGCCGTACTGGTAGAGCATCACCCAGTCGGGGTGCTCGGCGGAGAGCTCCTTGGCGACCCGTACGGCCGTGTTGGAGCCCCCGGCGGCGGGGGACGAGATGATCTCGGCGCCCCACATGGCGAGCAGGTCGCGCCGCTCCTGGGAGGTGTTCTCGGGCATCACGCACACGATGCGGTAGCCCTTGAGCCTGGCCGCCATCGCGAGCGAGATGCCCGTGTTGCCGCTGGTGGGCTCGAGGATGGTGCAGCCGGGGGTGAGCCGGCCGTCCTTCTCGGCCTGCTCGATCATGTGCAGGGCGGGACGGTCCTTGATCGAGCCGGTCGGGTTGCGGTCCTCCAGCTTGGCCCAGATGCGCACGTCCGCCGAGGGGGACAGGCGCGGGAGCCGGACGAGAGGGGTGTTGCCGACCGCGGCGAGGGGCGAGTCGTAGCGCATCAGCGCATTCCGCCGGCCACGGCCGGGAGGATCGTGACGTTGTCGCCGTCGGACAGCTTGGTGTTGATGCCCTCCAGGAAGCGGACGTCCTCGTCGTTGAGGTAGACGTTCACGAAGCGGCGCAGCTCGCCGCCGTCGACGATGCGCTCCTGGATGCCGGCGTACCGGGTCTCGAGGTCGGCGAAGAGGTCGGCGAGGGTGTCCCCGCTGCCCTCGACGGCCTTGGCGCCGCCGGTGTGGGTGCGGAGGATGGTCGGGATGCGGACCTCGATGGCCATGGCGTGGGCTCCTGTCGGAAGGGCTGTGTCAGCGGGAGTGCGGGCCGTGCTGCGTGCGCGTGCGGACGGGTGCGCGCACGGGGTGCGGGGGTGGTGCGGGCGTACCGGGGTCGTGCCGGGTGGTGGCGCTCAAACGGCGGCGCAGCGCGGACAGATCGCGCTGGCGAGGCGGCACAGGTCGACGTGCAGCCGCGCCACGAGCAGCACGGTGCCCGGCGTCTGTTCGCTCACGTCGATGGAAACCATGCGGTCATCGTATCGATTCCCGCTCCGCCATTCGGAGTGTGATCCCGCATCGTGGACGTTTTCCGCCCATCATGCGGGACCGGCGCTCAGTAGGCCTCGACGACCTGGACCTCTTCCTCGGTGATCTCGCCGTCGACGATGCGGTACGAGCGGAACTGGAACGGTCCGGCGTCGTCGGTGTCCGCGGTGGAGACCAGCACGTAGTGGGCGCCGGGCTCGTTGGCGTAGGTGACGTCGGTACGGGACGGGTAGGCCTCGGTCGCGGTGTGCGAGTGGTAGATGACGACCGGTTCCTCGTCGCGGTCGTCCATCTCGCGGTAGAGCTTCAGCAGGTCGCCGGAGTCGAACTCGTAGAACGTGGGCGAGCGGGCCGCGTTGAGCATGGGGACGAAGCGCTCGGGGCGGCCGGTGCCGGCCGGGCCCGCGACCACGCCGCAGGCCTCGTCCGGGTGGTCCTCGCGCGCGTGCGCGACGATCTGGTCGTACAGAGCCCGTGTGATGGTCAGCATGGGCATCAGGATAAGCAGAGGGGCCCGCCCGTACCGAGTGGTGGTACGGGCGGGCCCACATGCTGGACGAGCCGTGGTGGCTACCGCTTGAACGCGGCGTTCTCCGGGTTCCGGGACTTCAGGACCAGGTAGGAGACACCGAGCAGCAGGGCCCACAGCGGCGCGCAGTACAGGGAGACGCGCGCGCCCTCGTCGATGCCCATCATCACGATGACCATGCCGATGAACAGCAGGGCGAACCAGCTGGTGAAGGGGGCACCGGGGGCCTTGAACTCCGACTCCGGGGCGTCACCGCGCTTGACGGCGGCGCGGTAGCGGATCTGGGAGACCAGGATCATGATCCAGGCCCACATGCCGGAGATGGTGGCGAACGAGACGACGTACTCGAAGGCCTTGCCGGGGGCGACGTAGTTGATCCACACGCCCACGAGCATCAGCGCCGCCGAGAAGGCGGTGCCGATCAGCGGGGTGCCGGACTTCGTCAGCCGGGTGAAGACCTTCGGACCCTGGCCGTTGAGGGCGAGGTCGCGCAGCATGCGGCCGGTGGAGTACATGCCCGAGTTGCAGGAGGACAGGGCGGCGGTGAGCACCACGAAGTTGACGATCGCGGCGCCGACGCCGAGGCCCATCTTCTCGAAGGCGGCGACGAACGGCGAGACGCCCGGCTGGAAGTGCGTCCACGGCACGACCGACAGGATCATGATCAGCGCGCCGACGTAGAAGACGGCGATGCGCCACGGGACGGTGTTGATGGCCTTCGGCAGGGTGACCTTGGGGTCCTTGGACTCGCCGGCGGTGACGCCGACCAGCTCCACCGCGAGGAAGGCGAACATCACGATCTGGAGGGTCATCAGCGTGCCGCCGATGCCCTTGGGGAAGAAGCCGCCCTCGGACCAGAGCATGGTCATGGAGGCGGTGTCCGCGGCGTCGGAGAAGCCGATGGTGAGGATGCCGGCGCAGATCAGGATCATGCCGATGATGGCGGTGACCTTGATCATCGAGAACCAGAACTCCAGCTCGCCGAAGAGCTTCACGGAGATCAGGTTGGCGCCGAAGAGGATGACGGTGAAGGCCAGGGCCGAGATCCACTGCGGGATGTCCCACCAGTACGTCATGTACGTGGCCGCGGCGGTGACCTCGGTGATGCCGGTGACGACCCAGAAGAGCCAGTACGTCCAGCCGGTGACGAACCCCGCGAAGGGGCCGACGAACTCACGGGCGTACTCCGCGAAGGAGCCCGAGACGGGGCGGTACATGAGCAGCTCGCCCAGCGCCCGCATGATGAAGAAGATGACGAGACCCGCGATGGCGTACGCCAGGATGAGGCTCGGTCCGGCCTTGGAGATGGCCTTGCCCGCGCCGAGGAAGAGCCCGGTGCCGATGGCTCCGCCGATCGCGATCATCTGGATCTGACGGGCTCCGAGGCCCCGCTGGTAGCCCTCGCCGGACGCGGACTCCGCGGCCTCACTGCCGTCGTGGTGCTGATCGACCTGCACTGAGGTCATGGTTGGTGCGCCTTTCTCCACGCTGCTCCGCGTCGCTCGCACTGGACTGCGCGTGACTGCGGACCAGGTCCTGATCCCCCCGGATATGGATGGAGTGCCGCCGGCGGTCTGCCGGCCTGCGCGCACCCGGGAGACAGGGGTGGCGTCCCCGGGCGGTCGTGAAGATTTATCACGGTCGCAACAGTGATCGACGCGGGCGGGTGTGGCGCACCACACAGGAAGAAGCGGACAAGCAGCCCATACACCCACGAGGCGGGGCGTGCTGGTGATCCGATCGTTATCCGGATTTGAGCGTCCGCTGAGCGAACGAAGGTCACATCAGGGTCTCGACGAGCGTCTCCTGGAGGGCGCCCAGCCACAGGTACGCCATGACCATCGGCTTGCGGGGGTCGGAGTCGGGCAGCCGGTAGAGCGCCTCGTTCTCGTCGTCGTCCTTGACCTCCAGCCGGGTGCCGATGGTCAGCCGCAGGTCGTTGAGGGCGCCCAGCCAGTGGCGGGCCTCGTCGGCGGTGAGCTCCAGGACCGCGCCGCGCCCGCCGGCCGCGTCGAGCAGGTCGAGGCTGCGCACGACGGCGAGGGCGTCCTCGCGCTTGCGGGCGCGGAGGTCGTTCTCGGTGTAGCGGCGGAACTCGGCGGAGGCGGCCCGCAGCTCGTCGTCGCCGTCCCCGTACGCGTCGGGGAAGAGGCGCGCCAGCGCCGGGTCGGCGGGCGGCTCGCTGGGGCCCTCGCGGAACAGCTCGGCCAGCGGGTCCTCGCCCTTGGGCGGCACCTCGCCGGGGCCGATCAGCTCCAGGAGCTGGACCGCCAGGGAGCGGAGGATGGAGATCTCGACCTCGTCGAGCGGGACGGCCGCGCCGCCGCCGGGCAGCGCCTCGAAGTGCCCGCTCATCAGCCGCGGTCCTGGGAGAGGGTCGCCCACAGGCCGTAGCCGTGCATGGCCTGCACGTCCCGTTCCATCTCCTCGCGGGTGCCGCTGGAGACCACGGCCCTGCCCTTGTGGTGCACGTCCAGCATCAGCTTGTGCGCCTTGTCCTTTGAGTAGCCGAAGTACGCCTGGAAGACGTAGGTGACGTAGCTCATGAGGTTGACCGGGTCGTTGTGGACGATCGTCACCCAGGGCACGTCGGGTTCGGTGACGGCGAAACCTTCTTCGGCCGCTTCGGTGCGTTCGATCTCTGCGGGAGCAACACTCACCCAGCCAATGCTGCCACTCGGGGTGGGGGGTCGCACAAACAGGGTCCGAGAAATCGTCAGAGTGACGAGTATTCGGGGTAGCATCGTCGTATGAATGCTGCGGATCTCGGGCTGCCGGTGGACGTGCCGTCCACGGCGCTCTTCACCGACCAGTACGAGCTGACGATGCTGCAGGCGGCGCTGCGGGGCGGCACGGCCGACCGGCGGTCGGTCTTCGAGGTGTTCACCCGGCGGCTGCCGGAGGGCCGGCGCTACGGCGTGGTCGCCGGCACCGGCCGGGTCCTCGACGCCGTGGAGAACTTCCGCTTCGACGCGGGCGTCCTGGGCTTCCTCCGGGAGCGGGGCATCGTCGACGAACCGACGCTGGCCTGGCTCGCGGACTACCGCTTCGGCGGCGACATCTGGGGCTACCCCGAGGGCGAGGTGTACTTCCCCGGCTCGCCGATCCTGCGGGTCGAGGGCTCCTTCGCGGAGTGCGTGCTGCTGGAGACCGTGGTCCTGTCGATCCTCAACCACGACTCGGCGATCGCCGCCGCCGCCTCCCGGATGTCCGCCGCGGCCGGGGACCGGCGCCTGATCGAGATGGGCGCCCGGCGCACCCACGAGCTGTCCGCCGTCGCCGCGGCCCGCGCCGCGTACGTGGGCGGCTTCTCCTCCACCTCCGACCTCGCCGCGGGCTTCCGCTACGGCATCCCGACGGTCGGCACGTCCGCGCACGCGTTCACCCTGCTGCACGACACCGAGCGGGACGCCTTCCGGGCGCAGGTCGAGTCGCTGGGCCGGGGCACGACGCTGCTCGTCGACACCTACGACGTGGCCGAGGCCGTGCGCACGGCCGTGGAGGTGGCCGGTCCGGAGCTGGGCGCGGTGCGCATCGACTCGGGCGACCTACTGCTGGTCGCGCACCGGGTGCGGCAGCAGCTGGACGAGCTGGGCGCGCACGACACGAAGATCGTCGTCACCTCGGATCTCGACGAGTACGCCATCGCGTCGCTGGCGGCCGCGCCGGTGGACGCGTACGGCGTCGGGACGCAGCTGGTGACCGGCAGCGGGCACCCGACGTGCTCGATGGTCTACAAGCTCGTCGCCCGCGCCGAGTCCGCCGACCCGAGGGCGCCGCTGCACTCGGTGGCCAAGAAGTCGCTGGGCGGCAAGGCGTCCGTGGGCGGCCGCAAGTGGGCGGCCCGGCGCGTCGACGCGGACGGGGTGGCCGAGGCGGAGGTCGTCGGCACCGGTCCGGTGCCGGCCGCTCTCGCGGACCGGCAGCTGCTGGTCGAGCTGGTCAAGGGCGGCGACGTGGTGGCGCGCGAGCCGCTGGACGCCGCCCGGGAGCGGCACCTGGCGGCCCTCGCCAGGCTGCCGATGTCCGCGATCCAGCTGTCGCGGGGCGAGGCCGTCATCCCCACCGAGTACGTCTGACCCCGGGGCCGCGGGGCGGCCGGGGCCCGCGGGCGGCCCGGCCGTCCGGGACCGGGCCCGGCGGGAAGGGGCGACCCCCTCCCGCCGGGCCGGGTAACTCTCTACGCTCGGTGCCATCCCCGGGAACGACGCCCGAACGCCCGACCGACCGATCCCCCACCGAAGGACAACCGCCATGCACCGCGCACTGATCGTCGTCGACGTACAGAACGACTTCTGCGAAGGCGGCAGCCTCGCGGTGACGGGCGGCGCGGACGTCGCCGCCGCGATCACGGACCTGGTCGGCGAGGCGGCCGGGGCGGTGTACCAGCACGTGGTGGCCACCCGGGACCACCACATCGACCCGGGCGCCCACTTCTCGGAGGAGCCGGACTTCGTGGACTCCTGGCCGAGGCACTGCGTGGCCGGTACGGAGGGCGTGGGCTTCCACCCGAACTTCGCGCCGGCGGTCGCCTCGGGCGCGATCGACGCGGTGTTCGACAAGGGTGCGTACGCGGCGGCCTACAGCGGCTTCGAGGGCACCGACGAGAACGACGTCCGGCTGGCCGACTGGCTGCGGGAGCGGGAGGTCACCGAGGTGGACGTGGTGGGCATCGCCACCGACCACTGTGTGCGCGCCACCGCCCTGGACGCCGCCCGGGAGGGCTTCCGCACCCAGGTGCTGCTGGACCTGACCGCGGGTGTCGCGGAGGAGACCACCGCGCGGGCGCTGCGGGAGCTGCGGGCGGCGGGCGTCGAGCTGACCGGCAAGCCGGTGGTCTGACCGGGCGCCCCGCCGGTGGCGGGGCGCCCGCCGGCAGCGCGGTCAGGAGGCGCTGGGGGCGCCCCAGGCACGGGACTGGGGCAGCAGGGCGCGGATGGGGTGCCAGAGCTCGGTGTGGGCCTCCGGGACCGTGCGCCAGAGCAGCCCGTCGGGGTGGTGGAGCACCGCCGTGACCTCGTCCGGCGTGGGCGGGTGGGTGTTGCCCCGCAGGTAGACCGCGCGCAGTCCGAGGTTCCGCAGCCGGGTCAGGGCGCGGGCGCGGTTCGCGGCGTGGACCAGGACGCGGACCGTGGAGCCGTCGCCGACCGGGTTGGGCAGGCTGAGCGCGACCACGACCTTGCCTCCGGGCAGCTTGGTGAAACCTCCGCCGGGCATGCTGAACAACTCCCCCGTGAGATGGTGTGTCAATAAGAATGGGTCACCACGCACCTAAACAGAATCGGCCGCCGCCCGCTAGGGGGCGACGGCCGATCATGCTGTGACCTGCTGCGATGCCGGTTACTTGGTCGAAGGTCCGACCTGGACCGTGATCGTCTGGCCGTTGGTCGGCTGCTTCACGATCGCGATCTTGGTGTTGGTGTCAGTGACCTTGACGCCCGCACGCGGGTTCGAGTCGTACCAGTAGACGCCCTTGCGGTCGTCGAACACCGGCACACCGCGCTGCGACGCGATCTTGGCCTCGACGCCCGCCTTGTGGAGGGTGATCCCGTTCGTCCGGTACAGGCTGAACGGCGAGTCGTAGGCCTGGATGCGGTTGCGCATCAGCGTGCCGTCGGCCCACTTCGTCGGGGTGGCGTGCGCGTCGACCGGCAGGATCAGGCCCTGGCCCGGGTGGACGGCGGTGTTGTTGTCCTTCTGGGAGGTGTCCCACTGCCAGACCAGCAGACCGGTCTGGTACGGGTAGTGCTCCACCCAGGAGTCCATCGGCGCCGCGAAGCCGAAGTTGTACGGGCCGACCTTCAGGGTCTTGTCGTACGAGACGTACTGGCGGTTCTCGGCGATGTAGTACTGCTCGTACTCGTTGGTGAAGGACTCACCGATCCGCGAGAAGCCCTTCGCGGTCCAGCCGTTGTCGTCGCCCTCGGCGTTGTCCGCGAAGACCGCGGCACCGTCGGCGGTCAGCGTGATGGAGTCGGCCGTGAAGCCCTTGCCGCCCGCACCGCCGTCGGTCTGGTAGCGGAAGCGGAGGTCGAACTTCTTGCCGGCGTACGCGTCGAGCGAGTACACGAGCTTCTGGAAGCCGCCGGAGACGTCCGTCAGGGCCGGGGCGCCGCTGGCGTCGGCCGGGATGGCCTTGCCGTCGGCCGTGCCCGCCAGGGCGGTCCACTGCTTGCCGCCGTCGGTCGACACCTCGGTGTAGAGGTAGTCGTAGTCCTTCTCGATGTCCCACCAGCCGTCGAGCGTCAGCTCGGCCTTGCTCCTGCCGGTGAGGTCCACGGAGCGGGTGAGGGTGTTCTTGAGGTCGTCACCCATGTCGCTCCACCACTGCTTGGAGCCCTCGGCGGGCTTCACGACCGCGGTGGAGACCTTCTTCTTCGGCAGCTCGACGACGAGCGCCTGCGGGTTCTTGGTGTTGTACTCCGCGACGCCCAGCGTGTGCTTGGACTTGGTGGCGGCCTTGGCCTTCTCGTAGTTGAGCCAGCCCAGCTGCAGCTTGTCCCAGGCGGTCATGTCGCCCGGCAGGTCGCCGATCTCGTTCTTGCCCGTGCCCAGCCAGGAGCCGGACGACATCAGGGACCAGAAACCGGTCGAGTTCTCGGCGCCGGGGCGGCCGGAGGTGTCGTACAGGTCCGGCAGGCCCAGGTCGTGGCCGTACTCGTGCGCGAAGACGCCGAGGCCGCCGTTCTCGGGCTGCATGGTGTAGTCGCCGACCCAGATGCCGGTGTCGCCGATCTGGGTGCCGCCGGCCTTGTTCTGCGCCGGGCCGGTCTTGCCGGCGTCGGTGCCGTACGCGTACCAGCGGTGGGCCCACAGCGCGTCGCCGCCCTGGGCGCCGCCGCCCGCGGACTCGTCCTCGCCCGCGTGGACGATCTGGAAGTGATCGATGTAGCCGTCGGCCTCGTTGAAGTTGCCGTCGGCGTCGAAGTCGTAGCGGTCCCACTGGTCGTACTGGGCCAGCTGCGCCTTGATCTCGGCGTCGGTCTTGCCGGCCGCCTTCTGCTGCGCGGTCCACGCGGTCACACCGTCGCGGACGGCGTCCCAGACGTTGGAGCAGTTGCTGTTGCCGCAGTAGTTCGAGCCGTAACGGGCCTCGTTGTACTCGACCTTGACCCAGTCGGAGACCGCGCCGTCGACCGAGTAGCGGCCGGAGGAGGTCTTCTCGTAGTAGGTCGTGAGGGACTGCTTCTGCTGACCGGTCTTCTTGTCCTTGCCGGTGCCGAAGTACAGGTCCTGGAAGTGCTGCTGGTTGTAGTCCTTCTGCCAGGCCGTCGAGTTGTCCTTCGAACGGTCCGGCTCGGCTATCCGGTTGTGCAGCGGACCGGGCGTGCCGCCGAACTTCGGCTTGAGCGTGTGGTCGTCGCCGTCGTCCGCGCGGTCGACGAGCGTGGTGTTGTCGACCTTGTCGCCGAACTCGACCAGGATCGTGAAGATCTTGTCGGTCTTCTCGCGGCCCAGCTCGACGTACTTCTTGTCGTCGAGCTTGACGACCTTGGAGGCACCCCTGCGCTCCACCGTGAGGTCGCCCGCGAGCACCTGCTCCAGAGCCGCTTCGCGCGCCTGGGCCTGCTGCTTGCTGAACGGGCCGTCGAGGTCGTGGTCGACCTTGGCGGCGTGGTCGTGCCCGGGGGCACCGTGCCCCGCGTCGTGCGCGCCCGGAGCCGGGTCATGGCGCTCGATGCCGTTGGTGGGGCGGTTGTCGGCCTGGGCCGTCGTGAAGGCCGAGGCCGTCGCGGCGGTGGCGGCCAGCGCCACGAACACCGCTGAGGCCCTGAAGGCCCGTCGTCTGCTGGTCACTTGATCTTGTCCTCCCCGCGCCCGCGAACCGCGGATGGGGGGTCGATGTGATATCCGCGTGCGGTGTCGCGCCACAAGTGACGACATTCGACCGGAGAATGACGCGAAAAGACAGATCTTGACTTGCACAGGCCAAGTGCTCTATGTGAACAGACCGATCCGCATTGCGAACAGCCCGGCCGGCCCGGTGACGGCGAGGAACGGCCAGGTCACCCGGCCGAGGGACCCACGTGCACCGTCAGCGACGAACCGTTCGGCGGCTGGTCCGCGATCGTGATCCGGGTGTTGGTGTCCGTGGTCCGCACCCCGCCGAACTCGTTCTCGGCGTACCAGTACACCCCCGTACGGTCGTCGAAGGTCGGATTGCCCGGGTGCGGCGGGATCTGCTGAGGAACACCCCGCTTGTGCAGGGTGAAGCCGGGCGCCGGGTGGCGGCTGAACGCCGCGTCGTACGGAGTGATCTTGTTCGACATCAGGGTGCCGTCCGCCCACGTCATCGGCCGCGGATGCGCGTCCACCGGCAACAGCAGCCCCTGGCCCGGGTGGTCGGTGACGTTGTTGTCCCGCTGGGAGGTGTCCCACTGCCAGATCATCAGACCCGGCCGGTAGGCGTAGTGCTCCACCCAGTTGTCCCGGGGCTTGGGGAAGCCGAAGTGGTACGGCCCCGTCTCCAGCGTCCTGTCGTAGGAGACGTACTGCCGGTTCTCCGCGACGTAGTACTGCGGGTAGTCACCGGTGACCGCCTCGCCCACCCGCGCGAAGCCGCGCGCCGTCCAGCCCGCCCCGTCCCGTGTCTCGGCGTCGTCCGCGAACAGCGTGGCACCGTCCGCCCGCACCGTGATGTTGTCCGCCGCGAACCCCTTGCCGGCCACCCCGCCGTCCGTCCGGTAGCGGAACCGCAGGACGATCCGCTTCCCCGCGTACGCGTCCAGGGGGTAGACCAGCTTCCGGTACGCCCCCGAGACCCCGGTGAGGGCCGGCTTGTCACCGCCGTCCCGGGTGATCGCCTCCCCGTCGGCCGTACCGTCGAGCGCCTTCCAGCTCTCCCCGCCGTCCGCGGACACCTGCGTGTACAGGTAGTCGTAGTCCTTCTCGATGTCCCACCAGCCGTCCAGCCTCAGCTCGGCCCCCTTCCGGCCGGTGAGGTCGACCGTCCGGGTCAGCGTGTGCGACAGGCTGTCGCCGTGGTCGCTCCACCACTGCCCCGCTCCCCCGGCCGGCCGCACCACCGGCGTGGTCACCCTCTTCGACGGCAGCTCCACCACCAGCGCCTGCGGCAGATCGGTGTTGTACGCGGAGACGCCCAGCGTGTGCGACGACGGGGTGGCCGCCTCGGCCCGCTCGTAGTTGAGCCAGCCCAGCTGGAGCTTGTCCCAGGCCGTCATGTCCCCCGGCAGGTCCCCGATCGCCTGCTCGCCCCTGCCGAGCCACGAGCCGGACGACATCAGCGACCAGAAGCCGACCGAGTTCTCCACACCCGCCACGTTGTTGGTGTCGTACAGGTCCGGCAGCCCCAGGTCGTGGGCGTACTCGTGGGCGAAGACCCCGAGCCCGCCGTTCTCCGGCTGCATCGTGTAGTCCCCCACCCAGACGCCCGTGTCGCCGATGGCCACGCCGCCCGCCCGGAACCCGGCCGGGCCCGTGTCCCCGTCGTCCCTGCCGTACGCGTAGCCCCGGTGCGCCCACAGCGCGTCCGGCCCCTGCGCGCCGCCGCCCGCCGAACCGTCCTCGCCCGCGTGCACGATCTGGAAGTGGTCGATGTAGCCGTCCGGCTCGTTGAAGTTCCCGTCGTTGTCGTGGTCCGTACGGTCCCACTCGTCGTACCGCGCCACCTGCGCCCGGATCTGGGCGGGGGTCCGGCCCTCGGCCCGGCGGCCGGCGACCCAGGCGGCCACCCCGTCGAAGACCAGGTCCTCCACGTTGGGGCAGTTGTTGCCGCCGCAGTAGTTCGAGCCGTACCGCGCCTCGTTGTACTCGACGCGCACCCAGTCGGAGACCTCGCCCTCCACGGAGTAACGCCCCGACGAAGCCCTCTCGTAGTACGTCCTCAGCGACTCGACCCCCTCACCCTCCCCGAAGTACAGCCGCCGGTAGTGCTCGCGGTCGTAGTCCGCCCGCCAGTCGGTCGAGTTGTCGCTCCGGCGGTCCGGCTCGGGGATCCGGTTGTGCAGCGGCCCCGGCGTACCGCCGTACTTGACGACGGGGGGCTTCGGGCCGCCCGGGCCGTCCGGGTCGTACATCGTGGTGTCGTCGACCCGGTCCCCGAACTCCACCAGGATCGTGAAGATCTTGTCCGTGCGCTCCCGCCCCAGCTCCACGTACTTGCGGTCGCCGAGCTTCACCACCTTCGAGCCGCCGCGCCGCTCCACCTTCGCCCGCCCGCTCAGCACCTGCTCCAGCGCCACCTGCCGCTGCTGCCGCTGCCGGGCGCTGAACGGCCCGTCGATCACGTGCCCGTCGTGCCTCCCCTCGGCCGCGCCGTACGCGGCTTCGTCGTGCACGGGTGCGGTGGTGGAGGGGACCGACGCGGCGGGTGTGGCCACGGCCACCGCGGCCAGCACGGCGACGACGCCCAACACGGCCTTGAAATACGTCACTTGATACGGTCCTCCCCTGCGTATCGCGTCAACGGGCGCCGACTTCAGGCCATATGGCATAGGCCGTGATGCTGTGCGCCCCCCATGCACCGGTACCGTGGGTTAGGTCACGCTTACTACCGGTTCCTCTCGGGCATCCACCGTCGTAGAGTCATATGTCAGTGCGACCGAGCGTGATCCCCATCCGGTGCTCCAGCTTCGAGGACGGAACCCGCCATGCCGCGTCCGACCGCCGCACAGCTCGCCTACGGTTCGGCCACCGTCGTCTTCGCGACCGTCGCCATGCTGCTGCTCTCCGGCACCACCACCGCGGTGGGTGTCGCGCTGATCGGGCTGGCCGCGCTCGCGCTCGGCCTGCTGGTCGCGGTGACGCTGCCCGTGCCCGCCGCCCGCCGCCGCACGACGTACACCCCGGCCCGGCCGCCGGTCCCGGCCGAGCGCAGGGAGCACTCACTGCGTCGCTGACACGACGACGGTTCTGGCCGCCTTGTCGTGCAGGCCCTGCTTGTACGGCTTGTCGACCAGGATGAGGATCAGCAGCAGCAGCGGCCACAGGCAGGCGCAGCAGATCAGCGCGGGCAGCCACAGCACCACCGCCCGGGTCAGCGCCGCGCTCGTGTTCGGCACGCTGCCGTCGTTGAGCATCGCCACCCGCAGGCCCAGCAGCCGTTTGCCGATCGTCTGGCCGTGCCGCTTGCTGGTCATGAGGGTGTCGTAGGCGACGTACGCCACGATCGTGATGAGCTGGAAGACCCACTGCCCACCGTCGTTGGTGTTCTGCCACACCTCCGCCAGATCGTCCTGGTCGGACACCCTGGCATAGATGTTGAACGGGATGCCGATGAGCGCCAGGGGTACGGCGATGATGATCCAGTCGATCAGCCGGGCGAGGATGCGCCGGCCCGAGTCGGCGAGCGGCGGCATCCCCGCGAGCGGGTCGGCCCCGCCGTAGCCGTAGGGCCCGCCGCCGTACGGACCGCCGCCGGGACCGCCGGGACCGCCTCCGCCGTACGGACCACCGCCGCCGTACGGGCCGCCTCCGTACGGGCCGCCGCTGCCGGGGGCGCCGGGGCCGGGGGCGCCGGGGCCTCCGCCGTACGGGTCGCCGCCGCCCCCGTACGGGCCCTGTCCGCCGTACGGGTCGCCGCCGCCCGGGGGTGGGGGCGGCGGCGCGGGCGGCGGCTGGGGGCCGTCTTCCTGCGGCTTCTTGCGGAACGGATCGTCGTCGGGGGGCTGCTGACCGGACGCCGGCGGTTCGTGGCTCATGTGGGCAGTGCATCCCGGCCGGCGGGCCCCCGCAAACGATCACCGGCCGTTCGGGCTACCCCCTACCGCCCGGCCACGAAGGTGTGGGCGGCCTTGTCGTGCCAGCACTGCCGCCAGGGGCGGTCGAACAGGCACCACACCACGTTGACCACACCGACCACCAGGACTCCCAGCACCCCGTAGACCAGCCACCGCCGCAGCGCGGCACCGAACGGCGGAGGCTCGTGGGACTCGATGTCCCGCACCTCGAGCCCCATCAGCTTCTTGCCCAGCGTCCGGCCCCACTTGGCGGTCGGCAACGCCTCGTACAGCACGCCCAGCACCAGCAGCGCGGCGAGCGCGATGCCGAAGTACGTCGAGGTCGTGCCGTCCAGGAGCCAGACGGTGACCGTCTCGCCGGACCGCTTGGCCTGCTCGATCTTGCCGTCGATGTGGTCGAGCGCCTTGGAGACGAACGGCACGGCGACGGCCCCCACGGCGGCCCCGAGGACCAGCGTGTCGATCAGCCGGGCCGCGAACCGCTTGCCGAGCCCGGCCGGGCGCGCGGCGGCCTGGGCCTGCGCGGCCGCCAGGAACGGGTCGTCGACCGGCGGCTTCCACGGCAGGACCGGCTGCTGCGAGTGCGCCTGCGGGACAGCCGCCCGGTCCGGCGCCTGGGCCTCCGGACGGGCGAGCTGGTGCACCTGCTGCGCCCAGGACGACGCGCCGCCGCCCGGGCCGTCGGTGACCGGCGCGGCGGGGGCGACGGGGGCGGCCGCGGGAGCCGGGGCAGGGGCCTGGGCTGGTGCCTGGGCGGCGGGGGCGGGCGCGGGCATGGGGACGGCCGCGGGCGCCTGGGCGGCGGGTGCGGGGTGCGCGGCCGGGGCTGCCGGGGCCGCCGGGTGCGGCTGCGCCGGGGCCTGCGGGGTGCCCGGGGCCTCGGGCGCGAGGGCGCGGATGGTCATCGTGCCGTCGGCGGGCCGCTCGGGCCCGGGCGCCGGCTGCGGCTTCACCGCGCGGATGGTGACCGTGCCCTCGGGGCCCGCCGCCTTCGCCGGCTCGGGCTCCACGTTCCGTACGCCGGGCAGCGCGCCGCCGGTCGGGTCGGCGGCCGGGCGGCGCGGGTCCTGGCCGGTCTCGGCCCCCCAGGAGACGCGGCGGTCGCGGTCGCCGCCGAACCCGGTCTGGCGCGAGGCGTCCGCCTGCCACACGGACGCGGGCTCCGGCTCCGGCCGGCCGTCGGCGCCGGGCTCCTCCTCGTCGAAGAAGACCGGCCCGGTCTCCTCCACCGAAGGCGTCGGCGCGGCGGCCGGGACGGGTGCGGGTGCCTGCGACGGGACGGAAGCGGCAGGGACCGGCGGCGTCGCCTCACCGTCCTTGGGCGCGGGACGGCTCGTCCCGGGCACCCAGGCGGCACCGTTCCAGAACCGGATATATCCCGGAATGGACGGGTCGGGGTAGTAGCCGGGCGTGGGGCTGCCGTCGCCGGTTGCCGGGGTTGGGGCGCTCATCACCGTGGTCCCGTATCTCCTCGAGGCCTCAATTCAAGGCACCACATCTACCAGACCGCCGAGCAACCCCGAACCGGTCCGTCCACAACGACCACGTTCCGATCACACCTGTGTTACGGAGAGGCAGGCCCGGTTCTTTTCCAAAAAGTCGCGTCATGACGGGCCGCGAAGCCCCTCTCCCAGGGTGCGGCCCGCCCCAGGGCCCCGTGGAGAGAAGGGAACCGTCCCATGCAGCACACCCTCGTCGAACGCGACCTGGAACTCGCCCTGGTGCTGTCGCCCGAGCGCAGCGTCCCCGTCCCCGCACGGCTGACCTACCGCACGGACGACCCGTACGCCGTGCACATCGTCTTCCACGTCGGCTCCGAACACCCCGTGCACTGGACCTTCGCCCGCGAGCTGCTGGTCGAGGGGGTGTTCCGGCCGTGCGGCCACGGCGACGTGCGGATCTGGCCGACCACCCTCGACGGGCGGCGCGTCGTCCTGCTGGCGCTGTCCTCACCGAACGGCGAAGCGCTGCTGGAGGCCCCGGCGTGCACGGTGTCCGCCTGGCTGGAGCGGGCGCTGCTGGCGGTGCCGCCCGGCTCGGAGGCGGAGCAGCTCGGCCTGGACGACGGGCTGGCCGAACTGCTCGCCTGAGGGAGCGGTCAATCGATCACGTAGGTGTGGGTGATGAATTCGATCGAGTGGCCGTCGGGGTCGTCGATGTAGACGCCGCGGCCGCCGAAGTGGTGGTTGATCCGCTGCGGTTCATGATGGTGCGGGTCCGCCCAGTACGGCAGTCCGCGCTCCTGGATCCGCCCGAAGATCGCGTCGAACTCGTCCTCCGCGACGAGGAAGGCGAGGTGCTGCGGGACGATCCGGGGCGCGTCGTCGTCGAGGTAGTCGAGGGTGACGCCGTTCTCCAGGGGAACGCTGGCGAAGGGACCGAAGGGCTTCGGCTCCGGCGCGTCGATCAGTCCGGTGAGGAAGCGGGCGGCGGCGAAGCGGTCGCGGCTGCGGACGATGGTGTGGTCAAGGCGTGCTGGCACGGCTCCTCCTTCGGCGGTGCCCTCACGCTATGCGGACGGCCGTGTCCGTTCCATCGGACATCCGGCCTAGGCCCGCGGTCCCGGCGGGAGCCGGTCGTCCGGCGGACCGGCCCCCGCCGTCCGCGCGCCGCCAACGCGCCTCCGGCGCGGTGCACTTGGGCCGGGGTGGGGATGAGTCCCGGGCGGGTCGCTCCTGTGCGTGGCACTGGCGGAGGGGCGGGTGCCCGGAGGGGCGGGGGCTTGGTGGGCGGGGGCTTGGTGGGCGGTGCCATTGCACGGCAGTGGAGCCTCAGAAGACCTTGCCGGGGTTGAGGATGCCGAGAGGGTCGAAGGTGTGCTTGATGCCCCGCTGCAACTCAAGGCCGACCGGCCCCAGTTCTCGGGCCAGCCACTCCTTCTTCAGTACGCCGACGCCGTGTTCGCCCGTGATGGTCCCGCCCAGCTCCAGACCGAGCGCCATGATCTCGTCGAACGACTCGCGGGCGCGCCGCGATTCACCGGGATCGGTGTGGTCGAAGCAGACGACGGGGTGGGTGTTGCCGTCGCCCGCGTGCGCGCAGACGCCGATGGTCAGGTCGTACTTCGCCGCGATGGCCGCCGTGCCGTCGAGCATCGCGGCGAGCCGGGAACGCGGTACGCAGACGTCGTCGATCATCGTGGCCGACGCGACCGCCTCCAGGGCGGTCAGCGCCATCCGGCGGGCCTTCAGCAGCATCTCCGACTCGGCCGCGTCCTCGGCCGGCACCACCTGCGTCGCGCCGGCGGCCGTGCACAGCTCGCCCACGGCGGCCAGGTCGGCGGCCGGGTCGGGGGTGTCGAACGCGGCGAGCAGCAGGGCCTCGGTCGACTCGGGCAGGCCCATCCGGCCCAGCCGGTTGACCGCCCGTACCGTCGTACGGTCCATGAGTTCGAGCAACGAGGGGGTGTGGCCGCGCTCCATCACCGCGCAGACGGCGTCGCAGGCGGCGGACGCCGACGGGAACTCCGCCGCCAGGACGAGCTGCCGCGGCGGCTTCGGGCGCAGCGCCAGCACGGCCCGCACGACGATGCCGAGGGTCCCCTCGGAGCCGACGAACAGCCGGGTCAGGTCGTACCCGGCGACACCCTTGGCGGTACGGCGGCCGGTGGACAGCAGCCGGCCGTCGGCGAGGACGACGTCCAGCCCCAGGACGTACTCCGCCGTCACGCCGTACTTGACGCAGCACAGGCCGCCCGAGGCGGTGCCGATGTTGCCGCCGATGGTGCACATCTCCCAGCTGGAGGGGTCCGGCGGGTAGTACAGCCCGTGCTCGCCGACCGCGCGGGACAGGGCGGCGTTGACGACGCCCGGCTCGACCACCGCGATCCGGTCGACCGGGTCGATCTCCAGGATCCGGTCCATCCGGGTGAGGGAGAGCACGACGCAGCCCTCGGAGGCGTTCGCCGCACCCGACAGGCCGGTCCTGGCACCCTGCGGGACGACCGGCACGCGCAGTGCGGTCGCCGTGCGCATGACGTGCTGGACCTGCTCCGTGGTGCTCGGCAGGACCACCACGGCGGGCGAGCCCGCTTCGCAGAAGCTCGCCATGTCGTGGGCGTAGGAGGCGGTGACGTCCGGGTCCGTCAGGAGGGCCTCCGGCGGGAGGCCGGCCCGGAGGCGGGTCAGCAGGTCGTCCATGATCCCAGCCTGGCACCCGGGGCCATCGGTGTGAACCCGCCGGGCGATCGGCTCCGCATCCGCCGGGTGGCTCGTCGTCCCGACGCGCCCCGTGCCGCACAGTGACCGCATGAAGACGGAACGGGTCCCACGGATCGTCCTCGGTGCGGGCGCGGGCGCGGCGCTGGTCGGCGCCGTCGCCCTGTTCGTGCCGGCCGGCCTCGGCGGGCAGGCGCCCGCCCCCGCCCCCGGCGCCGTCGCCCGGGCGGTGTCGGCGGCGCGGGCCGGCGCGCAGGCGTCGCTGCCCGAGCTGGCCGCGCTCATCGGAGACCGCGAGAAGTGGCTGCGGGCCCACCCGGGCGACGACGCGTCGTGGGCGGTACTGGGCGGCGCGTACGTCGAGCGGGGCGCCCGCAGCGGCGACACCGCCTCGTTCGCACGCGCCGAGAAGGCGCTGGAGCGGTCCCTGGCCGCCTGGCCGGCCCGGAAGGGGAACGTGGACGCGCAGCTCGGTCTGGGCTCCCTGGCGAACGCGCGGGGCGACTTCCGGGCGGCGCGGAAGTGGGGCGAGGCGGTGCGGAAGTCCTCGCCGCGGCGGTGGCAGGCGTACCCCGTGCTCATCGACGCCTACAACGGGCTCGGCGACTACGTGTCGGCCGGGCGTGCCATGGAGCGGCTCCGGACACTGCGGTCGGGCGCACCCGCGCTGTCCCGCGCCTCGCTGGTCTTCCGCGACCGGGGCTGGCGCGAGGACGCGTCGGCGCTGGCGTACGACGCCGTGGCGCTGGCCGCCACCCCGGCGGAGAAGGCCGCGTGCCTGGTGCGGCTCGGCGACCTCGCGTGGGAGCGCGGCGAGCCCGCGGAGGCGCTGGCCTCCTACGGCCCGGCGCTGCGGCTGGTGCCCGGGCACGCCCCGGCGCTGGCCGGACGGGCGCGCGCGCTGGCCGCGCTGGGCCGGACCGACGAGGCGCTGCGGGACTACGGGGCCGCGCTGAAGGCGCAGCCGCTGCCGCAGTACGCCCTGGAGGCGGGCGAGCTGTACGAGTCGCTGGGCCTGGACGAGGACGCGCGGACGCAGTACGAGGTGCTGCGCGTGCGCGCCACCGAGGCGGCGGCACACGGGGTGAACGGGGCGCTGGTGCTGGCCCGCTACGAGGCGGACCACGGCAGCCCGGACGCCGCCGTGCGGCGGCTGCGCGCCGAGTGGGCGAAGGGACACCGGTCGGTGCACGTCGCAGACGCGCTCGGCTGGGCGCTGTACCGGGCGGGGAGGCACGAAGAGGCCCTGCCGTACGCCACGAGGGCGACGGAACAGGGGTTGCGGAGCGCGCTGTTCGCCTACCACCGGGGCCGGATCGAGCGGGAGCTGGGCGAGTGGGGGCCGGCACGGCGGCACCTCGCCGAGGCGCTGCGGATCAACCCGCACTTCTCGCCGCTGCTGGCGCCGAAGGCGCGCCGGGCGCTGGCCGCGCTGGGCGAGCCGGCGGAGGGCGGGTACGCCGCCGGGGGGCCGGGGCGGGGGGATGGGGCGCCGCGGGGCGGGGCGTCCGCGTGGCGGTCGCCGTCGCCTTAGCGGTCGCCGTCGTCCGGAGGGGAGCGGTGACGCCCCGGGTGTGCGCTCGGCGCCGGTGGGGCGGGGCGGGGCCCCTCCGGGCTCACCTCCTCGCGGTCGGCGGGGAACCCGTGCGCGGATGGGCACCGCCCGACGCCGCCAACCGCTGCGGGGGCGACCCTGCACGGCCCCGCCCGGCCGTCGCGCGGCTGCGGGAAGGGGGGTGGTGACGTCACCGAGTGTCGTCGCGCGGCTGCGGGCCGGAGGGCGAGGCATTACCGGGTGCTGTCGTGCGGCTGCGGAGCGGGGGCGGGGATGTCGCCGAGTGCCGTCGCGCGGCTGCGGGACGGGGGCCGTCGCGCGGCTGTGGGACAGGGGCGCCCCTGTACGGCCCCGCCCGGCCGTCGTGCGGCTGCGGGCCGGAGGGCCGGGGCGTCGCCGGGGGCCGTTGTGCGGGCCGCGGGGGGCTGTGCCCGGTGCCGTGGGGCGGCTGGGGCGGTGGGGCCTTGCGGGGGCGCCGGGCCGCTTGTGGTCGCGGGGGCGCCCCCTTGGGGCGCCGGCCGCCCGGCACCCCGTACCGGGCGGTCGGTGTACCCGGGTGCTACAGGTTGCCGCGCTTCGCCTGCTCGCGCTCGATCGCCTCGAAGAGCGCCTTGAAGTTGCCCTTGCCGAAGCCCATCGACCCGTGGCGCTCGATCATCTCGAAGAACACCGTCGGGCGGTCCTGGACCGGCTTGGTGAAGATCTGCAGCAGGTAGCCGTCCTCGTCGCGGTCGACGAGGATCTTCAGCTCGCGCAGGATCTCCACGGGCACGCGGGTCTCGCCGGCCCACTCGCCGAGGGTGTCGTAGTACGAGTCGGGGGTGTCGAGGAACTGGACGCCCGCGGCCCGCATGGTGCGGACGGTGTGGACGATGTCGTTCGTGGCGAGGGCGATGTGCTGGACACCGGCGCCGCCGTAGAACTCCAGGTACTCGTCGATCTGCGACTTCTTCTTCGCGATCGCCGGCTCGTTGATCGGGAACTTCACCTTCAGGGTGCCGTCGGCGACGACCTTCGACATCAGGGCCGAGTACTCGGTCGCGATGTCGTCGCCCACGAACTCCTTCATGTTCGTGAAGCCCATGACCTTGTTGTAGAAGGCCACCCAGTCGTTCATCTTCCCGAGCTCGACGTTGCCGACGCAGTGGTCGATGGCCTGGAAGGTGCGCTTGGCGGGCGGCTCGACGATCGGGGAGGCGGTGACGAAGCCGGGGAGGTACGGGCCGTCGTAGCCGGAGCGGTCGACGAGGGTGTGGCGCGTCTTGCCGTACGTGGCGATGGCGGCGAGGACGACGGTGCCGTGCTCGTCCTTCACCTCGTACGGCTCGGTGAGGCCGGTGGCGCCCTGCTCGACGGCGTAGGCGTACGCCTTGCGCGCGTCCGGCACCTCGATGGCGAGGTCCACGACGCCGTCGCCGTGCTCGGCGACGTGCTCGGCGAGGAAGCGGCCCCAGTCGGTGGACGGCTTGATGACGGAGGTGAACACGAAGCGCGCGCCGCCGTTGGCCAGGACGTAACTGGCGGTCTCGCGGCTGCCGTTCTCCGGTCCGGAGTAGGCGACGAGCTTCATGCCGAAGGCCGTGGAGTAGTAGTGCGCGGCCTGCTTGGCGTTGCCGACGGCGAACACGACCGCGTCCATCCCCTTCACCGGGAAGGGGTCGGCCTGCCGGGCGGTGTCGGGGGTGTGGGAGATGGTCTCAGTCATGGCGGCAGGCTCTCTCCGATCGGCAAGGTGCGCAATAGTTCGCGCGGGGACTGGGCAATCCGACCAGTGGATGGGCAGGATGGGCGGACGTTCTGTACAGGGTGACCACTGGAGGGCCGCTGTGGCGATCGATCATCTGGACGGCAGGCTCATCGCCCTGCTGGCGCGCGAGCCGCGCATAGGGGTCCTGGAGGCCTCGCGCCGGCTGGGCGTGGCCCGCGGCACGGTGCAGGCCCGGCTGGACCGGCTTCAGTCGAACGGAGTCATCCGGGGATTCGGTCCCGAGGTCGATCCGGCGGCACTGGGATACCCCGTCACCGCGTTCGCCACGCTGGAGATCAAGCAGGGGCAAGGCGCCGACGTGCGGGAGCACTTGGCGGGTGTTCCGGAGGTGCTGGAACTGCACACCACGACCGGGCACGGGGACATGCTGTGCCGGCTGGTGGCCCGGTCGAACGCCGATCTCCAGCGGGTGATCGACCGGGTCGTCGGTTTCGATGGCATCGTGCGGGCGTCCACGGCGATCGTCATGGAGAACCCCGTACCCCTGCGGATCATCCCGCTGGTGGAGCAGGCCGCGTCGGAGGAGTGAGACGAGGGAGCGCGCGTGGGCTTCTGGGAGTACGTCGCCGCCCGGCACCAGCAGCTGCTCACGGACGCGTTGCAGCACGTCGGCGCCGTCTTCCAGTGCATGGTGATCGCCACCGCGCTGGGCGTGGCGATCGCCCTGGCCACCTACCGCAGCGGCTGGGCGGGCGACCTCGCCGTCGCGTGCACGTCGACCGCGCTCACCGTTCCCTCCCTGGCGCTGATCGGCCTGCTGATCCCGGTGGTGGGCCTCGGGGTGCCGCCCACGGTGATCGCGCTGGTGCTGTACGGGCTGCTGCCGGTGGTGCGCAACGCGATCGTGGGGCTGCGGGGCGTCGACCCGGCGCTGGTGGACGCCGCCCGGGGCATCGGGATGTCCCCGGCGGCCCGGCTGGTGCGGGTGGAGCTGCCGCTCGCCTGGCCGCCGATCCTGACGGGGATCCGGGTGTCCACGCAGATGCTCATGGGGATCGCCGCGATCGCCGCCTACGCCTCGGGGCCGGGGCTCGGCAACGAGATCTTCCGCGGGATCGCCTCCCTGGGCAGCGCCAACGCGCTCAACCAGGTGCTGGCGGGGACGCTGGGGATCGTGCTGCTGGCGCTCGCCTTCGACGCCGCGTACGTCCTGCTCGGGCGGCTGACGATTCCGAGGGGGATCCGTGAGCGCGCGCATTGAGCTGGAGAACCTGTCGAAGAGGTACCCCGGCAGCCAGTCACCGGCCGTGGACGACGTCTCGATGGAGATCCGGCCGGGTGAGACGGTGGTCCTCGTCGGGCCCTCGGGGTGCGGGAAGTCGACCACGCTGAGGATGATCAACCGGCTGATCGAACCGTCGTCGGGGCGCATCCGCATCGACGGCGAGGACGTCACCCGCATCGATCCGGTGCGGCTGCGCCGCGAGGTGGGGTACGCGATCCAGTCCTCGGGGCTGTTCCCGCACATGACGGTCGCCGAGAACATCGCCCTCGTACCGAGGATGCTGGGCTGGTCCAGGGCGCGGGTGCGGGAGCGGGTCGAGGAGATGCTGGTCCTGGTGGGGCTCGACCCCGGCGAGTTCCACGGGCGCTATCCGCGCCGGTTGTCGGGCGGCCAGCAGCAGCGGGTCGGGGTGGCGCGGGCGCTGGCGGCGGACCCCCCGGTGCTGCTGATGGACGAACCGTTCGGGGCGGTGGACCCGATCACCCGCGACCACCTCCAGGACGAGCTCGTCCGGTTGCAGCGGGAGCTGCGCAAGACGATCGTCTTCGTCACCCACGACCTCGACGAGGCGATCAGGCTGGGCGACCGGATCGCCGTGCTGCGCGAGCGCTCGCGCATCGCCCAGTTCGACACGCCGGAGGCGATCCTGACCGGCCCGGCGGACGACTTCGTGTCCGGGTTCGTGGGCGCGGGCGCCGCGCTGAAGCGGCTGAACCTGACGCGCCTGCGGGACGTGCGGATCGGCGCCTTCCCCACCGTGTCCGTCGACGACCCGCGGCGGACGGTCCTCGGCCGGCCGGCCGACGGCCCGCACGGCGAGCTGCTGGTGCTGGACCGGCACCGGCGGCCCCGCACCTGGCTGCGGCGCGGGGACCTGGCGCGCGCCGAGGGCTTCCCGGCGCGGGCGGGGCGGGCGGTGCGCGGCACGGTGACGCGTGACGCGACGCTGCGCGACGCGCTGGAGGCGGTGCTCCTCGACCCGGCGGGCCGGGTCGCGGTGACGGGGCGGCGCGGCGAGTACGCGGGGATCGTCGACATGGGGACGCTGATGGCCGCGGTGCACGGGATGCTGGAGGCTGACCGGGCGGCCGCGGCCGGGCGCCCGAGGGAGGGGCGCCCGCACCGCGCGGAGCGGGAGCGCGGCGCGTGACGGCCGGGGCGGGGACGCGGGACGTCCGCGGCGCCGGGCCGCGCACCGCGCGGCGGGACGCGCCCGGGCGGCGCGTACCGCCGGCGAAGCTGGTGGTCGTGCCCGCCGTGGTGGCCGTGCTGCTGTCGGCGACGTACCTGTGGATCTCGCACGTCCAGCTGGACGCGATCGCCCGGAACGCGCTGGCGGGCGGCAACGTGCAGCTGCGGCTGCGGCAGCACGTCGTGCTCACGGCCGTGTCCACGTTCTGGGTGCTCCTCGTCGCGGTGCCGCTCGGCGTCGCGCTGACCCGCCGGGGGCTGCGGCGGGCGGCGCCGGCCGCCACGGCGCTGGCGAACGTGGGCCAGGCGACCCCGGCGATCGGCCTGCTGGCGCTGCTGGTGATCGGGCTGGGCATCGGGCCGTCGACCGCGATCACCGGCATGGTCGTGTACGCGGTGCTGCCGGTGCTGTCCAACACGATGGCCGGACTGCGGACGATCGACCCGCTGATGGTGGAGGCCGCGCGGGGCGTCGGCATGTCGGCGGCGGGCCGGTTGCTGCGGGTGGAACTGCCTCTGGCGGTGCCGCTGATCCTGGCGGGGGTGCGCACGGCGCTGGTGCTGAACGTGGGGACGGCGACGCTGGCGACGTTCGTGGGCGGTGGGGGGCTCGGCGACCTGATCACGACGGGCATCCAGACGCAGCGGATGCCGGTGCTGGTGCTGGGTTCCGTCCTCACCGTCGCCCTGGCGCTGCTGGTCGACTGGCTGGCGTCGCTGGCGGAGCTGGTGCTGACGCCGCGCGGGCTGGAGGACGCATGAGGCACCGCGGGAGGGCGGCGGGGTGCACGGCGCTGGCGCTGGTGCTGGTGCTCGCGGGGTGCGGGCTGAAGAGCGGCTCGCCGATGGCCGACGACGTCCTGCCCGGTTCGGTGGGGCGCGGGCAGCCGCTCAGGGGCGCCTCGCTGACGGTCACGTCCAAGAACTTCAGCGAGAACCTGGTGCTCGGCCACATGATCGGCCTGATCTTCAAGGCGGCGGGTGCCGAGGTGCTGGACAGGACGAACCTGCCGGGGTCCCTCAGCGGCCGGGAGGCGATCGTCAAGGGCGACGCCGACGCGATCTACGAGTACACGGGCACGGCGTGGATCACGTACCAGGGCAGGCAGGAGCCGATCGCCGACCCGCGCGCGCAGTGGGAGGCGGTGCGGGACGCGGACGTGCGCAACGGCGTCGCCTGGCTGCCGCCCTCGGCGCTGGACAACACGTACACGCTGGCGATCAGCAGGCGGAACAACGCCGCGTACCGGCTGCGGACGCTCTCGGACGTGGCGGAGCTGTCCCGCCGCGACCCGTCGGCGGTGACGCTGTGCGTGGAGAACGAGTTCGCGTCCCGGGAGGACGGGCTGCCGGGGATGCGACGGGCGTACGGGATGGACATCCCGGCGGCCAACATCCGCAAGATGGACGCGGGGATCATCTACACGCAGGTGGCCGGGTCGGGCTCGTGCCTGCTGGGCGAGGTCTACACGACGGACGGCCGGATCGCGGCCATGGGGCTGGACACCATGGCGGACGACCGGCACTTCTTCCCGAACTACAACGCGGCGCCCGCCCTGCACGCGGCGACCTTCGCGAAGTACCCGGTGATCGCCGAACTGCTCGACCCGCTGAGCGCCCGGCTGGACACGGCGGTGGCGCGGGAGCTGAACGCGCGGGTGGACGTGGACGGCGAGGACCCGCACGAGGTGGCGAAGGAGTGGCTGCTGGAACAGGGGTTCATCAGGGAGCCGTGACCACAGCCTCCGCGAGTTGCAAAGAAGTGCTTGCAACGCTTCCTTTGCAACTCTAGGGTGGGGGCATGCCCGAGCCCGACAGCACCGCCCCCGGCACCCCGCCCATCCGGCAGCTCGACCCGCGCTCGCTGCGGGGCCTCGCCCACCCGCTGCGCATCCGGCTGCTCAGCACCCTGCGCCATCACGGCCCCGCGACCGCCTCCCAACTGGCCGAACGGCTCGGCGAGTCGAGCGGAGCCACCAGCTACCACCTGCGGCAACTCGCCTCGTACGGCTTCGTCGAGGACGCCCCCGAGCGCGGCAAGGGGCGCGAACGCTGGTGGCAGGCCGTGCACCAGGGCACCTCCTGGGACGCGTCGCTCTTCGACGAGGAGGACGCCGAGACGCGCGGCGCGGTCAACGTGTTCATGCACGAGATCGCCACCATCCACGGCCAGGAACTGTCCACCTGGATCGGCACGATGCGCGACTGGCCGGCCGAGTGGGCCAAGAACGCGGACCTGAGCGACTTCACCCTGCGCCTCGGCCCCCGTCAGGTCCGCGAGCTGGGCGAGAAGCTCCACGAACTCATCAACGGCTACCGCGACGTCGAGCCGGACGACGACGCCGCCAAGGTACGCCTCCACCTGCACGCGTTCCCGCAGGCCGACGACCGGAAGGACCGCTGACCGCCATGCACCCCGACATACACCTGAGCCTGCACGCCCTGCGCGCCGCCGACTTAAGGGACCGGGCACCCCGGCGGCCCGCCGCCCGCCACCGCCCCGTCCGCGCCCGCCTGGGCTGGACGCTCGTCGAGCTGGGTCTGCGGCTGGCCGTCGCTCCCCCGCCCCGTACCGCCCCGGCCGCATGACCGGGGCCCCGGACCGCCGGCCGCTCGCCACCGTGCTGGCGGCCAACGCGATATCGATCAGCGGCAACGCCCTGACCCTCATCGGAGTCCCCTGGTTCGCCCTCCAGACCACCGGCAGCCCCGGCAAGGCGGGGCTCGTCGCCTTCTGCGCCACCCTGCCGGTCGTCGTCTCGGCGCTCGCCGGCGGGCCGGTCATCGACCGGATCGGCCGCCGGCGCGTCAGCGTCGTCTCGGACCTGGTCTGCGCCCTCGCCCTCGGCACGATCCCGCTGCTGCACCACGCGGGCCGGCTCGACTTCTGGCTGCTGTGCACCCTGATGGGCGTCACCGGGCTGTTCCACGCACCCGGCGAAACGGCCCGGCACGTCCTCGTCCCGGACCTCGCGGAACGGGCCGGCACCACCCTCGCGCGGGCGGCCAGCCTCTTCGACGCGGTGTCGCGCGGGGCGCGGATGACGGGTGCGGCCCTCGCGGGCGTCCTGATCGCCCTGGTGGGCGCGGAGACCGTGCTGGTGCTGGACGCCGCGTCCTTCGGCCTCTCCGCGCTACTGGTCCTCGGCGGCGTCCGGGGGGTGAAGGCCGCCGAGCCGCAGCGGGACGGCGCCCCGGTCTCCCCGCGCCGCTACCGGGCCGAGCTGCGCGAGGGGTACGCCTTCCTGCTGCGCTCCCGGCTGCTGCTGGGCATCACGCTGATGGTGATGGCCACCAACGGCCTGAGCCAGGGCTGGAGCGCGGTGCTCCTGCCGGTGCACGCCCAGCGCGCCCTGGGCGGCGCGGCCGCGATCGGCCTGATCTCGGCGGTGTGGGGCGGGAGCGCGCTGCTGGGCGCCCTGCTGTACGGGGCGGTGGGGCACCGCTTCCGGCGCCGGACGGTGTTCACGGTCGCGTCCCTGCTCAGCGGGGCGCCCCCGTTCGTCACGGCGGCGGCGACGGACGGCGTGTGGCCGCTGGTGGTGACCGCGGCGGTCGGCGGAGTGGGCTCGGGAACGCTCAACCCGATCCTCACGACCGTGCTGTACGAGCGGGTCCCGGACGCCCTCCGCAGCCGGGTGGCGGGGGTGACGACGGCCGGGGCGCTGATGGCCATGCCGCTGGGCGCGGTGGGCGCGGGCTTCCTGGTCGAGCAGGCCGGTCTGGCCCCGACGCTGCTGGCGGTGGGCGCCCTGTACTTCGTGGTGACGCTGGCGCCGGCGGTGTTCCCCTGCTGGCGGGAGATGGACCGTCCGGCCGCCTCCGCGGTCAGCAGCTCGGGACCTTCTTCCCCCGCTCCAGAGCGCGCAGCGACGACACCGCGTCCTGGAGCGAGGTGACGGGGACGAGCCGCAGGCCCTCCGGCTTCTCGGCCTGGGCGTCCCCGCACTCGTCCTTCGGTACGAGGAAGACCGACGCGCCGTCGCGGTGGGCGGCCTGCGTCTTGAGGGACACCCCGCCCACGGCGCCGACCGTGCCGTCGGCCTCGACCGTGCCGGTCCCGGCGACGGTGCGGCCACCGGTGAGGTCGCCGCCCGCGCCGTCGCCCTGGATCTTGTCGACGATCCCGAGCGCGAAGAACAGCCCGGCGCTGGGCCCGCCGACGTCGGCGAGTTCGAGGTCGACCTTCACCTGCTCGGGGCTCTTGCCGAGGTAGCCGAGGGCGGCCTCGACCGCGGTGTTCTGCGACTCGCGCATCTGGCCGATGTTGCGCTTCTCGATCTCGGCGTCGGACTTGCCCGGCGGGTAGACGGAACCGTGCGGCAGCACGGCCCGGTCGCCCCGGAACCAGCTGTCCACGACGTCCCCGAGGTCGACGTCGGTGCGCGGGCCGGTGGCGACGATGGTCGTCATCAGCAGCTTGCCCTCCGTCGCCCGCACGGGGGTGCCGGAGACGGTGATGACCTGCCGGCCCCTGTGCTTCCCCAGGACGTCACTGGTCGACCCCGGCTGCGCGAGGGTGAACGGCAGCGGCGCGACCGCCGCGGCCACGAACAGGCCGACGACGGGCAGGGCGCACAGGGCGAGGGCGCGGGGGCGCGTGAGACGGGAGAGCACGGTGCCAATCTATCCGCCGCCCGCCGGCCCCGTGCCGGGGCGGGTGCGGCGCGGCGGGCGGGGCGCGGTGGGCGGGGCCGCGGCGTGGCGGTCGCGGCGGAGGCGGGGGGCGGCGGGTCGCGGCGGAGGCCGCGGGGCGGTTGCGGCGAGTGCGGCGCAGGCAGGGCGGGGCGCCGCGGGGGCGGCGCGGTGCCGCGGGCGTCAGCGCAGGGCGTCGGCGACCTCGCGGGCGGCGTCGACCACGCGGGGGCCGACCCGTTCCGGTACGGCGTCCGCCAGCATGACCACGCCCACGCTGCCCTCGACGCCCGTCACGCCCAGCAGCGGGGCCGCCGCGCCGCTCGCGCCGGCCTCCAGCTCGCCGTGCGTCAGCGTGTAGCCCGGCTCGCTCAGCGCGCCCTGCCGGGCGGCGAGTATCGCGCGGCCGGCCGCACCCCGGTCCAGCGGGTGACGGAAGCCGGCCCGGTAGGCCACGTGGTAGTCCGTCCAGGTCGGCTCGACGACCGCGACGGCGAGCGCCTCCGCCCCGTCGACGAGGGTCAGGTGGGCGGTGGCGCCGATGTCCTCGGCCAGCGACCGCAGGGCGGGCAGTGCGGCCTCCCGCACCAGCGGGTGCACCTGGCGGCCGAGCCGCAGCACGCCGAGGCCGACGCGGGCGCGGCCGCCCAGGTCGCGGCGGACCAGGGCGTGCTGTTCGAGGGTGGCGAGCAGACGGTAGACCACGGTCCGGTTGACCCCGAGTTTGTTGGACAACTCGGTGACGGTCAGCCCGTGGTCGGTGTCGGCGAGCAGCTTGAGGACGCGCAGTCCTCGGTCGAGCGTCTGGGATGTCTCCGCGGTCACGACGCCCTCTCCTTCGGAGTGAGTGACGGCGGACACTCTCAAGGGCGGACGCGCCACCGGTCCCATCGGCGACGCACGGAGAGGCCGCCGGCAGGCCATGGCACACCGGCTGCGCTCCGCGGCGGCGCTGCCACGGGGCGTTGCATTGCGATTGCCGGGACAGTAGCGACCCGCTCCGCTCAGCGGAAGGCCTCGTCCAGAATCCGGGCGCAAGCGTTTTCGGTACGGAGACTTCGCCCCGTTATGCACCCCTGTGGCGCGGGGCGGACCGGCGGTTTCCGCTCAGCGCATCCGGGTGGCCCACTCCTGCACCTTCTTGATCCGTTCGCGGATCTGGCCCGCCGTGGCCTCCGCGCTCGGCGGGCCGCCGCACACCCGGCGCAGCTCGGTGTGGATGACGCCGTGCGGCTTGCCGCTCTGGTGGACGTACGCGCCGACCATCGTGTTGAGCTGCTTGCGCAGCTCCAGCAGCTCCTTGTGCGAGACGACGGGCCGCCGCTCGGCCGGCAGCTCCAGCAGGTCCGCCTCCTCGGCGGGCTTCTGCCTGCTGTGCGCGATCTGCCGCGCCTGGCGCTTGCGGAGCAGCAGCTGCACCTGGTCGGGCTCCAGCAGCCCGGGGATGCCGAGGTAGTCCTGCTCCTCCTCGCTGCCCGGGTGGGCCTGCATGCCGAACTCGGCCCCGTCGTAGAGGACCCGGTCGAAGACGGCGTCGGACTCCAGCGCCTCGAAGGGCAGCATGTCCTGCTCGCCGGTGTCCTCGTCCTGCTCCTTGTTCGCCTCGTCCATCTCCTTCTCGGACTCGGCGTACGGGTCCTCCTCGCCCTCCTTCTTGGGCTTGTCGAGGGCGTGGTCGCGCTCGACCTCCATCTCGTTCGCGAAGGTCAGCAGGGTCGGGATGGTGGGAAGGAACACGGACGCGGTCTCGCCGCGCCTGCGGGAACGCACGAAACGGCCCACGGCCTGCGCGAAGAACAGCGGCGTCGAGATCGTGGTCGCGTAGACGCCGACCGCCAGGCGCGGCACGTCGACGCCCTCCGACACCATGCGGACGGCGACCATCCAGCGGTCGTCACCCTCGCTGAACTCGTCGATCCGCTTGGACGCGCCCGCGTCGTCGGAGAGCACGACGGTCGCCCTGGTGCCGGTGATCTCCCGGATGAGCTTGGCGTAGGCGCGCGCCGAGTCCTGGTCGGAGGCGATGACCAGGCCGCCCGCGTCCGGGATGCCCTTCCTGACCTCGGTGAGCCGCTGGTCGGCGGCGCGGAGCACGTTGGGCATCCAGTCGCCGCGCGGGTCGAGCGCGGTGCGCCAGGCCTGCGAGATCGCGTCCTTGGTCATCGGCTCGCCCAGCTTGGCCGCGACCTCGTCGCCGGCCTTGGTGCGCCAGCGCATGTTGCCGCTGTAGCTCAGGAAGATGACCGGGCGGACGACGCCGTCGCCGAGCGCGTTGCCGTATCCGTACGTGTAGTCGGCGGAGGACCGCCGGATGCCGTCGTTGCCCTCCTCGTACGTGACGAAGGGGATCGGGTTGGTGTCGGACCGGAACGGCGTACCGGTGAGCGCCAGGCGACGTGTCGCCGGCTCGAAGGCCTCCAGGCAGGCCTCGCCCCAGGACTTGGAGTCACCGGCGTGGTGGATCTCGTCGAGGATGACGAGCGTCTTGCGCTGCTCGCTGCGGTTGCGGTGCAGCATCGGCCGCACGCCGACGCCGGCGTAGGTGACCGCGACCCCGTGGTACTCCTTGCTCAGCGGCCCGGCGCTGTAGTCCGGGTCGAGCTTGATCCCTATCCGCGCGGCGGCGGCGGCCCACTGCTTCTTCAGGTGCTCGGTGGGCGCGACGACGGTGATCTGCTGCACCACGTGGTGGTGCAGCAGCCAGGACGCGAGCGTCAGGGCGAAGGTGGTCTTGCCGGCGCCGGGTGTCGCGACGGCGAGGAAGTCGCGCGGCTGTTCCTGGACGTACTTCTCCATCGCGGCCTGCTGCCAGGCGCGCAGCTTGTTGGCGGTGCCCCACGGGGCGCGGCCGGGGAAGGCGGGTGAGAGGTGATGGGAGGCGGTAGTGGTCACGGTCTCCGACTCGGTCTCTCGGCGGTACGTACGACAACCGGGCCACCCTACCGGTGCCGCCGGCCGCGCCCGGTCCGCACCGGGCGGGACCGGCCGCGGTTGAGACCGGCGTCACACGACCAGATCGCGCAGGCCCTGGGCGATGACCTTCACTTCGTCCGCCTCGCCCGTGGCAACGGCGATGACGAGCCGCTCGGCGGCGTCGATGTCCGGACGCAGTTCCACACCGTTCATGGCCAGGAACGTGACACAGGACAGCCACGCGGTGCGCTTGTTCCCGTCGACGAGCGGGTGATTGACGGCGAGCGACTGCAGGAGCGCGGCCGCCTTGTCCACCAGGTCGGGGTACGCCTCCTCGCCGAACATGGCCGCCGCGGGCCGGTGCACCGCGGATTCGAGGAGCCCCGCGTCCCGCACGACGACGACCTGGTCATCGACCGCGTACTCGGCGATGACCAGGACGTCCTCGGAGGACAGGTAGAGGAACGTCACTTGAGCCTCTCCATGAGCTCATGCCACTTGGCCGCCTGGTCCTTGGCCGTCTTGCGCACGATGGCCTCCTGGGCGGTACGCGCCAGGTAGTCGTCGATCGCCCGCAGGACTATGGCGTGCATGCTGGCGCCCTCCTGCTCGGCACGCTGCTTGAGTGCGTCGGCCTGGTCGTCACGGAGACGGAGATTCATAGCCATACCAGAACGGTACCACGTATGGGGTCATTCTGGTACTACTTCTTGCCGGCGGCAGGCTTGCCCAGCCGCGTCGCCACCCACGCCCCCACCAGCGCCACCGCCGCCATCGGCAGGAACACCGCGGCGAAGGCCGCCGGGTGCGAGCCGCCCGCGGCGGCCGGTCCGGCCGCGGCGTGGCCGGCCGCCGACCCGCCGCCCAGCGCGGCGAAGGCGGCACCGCCCAGCGTGAGGAGCACCGCGTTGGAGAGCCCGTCCGAGATCTGGAGGGCCGCCGAGTTCGTCCCCGCCTCCCCCGGCGCCGACAGCTGGAGCAGCAGGACGCTCGTCGAGGCGATCACCATGCCCATGCCGAGGCAGCCCACGCCCCACGCCACGCCCACGGTCCACACCGGTACGGCCGGGAGCAGCACGCCCGGCGCGGCCGCGACGGCCCCGGCGACCAGCAGCATCCCGAGGACCATCAGCCGCTCCCGGTACGGTTCCACGCGCGGCCGCGACTGGAGGTACGAGCCCAGCGCCCACGTCGCACCGCCCACCGCCAGCGACAGCCCGGCCAGGGTCGGGCTCAGTCCCCGCTCGGTGACCAGCATCAGCGGTACGAACGACTCGGCGGAGATGAACGCCCCTGCCGCCAGCCCCCGCAGCAGCACCACCGACGGCAGCCCCCGCGCCGCCCGGTAGGTGCCGCGCGGCAGCAGCCCCAGCGCGGCGGGCACGAGCAGCGCCGCGCCGGCCGCCGCCGGGACCAGCGACGCCCACCGGAGGTCCTGGCCGGCGTACTGGAGCAGGCCCGCGCCGAGCGAGATGCCCAGCGCCAGCCGGATGCGCCGCCCGTCGAACGGCGGCCTGGGCTCCCCCGGGTCGGCCGGCCCGGACGCCGTCCGGCGTATCGCGGGCAGCGCGAGGGCCAGCGGCAGGACGATCAGGACGGGGATGCCGACGAACACCCACCGCCACCCCAGCCGCTCGGTCACCGTCCCGGCGGCGAGGGGCCCGACGATCGAGGGGACGACCCAGCCGGCGGCGAACGCCGCCATGATCGCGGGCCGCAGCCGCTCCTCGTAGGCCCGGCTGACGACCACGTACAGCGCCACGATCACCATGCCCCCGCCGAGCCCCTGCACGGCCCGCCCGAGGACGAACAGCCACATCGCCCCCGCCGTCCCCGACAGCAGCAGCCCCGCCCCGAAGGCGGCGATACCGGTGGTGACCGGCGCCAGGGGCCCGGCGCGGTCGGACCACTGGCCGGACAGCACCATGGCGAAGAGGCTGGTGGTGAAGTACGCGGAGAAGCCGAACGCGTACAGCGGGACGCCGTGCAACTCCCGTGCGGCGACCGGCATCGCCGTACCGACGGCCATCGCCTCGAAGGCGATGAGCATCACGACGGAGACGATGCCGACGCTGAGCGCGCGGTGGTCGCGGTCGAGGACACCACCGGGTTCCTGCGGCCCGGCGGCGGGGGTCCCGGTGCGGCTGGGGTCGTCCAGGGTCATGGACCCAACCGTAAGGGGCGACAAGGGATATGGCCCCTGTCCGGGGGCCGGACGTGCCTCCGCCCTTGGTCGTACGTCCGTGAACAGCGTGTGGCAGTCGGATTGCATCCCTTCCGCCCCCGCGGGAGCGCACCCTACGGTCGTACCGCGAGCACCACCCACGACCGTGTGCCCGAGAGGCTCAGGGGCCGGACTGCAACTCCGGTGACGCGGGTTCGAATCCCGCCACGGTCTCCACACCGCCCTACGGCACGAGGGCGCGGTCCAGGTCCGCCAGGATCGCGTCCACCGTGGCCTCCACCGTCAGTTCGGACGTGTCGAGCCACAGCCCGATCCGCGCGGTCTCCTCGCGCAGCCCCCGGTCCAGCCGCTCGGGCGTCCGGCCGCCGCCGTAGCCGGACTTGCCGCGCCCCGCCTCGCGGGCGGCGACCACGGGCTTCTCCGCCGTCGTCCAGGACGTGGTGCTGGGCCCCGAACTCGCCGCGTACACCCGCCTCGTCAGGACCCGGCTCCGGTACGTCGTGGTCCTCGCACCGCTCCCGGACGCCACCGCCGACGCGTACGCGGACGAGGAGCGCCTGGGCGACGGTCGACTTCCCGGCGGCCATGATGCCGGTGACCAGCACGACGGCGGGCACGGCGACCGGCTACGGCGCCGCGACCGCCGCCTGGGGGCGGATCGGGAGCCGGTTGACGGGGCGGCCCGTGGCGGACCGCACGGCGGCGGCCACCGCGGCCGGGGAGGTGACCACCGGGACCGCGCTGGCGGCCTTGGCGCCGAACGGGGCGACCACGTCCCGCTCCTCGACGAGCTTGACGATGCGGATGTCCGGGGCGTCCAGGGCGGTGGGGAGCGCGTAGCCGGTGAGGTCGGGGTGGCGGACCAGGCCGCGGGCGGTGCGCAGGTTCTCGGTGAGCGCCGCGCCGACGCCCTGTGTGACGCCCGCCTCGATGCGGGTGGCGAGCTGCGCCGGGTTGAGGACCCGGCCGACGTCCTGGGCGACCGCCATCTCGACGACCCGGACCGAGCCGAGTTCGACGTCGACGTCGACGACCGCGCGGATGGCGCAGAAGGCCAGGCCCACGAAGGCGTCGCCCTGGCCGGCGCCGTCGAGGGGTTCGGTGGGGTGGGGGCGGCACTGGGCGGTGGCCCACAGCTCCTTGCCCTCCAGCGCCTCCGTGACGGTGGTGGACAGGACGCCGTCGTAGGAGGTGATCTTCCCGTCGGTGATCTGGAGCAGTTCGGTGGACATGCCGAACTTGTGGGCCAGCGGCTGGAGGAGCTGGGTCCGGACCATCTTGGCGGCCCGCTCGACGGCGCCGCCGGAGACCCAGGTGTGGCGGCCGTGGGTCGCCGGGCCCGCGGGGGGCTGGTCGGTGTCGACGGAGGCGACGTGGACCTCGTCGATGCCCAGGGTGTCCTGGACGATCTGGCGGGCGAGGGTGGAGAAGCCCTGGCCGGTCTCGACCGCCGCGCAGATGACGGTCGCCATCCCGTCGTGGACCTTGACCGTGGCCGTGGAGACCTCGTCCGTGCCCTCCGCCCCCAGCATGTGGACCATGCCGAGCGCGTAGCCGACGCCGCGGCGCACGGCGCCGGGCTCCCCCGCGCCCTCCGGGCCGCCGGGCAGCAGCCAGCCGTCCTCCGGGGAGTCCTTGGGGAGCGCGGGCAGCGGGAAGTCGCGTACGGCCTGGAGGAGTTCGGCGACGGGGGCGGGGCAGGTGACGGTCTGGCCGGTGGGCAGGATGTCGCCGGTGGCGAGCACGTTGCGCAGCCGCAGTTCGGCGGGGTCCAGGCCCAGGCGGGCGGCGAGCTTGTCCATCTGCGCCTCGTAGGCGGCGCAGACCTGCATCGCGCCCTCGCCGCGCACATGGCCGGAGGGGGGGTTGTTGGTGCGTACCGCCCAGCCCTCGACGAAGGCGTGCGGGACGACGTAGGGGCCGCAGGCGAAGGCGACGGCGGCGGCGAGCGACTCGGAGGAGGCCTCGGCGTAGGCGCCGGCGTCGAGGAGGATCTGCGCCTCGACCTTGACCAGACGGCCGTCCGCGTCCGCGTGGTGGCGGTAGCGCAGCAGGGTCGGGTGGCGGTGGGCGTGGCCGAGGAAGGACTCCTCGCGGGTGGCGGCCAGCTTGACGGGGCAGCCGGTGCGCAGGGCGAGGAGGCCCAGCGGGATCTGGAAGCCCGGGTCCTCGCGGTCGCCGGTGGCGCCGGGGACGCCGGTGACGACCACCTTGACCTGCTCGGGGCCGAGGCCGAAGCAGGCGGCGGCGAGGTCCCGGTCGGTGTGCGGGTCGGTGGAGGCGGTGTAGATGTCGACGCCGCCGTCCGGGCGGGGCACGGCGAGCCCGGCCTCGGCGCCGATCGGCGCGGGGTCCTGGCGGCCGATGCGGTACAGGCCCTCGACCACGACCTCGCCCGTGGCGTCCGGGTCGCCGTAGCGGAGCGGGATGTGGCGGACGAGGTTGCCGTCCGGGTGCAGGGGCGGGGCGGCGAAGGCCTTCTCCGGGTCGGTGACCGGGTCGAGGATCTCGTACTCGACGGCGATGGCCGCGGCGGCCAGGCGGGCCGTGTCCGGGTGGTCGGCCGCGACCGCGGCGATGGCCTCGCCGTGGTGGCGCACCAGGTCGGAGGCGAAGACGGGGCGGTCGGCGACCGTCCGGCCGTAGGTCGCCTCGCCGGGGACGTCGGCGTGGGTCACCACGGTCCGCACGCCGGGCATCCCGGCGGCGGCCGAGGTGTCGATCGACAGCACGCGCGCGTGTGCGTGCGGGGAGCGCAGGACGGCCGCCCACAGCAGGCCCTCGGCCCACAGGTCGGAGGCGTAGGGGAAGGTGCCCTCCGTCTTGGCGCGGGCGTCGGCGGACGGGAGGGACGCGCCGAGCCCGTGGGCCGGCTGCTCCTGCTGGGGCCCCTGGGGGCCGTCGACCGCCGGGATGGCGGTGGCCGCGTCGTTGCTCACGCCGTGCCTCCGTCGTGCGGGTGGGGGATCTGGTGCGGGATACGGGGCTGCGGTGCGGTGGCCCCGGCTGCGTCGGCGGCCTCGGCCGCGGCCTCGGCGGAGGCGGCGGCGCTCGCGGTGCGTCCGGCGACGACCTCGCGCACGGCGTCGAGGACCCCGCGGTAGCCGGTGCAGCGGCAGAGGTTGCCGCAGAGCGCCTGGCGGGTCTCCAGCTCGCTGGGGGCGTGGTTGCCCTCCAGCAGGTCGTGGACCGTCATGGCCATGCCGGGGATGCAGAACCCGCACTGGACGGCTCCGCAGGCGGCGAGGGCGCGCTGCACGTCGGAGGGTTCGCCGTCGGTGGCGAGCCCCTCGACCGTGCGCACCTCGCTGCCGGCCGCGGTCGCCGCGGGCACCAGGCAGGAGGCGACGAGCCGGCCGTCGACCTGGACGTTGCAGGCGCCGCACTCGCCCTGCGAGCAGCCGTCCTTGGCGCCGGCGAGGCCGAGCCGCTCGCGCAGCACGTACAGCAGGGACTCGCCGATCCACGCCTCGGTGACGGGGCGGTCCGTGCCGTTGACGCGCAGCACGTACGAGATGTGCGGGTGTTCCTCGCTGTCGGTGGCGTGGCTGGGGGCGGCGGCGTCCTCGTGCGGGCCGCCGGCCTCCTGCGGGCCGCCGTTGTCGTGCGAGTGCCCCTCGTGCCCGGGGTGCGCCGGGGTGCCGTCGGGGCCCTCGGCGGGCCCCTGGGCGGTCGTGGGGGCGTGGGCGGGGTCGTGGGCCGGGTCCGTGCCGGGAGCGGGGTGGGGGCGCGGGTCGGGGTCCGCCTGCCCGGGGCCGGCGGGCGCGGGCTCCGGGGTGTCGGCGCCGTCGTGCGGGGCCGGTTCGTGCGCGGGCTGCGGCTCGGGCGTCGCCCAGGGGGCGGGGGCGCCGCCGGGGAGGGTGGCCGGCGGGTTGCCGCCGGACCACTGGGAGGCGAGCGCCGACGTGGTGAACTCGCCCGATTCGTCCGGAAGGTCGCCCTGGGCGACCGGGATCGTCCACTGGCCGGTCAGCTCCGTGGGCGCGGGCGCCGGTGCGGGCGGGGCCTGGAAGGACCACTGGGCCGTGGCGTGCGGGTCGTGCGGCGCCCAGGCCTCCGGCGGCACATAGCCGTGGCCGGGGGCCTCCAGCGGGGCGCCGGTCGTCGACATGTCCGGCGGCAGCTGCACGAAGGCGGTCGCGTCGCTGTCGTACTCGCCCTGGGGTGTCGGCTGCCAGCCGCCCTGCCCCTGCGGGTTCTCGTTCTCGTCGGTGGTCACGACAGCGCCCTCCCCAGTGCCCGTCGGGCCAGCGCGGCGACCGTGCGCCGCAGGTGCAGTACGGCGGGCGGCAACTGCTCCTCGCCCGGCGGGTCCGGGATGCAGGCCGCCGCCACGTACTCGCCGAACGCCGTGAGCGCCTCGGGCGCCAGGCCCCGGTCGGCGTCCCAGTCGATCAGCGACGCGATCCAGCGCTCCGCCTCCAGCGGCCGCAGCGGCATCGGGGCGATGGCGCCGACCGCGCAGCGCACGCCGCGCCGCGCCGGGTCCAGCACGACCGCGACGGACGCGGTGGCCCGCCCGGGCCCGGTCCGGCCGGTGGCCTTCAGGAACACCTGCGGGGCGTGCAGCAGGGGTACGCGGACGTGGCCGATCAGTTCGGCGGGGCCGAGCAGCTCGCGGCCGGCCAGCAGGTGCGTCACCGGGACCTCCCGCATGCCGCCCGGGCCCGCGACGACGAGGTCCGCCTCCAGGGCGGCCAGCACGGGCAGGGAGTCACCGGTGGGCGCGGCCGTGACGATGTTGCCGCCCAGGGTGCCCGCGTTGCGGATCTGGGGCGGACCGGCCGCGCGGGCGGCGGCGGCCAGGGCGGGGATGAGCGCCGCGAAGTCCGGGCGGCCCATGCGCGCGTGGGTGAGGCCGGCGCCCAGCAGGGCGTGGCCGTCCTGGTACTGCCAGCCCCGGATCTCATTGATGCGGCCGAGGCCGACGAGGCCGGCGGGGCGCAACTGGCCCTTGTTGACGGCGGCCATCAAGTCCGTACCGCCCGCCACGGGCACGGCGGCGGGCATGGCGCTGAGCGCCGCCACGGCCTCGCCGAGCGTGGCCGGCAGCGTCACGGACTGCGCCGCCTGCGGTGCGTGCGTGGTCAACCCAGCTGCCCCTTCCCGGTGTCCCGGCTGTCCCGGCTGTCCCGCCTGTGTTGCCGTACCGTACGTGCTCACAGCCCCGACGTGGCAACTCTGGCACATCTTCCGGGCCGGTCGGCGCGAGGGTCCGCGAAGCACACATCCGCCCCGGACATCCCGTGACCTGCGAGATGAACCGGTTTGCCACACCTTCGGAGGCACGTACGGATTGCCACTTCTCGGCGACCTTGTACGACTTATTCCAGGCGGCTGACGGGGGGAGCGGGGGGCGCCGCGGTGCGGGCGCCCCCTCGGGGCTCACACGTTCGGGGGCGGCCCGTCGATCGGGCGTCCGACCACCCCCGGGCGCTTCTGCCACGGCAACGGGCCGCCGGGCGGGCGGTAGTCGACGCCGAGCGCGTCGAGACGCCGGTAGTGGGCGGCCATCCGGCGTTCGAACCCGGCGAAGTCCCGCGCGGCCGGGTCGGTGGGGAGCCCGGTGGACCAGGCGACCTCGGCGAAGGCGGCGAGGCGCGGGAAGACCTGGTAGTCGACGCGGGAGCGGGAGTCCATCACCTCGGTCCAGACGTTCGCCTGGGTGCCGAGGACGTGCGCGGCGGCCGCCGGTGAGAGCCCGGGCGGTACGGGCTCGAAGCGGTAGACGTCCTCCAGGGTGCGGACGTATCCGATGGGCACCGGCTCGTCGGGGCCGCCGTCCTGCCGGTGGTCCAGGTACACGTGCTGCTCGGGGCACATCACGACGTCGTGGCCCGCCTCGGCGGCGGCGATCCCGCCGGCGTACCCGCGCCAGGAGGACACGGCGGCACCCGGCGCGAGGCCGCCCTCCAGGATCTCGTCCCACCCGATCAGGCGGCGCCCCCGGCGGGTGAGCCAGCGGTCGAAGTGGCCGATGAACCAGGACTGGAGGGCGTCCTCGTCGGCGAGCCCCAGTTCCTCGATGCGCGCCCGGGCGGCCGAGGAGGCCCGCCACTGGTCCTTCGGGCACTCGTCGCCGCCGAGGTGGACGAAGGGGGACGTGCCGGCGGGGAAGAGGTCGAGGACCTCCTCCAGGACGTTCTCGTAGAAGCGGAGGGTCTCGTCGGTGGGGGCGAGGACGTTCGGGTTGACGCCCCAGGTGTCCCAGACGGAGAGGGCCGCCGTGTCGACGACGTCGGTGTTGCCGAGCCAGGGGTAGGCGGCGATGGCGGCCTGCGAGTGGCCGGGGACGTCGATCTCGGGGACGACGCGCACGTGCCGCTCGGCGGCGTACGCGACGATCTCGCGGATGTCGTCCTGGGTGTAGTGGCCGCCGTGCGGCTGGTCGTCCCAGAGCGTGGAGGCCCGGTGGCCGCGCCTGGTGCGCGCCCGCCAGGCGCCGACCTCGGTGAGCCGGGGGTAGCGCTTGATCTCGATGCGCCAGCCCTGGTCGTCGGTGAGGTGCAGGTGGAGGACGTTCAGTTTGTGGGCGGCGAGGAGGTCGACGTAGCGCAGCACGTCGTCCTTGGGGCGGAAGTGGCGGGCCACGTCGAGCATCAGGCCCCGCCAGGCGAAGCGGGGCTCGTCCGCCACGACGGCCGCGGGGACCTCCCAGGGCCGGCCGGGCGGTCCGACCGGCGCCCTGCGGTACGCGTCGGGCCCGAGGAGCTGACGGTAGGTCTGGGCGCCCCAGAAGACGCCGGCCGCGCTGCCGCCGGTGATGCGCTGGGCGTGCCCGTCGATGGCGATCCGGTAGCCCTCGGGGGCCAGCCCGGGGTCGATGTCCAGCACGATGCGGCTGCCGGCGCCGTGGTGGCCTGTGGCGCGTGTGCCGTCGCCGCTGCCGTCGCCGTCGCCGCTGCCGTCGCTGCTGCCGTTGCTGTTGCCGTTGCTGTTGCCGTTCGGGAACGGCAGCCCGGTGGCGGCCCCGACGGTCGCGCGGAACCAGCGGGCGACGCCTTCCGTGCCGGGCCGGGCCTCCAGCGGCGTCCCGCCGTCGATGCGGACGTGTCCGGCGGGCGGCGACCAGCGGAGGGAGGACGGGGCGGGGACGAGGTCCAGGCGATCCATCGGGGCGTCAGTCCTTCACCGCGCCGCCGAGCCCGGAGACCAGGCGGCGCTGTACGAGTACGAAGAAGACCAGCACGGGGACGGTCATGACGGTGGACGCGGCCATGATGCCGCCCCAGTCGTTCTCGTCCGGCTTGAAGAAGACCAGCAGGGCCATGGGCAGCGTCGACTGCGACGTGTCGCTGATGAGGAACGACTTGGCGAACAGGAAGTCGTTCCACGTCGAGATGAACGAGAAGACGCTGGTCGCGACGAGCCCGGGGAGGACCAGCGGGAAGAGGATCTGCCACAGGAACCGGGCGCGGCTCGCGCCGTCGACGTACGCGGCCTCCTCCAGCGCCTCGGGCACGGCCCTGACGAAGCCGCGCAGCATCCAGATCGCGAACGGGAGGGAGAAGGCGATGTGCGGCAGGATCAGCGAGCCGAGCGTGTTGAGCTGGCCCAGGTCCCGCATGAGGAAGAACAGCGGGATCGTCAGCGCCTCGACCGGCACCATCTGCGCGATCAGGAACATCACCAGCAGCGTGGTGCGGAACCGGAAGCGGAAGCGGGTGACCGCCGTCGCCGCGAGGAACGCGATCAGCGCGGAGGCGAGGACCACCGCCCCGGCGACGAACAGGCTGTTGAGGAAGTAGCGGCCGAAGTCCTGCTGTTCGAAGACGCGGCGGAAGGAGTCGAGCGACGGGGAGAGGGTCCAGGGGCGGGCGTCGGTGGACTGGATCTCGCCCGCCGGCTTCAGCGCGGAGAGCGCCATCCAGTACAGCGGGAAGGCGACGACGGCCGCGATCAGGAGCGCGGCGGCCTCGGCGGCCAGGCGCCGGGGGCGGTGCGTACGCATCACAGTTCCTCTCCCTGCCGCCGCACGATCCGGAGGTGGACCAGCGTGATCGCCAGCAGGATCAGCAGCATGACGACGCCTATCGCCGCGCCCAGGCTGTACTGGGAGGACGCGAAGGCCGTCTGGTACGCGTAGACGTTGAGGACGAGGTTCTGGCCGGCGATGCCGCCGCCGTTCGTCATCACGTAGATCTGGGTGAAGACCTTGAAGTCCCAGATGACCGACTGGATGGTGACCACCAGCAGCACGGGGCGCAGGATGGGCGCGGTGACGGAGCGCCAGGTGCGCCACTGGGAGGCGCCGTCGAGCGCGGCGGCCTCCAGGACCTCGGCGGGGACGGCCCTGATGCCGGCGTAGACGGTGACCATCACGAACGGGAACGAGCACCAGACGACCTCGAACAGGACGAGCGCGAAGGCGCTGTAGCGCCCGTACGTCCAGGAGAAGTCGCCGAGCCCGAGCATCCGGTTGACGGGGCCGGAGTCGGGGTCGAAGAGGAACACCCAGACGGTGGACCCGGTGACGGCGGGCGTCGCCCACGCGCCGAGCGCGGCGAGCATGAGGACGAGGCGGGGCAGGGCGCGGATGCGGGTGAGCAGGACGGCGAGGGCGCAGCCGACGGCCAGGGTGGTGACGACGCACGCGGCGGCGAACACGACGGTGGCGAGGAGCACCTGCCGGAACTGCGGGTCGCGCAGGAGGGCGGCGTAGTTGCCGAGCCCCTGGAAGGAGGTGGGCTCCCCGCCGCTGACCTGGGCCTGGGTGTACTCCAGCAGCGAGATGAGCCCGAGCTGGTAGACGGGGTACACCAGGAGGCCGCCCAGCACCACGAGCGCGGGTGCCAGGTAGATCCACGGAGCGCGTCCCCCGTCCAGGCCCCGTGCCGGCCTCCGACGGGGGCGGCGGCGGGACGAGGACGGGAACGGGGACGCGGTCGCGGTCGGGAGCGGCCGTCCCGGCGACGGGCCCGGCGCCGTTCCGGAACCGGGGCCGGGGCCGGGGCCGGGGCCTCGTCGCGCGGTGGGCGCGGTGCGCCCGGTGTCGTGCGTCATGGGTCAGCCCGCCGCCGAGGCGAAGGCCGCGTCCATCTTCTGCGCCGCGTCCCGGGAGGCCGTCGCCACGTCCTTCCGGCCGCTCACGATCTCCTGGAACATCGTCGGCAGCACCAGCGAGGCGTCGATCCGCCCCCAGGCGGGCGAGGCGGGGACGAACCTGGCCCCGGCGGCGAGCGTGTCGATGAACGGCTTCACGAACGGCTGCTTGCGCGCCGCCTCGGCCCGCACGTCCGTGTACGTCGGCAGGAAGCCCATCGCGTCGAACAGTCGGCGCTGCGTGTCCTTGCCGGCCAGCGACTTCATCAGGTCCACCGCCAGCGTCCGGTGCGAACTGCTGCGCAGTACGCCGACGTTGTTGCCGCCCGCGAACGCCGGGGCGATCGACCCCTCCGTCACCCCGGGCAGCGGGACGACGGCGTACCTGCCCTTCGCCGCGCCCGCCTCCACCGCCGCGTGGCTGAAGTCGCCGCCGATCGCCATGGCCGCCCTGCCCGAGGCGAAGGCGGTGACGGTCGCGTTGCCGCCCATCGAGGCGCACTTGGCGGCCGGGCAGTTGTCGTCGCCGAAGAGCGAGGTGTACGCGGCGATGCCCCTGCGGGCGGCCGCGCCGTCGACGGCCGACGTGTACGAACCGCCGCCGGGGGTGGCGAGTTCACCGCCGTGCGCCCACAGGAAGGGCAGCGCTCCGTAGGTGTACGCGCCGCCGACCGCGATGCCGTACAGGCCGGGCTTCGCCGCGCGGATCCTCTTCGCGGTCGCTATCAGTTCGGTCTGCGTCCTGGGTGGCCTCAGGCCCAGTTCTTGGAACACGTCGGTGCGGTAGTACAGCGCCCGTACGCCGACGAAGAGCGGCGCGCCGTACACCTTGCCGTCCACCGTGACCGACGCCCGGGCGGCGGGGTCGGTGTCCCGGGCGTCCGGCCACGCCGCGAACTCGGCGCTCACGTCCGCCAGTCCGCCGTCCTCGACGTACCCGGCGGTGTCGGTGTTGCCGTACTCGATGACGTCCGGCGCGCTCGCGGGGTCGTTGAAGGCGGCCTTGACCCGCTGGGCGCGGGTGTCGACGGGGATGTACTCGACCTGGACGTCGGCGCCCGGGTGCCGCTTCTCGAAGGCGGTGACGGCGGCGTCGACGACCTGTTCCTTCGGCCGGTTGTCCACCTCCTGGAAGAGCCAGACGCGGAGCGTGCCGGTCCGGTCGTCCCCCTCGGCGCCGTTGTCGGAGGTCTGCGGGGCGCACGCGGCCGCCACCAGGACCAGCGCTGCGGCGACGGGGGCGACGAGTCGGGCAGGAAGCTTCATGGCGGGTTCCCCTCCGAAGGCGTTGCAGCATACGCAACGGTCGTTTCGTGCTGCACAACAGCAGGAGGTTAGAACGGGCCGGGGAACGCCCACAAGAGGTCTCGACCATCCGTGATCGAACGACGAAGGCCCCCGGCCGCGTACGCGTGTACGCGGCCCGGGGGCCTTCGTGGCTCGGCGGCCGTGGACCTACTTCTTGTCCTTGCCGCCCTTGTCCTTGTCGCCACCGGCGCCCATGGACTCGTAGATCTCCTTGCACATGGGGCAGACCGGGTACTTCTTCGGGTCCCGGCCCGGCACCCAGACCTTCCCGCACAGCGCCACCACGGGAGTGCCGTCGAGGGCGCTCGCCATGATCTTGTCCTTCTGGACATAGTGGGCGTAGCGCTCGTGGTCGCCGTCGCCGTGCGACACCTGCGGCGTCGGCTCTACGAGGGTCCCCGTACCTGCCCCGCGCTCGGGCTCAAGAGTGCTCATGAGCTCCAAGGGTACCCACGTCGGCGCCGTCCCGGGAGCGAGGCCCCGCGCACCCCACCGGTGTCCGCCGGCGCACGGGGTGTGAAGCCGCTCACGCGCGGGGCGCCCCGCGCTCCCCCGGTGCGCATGTCCGGCAGATGGCCGAAATTCATCGTATTACCGTACGTCCGCCCCGGCCGGGCTCAGTTCAGCGACGGGTCGTCCGGGTACGTGGCGATCATCGCCAGTTCGCTCCGCTGGCGCCTGAGCACCTCGCGCCACAGGCTCTCCGGCCGCGGCGAGGAGACGTCCCCCGGCTCGGAGTCCACGACGAACCACGCCCCCTCGGCCAGCTCGTCCTCCAGCTGACCCGGCCCCCACCCCGCGTACCCGGCGAAGATCCGCAGGCTGCCCAGGGCCGCGGCCAGCAGCTCCGGCGGGGTCTCCAGGTCGACCAGGCCGATGGCGCCGTACACCCTCCGCCAGCCCAGGGGGCCCTCGTCACCGGGGATGACGGCGAGCCCGAGGGCGGCGTCGAGGGACACCGGGCCGCCCTGGAACACCACGCCCGGTTCCCCGGCCAGCGGGGCCCACCCCTCGAGGATGTCGCCGACACCGACCGGTGTCGGGCGGTTGAGGACCACGCCGAGCGAGCCCTCGTCGTCGTGATCGAGCAGCAGCACCACCGCGCGGTCGAAGTTCGGATCCGCCAGCGCGGGGGTGGCCACGAGCAGCCGTCCTGTGAGCGAGGACACCTCGGTCATGCCAGACATGATCCCGCATCCCGGCGCTTCGCGGGGGGCGAGCGGCCGACTCGGCCACGGCCGGCGGCGAACCGCAGCTCATGAGGCACCCGTGGGCCCCCCTGGCCGAAAGCGGATCGTAACCGTCCGCAAGGAGTGGAGGACGGAGGGTGTTGTGCCGAATTCATTACATCTGCCGGGCGTCCCCGGGCTACCGGAAAGGCCGCCCCGCCCCCTTACCCTTTTCCCTGGCCCCCTGCCCGACCTCTCCGGAACGCGAGATTCATGACCGGCACAGACGATGTACTGCTTGTCCACGGCGGAACCCCGCTGGAGGGCGAGATCCGCGTCCGCGGCGCGAAGAACCTCGTGCCCAAGGCGATGGTCGCCGCCCTGCTCGGCAGCGGGCCGAGCCGGCTGCGCAATGTGCCCGACATCCGTGACGTCCGCGTCGTCCGCGGACTGCTCCAGCTGCACGGCGTGACCGTGCGGCCCGGTGAGGAGCCGGGCGAGCTGGTGCTGGACCCGACCCACGTCGAGTCCGCCAACGTCGCCGACATCGACGCCCACGCGGGCTCGTCGCGCATCCCGATCCTGTTCTGCGGCCCGCTGCTGCACCGCCTCGGCCACGCCTTCATCCCGGGCCTGGGCGGCTGCGACATCGGCGGCCGGCCGATCGACTTCCACTTCGACGTGCTGCGCCAGTTCGGCGCGACGATCGAGAAGCGCGCGGACGGCCAGTACCTGGAGGCCCCGCAGCGACTGCGCGGCACGAAGATCCGGCTGCCCTACCCCTCGGTCGGCTCGACCGAGCAGGTGCTGCTGACGGCCGTCCTTGCCGAGGGCGTCACCGAGCTGTCGAACGCGGCGGTGGAGCCGGAGATCGAGGACCTCATCTGCGTCCTGCAGAAGATGGGCGCCATCATCTCCATGGACACCGACCGGACGATCCGGATCACCGGTGTCGACAAGCTCGGCGGCTACACGCACCGCGCGCTCCCCGACCGCCTGGAGGCGGCCTCCTGGGCCAGCGCGGCCCTGGCCACCGAGGGCAACATCTACGTGCGCGGCGCCCAGCAGCGCTCGATGATGACCTTCCTCAACACGTTCCGGAAGGTGGGCGGCGCCTTCGAGATCGACGACGAGGGCATCCGCTTCTGGCACCCGGGCGGCGCGCTCAACGCCATCGCCCTGGAGACGGACGTGCACCCGGGCTTCCAGACCGACTGGCAGCAGCCGCTGGTGGTGGCCCTGACGCAGGCCGCCGGCCTGTCCATCGTCCACGAGACGGTGTACGAGTCGCGGCTCGGCTTCACCTCCGCGCTGAACCAGATGGGCGCGCACATCCAGCTGTACCGGGAGTGCCTGGGCGGCTCGGACTGCCGCTTCGGCCAGCGCAACTTCCTGCACTCGGCGGTCGTGTCCGGCCCGACGAAGCTGCAGGGCGCCGACCTGGTCATCCCGGACCTGCGGGGCGGGTTCTCGTACCTCATCGCCGCCCTGGCGGCGCAGGGCACGTCGCGGGTGCACGGCATCGACCTGATCAACCGCGGCTACGAGAACTTCATGGAGAAGCTCGTGGAACTCGGCGCGAAGGTCGAACTCCCGGGCAGCGCGATCGTCTGACGCCCCGTGAGCCGTACCGACGGCCCCTCGCCCCGTGCGAGGGGCCGTCGGGCGTTCCCGGGCCCGTGCACGGCCGTACGGGCGTCCGGAAGCCGTTGCGCGGGCCACCCGCGCGACCCGCGGGGGCCGTTGACGGCGGTCGCGCGCCCCGCCGGCCGGCCCCGCCCCCGGGCCGGGACCGCCGGGCGGCGGCGGACCGGCCCGCGGAGGGCCCCAGAAGGCCCTGTACGGGACGTACAGGGCGTACCGCACCCCAACGGGCCGCCCCGTCCGCCGCACCGTCTCCACACCGCCTCCACGCGCCTCGCGGGCGGGCGGCCGGCGGGGGCACGCGGCGGGACACGCGGAAGGGCGGTCACCCACCGGTGGGGTGACCGCCCTTCTCGAGCGCCTGGGGACTTACTTGCCCTTGGCGGCTTCCTTGAGCTTGGAGCCCGCGGAGACCTTCACGCTGTAGCCGGCCGGGATGTTGATCGGGTCGCCGGTCTGCGGGTTACGAGCGGTGCGAGCGGCACGGTGGGTGCGCTCGAAGGTCAGGAAGCCGGGGATGGTGACCTTCTCGTCGCCCTTGGCGACGACCTCGCCGACGGTCTCGGCGAGCGCGGCCAGCACGGCGTCGGCGTCCTTGCGGGTCACCTCGGCACGGTCGGCCAGGGCGGCCACCAGCTCACTGCGGTTCATGTTGTACTCCCGTGTTCTTCTTGCTGTTGAGGCGTGCCACGCGGCGAAGCCGCATAGTGGGCACAGCGAAGCCGATGCTGCCAGGGCCCTTGGACAGTCCCCGGACCCGGGTCTGCTGTCAGACCCTCGCGCCCGAATACGCATCCTGCCCCCACCAGCGGCGGGAAAGCCAATCCGGCACCCTCCGGAGTCACACGAAAAGCGCCACAGCCCCGCCGTGGTGACGTTGAGTCGACTGTGCCGGGACTCCCCGGAGCCGAACCGCCACCCTAAAGGCGGCTTCACGGCCCGGGGACCCGCGACGCGCCGGAGGTCAGGCGGACGTGGGCGCCGTCACACCGGCACCGGCGGCCTTCGCCGCGTCGCGGACCGCGCCCGCGACCGCGCCGGCGACCTTGTCGTTGAACACCGACGGGATGATGTAGTTCGGGTTCAGCTCGTCCTCGGTGACGACGTCCGCCAGCGCGGCCGCCGCCGCCAGCATCATCTCGGTGTTGACCGTGCGGGACTGCGCGTCGAGCAGACCGCGGAAGACGCCCGGGAAGACCAGGACGTTGTTGATCTGGTTGGGGAAGTCCGACCGGCCGGTGGCCACAACTGCCGCCGTCTGGCGGGCGATTGCGGGCTCGACCTCCGGGTCCGGGTTCGCGAGCGCGAACACGATCGCACCGTCGGCCATGGCCGCGACGTCGTCGCCGGAGAGCACGTTGGGGGCGGAGACGCCGATGAAGACGTCGGCGCCGCGCACGGCTTCCTTCAGGGTGCCGGTGACGCCCTCGGGGTTGGTGTTGTCGGCGATCCAGCGCAGCGGGGACTCGGGGTCGGCGGAGACGAGGTCCTCGCGGCCGGCGTGCACGACGCCGTGGATGTCGGCGACGACGGCGTGCTTGACGCCCGCCGCGATCAGCAGCTTGAGGATGGCCGTGCCGGCCGCCCCGGCGCCCGACATGACGACGCGGACGTCCCCGACGGCCTTGCCCACCACGCGCAGCGCGTTGGTCAGGGCGGCCAGGACGACGATCGCGGTGCCGTGCTGGTCGTCGTGGAACACCGGGATGTCCAGGGCCTCCCGCAGCCGCGCCTCGATCTCGAAGCAGCGGGGCGCGGAGATGTCCTCCAGGTTGATGCCGGCGAAGCCGGGGGCGATCGCCTTGACGATCTCGACGATGGCGTCGGTGTCCTGGGTGTCCAGGCAGATGGGCCAGGCGTCGATGCCGGCGAACCTCTTGAAGAGGGCCGCCTTGCCCTCCATGACCGGCAGCGCGGCCTTGGGGCCGATGTTGCCGAGACCGAGCACGGCGGAGCCGTCCGTCACGACTGCGACGGAGTTGCGCTTGATGGTGAGGCGGCGGGCGTCCTCGGGGTTCTCGGCGATGGCCATGCAGACCCGGGCCACACCGGGCGTGTAGACCATGGAGAGGTCGTCACGGTTGCGGATGGGGTGCTTGGACGCCATCTCGATCTTGCCGCCGAGGTGCATCAGGAACGTACGGTCGGAGACCTTGCCGAGGACGACGCCCTCGATGCCGCGGAGTTTCCCGACGATCTCCTCGGCGTGGCCGGTGGAGGTCGCGGCGATGGTGACGTCGATCCGCAGCTTCTCGTGGCCGGACGCGGTGACGTCGAGGCCGGTGACCGAGCCGCCGGAGGATTCCACAGCCGTGGTGAGCTGGGAGACCGCTGTTCCGCTCGCGGGCACCTCCAGCCGGACCGTCATCGAGTACGAGACGCTGGGCGCCGTTGCCATGGCCGTGTTCCTCTGCTTTCCCTGGTTTCGTTGCCGCCCCGCGTCCGGCGGGTGGCCGGGGCGGAGCCCTCCGATGGTCGCACCTACCTGCGAGTAGCAGGTAATAGCGGTCGTTTCGGTCGTACGCATTTCGGAAACTGTTTTCCACCATACGAGAGATCATGGCTCCGGCGGAAGTCCCGGGGCATGAAACGACAGCAGGTCCGTGCCATCGGACGATGACACGGACCTGCTGTGTACGACTTGAGTGGCACCGACCCGCCATGCTCGCCTCGCGGCAAGTGGTCGCTCGTAGCGACGAAGGTTGGGCCCGGGGGCTTGGATCGGGCCGGTGCCAACACCCAGGCTAACAAACCGCCCCGGAAAGTGATTCCCTCCTCGCCGGACCGCCCCCGATCGGCCCCCGCCCGGGCGTCCGGCGCGGAGCGGGCGTCAGTCCCGGAGCAGGTCGGGGACGCCGGCCTCGTCCGGGTCGTCCCGGCGGCCCGACAGGACCGTCAGCTGCTGGGTGGCGCGGGTGAGCGCCACGTAGAGCACCCGCAGGCCGGCCGGGGACTCGTCGGCGATCTCGGCCGGGGAGACGACGACCGTCGCGTCGTACTCCAGCCCCTTCGCCTCCAGGCTGCCCAGCGCCACCACCCGGTCGCCCAGGTCCGCCAGCCAGCGCGCCGCCTGCTCGCGCCGGTTCATCGCGACCACGACGCCCACCGTGCCGTCCACCCGGTCCAGCAGGCGCCGCGCCTCCTCGCGCACGGCCTCGGCCAGGTCCCCGTCCCGGACGGCGACGAAGCGGGGCTCCACGCCCGTGGAGCGGACCGCCCGCGGCGCCTCCATGCCCGGCATCGCCAGCGCCAGCACCTTGGCGGCGAGCTCGGCGATCTCGGCCGGGTTCCGGTAGTTCACGGTCAGCTCGAAGCGTCGGCGCGGCCGGCTGCCCAGCGCCTCGTCCCGCGCCTCGGCCGCCTCCTCCGGCACCGACCAGGACGACTGGGCCGGGTCGCCCACCACCGTCCACGTCGCGTGCCGCCCGCGCCGGCCGACCATCCGCCACTGCATGGGCGTGAGGTCCTGCGCCTCGTCCACGATGACGTGGGCGTACTCGGTCCGCTCCTGGGCCAGCCGCTCGGCCCGCTCCCACTGCGACTCCTCGCGCACCGGCATCAGCTCCTCCAGGCCGGTGAGCTGGTCCAGCGGGTCGAGCTCCCGCTTGCGGCGCGGCCGTGCCGGGGCGCCCAGCAGGGTCTGGAGCTCGTCCAGCAGGGCCACGTCGTGCACGGAGAACCCGTCGCGCCGCAGGGAGCGCGCGAGGCGCCGCACCTCGCCCTGGTTGAGCACCCGGCGCGCCCAGCGGCCCAGCCGCTTCTCGTCGGCCATCGCCTCCAGGACCCGCCGGGGGGTCAGCTCGGGCCACCAGGCGTCCAGGAACGCGATGAAGCTGTCCTCGGTGGTCACGTCCTCGTCGAACGAGGAGCGCAGCTCGGCGGCGAGCTCCGGGTCGCCCGGGTGCCGGGAGCCCGCGCCCGACTTGGCGTACAGGGCGTCGAGCAGCAGCTTGCGGGCCCTCGGGCGCAGCAGGTTGACCGGCGCCGTGCCGCCGAGGGCGGCGTGCCGGACACGGGTCAGCTCCTCGCCCTCCAGCTCCAGGCGCCGCCCGAAGGCCACCACCCGCAGCCGCTCGGGCGCGTCGCCCAGTTCGAGGGCGCCCCGCACGGCCTTGCGCAGCACCGCCCGCATCCGGGAGGAGCCCTTCACGCGGGCGACGGCCGGCTCGTCGTACGCCGTGGCCTCCACCCCGTCGACCAGGCTGCCGACCGCGCGGATCGCCACCTGGCCCTCCTCCCCCAGCGAGGGCAGGACGCCCTCGGTGTAGGCGACCAGCAGCGGGGTCGGCGAGACGATGAGGATGCCGCCCGCGTATCTGCGCCGGTCCTGGTAGAGCAGGTAGGCCGCGCGGTGCAGCGCGACGGCGGTCTTGCCGGTGCCGGGGCCGCCCTCGACGTACGTGACGGAGGCGGCGGGCGCGCGGATGACCAGGTCCTGCTCCGCCTGGATGGAGGAGACGATGTCGCGCATGGTGTGGCTGCGCGCCTGCCCGAGGGCGGCCATCAGCGCGCCGTCGCCGATCACGGCCAGGTCCTCGCCGCCGAGGCGGGCCTTCAGCTCGGGGCGCATCAGGTCGTCCTCGACGCCGAGGACCTTGCGGCCCCGCGAGCGGATGACCCGGCGGCGCACCACCCGGCCGGGTTCGACCGGCGTGGAGCGGTAGAACGGCGCGGCGGCGGGGGCGCGCCAGTCGATGACGAGCGGCGCGTAGTCGGAGTCCAGGACCCCGATGCGGCCGATGTGGAGGGTCTCCCCGATGTCGGCGGTGCCGTCCTGCCGTACGGCGTCGTCGGCGGGCTCGACGGAGGTGTACGCGCCGTCGGGGCCCTTCTTGCCGTCCTTGCCGTACAGCAGGTCGATCCGGCCGAAGAGGAAGTCCTCGTACTCGTTGTTGAGCCGGTTGAGGTGGATACCGGCCCGGAACACCTGGGCGTCCCGCTCGGCGAGCGCGCCGGGCGTGCCCACCTGGCCGCGCTTGGCGGCGTCGTTCATCAGGAACTCCGCCTCGTGGATCTTCTCCTCGAGGCGGCGGTACACCTGGTCCAGGTGGTCCTGTTCGACACCGATCTCGCGGTCCCGGATCGTGTCCACACCACGGTCGGCTTCCTGCGCGGCCACCGGGCCCCCTTCTGACGTGCTGGGCAGCCGTCGAGCGTACGCCACAGGAGGGGCATATGTCAGGCGGTGGCCGCGGGGACCTCCACCAGTCGCTCCCCGTCGAAGGTGCGGACCTCGAAGTGATCGATGTCGTTCCGGTCCATGGCGGCACCTCCGTGGACGTACAGCGGGTTCTTGCCCGTCTCGTGGGTGCTGCCCGGGATGCCGTAGCCCCACTTCGGGACCGCCCAGGACGTGACGACCTCCTCCTCGCCGGTCTTGGAGACGGCGATCAGGTTGCACTTGAGCGGGCCCTTGACGTTCCTGAGCTCCAGGACCGTGTGGGTGCCCCAGGCCTTCTTCTCCATGCCGACGGTCGCGCTGACCTTGGTCGACGCGTCGGTGTGCTGGACCTTCTCGGCCATGTGGTTGAAGAAGGCGTCCTCGGCGGGACTGGTGGGGTGCGGGTCGAGCGCCTGGTTGGTCCGGTTGGCCGGGTCGTCGCCGGAGGTGGCGACGAACGCGGTCGCCGGACCGGCGATGATCAGCGCGGCAGCCGCCGCGACCAGGAATCGGCTGCGGCGGCGGCGCTGGGCGCGCTTGAGCGCGACTTCGTCGACCAGGCGGTCGAGCATCGGTGCCGGTGGGGCGCCCGGCGCCCCGGGCCGTTCGGGCATCGGCAGCACGACGGGCCGGGACGCCGGGCCGGGGGCCTCGGCGAGCATGGCCAGCATCGGCTCCATCCCGGAGAACTCCTCCAGGTGGTGGGCGCACAGGTCGCAGCCCGCCAGATGCGCTTCGAAGGCGGTGGCTTCGGCGCCGTCCAGAATGCCGAGCACATACGCGCCGACTGCGTCGTGCACCGACTCGTTCCCCTGCGGAGCGTGGTGCGACGTCATGCCGAGATCCCCCTCTCCTCCAGCGCGAGCTTCATGGAACGCAGTGCGTAGAACACGCGGGACCGCACGGTCCCGCTGGGTATGCCGAGGATTTCGGCAGCCTCGTTGACCGTACGCCCCTTGAAATATGTCTCGACCAAGACTTCCCGGTGAGCCGGGGTCAAATCGTCGAGCGCATCAGAGAGCGTCATCAGCCACAACGCCTTGTCGATCTCGTCCTCCGCGGGCATGACCTCGAGCGGCGACGGATCGACCTCCTGCGGCCGGGCTTGCCGGCTGCGGTGGCCGTCGATGACGATGCGCCGGGCGACCGTCACCAGCCAGGGTCGGACAGAGCCGGTCGCCCGATTGAGCTGACCGGCGTTCTTCCAGGCACGGATGAGCGTCTCCTGTACGACGTCCTCGGCGCGCTGGCGGTCGCCGGCGACGAGGCGCAGTACATAGGCGAGCAGGGGCCCGGCGTGTTCACGGTAGAGAGCACGCATCAACTCTTCGTCCGGGACGTCCGGTTGGGTGCGTGCGGGCACCGCTCTGTGCCGGGCGCGATGCGTCCCACGACGGTCATCGGCCACGGCGGCATCCTTGCGCACCTGGAACCTCCCGGTCGAGACCTTGATCTGACTCGCTGTCCCCCATCACTACGTGGGGGGCGGGAAGGTTTACTCAACGCGGGGAGATTTTTTTCTCAGGAAGTTTCGTAACTACCCGTGTGTACGCGCCCGGTGGCGTGCGACGCGCTCCCGGTTGCCGCACATCTCGCTGGAGCACCAGCGGCGGCGGCGCCCCCGGGATGTGTCGAGATACACACGGCGGCAGCCCTCCCCGGCGCACTGGCGCAGCCGGGAGAGGGTGACGGGGTCGGTGAGCAGGTCGACGGCGTCGCGGGCGACGGCCGCGAGGAGGGCGCCGCAGTCGGGCGGCACCGCCAACGCCCGTACGAGTCCGCCGTCCTCGCCCCGTACCGCCAGGGGCGCGGGGGGCGGGGCGGCGGCGAGGGCGTTGAGGTGGTCCAGCCGGGGGGCCGCGTACCGTCCGTGACCGGCGAGCTGGTCGCGCACCAACTGGTCCACGTCGCGCGCCAGTTCCGCGAACCGTTCCGCCCACCGCGCGTCGACCCCGTCGAGCGGGGTGCCGGCCGGTACGAGCCCGGCGGCGTGGAGCCACCGCGCGAGCCGCCCCGCGTCGGACGGCGGGTCGGCCATCAGGTCCAGGCAGAGCCGCCCGGAGTGGAACCGCCATGCCACCATGCGCCCCAGAGTGCCCGTCCGGACGCGCCACCGGAACCCCGCCTGCCCGACCGGGCGCGGGCCGGGCGGGGCTGGCGGGGCGGACGGGGAGGGCCGGCCCCGTGCCGTGAGCGCCCGCCGGGGCTCACGCGTCGGCGTACTTGGCGTCCGCCTCGGGGTCCAGGGCGAGGCGGTAGCCCCGCTTGACGACCGTCTGGATGAGCTTGGGCGCGCCCAGGGCGGACCGGAGGCGGGCCATCGCGGTCTCCACCGCGTGCTCGTCGCGGCCCGCTCCGGGGAGGGCGCGCAGCAGGTCGGCGCGGGAGACGACCCAGCCGGGGCGGCGGGCCAGCGAGTGGAGCAGGGACATGCCGGCCGGCGGCACCGGGCGCAGGTCGCCGTCGACCAGGACGGCGTGGCCGCGGATCTCGATGCGCCGCCCGGCGACCGGCAGGGTCCGGGCGCGGGAGGGCAGTTCCTGGCACAGCGACTGGACCAGGGGGCCGAGCCGGAAGCGGGCCGGCTGGACGGTGTCGATGCCGTGCGCCTGGAGGGGCAGGGCGGTGACCGGCCCGACGCAGGCGGCCAGCACGTCGTGGCGGAGCGCGTCGAGCAGGTCCGGCAGCAGGCCCCGGTCCTGGGCGCGTGCCAGCATCGAGGCGCCCGCCGGGGCGCTGGTGAAGGTGACCGCGTCCAGCGACCGGGAGACCGTGGCGTCGATGAGGCGGTCCAGGGGCGCCAGGTCCTCGGGCGGCATCCACCGGTAGACGGGGACGACCACGACCTCGGCGCCCGCGGCGCGCAGCGCCTCGACGAAGCCGGGCAGCGGCTCGCCGTGCAGCTGGAGCGCGACGCGCCGCCCGGTCATGTCCTGGCCGAGCAGCCGGTCCAGGACCTCGGCCATGGAGTCCGAGGCGGGCGACCACTCCTCGGTCAGCCCGGCCGCCCGTACGGCCCCCTTGACCTTGGGGCCGCGGGCGAGGACCTGGGCGGCGCGCAGCCGGTCGAGGAGTTCCTCCCCGTACCCCCAGCCGTCGGCCGCCTCCAGCCAGCCCCGGAAGCCGATCGCGGTCGTGGCGACCACGACGTCCGGGGCGTGGCCGATGAGGGCCTTGGTGGCGTCGAGGAGTTCGGCGTCGTCGGCGAGCGGCACGATCCGCAGTGCCGGGGCGTGCTGGACGGCCGCGCCGCGGCGCTCCAGCAGCGCGCCCAGTTCGTCCGCGCGGCGGGCCGCGGTGACGCCGACGGTGAACCCGGCCAGCGGGCCGTGGGAACCATGCTCGTGCTCGTGCATGACATCAGAGAGTGGCAAGGGTCCGTGACAGTCCCGGATCGGTGACATTTCTCCCCCGTTACGTACGGCGCCGCGGCGTGCCACTCGCGTCACACCTCGGAGTAGCTGAGCTGCCGCTTGGCGGGCACCTCCAGCGGACGGCGAAGGTATACCGCCCAGGTGACGGTCAGGCAGGCGGCGTAGAAGAGGAGGAAGGCGACGAAGGCGGCGGTGCCGGTGCCGGCGGTCTGGAAGGACTGCCGGAAGGCCAGGTTGATGGCGAGCCCGCCGATGGCGCCCACGGCGCCGATGAGGCCGATCGCGGCACCGGAGATCCGGCGTCCGTACGCCGCGGCCTCCTCGCCCTCCAGGCCGATGGCGTGGGCCTTGGCCTGGAAGATGGCGGGGATCATCTTGAAGGTGGAGCCGTTGCCGAGCCCGCTGAGGACGAACAGGGCGATGAAGCCGACGAGGAAGACCGGCAGCGACTCGATGACGGAGGCGTAGACGACCACGCCGGTCGCGGCGGCCATGGCGACGAAGGTCGCCACCGTGATGCGGGCGCCGCCGTGCCGGTCGGCGAGGGAGCCGCCCAGCGGCCGGATCAGGGAGCCGAGCAGCGGGCCGATGAAGGTGAGGGACGCGGCCTGGAGCGGCGTGCGCCCGAACTGGGTCTGGAGCACCAGGCCGAAGGCGAAGCTGTAGCCGATGAACGAGCCGAAGGTGCCGATGTACAGGAACGCCATGATCCAGGTGTGGGCGTCCTTGACGGCCTCCTTGACGGCTCCGGTGTCGTTCCTCACGGGCGCCAGGTTGTCCATGTACAGCGCGGAGCACAGCGCGGCGACCACGATCAGCGGGAGGTAGATGCCGAGCACGACCCGCGGCTGGGCCGCCCCGGCGGTGCCGATGACCAGCAGGCCGATGAGCTGGACGACGGGCACGCCGATGTTGCCGCCGCCGGCGTTGAGGCCGAGGGCCCAGCCCTTCTTGTGGAGCGGGAAGAAGGCGTTGATGTTCGTCATCGACGAGGCGAAGTTGCCTCCGCCGACGCCGGTGAGGGCGGCGACGAGGAGGAAGGTCGTGTACGACGTGCCCGGCTCCATCACCGTGTAGGCGGCGCCCGTCGGCAGCAGGAGCAGCAGCGCGCTGAGGATCGTCCAGTTGCGGCCGCCGAAGCGGGCGACGGCGAAGGTGTACGGGATCCGGATCAGGGCCCCCACCAGGGTCGCGACCGCGATGAGGGAGAACTTGCCGGCCGGGTCGATGCCGTACTCCGGCCCCATGAACAGGACCATCACCGACCACAGCGACCAGATGGAGAACCCGATGTGCTCGGAGAAGACGGAGAACGCCAGGTTGCGTTTGGCGATGCGCTCCCCCTTCTCCCGCCAGAAGGTCTCGTCCTCAGGGTCCCACTGCTCGATCCACCGGCCGCTCATCGCGTACCTCCACTGTGCTGTCAGGTCCTGAATCCCGTCAGGACCGACGCTAGGGAGGATGCGTTTCAGCCCGGTCATATGACGTGACCGGGCTGAAACCTTGCTCTCACCCGGGGCTCGGGCTCACTGTGAGCGGCGCGCTCGCCGGCGCGCTCGCGGGCTTGCTCAGCGGCGCGCCTTCTTCGGGGCGCCGTTCGGCCAGAGCCGGGGACTGCGCTTGGCGGCGACGTCCTCCAGCCATCCCACCGCCATGATCATCAGCCCGATCAGCGGGAAGACGACGATCAGCATGAGCACGGTGTACGCGCTCTCCAGGTAGCCCGAGTAGGTCGGCCAGACGCCCGGGATCTTCCACAGCAGGTCGATGATCGGGATCGTGGCCATGATCAGCAGGTTGTGCCAGAGGTAGATCGTCACGGCCCGGTTGTTGGCGAGGGTCACCAGCGAGTCCCACGCGGCGAGCTTTCCGGGCAGTTCCTTCCAGGACGGCGAGTACTGGAGGAGGATCACGCAGAAGCCGAACGACCAGGTGGCCTGGGCGAGCGGGATGTCGTTGAGGTCCCAGCCGTCCGGGCCCAGGTGCCCGGACGCCCACCACAGGCCGAAGGCCATGATCAGCGCGGACACGGAGACCGAGATGTACCGGGGGACCTTCTGGAACAGGCCCTCGTTGTGCGCGAAGCCCAGCACCCAGCACGAGCCGTAGCAGGCGAAGTCGGTGATGGCGTTGCCGGTCTCACCGGGGATCTTGATCAGGCCGGAGCCGACGATCGCGGTGAGGCCGAGCGGCGCGAGCAGGGTCACCCACGGCAGCCTGCGGAACGCCCACAGCAGCAGCGGCGAGGCGATGACGAACCACAGGTAGGCGCGGATGTACCAGAGGGGCCCGGCGGCCTGCACGGCCCAGGTGTCCTCCAGCAGACCGGACTGGCTGCCGCTGTGCCAGGGGAACGGCGGGGCGCCGATCGGGAAGATGTAGGTGGCCAGCTTGGCGAACCACCACAGGCCCTCTTCCTTCAGCGGCTTCCAGCCGAAGTAGAGCATGATCGGTACGACGGTGAGGGAGAACGCCCACATGGGCGGCAGCAGCCGTCGGACACGCCCCCGGATCACGCCCCACGCGGGCCGCGACAGCGAGCGCGCCATCAGCGACCCGGCGAGCGCGAACATCACGCCCATGGACGGGAAGAGGACGGTCAGCCAGGCCCAGCCGAAGATGTGGTAGACGATCACGCGGAGGAGCGCGATCGCCCGCAGCAGGTCCAGGTAGCGGTCACGGCCGGGCCGCGCGGCCGCCGGGGCGGGGCCGCCCGCGACGGTCGCCTTGTGCCGGGCGCGCGGTACGCCTCCGGTGGTCTCCAGGGCGGTTTCCGGCGCGGTCGTCGTGCCGGCGCTCCCCGGGGCGGCGCGGCGCGTGCCCGGGTCGTCCGCCACCAGGGCGCCGGCCCCGTGGGCCGCCGCGTGGCCGGTGCCGGTGT
>NZ_LWBU01000369.1:31947-70269 GCF_001646665.1 Streptomyces noursei | reverse complement strand
GTGCCCGCGTGGCCGGTGCCGAAGAAGTCGGCGTCGTAGGGCGCGGACGGGGTGCCGTACGCCGCCGGGGCCGCACCGCCGCCGAACGCGTCGGCGCCGGAGCCGAACGGGCCGGCCGCCGGGAAGGCGGCGTCGTCCGCTCCGGCGAACCGGTCGGCGCCGTCGTGGCCGGGCGCCGGGGCGCCGAACCAGTCGGAGCCGTCGTCCGGCGGGCGGTGGGAGGGGGTCGTCATGCGACAGGACTCCGATCGTCACCGCTGCGCCGCTGGCTCGGAATGGAGCCGGGCGCCTCCACCACGCCGGTCCGGCGCAGCTTCTGCCAGCGCAGCCGGCCGCCGGTGAGAGCGGTGATCCAGGACTGGAGCAGCACCACGTACATGAGCTGCCGGTACAGGAGCTGCTGAAGGGGCAGCGATATCAGGTGCACCATGCGCTCCCGGTCGAGCCGGAAGGCGTACGCGGCGCACACGGCCTGGATGGCGAGGACGCCGAGCCAGGCGACGACGGTCTGGCCGGTGGGGCCGAAGACCAGTCCGTACAGCAGGAAGACGTCGATGAGCGGCGCCAGCAGCGGGAACAGCACCATGAACAGCGACACCAGCGGCAGGCCGACCCGGCCGAACCGGCCGGACGGGCCGCTCTCGATGAGCGCGCGGCGGTGCTTCCAGATGGCCTGCATCGTGCCGTAGGACCAGCGGTAGCGCTGGGACCACAGCTGCTGCACCGACTCGGGCGCCTCGGTCCAGGCGCGGGCCTTCTCCGCGTAGACCACGCGCCAGCCGTCGCGGTGCATGGCCATGGTGATGTCGGTGTCCTCGGCGAGGGTGTCCTCGCTCATGCCGCCGACCCGCTCCAGGGCGTCGCGGCGGAACGCGCCGACCGCGCCCGGGATGGTGGGCATGCAGCCCAGCAGGTCGTACATGCGCCGGTCGAGGTTGAAGCCCATCACGTACTCGATGTGCTGCCAGGCCCCGATGAGCGAGTCGCGGTTGCCCACCTTGGCGTTGCCCGCGACCGCGCCGACGCGCGGGTCGCCGAACGGCTGCACCAGCTCGCGGACGGTGGACGGCTCGAAGACCGTGTCGCCGTCCATCATCACGATGATGTCGTGACGCGCGTGCCGGATGCCGTTGTTGAGCGCCTCGGGCTTGCCCGAGTTGACCTGCCGCACCACGCGGACGTTGGGCAGCCACATGTTCTCGACGATGTCGGCGGTGCCGTCCGAGGAGCCGTCGTCGATGACGATGACCTCGATGGGGTGGTCACTGGCCATGAGCGAGCGCACCGTGTTCTCGATGCACTCCTTCTCGTTGTACGCGGGGACGAGCACCGTGACCGGCTCGGTGACCGGCGCGCCCCAGGTGAAGCCGCGCCTGCGGACCTTGCGGGCGTGCGCGAAGGAGAGCGCGAGCATCAGTCCGAAGCGGCCGATGACCAGGACGCCGATGACGGCGAGCCCGCCGACCAGCACCGAGGTCGTGCTCTCGGAGACGGCGACGGCCGTGACCCAGGCCCGGCCCTTCCACAGCTCGAAACCGGTGACCGGGGTGTGGGCGCTGGGCGCGCCGAGCGCCTCGGTGAGGACGGTGAACTCGTACCCGCGCTTCTGCATCTGCGGCAGGAAGCGGTCGAGCGCCTCGACGGTCTGGGAGCGGTCGCCGCCGGAGTCGTGCATCAGCACGATCGCGCCCTGGGTGCCCTTGGGCGTGGAGCGCTTGATGATGGCGTCGGCGCCGGGGCGCTTCCAGTCCTCGGAGTCGGTGTTGTTGAAGGCGGTGATGTAGCCGCGGCTGCCGATGTACTGGGTGACCGGCCAGGCCTCGTTGTCCAGGGCGCTGGAGAACGACGAGTACGGCGGGCGGAAGAGCGAGGTGCGCACGCCCGCGGCGCCGGCGATCGCCAGCTGGTTCTGGGACAGCTCCCAGTCGATGCGGTTCTTCGTCTGGAACGACAGGTCGGGGTGGTTGAAGGTGTGCAGGCCGACCTCGTGGCCCTCGTTCACCATCCGCTCGACCAGGTCGGGGTGGCGCGAGGCCATGGTGCCGGTGACGAAGAAGACGCCGTGGGCGTCGTACTCCTTCAGCTTGTCCAGGACGCGCGGCGTCCAGACCGGGTCCGGGCCGTCGTCGAAGGTCAGGACGAGCTTCTTGTCGGGCACGCTGAGCGCCTTGGGGGCCTTCGCGTCGCGCGCGTCGATGACCGGTCCGCCCTTGAGGATGTGCTCGGGCACCTGGTCGTAGGAGACCGGCGGGCGTACGCGGTGGTCGGCGAGGATCTCGCTGTGGACGTAGCCGCGCAGCATCAGCATCGCGAGGAGCGCGACCAGGAAGAGGGAGGGCAGCAGATAGCGCATGGGCAGCCTGCGCCGGCGGACGCGCCGCTGCTTCTGGGCACGCCGCCTGCCGGGGGAAGTCATTTACTGTGCGCCTTCCGCGGCCATCTGCTGGCCGCCGCTCTCTCCGACCGGCGGGTCGGTGGGTTCTTCCGTCGGGGGCGTCGGGGTGGTGTCCGTGGGTTCCGGATCAACCGTCTCGGGCGGGTCGACGGGCGGCGGCTGCTGGGTGGTTCCGCCGTCGGTGGGCCGGACGGGCGTGGGCCGGTCGGCGGGCTCCTCGCCGGTGCCGGTGCCTCCGACGGTTCCCGGGCTGGGGGTGGCGTCCGGGGCGGACGAGGCGCCCGGGCGGGGGACGGTGGGCACGCCCTGCGTGCCGCCGTCGACGGGCTGCGGAATGACCGCGCCCGTGGAGTCGGTGGGGGCCGGGGCGCCGGGAACGGCGCCGGGGGTGTCGGCCTCGGGCGCGTCGCTGCTGCTGGGCGCGGGCTCGACCTGGGTGGTCTCGGTCTTCTTCTCGTCGGCGGGGCCGGGTATGAGCAGCCAGGGGGCGGAGGAGTTGCCGCCGATGACGGAGACGACGAGGGTGATGGCGTACACCGCGCAGGCGGTCGCGAGGACCCAGCCGAGCCGGCGGAGCTTCTTGGAGCGGCGGCCGCTCTCGTCGACGAAGACCGGCCCGTCGGAGGGCTCGTGGTCCGCCGGCGCGGACGGCGCGGCGGGGGCCGCGGCCGGGGAGCCGGCGGGTATGGACATGGTGACCGCCGGGAGCTCGGCGGTCAGGACCGCGTCGGCGTCGGCGGGCGTGCCGCCGAGCGGGCCGAGGGCGTCGGCCCGGTAGGCGATCGTCGCGTCCTCGTGGGCCGCGGCGCCGCCCGGATGACCGGGCTCGTCGGGCCAGGACGTGAAGCCGCCGCCCGCGTACCCCTGGGCGTCCGTCGCGAAGGCGTCGCCGGCGGGGTGGCCGGGCGTGTCGGCCGGATGACCGCCGCCACGGTGTCCGAACGCGTCGAAGGCGCTGAGACTGTCGAGCTGGACGGTGCTGTCGTGTGGCTCGTTCTGGTGCCCGTTCCAGGCACTTTCTCGCCGATTGTCCACTGTTGTACGCACATCCCCCACTGAACGGACCTTGGGTGCGCACACGGACCGCTTGGGTACTCGCACCGGACCGGGCCCCCACCCTGCCGGAGCGCCCCCACCACACTGCACCCGGACAATGAATGTAGCGCACGCTTGTGACGACAGTGCTTATGGTTCATTGATTCGGGCACATGTGCGTCAAATCACCCTCGGTCAGCCACGCTCCGGCGGGCCGCCTGAGCCACCCCTCCGACGCGGCCAGCTCGGCCGCCGCCGCGCGCAGCGCCTCGACGCCCGGATGCTTCAGCCCCTTGCGCCACACCAGCGAGACCGGTGAGAGCGGTACGGGGTCCACCAGGGGCCGCCGCACGCATCCGGGCATGGCCGGAAAGTCCACGGAGACGAGGACGGGGGCGCGAGTTTTGGCCATGACCCGGCGGAACTCCTCGAACCCGATCGCCACCGGGGCCGGCGGCGCCACCTTGATGCCGCGACCCGCGAAGAGGCGCTCGGCCAGGTCCGTCCACTCCCTGGTGGCCGGGTTGCCGGCGCCCGCGTACACGGACTCCCCGGCGAGCGCGTCCAGCTCCACCTCCGGCCGGGCGGCCAGCGGGTGGCCGTCCGGCAGCAGCACGGCCATCGGCTCCCACCGCACGGGCTGGGCCGACAGCCGGGCGCGGACGGCGGGGGCCAGCCCGGCGAACCGGCCGAAGGAGACGTCCATCCGCCCCGCGAGGATCTCCGCCGCCGCGCCGGTCAGCCCGCTCTGGTAGCGGGCCATCAGCTCGCACTCGGGAGCCAGTTCGCGGGCCCGCGCCAGCACCCGGCCGCTGATCATGCCGTCGGTGTTGAGATCCACCAGCAGGGGCCGCGACCGGTCCGCGAAGGCGGCGCCCAGGTCGTCGTGGGCCGCCAGCACGGCGTGCGCGTGGGGCAGCAGCCGCTCCCCGTCCACGGTGAGCAGCACCTGGCGGGTGGTCCGGGTGAACAGCTCGGTGCCCAGCTCCCGCTCCAGTCGCCGGATGTCCCGGCTGAGCGCCTGCTGGGCGACGTACAGCCGGGCGGCGGCACGTGTGAAGTGCAGCTCCTCGGCGACGGCCACGAAGGCGCGCAGGAGCCGGGGTTCCATGTCATGGGCCACGCGCCGAATTTACAACCGTGGTGCGTCAATCGGCTCCCATCAGGTGTTGGACCATCGGCGGCCGGCGGCCCGAGGCTGATCGCATGCCGCAGCCGAACAGTGCCCCGCCCCTCGCCCTCGCACCCGAGCTCCTCGTCCTCGCCCCCCGTTACCGGGAGCCCCGTCACCAGGCCCCCTCCCCCGCCCCTGCCCCCGTGCCACCGCGTCGGGCGGCGCGGGGGACGCGGGGGGCGCGGGGGACGCTCGCCTCCTACCGCCGTCTGTTCGCGACGCCGGGCGCCCGGGCCTTCACCGCCGGGAACCTGGTGGCGCGCCTCCCGATGGGGATGTTCAGCGTGAGCGCGGTGATCATGATCGCCGGGGAGTACGGCTCCTACGCCCTGGCAGGCGCCGTCACCGCCACCGGGCTGGCCGCCACCGCGCTGGTGGCACCGTTCACGGCCCGCCTGGTCGACCGGCACGGGCAGGCGCGGATCGCCGTGCCCGCCACCGTGCTCGCCGTCCTCGGGTCGCTGGCCCTGCTGCTGTGCGTGCGCCACCACGCGCCCGCGTGGACGCTGTTCGCCGCGTACGCCGCGACCGCGACCACCCCGAACACCGGCGGCATGTCCCGCGCCCGCTGGGCCCATCTGCACCGGGGCGACCCCGCTGCCCTGCACACCGCGAACGCCTTCGAGCAGGCCGTCGACGAGCTGTGCTTCATGGTCGGCCCGGTCCTCGCCGCGTTCCTGTGCGCCGCCCTGTTCCCGGAGGCGGGGACCCTGGCCGGCGCGGTGCTGCTCCTCACCGGTGTGCTGGTCTTCGCGGCGCAGCGGGCCACCGAGCCGCCCGTCGCGCCCCGCACCGGGACGGCGGGCACCCCGCTGCGCGCCCCCGGCATGCCGGCGCTGCTGGTGGTGTTCCTGGCGACCGGCGCGGTCTTCGGGTCGATGGAGGTCGTGACGCTGGCGTACGTCGACGGCCCCGCGGCCGGTGCGCTGCTGGCCCTCCAGGCGGCCGGTTCGTGCGCGGCGGGCCTGGCCTACGGCTCGCTGGCGGTGCCGGGCGGCGACGTACGGCGCCGGCTGCTCGGCTGCCTCGCCGCGATGACCGCCCTGATGGCGCTGCCGCTGCTGTCGGCGGCCGGCACCGGCTCGCTGCTCGCGCTGGGCGGCTCCCTGCTGCTCGCCGGCATGGCCACCGCGCCGACCATGGTCACGGGAATGACGCTGGTCCAGCGGGTGACGCCCGCGGCGCAGCTCAACGAGGGCATGACGCTCGCCGTCACCGCCCTGCTCGGCGGCATCGCGGCGGGCTCGGCGGCCGGCGGCTGGACGGTCGAGCACCTGGGCGCCGCGACGGGGTACGGCGTGCCGGTCGCGGCGGCGGCGCTCGCCCTCGCCCTCGCGGCGGGTACGGGCATGACGAAGGCCCGGCTGCCGTGAGGCTGCCGGGCCTTGCGCCCACATGGGGTGACGGGTCCGGGGGCACGCCCCCGGAGGTACCGCTCGTGGAGATGGCGGGAATCGAACCCGCGTCCAACGGTGCAGAATCAGGGCTTCTCCGTGTGCAGTCCGCTGCGATTTTCTCGGCCCCGGAGATCACGCGGACAAGTCTCCGACGGGCTCAGTCACTGTTTGATTTCCCTCTACACCCCGTGACCGGGCCTAGAGGTTTAGTTCCCTAGCTGATGCCAGGATCCGGGTCGGGAACAGCCCCGGGCTGACACTTCGCAAGCTCGCTACTTAGGCAGCGAGGGCGAAGGAATCGCGCTTGGTGTTGGCGATTATTTTTTGCGACATATGGTTTACGAGATCATTGCCGCTTCCTCGACACGCTTCCCCTGCTTCGACATCCGCTGTCGAAACCGATCATCCCCATGTTGATTTTTCAAACCCTGCCCCCGAGGGGGCTCGCCCCCGCTGTGAGGGGCAGGTGCCATCGTACGTGACCAACGCCCGACGGTGCCAGCCTATTCCGGCGGGGGGCGGACGCGTCCGGCCCCGCGGGTCCGGGTCGGTGCCCGGGGCCGGGCTCGGTGCGGGACCCGGTGTCAGGCCCGCTCGCGGCGCTTCACCGCGGAGATCACCCGCTCCGCCTCGCGGCGGTCCTGCTTCTCCCGGAGCGTCTGGCGCTTGTCGTACTCCTTCTTGCCCTTCGCCAGCGCGATCTCGACCTTCGCCCGGCCGTCCTTGAAGTACAGGGAGAGGGGCACGATGGTGTGACCCGTCTCCTGGGACTTGGACTCCAGCTTGTCGATCTCGTGCCGGTGCATCAGCAGCTTGCGCTTGCGCCGGGCGCTGTGATTGGTCCACGTGCCCTGCGCGTACTCCGGTACGTGCACGTTGTGCAGCCAGGCTTCGTTGCCGTCGATCTGGACGAACCCGTCCACCAGCGAGGCCCGCCCCTGGCGCAGCGACTTCACCTCGGTGCCGGTCAGCACCAGACCGCACTCATAGGTGTCGATGATGGTGTAGTCGTGCCGCGCCTTCTTGTTCTGCGCGATCAGTTTGCGCCCTGTGTTCTTTTCCTTGGCCATAGTGCCGCCATTTTCGCACTACGAGCGGCCCCCGAGGCCACTCAATACCGTGCGGGCCCGCTCCTCGGCCCGGTCGGCGACCACCACGTCCGGGACGATGCCGCGGCCGTCGACGCCGTGCCCGGCGGGGGTGCGGTAGTGCCCCACGGTCAGCTCGGCGACCGATCCGTCCGGCAGGCGGCTGGGCAACTGCACCGCGCCCTTGCCGAAGGTCCTGGCCCCGACCGTGACCGCCCGGCCGCGGTCCTTGAGCGCCCCGGCCAGCAGCTCGGCCGCGCTCATGGTGCCGCCGTCCACCAGCGCCACCAGGGGCCTGCCGGTGTCGCCCCCCGGCTGCGCGTACAGCGCCCGGTCCTTGCCGTGCACGTCGTACGTGGCGACGAGGCCGCCGTCCAGGAAGGCGGAGGCCGCCGTGACGGCCTCGGTGACCAGGCCGCCGCCGTTGCCCCGCAGGTCCAGCAGGACACCGGCGCCCTCGGGGGCCCCGCGGACCGCATCGCGCACCCGCAATCCCGTGCCCTTGGTGAACGCCGCGACCTTGATCCTCAGCGCCCCGCCGGACAGCCGCTGCACGGTCACGTCCTCGGTGGCGAGGCTGGCCCGGCGCAGCGTCTCGGTCCACGCGCGCGTGCCGCGCTGCACCCCGACCGCGACCGGCGAACCGGGCTCGGCGCCCTCGCCCCGCAGCAGGGCGACCACCTCGGCGGCGGACCGGCCGTCCACGCGCCGGCCGTCGACCGTGCGGATCCGGTCCCCGGCCCGCAGGCCCGCCCGGGCCGCCGGCCCGCCGCCCTGGACGCGGGCCACCTCGATCCGGCCGTCGGCCGCGCGCCGGGCGGACAGGCCGACGCCCGTGTAACGCCCGTCGAGCGCCTGCTCGAACTCCTCGTACTCGCGCTGGTCGTAGACGACCCCCCAGCGGTCGCCGCTGCGGCTGACGACCTCCTCGGCCGCCTTGGCGCCGGACTTGCCGTCCGCCATGGCCTCGGCCGCCGCCCGCGCCAGCTCCCGCTGGTCGACCTCGCCCCGCCCGGCGCCGCTGCCCGGCACGGCCCGGGCGACGGACCGCTCGGGCGGGTTCTCCTCGTGGGGCAGGCGGTCGGTCACCGCGGCGGCGAGCAGTACCGAGGCGAAGACGAATGTCAGGGCCGCCCCGCGGCTGCGAGCGCCGCGGGGCCGGGTACAGAACTCGGGGCCCAGCATGTCGCCCACTCTAGGACAAGGAAAAGGCGCCGTACGGTTGTTGACCGCACGGCGCCACGGGCGATCGTCACACCTTCAGGTACTTGCGCAATGCGATGGCAGCCGCAAGGGAGGGCATCAGAAGGCCGATGACCACGACGAGCGGGAGCACCGTGATCACCGCGTCCCAGCCGATGAAGTTGACCAGCGGCATGCTCTGCGCCAGGTTGAGCCCCGCGTCGATCATGAAGTACCGGCCGACCAGCAGCATCACGCAGGCCACCGCGCCGCCGAGCAGGCCCGCGACGGCGGCCTCCATGATGAACGGCATCTGGATGTAGAAGCTCGACGCGCCGACCAGCCGCATGATGCCGGTCTCGCGGCGCCGGCTGAACGCCGAGACGCGCACGGTGTTGACGATCAGCATCAGGGCGATGACCAGCATCAGCGCCATGACGCACAGCGCGGCGACGTTCATGCCCCGCATCATCTGGAACAGGTTCTCCAGCGTCTGGCGCTGGTCCTGCACGGAGTGCACACCGGCCCGCCCCGCGAACGCGGTCGCCACGACCTTGTACTTCTCCGGGTCCTTCAGCTTGACCCGGTACGACTCCTGCATCTGGTCCGGCGTGATGATGCTGGCGATGGCGGTGTCGCCGTACTGCTCCTTGTAGTGCTTGTACGCCTCGTCCGCCGTCTCGTGGTGGACCTTCTCCACGATGTTGTCGAGCTTCTTGAGGTCGGCCTCGATCTCCTTCTTCTGCTGGGCGGTGACCGCGCCCTTGTCGCACGTGCCGCCGGCCGCGGCGTCGTTCTTGTTGCAGAGGTAGATCGTGACGTTGACCTTGTCGTACCAGAAGTCCTTCATCACGCTGACCTGCTCGCGCATGAGCAGCGCACCGCCGAAGAGGGCGAGTGACAGAGCCACGGAGACGATGACGGCGAAGGTCATCGTGAGATTGCGACGGAGGCCGACACCGATCTCCGACAGTACGAACTGGGCGCGCATCGCGTGCGTTCAGCCTTTCCTTGCTGCTGGGTTGCTGCGGGTGCTGCTGCTCAGTGCTGGTAGCCGTAGACGCCGCGCGCCTGGTCGCGTACGAGACGGCCCTTCTCCAGCTCGATGACCCGCTTGCGCATCTGGTCGACGATGTTCTGGTCGTGCGTCGCCATGATGACGGTCGTCCCGGTGCGGTTGATCCGGTCCAGCAGCTTCATGATGCCGACGGAGGTCTGCGGGTCGAGGTTGCCGGTCGGCTCGTCGGCGATCAGCAGCATCGGCCGGTTGACGAACGCGCGGGCGATGGCGACCCGCTGCTGCTCACCGCCGGAGAGCTCGCCGGGCATCCGGTCCTCCTTGCCGCCGAGGCCGACGAGGTCGAGGACCTGGGGGACGGCCTTGCGGATCTCGCCGCGCGGCTTGCCGATGACCTCCTGCGCGAACGCCACGTTCTGCGCGACGGTCTTGTTGGGCAGCAGGCGGAAGTCCTGGAAGACGGTGCCCAGCTGGCGGCGCATGTGCGGCACCTTCCAGTTGGACAGCCGGGCGAGGTCCTTGCCCAGAACGTGCACCGTGCCGTGGCTGGCGCGCTCCTCGCGCAGGACCAGCCGCAGGAAGGTGGACTTTCCGGAGCCGGAGGACCCGACCAGGAAGACGAACTCGCCCTTCTCGATCTCGAGGGAGACGTCCCTGAGCGCGGGGCGGTTCTGCTTCGGGTAGGTCTTGGAGACGTTGTCGAATCGGATCACGGGTGCACCACGGTCGGCAGGGAGTATAGGTGTGCGTGACCATACGCGACTGGGCATGCCACGTGCAGTCGCCGTCCAGCCTTGCCCTTTTTGTCCGTGTGTGCCAAGGGGCCGGGCGGGCGGGTGGTCCGGTGGGGCGCGCCTAAACTCTCCGGACCTGGCACAGTGGTAGGGGGAACGGATGCGTTTCCCTGAGCGTTGTGCGGAGAGAACCTGTGTGCACAGTCCGCGTCAGTGCACGGTCCGCGTCTGCGGCTCCGCCGCGCGGGAGGAGGAGAGCGCATGACCTATGACCGATTGGTGTGCGCCAACTGCGCGGCGCCCGTCAACGAGGGCCGGTGCCCCGTCTGCCGGGCGAACCGGCAGCGCCTCCAGCAGGAGGGCCCCTTCGGAGGGCTGAACCCGGTGGCCCTGCTGACGCTCCTGCTGCTCCTGGTCGCGGCGGTGGCCCTGCTGGCCCACCAGACCGCGTAGGAGTCCCCCGCAGGTCCCCGCACCCCCACGGTCCGTACGTCCGTCGCGCGCCCGCCGCGCGCACGGGAAAGGGCCCGGGCGGCCGTTCCCGGCCCGCCCGGGCCCTTTCCGTGTCATTCGACGGCCGGTCGGTTACGCGACCGTGCGGCCGCCGCCCACGAGGCGCGGCAGCATACGGAAGCCGATGCCACCGGCGATCATCGTCGCGGCGCCGATGAGCAGGAACGAGGTCTCGGCGGCGCCCGTCTCGGCGAGCTCCTCCTTGGCCTCACCCTGCTCGACCGGCTTGGAGCCGGCGGAGTCGGTGTCGGTGTTGTCGGCGCACTCGGCACCGTCGAGGTCGACGGTGCAGGTGCCGGCGTCGTCGCCGCCGGTCACGGAGCCGGTGGTGGAACCGCCCGCGGTGGAGCCGCCCTGGTCGCCGCCGGTGCTGCCGCCGGTACCGGTGGTGCCGCCGTTACCGCCGGTGGTACCGCCGTTGCCGCCGGTCGTGCCGCCGTTGCCGCCCGTGGAGCCGCCGTTGCCGTTGCCACCCGAGTTGCCGTTGCCACCCGAGTTGCCGTTGCCGCCGGAGTTGCCGTTGCCACCGTCGGTCGTCCCACCATCGGTGGTGCCACCGTCCGTGGTCCCACCGTCGGTCGTGCCGCCGTCGGTCGTCCCACCATCGGTGGTGCCACCGTCCGTGGTCCCACCGTCGGTCGTCCCACCGTCCGTGGTACCACCGTCGGTCGTGCCGCCGTCGGTCGTCCCACCATCGGTGGTGCCACCGTCCGTGGTCCCACCGTCGGTCGTCCCACCGTCCGTGGTACCACCGTCGGTCGTCCCACCGTCGGTCGTCCCACCGTCCGTGGTGCCGCCGTCCGTGGTGCCACCGTCGGTCGTCCCACCATCGGTGGTGCCACCGTCGGTGGTGCCACCGCTGTCGACACCGCCCGGGTCGCCGTCGTTGATCCCGAGGCCGGCCTCCAGGCCGCCCTCGTTGGCCTCGGCGCGGACGCCGATGCCGGCGACCTCGACGTCTATGCCGACCGCCGAGGCGGCGCCCGCCGCGGTCAGGGACGCTCCGGCCGCGATCACCGCGCCGGCTGCGATCCGCGCCACGCGGACCCGCGTCATCTTGGTCATCTGCCTGCTACCCCCAGTAGCTGATTCGAGCATGGAGCAGCGCTCGGGGCAGCGGACCTGGGGGTCTGGCTCACATGCTGCCCCCGATCACACGCGCCCCAGTCATGCGCATGCCGCGCGTCAGCTTTCCCAGTTTTCGTATGAGCGTCAAGGCGGTTGCGCGTGCGATGCCCGAAATGATCAGAGTTGCCTGGGGTGCAACGATGCAACTGTGACGTAAAAGGCGAACAACGGCCTGTCAAAGGCCAGTTCCCTTGTCGACAAAGCGAGGTGGCGTCCGGTGCGGCGCTTGCGCCAGCGAATGGCGCCGAGGTACGCGAACGGCGCCGGACCGCCCGCACAGCGGGCCGTCCGGCGCCGAAGTCGCCGTCTGTTCCGGGGTGTTGGCCCGGGTCTACTTCTCCTGCTGCTTCCGCCAGCGGATGCCCGCCTCCAGGAAGCCGTCGATCTCGCCGTCCAGGACGGACTGCGGGTTGCCGACCTCGAACTCCGTACGCAGGTCCTTGACCATCTGGTACGGGTGCAGGACGTACGAACGCATCTGGTTGCCCCAGGAGTTGCCGCCGTCGCCCTTGAGGGCGTCCATCTTGGCCTGCTCCTCCTGGCGGCGGCGCTCCAGCAGCTTCGCCTGGAGGACGTTCATGGCGCTCGCCTTGTTCTGGATCTGGGAGCGCTCGTTCTGGCAGGAGACCACGATGCCGGTCGGGATGTGCGTGATGCGCACGGCCGAGTCGGTGGTGTTGACGCCCTGCCCGCCCGGGCCGGAGGCACGGTAGACGTCGATGCGCAGCTCGGACTCGTCGATCTCGACATGGTCGGACGACTCGACGACCGGCAGCACCTCGACGCCCGCGAAGGACGTCTGGCGGCGGCCCTGGTTGTCGAACGGGGAGATGCGGACCAGGCGGTGGGTGCCCTGCTCGACCGAGAGCGTGCCGTAGGCGTACGGCGCCTTGACGACGAAGGTGGTCGACTTGATGCCGGCCTCTTCCGCGTACGACGTCTCGTAGACCTCCGTCGAGTACCCGTGCCGCTCGGCCCAGCGCAGGTACATGCGCTGGAGGCGCTCGGCGAAGTCGGAGGCGTCCACGCCGCCGGCCTCCGCGCGGATGTTGACCAGCGCCTCGCGCTCGTCGTACTCACCGGAGAGGAGGGTGCGGACCTCCATCTCGTCGAGGGCCTTGCGGACGGAGACCAGCTCCGCCTCGGCCTCGGCGAGGGTGTCCGGGTCGTCCATCTCCTCGGCGAGCTCGAAGAGGACGGCGAGGTCGTCGATACGACTGCGCAGCGCCTCGGTCTTGCGCACCTCGGCCTGGAGGTGCGAGAGCTTGCTCGTGATCTTCTGCGCCGCCTCCGGGTCGTCCCAGAGGGACGGGGCCGCGGCCTGCTCCTCGAGCACGGCGATGTCTGCCCTCAGCCTGTCGAGGTCCAGGACGGCCTCGATCGACCCCATGGTCGAGGAGAGGGACTTCAGCTCTTCGGATACATCGACGACTGCCACGACACCAGCGTAACGGCTGCGTGCGACAGCACGGGCCCCCCGGGAGCGTCTAGGGCTGTGACGGGGCCGACTGCTTGGAGTCCTGGGGCGGGACGCCCCCGTCCTCCTCGGCGGTCGCCAGGTAGCCGCCCAGCCCGGCGGCGGTGACCAGGGCGAGCGCGGCGACACCGAGGGTGATGCGGCGCTTGCGGACCGCTTCCGACCGGTGCCGGGCGGAACCGGGACGCCGGCCGCCGGCGGGGCGGGGTGCGCGGGCCGTGCCCCGGGGGCCGCCGGACAGCTCGTCGGGGGCCGGGACGCGCATCGAGGTGTGGGTGTCCCGGTTGGAGTCGGTGGACGAGCCCGGCACCAGCGGCACGGCGGTGCGGCGCGGGGCGTCGGGGAGCGTGGGGTACGGATCGTCGTCGTACGCATCCGCGGCGGGCTCGGAGTCCGGCTCGTCCACGTCGAGCGGCGGCATGCCGGCCACGAGCGGCAGGAGGTCGTGCAGGCGGGCGGCGAGTTCCGAGGCGCGCAGCCGGGACGCGGGGGCCTTGGCCAGGCACTGGACGATCAGCTGCCACAGCTCGTCCGGGATGCCGGGGAGCGGGACGACGGTCTCGGTCACGTGCCGGCGCAGCACCGCGCCGGGGTGGCCGCCGCCGAACGGCGTGAAGCCGGCGAGCAGCTCGTACAGCACCGTGGCCAGGGCGTAGATGTCGACGGAGGCGCGCGGCGGGAGGCCCTCGACGATCTCCGGGGCCACGTAGTCGGGCGTGCCGATGACACGGGTGGACTTGGTGCGTCCGGGGGTGTCGATCAGCTTGGCGACGCCGAAGTCGGTGAGGAGGGCCGGGTGGGCGCCGCCCGGGCCGAGCGGGCCCTCCATGTCGAGCAGGATGTTCTCCGGCTTGACGTCGCGGTGGACGACCCCGGCGGCGTGCGCGGCGGCCAGGGCCTCGGCGACGTCGGCGGCGATCGAGACGGCCGCCGCGGGGGCGAGCCGGCGCTCGCGGTCCAGCCGGGTGCGCAGGTCGGTGCCGCGGACGAGGTCCATGACGAGGGCGAGGTCGTTGCCGTCGACGACGAGGTCGCGGACGGCGACCACGCGCGCGTGGTCCAGCCCGAGCAGGGCGGTGCGCTCCTGGACGAAGCGTCCGACGAGTTCCTGGTCGGAGGCCAGGTCCTCGCGCAACAGCTTGATGGCGACGGGGCCCTCCGGGCCCTCGCCGAGCCACACCGTTCCGGCACTGCCCCGCCCCAGGATCTGGTGGGCCGTGTACCGGCTGCCGATCTTCCGTGCCAAGACTGCTCCCTCAGCGGCTGGCGTTCCCGACAAAGTTACGCGGGCGCGGGCGCCGGTACTCACCACCGAGGGGAAATCGCCCCTCGGAAGTCGACAAAGCGACTGGGTTACTGCCCCGCGGGCGTGTCGCCGGTGGAGCCGGAGCTGTTGCCGAGTTCCGAGATCCAGTCGGAGACCGTGGTCACCCCGTCGCTGATGGCCTGCCAGTAGCTCTTGCCCTCGGCGACCCAGTCCTGGAGCGGCGTGAGCTCCCAGATGAGCCAGCCGGCCACGACGAACAGCACGATCGTGAACAGGCAGCCCTTGAGGCAGCCCAGACCCGGGATGCGCATCGGGTTGGCGCTGCGCTGCCGGGGCGGCCGCGGCTCGCGGGGCGGTCTCGGCGCCGGCGCCTGCGGCTGCTGCGGCTGGTGGTGCTGGGGCTGGTGGTGCTGCGGCTGCTGGTACTGCGGCGGGTACTGCTGCGGGGGCGGCGGCGGCGCGTACTGCTGCCGCTGCGGCTGCGGCGGCCGCTGCTGCGGGCGCTGGTGCTGCGGCGGGTACTGCTGCTGCGGGCGCTGCTCGTGCCGGGGCGGCTGCGGCGGCTGCTGCGGCGCCTGGCGCTGCGGACGGCGGCGCAGGGGGTCCTGGCTCGGGTCGAGGTACTGGACCTGGGTCTGCTCGTTGCGGTCACGGGCGGCGCGCAGCTGGCTCTGCCACGGGTGCGGCTCCTCCGGCTGCGGCTGTCCGTCCGGCCTGGGCGGCACGGGCGGCATGACCGCGGTCGGGTCGGCGGCGCCGTGGCCGCCGTGGCCCCCGGCGCCGCTGGTGGGCAGCACGCTGGTGGGGGCTGCCGGGTCGTACTGGCCCGCGTTGCCCGGCAGGACCTGCGTGGGGTCCGCCGCGCCCGGGGTCTGGGGGACCGGGGCCGGCGCCGGGTCCGGGGCGAGGAGGGCGCCCACGCCCTCGGCCGCCTCGATCTGGGCGGGCGTGGCGTGCACACCGATGCCGGAGGCGACGGTACGCAGGCCACGGGCGAGGTTCTCGGCGCTGGGGCGGCGCTCGGGGTCCTTGCTGAGGCAGCGCTCTATGACGGTCCACAGCGGGCCCGGCACCGTGGAGGGGCGGCGCGGCTCCTCGCTGAGGTGGCGGTGGAGCACCTCCAGCGCGGTGCCGCCGGCGAACGGCGGCCGGCCGGTGACCAGCTCGTAGAGGAGGATGCCCGCGCCGTAGATGTCCACGGCGGACGTCTGCGGGCGGCCCTCGGCGGACTCGGGCGCCACATAGGCGGGCGTGCCGACGAATTCGTGCGTACGGGTGAGGCCGGGGCTGTCCGCGAGGCGCGCGATGCCGAAGTCGGTGAGCATCGGGTGCATCTGGCCGTCGCGCTCGGCGAGCAGCACGTTGGCGGGCTTCAGGTCGCGGTGGACCACCCCGTCGGCGTGGCTGGCGGCGAGCGCGTCGGCGATCTGGGCCGTGAGCAGCGCGGCGGCGACCGGGCTGAGCGGGCCGTTCTCCCGGATGTACCGGTGCAGGTCGGGGCCGTCGACCAGGTCCATGACGAGGGCGAGGAGGTCGCCCTCGACGACGAGGTCGCGGGTGCGCACGATGTTCGGGTGGGTGAGGCGGAGCAGGACGGAGCGCTCCCGGAGGAAGCGCATCACCACGTCCGCGTCGTTCGCGAGCTCCTCCTTGAGGACCTTGATCGCGACGGTCTCGCCGGGCTGTCCGGGCACGGCCGCCTCGGCGCCCGCGGTCTCACGCTGGCGGGCTCGCCAGACGGTGCCCGTGGCGCCGCGCCCCAGCGGCTCCTCGAGCAGGTACTTGCTGCCTACCGGCCGCACGTCATGCGCTCCCTGCGATCGTGGTCCTTGCCTGTCCGAGCCCCCCTCTCGGGTCCGCCCGGGTGTCCGCCCCACTGTAGTGCCGGACGGCGGCACACCGGCGGGTCGTCCTCCGCTCCCGTCCGACCCTGCAAGACGCGTGCGGAGGGGACACGGTTGCCAGGGTGACACGACTCTCGCCGGCGCACATGATCCCAAGGGGTGTGCAAGCAGGCGTTTTCCTGACCGGGTCCGACCGATCAAGATCATTTCTTGGTGGGCCGGGGACGAGTTGTCAGTGCCAGGTGGGAGGATGCCCCCAGCACGGCGCATCGCGGGGTCGGGAGCCCCGTGGTCCGTGCCGACCTGACCGGACGACGCGTCCGTGGCGGGTGGGGGGAGATCGGGACGGGCCATTCCCTCCGCCGCCGGGCGCGCCGCGCAGAAGGGACCGCTGACGGCGATGCAGATCCGGCTGACCGTCCTCGCGGCGCCGACCGGCGGCCAGGCCGCGGGACGCGCCTGTGACGTGCTTGTCACCGCCCCGGCCGGGACCGCGCTGGCCGCCGTCGCCTCCGGGCTGGCCGCCGCCGTGTCGGGCGCCGACTCCTCGGGCGCCGTCGTGCTGTACGCGGGCGGGGAGCGGCTGGACGCGCAGCGCCGTGTGCTGGGCGAACCGCCCCTGGTGGACGGCGCGGTGCTCTCGCTCCACGTGCCCGGCGAGGACCACGCGCCCCTGGACGGCGCGGCGACGCGGCTGCACGTGGTGGCCGGGCCGGACGCCGGAGGGGTCCACCTGCTGCACCCCGGGCAGATCCGCATCGGCCGCGCCGCCGACGCCGACGTGCCCCTCGACGACCCGGACGTGTCGCGCCTGCACTGCGCGGTGACCGTGGCGGACGACGGCCGCGTCACGGTCGCGGACCTGGGCTCCACCAACGGCACCACCCTGGACGGCGACGAGGTCGGCGCCCGGCCGGTCCGCCTGACGCCGGGCGCCCTGCTGCGTCTGGGCGAGTCGACGCTGCGGCTGACGGCGGGCCGGCCCGCGGCCGACGGCTCCCCGCTGGCCACCGCGCCCGACGGGGAGGGCCACCTCCGGGTCTCCCGCGCGGGCGCCACCGCCACGGCCGGGCCCGGGGCGGAGGGCGACCCGCGGGTGCCGCGGCAGGCGGCCCGGCGCGCCCCGGACGGGGACGGCCGGGCGCCGTCGGCGGGCGCCCCGTCGGACGGTACGGGCGCCGGGGCGCACACCCCCGCGCCGCTGGCCGCCCCGCACCCCGGCGCCGCCCCGCGGGCCGTCCCGGCGCAGGCCACCCGCGCCCGGACCACCCCCGCGCGGGGCACTCCGGTCGGCGCCACCCTGGACGTCACCGGCGACGCCCCCGAGGCGCCCGCCGCCGCTGCTCCCGCCGGCCCGGTGACCGCCTCCGCCCCCGGCCACCCGCCGGCCCACGCCCCCGCCCCCGTCCGTAAACGGGGCATAGGTGCCTGGGCGCGGCGGCTCACCGGCGGGCGGGCCGACGGGCCCGCCGAGGCACCGCAGGGCCCCCGCCCCGCGCTCCCCGGAGGCCGCGCCGTGCACGAGACCTGGCCCGACCCGGCCACCGTGCTGCTCACCGCGCTCGGCCCGGGGCCGCGCCTGTGGGAGCGGGGTCCCGGCCATCCGGAGGCGCTGGCCGTGCGGCTGGGCACCACCGACCGGGCCGACCTGTCCGCCGTGCCGGTCACCGTGGGCCTGCGCGAGGCGGGGTCGCTCGGGCTCGCCGGGCCGCGGGCCCGCCTGCTCGGCCTGACGCGCTCCGTGGTGGCCCAGCTGGTCGCGCTGCACGCGCCCGCCGACCTGGAGGTGGTGCTGCTCAGCTCCGCGCGCCGCGCCCGCGAGTGGAGCTGGCTCGGCTGGCTCCCGCACGTGCGCCCGGCCCATGGCCAGGACTGCCGGCTGCTGCTGGCGTTCGACCACGAGCAGGCGGCCGCCAGGACCGCCGAGCTGACCCGGCGCCTGGACGACGGGCCACTCGGCCCCGGCTGGGCGAGCGCCGACCGCAGGGCCGTCGCGGAGGCCGCCGAGCGGCACGGCGCGGAGTGCGGGACGTACACGGTGGTGATCGTGGACGGCGACCCGGGCTCGGCCGAGCTGCGCGAGACGACCGCGCGGCTCGCCGGTGCGGGCGCGGCGTCCGGCATCCACCTGGTGTGCCTGGCCGAGACGCCGGCCGCCTCGCCGCTGTCGCCGGTCATGGAGACGTACGAGACGGCGTGCGCCGCGTCGCTCGCGTTCCGCGAGTGCGGGGCGGCCGCGCTGCTGTCCGGCGACGTGGCGACGGCGTTGCGCCTGATGCGCACGGCCGGCGGCCGGCCCGCCGGTCACGGCACGGTCGGCACGGTCGACGCGGTGTCCGCCGCCTGGGCCGAGCGGTTCGCCCGGGCGCTCGCCCCGCTGCGGGCGGAGCGCGAGGAGCACGCGGGGGGCGCCGCGGCCGGGGGCACCGCCCCGCGCGGGCGCGCCACCGCCGTACCCCTGCCGCCGTCCTCCCGGCTGCTGGACCAGCTGGGGCTGGCCCGCGCCACGCCCGCGTCCCTGATGGCCCGCTGGGCCTCGGCCCCGGACGGCACCGCCGTGCTGGGCACCGGCCCGCGCGGGGCGCTGTCGGTGGACCTCACCACGGAGGGCCCCCACCTGCTGATCGAGGGCCCGGCGGGCAGCGGCCGCACCGAGCTGCTGCGTTCCGTCGCCGCCTCCCTGGCGGCCGCGTCCCGCCCCGACCGGCTCGGGCTGCTGCTGGTCGACGGCGCGGGCGGCGGGCGCGGTGACGGCCTCGCGCCCTGTACGGAACTGCCGCACGCCACGGAGCACCTGGTGGCGTCGGACCCGGTGCGGATGCGTGCGTTCGCCCAGGCGCTCGGGGCGGAGCTGAAGCGCCGCTCGGAGCTGCTGGGCCGGCAGGACTTCGCCGAGTGGCACACCCTGCGGGAGGTCGCGGACCGGATGGTCGGACCGCGCCGCCCCTCGGACCAGGGCCGCCCCCACGAGCCGGGCGGCCGCCCCCACGAACCGGCCCGGCCCGGCGACCCGGCCCGCCCCGGCACCCCGGCCGGGTCCGCCGGCCCCGGCGAGCCGGACGGCCTCGACGGGCCGCCCACCGGCACGCTCCGGCTGCGCCCCGCCGCCCGTGCGGCGAAGGACGACGTCCCGCCGCCGCTGCCCCGCCTGGTCGTGCTGGTCGACGACTACGACGCGCTGGTGGCACCCTCGCTGGGCAGCCCCGGCCGCCCGGCGGCGGGCTCGGTGGTGCGGGCGCTGGAGGCGGTGGCCCGCGACGGCCACCGGCTGGGCGTCCACCTGGTGGTGACGTCCGCCCGCCCGGACCGCACGGCCGACACGGAGCTGGCCCGCCAGGCGCGGCTGCGGGTGGTGCTGGACGCCCCGCCCGCCTCGCCCGGGCCGGACGTCCCCGCGCCGGGGCGCGGCCGGCTGGGGCACCCGGACGGCCGGGTGACGCCCTTCCAGGCGGGCCGGGTCACCGGGCGCATCCCCCGGACGGCCACGCAGCGGCCCACCGTGGTGCCGCTGGAGTGGGAGCGCATGGGCGATCCGCCCACCCGCCGCCCGGTGCGCGAGCTGGGCAACGGTCCGACGGACCTGGCGCTGCTGGCCAGCGCGCTGGACCGGGCGGCCCGCTCGGTCGGGGCGGCACCGCTGCCGCCGCTCGTGCCGAGGACCCACGCCTGACGACCGCGCCCGGCGGCCCGGTCCGCCGGAGGGCTGACAGCACGTCACGACCCGATCACGATCCCCGACTTGACACGGAAGGCGGTATTGCGGCACCCGTACGCCGGGCGTAGACCTGACGGACGGGACGCGTACGCGCACGGAAGAGACGGGGCAGTGATGCGCACAACTCTTCGGACACGCACGACACGCACGACACGCAGGGCGCTCACGACACTCACGACGCCGGGGACCCGCTCGCCACGCGGGTCGCGCCGGGCCGCCGTCGCCCTGGCGGCCGTCTGCGCCCTCGCGCTCGCCGGCTGCGGCGACGGCGACGGTGGCGGCGGGCCGGAACCGGGCAAGGACACCGGGACCGGCGCCGCGAGCGTCCGGCTGCCCAAGCTGGACGGCCAGAAGGTCCAGGTCGTGGCGGTGTGGACGGGCCCGGAGCAGCAGGCGTTCACGAAGGTCCTCGACGAGTTCGAGAAGCGGACCGGGGCGGAGGTCGCCTACGTACCGACGCAGGACGCGATGCTGAACTACATCGGCACGAAGATCGCGGGTGGTGCGCCGCCGGACGTGGCCATGCTCCAGCAGGTGGGCGCGCTGAAGCAGGCCGTGGAGCGCAAGTGGGCCAGGCCGGCCGGGCCGGAGGCCAGGGCGCAGCTGGCCAAGAACTACTCCAAGGGCTGGCAGGACCTCGGAGCCGTGGACGGCACCCCGTACGGCGTGTACTTCAAGGCCGCGAACAAGTCGCTGATCTGGTACAACACGGCCGTCTTCGAGAACGCGGGGGTCTCGGAGCCGAAGACGTGGAAGGAACTGCTCTCCACCGCCGAGACGGTGTCCGCCTCGGGGGTGACGCCCTTCTCGATCGGCGGGGCGGACGGCTGGACCCTGACGGACTGGTTCGAGAACGTCTACCTCTCCCAGGCCGGCCCGGAGAAGTACGACCGGCTGGCCCGGCACGAGATCCCGTGGACCGACCCGTCCGTCGCGCGGGCTCTCACCACCCTCGCCGACGTCTTCGGGAAGCCGAACCTGATCGCGGGCGGCGCGGCCGGCGCGCTCCAGACGGAGTTCCCGGCGTCCGTGACGCAGACCTTCACCGGCGGGGACGCGCCGAAGGCCGGGATGGTCTTCGAGGGCGACTTCGTCTCGATCAACATCGCGCAGACCGAGGCGAAGGTGGGTACGGACGCGAAGGCGTTCCCCTTCCCGGCGGTCGGAGCCGAGGCGCCGGTGGTGACCGGCGGCGACGTGGCCGTCGCGCTGACGGACAAGCCCGCCGCCCAGGCCCTGCTGACGTTCCTCGCCTCGCCCGACGCGGCGCGGATCTGGGCGGGCGAGGGCGGTTTCCTCTCGCCCAACAAGGCGATGGACCCCGCGGAGTACCCGAACGACGTGCAGCGCGAGATCGGCAAGGCGCTCGTCGCGGCGGGGGACGACTTCCGCTTCGACATGTCGGACCAGATGCCGCAGTCGTTCGGCGGGACACCCGGCAAGGGCGAGTGGAAGGCGCTCCAGGACTTCCTGAAGAACCCGAAGGACGTCGCGGGTACGCAGGCGAGGCTGGAGGCCGACGCGGCCAAGGCGTACCAGGGCAAGAGCTGACGCCGTGACGGCGCCGGCAACGGGGGGCGCGGCGGCCACGCCGCCCGCGCCCCCGGGTTCGCGCAAGGGCGTGACCGGTACCCGCGGGCTCGTCGCGGCAGGCTTCCTGCTGCCCGCGCTGGTGCTGCTGGGCGCGCTCGTGGTCTACCCGATCGGGTACTCGGTGTACCGGTCCTTCTTCGACCGGGCGGGCAGCGCCTTCGCCGGTCTCGACAACTACGTCGAGATCTTCACCGACGACACGATCCTGACGGCGGTGCGGAACAACGCCGTCTGGGTGGTGGTGGCGCCGACGGTGGCGACCGCCCTGGGGCTGATCTTCGCGGTGCTCACCGAACGGGTGCGGTGGGGAACGGCGTTCAAGCTGATCGTCTTCATGCCGATGGCGATCTCCATGCTGGCCGCCGGCATCATCTTCCGGCTGGTGTACGAGCAGGACCCGGACCGGGGTGTCGCCAACGCCGTCTGGGTGGGCGTGCACGACACGTTCGCCGAGGCGTCGACCTACCCGAAGGCGCGGCCGCTGCCCGTGCACCCGCTCCGGTCAGCGGGCGGCGGGGCGTTCGAGACCAAGGAGCCGGTCAGGGCGGGCACGCCCGTCCTGCTGCCGCTGATCGGCGTGGCGCCCCGGGACATGCCGCCGGACGCGGAGCCGGCGAAGGCCCCGCGACCCGGCGGGGACACCGTGTCCGGCACCGCGTGGCTGGACTTCACGCGGGGCGGCGGCGGGGCGCCCAACACCGTCGACGCCCGGGAGCTGGGGCTGAAGGGCCTGAAGGTGGAGGCGGTCAGGGACGGCCGGGTCGTCGCCACGGCGTCGGCGGCGGCCGACGGCACCTTCACCCTGCCGCGGGCCGCGGACGGGGCCCTGCTGCGGCTGCCGGAGAGCAACTTCCGGGAGCAGTACAACGGCGTGGACTGGCTCGGCCCGTCCCTGGTCACCCCGGCCGTCATCGGCAGCTACGTCTGGATGTGGGCCGGTTTCGCGATGGTGCTGATCGCCGCCGGTCTGGCGGCCCTGCCGCGTGAACTGCTGGAGGCGGCCCGGGTGGACGGCGCCAACGAGTGGCAGGTCTTCCGCCGGGTGACGGTCCCGCTGCTCGCACCCGTCCTCGCGGTCGTCCTGGTGACCCTGATGATCAACGTGCTGAAGATCTTCGACCTGGTGTTCATCATCGCGCCCGGCTCGGTCCAGGACGACGCGAACGTGCTGGCGCTCCAGCTCTACCGCTCGTCGTTCGGCACGGACGCCCACCTCGGTGTGGGCAGCGCCATCTCCGTACTGCTCCTGCTGCTGGTGATCCCGGTGATGTTCTTCAACATCCGCCGCATACGGAAGGAGAGCCGGCGATGAGCGGCAGCAGCACCCGGCAGAGCGTCGCCGCACGCCTCGCCGCCCGGACCGCCGGCGGGGCCCTGCGGGTCTTCCTCGTCCTCGTCGCGCTGTTCTGGCTGCTGCCGACGGTGGGCCTGCTGCTGTCCTCGCTGCGCGACCCGGCCGACATCAGCGCCGACGGCTGGTGGAAGGTGTTCACGGCCCCGGCCCAGCTCACCACCGCCAACTACGCCGCCATCCTCGACAACGAGACCATCACCGGTTCGCTGCTGTCCACGGTGCTCATCACCGTGCCCGCGACCGTGCTCGTCGTCGTCATCGGGTCGCTCGCCGGATACGCCTTCGCGTGGATGGAGTTCCCGGGCCGCGACTGGTGGTTCCTGGTGGTCGTGGGACTGCTGGTGGTACCGGTGCAGGTGGCCCTCGTACCGGTCTCGCAGCTGTTCGGCGCGGTCGGGATCTTCGAGACGACCCTCGGGGTGGTGCTGTTCCACGTGGCGTTCGGCCTGCCGTTCGCGATCTTCCTGCTGCGGAACTTCTTCGCCGAGATCCCGCGCGAACTGCTGGAGGCCGCCCGGCTCGACGGGGCGGGCGAGATCCGGCTGTTCACCCGGGTGGTCATGCCGCTCGGCGGCCCGGCCATCGCCTCGCTCGGCATCTTCCAGTTCCTGTGGGTGTGGAACGACATGCTGGTGGCGCTGATCTTCGCGGACTCCGAGTCGCCGCCGATCACGGTGGCGCTCCAGCAGCAGGTGCGCCAGTTCGGCAACAACGTCGACGTCCTGGCGCCCGGGGCGTTCGTCTCGATGGTGATACCCCTGGCGGTCTTCTTCGCCTTCCAGCGGCAGTTCGTCTCCGGCGTGATGGCGGGCGCGGTCAAGTGACGTCCCCGGCCGGGCCGCACGCGGGTGAGGCACAGGTGAACCAAGGGGTCCCCCGTATGCCACGGCGGGCGTAACCCGGTCGGTTCATCGGACGTTCCCGGGCCATGCCCCGGTTCAGCGTCATCGTCCCCGCGTACAAGGTCCAGGCGTATCTGCACGAGTGCCTGGAGTCGGTGCTCACCCAGTCCTTCGAGGACCTGGAACTGATCGCCGTGGACGACTGCTCGCCCGACGGCTGCGGGGCGGTGATCGACGAGTTCGCCGCCCGCGACCGCCGGGTCGTCGCCGTCCACCTGCCCGAGAACGCCGGCCTCGGGCCCGCCCGCAACGCCGGGCTGGCCCGTGCGACCGGGGACTACGTCCTCTTCCTGGACGGCGACGACACCTTCGTCCCCGGCGCCCTCCAGGCCGTCGCCGACCGCCTCAAGGAGACCGGCTCGCCCGAGCTGCTGGTGTACGACTACGCCCGCGTGTACTGGTCGGGCGAGGCGGTGCGCCACGAGTTCCGCAGCCACCTCACCGAGGCCGGCCCGGCGCCGTTCCCGCTGACCGAGCGGCCGGGGCTGCTGAAGGTCCTGATGGTGGTGTGGAACAAGGCGTACAAGCGGGAGTTCCTGGAGCGCGAGGGGTTCGCCTTCCCGCCGGGCTTCTACGAGGACACCCCGTGGACGTACCCGGCGCTGATGGCCGCCGGGTCGATCGCCACCCTGGACCGGGTCTGCGTCCACTACCGCCAGCGCCGCACCGGCTCCATCCTGCGCACCACCAGCCCCCGGCACTTCGACCTGTTCGACCAGTACGAGCGGGTCTTCGCGTTCATCGACGCACGCCCCGAGCTGGCCCGCTGGCGGCCGGTGCTGTTCCGCCGCATGGCCGACCACTTCACCTCGGTGTTCTGCGCTCCCGGCCGCCTCCCCCGCGGCACCCGGGCCGACTTCTTCCGGCGCGCCCGCCGCCACTACCGCCGCTACCGCACGAAGGGCGCCACCCCGAAGTTCACCACCCGGCTCCGGCACGCCCTGGTCCGGCTGGGCAGCCACCGCACCTACCGGGCGGTCACGGCCGCCCGCACGCACCTGAAGCGGGCCGTGCGGTACGCCTCGTGGACCGCACGGGCCGTACGGGGCGCCCTGCTCCAGGCGCACTACCGGATCCAGCTGTGCCTGCCGGTGCGGGAGGACCGGGCGGTGTTCGCCGCCTACTGGAACCGCGGCTACGCGTGCAGCCCGGCCGCGATCGAGGAGCGGGTGCGGGAGCTGGCCCCGCACGTGCGCACCGCCTGGATCTGCGCCCCCGAGCACGCCCACACCGTGCCTCCCGCGACCCGCCGGCTGCGTCCGGGGACGGCGGCGTACTGGACGGCGCTGGCCCGCTCCAAGTACCTGGTCAACAACGTGAACTTCGACCGGCGGCTGGTCAAGCGGCGCGGCCAGCTGCTCGTCCAGACCCAGCACGGCACGCCGCTGAAGCACATGGGGCTGGACCTCCAGTTCCGGCCGGCGGCCGGGCGGGGCACGGACTTCGCGCAGCTGCTGCGCAACATCGACAAGTGGGACGCCCTGGTGTCCGCCAACCGGCACTCCAGCCTGGTGTGGGAGCGGGTCTACCCCGCCGCCTACCGGACCCTGGAGTTCGGCTCGCCGCGCAACGACGTCTTCCAGCGCGCCACCGCCTCCGACGTCGCCCTGCTGCGCGAGTCGCTGCGCATCCCCGAGGGCCACACCGCGATCCTGTACGCCCCCACGCACCGCGACTACGCGCACCCGCAGCCGCGCCTGCTCGACCTGGAGCGGCTGCTGCTGGCGCTCGGCCCCCGCTACGTGGTCCTCGCCCGCCCGCACCCCACGCACGGCTCGCCCGTCGCCACGGACGGCAACCCGCGGATCATCGACGTGTCGGGGCACGGCTCGGTGGAGGAGCTGTGCCTGGCGTCGGACGCGCTGCTGACGGACTACTCGTCGCTGATGTTCGACTACGCGGGCCTCGACCGGCCGATCGTCGTGCACACTGAGGACTGGACGGCGTACGACGCCACCCGCGGCACCTACTTCGACCTGCGGACCTTCCCGCCGGGCGCGGTCGCCCGCACCGAGGATGAGCTGATCGACATCTTCGTCACCGGCCACTGGCGCGGCTCGCGCTCCGCCCAGCTGCGGGCCGCGTTCCGGGCGCGCTTCTGCCCGTACGACGACGGGCACGCGGCCGAGCGGGTGGTGCGGCACCTGTTCCTGGGCGAGGACCCGGCGGCCCTGCCGCCCGTCGTCCCGCTGGAGGACCGCCGCCCGGCCCCGTCGATGGGCGGGGCCGGGGCGGCCCTGTTCCCGGCCCCGCGCTAGCGCGTGCCGATCAGCGCCTTGGCGGCCCGCCGCACGGGGCCCTTCTGCACCACGGGTCCCAGCAGGCGGCCCACCACGCCCCCGGGGCGCCACCGCAGCTGGAGCCGGCCCGCGTCCCGCCCCTCCGGCTCGACCACCACGCGGTGGCGCCCGGCGCCCGCCACCTCGAACGGCGCGAAGTCCAGCGGCGCGAGCAGCACACCGGTGTTCCCGGCCGCCCCGCCCGCTCCCCCGCCGCGGCGCCCGTCGGTGACCTCCAGCACGGGGTGCCGCACGCCCCGGAAACCGTGCGCGGGCAGCGTGGCGGCGGCCGGGCGGAGCCGCACGGTGCCCTCGAAGACGCCGCGGCCCGCCGGGTCCATCCGCAGCGGCACGGTCAGCCGCCGTCCGGCGGGCGAGACGTGCAGGAGGGCGGGGAGCGGGGCCAGCGGGAGGCGCCGCGCGGGGTCGTGGGTGCGGAGGGCCAGCTCCACCGTGCCGCCCTCGCCGCGCCCCACCCGGAGGATCTCGTGCCGGAACCGGGCGGAGGCGAACGGGCAGCCCGCCAGGTCCAGTTCGGTGAGGTCCAGGTCGGCCCGGCCCGCGTCCGTCCGGGGCAGCGTGCCGCCCCAGTAGGTGCGCCCCCGCGCGTCCGTCGCGAGGGCGCGCGGGCCCACGCCGTGCCCCAGGCCGCGGGCCGCGAGCCGGGCCTCCTCGTACCGCCCCTCGCGCAGCAGTCCCACCACGACCCGCTCGTCGCGCCGCATCCGCCCGAAGGCGGCGGCCGACAGCCCCTCCAGGTACGGCAGGACCTCGGCGGCGAACTCCCGGACCCACTCCGGGTCCCGGTGGGGCAGGTCACCGGCGTACAGCCGCAGGTCGTGGGAGAGGAACTTGTGGTCCTTCTCCTCCCGCACCGCGTCCGGCACCCCCTGCTCGGCGAGGAAGTCGTCGATCAGCCGGGCGACGGTGATCCGGTCGCGGACGTTGGAGATCAGGTGGCGCCGGTTGGAGATTGTCGCGGCGTCCGCCGCCGCGTGCGGGGCGATGTACCAGCGGTAGACCGGCTCGGTGAGGACGGTGAAGGCGCGGGCGAGGGTGTAGGCCCGCGCGGTGAACAGCTGGTCCTCGTAGTGGAGCCCTTCGGGGAAGCGCAGGGAGTGCCGGTCCAGGAACTCCCGGCGGTACATCTTGTTGGTGGACAGCGGTTCGAACAGCAGCCGCGGCTCGTCCTCGATGCCCCGGACGGTCCGGCGCCGGGCGAACAGGTGCGCCATCCAGGGGGAGACGTCACCGGTGTCGGTGCGCACCCGCTCGACCGCGCCCATGGTGAAGTCGAGGTCCGCCCCGGCGTGGGCGCCGAGCAGCAGCTCGCAGGCGCGCGGCGGGAGTTCGTCGTCGCTGTCGAGGAACATGACGAACGGGGCGCGGGCGGTCTCCAGGGCGCGGTTGCGGGGGGCGCCGCAGCCGCCGCTGTTGCGCTCCAGCCGCAGCACCCGGATGCGGTCGTCCTGGGCGGCCAGCGCCGCCGCGACCCGGGGGGTGGCGTCGGTGGAGTGGTCGTCGCTGATGACGATCTCGATGTCGCGGAGGGTCTGGGCGCGTACGGAGGCGACGGCGCGCGGCAGCCGTTCGGCGTCGTCGTGGACGATGACGACGACGGTGACGGTGGGGGCGGCGGTGCCTGTGGCGGCGGCGGTCGCGCCGGGGAGGGTGCTCATCGGCGGGTGGCCTCCTCGGGTGTGGGGGCGGGGGTGCGCCGCTCCAGCGGCAGGACCGGCGGGAGGCTCTCCTCGCCCTCGCCGAGGAAGACGCGGCGCACCACCCGCTCGGCGGCGCGCCCGTCGTCGTACTCGCAGAACCGCAGCCGGAAGTCGTGGCGCTGTTTGGCGGCGGCCTCGTCGCACCAGGTGCCGTCGCGCAGGACGTCGGTCAGCTCGTCCTGGCTCCGGGTGACGTGGCCGGGGGGTTCGGCGGTGATGTCGAAGTAGACGCCGCGGGTGGCGGTGTACGTCTCCCAGTCGTCGGTGTGCAGGACGACGGGCCGGTCGAGGTTGGCGTAGTCGAACATGATCGACGAGTAGTCGGTGATCAGGGCGTCGGCCGCCAGGGCGAGTTCCTCGACCGGTTCGTAGCCGGTGACGTCGAGGACGCGGTCGTGGCGGGGGCCGGGCAGCCGGTCGTGGAAGTAGTGGCCGCGGACGAGCAGGACGGTGTCGTCGCCGAGGGCGTCCGCGAGCCGGGGCAGGTCCAGGCGGGGCGTCCAGCGGGTGCGCGGCTCGTGGTCGCGGTGGGTGGGGGCGTACAGCAGGGCGCGGCGGCCGGGTTCGATGCCCAGCCGGGCGCGGGCGGCGCGGACGTCGGCGGCGGTGGCCCGGTAGTGGACGTCGTTGCGCGGATAGCCGTAGTCGAGGGACCGGTAGCCGGCCGGGTAGGCGCGCTGCCAGGTCTCGGTGGAGTGGCTGTTGGCGGAGAGGCTGTAGTCCCAGCGGTCGACCCGCTCCAGCAGGGCCTCGATGTTGAGCCCCTGGGCCGCGGCGGGGTGGTCGCGCTGGTCGACGCCCATGCGCTTGAGGGGGGTGCCGTGGTGCGTCTGGAGGTGGACGGTGCCGGGGCGTTTGACGATCCCGTTGGGGAAGTTGACGTTGTTGACCAGGTACTTGGCGCGGGCGAGGACGTCCCAGTAGCGGGGCGTGCCGGGGACGACGTGGTCGGTGCCGGGCGGCAGCAGCGGGACGCGGTCGGGTTCGGCGATCCACACCTGGTGGATGTCGGGCGCGAGTTCGGCCAGTTCGGTGGCGATGGCGGCCGGGTTGCAGTGGACGCCGCGCCCCCAGTACGCGGAGAAGACGGCGAGGTCCTGGTCGATGCCCCGGCGCAGCCGGCGGTGGTAGCGGTGGCGGGCGCGGACGGCCGCCACCTGCTCGGCGCGGGCGGACGTGGCCGACCGGACGGCCCGGCGCTTGTCGTTGGCGAGGCGCAGCAGGCGGTAGCCGAGGTGGGCGCCCCGGCCGAGGAGGACGTGGCGTACGCCGTCGAGGCCGCCGGGCCGGTGGTGGCCCTCGGGGCGGAAGCGGGCGGTGTGGCGGGCGGCGCGCCGGAAGTACTCGGTGAGGAGGGCGGGCGGCAGTTCGTCGCGCCGGGCCAGGGTCGCCAGGTAGTCGCCGACCATCCGGTCGTAGAGCCGGGTGCGCAGTTCGGGGGGCGCGGAGGCCGCGTGGGCGAGCTGGTGGAGGCGCTCGTACTGGCCGAAGGCCGCGAAGTGCTGCTCGGGGCCGGCGGCGCGCCGCTGGCTGGGCCGGTCCTTGTGCCGGACGAGGCCGACGGTGGTGCAGGCGGTGATCCGCCGGGCCAGGAGCAGGACGGCGTACGAGAGATACAGCTCGTCGTGCCCCTCGGTGCCGATCAGGTCGGGGTGCTCGGCCAGCAGCCGGGCGCTGACGAGGCGGTTGCCCAGCAGCGGCGCGAGGTCGAGGAGCGCGGGGTGGCCGGCGAGGGTGGTGGGGCCCTGGGCGCCGGCCCCGGCCAGCAGGTCGGTGGAGCCGCCGGGCACGGCGTCGTCCCACCAGTACGCGTGGTGGTGGTCCAGCAGGACGACGTCCGGGGCGTCGGGGAGGGCGCCGAGCCGGGTGGTGAGGGCGGCGGCCGCGCCGTCGGGCAGGCGGTCGGTGGCGGGGTGCAGGAATTGCAGGTAGCGCCCGGTCGCGGCGCCGGCTGCGGCGGCCCGGGCGGTGGCGGCGGGGGCGTCCGGGGCGACGGGCACCACGGTGACGCGCGGGTCGCGCAGTTCGTGGGTGGCGGCGAGGGCCCGTGCGGGCCGGTCGGTGCCGGGGACGGTGACCACGATGTCGAGGTCGGGCGGGGTCTGGGCGGTGACGCCGTCCAGACAGGCGCGCAGCCGGCCGAGGGGGGCGTGGCCGGACACGACGACGCTGAGTGCGGGCATGGGCGTTCGGTCCTTTTGCAGGGGGTCAGTTCCGCTGGCCGAGGAAGACCGTCAGGAGGCCGATCACGACCAGGGTCGAGCCGGCCCAGGTCCACACCGAGGTCCGCTCGTGCAGCAGCGTGGAACCGGCCAGCACGATGAGCAGGTAGCCGAGGGCGTTGAAGGGGTACGCGACGGAGAGCGGGACCCGGGCGAGGGTCGACATCCAGGCGACGGCGGAGAGCGCGAAGACGGCGAGGCCCAGGACCACCCAGGGGGTGGTCGCGGCGCGTGCGGCCAGCGAGCCGCCGGTCTTCCCGGCGGCGGTGGCGGCGGCCTGCATGCCGTGCTTGAGCATGATCTGGCCGGCCGCCGAGGAGAGGACCGCGAAGAGCAGCAGCACCAGGCTGGGCAGGGTCAACGTCCGCCTCTCACACGCCGACGCGGGGGGCGGCGGAGTCCACCGGGACGAACTGGCGGTTGAGGATGTCCTGGACATCGATGTGCTCCCCAGCGATGATCGTCCGCGCCGCATGCGGGGTGAGCAGTGCGACGTACTGGTAGCCGAAGAGGGTGGGACGCAGACGGGTCAGCAGCTTCGACGCCCCGCCGAGCACCGTGGACACCGGTCCGCCGCCGAGCACGGACCAGAAGGGCGCGCCGGTGGCCGAGAGCGACAGCACGTCGTACCCGGCGGCGCGCACGGTGCGGCGGAGGCTGGCGCGGCTGAAGAACCGCAGGTGGGTCTCGTCGAGGATGCCGCGCCGGTCGTAGTCGAAGATGCCGAGGGCGACGCGCAGCCGTGAGTACCAGTGGCCGAAGTTCGGCACGGACAGCAGGACGTGTCCGTCGGGGCGCAGGACGCCGCGCACCTCGGCGAGCAGGCGTTCGGGGCGGGAGAGGTGTTCGATGACGTCGCCGGCGACGACGTAGTCGTACCCCTCGCCGATGCCCTCGGGCAGCCCCTCCTCCAGGTCGGCGAGGAAGAACCCGCCGGAGCACCTGTCCCGCACTCCCTCGACCTCGACGCAGTCGATGCCGGTGACGGTGTGGCCGAGGGCCTCCAGGCGTTCGGCGAACGCGCCGCCGGAGCAGCCGACGTCGAGGACCCGGCCGGGCGGCAGGTCCCGCATCCGGTCCAGGATGACGGCGTGCGAGGAGCCGTCGCCCTCCTTGAAGGCGTACTCGACGGGCTTGGGGATCCAGCCGCAGGTGCCGAACCCCTTCTTCGCCAGCCGGTATTCGAGGACGTCCTTGACGACGTCCTTGGCGTACCGCATGCCGTTGACGTAGCAGATCTCGTCGCCGTAGTAGGTGGGGATGGGGATCTCGCGGATGCGCATCCCGGCGTCGGCCATCTGCACGATGATCTGGGTGTCGAAGTCGAAGGCGTCGGTGTTGCGCTCGACGGGCAGGCGCCGCAGGGCGTCCACGCTGTAGGCGCGGTAGCCGGAGTGGAACTCGGTCAGGTCCGATCCGAGCAGCGCGTTCTCCAGCCGGGTCAGCACCCGGTTGCCGAGCCACTTGTAGAGCGGCATGCCGCCGCGCAGGGCGTCGCGGGGCCGCATCATCCGGGACCCGAACACGGCGTCGCACTCGCCGCGTTCGAGGGGCTCCACCATCCGGGGCAGCAGCTCGGGGGCGTACTGCCCGTCGCCGTGCAGCAGGACGACGATGTCCAGGCCCCGCTCGGCGGCGAGCGCGTACCCGGCCTTCTGGTTGCCGCCGTAGCCGAGGTTCTTGGTGTGCCGCATGACGACGGTCGGCGGCATCCCGTCGAGCTGGGACCAGCGGCAGCCGGCGGTGAACGTGGCGTCGTGGCTGGCGTCGTCGAGGATCAGGATCTCGGCGATCCTGGGCCGGAAGTCGGCGGGGATCCGGTCGAGGGTCTTCTCCAGCGTGGCCTCCGCGTTGTACGCCACCACCAGGATCCCGATCCTGGGGCTGCTGCTTCGGCTGCTGTGACCTTCCGTCACGGGCTTCTCCACTCTCGCGGGGGGGTGTCGGGCGGGTCAGTCGGCGACGGGAGCGGGAAGGCCCGCGTCACCGGGCGCCGCCCCCGCGGTGCCGCCGGCGGGCGCGGGGGCGGGCCCTCCGGCGGGCGCGGCCGGGGCGGGGGGCGCCGGGGCGGGGGGCGCCGGGGCGCGGGCGGCCGTGCCGGTGGGCGGACCGGCGGACACCGCACCGGCACCGGCACCGGCAGCACCAGCACCGGGCCCCGTTCCCGGCCCGCTGCTCGTGCCCGCTCGTGCCGTGCGCGCCGGGGGCAGCACCGCGGCCGGGCCGGGCCGGCGCCCGGCCCGCAGGGCGGTCAGGACCGCGGAGGCGACGCAGACGGCGAGGACCGCCCAGCCCAGGGCGCCGAAGGCCATCTCGGTGTCCGTCCAGTGCACCGGGCGCTGGCCGGAGTAGACCGAGGCGGTGACGGCGCCGACGACGATCCCGTACGCCGTGCCCTGCCACAGGCCGATGACGAACAGCCCGGCCGCCGGCCACGCCAGGTACTGGACGCCCGACGCGGTGCTGAGCAGCAGGAGCAGCCCGAGGGTGGTGGCGACGGCGTGCGGCGCGTCGGCCGGGCGCCGCCAGACCAGGCGGACGCCCACGGCCATGATCGCGGCGACGATCAGGAAGTGGCCGTCGCCGCGCAGCAGCTGGACGTACGGCTCGGGGACGTCCGCCCAGCGGGCGAAGCGGACGATGCCCCAGAAGCTGAAGTTGCCGCCCGCGTACTCCAGGACGTTCGCCTTGAGCCCGCCGGGCACGGTGGCGACGACCGGCCCCCACACGGTGAGGAACAGCGCGGTGAACCCGGCCGTGAACCGCAGCAGGACGGGGCGTCCCCCGGCGCGCAGCGCGGCGGCGAAGAGCAGCGGTACGGCGACGACCGGGATGAGCTTGACGCTGATGCACAGCGCGGCCGCCAGCCCGGCCGCCACCGGCCTGCCCCGGTCGACGAGCAGGTACGCGGCGGCGAAGGCGAACATCACGGCGACCGAGTCGGTGTTGCCGTGGTAGCCGGAGGTGGCGACGAGCACCGGGCACAGCGCCGCGCCGACGGCGCAGAACACGGCCGTCCGCAGCCGGAGCGCGCGCCGCCGCACGATCGCGAAGACCAGGAGCACGGTGACGAAGTCGGCGAGACACGCCGGGAAACGGATCAGGGGCCGCCACGGCACCCCCTGCTGCGCGAGCCACTCCAGCCCCAGCAGCATCCAGCTGGCCAGCGGGGGGTGGTTGTAGACCGGCAGCCACGGCATCGGCTCGGCGTAGATGCGGATGGGGTCCGTCCGGGCGATGGCCCGGGCGAAGCCCCAGAAGAACCGCACGTCGGCGGGCCCGCGCGTGTGCGCCGCGAGTGCCGTCTTCGACACGAACGCGACGAGCGCGACGGCGAGGACGATGATTCGGGCTTTCCGTACGTCTCGGGACAGAGACGACATTCGGACGTTCATGGTTGTCGAACGTAGCAATACCGACCACACGTAGCGAAGCACCTATTAACACACTTACGCGGCGGACGAGTTCTCCGGCTCGGTGCGGAATGGGCGTTGCGCGGGTGTTTGCGCACCCGGGCGGAATTGCCGAATCACACGTATGGCCCAGAAACGCACGTAATTCGTGGCGCTCAACTCTCGTTCACATCCTGCACCTTGTCCCCGTCAGCCGAGGCAGACAGGCAGGCCAGTGAAGTGAAAGCACTCGTACTCTCCGGAGGCGCCGGCACCCGGCTGCGCCCCATCACCCACACGTCCGCCAAGCAGCTCGTTCCCGTGGCCAACAAGCCGGTGCTCTTCTACGGGCTCGAATCCATCGCCGCCGCCGGGATCCGCGAGGTCGGCATCATCGTCGCCCCGGACACGGCCGGGGAGATCCGCGCCGCCGTCGGCGACGGATCGCGGTTCGGCCTGGCGGTCACGTACATCCCGCAGCACGCCCCGCTGGGGCTCGCCCACGCCGTGCTCATCGCCCGGGAGTTCCTCGGCGACGACGACTTCGTGATGTACCTCGGGGACAACTTCATCGTCGGCGGGATCACCGACCTGGTCGAGGAGTTCCGCGCCACCCGGCCCGCCGCGAGCATCCTGCTGACGAAGGTCCCCGACCCGCGCGCCTTCGGGGTGGCGGAGCTGGACGTCGACGGCCGGGTGGCCCGCCTGGAGGAGAAGCCCCCGCACCCCCGCAGCGACCTGGCGCTCGTCGGGGTCTACCTCTTCACGCCCGCCGTGCACGACGCGGTGCGCTCCATCGAACCGTCCGCGCGGGGCGAACTGGAGATCACCGACGCCCTCCAGTGGCTCATCGACGAGCACCGCACCGTCACCTCGACCGTCGTCTCCGGCTACTGGAAGGACACCGGCAACGTGGCGGACATGCTGGAGGTGAACCGGTCCGTCCTGGAGCTGCTCACCCCGCGCAACGAGGGGACCGTCGACGCCGCCACCGAGATCATCGGCCGGGTCCGCATCGGCGGCGGCGCCACCGTGCGGGGCTCGCGGATCGTCGGCCCGGTCGTCATCGGCGCGGGCACGGTCGTGGAGAACTCCTACATCGGCCCCTCCACGTCCATCGCGGAGAACTGCCGCGTCACGGACAGCGAGATCGAGTACTCCATCGTGCTCAGCGGCTCCTCCCTGCACGGCGTGGGACGCGTCGAGGCCTCCCTCATCGGACGTAACGTCGAGATCACCCCCGCCCCGCCCATCCCGGCCGCCCACCGCCTGGTGCTCGGCGATCACAGCAAGGTGCAGATCTCGGCATGAACACCGCCCCTCGTGTCCTGGTGACCGGCGGCGCCGGCTTCATCGGCTCGCACTACGTCCGTACGCTGCTGGGGTCCCCGGGGCCCGGCGGCACGGAGGTCACCGTCCTCGACAAGCTCACCTACGCGGGCAACCCCGCCAACCTCGACCCGGTGCGCGACCACCCGGGCTTCGCCTTCGTGCACGGCGACGTCTGCGACCCGGGGCTCGTGGACAAGCTGGTCTCCGAGCACGACCAGATCGTCCACTTCGCCGCCGAGTCGCACGTCGACCGCTCCATCGCGGGCGCCGACGCCTTCGTGCGCACCAATGTGCTCGGCACCCAGATCCTCCTGGACGCGGCCGTGCGGAACCGTATCTCCACGGTCGTCCAGGTCTCCACGGACGAGGTGTACGGCTCGATCGCCACCGGCTCGTGGACCGAGGACCAGCCGCTGCGGCCCAACTCCCCCTACGCCGCCACCAAGGCGTCCGCCGACCTGATCGCCCTGGCGTACCACCGCACCCACGGCCTGGACGTGCGGGTGACGCGCTGCTCCAACAACTACGGGCCGTACCAGTTCCCCGAGAAGGTCGTCCCCCTCTTCGTCACCCGGCTGCTCGACGGCGGCCGGGTGCCGCTCTACGGGGACGGCACGCACGTGCGCGACTGGCTGCACGTGGACGACCACGTGCGCGCCCTCGAACTGGTCCGCACCCGGGGCCGGGCGGGCGAGGTCTACCACGTCGGCGGCGGTACGGAACTGTCCAACCGGGAGCTGACGGACCTGCTGCTGGAGGCGTGCGGGGCGGACGGGTCCCGGGTGGACCACGTGGAGGACCGCAAGGGCCACGACCGGCGCTACTCGGTCGACTGGACGAAGATCCGCGACGAGCTGGGCTACCGGCCGCGCAAGGACTTCGCCACCGGGCTGGCGGAGACGGTCGCCTGGTACCGGGACAACCGCTCCTGGTGGCAGCCCCTGCTGACCCGGGCGGCGCTGTGACCTGGGTCGTGACCGGCGCCGGCGGGATGCTGGGACAGGACGTGCTGGCGTGCCTCGGGGACGGCGCGACCGGGCTGACCCGGGGCGACCTCGACGTCACCGACCGGGACGCGGTCCTCGCCGCGCTGCGGGAGCTGCGCCCCTCCGTCGTGGTCAACTGCGCCGCCTGGACGGCGGTGGACGACGCCGAGTCCCGCGAGCCGGAGGCGCTGGCGGTCAACGGGACGGCGGTGCGGCACCTCGCCGAGGCGTGCGCGCTCACCGGCAGCGCCCTGGTGCACGTCTCCACCGACTACGTCTTCGACGGCCACGCGCGCGTGCCGTACGCCGAGTCGGCCCCGCCCGGCCCCCGGACCGCGTACGGGCGCACCAAGCTGGCGGGCGAACGGGCGGTCCTGGAGGTCCTCCCCGAGCGCGGGTACGTGGTGCGGACGGGGTGGCTGTACGGGGCGCACGGCGCCAACTTCGTCCGGACGATGATCCGGCTGGCGTCGGCCCGGGACGTGGTCGACGTGGTCGACGACCAGCGCGGCCAGCCGACCTGGAGCGCCGACGTGGCCGCCCGGCTGGTCCGGCTCGTGGGCGCGCCGCCGGGTGTCTACCACGCCACGAGCGGCGGGGACGGCACCTGGTACCAGCTCGCCCGGGAGACCTTCCGGCTGCTGGGCGCCGACCCCGAGCGCGTCCGCCCGACCACGAGCGCCGCCTGGCCGCGCCCGGCGCCCCGCCCGGCGTACAGCGTGCTGGGCCACGCCCGCTGGCGCGAGGCGGGCCTGCCACCGCCGCGGGACTGGCGGGAGGCGCTGCCACGGGCGTTCCCGGCGCTCCGGGAGGCGGCCGCCGCGGGCTGAACCCGGCGTGCGGGCGGTCCGGGTCCCCCGGCGCGCTCCGGGGGCCGGAGCCGACTCACCGCCCCCGCCCCTCCCGTACCAGCAGCAGAGCACCGGCGTTCAGGGCGGCGAGGAGGAGACCGGCCGTGGCGACCGCGGACCAGCCGCGGCCCGCGGCCAGGTCGTACGCGCACAGGGCGGTCAGCAGCAGGCTCAGGACCAGTCCGGTCAGGGCGAAGCCCCGGACCGCCCGCCTGCTCTCCGCGTCCAGCGGTTTCACCGGCCAGGACACGGGGTCAGCCCTCGTCGCGAAGGTCGCGGGCTCCGCCACCCGGCCGGCGGGCGGCTCCGGGCGGCTCCGCCCCGCCGCGGCCGCCGCCGGCGGGTGCGGTGACGCCCGCGCACATCAGGGCGGCCCGTACGGTGTTCGGCCTCTTGCGCGTCACGAGATTCCTCCCCGGTCCCTCATGCTCCGCCGACGCGCCCCGCGACGGCGCCCTTCCCGTGTCCGACCGCCCCTGGCCAGGTGCCTCGACCACCCCGTTCCGGGCGGCGGTCGACGTCGACGCGTGTGCCCCGGAAGACACCGCCCATGACAACCGGGCGCCGGGCCGTTGGCTCGCGGGTCCGGGGGTACACGGGGACGGCAGGTGCCGGACGAAAAAGGAGACACGATGGCCGACTCATCGATGAGGGCCGTGGGCTGGGCCCGGTCCTTCCCCGTGTCGGGTGGCGTACGGGCGGGGCGGTGCTGGGCCCGCGAGCACCTGGAGTCGCTGGGGTGGACCGAGGACGCCCCGGAGACGGTGGACGACGTGCTGCTCACGGTGTCGGAGCTGATCACCAACGCCCATGTGCACGCGCACAGTTCCGCGCAGCTGGTACTGACGTGGGACAGCCAGTGCCTGCACGTGAGCGTCCACGACGACGGCGGCGGGGTGCCGGCCCCGCGCAGCCCCGACACGACCTCTCCGGGCGGCCGGGGCCTCGCCCTCGTCGACGCGCTGTCGGACCACTGGCACACCCACGCCCAGCAGCACGGGAAGACCATCACCGCCTGCTTCACCCCGGCGACGGGGAACGGGACCGGGTGAGAACCACCGGAGAAGTCCCGGAAAAATCACCCGGGAATGATCCCCCGAAAACGCCTGTGTGGCCCACCCCGGAAGAGGGTGGGCCACACAGGCTCCGTACCGGATGCGGAACGGACGGACGGACGTACCGGTGATTCAGCGGCGGAAGGCGTCCTTCGTGTTCTCCTTCGCCTGCCGCAGATCACCCTTGGACTGCTCGGCGCGGCCTTCGGCCTCCATGCGCTCGTTGCCCGTGGCGCGCCCGAGCGTCTCCTTGACCTTGCCCTTGGCCTTCTCGGTCCGGGCCTGGGCCTTCTCGTCGGCTGCCATCCGAATCACACTCCCACACGATCGACTACGGGATTACCTGGCCGTCTTGCCGGAAAAAGCGGGCGACAAACCCCGTGAGAAAAAAGGATTTCCGCTGTGTGATCTTCTTTATGCCGGGCACAAGCTGGCTCGGAGGTTGATAATCATGGTCCCGCTTCTTCTCGTTCTTCTTCTCGCCCTGATTCTTTTCGGCGCGGGTTTCGCTCTCAAGGTTCTCTGGTGGGTGGCGGCCATCGTGCTGGTCGTCTGGCTGGTCGGCTTCCTGGTCCGTCCGGCCGGTCACGGCGGCGCACGCGGTCGCTGGTACCGCTGGTAGTCCGCACGGCCACTGACACCCCGTCACACGGATGCCGGGTACCGCC
>NZ_LWBU01000369.1:0-31919 GCF_001646665.1 Streptomyces noursei | reverse complement strand
GGCGGTACCCGGCATCCGTGTTCTCCGGCCGTTCGGGGCGCGCTCAGCCCCGCGAGACCGGGACGCGCGGCGCGCCGGTGCCGTCCGCCGCCCGCTCGCGCAGATCCGCGTACCAGCGCGCGCACGCCTCGTACGACGGCAGCAGTCCCGCCCGTTCGGCCTCGGCGAGCGTGGGCGCGGCGGCGTCCTTCCCGGACAGCACGGGGGTGATGCCGGACGGCCAGTCGATGCCGAGCGCGGGGTCGAGCGGGTGGACGCCGTGCTCGCGGGCGGGGGCGTAGCCGCGGGAGCAGAGGTAGACGACGGTCGCGTCGTCGGTGAGGGCCATGAAGGCGTGGCCGAGCCCCTCGGCCAGGTGGACCGCCCGGTGCTCCCGGTCGTCGAGCCGCACCGCCTCCCAGGCCCGGTAGGTCGGAGAGCCGGTGCGGAGGTCGACGACCACGTCCAGGACGGCGCCGCGCACGCACGTCACGTACTTGGCCTGCCCCGGGGGTACGTCGGCGAAGTGCACGCCCCGCAGCGTGCCCCGCGCCGAGACCGAGCAGTTCGCCTGGGCGAGCCCCAGTCCGTACCCGGCCGCCTCGTGGAGGTCCGGCGCCCTGAACCACTCGTGGAAGCTGCCCCGGTCGTCGCGGAAGATCCGCGGTTCCATGACCCAGGCGCCTTCGATGCCCATGTCGCGCACGTCGGCCCACCGTCCTTTCGTGTCGGTGGGTTCAACCGCCGCGGGCGCCCGGCGTCACCGCTGACGCCGCCGACCGGGTGACGGCCGGACGGGCGGCGGCCGGCTTCCGTCACGCGCTCACGCCGTCACGGGCTCACGCCGTCACGCGCATGCACGCCGTCCGGTACTCACACCGTCACGCCTTCAGTGCCGCGACCGCCGACGCCGCCAGGTCGTCGAGGTACCCCTCCGGGAGCGGGGTGCGGACCACTACCAGGCGCCAGTAGAGCGGTCCGATGATCAGGTCCAGGGCGCGGTCCGGGTCGGCGCCCGCGGGCAGTTCGCCGCGCCGGACGGCGTCGCGGACGACGAGCGCGGCCACGCCCTGCTGGCCGTCGAGCAGGGCGGCCTTGATGGCGTCGGCGATCTCGGGGTGGCGGGCCGCCTCGACGAGCAGGTCCGGGATGACCTGGGAGGCGACCGGGTGGCGCAGCGCGTGCGCGGCCACTTCCAGCAGGGCGCGGACGTCCCCGTACAGCGAGCCGGTGGCGGGGGCGGGGAGCCCCTGGGCGGCGAAGGCGGTCAGCAGGTCGAGGACGAGCGACAGCTTGGACTTCCAGCGCCGGTAGACGGCGGTCTTGCCGACGCCGGCCCGCCGGGCGATGCCCTCGATGGACATACGGGCGAAGCCGACCGCCGCCAGTTCCTCGAAGACGGCGGCCCTGATGGCCTCGGTGACGTCCTCCCGGAGTACGGCGGCTCCGGCGGGCTGCCGGCGGGGCGGCGGTGTGCTCATGCCCGGATCATAGCGCCACCCCCACGTGACGACGGGACGGTTGCGTTCCGACGTGAGCCCGTCCTACCCTCCCCGTAGCGACGAAACGGTCCCGTTCCGTCGCATCCCGCCCCCACGCCGAGGGAGACCGCCTGGTGAGTACGGAGACACTCGCACCCCCACGGGTGCACCACCCCCCGGAGGAGGACCTCCGCGCGCTCGCCCTCCGGCACGGGCTCTCGGTCAGCGGGGCGCGGCCCTCACTGCCCGAGTACACCCGGCAGCTGTGGTCCCGGCGGCACTTCATCACCGCCTTCGCGACCGCCCGCCTCACCGCCCAGTACAGCCAGGCACGGCTGGGGCAGATCTGGCAGGTGATGACCCCGCTGCTGAACGCGGCGGTCTACTACTTCATCTTCGGCGTCCTGATGAACACCAGGGCCGGCGTCCCCGACTTCGTCCCGTTCCTGGTCACGGGTGTGTTCATCTGGACCTTCACCGCCAGCTCGATCACCGCCGGGACCCGCGCCATCAGCGGCAACCTGGGCCTGGTGCGGGCCCTGCACTTCCCGCGCGCGAGCCTTCCGGTCTCGCTGGCGCTCCAGCAGCTCCAGCAGCTGGCCTTCTCACTGTGCGCCCTGGTGCTGATCCTGTTCTGCTTCGGCGTCACGCCCGGCTGGTCCTGGCTGCTGGCCGTCCCCGCCCTGTTCCTCCAGTCGCTGTTCAACACCGGGGTGTCGCTGGTGCTGGCACGGCTCGCGGCCCGTACGCCGGACATCGCGCAGCTGATGCCGTTCCTGCTGCGCACCTGGATGTACGCGTCCGGCGTGATGTGGAGCGTCGAGCACGTCCTGGCGAACAACCACCTGCCGCACGCGGTGCTGCTCGCGCTGGAGTGCAACCCGGCCGCCGTCTACATCGACCTGGTGCGCTTCGCGCTCATCGACAGTTTCACCGCCGCCCAGCTGCCGCCCCATGTGTGGGCCGTGGCGACCGGCTGGGCGCTGGTCGCCGCCGTGGGCGGGTTCATCTGGTTCTGGCAGGCGGAGGAGACGTACGGCCGTGGCTGACACACGAAGCGGGCAGCGGGTGCCGACCGTCGTCGCCGACGGCGTGCACGTCACGTACACCGTCCAGGGCGCCGGCCGGGCGGGCCGGGGCGGCGCGACGGCGGCGCTCGGGCGCATCCTGTCCCGTACGCGCACGGCGCCGGGCACCCGGACCGTCCACGCCGTCAAGGGCGTCAGCTTCGCCGCGTACAAAGGCGAGGCGATCGGGCTGATCGGCTCCAACGGCTCGGGCAAGTCCACCCTGCTCAAGGCCGTCGCCGGTCTGCTGCCCACCAGCGAGGGCCGGATCTACACGCACGGCCAGCCCTCCCTCCTGGGGGTGAACGCCGCCCTGATGGGCGACCTGACCGGCGAGCGCAACGTCATCCTCGGCGGACTGGCCATGGGCATGTCCCGCGAGGAGATCCGCGAGCGATACCAGGACATCGTCGACTTCTCGGGCATCAACGAGAAGGGCGACTTCATCTCGCTGCCGATGCGCACCTACTCCTCGGGCATGGGCGCCCGGCTGCGCTTCTCCATCGCCGCCGCCAAGTCCCACGACGTGCTGCTCATCGACGAGGCCCTGGCCACCGGCGACGCGCGCTTCCAGCAGCGCAGCCGGGAGCGGATCAGCCGGCTGCGCGAGGAGGCCGGGACGGTCTTCCTGGTCAGCCACAGCAACTCCACGATCCGCCAGACGTGCGACCGGGCGATCTGGCTGGAGGCCGGACGGCTACTGGCGGACGGCCCGGCGGGGGAGGTCGTTGACGCATACGAGGCACACACCAGGAAGAAATAGGTCATAGCGGGCTAAAGTTCCCCACGATGACCATCTCCAGGATCAGCGCACGCCGCACGCCCATCTTCACGGACCGGTCCTCCGCTCTGCCGCTGGCCGCCGTGTGGGCCTTCACGCGCGCCGGGATGCTCCTGCTCCTGTGGCGGGACAGCCTCGGCATCGGCGGGATCGGCCGCGAGGTCTACCTGCTGTACCGGCACTGGTACCAGCAGCTCTCGCAGGGCTCGTTCCCGCCCGACGACGTCACCTGGCAGTACCCGCCCGGCGCCGGGCTGGTCTTCCTGGCCCCCGGCCAGGTGCCGGAACTGACGTACTACCAGGCGTTCGTCGCCCTCACGCTGCTCACCGACGCCGTGGTGGCCTGCGCGCTCGCACGGGCCGGCAGCAGCGGGGCCTGGCTGTGGGTGGGCGGCCTGCCGCTGCTCCTGCATCTGCCGCTGGCGCGGTACGACGTCCAGGTCACCGCCCTCGCGGTGCTCGGCCTGCTGGCGCTGCGCGGCGGGCACGCGCGGCTGGGCGGCGCGCTGGCCGGGCTGGGCGCCATGGTCAAGGTGTGGCCGCTGCTCACGCTGCTCGGCACGCCCCGGGGGCACCTCACCCGCCGGGCGTGGACCTCGGCGCTGGTGGCCGCCGGCGTGCTGTTCGCGGTGCTCGCGCTGGGGTTCACCCACACCCTGGACTTCGCCCGCCAGCAGGGCAGCCGTGGCGTGCAGATCGAGTCGGTCGGCGGCAGCGCCCTGTCGCTGGCGCGGCTGGCCGGGTGGTGGCCGGGCGAGGTCCGCTACCGGTACGGGGCCTTCGAGCTGGCCGGGCCGTACGCCTCCAGCGCGGCCCACTTCGCGCTGCTGCTCACCGGGCTGGCCTTCTGCTGGCTGCTGCTGTGGCGGGTGCGGTCGTGGCAGTGGAGCGCGGCGACCCCGGTGGACGCGGCGTTCACCGCGGTACTGCTGTTCACCGTGACCAGCCGGGTGATCAGCCCCCAGTACATGGTGTGGCTGCTGGGTCTCGGCGCGGTCTGCCTGACCTGCCGGGACACCAGCCAGCGGACGGTCGCCGTGCTGATGCTGCCCGCGGCGGCGCTCAGCGCGCTGGCGTACCCGGTCCTGTACGACGACGTCATCACCGTGACGCCGCTGGGGTTCGCCGTGGTGGCGCTGCGCAACGCGCTGCTGGTGGCGGCCGCGCTGCTGTCGTGCCGGCGGCTGTGGGCGGAGACCGTGCCGGGACCGCCGTCGCTCAAGGGGCTGTGACGCGCGGGAGGGGGCGCCCCGGCGGGGCGCCCCCTCGTCACGTACCGTCCGCGGTCAGCTGTGCGTCCGCAGCAGGGTCCGCATCGTCCGCATGGCGACCGACAGGTTCGCCAGGTCGAACGCGTCCGAGCCCTGGATCTCCTCCAGCGTGGTGCGCGCCCGGCCGAGGATGGCGGCGTTGCGCTGCTCCCAGGCCGTGAAGCGCTCCTCGGGCGTCGAGGTGCCGTTCCCGGCCGACAGCACGTCGGCGGTGAGCGCGGCGTGCGCGGCGTACAGGTCCTCGCGGATGGACGCACGGGCCATCGACTGCCACCGGTCGGCGCGCGGCAGCTCGATGATGCGGTCCATCAGCTGGGTGATGGAGAGCCGGTCGGCCAGGTCGTAGTAGACCTCGGCGACCGCCATCGGGTCCTTGCCCGTCCGGTCGGCGATCGCGACGATGTCGAGCGTCGGGAACGCGGACGAGAAGCCCGCCACCCGCAGCGCCAGCTCCTCCGGGACGCCCTCCGAGGTGAGCTCCGCGACGATCGACTCGTACCACTCCTGGTCCGCGCCGCGCAGCATCTGCGGCAGCTTCGCCCAGACCTGCTCCACCCGCTCGGCGAAGAACTCGACGGTCTCGGCGAGCTGGACCGGCTGCGGCCGGTTGCCCAGCAGCCAGCGCGTACCGCGCTCGACCAGGCGGCGCGAGTGCAGCCGGATCCGGGTCTGGACCTCGGCGGGCACCCGGTTGTCGAGGGCCTCGACGGCGTCCCAGACCTCGCTCAGCCCGAAGATCGCGCGGGCCGCGGTCTGCGCCCGGACGATCTCCTCGATCGACGCGCCGGTCTCCTCCCGCAGCCGGTGCAGGAAGGTCGAGCCGCCGGTGTTGACGGTGTCGTTGACCAGCACCGTCGTGATGATCTCGCGGCGCAGCGCGTGGGCGTCGATCTGGTCGGCGAACTCCTCGCGCAGCTTCGTCGGGAAGTACGCGTGGAGCAGCTCGCGCAGGTACGGGTCGTCCGGCAGGTCCGTGTGGATCAGCTCGTCCGCCACCGTGATCTTGGTGTACGCGAGGAGGACGGCCAGCTCGGGCTGGCTGAGCCCCTTGCCCGCGTTGAGCAGCTCGCGGATCTGGCGGTCGTTGGGCAGGAACTCCAGCGCGCGGTCCAGCCGGCCCTCGCGGCCCAGGCGGCGCATGAAGCGCTGGTGGGCGTGGAGGAGCGAGGGGGACTGCTTGACGGCGTTGGCGAGCGCCACGTTCTGCGCGTAGTTGTTGCGCAGCACCAGCGAGCCGACCTCGTCGGTCATCTCGGCGAGGATCTTGTTGCGCTGCTTGACGGTCATGTCGCCGTCGGCGACCAGACCGTTGAGCAGGATCTTGATGTTGACCTCGTGGTCGGAGGTGTCGACGCCCGCGCTGTTGTCGATGGCGTCGGTGTTGACCCTGCCGCCCTCGCCCTCGGGGCCGCCCTTGCGGGCGAACTCGATCCGGCCGAGCTGGGTCAGGCCGAGGTTGCCGCCCTCGCCGACGACCTTGACCCGCAGGTCCTCGCCGTTGACGCGGATGGCGTCGTTGGCCTTGTCGCCGACGTCGGCGTGCGACTCGGTGCCGGCCTTGACGTACGTACCGATGCCGCCGTTCCACAGCAGGTCCACCGGCGCCTTGAGGATCGCCTGCATCAGCTCGGCGGGCGTCAGCTTGGTGACCGTCCCCTCGATGCCGAGCGCCGCGCGCATGTGCCCGTTGACCGGGATCGACTTGGCGGTACGCGGGTGGATGCCGCCGCCCGCGGACAGCAGCTCCTTGTCGTAGTCGGCCCAGGAGCTGCGCGGCAGCTCGAACAGCCGGCGCCGCTCGGCGTACGAGACGGCCGCGTCGGGGTTCGGGTCGATGAAGATGTGCCGGTGGTCGAAGGCCGCGACCAGCCGGATGTGCTCGCTCAGCAGCATGCCGTTGCCGAACACGTCACCCGACATGTCACCGACGCCGACGACCGTGAAGTCCTCGGTCTGGGTGTCGTGGCCGAGCTCCCGGAAGTGCCGCTTGACCGACTCCCAGGCGCCGCGGGCGGTGATGCCCATGCCCTTGTGGTCGTAGCCGGCCGAGCCGCCGGACGCGAACGCGTCGCCCAGCCAGAAGCCGTACGCGACCGCGACCTCGTTGGCGATGTCGGAGAACGTCGCCGTGCCCTTGTCGGCGGCGACGACGAGGTACGTGTCGTCCTCGTCGTGCCGGACGACGTCGGCCGGCGGGACGACCTCGCCCGCCACCATGTTGTCGGTGATGTCGAGCAGCGCCGAGATGAAGGTCCGGTAGCTGGCGATGCCCTCCGCCATCCAGGCGTCGCGGTCGACGGCCGGGTCCGGGAGCTGCTTGGCGACGAAGCCGCCCTTGGCGCCGACCGGCACGATGACGGTGTTCTTCACCATCTGCGCCTTGACCAGGCCGAGGATCTCGGTGCGGAAGTCCTCGCGCCGGTCCGACCAGCGCAGGCCGCCGCGCGCGACCTTGCCGAAGCGCAGGTGGACGCCCTCGACGCGCGGCGAGTACACCCAGATCTCGAACGCCGGGCGCGGCGCCGGCAGGTCGGGGATCGCCTGCGGGTCGAACTTCATCGACACGTAGTCGTGCGGCGTGCCGTCCTGCTTCTTCTGGAAGAAGTTGGTGCGCAGCGTGGCCTTGATGACGGTGAGGAAGGACCGCAGGATCCGGTCCTCGTCGAGGGAGGCGACCTGGTCGAGCGCGCCGTCCAGCTCCTCCAGCAGCCCGTCGGTCAGCTCGGTGCCGGCCCGCTGCCGCTCGGGCGACATCCGCGCCTCGAAGAGCGACACCAGCAGGCGGGTGGTGTGGACGTTGTGGCGGAGGGTGTCCTCCATGTAGTCCTGGCTGAACGTGGATCCGGCCTGCCGCAGGTACTTGGCGTAGGCCCGCAGGACCATCGCCTGCCGCCAGCCCAGGCCCGCGCTGAGCACCAGCGCGTTGAAGCCGTCGTTCTCGGCGCGGCCGGTCCAGGTCGCGGCGAACGCCTCCTGGAACCGTTCGCGGGCGTCGTCGGCGAGGTAGTCGCCGCTGCCGGCGCCGTGCGGCATGCGCATGCCGAAGTCGTAGATCCACGCCTGGGTGCGGTCCGCGCAGCGCAGCTCGTACGGGCGCTCGTCGACGACCTCGACACCGAGCCGGTTGAGGACCGGCAGGACGGCGGAGAGGGAGATCTGGGCGCCGGTCTTGTAGATCTTGAAGCGGCGCTCGCCGGGGCCCGCGCCGACCGGCTCGTACAGGGAGAGGGCGAACTCCTTCTCGCCCCGGATCAGCTGCTCCAGGTGGGCGAGGTCGGCCACGGCGGCGCGCGGGGTGTGGTCGGCCTTGTAGCCCTCGGGGAACGAGTTGCCGTAGCGGCGCAGCAGCTCGGCGGCGCGCTCCTCGCCCATCTCGGCGTTGAGCGCCTCGGCGAAGCCGTCCTCCCAGGAGCGGGCGGCCTCGACGAGCCGGGCCTCGATGCGCTCGGTGTCGGCGTCGGTCAGCGGGGTCAGCTCGGTGCCCTGCGGGACGCGGACGACGAAGTGCAGGCGGGAGAGGATCGACTCGGTGTTCCAGGCGGTGAAGTCGACGCTGATGCCGCCGAGCTCCTCCTTCAGGATGTCGATGATCCGCAGCCGGACGGTGGTGTTGAAGCGGTCCCGCGGCAGGTAGACCAGCGCGGAGTAGTAGCGCCCGTACTCGTCCTGGCGGAGGTAGAGGCGCAGCTTGCGGCGCTCCTGGAGGTACAGCACGCTCGTGGCGATCGACTCCAGCTGGTCGACCGGGGTCTGGAACAGCTCGTCGCGCGGGTAGGTCTCCAGGATCTGGAGCAGGTCGCGGCCGTCGTGGCTGTTGGGCGAGAAGCCGGCCTGCTCCAGGACCTCGGCGACCTTGCGGCGGATCACCGGCACACGGCGCACGGACTCGGTGTAGGCGGCCGACGAGAACAGGCCGAGGAAACGGCGCTCGCCGATGACGTTGCCGGCCTCGTCGAACTTCTTCACCCCGACGTAGTCGAGGTACGAGGGGCGGTGCACGGTGGCGCGGCTGTTGGCCTTGGTGAGGATGAGCAGCTTGTGCTCGCGCGCCTTGGCGCGGGCGTCGCGCGGCAGCCGGTTGAACGAGGGCGAGACGGGGTGCGCCTCGTCGTCGCTGTGGTGCGGGTCGGAGCGGAGGATGCCGAGGCCGGTGCCGGGCACGGCGGCCAGCGCGTCGTCGCCGGTCAGCTCGTACTCGCGGTAGCCGAGGAAGGTGAAGTGGTCGTCGGCCAGCCAGCGCAGCAGCTCGCGGGCCTCCTCGACCTCGGAGTCGCGCAGGTCGTCGGCGATCGGTTCGCGGGGCAGGCCCTCGGCGATGCGCAGGGCGGCGTCGCGCATCTTCTCCCAGTCCTCGACCGTCTCGCGGACGTCGGACAGGACGCGCAGCAGGTCGGCGGTGATCTGCTTGAGGTCGGCGCGGTCGGTCTCGCGGTCGATCTCGACGTGGATCCAGGACTCCGTGAGCGCGTCGTGCGCGTCCTTCTTGTCACCGCCGTCGGGCAGCACCTCGATGAGCCTGCCGGCCACGTCGCGGCGGACGACGACCTGCGGGTGGATCACCACGTGGATGCCGCGGCCCTGCCGGGACAGCTCGTTGGTCACCGAGTCCACCAGGAACGGCATGTCGTCCGTGACGACCTCGACGACCGAGTGGCTGCAGGTCCAGCCGTTCTCCTCGACCGTCGGCGTGTGCACGCGGACGCTGGCGGTGCCCTGGGGCCGGTTCTCGGCCAGCCGGTAGTGGGAAAGGGCCGCGCCGAAGACGTCGACCGGGTCGCGGTCCGTGAGGTCCTCGGGGGCGGTGTGCAGGTAGTAGCGCTGGAGGTATTCGAGGACGATGTCCTGGTCCGGACGCTCCGCGTCCTCGGCCCCAGTCTGGAGTTGCCCCCCGACCGGGCTGTTCTCAGCTACCCGGGCGGCCCGTTCGAGCAGCTCGGCCTTGGCTTCGTCCAGCTTGGTCTGCATGTCCTCTGGCTCCTGTCGCGCGCCGTTGCGTGACGTAGGTGAAAGAAGTGACACAACGCCACGACGCGGGGTATCCGGTCTGAGGCGACGTTATGCCGCGATGAGAGATGTCCGGGCCGTTATTGGCCAATTTTGGCGGCCGGGCCGGATGAGACGTGTCAGCGATCGCCCGGGCACGGTGGCACTCCGGACGCCGGCCGGGGGCTCCGCTGCCCCCATGGCGTATCGCGCTGATCACGGGTCCAGGCTATCGCTCCTGCCCCCCGGGCCGTCATGAGCCGTATGTGTACAAAACCCGGCCCTGAAGTTTGACACTCTGGACAGCGACACGTCTCCTGATGTCAGACACTTCGCACCACCTCCCAGCAGAGGCAGGCAGTGATGACCGTGAAGATCCTGATCGTCACCGGCGACGCGGCGGAATCCCTGGAGGTCCTGTACCCCTACCAGCGCCTGCGCGAGGAGGGGTACGAGGTCCACATCGCCGCCCCCGCCCGCAAGCAGCTGCGCTTCGTCGTCCACGACTTCGAGCCGGGTTTCGACACGTACACCGAGAAGCCCGGCTACACCTGGCCGGCGGACCTGGCGTTCTCGGAGGTGGAACCCAGCCAGTACGCGGCCGTGGTGATCCCCGGCGGGCGGGCGCCCGAGTACCTGCGCAACGACGCTGAGCTGCGCAAGATCCTCAAGTCCTTCTTCGACGCCGACAAGCCGGTCGCCCAGATCTGCCACGGCCCGCTGCTGACGGCCGCGGTCGGCGGGCTGGACGGCCGCCACGTCACGGCCTACCCGGCCCTGGAGCTCGACATGCAGGCCGCGGGCGCCACCTTCCAGGACACCGAGGCGGTCGTCGACGGCACCCTGGTCTCCTCCCGGGCCTGGCCCGACCACCCCGGCTGGATGCGCGAGTTCCTCAAGGTCCTCCGCGCCAAGTCCCCCGCGGCCTGACCCGCCCCGGGCGGGGTGCGCGGGCCCCCGGCCGCGGCGCACCCCGCCGGGGGTCACGCCGTGGGCCACGCCGGGCGGTCCCGCCGTGCACCCCCGCAGGGGGTCCCGCCGGCGCACCCCGCCCGGGGTCACGCCGCCAGCTCCTCCGCGACCGCCACCGCCTCCGCCAGCGTGTCCACGACGGGCACGCCCACCGCCGCCAGGCTCTTCCGGCTGTGCGAGCCCCCGGTGTAGAGCACCGCCTTCGCGCCCACGTGCGCCGCCGCCACCGCGTCGTCCGCCGCGTCCCCGATCACCACGATCCGCTCGGGCGGCACGCCCTCCAGCGCCACCAGGTGGCGCACCATGTGCTCCGCCTTGCCGGCCGTCGAGCTGCCCGTCCGTCCGTCCACCCGGACGAACCGCTCCTCGATGCCGTGCCGCCGCACGATCGGCACCAGCAGGTCGTGCGGGGCGAGCGACAGCAGCGACTGCGTGAGCCCGGCCGCCTGCCGCGCGGCCAGCAGCTCGGCGGCACCCTCCGCCAGCCCGCACACCTCGGCCCGCACCCAGTAGTGGCGGTGGAAGGCCTCGTCCATGACCAGCCACTCCGCCTCGGTGGGCAGCCGGCCCATCAGCTGCTCGTAGAAGAGCGGGACCGGGACACGGTAGAGCTCCCGGTACCGCGCGAGCGTGATGGGCTCCAGCCCTATCTCCTCGAACGCGGCGTTCGTCGCCCCTATCACCGCGTCGATGTCGTCGAGCAGCGTGCCGTTCCAGTCCCACACCAGGTGGGTGCCGTGCTTCCCCATGTCAGAAAGGTACCGGCAGGGTCCGACGGCGGAACCGGTTGTCCACAGGTCGCCGGTCAGCCGATCAACCCGGGGATCTCCTGCACCCCGAACCACAGCAGTTCGTGGTCCTCGGCCCCGTCCACGACGAACTGCGCGTCGTCGTCCCCGTGGTCGGCCGCGCCCAGCGCCTCCGCCGCGGCGGACACGTCGGCCTCCGCGTCGTCCGCGTCCGCGTGCACCGCCGCCGCCTTGGCCAGCGGCACGGCGCGGGCGATCCGCACCTCGCCCACCGACGAGGGGTCGAGCGCCCCGTCGGGATCGGCGGCCGCGGCCCCGTCGGGTACGTCGACGGCGACGACCACCCGGCGCCGCGCGGCGGACGGGTCGGCGGCCAGCATCCGAAGCGACGCGGCCGCCGCCCGGTTCAGCGCCGCGTACTCCAGCTCCTCGATGTCGTCCGACACGTACCACTCCCGCAGACCGGGCGTCACGGCGTACGCGGTCAGCGGGCCGGGGCCCAGCTCGCCCGCCTCGTGCGCCTGTGCGAGACCGGGGAGGGTCAGGGGGACGTAGACGCGCATGGCAGGCCGCTTTCGTAGTCGACAGACGCCCTCAGGATACGTGCGCGGTCCCCCTTCGGGGCCGGTGGTCACCGGACCCTCCCGTCCACCCGGCACCGCGCGTCACCCGCCCCGGGGCCGCGCCCAGGCCCCCGGCGTCACCCTGATAGGTGATCCGCCCATCGATCCACCGGCCGCACGCGCACCGATTGCGGGCCCCCTCCCCGCCCCCGTAGAAGATCACCTACGCAAGTTACCGCCCGGTAGAGAACCGGGCGCCACGGAACGGGGGCGATCTTCATGAGCACCACCGCAACCAGGACGACGCCGGGCCCGGCGGGCCGCAGGGGCGGGCGCGGTCCCGGCGGCGTCCGGCCCGGTGCACCGCGCCCGGCCGCCGGCCCGGCCCCGAGCCGCACGCCGGCCCGCACGGCGACGGCCCGCACCACCCCCACGCGCACCGCCCCGGCCGGGACGGCGACGGCCCGCACCGCCCCGCCCGGCGGCACCACCGCGTCCGTCACCCGGGCGCCGCTCCCGCCGCACATCCTCTTCGCCGAGCGGCTGCTCGCCGTCCTCAGCGGTGAGCGCCCCGTCCACTGGATGCTCGGCCAGACCGTCGGCGAGGCCTACGACCAGCTGATCCGGCTCGCACCCGCCACCCCCCTGCGCGCCCGGGGCGCACGCCCGGTCGTCCGCCGCTGCGGCGGCTTCCCGCTGCGGCCGGGCGTGGTCGAGGCGTTCGCGAGCATCGCGGCGGGCGAGCAGGTCCGCGCGATGGCCTTCCGCCTGGAGCAGGGCACCGACCGCAAGTGGCGCTGCGCCGCCGTGGAGCTCGGCAGCGAGCGCCACTGACCCCGCCCGCGACAACGGGGCCGAGCACGCGACGGTCGTCGCGCACCCGGCCCCGGAAACCACTCCCGCCTGCGGCGAGGGGTCACTTCTTGCGGCGACGCCCGCCCTTCTGGGCCTTGCGGCGCTCCGCACGCGTCAGGCCGTCCGCCTCGGAGCGGGACGATCCGTCACCGTTCTCGAAGTCGCCCTCGATGACACCGCCCTCGCCGTCCACGGTCGGTGCGGAGAAGTGCAGCCGGTCGGGCCGCTGCGGCGCGTCCAGGCCCTTGGCCCGGATCTCCGGACGCCCGGCACCCGCCTGCGCCGGAACGGCGTCCTCCTTGGCCAGGGACGGCCGGGCGGCCGCGTCCTGCACCGGGACTTCCTCGACCTGCTGCTCGACCTGGACCTCCAGGTTGAACAGGTAGCCGACGGACTCCTCCTTGATGCCCTCCATCATGGCGGTGAACATGTCGAAGCCCTCGCGCTGGTACTCGACCAGCGGGTCCTTCTGGGCCATCGCGCGCAGGCCGATGCCCTCCTGGAGGTAGTCCATCTCGTAGAGGTGCTCGCGCCACTTGCGGTCCAGCACCGAGAGCACCACGCGCCGCTCCAGCTCGCGCATGATGTCGGAGCCGAGCTGCTTCTCGCGGGCGTCGTACTGCTCGTGGATGTCCTCCTTGACGGACTCCGCGATGAACTCCGCGGTGATGCCGGCGCGGTCGCCGGCCGCCTCCTCGAGCTCCTCGATGGTGACCTTGCACGGGTAGAGCTGCTTGAACGCGCCCCACAGCCGCTCCAGGTCCCACTCCTCGGCGAAGCCCTCGACGGTCTCGGCCTCGATGTAGGCGTCGATCGTGTCGTCCATGAAGTGGCGGATCTGCTCGTGCAGGTCCTCGCCCTCCAGGACGCGGCGGCGCTCGCCGTAGATGACCTCGCGCTGCCGGTTGAGCACCTCGTCGTACTTCAGGACGTTCTTGCGCGTCTCGAAGTTCTGCTGCTCGACCTGCGACTGCGCGGACGCGATCGCGCGGGTGACCATCTTGTTCTCGATCGGCACGTCGTCGGGGACGTTGGCCATCGCCATGACGCGCTCGACCATCTGCGCCTTGAACAGCCGCATCAGGTCGTCGCCCAGCGACAGGTAGAAGCGGGACTCGCCCGGGTCGCCCTGACGGCCGGAACGGCCGCGCAGCTGGTTGTCGATACGCCGCGACTCGTGGCGCTCGGTGCCCAGGACGTACAGCCCGCCGAGCTCCTTGACCTCCTCCGACTCGGCCTTGACGGCGAGTTCGGCCTTCTCCAGGGCGGCGGGCAGCGCGGCCACCCACTCCTCCTGGTGCTCCACCGGGTCCAGGCCGCGCTGTCGCAGCTCGGCCTCGGCGAGGTCGTCCGGGTTGCCGCCGAGCTTGATGTCGGTACCGCGGCCCGCCATGTTGGTGGCGACGGTGACGGCGCCCTTGCGGCCGGCCTGGGCGACGATCGAGGCCTCACGGTCGTGCTGCTTGGCGTTGAGCACCTCGTGCTGGATGCCGCGCTTGGACAGCTGCTGCGAGAGGTACTCGGACTTCTCGACCGACGTCGTACCGACGAGGATCGGCTGGCCCTTCTTGTGCTTCTCCTCGATGTCGTCGACGACCGCGGCGAATTTGGCGACCTCGGTGCGGTAGATCAGGTCGGACTGGTCCTTGCGGACCATCGGCCTGTTCGTCGGGATCGGGACGACGCCCAGCTTGTAGATCTGGTGGAACTCGGCGGCCTCGGTCATGGCCGTACCGGTCATGCCGGACAGCTTGTCGTAGAGGCGGAAGAAGTTCTGCAGGGTGATCGTGGCGAGGGTCTGGTTCTCGTCCTTGATGTCCACCCCTTCCTTCGCCTCGATCGCCTGGTGCATGCCCTCGTTGTAGCGGCGGCCGGCGAGGATACGGCCGGTGTGCTCGTCGACGATCATGACTTCGCCGTCGATGACGACGTAGTCCTTGTCCTTCTTGAACAGTTCCTTGGCCTTGATGGCGTTGTTCAGGTAACCGACGAGCGGGGTGTTCACCGACTCGTAGAGGTTGTCGATGCCCAGCCAGTCCTCGACCTTGGCGACACCGGCCTCGTGGATGGCGACGGTGCGCTTCTTCTCGTCGACCTCGTAGTCGCCGGTCTCCTCGATGCCCTTGAGCGGGTTGCCGGGCTCGCCCTTCTTGAGGCGGGTGACCAGCTTGGCGAAGTCGCCGTACCACTTGGTGGCCTGGTCCGCCGGACCGGAGATGATCAGCGGCGTACGGGCCTCGTCGACGAGGATGGAGTCGACCTCGTCGACACAGGCGAAGTTGTGGCCGCGCTGGACGAGCTCGTCCTTGGACCACGCCATGTTGTCGCGCAGGTAGTCGAAGCCGAACTCGTTGTTCGTGCCGTACGTGATGTCGCAGTTGTACATCTCGCGGCGCTGCGCCGGCGACATGTTCGCCAGGATGCAGCCGACCGTCAGGCCGAGGAACTTGTGGACCCGGCCCATCATCTCGGAGTCGCGCTCGGCAAGGTAGTCGTTGACCGTGATCAGGTGCACGCCCTTGCCGGACAGCGCGTTGAGGTAGGCCGGGAGCGTGCCGACGAGGGTCTTGCCCTCACCGGTCTTCATCTCGGCGACGTATCCGAGGTGGAGCGCGGCGCCACCCATCAGCTGGACGTCGTAGTGGCGCTGGCCGAGCACACGCTTGGCCGCCTCGCGGACGGTCGCGAACGCTTCGGGCATCAGGTCGTCGAGGCTCTCACCGTCGGCGTACCGCTGCTTGTACTCCTCGGTGAGCGCCCGCAACTCGGCGTCGGAGAGGTTGACGAAGTCCTCTTCGATGGAGTTGACCTGGTCCGCGATGCGGTGCAGTTTGCGCAGGATCTTGCCTTCGCCTGCACGCATGAGCTTGTTGAAGACGGACACTGAGGCTGGTCTCCTTGCCGGTCGGGCCTGGCACTAGGTCTTGTCATGGACACTGGCACGGGCACGGCAGGTGGGCCCCACCGCAACGGCCATCGTAAGCGAGGACGCCACCGCGCCGGGAGGTCCGCGCTCACCTGGGCCGACTGCCGCGCCGACATGCCGCCCGCAAGGAGAACGCGCGGAACGCGCCGAAGGTGCCGCTGAAGTCGAAAAGTGTTCGCCCCGCCCCGCCGCGCGGCCCCAGAATCCCGTCATGGAGCCCGTCGTCCTCACCACCGAACGCCTGCGCCTGGCCGCCTTCACGCCCGCCGACGCGGAGGAGGTGCACGCCGCCTGCCAGGACCCCGCCATCCAGCGCTGGACGTCGGTCCCCTCCCCCTACGAGCGGCGGCACGCGGAGGACTTCGTCGGCCGCCACGTCCCGGAGTCCTGGCGCGACGACACGGAGTACACCTTCGCCGTGCGCCCCCGGGAGGGCGGCCCTCTGCTGGCCGCCGCGAGCCTGCACCACCCGCGCTCGGGGGGCTGGGAGATCGGCTTCTACACGGTCGCCGAGCACCGGGGCCACGGGTACGCCGCGGAGACCGTGCTGGCCCTGGCCCGCTGGGCCTTCACCGGCCTCGGCTGCCCCCGCCTGGAGTGGCGCGCCCAGGCCGGCAACACGGGCTCGCGCGCGGTCGCCGAGAAGGCCGGCTTCGGGTTCGAGGGCACGCTCCGCGCGGGCCTGGAGCACCGCGGGACGGTCCGCGACTGCTGGATCGGCGCCCTGCTCCCCTCCGACCTCGGGCTGCCGTCCCCGATGCCCTACCTCCCGGCCGGGCCGGGGCCGGCCTGACTGTCAGTGCCCCGGACTATCGTGCGGAGCATGACGACCGTGCGGACCATGACGCCCCTGCCGCCTCCGACCGCCGACCTCTCCGCCGACGAGGCCCGTCGTATCGCGCTGCGCGCCCAGGGCCTGCTGGGTGCGCCCGACCGCCGCGCGGGGGTGCGCGGCGTCCTGCGCCATCTCGGCGCCGTCCAGCTGGACACGATCTCGGTGCTGGCCCGCTCCCACGAGCTGGTTCCGTACGCCCGGCTGGGCGCCGTCGGCCGCACCACGGTCGAAGCCGCGTACTGGACGCAGAGCCACGCCTTCGAGTACTGGTCGCACGCGGCGTGCGTCCTGCCGATCGAGGAGTGGCCGCACTTCGCCTTCCGCCGCCGCGCCTACCGCTCGCGCCCGCAGTGGTACCACGACCTGCCCGACGGGGCCTACGACGCGGTGATCAAGCAGCTGCGTGCCGAGGGCCCGCTGACCGCCACGGAGCTGGGCGGCGCCAAGAACGGCGGCGAGTGGTGGGACTGGTCGGAGTCGAAGGTCGCCGTCGAGCGGGCGCTGATGTACGGCGAGGTGGTGTGCACCGAGCGGCGCGGCTGGAAGCGGGTGTACGACCTCGCCGAGCGCGCCGTCCCCGACCACCTGCTGCACGACGAGCTGGACGACACGGAGTGCCTGCGGCGGCTGGTGCGGCTGGCGGGGCAGGCGCTGGGGGTCGGCACCCGCGCGGACATCGCCGACTACCACCGGCTCAGGGGCGAGCAGTTCGACGCCGTCGTCGCCGACTCGGGGCTGGTGCCGGTGCGTGTCCAGGGCTGGGACAAGCCCGCCTGGGCCGATCCCGAGGCCCTGGCGAGCGTGCCGCGCGGCCGTCACCGCACGACGCTGCTGTCGCCGTTCGACTCGCTGATCTGGGAGCGGGCGCGGACGGAGCGGATCTTCGGCTTCACGCACCGCCTGGAGGCGTACGTCCCCAAGCAGAAGCGGATACACGGCTACTTCGCCATGCCGCTGCTCGCCGGCGGGCAGCTGGTGGGCCGGGTGGACCCGGCTCGCGACGGCCGGACCCTGGTGGCCAGGCAGGTGTCGCTGGCCTCGGCGAAGGCCGTGGCGCCGATGGCGCAGGCGCTGCGCGAGGCCGCCGAGTGGGTGGGGTGCGACGCGGTCCGGATCGAGCGGGTGGACCGGCCGGAGCTGGGGGCCGCGCTGTCGTCCGCCCTGACCCGCCTGGGCTGAGCCCGGCTCGCCCGGGCTGAGCCCCGGCCCGGCCGGGCGCGGCGGCCTCACCTGATCTCGAGGATCTTCTCCCGCATCGCGTAGACGACCGCTTCCATCCTGGAGTGCAGCTGGAGCTTCTCCAGGATATTGCGGACGTGGTTCTTCACCGTGTTCTCGGAGATGAACAGCTCCTTGGCGATGTCCCGGTTGTTCATCCCGGTGGCGACCAGCTTCAGGACCTCCAGCTCCCGGTCGGTCAGCCGGGGCGCCGGGACGAGCCGGCGCTCGTCGGTGCGCTGGATCATCGACTTGAACTCGGTGAGGAGCTTCGACGCCATGGAGGGGCTGATCTGCGACTGCCCGTCGGCGACCGCCCGGATGGCGGTGGCGACCTCGTCGGTGGAGATCTCCTTGAGGAGGTAGCCGGTGGCGCCCGCCTTGATCGCGTCGTAGAGGTCCGCCTCCTCGTCGCTGATCGTCAGCATGATGATCTTTGCGCTGGGGGCCACCTCCTTGATGGAGGTGCAAGCCTCGATGCCGCCGCGCTTGGGCATCCGGACGTCCATCAGGACGATGTCGGGCAGCAGGTCGGCGGCCTTGTCGACGGCTTCAGCGCCGTCGCCCGCCTCGCCGACCACCTGGATGTCCTCCTCCTGGGCGAGGACGATCTCCAGGCCCCGTCGGAAGAGCGCGTGGTCGTCGACCACGAGGACCCGGATGGGCTCCTTGCGGGACGCCTCGGCGTCCGCGTCGCTGCCGGCCCCGCTCCCGCATCCCGGTCCGCCCGCCGGGGCGCCGGAGCCGCCCGGGTGGTGCACCGGGCCGAAGCTGTCCGCCATCGTTCCTCCCCCTGCAGGCCTGCCTGGCGTTCCTGTGCGGTACGCCAACCCCGGCCTTCGGAGCAGCGGTTGGCGTGCCCCGTCATGATTTCATGCTCGGACGGTGAAACGGTGATCCTCCGGTCGCACGGTGGTGCCCCTGGGGGCGCACAGGGCGCTCCAGGGGCACCACCGGGGTGCTTCAGCAGTCATCAACCGCCGAGCGCGCCCCCCGCACCGCCTGCCTCGGAGCCGGCCAACGGGTCGCTCTCCAGGTGGATGACGCCGTAGTCGTAGGCGTGCCGGCGGTAGACGACGCTGGGCTGCTTGGTCTCGGAGTCGACGAACAGGTAGAAGTCGTGCCCCACCAGCTCCATCTCGTAGAGAGCCTGGTCGAGGGACATCGGGGCGGCCGTGTGGGTCTTCTCGCGGACCACCAGGGGACCTTCGCCCCGCACCTCGAGCGGACCCATCCGCGTGGTGGGGACGGTGTCGCGCTCCTCCACCGCCACGGAGCCGTTGCCGTTGAGGTGGGCCACGCCGGGGACGGCGTCGGCGACCTCGGCGGCCGAGAGCCGGCCGTTGCCACGGCGGGTGTGACGCTTGTCGTGCTGCTTGCGCAGTCGTGCTTCGAGCTTGCCCGTCGCGAGGTCAAGGGCTGCGTAGGGGTCGCCTGCCGCCGCCTCCGCCCGGATCACCGGTCCCCGGGAGTGGAGGGTGATTTCCACACGGTCGGACCGGTCCGCCTGCCGCGGGTTGTGTTCCTTGGACACCTCGACGTCGAGGCTGATCACCTTGGCGTCGAGCTTCTGGATCTTCTCCAGCTTCAGCTTCTCGGCCACGTGCTTGCGGAACCGCTCGGGCACCTCGGTTTTGCGGCCTTTGACGACGATGTCCACGCAGAACTCCGTTCCCGGATCGCTTCAACCGGCCCCCGGCCGGCGAGCATCTCCCTTTTGCACCAGACCCCGGTGACTACCGGAGCCTCGGACTTGGCGACTCGACCTCCTACTCCCCCGTCGGCAAGATCCCCACCCCACCACCTCGATGTCCTGACCGTGCCCGGAATCCGGCCGGAAACACAGCAGTGCATTCGGTGAAGCGCGGCTTTCGCCATTCCTCACACCCGAACATAGCTCGCTGGAGCGGATGTCGGCACCCGCTATCCGCACGAACCTCCGATCAGGTGTTTTCGCTCCCTCAGTAGCTACAACGTTGCACGTTCCCCGTCAGTTCCGGATTATTTCGAACGAGACCGGAGGCGCGGCGACAACCGCGGCACTCACCCGTACGAGTCCCCCGATCCGGGGCAGGCAACCGGCACCCAGTGCCCTCGCCGCCTCGACCAGCGAAGCGCCGGTGGTCATGAGATCGTCGACCAGGACGGGCCTGCCGCCCTCCAGCAGGCGCCCGCCGGCGGGCGCCACCTCCAGCGCGCCGGCCAGGTTCGCCAGCCGCTCCCGCGCGCCCAGACCGGTCTGGTCGGCCACCGGGCGCCGCTGCCGCAGCACCGGCAGGGCACGCGCCGCCGTCCCCGTCCGCCGCAGCTCGGCCGCCGCGGCGAGCGCGATCCGCCGCCCGGCGTCGTGCCCACGTGCCCGCACGACGCGCCGCGCGGAGGGCACCGGCACCAGGAGCAGGGGGAGGCCCCGCGAGCCGCCGGAGGCCGCCACAGACGCCCTCACGGCCCCCGCCAGGGCGACGCCCAGCGGCCGGGCGAGTCCCAGGGCCCCGCGCTCCTTGTGCCCGAGCAGGACCGCCCGTACGGCGTCCGCGTACGGCGCGGCGGCGCACACCACCGGCAGCCCCGCCGGCTCGGGCACCGGACGCACCCGCCGCCCACCGTCCCCGCACAGCGCACGCCCGCACTCCCGGCACAGCGCCGCGCCCGGCCGCCCGCAGCCTCCGCAGGCCACCGGCAGCACCAACCCGGCCATCTCCCGCCACCACCAGCGCATGGCCCACTGTCCCAACCGCGGCCCCCGCCTTCCACCCCTGTGGAAAACCGGGCCGCCCGCGTCGGCGGTCCCGCGGCAGGGGTGTCAGCCGGGATAGACCGGGAAGGTGCCCTTCTCGACCATCGGCTGCCAGTTGGCGCCCGCGTACAGCCGCACGATCCCGTCGTCGGACGAGGCGGCGACCAGCGGCGCGCGCTCGTTGTTCGACGCCGCGACGACCTTCACCTGGTTCAGGCCGGGAATCGCCGCCGCCGAGGTCGAACCGTCCGTCTGGATGTAGCGCACCTGCTGCACCCCGCCGGCCAGCTTGCCCAGCACCACCAGCCGGCTCTGCCCGGCCCAGGACACCGACGTCACCGACTCCATCCGGGGCGCGATGGCCTGCGGGTCCACGACCTGCACCGTCTGCTTGGCGCCGGTCCCCCGGCGCTCGACCCGGCCGATGTGCAGCGTCGTCCTGTCGCCCTCCTTGAGCAGCAGCGCCATGCGCACCCCGTCCTCGGAGACCCGCAGCGCCTCGATCCGCATCCCCTCGGCGAGCCAGGGAGCCGCCACCTGCACGGGCTCCTCCGAACCGTCGGGCAGGAACAGCAGCCGCGGATCCGCCGGGTCGCGGTCGGCGACCCACAGACCGCCGCGGCCGTCCCAGCTCGGGGCGGACAACCGGTCGTCCGGCCGCGCACCCCTGCTGCGCACCACCGGCGGCGGGAGCTCACCCGCCCCGTCGGACACCACCGACGCCACCCGCAGGTGCTGGTCGTCGTCCGACACCACGGCCGCCCGCCGCTCGTCGCGGTCGACGGCGACCTTGGAGGCCTTGACCGACCCGTTCCCGAACGGCCCCGGCACCGTCGACGGCTTGCCCACGTTCTCCGCACCGGCCTCCAGCTTCGCCAGCCGGCCGGACGCGTCGATGAAATACGAGTTCGCCGCCCGAAGGCCACCGGACGGATCGGGCCGGTAGTTCTCCTTCTGGCTCTCCCCCATCAGGCAGAGCGTGCCGCCGTCCTCGCGCTGCAACTCCACCTGTTCCACCCTGGTGGACGCCAAATCCCCCAAGGTGAACAGCAATTGGGCAGCCATCCGGCGGCATGTGCCGAAACCTATATTGTCGGCCTTTTCATTGAGCGGCACCTTGAGCTTGTTCTGGTCGTCCGGAGTCAGGGACGTGACACCGTCCTTCAGGGCCACACCGGTGGGAAAACTGGAATCCACCGCCGGTTCCAGCCAGTTCGTCGGCCCTTCCAGCAGTGCCTTCACCGTCTGCGCGACGGGATCCATCCGGGTGACCGGGTCCTGCCGCTGTCGGATGTAGACCGGGTCGGCGACGACCCAGTGCCGGCCGGAGGCGAAGTAGTACTTGTTGACCGCACGGTAGTTGCGCTGGAAGTCCGACTCACCGAGCAGCAGCCCCGACGGCAGGTTGTCGATCCGCCACTCCTTGCCCTTGCCGTCCGGGCCGGGCGCCTGCACCAGCTGGATCGCCCCGGAGTACTTGGTCGTCTTCACCGGCCGGTAGGCGTGGCGGCCGTCCACCGTCGCGACCTTGCTGCCGTGCAGGGAGTAGACGCGGCGGTCCTGCGACTCGCGGATGCCGCTGGGCTCCGGCCGGCTGACCGGTGCGGCCGTCAGCACCGTGGTGCCCTCCTCGGGCTTCCACTCCCTGGCCGCCTTCCTGGTCAGGTACGTCCGGGCCGTCGCGAAGCCCGGGTCGTCACCGGTCATCGCCTCCAGGAACCCGTTGACGACCTCGTCCGGCTCCGCGTTCTCCCGCGGCGTCACCGGATACACCCGCACCTGCGAGTCCCCCGGGACGGACGCCTTCACCTGGGAGACGTCCCCGGAGTCGGGCATCGAACCGCACCCGGCCAGCAGCACCCCGCATGCGAGCAGCACGGTCACCCGCGCCGCACGCCCCCGGCCGTGACGACGCTCAGCGCCCACGCCTCGTCCCCTCCCGCTTCGCTTCCTGCGTCGTGGACGAGCCGTCCCCGGCCGTCCGCTCACCGGCCCCGCGCGACACCACCCGCGCACCGTTGCCGGGCAGGGCCGTCGGGTCGGCGGCCACCTGCGCGGCCTGCCGCGGCGGCAGCGCCGTACGCGCCGACACGGGCAGCCCGCGGCTCGCCGGGCTTCCCGCCTGCCCCGGTACCGTCGGCAGCCGGCCGGCGCCCTGGGACGCCTCCTCGGCGGCCGCCCGCTCACGATTGCGCCGCGAGTCCTCCGGCTCCAGCGGTATGGGCGACCCGCGCAGCGGCTCGTCCGCCGTACGCGGCAGCGTCAGCCGGAACTGCGAACCGCCTCCCGGCTCGCCCCACGCCTGCAGCCACCCGCCGTGCAGCCGCGCGTCCTCCACGGCGATCGACAGCCCCAGCCCCGTACCGCCCGTGGTGCGCGCCCGTGCCGGGTCCGCCCGCCAGAAGCGGTTGAACACCCGCGTGGCCTCGCCCGGCTTCAGACCGACTCCGTAGTCGCGCACCGCGACGGCCACCGCGCCGCCCGCGGCGGCCATCCGCACCACCACGTCCCGGCCCTCGCCGTACTCCACGGCGTTGACGACCAGGTTCCGCAGCACCCGCTCGACGCGCCGCGCGTCGGCCTCCGCGACGACCGGCTGCTCGTCACCCACGACGAGGATCCGCCCGCCCTTGCGCTCGGCCAGCGGCTCGGCCCCGCCGATCACCCTGCGGACGACCTCCCGCAGGTCTATCGGCTCCGCCTCCAGCGCGGCGGCGCCCGCGTCGAAGCGGCTGATCTCCAGCAGATCCGCCAGCAGCGACTCGAACCGGTCCAGCTGGTCCCCCAGCAGCTCCGCGGAACGCGCCGTCACCGGATCGAAGTCCTCCCGCGCCTCGTAGATGACGTCGGCCGCCATCCGCACGGTGGTCAGCGGCGTACGCAGCTCGTGCGAGACGTCCGACACGAACCGCCGCTGCATCCGCGACAGCTCCTCCAGCTGCTGGATCTTGAGCTGGAGGTTCTGCGCCATCTTGTTGAAGGCCTCACCGAGCCGGGCGATGTCGTCCTCGCCGGTGACCTTCATCCGCTCCTGGAGCCGGCCCGCGGACAGCCGCTCGGCGATCCCGGCGGCCATCCGCACCGGAGTCACGACCTGCCGCACCACCAGCCAGGCGATCGCGCCCAGCAGCACCACCACGAACAGCCCGGCCGTCGCGAGGGTCGTCTTCACCAGCGCGAGGGAGTCCTCCTCCTGGGTCAGCGGGAAGAGGTAGTACAGCTCGTACGAGTTGCCGTCGATGTCGTTGAGGCGCTTGCCGATCACCAGCCCGGCCTCGGACGGCTTGCCGTCCGAGTAGTTGATCCGGGTGTACGTCTGGAAGGCCCCCGGCCCCTGCGCGACGGACTCCCGCAGCTTCACCGGGATGCTCCGCGCCGGCTCCACGCCACCGGAGGCCCGCGCACCGCGGCTGGGCGCCGTGCCCTCCGTGTCGGAGCTGAGAGCCACCACGTTGAAGGCGCCCTGGCCACCGCTCGCCAGCTGCACGACCAGGTCGGACCGCCAGTTCAGCGACGCCCGCCCGGTCCCGCCGTCCGGGCCACCGGGGCCCGGCTGCTCGTCGGCCTGGCCCTGGGCGGCCGAGAAGCCACCCGACGCCTGGCTCTGGGCGGCCCGCTCCTTGGCGTCCAGCAGACCGTTGCGCATCTGCCCGATCACCACGAAACCGAGCAGCAGCACCACACCGAGCGACATCAGCAGCGTGCCGGCGACCACCCGCAACTGGATGTTCCGCCGCCACAGCCGCAACGCCGGCAGCAGCGGCCGGCGCACCCAGCGCGCCAGGAGCCGGAGCACCGGCCCACCCGGTGCCCCGTCCTGGAACAGACGTCCCGGCCGCCAAGGCTGACGCCCCGGCCCGGCAGCCCGCCCCGCACGGACTCCCGGGTTCCCGGGCTTCGGAGCAGCACTGCCGCGGGACATGTCAGCTCGGTCCGGCCTTGTAGCCGACGCCACGCACGGTGACGACGATCTCCGGCCGCTCCGGGTCCTTCTCGACCTTGGAGCGAAGCCGCTGCACATGGACGTTCACCAGCCGCGTGTCCGCGGCATGGCGGTAGCCCCACACCTGCTCCAGCAGCACCTCACGGGTGAACACCTGCCACGGCTTGCGGGCGAGCGCGACCAGCAAGTCGAACTCGAGCGGCGTGAGCGCGATCGACTGCCCGTCCCGCTTCACCGAGTGCCCCGCCACGTCGATGACCAGGTCACCGATGGTGAGCTGCTCCGGCGCGGGCTCCTCCGACCTCCGCAGCCGCGCCCGGATCCGGGCGACCAGCTCCTTCGGCTTGAACGGTTTGACGATGTAGTCGTCGGCGCCGGACTCCAGCCCCACCACCACATCGACGGTGTCGCTCTTGGCGGTGAGCATCACGATCGGCACGCCGGACTCGGCCCGGATGAGCCGGCACACCTCGATGCCGTCCCTGCCGGGCAGCATGAGGTCCAGCAGCACCAGGTCCGGCTTGGCCTCGCGAAAAGCGGCAAGCGCCTTGTCGCCGTCCGCTACGAACGACGGCTCGAAACCCTCACCACGCAGCACAATCCCGAGCATCTCGGCCAGTGCGGTGTCGTCGTCGACGACTAGGACGCGTCCCTTCATAATCGACATCATCCCATTAGCTAATCGTTACCTGGCGTGACCTGGCACACAGCTCGGCGATTCCGGCCCCCGTGACCGGGGAAACCACCCCCAGTTCCGTGACGATCGCCGTCACCAGTTCCGGGGGCGTGACATCGAATGCGGGGTTGTACGCCTGCGTCCCCAGGGGCGCCACCGGCAGCCCGCCACCGGCGCCCGGCCCCACCCCCGAGGCCACCACCTGCGGCGCCGCAGTGAGCTCCGTCACCTCCTGCCCCGGACGCTGCTCCACCTCGATCGACGCACCGTCCGGCGTCCGCGGATCGATCGTGGTCACGGGCGCCACCACGATGAACGGCACATGGTGGTACCTGGCCAGCACCGCCAGCGGATAACTGCCGATCTTGTTGGCCACCGATCCGTCGGCGGCGATCCGGTCCGCGCCGATCAGCACGGCGTCCACCTCCCCGGCCGCGAACAGCGAACCCGCCGCGTTGTCCGTGAGCAGCGTGTACGCCATGCCGCTGCGGGCCGCCTCGTACGCCGTCAGCCGCGCCCCCTGGAGCAGCGGCCGTGTCTCGTCCACCCACAGCCGGCGGAGCCTGCCCGCCCGGTGCGCCTCCAGCGCCACGGCGAACGCGGTCCCCTCGCCGCCCGAGACCAGCGCCCCGGTGTTGCAGTGGGTGAGTATCCGGTGGCCACCGCCCGGCAGCAGCTCGTCCAGCAGCGCCAGGCCGTGCCCCGCCATCAGCGCACTGGCTTCGGCGTCCTCCCGGTGCAGGTCCCTCGCCTCCGCGAGCGCCGCCCGAGCCGCGCCCTCCCGGTCCTCGCCCTTCTCGAGCGCCACCCGGTACGCACCGGCCGCCCGCCGCACCCCGTACGCCAGGTTCACCGCGGTGGGCCGCGCCCCCGCCAGCAGCCCCGCCGCCTCGTCCACGTCGTAGCCCCGCACGGCGGCCAGCGCCACACCGTAGGCACCGGCGAGGCCCAGCAGCGGCGCTCCGCGCACGGCGAGCGTCTGGATCGCCCTGACCAGCGCGGGCACATCCGTGCAGACCAGCTCGACCTCCTCGGCCGGCAGCCGCGTCTGGTCCAGGAGCACCACCACGGGGCCTTCCGGCGGCTCTTCCCAGCGCAGGGAGGGCAGCATGGACGATTCGGAGCCGACGGGGGTTCGTGCGTACTGATCAGCCATCCGCCCAGTCTGCCCGCTGGGCCTCCGACAATGAAGGTGCCGGGGAGATCCGGCCCCGGGCCCGGGCGCCGACGGCGCGTGGCACCATGGCTGCCAACCTGCCGCCCCACCGAGCGGCCCGGCACCGTGACCGAGCCGGCTCGACGAGTCGGCACCGCGACGAACGCACGAGGTGGACGACCGTGAACGACACTCCGGGCTGGGCCTCGCCCGGATCCTCGCCCTCCGACGGCCAGGGCGCCGGCGTCCCACGGCCCGCCGAGCCGGCCGACGCCCCCGGCACGCCCCCCAAGTGGTCCCCGAACCAGCCGCCGGCGGCCCAGTGGTCCCCGCCGACCGCTCCCGGACCGCATGGCCCCGTCCCGCCGAGCGCCCCCGCCCCCGGCTGGGGCGGCGACCGGCACCAGGGCGGCTGGGGCAGGCCGCCGGCCGCCAAGCCCGGGGTCATCCCGCTGCGCCCCCTCGGCGTCGGCGAGATCCTCGACGGCGCCGTCTCCACGCTGCGCGCGCACTGGCGGACCGTGCTGGGCATCACGCTCACCGTCTCCGTCATCACGCAGATCGGCGACATCCTCGTCCAGCGCTACCTCGTGCCGGCGCCCCCGCAGCTCAGCGCGGACCCCACTCCGGAGGAGGCCCTGCGGCAGTCCGTCGAGTCCCTGCGGACGAGTCTGATCTCCCTGGGCCCCACGACGGCCCTCACCCTCATCGGAACGTTCGTCACCACCGCCCTGCTGACCATCGTGATCAGCCGGGCCGTACTGGGCCGCCCGGTGAAGCTCTCCGACGCGTGGCGCGAGGCCAGGCCCAGGCTGCCCCAGCTCCTCGGCCTGACGCTCCTGCTGCCGGTCATGAGCGCCGCCATCATGGCCGCCGGTCTGCTGCCCGGCCTGCTCCTCGACAGCTCGCCCGCGGACGCACTGCTGACCGCCCTGGGCGGAATCGTCGCGTTCGTCGTCATCATCTGGCTCCTGGTCCGGTTCAGCCTCTCCTACTCCGCACTGATGCTGGAGCGGCAGGGTGTGATCGCCTCCCTCAAGCGCTCGGCGAAGCTCGTCCAGGGCTCCTGGTGGCGGATCTTCGGCGTCCTGGCGCTCACCATGCTGCTGATGTTCATCATCTCGATGATCGTCGCGGTCCCCTTCACCATCATCGCGTTCGCGGTGGACGGCGACGGGCTCAGCGGCCTCCTCAGCAGCACGGCCCCCGAGTTCGGCTGGGCGTTCCTCATCGTCACCGGAATCGGTGCGGTCATCGCGGCCTCGATCACCTACCCGATCTCCTCGGGCGTCTCGGTCCTCCTCTACATCGACCAGCGCATCCGGCGCGAGGCCCTCGACCTCGAACTGGCCCGCGCCGCCGGCGTCCCCGGATACGGTTCCTCCCCGCCCGGTGACTCCGCCTCCAGGAGCTGATGCGGTGCCGACCACGGGGGGCATGACGACGGCGTGGCCGGCGGTCCGCGCGACCGCCGACGTGCCGGTGGACGTTCCCCGCGTCCCCGCCCGTGAGGCGGCGGAGCGGGAACTGTCCGAACCGAAGTACCACGAGAACGACCCCAACCTGATCGAGCGTGCGCTCGACGCCTTCTGGGACCGCATCGGCAGGCTCCTCGACTCCGCGTCGAACGCCGCTCCAGGGGGCGTCCTCGGTCTCGTCGTGATCGCCCTTGTCGTCCTGGCCCTTGTCGGCGCCCTGTGGTGGCGCCTCGGCACGCCCCGGCGACAGGTCATCACCTCCGACTCGCTCTTCGGCGACCGCGCCCGCAGCGCTGCCGAACACCGCACCACGGCCGAGGACCACGCCCGGGCCGGCCGCTGGAACGAAGCCGTCCAGGAACGGATGCGAGCCATCGTGCGCTCCCTGGAGGAACGCACCCTCCTCGAACCCCGTCCCGGCCGTACCGCCGACGAAGCGGCGGCCGAGGCGGCCCGTCCCCTGCCCGCCCAGGCGGACGAACTCCGCGCCGCCGCCCGCACCTTCGACGACGTCACATACGGTGGCCGCACCGCCGACCAGCGCGCGTACCAGCGTCTCGTGGACGTGGACACCGCACTGGAGCGGGCCAGGCCCGACCTGAGCGAGGCCACCCGGGGAGCGGCCGGATGACCGCCTCCCCCACCTCCACCTCTCCGACCGCCCGCCACATCTGGACCCGTGCGAGAGGGCTGCTGTTCGCCCTGGCCCTCCTCATCGTGGCCGGAATCGTGATGGCCCTCGTGCGCTCCGACGCCCGGCACGGGCACCTCGACCCGCGCTCCGCCGATCCCCGGGGCAGCCTCGCCGTCGCCGAACTGCTCGCTCAGCGCGGCGTCACCACCCGCGTGGTCACCACGCTCGACCAGGCGACCACCGCGTCGGGCCCGGACACCACCCTTCTCGTCACCACCCCCGATCTGCTCACGGACCACCAGCAGAGGATCCTGCGCGGCGACATGGACACCGCGGGCGGCCGCACCGTGCTGGTCTCCGCCGGAGCCCCTTCCGTCGGCACCCTGGCCCCCGGGGTGGTCCCGCGCACCTCCGCCCCGGTCTCCGCGCTCTCCCCCGAATGCTCCCTGCCGGCCGCCGCCCGCGCCGGCAGCGTCGACCTCGGCGGTGAGCGCTACACGACCGACCTTCCGGGCAGCGACGCGTGTTACCCCCGTGACGGCCTGGCCACCCTCCTGCGGATCGACGGCCCCGCCGACAGCGACACAGTTCTCCTCGGCTCTCCCGACATCCTCCACAACGAGCGTCTGGACAAACAGGGCAACGCCTCGCTCGCCCTGCAACTCCTCGGTTCCCGGCCCCATCTCGTCTGGTACCTCCCTTCTCTCCAGGACCCGTCCGCCACCAGCGGCACCGGTGACGGCGGCGACCGCGAGGAAGCCACCGAGCGGGGCTTCCTCCAACTGATCCCGTCCGGCTGGCTGTGGGGCACTCTCCAACTCGCCCTCGCCGCCGTGCTCGCCGCCGTCTGGCGCGCCCGACGACTCGGGCCGCTCGTCACCGAGCAGCTGCCCGTGACCATCCGTGCCTCCGAGACGACCGAGGGCCGCGCCCGCCTCTACCGCCGTGCGAACGCCCGCGACCGAGCCGCCACCGTTCTCCGCACCGCCACCCGCACCCGGCTCGCTCCCCTCCTGGGCGTCCCCCTGACGGAGGCCCACTCCCCCGACGCCCTGCTGCCCACACTCTCCGCCCGTCTCGCAGCGGGGGATGCGGGCCACAGGGATCTCCTGTTCGGCGGGGCACCTGCCGACGACGCCGCTCTCACCCTGCTCGCCGACCGACTCGACGCCCTCGAAAGAGAGGTACGCACCTCATGAGCGCCCCGACCCCCGAGACCGCTGACACCTCGGACAGCGCCCGCTCCTCCCTGGAGGCCCTGCGCACCGAGATCGCGAAGGCCGTGGTCGGGCAGGACCCCGCCGTCACCGGGCTCGTCGTCGCCCTCCTCTGCCGAGGCCATGTCCTCCTGGAGGGCGTCCCCGGCGTCGCCAAGACGCTCCTCGTCCGCGCGCTCGCCGCCTCACTCGAACTGGACACCAAGCGCGTCCAGTTCACCCCCGACCTGATGCCGAGCGACATCACCGGTTCCCTCGTCTACGACGCCCGGACCGCCGAGTTCTCCTTCCAGCCCGGCCCGGTGTTCACCAACCTCCTGCTGGCCGACGAGATCAACCGCACACCCCCCAAGACCCAGTCGTCCCTCCTGGAGGCGATGGAGGAACGCCAGGTCACCGTCGACGGCACACCCCGCCTCCTTCCCGAGCCCTTCCTGGTCGCCGCCACGCAGAACCCCGTCGAATACGAAGGCACCTATCCCCTGCCCGAAGCCCAACTGGACAGGTTTCTGCTGAAGCTGACGGTTCCTCTGCCCTCCCGCCAGGACGAGATCGACGTGCTGACCCGTCATGCCGAAGGCTTCAACCCCCGGGACCTGGAAGCCGCCGGCGTGCGCCCGGTCGCCGGGCCCGCCGATCTCGAAGCCGCCCGCATGGCCGTCGCGAAGACTTCGGTCTCCGCCGACATCGCCGGCTACGTCGTCGATATCTGCCGTGCCACCCGTGAATCCCCCTCGCTCAGCCTCGGCGTCTCCCCGCGAGGAGCCACCGCTCTGCTCGCCACCGCCCGCGCATGGGCCTGGCTCACCGGCCGCGACTACGTCATCCCGGACGATGTGAAGGCCCTCGCACTGCCAACCCTCCGCCACCGCGTCCAGCTGCGCCCCGAGGCGGAGATGGAAGGAGTCACCCCCGACTCCGTCATCACCGCGATCCTCGCACACGTCCCCGTCCCCCGGTGAGGCGGTGAACCATGGCCCTCACCGGACGAAGCGCGCTCCTCGCCGCCATCGGCGCCCTCCCGGTCGGCATCCTCGCCCCCAGCTGGACCGGGATGCTGGCCGTCAACGCGCCCCTTTCACTCGCAATTCTGTGCGACTACGCTCTCGCCGCGCCAGTGCGAACGCTCCGGTTCACCCGAAGCGGTGACACAACCGTTCGACTGGGTGACAGCGCCGAGGTCCACCTCGCCGTCACCAACCCGTCCCGCCGACGACTGCGCGCCCGGCTCCGCGACGCCTGGCCGCCCAGCAGCTGGCTCCCGGGCAGCGAGCAGGCCGCCTCGCGCCACGACCTGACCGTTCCGGCAGGCGAACGCCGGCGGGTCACCACCGTTCTGCGGCCCACGCGCCGCGGTGACCGGCACTCGGCCCGCGTCACCGTCCGCTCCTACGGCCCGCTCGGTCTCGCCGCCCGGCAGGGCAACCACGACGTCCCCTGGACGGTCCGCGTCCTGCCCCCCTTCACCAGCCGCAAGCACCTGCCGTCCAGACTGGCACGCCTCCGCGAGCTCGACGGCCGCACCAGCGTCCTCGTCCGCGGCCAGGGCACGGAGTTCGACAGCCTGCGGGAGTACGTCCCCGGCGACGACACCAGATCCATCGACTGGCGGGCCACCGCCCGCCACGCCACCGTCGCCGTCCGCACCTGGCGTCCCGAGCGTGACCGGCACATCCTCGTCGTCCTCGACACCGGCCGCACGTCCGCCGGCCGGGTCGGTGACGTACCCCGTCTCGACGCGTCCATGGACGCCGCACTGCTCCTCACGGCACTCGTTTCCCGAGCCGGCGACCGCGTGGATCTCCTCGCCTACGACCGCCGCATCCGCGCCCTCGTCCAGGGCCGCTCGGCGAAGGACCTCCTGCCCGCCGTCGCGGATGCCCTCGCTCCCCTGGAGCCGGAGCTGGTGGAAACCGACGCACGTGGCCTGAGCGCGGCGGCCCTGACCCACGCCCCGCGAGGCTCCCTGATCGTCCTCCTGACGACCCTGGAAGCCGCGCCCATCGAGGAAGGCCTGCTCCCGGTTCTCCCCCAGCTCACCAAGCGCCATACCGTCCTGGTCGCCTCCGTCTCGGATCCCCGCACGGACGCGATGACACGCGCACGCGGCACCGCCGAAGCGGTCTACGAAGCCGCCGCAGGCACTCAGACCCAAGCCCAGCGCCGCCGTACCGGCGAACAGTTGCAGCGCCAGGGAGTGACCGTGGTGGACGCGAACCCGGAGAACCTCGCCCCAGCCCTCGCCGATGCCTACCTCGCTCTCAAGGCAGCCGGCCGCCTCTGATTTCCCCTCCGTCCTGCAAGCCGACCCATCAGAAAGGCGTTCTGGAACGGGTCCTGAACGCAAAAATGCCTCAGTCCCCGGACACAAGATCCGGGGACTGAGGCTAAAAATTGT
>NZ_LWBU01000368.1 GCF_001646665.1 Streptomyces noursei | reverse complement strand
ATCTGATGAGCCTCGACACCGTCAAGCACGCCACCGAGACCCCTGATGTCGAGCAGCCGTGGGCCGAGCTCGGTCTGAAGAAGGACGAGTACGAGCGGATCCGGGAGATCCTGGGCCGGCGCCCCACGGGGGCGGAGCTGGCGATGTACTCGGTGATGTGGTCCGAGCACTGCTCGTACAAGAGCAGCAAGGTCCACCTGAAGCAGTTCGGTGAGAAGGCGCCGGAGAACGATGCGCTGCTCGTCGGCATCGGTGAGAACGCCGGTGTGGTGGATGTGGGTCAGGGGTATGCGGTGACCTTCAAGGTCGAGTCGCACAACCACCCTTCCTACATCGAGCCGTACCAGGGTGCGGCCACCGGTGTGGGCGGCATCGTCCGCGACATTCTCGCCATGGGTGCCCGTCCGGTCGCGGTGGTGGACCCGCTGCGGTTCGGTGCGGCCGACCATCCCGACACCAAGCGTGTCCTGCCGGGTGTGGTCGCGGGTATCGGCGGTTACGGCAACTGCCTGGGCCTGCCGAACATCGGCGGCGAGGTGGTCTTCGACTCCTGCTACCAGGGCAATCCGCTGGTCAACGCCGGCTGCATCGGTGTGATGCGGCACGAGGACATCCACCTGGCCAAGGCGTCCGGCCCGGGCAACAAGGTCATCCTCTACGGCGCCCGCACCGGTGGTGACGGCATCGGCGGCGTCTCGGTCCTGGCGTCCGAGACGTTCGACGCTGCGGGCGACAGTGCCTCCGGCACGGGCAAGCCCACCAAGCGTCCGGCGGTGCAGGTCGGTGACCCGTTCCAGGAGAAGCTGCTGATCGAGTGCACCCTTGAGATCTTCAAGGAGAAGCTCGTCGCCGGCATCCAGGACCTGGGTGGCGCGGGCCTGTCCTGCGCAACCTCCGAGCTCGCCTCCGCCGGTACCGGCGGTATGCGGGTGGAGCTGGAGACGGTGCCGCTGCGTGATGCGTCGCTCTCGCCGGAGGAGATCCTCATGAGCGAGTCGCAGGAGCGGATGTGCGCGATCGTCGAGCCGCAGCACGTCGACCGTTTCATGGAGATCTGCGAGAAGTGGGACGTCATCGCCACCGTCATCGGTGAGGTCACCGACGGCGAGCGGCTGGAGATCTTCTGGCACGGTGAGCAGATCGTGGACGTGCCCCCGGGCACCGTCGCCCACGAGGGCCCCACCTACCACCGCCCCTACGCCCGCCCCGCCTGGCAGGACGCTCTCCAGGCCGACGACGCGAACAAGCTGCCCCGCCCGCAAAGCTCCGAGGAGCTGCGTGAGCAGGTGCTGAAGCTGGTGGCGCATCCGAATCAGGCGTCGAAGGCGTGGATCACCGATCAGTACGACCGGTTCGTGCAGGGCAACACGGTGCTGGCGCAGCCCGAGGATTCGGGCATGATCCGGATCGATGCCGACACGAATCTGGGTGTGGCGATCGCGACGGACGGCAACGGCCGGTACGCGAAGCTCGACCCCTACACCGGTGCGCAGTTGGCGCTGGCGGAGTCGTACCGCAATGTCGCCGCCTCCGGCGCGAAGCCGCTGGCGATCTCGGACTGTCTGAACTTCGGCTCGCCGGAGGACCCGGCGGTGATGTGGCAGTTCGCCGAGGCCACCCGTGGTCTCGCCGACGGCTGCCAGAAGCTCGGCACCCCGGTCACCGGCGGCAACGTCTCCCTCTACAACCAGACCGGTGAGGTGGCGATCCACCCCACCCCGGTCGTCGCCGTCCTCGGTGTGATCGACGACGTCAACCGCCGCACCCCCATCGCCTTCGCACAGGAGGGCCAGCTGCTTTACCTGCTGGGCGACACCCGGGAGGAGTTCGGCGGCTCGGCATGGTCCGAGGTCGTCCACCAACACCTCGGCGGCCTGCCGCCGGCGGTGGACCTGGACCGGGAGAAGCTGCTCGGCGAGATCCTGATCGCCGCTTCCCGCGACGGCATGATCGACGCCGCCCACGACCTGTCCGACGGCGGACTGATCCAGGCCGTCGCCGAGTCCTGCCTGCGCGGCAACAACGGCGCCCGCCTCATCGTCCCGGACGGGCTGGACGCCTTCACCTTCCTCTTCAGCGAATCGGCCGGCCGCGCGGTCGTCGCCGTCCCCCGCAGCGAGGAACTCCGCTTCACCGACATGTGCGGCGCCCGCGGCCTGCCCGCCACCCGCATCGGCGTCATCGACGGCAACACCATCGACATCCAGGGCCAGTTCACCATCCCCCTGGACGAACTCCGCCACGCCCACGAAGCCACCATCCCCGGCCTGCTGGCCTGAGCCGCGGGGGCCGATGCGTCGGCGCCCGCGTACCGATCGAAGAACCCCGTCCGGACCTCGCGGTCCGGGCGGGGTTTTTTCGTACCGTCACCCCTGTCGCCTTGCACGTAATTACGTAACTACGTATTCTCTGGGTCATGGAGCTGGAGGAGCGGGTCGCCGCACTGGAGCAGCGCCTGGCGGCGCTGGAATCCGCGCTGGGGCCGGGCACGGGCGGCGACGCCGTTGCGGAACCGCCCGTCGGCGAGGGCGACTTCTGGGCCCTGGAGGGGCTCAAGGCACGGCTCGCCCGCATGGGTGCGGCCGATGGCGGGGTGCTGTTCACCGGAGCCGTACGACTGCCGACGGGGGAGCAGTACGAGTGGCAGTACGGCGTCCTCGCCCAGGAGCAGGTGGACGACGACTGGACCGAGGCCGCCGAGTCGTTCGCCGCGCTGGGCCACCCGGTGCGCCTCCGGCTGCTGCGGGAGATCCTCGGCGGTCGCCGCACCGCCGCCGAGCTGGCCGCGCTGGAGGACATCGGCACGACCGGCCAGATCTACCACCACCTGCGCCAGCTGACCGGCGCCGGCTGGCTGCACGCCACCGGGCGCGGGCGCCACGAGGTCCCGCCGGGCCGGGTGGTGCCGCTGCTCGTGGCGCTGGCCACCGCCCGGCCCTGATCCGCCGGCCTCATCCGCCGCTCCACCAACCCACCGGACCTGTCCCGACCTGACCAGCCGCGACCCGTCCCGACCGGCCACCGGCCACCGGCCACCGGCCGAGCGGAGCCGAACCAAGCCCGACCGAACCATGGGGGAACACCATGTCCATGCGCAGACTCGCCACCACGGCGGCCAACCTCCTGTGGCTGCTGTTCACGGCGCAGGCGATCACCGGCATCTTCGTCGAGCTGCCCTACAACTACTGGCTGGGCTGGCTCCCGCTGCTGGCCGCCGTCGCCATCGGCATCGCGCTGCGCCGCACGCATGAGAGCCGTGACCCCTCCACCAGGCCGGACCCCGTCGAGGTGGACCCGCCCGTCACCGGCACCTGGTCCGCCGCGCACAGCCCCGCGGACAAGGTGCCCAGCCACGGCACGCACACGCTGGCGCAGACGTACGCCATCGACATCGTGGCCGAGTCCGAAGAGCGGCCGCGGCCGCCGTTCGCCCCGCTGTGGCCCGTCGTCCGGCGCAACGCCGACTTCCCCGCCTTCGGCGCACCGCTCCTCGCGGTCGCCGACGCGACCGTGGTGCACGCGGAGGACGGCCTGCGGGACCACCTGAGCCGCAACTCGCTGCCGGCGCTGCCGTACTTCCTGCTGGTGGAGGGGGCGTTCCGGTCGCTGGGCGGGCCGCGCCACATCATCGGCAACCACGTGGTGCTCGACCTCGGCGACGGTACGTACGCGCTCTACGCCCACCTGCGGCGCGGCTCCCTGCTCGTCCGCCCGGGCGACCGGGTGGCCGCCGGGCAGCAGCTCGCGAGCTGCGGCAACTCGGGCAACTCCACCGAGCCGCACCTGCACTTCCAGCTGATGGACGGCCCCGATCCGCGCACCGCCGGGGGCGTCCCGTTCACCTGGCGGGGCGTGGGCGTACCGGCGGGCGGCGACACGTTCACCGTGGGGGCGGGCGCCTACTCGGCCTGATCCCAGAAGGCGTCCGCCTCGTCGATGTCCTCGACGCACTCGTCGATGTCGGTGGCCTTGTCCCCGACGATGGTGAAGAAGAGACCGCCCTTCATCTCGATGCCCCGGTCACCGCGGTCGGCGTGCCACGTGTGCACGGCCATGACGTGGCCCCGGCCGTCCGGGTAGACGCCCTGCAGTTCCACGCGGAAGGTGCCGTGGGTCAGTTCCATGAGCCGGCCGTAGTGGGCCAGGACGTTGTCGCGGCCCTTGAAGTGCCCGGACATCTGACTCTCGCCGGGCGAGTGGTGCGTGCAGTCGCCCGTCAGCAGGCCGGCCAGCGTGTCCATGTCCCCAGCGCTGAAGGCCTCGTAGCCTCGGCGCGCCAGCGCGGCGTGAGGGTGTTCCGCCATGATCCTCCACCCCTCTCGTAGCCCCTTTCCAGTCTCTTCCGTGCCCCTCCCGCCCGCCACACGGGATGCGGCTAGCCTCGGGCCCATGCCTCCCGCCAAGAAGCGTCCGCGTGCCTACGACCCCGCCAAGACACGGAGCGCCGTGCTCGCGCAGTTCGACCACGTACACCGGGCGGTCGTCACCCTCACGCCCGAGCAGCTGGAACAGCCGACCAGGCTGGGGGAGTGGACGGTCCGCGAACTGGCCGCGCACGTCACCATGGCGATGCGCTCGGTCATCCGCGGCGTGGCCGCGCCCGCGCCCGCCACCCGCGACCTGACGCTGCTGGAGTGGCCGCTCGCCACCCGGCGGTACGCCGGGGACGTGGACCACGACACCCGCGAGATCGCCGAGGCGGGGGCGTCCGACCCGGCCGCGCTCGCCGCGCTGTACGAGGAGACCGGCCGCGGGCTCGCCGAGGCCCTGGAGGCGCCCGGCGACCGGCTGGTCGTGACCCGCTTCGGGGGCGTGCGCCTCGCGGACTTCCTGGTGACCCGGACGGTCGAACTGATCGTCCACACCGACGACCTGAACGACGCGACCGGCCTCGCGGTCCCGTACGAGCGCCAGGCGCTGGCCGCCTGCACCCGCCTGCTGGCCGACGCGCTGGCGGGGAAGGCGCCGGGCGGGTCGGTGGAGGTGCGGGTACCGCCGTACGCCGTGGTGCAGTGCGTCGAGGGGCCCCGGCACACGCGCGGCACGCCGCCGAACGTGGTCGAGACCGAGCCGCTCACCTGGATCCGGCTCGCCACGGGCCGGACGACCTGGGCGGACGCCCTCGACGCGGCCCAGGTCCGGGCGAGCGGCGAACGGGCGGACCTGTCGGCGCTCCTCCCGGTCCTCGGCTGACCCTTCGGAGCCGCCGGGGCCCGGTTCTTGGCCGGCCCCGCGGGGCCGCCGCGCCCGGTGTCCTCGGCCCGGCCCCACGGGTCCCCGCGCCCGGTCCTCGGCCGACCCCCAGGACCGCGCCCCGCCCGGTCCCGCGCCGGCCCGCGGAAGGCCGCCGCCCCTGCGCCCCGGCACCCCCGGACGGCCGAGGGACGGAACCGGGCCCGCGCCCGGTCCGTCCCATCACCATGCCGACCATGACGAAGAAGCAGCCGTACGCCACCGGGGCCGCCGCCCTCGTCCCGCTCCTCGCCCTCGCCCTCACCGCCTGCGGCACCCAGTCCGGCGACGGGCGGGGCACGGGCGCCGGCAGCAGTTCCGTACGCCCCGACGTGCCCGTCACCGGGGTGCACTGGACCGTCGAGAGCGTCACCGTCGACGGCAAGCGGACCGCCGCCCCGGCCGGGGCCCACGTGCGGATCGACGACAAGGGCCGGGCCAAGGGCAACTTCGGCTGCAACCACTTCGACGCGCGGGCGGCCGTCGACGGCGACACGATCACCGTCAGCGACACCGGGATGACCGAGATGGGCTGCCCCGAGCCCCTCCAGGGCTTCGAGGACGCGCTGAAGTCCGCGCTCACCGGCAAGCTCAAGGCCACCCTCGACGACGGCCGGCTGACGCTCACCACCGCCGACGGGGACACCGTCCGGCTCGCCGAGCAGCCGCCCGCGCCGCTCGTCGGCACCAAGTGGACGGTGAACTCCTTGGTCTCCGGCCGGGCCGCCACCCCGGTGCCGGCCGGCACCGAGGGCAAGGCGTCGCTCGTGTTCGGCAAGGACGACTCCGTACGCGGGTCGCTGGGGTGCAACCAGTTCAGCGCCCCCGTCACCACCGACGGCTCCACGATGACGTTCGGCCGGGTCACCACCACGCGGAAGCTGTGCGCCGGGCCGCAGATGGAGCTGGAACGCGCCCTGCTCGAGGCGATGAAGGGCAAGGTCACGTACGTGATCGACCACCGCACCCTGACGGTCACCGCCCCGGACGCCTCGGGCTTCGCGGCGGGTGCGCAGAACGCGGCGACCACCGCTCCTCCCCGGAAGTGACGTCCCGCCGCGCTGCGAGGTCCGTCACACCGCACGCCGCCCCCGGAAGGCCCGGCCGCTCCCGGCAGTGCCGGGGGCGGACCCGCCGGCGGACTCCCGGGCCCCGCGGGCGGATCCCGCAGCGACCCGGCTCAGGCGCAGGTCAGCGCGTGATCGCCGGGCGGCCGGGCGAGGTGCGTCGACGGACCCGCGGCTGACCAGCGGCTGATCGGAGCACCCGGTGGCGGCGGCGCGACCGGAACCGTCGCTTCCTCGTGCCGTCTCCCGCCCCGTCCCCAATTCGGACCAGTGGTCGATCTCGCCTACACTCGGTGGCGTGCCACGTGGTGACGGTCGACTCAATCACGATCTGCTTCCCGGCGAAAAGGGCCCCCAGGACGCTTGTGGCGTCTTCGGTGTCTGGGCTCCGGGTGAAGAGGTCGCAAAGCTCACGTACTTCGGGCTCTACGCCCTCCAGCATCGGGGCCAGGAATCCGCGGGAATCGCGGTCAGCAACGGCTCCCAGATCCTCGTCTTCAAGGACATGGGCCTGGTGTCCCAGGTCTTCGACGAGACTTCCCTCGGTTCCCTCCAGGGTCACATCGCGGTCGGTCACGCCCGCTACTCGACCACCGGCGCCTCCGTGTGGGAGAACGCGCAGCCGACGTTCCGGGCCACCGCCCACGGCTCCATCGCGCTCGGCCACAACGGCAACCTGGTGAACACCGCCCAGCTCGCCGAGATGGTCGCCGACCTCCCGAAGAAGGACGGCCGCTCCACTCAGGTGGCGGCCACCAACGACACCGACCTCGTCACCGCGCTCCTCGCGGGCCAGGTCGACGACGACGGCAAGCCGCTGACCGTCGAGGAAGCCGCCGCCAAGATCCTCCCCGAGGTCCGGGGAGCCTTCTCCCTCGTCTTCATGGACGAGCACACCCTCTATGCCGCCCGTGACCCGCAGGGCATCCGCCCGCTGGTCCTCGGCCGCCTGGAGCGCGGCTGGGTCGTCGCCTCCGAGTCCGCCGCCCTCGACATCTGCGGCGCCGCGTACGTCCGCGAGGTCGAGCCGGGCGAGATGATCGCGATCGACGAGAACGGCATCCGCACCTCGCGATTCGCAGAAGCGAAGCCCAAGGGCTGTGTCTTCGAGTACGTCTACCTGGCGCGCCCGGACACCGACATCGCCGGCCGGAACGTGTACCTCTCCCGGGTGGAGATGGGCCGGAAACTGGCCAAGGAAGCCCCTGTCGACGCCGACCTGGTCATAGCGACGCCGGAGTCCGGCACCCCCGCCGCGATCGGTTACGCGGAGGCCAGCGGGATCCCGTTCGGCGCCGGCCTGGTGAAGAACGCGTACGTCGGCCGGACCTTCATCCAGCCGTCCCAGACCATCCGCCAGCTGGGCATCCGCCTGAAGCTGAACCCGCTGAAGGAAGTCATCAAGGGCAAGCGCCTGGTGGTCGTGGACGACTCGATCGTCCGCGGCAACACCCAGCGCGCACTCGTCCGGATGCTCCGCGAGGCCGGGGCCGCCGAGGTCCACATCCGGATCTCCTCCCCGCCGGTGAAGTGGCCGTGCTTCTTCGGCATCGACTTCGCCACCCGCGCCGAGCTGATCGCCAACGGCATGACGGTCGACGAGATCGGCAAGTCGCTCGGCGCCGACTCCCTCTCGTACATCTCCATCGACGGCATGATCGAGGCCACCACCATCGAGAAGCAGAAGCTCTGCCGAGCCTGCTTCGACGGTGAGTACCCGATGGAGCTGCCGGACCCCGAGCTGCTCGGCAAGCAGCTCCTGGAGACCGAGCTGGCCGCCGGACCGGCCGCCACGGCCGCGGCCGACGCCCTCCGTCGCCCGTAGGACCACCCGCAATCCCTGCAGTACGACACGAAAGTTCTCACAGTCATGTCTGAGACTGAGACCACCGGTGCCAGCTACGCAGCCGCGGGCGTCGACATCGAAGCGGGCGACCGCGCCGTCGAGCTGATGAAGGAGTGGGTGAAGAAGACGCAGCGCCCCGAGGTCCTCGGTGGCCTGGGCGGCTTCGCCGGCCTCTTCGACGCCTCCGCCCTCAAGCGCTACGAGCGGCCGCTGCTGGCCTCCGCGACCGACGGTGTCGGCACGAAGGTCGACATCGCCCGGCAGATGGGCGTCTACGACACCATCGGCCACGACCTGGTCGCGATGGTGATGGACGACATCGTCGTCTGCGGCGCCGAGCCGCTGTTCATGACCGACTACATCTGCGTGGGCAAGGTCCACCCCGAGCGGGTCGCCGCCGTCGTCAAGGGCATCGCCGAGGGCTGCGTGCTGGCCGGCTGCGCCCTGGTCGGCGGCGAGACGGCCGAGCACCCCGGTCTGCTGGGCCCGGACGACTTCGACGTCGCCGGTGCCGGTACGGGTGTGGTGGAGGCGGACCGGCTGCTGGGTGCCGACCGTATCCGCGCGGGCGACGTGGTGATCGCGATGGCGTCCTCGGGCCTTCACTCCAACGGGTACTCGCTCGTGCGGCACGTGCTGTTCGACCGGGCCGGGATGCGCCTGGAGCAGCGGGTGGAGGAGTTCGGCCGGACGCTGGGCGAGGAGCTGCTGGAGCCGACGAGGATCTACTCGCTGGACTGTCTGGCGCTGACCCGGACGGCCGAGGTGCACGCGTTCAGTCACATCACCGGTGGTGGTCTGGCCGCCAACCTGGCCCGGGTGATCCCGGACGGGCTGCACGCCGCGGTCGACCGTTCGACCTGGACGCCCGGCGCGGTGTTCGACCTGGTCGGCACGGCCGGCCGGGTGGAGCGTCTGGAGCTGGAGAAGACGCTGAACATGGGTGTCGGGATGATGGCCGTGGTTCCTGCGGAGTCGGTCGACGTGGCCCTGACCACTCTCGCGGACCGGGGCGTCGACGCCTGGGTCGCCGGCGAGATCACCGAACGCGGCGAACACCCCACCGGCGCCACCCTGACCGGCGACTACGCCGCCTGAGCAGCACAGAACCCGGTCCGGGGCGGGGCCCCGGACCGGGTTGAGTGAAATCAGGCGTCAAGCACCGCGACGTTGTGACGAAGGACCGGACTCCTCGTCCTCGTCATCGTCGTCGTTGTACAGCTCCGCGTAGCGGGCGTACGGGTCGTCTTCCTCGTCCTCGTCCTCGAACGGCTCGCCATTCGGCGGCTGCGAGAGCGGTTGCGGAGTAGAAGCGCCCAGCTCACTGGCCAGACGCGACAGGTCAGTCCCGCCGCTGTTGTACTTCAGCTGGCGGGCGACCTTCGTCTGCTTGGCCTTGGCCCGGCCGCGCCCCATGGCTCGACCCCCTCGGTGACGGGGCTCGACGGCCCCAGAGTCTTGACACGCGTTCATGAGTCGGAACGGACTCTCCGCGGAGAGACCGGCCCGTAGGGCTTCAACGGTACCTGCTTCCGCGGCCATACGGTACGCCGCCCGCATGACGCGCCCCGGAACAGGACCGACGAGGAGCCCCGTCCTCGCTGGTCAGCTGCGATTTTAACCTCTTCTTGGCAGTCGACCCGCCGACCGGCGTGAGCCATGTCTCCCTGCGGGGGACACGCTCCTCGCGGCCGGCGGGTCGACGCTGTCAACCACGGCTCGCCCGGGGGCTACCCGCGGCGCGCCTCCGCCATGCGCTGCTCGGCGATCCGGTCGGCCGCCGCAGCCGGCGGAATCCCGTCTTCCTTCGCACGTGCGAATATTGCCAGCGTGGTGTCGAAGATCTTCGTGGCCTTGGTCTTGCACCGGTCGAAGTCGAACCCGTGGAGCTCGTCGGCCACCTGGATCACGCCGCCGGCGTTGACGACGTAGTCGGGCGCGTAGAGGATCCCGCGGTCCTCGATGTCCTTCTCGACGCCCGGGTGCGCCAGCTGGTTGTTGGCCGCGCCGCACACCACCTTCGCCGTCAGTACGGGCACGGTGTCGTCGTTCAGCGCGCCGCCGAGCGCACACGGGGCGTAGACGTCCAGGCCCTCGGTGCGGATCAGGGCGTCGGTGTCGGCGACCACGGTGACCTGGGGGAACTTGTCGGTGATCCGGCGCACCGACTCCTCCCGCACGTCCGTGACGACGACCTCGGCACCGTCCTCGAGCAGGTGCTCCACCAGGTAGTGGCCGACCTTGCCGACACCCGCCACGCCGACCTTGCGGCCGCGCAGCGTGGGGTCGCCCCAGGCGTGCTGGGCGGAGGCGCGCATGCCCTGGAAGACGCCGTACGCGGTGAGGACGGACGAGTCGCCGGCGCCGCCGTTCTCGGGGGAGCGGCCGGTGGTCCAGCGGTTCTCCCGGGCGACGACGTCCATGTCGGCCACGTAGGTGCCGACGTCGCAGGCCGTGACGTACCGGCCGCCGAGGGAGGCCACGAACCGGCCGTAGGCCAGCAGCAGCTCCTCGGTCTTGATCAGCTCCGGGTCACCGATGATCACGGCCTTGCCGCCGCCGTGCTCCAGACCGGCCATGGCGTTCTTGTACGACATGCCCCGGGACAGGTTCAGCGCGTCGGCGACGGCGTCTTCCTCGGAGGCGTACGGGTAGAAGCGGGTACCGCCGAGGGCCGGGCCCAGGGCGGTCGAGTGGATGGCGATGACGGCCTTCAGGCCGGAGGCACGGTCCTGGCACAGCACGACTTGTTCGTGGCCCCCCTGCTCCGATCGGAACAGGGTGTGCAGGACGCCGTCGGTCACATCGGTCACGGTGGTGACTCCCAAGTACGAAGCGGCGGATGAGGCCCTCCTGCGGGTGGGGGAGGACCTTGACGGCAAGAGAGTAAGTCCTACCTGCGCGTAGATGAGAGCCAGTGCGGCGGATCACCCCCTCGCGGAGTACGGGCGTGGAAGGATTCGTGACATGTCAGCCGTCTCCTCGGTCCTCGTCCCGTACGCGTCGTACCTGCGGGTGTACGAGCCGCTGGCGGCCTTCCCGGAGCCGGAGCGGGGCCACTGGGCCCGCTACGCGCGCCGCGGCACCTCGCCGACCGCCCAGGACGAGCTGCGCCGGTCGCTGGCGGACCTGCTGGCGACGCCGCCGGTCGCGGTGCCGGTGCACGAGAGCGCCGACGCCTTCGTGCTGGAGGTGGACGGCGTGGTGTGCGTGTGCCCGTGGCGGACGCGGCTGCGTGGGTGGCTGGCCCTGGAGGAGCTGCCGGGCACGCTGCCGCCCGTGGTGCTGGACGCGGCGCTGCCGCCGGTGGTGCGGGAGCAGGCGGAGGCGGACCACGAGCGGTGGCGGGAGCGGAACCCGGACGCCCGGCCCTGGATCCGGACGTCGGTGTGGCAGGTGCCGGTGCGGTGGTTCGCCCTGTTCGCGGACGAGGAGCGGGAGTACGTCGCGTCCGGCGGCCCCGGCAAGGCGCCGGCCCTGCGCTACCGGACGCCGATGGTGCAGGCGCGGCGGCGGGTGGCGCGGGCGCTGAGGACGCTGCGCGAGTCGCTGGACGAGGGGCCGCTGACCGAGGGTCTGGTGGACGTGGGGCGGTGGCTGGAGGAGTTCCACCCGCGGTCGCTGGTGGAGCTGGACTACGGGGGCCTCGTGCACGCCCTGCGGGAGGACTTCCTCGCCGGCGACCGGTCCGCGGCGGACGTGGCGGCCGGCCTCGCGGCGCTGCGCGCGGGCGACGGCTCGGCGGCCGGGGAGGCGTACCGGCGGCTCACCGAGCGGTGGCGCGTGGTGCGCGGCCTCCAGCACGCCAACTGAAATGATGATCTTGTAGGGGGCGGATGCTGCGGCCGTGCTCCCCGGCGGCCCGCGGGGCGCCGATCCCGGCTGCGGCTCCGGCTGCGGCTCCGGCTGTGGATCCGGCTATGGATCTGACGGCCGATGTGCCGCATGATCTCGCTCCGGGGCTGTCGTGCGCGCGGCGGGGGCCGTTGGTCCCGATCCGGGCCTTTGTGTCAAGCGTGACGGATAGCACTAACTGGGCTCTTGCGCCCATCGCCCGACCTCATGCCAAAATAGGACAAGGAGTCCGGGGAGGGCTCCTTCCGTCCAGGTATGGGCGGAAGGCTCAGCATTGCACGCTATGGGGGGTCTGTTGGCTCCTGATCGCTCTGTGACTGATCGTCACTGTGACGTGACTGTCCGCTATGGCATGGTCCATTGGCTTCCGCCGCTGATGGACACCTGAGAGGGCAATTCCATCGGTTTGGCCGAACGTGGCTGGACAGATGGTGTAGTTGTAGTGCCGAGGACAAGCCGTTCGTCCTATAACCGACTCGGCTCGCGTCCGCCATTTCGGGCAACGCGGGTCAAGGTGCAGAATTTAGAGGAAAGAACCGAGAAGGTTCGGTTCTCCCGAGGAGGCCGCTCATGACCGCTCGCACCCCTGATGCCGAGCCGCTGCTGACCCCCGCTGAGGTTGCCACGATGTTCCGCGTGGACCCGAAGACGGTGACCCGCTGGGCAAAGGCGGGCAAGCTCACGTCCATCCGAACGCTCGGTGGACACCGCCGGTACCGCGAGGCAGAGGTCCGCGCACTGCTCGCGGGCATTCCGCAGCAGCGCAGCGAGGCCTGAACACCCTGATCGACCGGGCATTTCCGGGTCCCCCAACCCGGTCCGCCCACCCCTGGTTCCACCGACCTGAGCCCGCCCCAACGGGCCCTCGTCATCGATCGCGCTGGACTCCGCCGGGTCCAGCGCGATTTTTTTGTGCCCCCGGGGCCGCCCGGCGGCCCGCCCGGCGGAGCCCTTCCTGGAGAGTACAATTGCACATATTAAATCGGGTGGTTGTAGGGAGGGTGTAAGTTGAGGGGTTTTCAAAACTCATTTCGTGACTCGCGTCACACTCGTCACGTGCCGTCCTCGGGGCTCGCCGGCTCCTCCCGGGCCGTGTCGCCGGCCCCCTCCCGGCCCTCCTCGGCCGTGTCCGGGTACTCCATGGCCAGCCGCAGGAGGCGGTGGCAGACGGGGCAGTGCCGGGTCAGATGGCGGTAGCCGGACGCGGCCGCCAGATGGGCGCGGAGCAGTGCGCGAGTCTCGTGCCTGGCTGTGGATGCCGCCGCCATGCGCGTCACCTCCGGTGAAGGGCCCCCGATTCCCTGTTGCTTGGGTACCGGTGGCAGATGACCGCGTCAAGACGCACGACAGAAGGGCCCGCATCCCCGGGGGGATACGGGCCCTTCTGGTACTTCTCCTGCGATCCTGACGGGACTTGAACCCGCGACCTCCACCTTGACAGGGTGGCGAGCTAACCAACTGCTCCACAGGACCTTGGTTTCGCGGCCGCCGTGCGGCTGCGAAACACACTGTACAGCAGGTCAGAGGGTCCGGTCGACCTCACGCAAGGCGACGGGCCCGACACGGTCCCGTCAGGGGGCCGCGGCGTCGATCGCCTTGACGATCCGCTTGTCGGAGACGGGGTACGCCGTGCCCAGGGCGTGGGCGAAGTAGCTGACCCGCAGCTCCTCGATCATCCACCGGATGTCCAGCACCTCCTGGGGCACGGGACGGCCCTTGGGCAGCTGCTCCAGCAGCCAGGCGTACTCGTCCTGCATCTCGTGGACCTTCTCCATCCGCGTGGTGTCGCGCTGGACGGACGTGGGCATCTGCTGGAGCCGCCGGTCCACCGCCACCAGGTAGCGCATCAGGTCCGGCAGGCGCCGCAGACCGGTCGCCGTCACGAAGCCGGGCGGCACGAGGGCCGCCAGCTGCTCCCGGACGTCCTGGACGTTGTTCACCAGGACCAGGCTGTTCGTGGCCTTCAGGCGGCGCTCGCAGGCCTGCCAGGCGGCCAGGATCTGCTGCACCTGGTCCACCGTGCGGATCGTCAGCTCGACGAGGTCGGCGCGGACCTTGTCGTACAGCTTGCGGAACGACTCCTCGTCCCAGGCCGGACCGCCGTGGTCGGCGATCAGCCGGTCCGCGGCGGCGGTCGCGCAGTCCTCGAACAGCGCCTGCACCGAGCCGTGCGGGTTGCGGGACAGGGCCAGCTTCTGCTGGTTCGTCAGCCGGTCCGAGGCGAACTTCGCCGGGTTCACCGGGATGTTCAGCATGATCAGCCTGCGGGTGCCGCGCCACATCGCCCGCGCCTGCTCGGCCTCCGTGTCGAAGAGGCGCACGGACACGGTCTCCCCGGCGTCCACGAGGGCCGGGTACGCCTTGACGGGCTGGCCGGCCCGCCGGGTCTCGAAGACCTTCGTCAGCGTGCCGATCGTCCAGTCCGTCAGCCCCGTGCGCTCCAGGGACTGCCCGGAGCCCGAGGGGCCCGCCGTGGCCGCCTGGGCGGCCTTGGAGAGCGCCTGACGGGCCTTCGGGCGCAGCCGGAGCTTCAGCGCCTCCAGGTCCTTGTCCTCGGCCAGGTTCCGGCGCCGCTCGTCAACGATCCGGAAGGTGATCTTCAGGTGGTCGGGGACGCGGGAGAGGTCGAAGTCGCCGGCGTCGACCGGGACACCCACCATCCGCTGGAGTTCCCGGGCCAGGGTCACCGTCAGCGGCTCCTGGAGCGGCACGGCCCGCTCCAGGAACTTCTTCGCGTAGTTGGGCGCCGGGACGTAGTGGCGGCGGACCGGCTTCGGCAGCGAGCGGATCAGCTCGGTCACGACCTCTTCGCGCAGACCCGGGATCTGCCAGTCGAAGCCCTCGTCCGTCACCTGGTTCAGCACCTGCAGCGGGACGTGGACGGTCACGCCGTCCGCGTCAGCGCCCGGCTCGAACTGGTACGTCACCCGGAACTTCAGCGCGCCCTGCCGCCACGAGTCGGGGTAGTCGGCCTTGGTGACCGCGCCCGCCTTCTCGTTGATGAGCATCTCGCGCTCGAAGTCGAGCAGGTCCGGCTCCTCGCGGTGCTTGTGCTTCCACCACGAGTCGAAGTGCGCGCCCGACACGACGTGTTCGGGCACCCGCCGGTCGTAGAAGTCGAACAGCGTCTCGTCGTCCACCAGGATGTCGCGGCGCCGGGCCCGGTGCTCCAGCTCCTCGACCTCGGTGAGCAGCTTGCGGTTGTCCGCGAAGAACTTGTGGTGCGTCCGCCAGTCGCCCTCCACCAGGGCGTTGCGGATGAACAGCTCGCGGCTGACCTCGGGGTCGATGCGCCCGTAGTTCACCTTGCGCTGGGCGACGATCGGCACGCCGTACAGCGTGACCTTCTCGTACGCCATCACCGCCGCCTGGTCCTTCTCCCAGTGCGGCTCGCTGTACGTGCGCTTCAGCAGGTGCCCGGCGAGCGGCTCGATCCACTCGGGCTCGATCTTCGCGTTGACCCGCGCCCACAGGCGCGAGGTCTCCACCAGCTCGGCCGACATGATGAACCGCGGCGGCTTCTTGAACAGCGCGGAGCCGGGGAAGACGGCGAACTTGGCACTGCGGGCGCCCAGGTACTCGTTCTTCGCGCCGTCCTTGACGTCCTTCATCCCGATGTGGGACAGCAGGCCGGCGAGCAGCGAGACATGGACGCGGTCCTCGGGTGCGTCCTCCTCGTTGAGGTGGATGCCCATCTGCTTGGCGACCGTGCGCAACTGCGTATAGATGTCCTGCCATTCGCGGATGCGCAGGTAGTTCAGGTACTCCGACTTGCACATCCGGCGGAAGGCCGAGGACGACAGCGCCTTCTGCTGCTCGCGGACGTAGCGCCACAGGTTCAGGAACGCCAGGAAGTCGGACGTCTCGTCCTTGAACCGGGCGTGCTGCTGGTCCGCCTGCGCCTGCTTCTCGGCCGGCCGCTCGCGCGGGTCCTGGATCGACAGGGCGGCCGCGATCACCATGACCTCGCGCACGCAGCCGTTCTTGTCGGCCTCCAGGACCATCCGGGCCAGCCGCGGGTCCACCGGGAGCTGCGCCAGCTTGCGGCCCGCCTGCGTGAGCCGCTTCTTGGGGTCCTTCTGCGCCGGGTCGATCGCGCCCAGCTCCTGGAGGAGCTGCACGCCGTCGCGGATGTTGCGGTGGTCCGGCGGGTCGATGAAGGGGAACTTCTCGATGTCGCCGAGCCCGGCGGCCGTCATCTGGAGGATGACCGACGCCAGGTTCGTCCGGAGGATCTCGGCGTCCGTGAACTCGGGGCGGGCGAGGAAGTCCTCCTCGTCGTACAGCCGGACGCAGATGCCGTCCGACGTACGGCCGCAGCGGCCCTTGCGCTGGTTGGCGCTGGCCTGGCTGATCCGCTCGATCGGGAGGCGCTGCACCTTGGTGCGGTGGCTGTAGCGGGAGATGCGGGCGGTGCCGGGATCGATGACGTACTTGATGCCCGGGACCGTCAGGGACGTCTCGGCGACGTTCGTCGCGAGGACGATCCGGCGCCCCGCGTGCGCCTGGAAGACCCGGTGCTGCTCGGCGTGCGAGAGACGGGCGTAGAGAGGGAGGACCTCGGTGTTGCGCAGCTTCTTCTTGACCAGCGCGTCCGCCGTGTCGCGGATCTCGCGCTCCCCGGAGAGGAAGACCAGGATGTCGCCCGGCCCCTCGGCCTGGAGCTCGTCGACGGCGTCGCAGATGGCGGTGATCTGGTCGCGGTCGGACTCCTCGGAGTCCTCCTCCAGCAGGGGCCGGTAGCGCACCTCCACCGGATACGTGCGACCGGACACCTCGACGATCGGGGCGTCGCCGAAGTGGCGGGAGAAACGCTCCGGGTCGATGGTCGCGGAGGTGATCACGACCTTGAGGTCGGGACGCTTGGGGAGGAGCTGGGCCAGGTAGCCGAGGAGGAAGTCGATGTTGAGGCTGCGCTCGTGGGCCTCGTCGATGATGATCGTGTCGTAGGCGCGCAGCTCGCGGTCCGTCTGGATCTCGGCGAGCAGGATGCCGTCGGTCATCAGCTTGACGAAGGTGTCGCCGCCCACCTGGTCGGTGAAGCGGACCTTCCAGCCGACCGCTTCCCCGAGGGGCGTTTTCAGCTCGTCGGCGACCCGCTCGGCCACCGTGCGGGCGGCGATCCGCCTGGGCTGCGTATGGCCGATCATGCCCCGGACGCCGCGCCCCAGCTCCAGGCAGATCTTGGGGATCTGGGTGGTCTTGCCGGACCCGGTCTCACCCGCGACGATCACGACCTGGTGGTCGCGTATCGCCTCCAGGATGTCGTCCTTCTTCTGGCTGACCGGCAGCTGCTCGGGGTACGTCACCTCCGGCACCCGGGCCGCGCGCTCGGCCGTCCGGGCAGCGGCCTTCCCGGCCTCGGCGGCGATCTTGTCCAGCACGGCCTGCCGGGCTTCGGGCTTGCGGATGCGGCGGGCGCCTTCGAGACGGCGGCCGAGCCGGTGCGCGTCGCGCAGCGAGACCTCGGCCAGCAGGGTCTGGAGGTCGGCGAAGGAAGTAGACATACCTGACCCAGGATCTCACTCGCGGCGACGGAGTGGCGAACCGATTTCCCCGTACCATTTCCGGCGAGTCGAAGAGCCCCGGACGATCCTGGAAGGCGGTGCCCCGTGCCCTGTGCCGGCAGCCGGTGGTGCCGCGTGGCGGCCGCCGTGCTCGCGCTGGTGGGGGCGCTGCTGGTGTGCGGGCCGGCCGCCGGGCCGGGGCGGGACGTGGCCGTGTCCGCCGCGTCCGCCGTCGCCGCCGTGGCCGCCGGGCCGGTGGTACCGGCGGGGCGGGCGGTGGCCGCGGATTCCGCCGAGTCGGCCGTGTCCGCCGTCGCGGCGGTACCAGTGGTCCGGGCGGTGGCCGCGGATTCCGCCGAGCCTGCCGTACCCGCCGTCCCGGCTGTGGCGGCGGTCTCCGCCCACGACGGCGGGCCGGGTGCCGGCCGGGTGCCCGGGTGCGGTTCCTCCGACGACGGCGGCGGCCTGTCGCCCGCCCTGCCGCCCCGCTCCGGCTCCCTCGGCGAGCTGCTGTCCGCCCCGCCCGTCGCCCGCGCGGCGGCCGGCACGTGGGGCGCGGACGCCGCCGCCCCGGACGTCCGGCCGGAACGGGGGCCGCCGCCCCTCGTGCCGCCCTCCCCCCTGGACCTGTCGATCCTGCGCGTATAGCCGGCGCGCCGCCCCCGACCCGCCGGTCCCTTTCCCCTGCGCACAGGAGTCCCACCATGCCCAAGTCCACCTCGTATCTCATCGGCGCCGGTGTCGCCGCCGCGGCCGCGCTGCTCGGCGCCGTCTCGTACACCGCCACCAAGCCGGCCGAGCGCTCCCCCGCCGTCGTCGCCGAGGCGCCCGCCGCGGCCTCCGCCGGTGCGTCCGCCGAGCCGCAGGCCGGCGTGCACCCGGAACTGCAGAAGTACGCCCGGCGCGACGCCAAGGACCCGCTCGCCGTCGGGCGCGCCGACGCCCCCGTCGTCCTGATCGAGTACGCCGACTTCAAGTGCGGCTACTGCGGCAAGTTCGCCCGCGAGACCGAGCCGGAGCTGATCGAGAAGTACGTCGGCGAGGGCACCCTGCGCATCGAGTGGCGCAACTTCCCGATCTTCGGCGAGGAGTCCGAGCGGGCCGCCCGTGCCGCCTGGGCCGCCGGGCAGCAGGGGCGGTTCTGGCAGTTCCACAAGGCCGCGTACGCCGACGGCGCCAAGGAGCGGGGCTTCGGCGAGGAGCAGGTGACGGCGCTCGCGCGCGAGGCGGGCGTCGCCGACCTCGCCCGCTTCGGCCGCGACCTCGACAGCGACGCGGCGCGGCGGGCCGTGGCCGCCGACCAGGAGCAGGCGTACGCGCTCGGTGCCACGTCCACGCCGTCGTTCCTGGTGAACGGGCGGCCGATCGCGGGCGCCCAGCCCATCGAGACGTTCACGGCCGCGATCGAAGCCGCCGGGCGGGAGGCCCGCCGATGACGGACATCGGCTATCTGGCCGCCTTCCTCGGCGGGCTCCTCGCGCTCCTGAGCCCGTGCAGCGCGCTGCTGCTCCCCGCCTTCTTCGCGTACTCCATCGACACCCGGGCCCGGCTGGTCGCCCGGACCGGGATCTTCTACGCCGGTCTCGCCACCACGCTCGTCCCGCTCGGCGCCGCCGGGTCCTACGCGGGCCGCCTCTTCTACGGGCACCGCGACCTGCTGGTGGCGGTGGGCGGCTGGACGATCATCGCCCTCGGCGTGGCGCAGGCCGTGGGCCTGGGCTTCGCCTCGCGCCGGATCGCCGAGGTGAGCGGCCGGATCCGTCCCGTCTCGGCGCTCTCCGTCTACGCCCTGGGCCTGGTGTACGGCTTGGCCGGCTTCTGCGCGGGCCCGATCCTGGGCAGCGTGCTGACGGTGGCGGCGCTCGGCGGGAGCCCGGCCTACGGGGGGCTCCTGCTGGCCGTGTACGCCCTCGGCATGGCGGTGCCGCTGTTCCTGCTGGCCCTGCTCTGGGAGCGCTACGACCTGGGGCGGCGCGGCTGGCTCCGGGGGCGCGAGCTGCGGGTGGGCCGTTTCCGGCTGCACAGCACCTCGCTGCTGTCGGGGCTGTTCTTCGTCGTGCTGGGCACGCTGTTCCTCGCCTTCGACGGCACGACCGCCCTGCCGGGCCTGCTGTCGGTCGACGCCTCGTACACGGTGGAGGAGTGGGCCGCCACCCTCGGCCGCGCGGTCCCGGACTGGGCCCTGCTGCTGTCGGTGGTGGCGGTGGTCGCCGTCACGCTCGGCGTCCGCGGCTGGCGGAGCCGCGAACGGACCTGACGGCGGCGGGCCCCGCGGGCCCCGCGGGGCCGTGCCGGCGGCACCGGGCCGCCGGTGGCATCGGGTCGGTGCCGTCACCCGGCCGGTGCCGTCACCCGGCCGGTGCCGTCACCCGGCCGGTGCCGTCATCCGGTCAGCGGCGGTCCACGGCCCTCTGCCCCGGGGCGCCGGTGGCGTCCGCCGGGGCGGTGTCCACACGGGCTCCGGCGGAGAGGGCCCGGCCGAGGTTGTCCCGCAGCACACGGATCAGGAGTTTCCGGCGGTGCATTTCCCGGGTGTCGAGCCGGGACATCCCGGTCCGCATGGAGAGCAGGAGCGCCGGCGCCATCGAACATGCCGAAGCACATGCCAAGACGGGCCAGAAGGCTGCGCTCATGGTCGACCGTCCTTTCTGGGATGAGATGACTTAAGAGTGCGGGCCATCCGCAAGAGTGAGTGATCTTGCGATGTCGATCTTGTTCCTGGAAAAGTGCTCCCGGGGAGCGGGGGGTCCTCCGTGAACGGCGGGGCGCACACCTGCCGGTGCCGGTTCAGGAAGAGGGTCGAGGGGGAAGCTGTTCGAGATTCCGATGGCGGGGCTTCGTCCGGCGGGGAGGCCGGGTGAGGGTGATGAAGCGCACCATCTGCTGGAAACAGGCGAGTGAGGCGACCGTCGGAAGTGCCGCCACCGCCATGTCCGTGTAATTCCGGGGGGCCTCCGTCACGCACAACAGCATTCCGGTGAAGGAGAAGAGGAGGACGACCGCCCAGGAATGCGCGGCGCGGCGCTGGTGCAGCGCGGCCCGCAGGACCGAGAGCGACGCCACCGCCCAGGGGCCGTAGACGAGCAGGGGCCACCAGCCGACCGTGCTCGTGGGGGAGTGGCCCTGGGCGACCTCCCGCAGCGGGTCGTAGGCGATGATGCCGCTGAACACGCTCACCGTGGACACCAGCGTCACCGAGAGCGCCGCCAGGAAGAAGCTCCCGACGCGTGCCCAGGTGAGGACGGGCGCACGCGCCCTGCGGCGGCCGTGACCGGGCGGCACCGGTGTCGGCGGCAGGCTCGCCGTCATGCCGGCGAGGGTGGCCATGCCGTCGCGCTCGATGGGGCAGTCCGTACTCTCCGGGATCTCCGGCGGGGGCGGCTGGGCGGCCGAGCGGATCCGGTCCTCCTCCCTGGCCTCCTGGAGGAGGAAGGCGAGTTCCTCGGCCGGGTCCCACGCCATCCCCTGTCCGTCCGTCGAGGGATCCGCCAGCCCGAGGGGCCCGTGGAGCGTGGCGTGGAACGGGGACGTCTGGACCCAGGGCTGGTCGGCGTCCGGGACGGGCACGTAGGGGCTGAACGCATCGTCCGCGTAGTACTCACGCATGTTTATGGACCCTTGTCCGTCCTCCGTCGGCTTTCGTGGAGAGCCCGGCCCTGCTCCAGGAGTCCGTGAACGCCTTCTCGAGGTCTTCCATCGTTTCCGCGAGTTCCTGCAGTACCGCCCCGGACCATGTCAGGTAAATGGCCGCGCCGCGTCCGTGCAGGGTTCCGTTGATTCCCGAGGCGGGGGACGACGCGGGAAAGAAAAGGAATTCGCCCATGGGGAAGGATCTGGTCGCCCAGGAGGGTGCCTTGTGTTGGTCGACGGGGTGACCATCAGTGAGTGCCGCTGTCATAACCCAGCTAACGCGCGCACGAAACGTCACGGGTCTGCGCCGTACGGGTGGTGGCAGACGCTCGTCCGGGCGACCTCTTGACGTCTAATCGGTTCTGCAAGTGTGCCCAAAGGATAGTTAAGAAGATTACGCGGGAGACAACCCCCGGCAAAACGCCCACGTATCGACGGCTGAGCATATTTTCTCCCGCCGTGTGCACGGTGTGACGCATGGGGCTGAGGATTTCAGGGATTCCTCCACGGAAACGGCACGGGAATTCACGGAAAATGCATTCCTCGTGGGTCCGCCGTCCTCGCGTCGCCGGCGGCGGGAGGGGGCCGGAACGACAACACCCCCTCCGGGAGATCCCGGAGGGGGTGTGTGCCCTGATGGGCTGCGGTGGCTGGGGCCGGGGTCGAACCGGCGACCTTCCGCTTTTCAGGCGGACGCTCGTACCAACTGAGCTACCCAGCCACGCGACTCTTGCGAGCCGCAGCGGTCCTGACGGGATTTGAACCCGCGGCCTCCACCTTGACAGGGTGGCGAGCACTCCAAACTGCTCCACAGGACCAAGCAATGTGCGAGAACCAGTCTCGCACACGGTGTTGCGTGCCCCCAACGGGATTCGAACCCGTGCTACCGCCTTGAAAGGGCGGCGTCCTGGGCCACTAGACGATGAGGGCTAAGAGGCCCGCCTGGGCGCTTCGTCAGCGCGTCGGGGACGTGAGAAGCATATGGGATGCGGGGACCGTTCGCCAAAACGGTTACGGGGAACGGGTCGGGGGCGGGGTCCCGGCGGGGGGAACGGCGGCCGGAGCGGTGCGCGGACCGGAGGGGCTCCCGGACGGCGTACCGGACGGTCCGCCGGTGGGGGAGGTCCCGGGCGCGTCCTCCGGGACGTGGCGGCTGACCTCGGCCGTCGTGAGGCCCAGGCCGCCCAGGGTGATCTCGTCCCAGGCCTGGAGGCGGCGGGTGTCCCGGTCCAGGTAGAGGACGGACGCGTGGACCTTCTCCGGCTCGTCCTTCTCCAGGGCCCGCAGACCGCCGCCCCCGGTGGAGCCCTCGATCTTCAGGCGCGTGCCGTCCGGCAGGAGCTTGTTCACCCGGCGGTGGACGTGACCGGCCAGCACCAGCGGGACCCGGCCGTCGGTCTCCTGGGCGGCCACCGGGTTGTGGGCCACCGCGATGTCGACGGGGGTGCCGGCCCGCGCCTGGGCGCCCAGCGCGGCGGCCAGCCGGGCGCCCGCCGCGCGCTCGGCGTCGTCGCCGGCCGGCAGCACCGAGCGGTCCGGCGTGAACTGCGGGTCCCCGGTGCCGGCCACCCGCAGGCCGGCGACGGTGACGGCGCGGCCCTCGTCGAGGACGTGGACGTTCCGCAGGCCCTCCAGGTACCGCTGGGTGACCTGCGAGTCGTGGTTGCCGCGCACCCAGACGTACGGCGCGCCGAGGTCGCTGATCGGGTCGAGGAAGCCGTTCTCGGCGGCGGTGCCGTGGTCCATGGTGTCGCCCGAGTCGATGATCACGTCGATCCGGTACTGCTCGACGAGCGAGCGGACGATCTCCCACGCGGCCGGGTTCAGGTGGATGTCCGACACGTGCAGCACCCGCATGGTGCCCGGGTCGGGCTGGTACGTGGGCAGCGTGGAGGCGGCGTCGTACAGCTTCGTCACATTGGTGACCAGCCGGGCCAGTTCCTTCTGGTAGACGTCGAACTCGCTGACGATCGAGCGGGCGTTGCCCACCACGGACGGGGCGGACGACAGGAGTCCCGAGAACTTCGGCTCCAGTACCGACTTGGGGTTCCAGGTGGCGTACGCGGAGACACCCGCGGCCCCCAGCAGCGCCAGCGCCAGGCCGCCGGCCGCGAGGGCGCGGCGCGGGCGGCGGTAGACGGCGAGGCCCAGGGCGGTGGCGCCGGAGACGACGGCGACGCACGAGCGCAGGGCCAGCTCGCGGGTGCCGTCGGCGACGTCCTGGGTGATCTCGTCCTGGAGGCCGGTGATCCGTTCGGGGTGCTCGACGAGGGCCTGGGCGCGGGCCGGGTCGAGCTGGTCGACGTCCACGTCGAGGCGGATGGGCGCGGTGTGCGAGTCGAGTTCCAGGGCGCCCAGCGGCGAGACGTTGATCTTCGTCCCGCCGTGCAGGGAGGGCCGCAGGGTCATGCTCGTGTCCATCGGGCCCACCGGCGTACGGACGCTGCCGACGATCAGGAGACCCAGCCACGCGCCCAGAAGGACGACGGCCACCAGGCCGAGGGCTCGGGCATACGGGTGAGGGGCGTGGACCAGGGCGGAGGTGGGGGCGGAGCGGCGGGAGCGGTAGTGCAGCAGCAGGCGGGCATAGGTGGTGCGGAGGGCAGCTCGGGCGGCCATGGGCGCCGTATGCCCAAGCGGACGGGTCACTATGCCCGGCCATCCGTGACAATGGCCGCGTGCTGGAGATGACACGCGAGGAGTTCGAGGAACTGGTCGCCGAGGCGCTGGACAGGATCCCGCCGGAGCTGACGCGGCTGATGGACAACGTCGCGGTGTTCGTGGAGGACGAGCCGTCACCGGACGACCCGGATCTGCTGGGGCTGTACGAGGGCACCCCGCTGACCGACCGGGGCGAGTGGTACGCGGGCGTCCTGCCCGACCGGATCACCATCTACCGGGGGCCGACGCTGCGGATGTGCGATTCGCGGGAGGACGTGGTCGCCGAGACGGAGGTGACGGTGGTGCACGAGATCGCCCACCACTTCGGCATCGACGACGAGCGGCTGCACGAGCTCGGGTACGGCTGATCCGGGCCCCGGGGCGGCGTGTCCTTGTGGGGCCTGGGGAGTTGGGCAGGGAAACCCGTCCCGCACCCATGGAGGTGCCCTCGTGCGCCATCTGCCCGCCCCCGTCCGATGGGCCGTCACCGCGCTGGCGGTAGCGGCCTCCGCAGGCTCCGTCAGCGGCTGCATGAGCGTGTCCGACGAGGGCGCGAAGCCGGGGCCCGCCAGGTCCGTCGGGCCGGCGGACGCCGCCGCGGCGGAACCGGAAGGCGTCGCCGGCGCCCCGGGCGGGCTGCACGGCGTGCGGAGCGGCCCCGGCGTGCAGGGCCAGGCGGGCGGCGCGCCGGGCGAGGAGGACGCGGCGTCGCCGGAGCCGAGCGGCGCGCGGAAGGCGCCGAAGCCGTCGGGCAGGCCGTCGGCCGAGCCGCCGGCGAAGGGCCGGCCCGGGGCGCGGCCCGCGCACCCGCCCGCTCCCTCGCCGTCCGGTGGCGGCGGTGGAGGAGCGGGCGGCGGCGGGGGCGGCGGAGCGGCCGGGGGCGGCGGGGCGTCGCCGAGCGGGCAGCCGGAGCCGCCGGAGCCGACCGAGCCCCCGGCGTCGACGCCCGACCCGACCCCGCCGGCCGAGCCGAGCCCGGACCCCTCGGAGCCGCCGTCCGCGACGCCGCCCGCCGACACCCGTACCCAGTCGCTCCGGGCGCCCGAGGGCCGGTACGCGGGCTCCGTGGCCGAACCGGCCGCCTCACCGCAGGCCGCCCCCGCGTGACGCCCGTCGACCGTGTTGTCCCCGGCTCCCCGCCCGGCGACCGGCGGCGTATCCCCCCGGCCCGCGCGGCCCCGGCTGCCCGCGCGGCACCCGGCCCGGTGTGACGCCGCTGCCCGTGGCGCTCGGCCCTCGCGTGGCCACCGGCGGCGGCACCCGGCCCCCGGCCCCGTGAGCCTCCCCGGAGGGGCCCGCACGCCGGCCGGGCAGGCAAGCCCGTGCCACGAGAGAGCCGGCGCCGCGTGCCCGGAGCCGGCGCCACGGCGCGGGCGGGCGGGACGGCGGGCGTGCACCGCGACCGCGTGCGCAACGGCGGGCCGGCACCACGGCGGCCGGCGCCGCGTGCCTGGAGCGGGTGCCGCGCCGGCCGGGCGCCGAGGCGGCGGGGGCCAAGAACGGCCCCCGGCCGGGGGCCGTTCAGGGGGATCGGCGCCGGGTGAGGCGGACGTCACAGGCGCGGTGGCGTGGGACGGTTTGCGCTGAGTGGGGGGGAGTGCGTATGGTGGTAGATCGTTTGATCCCATGTTCCCCTTTGCCCGGCGCCACTACCGAGAGCGCCGCGTGTGGCGCGTACTCTCCCTTGCCGTGGCTGACCGCATCGAGGCGGTCGAATTGCGAAACACGGAGTTGACGGGCGCGTGCCGAGACTCCGGAAGGTTTCGCATTTCGCATGTCCATTTTCAGTCCTGACCACGCCGTCATGCCCGAGAACACCGAGCTCGACGAGAGCGCCGCTCTCGCCGACGAGGCCGTCGAGGCCGTCGAGTCCTCCGAGCAGGAGACGACGGACGAGCCCCAGATCACCTTCGGCGACCTGGGCCTGCCCGAGGGCATCGTCCGCAAGCTCGCCCAGAACGGCGTGACCACCCCCTTCCCGATCCAGGCCGCGACCATCCCGGACGCCCTGGCCGGCAAGGACATCCTCGGCCGCGGCCGCACCGGCTCCGGCAAGACCCTCTCCTTCGGTCTGCCGCTGCTCGCCACCCTGGCCGGCGGCCACACCGACAAGAAGAAGCCCCGCGGCGTCATCCTCACCCCGACCCGTGAGCTGGCGATGCAGGTCGCGGACGCCCTCCAGCCGTACGGCGACGTCCTCGGCCTCAAGATGAAGGTCGTCTGCGGCGGCACCTCGATGGGCAACCAGATCTACGCCCTCGAGCGCGGCGTCGACATCCTCGTCGCCACCCCCGGCCGGCTGCGCGACATCATCAACCGCGGCGCCTGCTCGCTGGAGGCCGTGAAGATCGCGGTCCTCGACGAGGCCGACCAGATGGCCGACCTGGGCTTCATGCCCGAGGTCACCGAGCTGCTCGACCAGATCCCCGAGGGCGGCCAGCGCCTGCTCTTCTCCGCCACGCTGGAGAACGAGATCGACAGCCTGGTCAAGCGGTACCTGGTCAACCCCGTCACCCACGAGGTCGACCCCTCCGCCGGTGCCGTCACCACGATGACCCACCACGTCCTGGTCGTGAAGCCCAAGGACAAGGCGCCGGTCACCGCCGCGATCGCCGCCCGCAAGGGCCGCACCATCATCTTCGTCCGCACCCAGCTGGGCGCCGACCGCATCGCCGAGCAGCTGCAGGACACCGGCGTCAAGGCCGACGCCCTGCACGGCGGCATGACGCAGGGCGCCCGTACCCGCGTCCTCGAGGACTTCAAGAAGGGCTACGTCAACGCCCTGGTCGCCACCGACGTCGCCGCCCGCGGCATCCACGTCGACGGCATCGACCTGGTCCTGAACGTGGACCCGGCCGGTGACCACAAGGACTACCTGCACCGCTCGGGCCGTACCGCCCGCGCCGGCAAGTCCGGTGTGGTCGTGTCGCTGGCCCTGCCGCACCAGCGCCGCCAGATCTTCCGTCTGATGGAGGACGCGGGCGTCGACGCCACGCGCCACATCGTGGGCGGCGCCGGGGCGTTCGACCCGGAGGTCGCCGAGATCACCGGCGCCCGGTCGCTGACCGAGGTGCAGGCCGACTCCGCGAACAACGCCGCCAAGCAGGCCGAGCGCGAGGTCGCCGACCTCACCAAGGAGCTGGAGCGCCTCCAGCGCCGTGCCGTCGAGCTGCGCGAGGAGGCCGACCGCCTGATCGCCCGTGCAGCCCGTGAGCGGGGCGAGGACCCGGAGGCCGCCGTCGCCGAGGTGACCGAGGCCGCCGAGGCCGAGGTGCAGGCCGCGATCGCCTCCGTACCGGCTCAGCCGGCGCGCGAGACGCGCGACGAGCGTCCGGCGTACGACCGTTCGTCCTCCTACGAGCGCCGTGAGCGCCGTGACGACCGGGGCAACTACGAGCGCCGCGACCGCCGTGACGACCGGGGCGGCTTCGAGCGCCGTGACCGCGACGACCGCGGTGGCTTCCGCCGTGACGACCGCCGGGACAACGACCGCGGTGGCCGTTCCTTCGAGCGCCGTGACGACCGCGGTGGCTTCCGGCGCGACGACCGCCGGGACAACGACCGTCCGTCGGGCGGCTTCCGCCGCGACAACGACCGTCCGTCCTCCGGTGGTTTCCGCCGGGACAACGACCGTCCGTCCTCCGGTGGTTTCCGCCGGGACAACGACCGTCCGTCCTCCGGTGGCTTCCGCCGCGACAACGACCGCCCCTCCGGCGGCTTCCGCCGCGACGACCGTCGCGACGACCGCCCCTCCGGCGGCCACCGCGGCAGCGACCGTCCGTTCAACCGCGACCGTCGTGACGACCGCCCCTCGGGCGGCGGCTTCCGCTCCGGCGGCCACGAGCGCCCCTACGGCCGCCGTGACGACCACCGCGGTGGCTCGAACACCGGCTCCTCCTTCGGGCGCCGTGACGACAAGCCGCGCTGGAAGCGCAACGGCTGACGCGCACGTCCGCCGAGCGCCGAGCACTGAGCGCCCGGCACCGGGAGCAGGGCCCGTATTCCGTACAGGGATACGGGCCCTGTCCTGTTACGATCCGGCTCACTTGCCGCGGGGGGTCGCGTCCGGGGGGAATCTTCGAGCCGGCGCATCATGCCATTGACATGTCTTTGTCGACTCCCCGTGCGTTCTCGCACTTCTCCTGGGGAGGACCCGAGTGCCCCGACGCGCTCTCGTACGCCATTCCGCCGCCGTCGTCGCCGCGGTGACGCTCGCCACCGGGGCCGGGCCGCTCGCCCCGGCCGCGGTCGCGGACGACGCGCCCGGTGTCGTCTTCGACGCCACCGAGGCCGCCCACCCGCGCAGCGTGATCCCGCTCTCCGCCGGCCCGACGGGCTACCTGCGGTACGAAGAGGGCCGCGGCCACTTCCGGAGCACGTACACCGGTACGACCACGCCCGTGTACAACGAGGCCGAGGGCCCCGAGGAAGGCGCCACGTACGGTGCCGGCTCCGACGTCATCGCCGCACTGGGCACCGGGCCCACCAGCGCCGGCCGCGTGCGGCTGTTCGACCCGGCCGGCGGGACCAACACGTACATCGACGTCCCCGCCGGACACCGGTACGTCGGTACGTACGGCTCGACCGTGGTGACGTACACCCGGGCCGACAGCACCGCCGAGCCCGAGTGGCACACCCACCGCCTGTCGGGCGGCACGGTCGCGAGCACGCAGGTGACCGGCTGGCCCGCGGGCGCCGAACGGCCGTACAGGATCGAGTCGGCGAGTGCCGACGGACTGGTGACGTCCGTGCGCCAGAACGGCGTCACCCGGCCGGTCTGGATCGGCGACGGGCAGGTCAGGGCGCTCGCCCGCACCACGACCGCCGCGACGGCGGACACCGCGCTCACCCCCGACCACGTCCTGGAGTGGACCGTGGACGGCAAGCTCGCGTTCTACGCCAGGACCGGCGCGACCGCCGGGGGCGCGCTGGCGCAGACCCGGGTCGCGGACCTGCCGTACCAGCAGGGCGCCCGGCTCCTCGGCCTCATCGGCGACCGGGCGTTCGTCGCCCGCCCCTCCGGGCTCGGCGGGACCGCCCCGTACCGCGTCGTGAGCGTCCCGCTGTCCGGCGGGGCGGAGACGACCGTCCTCGCGTACGCGCGCGCCCACGCGGCGCCCACCCCCGACGGCACCCGGCTGCTGCTGGTCGGCGGCGACAGCGCCGGCGCGCTGGGCGTCCAGCTCGTCGGCGTCACGGACTCCGGGCCCACCGTCGAGCAGCTGACGGGCATCAGGCCCATGACGTCCATGCCGCGCTCCTTCGGCTTCGCCAACGGCAAGCTGTACTCGCTGGAGCGGATGCCGGACCTGAGCAACGCGTTCCGCACCCGGACCGTGTCGGTGACGGGGGCGCTGACGGCCGGTGCCACCGAGGACCTCGGCGCCCTGGGCACGGACCTCACCGACTGCACGGACAGCACGGGATGCCCGGAGATCACCGCCACGGGCGACGGGCGGCTGCTGATCCGGCCGGACTCCAACCACGGGCAGTTCCCGCTGCTGGTGCAGCCCGGTGGCACCCAGGGCACGCCGGTGACCGCCGGACTCGCCCGGCTGGAGGCGGTCGGCGCGTCCGGCCGCTACCTGACCGCGCACGGCGACCGCGCCGACGGCTCGTACACGGGCCTGATCACGGTCGACCTCGACACCGGCAGGCAACTCGCCTCCCTGCCCGCCGTCCGGGCGCTCGACTCCGACCTGTACGGGGACACCGTCTGGGCCGCCGGTGAGGTGGCCGGCACGGTGAAGGGCTACGACGCCAGGACCGGCGCGGTGAAGCGGACCGTGAACCTGGGCAGCGGCTGCAAGGCCGAGTCCATCAAGGTGACCGCGCACTGGCTGAGCTGGGACTGCGCGGGATGGCCCGCCAGGAGCGGCGTCTTCGACCTCGACAAGAACGTCAACCACCCCACCTCGGAGCCAATCTCCGAGCTCGGCGACGGCTATGTGGTGTGGGGCAACGGCTCCGACGTCAAGGTGACCGACATCCGGGGCGCCCAGCCCGTGCACGTCGCCACCCACCGGGTCGCCGACGACAACGAGCGGGAGTACAAGTACGCGGTCGACCCAGCGACCGGACGGATCGCCCTCACCGCCACCACCGACGGCGACATCCGGGTCGTGGACGCGGGCGTGCCCGCCTCACCGATCGCCCGCATCGACGCCGACGTCCCGGCCGCGCAGGACGTCAAGGGCGGCGGCGCGCCCTGGAAGCCCCGCTGGTGGCTGTCCAAGCCCGCCGCCTCCTGGCAGCTCACCGTCAAGGACGGCTCCGGCGCCGTGCGGCGCACCCTGACCGGCGGTGAGGCCCGGGGCGTGCTGGGCGCCGCCTGGGACGGCAAGGACGCGTCCGGCGCGGCGGTCGCCGACGGCGCGTACACCTGGACACTGACGGCGCTCCCGGCGGACGGGCAGGGCGCCGCCCTGACGCAGTCCGGCACGGTCACGCTGTCCGGCGCCACCGTCGCCCCGGTCACCCCGCCGGCGCGGCGCGACCACAACGGCGACCGTGTCGGTGACCTCGTGTCGCTCAGCTCGACCGGCACCCTCGCGGTCCGCTACGGGACGGGCGCGGGGACGCTGTCCGGCGCGGTGAGCGGCAGCGGCTGGTCCACCTCCGCCGTGGCGGTGCCCTTCGGGGACCTGAACGGCGACCGGTGCAACGACGTGCTGGTGCGGCTGCCGAGCGGCGAGCTGCGGGCCTACCGGCCCGGCTGCGGCAAGGCGCTGGTGCCGACGGCCCCGTACACCTCGCTCGGCACGGCGTGGGCGCAGTTCAACGTGCTGACCTCGCCGGGTGACCTGACCGGCGACGGACGGGCCGACCTGGTGGCCCGTCAGGCGACGACCGGCGACATGTACCTGTACGCGGACGACGGCGCCGGCAAGCTCAAGGCGCGGGGCCGGATCGCCACGAACTGGAAGGCCTACCGTGCGGTGTTCGGGGCCGGTGACCTGAACGGCGACGGCGCCGGCGACCTGCTCGCGGTGGACGGTGCCAACTCGCTGTGGCGGATGAACGGCACGGCGGCCGGCACGCTCAAGGCACGCGTCCTGGCGCTCGGCAACAACTGGGCGACCGGCCGCAACGCCTTCGTCGGGGTCGGCGACCTCAACAAGGACGGCAAGGCGGACCTGCTCTCCCGCAACACCGCCGGTGACCTGCTGCGCAACAACGGCAATGGCGCCGGGTCGTTCGGCTCGACGGTCAAGCTCGGCACCGGCTGGCAGGCGTACAAGGGCCTCTTCTGAGGCCCGGTACAACCGGCGGGCCGTGCGGGTGGCCGTCGTCGGCACCGACATCCTCGGGGTCGGGGACCTCACCGGCGACGGCCTGCCCGACCTGCTCTCCCGCGACGCGAACGGCGAACTCCTGCGCAACAGAGGTGACGGCGCGGGGTCGTTCGGGGCGACGGTGACGGTGGCCACCGGCCGGCGGCACTACCGCGCGCTGTTCTGACGGCCCGGCCGCCGCGGCGGCGCGACGGCGCCCGTTCACCCGATACCCGATCGGACGGCGGGCGCCGTAGGGCTATGCTCAGGGGTGACTCGTCGAGGGCCGTTAGCTCAATTGGCAGAGCAGCGGACTTTTAATCCGTTGGTTGTGGGTTCGAGTCCCACACGGCCTACCGAGCCAGCCCCAGGTCAGAGCTTCGCCGGCCTGGGGCTGACGTCTTTCCCGCCCCTGCCGCCCCTCCCGCGCCGCCGGGCCCCGGGGCGCGCGGCGCCCGTTTCGTCCCTTCCCGGTGGCTACCAGGGATATTGGTTAGGGATAGTGCGTCGGATGGCGTAGGGTGGTGTTCACCGACGCGGGGTGGAGCAGCTCGGTAGCTCGCTGGGCTCATAACCCAGAGGTCGCAGGTTCAAATCCTGTCCCCGCTACTGCGGACGAAGGCCCGGTGCATTGCGCACCGGGCCTTCGTCGTGTTCGTCGTTCGTCGGGTCCGTCGTGTCGGCCGTGTCGGCCGTGAACCCCGGGCCCGGCGTGACTCCCGGGGTACGGGCCGGGCGGCCGTCCGTCACCCGGTCGGCGGACGGCGGGTCGTCGTGCGGCGCGGCTCCGGCCGGTCCGGGTGGGGCGCGGTACCGTCCGCAGCCGTGGGTGGACCGGGCAGGAGACCAGTGGCGGGGCAGCGGGCGAGTGACGGCGACGGCGGGCGGGAGGGTGCCCCCCGGAGCCGCCGGTTCGTCCGGTCACTGCCGTGGCTGCTGGTCGTGGGGGGTGTGGCGTACGACCTGCTGACCCCGCCGCGGTTCACCGCCGTCCCGCTGTTCGCGGCCGCCCCGCTGGTCGCCGCGCCGCTGTTCACCGCCCGGACGACCCTGCTCGTCGGTCTCTTCGCCGTGACGGCCATGCTGGCCCTGCACCTGGGCAACGACACGCTGGGCGAGACGCAGACCGTCACCGAGCTCGTCACCGTGGCCGTGGTGGCGGCGCTCGCCCTGCTGATCAACCGGGTGGTGCGGCGCAGCGGTGAACGGCTCGCGTCGGCCCGGGTGATCGCCGAGACGGCGCAGCGGGCGGTGCTGCCGACCCCCGCCGAGCGGATCGGGGGGCTCCAGGTGGCGGCGCGTTACGAGGCCGCGCAGGCGGACGCGTTCATCGGTGGCGACCTCTTCGCGGTGCAGGACACCCCGTACGGTGTGCGGCTGGTCGTCGGGGACGTGCGCGGGAAGGGGATGGGCGCGGTCGAGGCGGTGGCGGTGGTCATCGGGGCGTTCCGGGAGGCGGCCGAGCAGGAGAGCTCGCTGGAGGGCGTGGCGCAGCGGCTGGAGCGGGCGCTGGCCCGGGAGGGGACGCGGCGGGACGGGCTGGACGCCGTCGAGGGGTTCACCACCGCGGTGCTGGCGGAGATCCCGCGCGGCGCGGCCGTGGTGCGGGTGGTGGACCGGGGGCACCCGGAGCCGCTGATGCTGTACGCGGACGGGCGCGTCGAGCTGCTGGAGCTGGCGGAGCCCGCGCTGCCGCTGGGCATGTCCGACCTGGGGGCGTGGCCGGACCGGGCGTACGAGGTGCCCTACCCGGCGGGTGCGACGCTGCTGCTCTACACGGACGGGCTGTCGGAGGCGCGGGACGCGGCGGGGGTCTTCTACGATCCGGTCGCGCGGCTGGCGGGGCGGCTGTTCCCCGGGCCCGAGGCGGTGCTGGACGCCCTGGTGAGCGACGTACGGCGGCACACGGGCGGCGGGGCGACCGACGACCTGGCGCTGCTGGCGGTGAGCCGGCCGGCGGAGGGGCAGCCGGGGCGGCGGCGGACGATTCCGGTGGTGCCCTGAGGCGTGCCATGCCGGCGTGGGTGCGTATCGGACCGCGAGCACGCTCCGTGAAGGGTGCGTGCCGCTCCGCATAACATATGACGCACCGTCAGCATCAACGTGGTCGGTAAATGTTTCTGATGCGCGGTCAACTCGCCCGACCCTGTCCCGGTGTGGGCTGGTTGGTGCACGGCCCGTCCGGTTAATGATCAGTAGGAACAGCTTGGAATCCGGAGCCCACGTCTATTAACGTTCGATAACGCAGCGCGGTCGTCCCAGCCGTCGAAGAGACGGCACCGCGCGCGTGCGCCGAATTCCGCAAGGGAACCGGGGAACCACCACCTTGGGGTGAATCGGGCCGAAGTGGGCCCGTAGGAGACCTTCCTGCTCCGAACCCGTCAGCTAACCCGGTAGGCGAGAAGGAAGGAAAGGAGTGCGCCTCCGTGGCGTCCAACAGGCCTGCCCCCGAAGCCCCGTACGGCTCGATCGACTCGTTCAACTCTTCGGGTATCCCGGACGCCGCATCCGTAAACGGACCGTTTGAGGAATGGAATCCCACCGAGGAGACCGTCCGTCCCGTGCGGGGGCGCCACCGGGTGGCCAAGCAGCGCGGCGGACTCGCCCGTAGCTCCACGGTCCTCGGTGTCGGCGTCATCGCCGCGGTCGGCGCGGGCGGCATGGCCACCGCGCAGGACAAGCCGGCGGTCTCCATATCCCTGCCCGACGCCATCACCGACAGCCTCCCGGACGCGGAGTCCCTGCCCGGCATCGGCTCCCTGATGGGCGGCGACTCCGACGGGGAGTCCGGCGACTCCGACGGGACGGACAGCGGGCCGCTCACCGCCGCGTCCCTCACCGGCGCCCAGGAGACCGAGGCCGCCGGGCAGCAGAGCGGCGCGGACGCGGGCGAGGCCCTGCGCGCCCGCATCCTCCAGCAGGCCGAGCAGCAGCAGGCGACCGCCGACGCCGAGGCCAAGGCGGCCGCGGAGGCGGCGGCGGCCGAGCAGGCCGCGGCCCAGGCGAAGGCCCAGCAGACCGCCGCCGAGAAGGAGGCCGCCGCACAGGCGGCCGAGGAGAAGGCGAAGGCCGAGGCCGAGGCCGCCGCCAAGGCGAAGGCCGCGGAGGAGGCCCGGCTGGCCGAACTCGCCGCCAGCTGGTCCCTGCCGACCTCCTCGTACACCATCACCTCCACCTACGGCCAGGCCGGCAACATGTGGTCCTCCGGCTACCACACGGGCCTGGACCTCGCCGCGCCCACCGGCACTCCCGCCAAGGCCGTCCACAGCGGCACGGTGAAGTCGGCCGGGTGGTCGGGCTCGTACGGCTACCGCATCGTGCTGGAGCTGGAGGACGGCACCGAGGTCTGGTACTGCCACCTGTCGTCGATGACGGTCGGCGCCGGGCAGAAGGTCGGCACCGGCGAGACCATCGGCCGCGTCGGCGCCACGGGCAACGTCACCGGGCCGCACCTGCACCTGGAGGTGCACACCGCGGGCGGCGGTGGCATCGACCCGCTGGCCTGGCTGCGGGACAAGGGCCTCACCGTCTGAGCCTCCGCTCCCCGTCGACCCGTGCCCGGTCGCCACGACCGGGCACGCGCGCGCGACCACCCCGCCGCGGCCCGGCGCCCGAATCCCGGGCACCCGATTCCCCGACGCCCGAGTCCGGGGCGCCCGAATCCCGGGCCCCGGCCTCGATTTCCGGCAGTCCTGGCGACAACCCCCCGACGCCAGGGCTGCCGGTTTGCGCGTCGTGGCCGCCGTACCCCGGAGCCCGGCACGATCCGAAAGAGGCGCCCTAGTACCGGTAGGGGTTGTAGCCGGCGTAGTCGAGGTGCGGGGGCGGTGTCCACACCCGGCCGGTGATCCGCGCGGCGTACGTCAGGGCCGGCGCGGCGACCTCCTTGCGCTGCCACAGGTGGTGCAGCAGCTCCTGCTCGCGCGCCGTGAAGTCGGCGCCCACCGCCCCGCGCCGGGCCCGGTGGCGCAGAAACGCCAGCGAGGTGGCGAACGACTCGTACTCGCTGACCGCGCGGGCCGCCGCAGGACCGAAGCAGCGGGCCGCGTACCCGCGGGCCAGGCTGCGCGCCCGCATGGAGGAGAGCGCGAGCGGCTCCGCGGGCGTGAGCCAGCCGGCCGCGGCGTACGCGGGCAGTTCGCCGGATATCGTGCGCAGCTCCCGCTGCCGCGACCAGATCGCCAGCCAGGTCAGCAGGCCGAACGCCGGCACCATGAACGCCCCGTACACGGCGTAGAACCCCCACGGACCGAGCGCCGCCGAGCCGTTCCACAGCGCGTGCGTGCCCATCGCCAGGGTCAGCCCCAGCGACGGAAGCGCGACCCTGCGGATCCTGTGGCGGTGCGCGGTGATCGCGGCGAAGCCGAAGCCGATACCGGTGAGCACGGTGAACAGCGGGTGCGCGAACGGCGACATCACGATCCGCACGAAGAACGTCGCCGCCGTGACGGACGCGAAGCCCGACGTCCCGAACTGCTGGTCCTCGCCGAAGGCGTTGCCGAGGTAGAGGATGTTCTCGGTGAAGGCGAAGCCGGTGGCGGTGAACCCGGCGATGACGACGCCGTCGACGATCCCGGTGAAGTCCCGTCTGCGGAAGAGGAACACGAGCAGTACGGCGGCGGCCTTGGCGCTCTCCTCCACGACCGGCGCGACGACCGTCGCGCCGAGGGTGTCGGCGGACGCCGGGTCGGCGGTGGCGGTGGCTATCCACCGGGTCGCGAAGGTGTTGGCGACGATCGCGACGAGCGCGGCCGCGCACGCCCCCCACGCGAACGAGAACAGCAGGTTCCGCCACGGCCCCGGGTCCACCCGGTCCAGCCAGCGGAACGCCGCCATGAGCAGCGGTACCGGCAGGACGGCGAGGCCCAGCCCCACCAGGAAGCCCTCCGTACCGGTCTGCTGCCGCACCAGCGCGAGGATCACCAGCCCGCACAGGGCGAGCACGACGGCGACCGCGGACGCCCGCACCACCTTGCTCCGCCAGAACGCGCGGCGGGGCTTGTAGTGCCATCGGGCACGGTCCGGCACGGCGTCGAACGACGGGTGTGGTTCGTACGCCGGGACGGCCGGATACGGCGACTGGTGCTGCGCAGACGAATGGGACACGCGATCGACCCTAACGACCGTCACCGACAGCCGTGGCGGGATCGCCGCCCCCGCCGGGCGTCCGGCGCGTCCGGTGCGCGCGGCGGGTCGGGTGCCGGTCCGGGTGGCGGTCCGGGTGGGTCCGCGGGGCTCGCGGTCACGCGCGGCGGGTGACCGGTCCGCCCGTCACACCCGCGCGAACAGCAGGTCGTGCACGACGTGGCCCTTGTCGAGGCCCTGCCCCTCGAAGCGCGTGAGCGGCCGGAACGCGGGGCGCGGCGCGTAGCCGCCGTCGGGCACGGTGTTCTCGAAGTCCGGGTGCGCGGTCAGCACGTCCAGCATCTGCTCGGCGTACGGTTCCCAGTCCGTGGCGCAGTGCAGCACGGCGCCCGGCTTCATCCGGGTGGCCACCAGGCTCAGGAACTCGGGCTGGATCAGCCGGCGCTTGTGGTGCCGCTTCTTGGGCCAAGGGTCGGGGAAGTACACGCGCACGCCGTCCAGGGCGTCGGGCGCCAGCATCTCCCGGAGCAGGATGATCGCGTCACCGTTGGCCACGCGGACGTTGGTCAGCCCGGCCTTCTCGGCGAGGGAGAGCAGGTTGCCCTGGCCGGGCGTGTGCACGTCCACCGCGAGGATGCCGGTCGACGGGTCGTCGGCGGCCATCTGCGCGGTCGCCTCGCCCATGCCGAACCCGATCTCCAGCACGACCGGGAGCCCGCCGAACAGCTCGCCCAGGTCGAGGGTGCGCTGTCCGTCGATGTCGAGCCCCCACGCGCCCCACAGCCGGCGCAGGGCGTCGCCCTGCCCGGGCGTGACGCGGCTGCGGCGGGGCTGGAAGCTGCGGATCCGCCGCTCGAAGTGCGACCCGGCGGGATCGGGCGCGGGCCCCTCGGGGAAGCGGGGCTCACCCTTGGGGCGGCGGGGGACTGCGGTTTCACGGGACTCAGACACAATGCCCCGATTCTACGGCGCCCCCGCGGCGGACCGCCCCGGCCTCGGACCGTCCCGGTCAGCCCAGGTGCGCCAGGGCCCGGCGGGCGACCTCGCGGCCGATGGGGAGGGAGGCGGTCGCCGCCGGGGACGGGGCGTTCAGCACGTGGACCGTGCGGCGGGCCTCGCGGATCAGGAAGTCGTCGACCAGGGTGCCGTCCCGCAGCACGGCCTGGGCGCGCACGCCCGCCGGGGCGCGGTGGAGGTCCTCCGGGCCGACCGACGGCAGCAGCCGCCGCACCGCCTCCGTGAACGCCCGCTTCGACACCGACCGGTGCAGCTCGCCCGCCCCGTACCGCCAGTGGCGGCGCGCGATCCGCCAGGAACCCGGCCACGCCAGCGTCCCGGCCAGCTCCCGCGGCCGGACCACCGACCAGCCGTACCCCTCGCGGCCCAGCGCGGGCACCGCGTTCGGCCCTACGTGGACGCCCCCGTCGATGCCGCGCGTCAGGTGCACGCCCAGGAACGGGAACGCCGGGTCGGGCACCGGGTACACCAGGCCGCGCACCAGCTCGGGCCGGGCCAGCTCGTAGTACTCGCCCCGGAACGGGACGATCCGCATGCCCGGGTCGTCACCCGCGAGCCGCGCCACGCGGTCGCAGTGCAGCCCCGCGCAGTTCACCAGGACGCCGCCCCGGACGATCGTGCCGTCCGCCGTCCGCACGGCCACCCCCCAGGGGCGCCGGTCCACAGCGACGACCTCCGCCCCGTACCGGATGTCCGCCCGGGACGCCTCCGCCAGCTGCGCCGCCACCGCCCCGTAGTCGCACACCCCGGTCGTGCCGACGTGGATCGCGGCCACGCCCCGCACCCGTGGTTCGTACTCGGTGATCTGGGCCGGGCCCAGCTCGCGCACCGGGATGCCGTTCTCCCGGCCGCGCTGGACCAGGGCGTGCAGCCGGGGCAGCTCGGCACGCTCGGTCGCGACGATCAGTTTGCCCGTGACCTCGTGGGGCAGGCCGTACTCCGCGCAGAACTTCACCATCTCGGCGGCGCCCCGCACCGCGTACCGCGCCTTGAGGGAGCCGGGCCGGTAGTAGATGCCGCTGTGGATCACCCCGCTGTTGCGCCCGGTCTGGTGCCGCGCGGGGCCCCGCTCCTTCTCCAGCACCACCACCCGCGTCCCCGGGGCGGCGCGCGTCACCGCGTACGCCGTCGACAGGCCGACGATCCCGCCGCCGATCACGAGCACGTCACAGTCGAAGCGATCACTGCCGTACGCGGACACGTGTGCCACCTCCCACCCCAGATAGTGCACTGGCCCACTGACAAGGGCCTTAAACCAGGTGGGACACGGCTCACGCCGGAGCCATCAGCAGCGGGCGCGCCCGCTCGCGCAGCTCCGCCACCCGCGGCTCGTCGCCGTACGGCTCCAGCCGGTGCAGCAGGTCGCGCACGTACTCCGTGGTGCGTGCCGAGGAGATGCGCCCGGCCACCTCCACCGCGCGCGTGCCGGCGGCGCAGGCGGCGTCCAGGTTGCCCGACTCCAGCTCGGCCACGGCGCTCACGATCAGCCGTAAACCGTGCGAGCGGACGTACTCCTCCGTGGGGCGCGACAGGGCCTGCTCCGTGAAGCGGCGCACCTGGCGCGGCGCCTTGAGGTCCCGGTAGCACTCGGCGGCGTCCGCGCAGAACCGGTCGTAGGAGTAGAAGCCCAGCCAGCTCGGGTCGGGGTCGCCCTCCCGGGACCGCTCCAGCCAGCCCTCCGCGGCCCGCAGCGCCGCCCCGGCCGCCGCCGCGTCACCGGCCTTGGCGTGGGCACGGGCCTCCACCAGCCGGAAGAAGGACATGGTCCGCGCGGTGGCCAGGCCCCGGTTGCGCTCCAGCGCCGCCTGCGCCAGGTCGACGCCCTCGTCGGCGAAGCCCCGGTAGGTGGCCTGGAGCGACATCGACGCCAGGACGTACCCGCCCAGCGGCACGTCGGCGGCGGCCCGCGCGAGCCGCAGCGCCTGGATGTAGTAGCGCTGGGCGGCCTCCTGCTGCCCCGTGTCGAAGGCCATCCAGCCGGCCAGCCGGGTCAGCTCGGCGGTCGCCCCGAACAGCGCCCGGCCGACCTCGTCCGAGTAGGAGCCGAGCAGCAGCGGCGCGGCGTCCACCCGAAGGCACTCCGGCACCATCGAGGAGCGCCAGTCCCCGCCGCCGTACTTGGAGTCCCAGCGCCGCGCGTCCTCCGCGGCCTCCCGCAGCTTCGCCACGTCGCTGTGGCCGACCCGCACCGCGCCGCCGTCGTCCGCCGTGCCGTCCGGCGCCGCCGGCACCGAACGCTCGACCGAGGAGTCCGCGGGGGTTATCAGCCACCTGGAGGCAGGGGTCGCATAGGCGCTGACCGCGAAGGATCCGGCCAGCGACTGCCAGATCCCGCCACCGCCGGCGCGCCGCCCGGCCAGATCGAGCCGGTACAGCTCGGTCGCCGACCGCACCGCCTCGCCCACGTCGCGCGGGAAGGCCAGCCCCACCTCGGGCGCCGGGTCGGCGTCGGCGAGGCCGATCTCGTGCAGTGGGACCGGGCGGCCCAGCTTCTGCCCGATCGCGGCCGCGATGAGGTGCGGTGCGGCGCCCTGCGGCACCATGCCCTTCGACACCCACCTGGCGACCGACGTCTTGTCGTACCGAAGGGTCAGACCGCGCTGCGCCCCGAGGTCGTTGACCCGCCGGGCCAGACCGGCGTTGCTGATTCCCGCGAGGGCGAGAACGGTGCCGAGCTTCTCGTTCGGCCCGCGTTGCTCCCTGGACATGCGCCACCCCTCGACCCACAGACGGCCGCCGCGACGCCAGGCATAGGCGCGCGGCATTCGTAAACCCAGCGTAGTTCGCCGCATCCCCACCGTTAAGGGGCGGTGTTCCGTATGGCGGGATTGTTGTGCGTACGGGTGGTCGCGCGGCCGGCCGGCGCCCGGCCGGTGCGCGGGCGCTGCGCGGCGGGGCGTGCGGCCGTGCGGTGGCACGCGCGCGGGCGGCGCGCGCCCCGCGCCGGGGCGTCGTGCCGGGGCCGTGCTCCCGGCGTGTGGCCGTGCGCCTGTCCGTGCGCTCTGGCTCGTCGGGTGGGGGAGCGCTTCCATGGGTGCTGCGTGGGTCGGCCCGCTGTACTGGAAAGCGGCGGGCTGGGGGACACCGCCGCCTCAATCCCCGCGGGTGGCGGACCGGTCCGGGGGGCGGACAGCGCCTCCCGGACCGAGCTTGTGGGTACGTATGAGAGCACTTGTACGGTTTGATCATGCTCGGAGATTGGCTGAATAACGCCCATCGTTCGACGGGTCGAACCGCTTCCGGGGCGTCGTCAACTGGCCATTGCCAGCGGCGCGTTCCCATTTCGTCGGGCCGTGGCCCGTAGGCCCTCCCGCACGCCGTTGTCGTGGCAGCATGTCTCCATCAAGGGTGCTGAGTTGTCCACAGGCTGTGGAGGCGGCGATGCGGTGGCTGGTGGGGTGGAGCAGTATCGCCGCGAGTTTCGGTACGGGCCACCACGCCACCGCCGGGGCCGCCGGGGCCGTCGGCAACGATGACGAGAACGGCACCGTGCACCCCGTCGGCGCCCAACTCCTGTGGGGCGACCCCGATCCGCTCTGGGCCGTCGGCGACTGGCGCCCCGACGAGATCCGCGTCGTCGCCGTCGACGCCGACACCCGCCTCGCGGTACTGGGCTGCTGCGCCGCCGACGACGACCAGCTGAGGGTCGGACTGTTCGCGGCCCGCGGCGGCGCCATGCGCCACCTCACCGCCTGGCCGGGCAGCTACACCGCCGTCGTCAAGGTCGGCCGCCGCATCATCGTCACCGGCGACCTGGCCGGCGCCCGGCCCGTGTTCCACACCCCGTGGGCCCGCGGCACCGCGTACGCCACCGCCGCCCTGCCCCTCGCCGACCTCATCGAGGCGCAGCTCGACATCGGTCACCTCGCCGCGCTGCTGGCCTGCCCCGAGACCCCCGAGGCGCTCCGCGACTCGACACCGTACGTCGGAGTCAAGCGCGTCCCGCCCGGGCACGCGCTCGTGCTGCGCGAGGGCTCGCGCGAGATCACCGGGTACGAACCGGTCGCCTCGCTCGCCGTCGCGGCACCCCAGATCGACCCGGGCCGGGCCGTGGACGGCGTGCGCGACGCCCTCGTCGAAGCCGTCCGCGCGCGGCTCACCGCCCCCCGGCACGCCCCCGAGACACTGCCGCCCGACCCCGGCCCCGTCCCCGGCATGGGCCCCGCCGAACGGCGCGCCGCCCGCGGTGCCCCGGCGCCCGGCATCGGCGCCGACCTCTCCGGCGGCAGCGCGTCCGGGACGCTGGCGCTCCTCGCGGCGGGCCTGCCCGGCGTGCCCGGCACGATCCTCGGACACGGCACCGAGGCCGGCGAACGGCTGCTCGCCGTGACCTTCAACGACCTGGCCACCGGCGGGCGGGACGCCGAGGCGGAACGGGTCCGCGCCCGCGCCATCGCCGAGAACCCGCGCCTGCACCACGTCGTGGTGGCCGCCTCCGAGGAGGCCCTGCCGTACGCCGGACTGGAGGGCCCGCTCACCGACGAACCCGGGCCCTCACTCGTCACCGCCGAACGGCACCGGCGGCGCCTCGCGGCGGGCAGCGCCGACCACTTCACCGGACACGGCGCACGGCAGGTGCTCGACGCCCACCCCGCGCGCCTGGCCGACCTGCTGCTGGACCGCAGACGCCGCCACCTGCTGCGGCCGGTCGCCGCCCTCGCCAAGGCCAGCGGGCCGTCGGCCGGTTCCCTGTTCGTCCCGCTCACCGTCTACCGGGCCGCCCGCCGACTGGCCCGTACGCCCTACCGCGCCGGTCTGGAATCGGCCGCCGACCGGCTCCTGGAGGCCAACCGGACCGCCCCCGCCATGAGCGGCCCGCTGTCCGCCTCCCTCGCCGCACTGGCCTGGACGCGGCCCGGCCCCGCCGCCCGCTGGCTCACCGGCGAAGCGCTGGCAGAAGTATCGGTTCGCCTCAACCAGGCCGCCACCAGGCCGACTTCGGTCCAGCGCCCCGGCGAGGCACGCGCCCGCGCGGCCCTCGCCCGGTACGCGGCGGACCACCGCATCCTGGAGCAGGCCGCCGAGATCCGCAGCCAGCGCCTCCACTCGCCGTTCCTCGACAACCAGGTCGTACGCGCCTGCCGCGACCTGCCCGAAGCGCTGCGCGTCCAGCCCGGCGCCCGCGCCGCGATCCTGCGCACCGTCCTCGCCGGCGCGGGCATCCACGACCTCCCGCCCGGCTGGGGCGCCACCTCCCACGCCCCGGCCGCCGCCGCCCACCGCGCGGGGCTGCGCGCCGCCCTCCCGCAGCTGATGGCCCTCTTCGACGCACCGCTCCTCGCCGACGCGGGCCTCATCGAGGCCCGGGTCGTCCGCAAGGCCCTGCGCGCCGCCACCGAGGGCGAACCGGTCCCCCTGGACGGGCTCGCCGACCTGGTCTCCACGGAGCTGTGGCTGCGCCGCCTCCTGGCCCGCCGGGGCACCTGCTGGACCGGCACGGCGGCCCCGCGGCAGCGCGCGGTGGCGGCCGGGGTGCCGCCCCGCCCCACGCTCCGGTCGACCTGAGCCGTGTCCGGGGACGGCGGGCCGGGCTGTCCGGCACGGCGGGCCGGGCGGGGCGCCCCGCCGCGCGTGCGTCGTTCCCGCTTCCCGCATGCGTACCCTCGCCCGAGCGCCCGCTAGCCGCAGGTGATCCGCGCGTGCGCCCAGTCGGCGGGCGCCACGGCGCCGAGGGGCGCCGCCGGGTCCGGTTCGACGACCAGCCGGACCGTCCTGCGGCCCGAGATCCCCACGCGCAGCGGTACCGCCGCGTCGCCGCCGCGCAGCACCGGTGAGCGCCACAGCCGGGTGCCGTCCCCGTACACCGAGAACCGCACCGCGCCCAGCCCCAGCGCCATGTCGTCCACGCCGGCGAACGCCTCGTAGGCCGTGCAGGGGCGGTTCAGGTCGATGGTGAGCGACGACCGGGCGTGCACGGTGACGCCGTGCCCGTACCGCTCGCCGCCGATCGACATCCCCCACCGCTGCCACATCCAGCTGGACGCCCCGAGCCGGACCTCCGGCCCCGTGCGGTCGCCGTGGAGGCCGTAGGGGAGCCGGTTGACCTGGTAGACGGCGGGCGGGGGCGGGGGCGGAGGGGGCGCCGGCGCGGGGGCCGGCCGCGGCGCGGCGGGCACGGGCCGTGCGACTGCCGGCACCGGTTCGGGCGTGGGTGTGGGCGGGGCAGGCGGGGCGGGCTCCCGGCTCGGCGGGGCAGGCTCCGGCACGGGCCCCGGTTCCCGCACCGGCGGTGGTGCGGCCAGGCTCGGCGCCGCCACGGGCTGCTGCGGTACGACGGGTTCGACGGCCGGCGGCTGCGCCCGGGGCTCCGGGGCGGGCCGCGGTGCCCCGGACAGGGCCCACACCACCCCGGCGACGGCGGTGACCGCGACGGTCACGGCGATGCCCGCCTTCGCCGGAGCACCGAGCGCCCCGCCGCCCGCCCCGCCGGCTCCGGACGCCGCGCCTCCCGATCCGCCCGCCGCGGCCGCCGCCCCCGCACCGGCACCCGCGGCACCCGCCGCCCCACCGGCGGCCAGCCCGGCCGCCTTGAACGAGAACCCGGCCGCGAACCAGCCGATGACGGCCACCGGCAGCAGCGCCGGGATCCCGGCGTTGACGTGCTCCAGCTCCCCCACCGCCAGCCGGCACCGGGCGCACTCCTCCAGGTGCTTGCGCAGGCCCCGCTCCGCCCGCGTGCGCAGCCCGCCCCGGGCATAGGCACCCAGCCGGTCCGCGTAGCGCGCGCAGTCCCCGCCCTCCGTGAGCGACCGGCTCACGTGCGCCTGGAGGTACGCCTGCTTCAGCCCCTCCCGGGCGCGGCTCGCCAGCACCGCCGTGGCGTTGGCGGTCAGCCCGAAGAGCGGCGCCACCTCGCTCGGAGACTCCTCCTCGACGGTGGTGTGCCACAGCACCGCCTGCCACCGCTCGGGCAGCGAACGGAAGGCCCGCATGGCGAGCGACCGCTCCGCCTCGCGCATCGCCCGCACATCGGCACCCACCTCCTGGGTGTCGGCGTCCGACAGCGCCGGGACCCGCACCGCCTGGGCGGCGAACACCGCGAAGTCCTCCACCAGGTGCTCGCGCCGCGCCGTGCCCGCCCACGCGGCGGCCACCCGCCGCACCGTCGTCAGCAGGTACGCGCGCACGGCGTGCCGGGGACCCGCGCCGCCCCGCACCGCCTGGAGCGTCCGGGCGAACACCTCCGCCGTCAGGTCGTCCGCGGTGTGCGCGTCCCGGCAGCACGTCCGGGCGTAGCGCCGCACCGCGTCGGCGTGCCGGCGGAACAGTTCCTCGTACGCCGAGTCGTCGCCGTCCCGCAGCCGCCGGAGCAGCTCGGCGTCGGACGGCGGCAGCTCGACCGGTGGCGGCAGCACGGATTCGGACCCCGTGGTGCCGCCCTCGCGCTGCGCGGGCACCGTGGCCTCCGCGTCGCCCCTCGCCGGGACCGGGACCCGAGCGGACGACCCGGGCCGGCCCTGGCCCGGCACTCTCGGCGCGGGCGCGGCGGCCGGCGGGGGAAGCGGTGCCGCGGACGGCCCACCGGCCTCCGCCGCCCCGCCGCCCAACGGCTCGTCGCGACCCTCACCGCTCATCGCGGAAGCCCCCGTACCCCTGCTCAGACCCGGACATCGGGTCAGAGTCCCACAGGGAGAGGCCCCCGCCGGGGGCAAGCGCCCGTCAACCACTCATCCGGGGACATGACCCGAACAGCGGAGCCGTGCATGCCCCGTTCGAGTGACCCTCACGCGGGGCGGGACCGGAGCCCCTCCAGCAGGATGTCCAGCAGCCGGGCCGACGCGGCGCTCTGCTGCGCGGCGTCCGGCAGCGAGGGCGCCGCCGTCGCGATGACCAGCAGCACGTCCGCCACCGTCACGTCCCCGCGCAGCTCACCCGCCTCACGGGCGCGGTCGACCAGCCGCCCGACGACCTCCAGCAGCTCCGCCGCCCCCGCGTCGTCCAGCTCCGCCGCCGGCACCGCGCGCGGCGGAACCACCCGCAGCTCCGGCACGGCCGGTACGCCCCGCTGCTGCGGCACCCGCGTCGCCTCGTCGGCCGGCCCGCCGGCCACCGCCGGGACCACGCCCGGCTCGTCCACGCCCACCCGCAGCACGTGCGGCGGCAGCAGCCGCCCCGCGCCCGAGGCCACCGACGTCCGCAGGAACCGGGAGAGGGCCGACCACGGCTCGTCCTCCTGCCCCAGCGCCGTACGCGCCTGCTCGGTGAGCCGGGAGGTCTCCTCCTCGGCTATTCGGCGCACCAGGACGTCCTTGCTCGGGAACCGCCGGTACACCGTGCCGACCCCGACCCGCGCCCTGCGCGCCACGTCCTCCATCGGCGCCCCGTAACCGAGCTCGCCGAACACCTCCCGAGCCGCGCGCAGCACGTGCTCGAGGTTCCGCTGCGCGTCGACCCGCAGCGGTGCCGTACGGCTGGAAGGCCCGCCGGAACCGATCCGGCCGTTCACCCCGCCGCCGAGCCCCTCCGCCGAAGAAGCGGACGACGTGGACGCCGAGGCGACAGCGGTCGACCAACGCGAATCCTGAATATGCATGAATGTTCCCCCGGAAATGATGTGTCTCCCCCCGGAGACTCCCCCACCCTGACAACCGGGGCCCGGACCACACGCTCAGGTCATGCGCATCGACCCGACTCCCCGACGACATACGAACATAGTTGAGTCGAGGTCAATTCAGAAGGGGCAGTTCCGACCGGTGCGCCCCCCGATCGGAGCAAGGACCGGAAGACTCCCGATTCTGCCCCCTCCCGCCACCCCACTCCCACGCCCTGACCTGCGCGCCTTTCCCCGTACCCGCCTCCCGCGCCACCCCGGACCCCAGCCGGCCTCCGGTCACACAATTTGCCGGGCCTGTGGACAAACCCCGAACGCCGTTGCGTCATGGGATGGTGACCGAACCTGTGCGCATTCTCGTTGTCGGCGGTGGCTACGTCGGGATGTACACCGCCCTGCACCTCCAACGGCTGCTCAAGGCCGAGCTGAGAAGCGGCACGGCCGAGATCACCGTGGTCACCCCCGACCCGTACATGACCTACCAGCCGTTCCTGCCCGAGGCCGCCGCCGGCAACATCTCGCCCCGCCACGTCGTCGTCCCGCTGCGCCGCGTCCTCGACAGGTGCCACATCGTCATCGGCGAGGCCGAGTCCGTCGACCACGCCAAGCGCACGGCGACCATCACCACCCTCGCCACCGACGAGGAGGGCACCGGGCCCGTCCAGCTCACCTACGACGAGCTCGTCATCGCGCCCGGCTCCATCTCCCGCACCCTGCCCGTGCCCGGTCTGGCCGACTACGCCATCGGTTTCAAGACCGTCGAGGAGGCCATCGGGCTGCGCAACCACGTCATCGAACAGATGGACATCGCCTCCTCCACGCGCGACCCCGCCATCCGCGACGCCGCCCTCACCTTCGTCTTCGTCGGCGGCGGCTACGCGGGCGTCGAAGCCCTCGGCGAGCTGGAGGACATGGCCCGCTACACCGCGCGGTATTACCACAACATCAAGCCCCAGGACCTGAAGTGGGTCCTGGTCGAGGCGACCGGCCGCATCCTCCCCGAGGTCGGCGAGGACATGGGCAAGTACACCGTGCGCGAGCTGCGCGCCCGCAACATCGACGTACGCCTCGAAACCCGCCTGGAGTCGTGCGAGGACCGGGTCGCCGTCCTCAGCGACGGCACCCGCCTGCCCACCCGTACCGTCGTGTGGACCGCCGGCGTGAAACCCGCGCCCGTCCTCGCCCGCACGGACCTGCCGCTCGACGAACGCGGCCGCATCAGGTGCACCGCCCGCCTCGGCGTCGAAGGCGTCGAACACGCCTGGGCCGCCGGCGACGCGGCCGCCGTCCCGGACCTCACCGCCGACGCGCCGGGCCGCGAATGCGCCCCCAACGCCCAGCACGCCGTCCGCCAGACCAAGGTCCTCGCCGAGAACCTGGTCGCCTCGCTCCGCGGCCGGCCCCAGAAGGACTACGCCCACAAGTACGCGGGCTCGGTGGCCTCCCTCGGGCTCCACAAGGGCGTCGCCCACGTGTACGGACGCAAACTCAAGGGTTACCCCGCCTGGTTCATGCACCGGGCGTACCATCTCAGCCGCGTCCCCACTTTCAACCGCAAGGCGCGCGTCCTGGCCGAGTGGACCCTCGCCGGCCTCTTCAAGCGGGAGATCGTCTCGCTCGGCTCCCTGGAGCACCCGCGCGCCGAGTTCGAGCTCGCCGCCGGCCCCAAACCGCCCGAACCGCAGGACGAGGCGTCCAAGGGCGGAACCGCCGACGGCGGCGCGAAGTCCGACTGATGAAGGGGTCCGACGGCAGGACCTGACGAGAGGTCCCGCCCGAGGACCCCGACGGAAGGCCCCGACGAAGGCGCCCTGACGAGGCGGAGTCGCGACAGACGGCTCCTGTCAGTGCGGTCGGTCACACTGGACGTGTGACCATAGGTGGGCTCACACCTGCACAGAGTGACTCAGCACGGCAACGCACGGCAACGACACCATGAGGCATACAGATCCGTGAACTTCACGCGTTGGAGCGCCCGGCTCCCCGGTACGCAGCGCCGCGCCGCCGCGCGCGGCACCGACCACGGGGTCTCGCCGGCGCAGCGGGCGGACTCCGTCCCCGCGGCGCGAGGTGAGTCCGACCAGCAGCTGGAGCCCGTGTCCGACGACGTCCCCGCCCTGGAGGACTTCTCCGTACGGGAGATCCTCGGCAGCCTGCCCGGCCTCGTCGCCCTCACCTACGGCCCCGAGCACCGCGTCGCGTACGTCAACGACGCCTACGCCGCCGCCTTCGGCCCCCGCCCGCCCGGCGCGACCGTCGCCGCCGTCTGCCCCGAGCTCGCCGAGCTGGGCCTGCCGCCGCTCATGGACCAGGTGCTGCGCAGCGGCAAGCCCCGCACGGTCAAGTCCCGCCGCACGCACGCGGGAGGCTCGTACACCGTCACCTGCCTGCCCGTCGACACCCGCGGCACCGCCGAGTCCGGGGTCCTCGTCCACGCCGCGGACGTCACCGACCACGCGGAGGCCGCCGAACGGCTCCGGGCCAGCGAGCGCCGCCACCGCGAGACCGCCGTCACCCTGCAACGCTCACTGCTGCCGCAGGAGTTGGAACAGCCCGACGACCTCCGTGTCGCCGCCACCTACCAGCCGGGCGGAACGGACGCCGCGGTCGGCGGCGACTGGTACGACGTGATCACCCTCGGCGCCGGCCGCACCGCCCTCGTCATCGGCGACGTCATGGGCCGCGGCGTGCGCGCGGCGGCCGTCATGGGCCAACTCCGCACCGCCGTCCGCGCCTACGCCCGCCTCGACCTGCCGCCCCACGAGGTGCTCCAGCTGCTGGACGGCCTCGCCGCCGAGATCGACGCCAGCCAGATCGCCACCTGCGTCTACGCCGTCCACGACCCCAACGAGGGGCGCCTCGTCTACGCCTCCGCCGGCCACCTGCCGATCCTCGTCAGGGACGAGGACGGCACCGTGCGCCGCGCCGAGGAACCGACCGGGCCCCGCTCGGCACCGGCGGCTGGCTCCACGCCTCCGGGACCATCGCCCTCCCGCCGGGCTCCACCGCCGTCCTCTACACCGACGGCCTGGTCGAGCGGCGCCGGGAGGACATCGACGAAGGCGTCGCAGCCCTGGAGCGCGCCCTGTCCGGCGCCACCGGCAGCCCCCAGGTGGTCTGCGACCGGCTGCTGCGCGCACTCGGCGTCACCGCCGAGCACGACGACGACGTCGCCGTCCTGGTGCTCCAGCACCCCTCCCGCACCGGTCCGGACGCCGAGCTGTTCCACAACGCCGCCCTCGACCTGCTCGGCGGCGTCGAGGCGGCGCCACGCGCGCGTGCCTTCGCCTCCGGGGTCCTCTCCAGCTGGCGCTTCCCGGTCGAGCTGCGCGACCTGGGCGTGCTCGCCACCAGCGAGCTGGTGGCCAACTCCCTCCAGCACGGCACCCCGCCCATGCGGCTGCGGCTCCGCCGCACCGACCGGCGCCTGATCATCGAGGTGACGGACGGCGACGACCATCTCCCGCGCCGCCGTCGCGCCGAAACGGAGGACGAGGCGGGTCGCGGCATCTCGATCATCGCCACGATCGCCTCGTCCTGGGGAAGCCGCCGCACACCGGGAGGTGGCAAGGCGGTCTGGTGCGAGTTCGCGCTGCCGGGTTAGGCGGCCGCCTCCACGACCCGCTCCGGCTCGTGCCGCGCCACCACCCGCGTCGTCGCGACGAGGTACGGGTGGTCCTGCGCCGGCGTGAGCTTCCTGCCCAGCCGCAGCGCGAGCAGCGTGATGCCCAGCGAGAAGAGCACGAACGTCACGATGTACGGCCCGTGCAGCGAGGCCCCCATGGGACCGCCCACGGCCGGACCGACCGCCAGCGCGAGCTGCTTGACCAGCGCGAACGCCGAGTTGTACTGCCCGACCATCGACTCCGGAGCCAGATCGGCCACCAGCGGCGCCACGGTCGGTGACAGCATCGCCTCGCCCAGCCCGAACAGTCCGTACGTCGCGATGAACGCGGCCGTGGCCATCGCCTGGCTGCCGTGCCCCAGGCCCGCGTACCCGGCGATGAGCCACGCCACGGCCCAGATGAGCCCGACCCAGGCGATCACCCGAGTCCGACGGCGCCGCTCCACGAACCGCAGCACCAGGAACTGGGCCGCGACGATGACCGCCGTGTTCGCGGCCAGCGCCATCCCGAGCGCCGACGGCTCGATCCCGGCGGCCTCGGTCCCGTACGCCGCGAGACCCGACTCGAACTGGCCGTAGCAGGCGAAGAACAGCACGAAGCCCAGCACGCACAGCTGCACCATCGCCCGGTGCGCCAGCAGCGCCCGCAGCCCGCCCTTGGTCCTCTCCCCCCTGGGGGTCTGGCCGAGGGACGGCGAACGCGGCATCGTCACGGTGGCGGCGATCCCGGCGAGCACCAGGAACATCGCGGCCTCGATGGAGAACAGGAGCAGGAAGCTGCCCGGCCGGCTCGCGTCCACGAGCTGCCCGCCGATCAGCCCGCCGACGCCGAGGCCCAGGTTCTGCAGGAAGAACTGCATGGCGAACGCCCGGGTGCGGGTGCCCGGGGACGAGCACCACACGATCATCGTGGCGAGCGCCGGCTGCATCACCGCGGTACCCGCGCCGAGCAGCGCGGCCGCCCCGACGACGGTCGCCACGCTGTTCGCGAGCCCCATGCCCAGCGCCCCGGCGGCGGCCAGCAGCGCGGCCCCCACCAGCACGGGCAGTGGCCCCCGGCGGTCGATGGCCCGCCCGGTGAAGGGGAGGACCACCAGCGCGGCCATGGCGAAGACCGCCAGCACGGCCCCAGCCGCACCGGCGCCCAGGTCCCGCACCTGAGCCACATACACATAGAGATACGGAACGGTGAACCCGAGCCCGAACGCGCTCAGCACGTTCCCCGCCTGGATCCGGCGCATCGCAGCGCCCATCGCCTTGGTCACACTCACCTACTTCGACTCTGTAGGACTCAGTCCTGAAGACTTCAACACTAAAGTTCGATGCTTAACTGTACACATCGAAGGACTTCAACGCCAACGACCGGCGTGGGATACTCCCCGCATGTCCGACACGCAGGAACCGAGCCTCGACGAGCAGATCGCCGCCTATCAGCGAGAGTTCCGCGACCTCGACCCCCAGGTGGAGCAGGTGGTCTCGGCCCTGGGCCGGCTGAACCGCCGCATGAACGTCGCGTACGGCCGCCAGGTCGCCGAGCTGGGCATCAGCAATGCCGAGTGGGAGGTCCTCAAGCACCTCGTCCTCTCCGGCGCGCCCTACCGCCTGGGCCCCGGCGAGCTCGCCAAGCGGCTCGGCCTCACCCCCGCGGCCATGACCCACCGCATCGACCGCATGGCCACCGAGGGCCTGGTCACCCGCGACCGGGACGAGACCAACCGGGTGCGCGTCATCGTGGAGCTCACCGACGAGGGCCGCACCAAGTGGCTGGAGGCCATGCGCATGGCCACCGCCTTCGAGGAGGACCTGCTCCAGGACCTGTCCTCGGAGGAGCGCGGAGCCCTGGGCGAGATGCTGATCCGCCTGCTGCGCCGCGTGGAGCACGCGCAGCCCGACGCGGGCGGCCGGCTCACCGACCTGGGCTGAAGCAGCCCCCCACGGACCGGGGTTGACACGCCCCTCGCCGATCCGTAAAGTTCTTCGGGTTGCCACGGAGCCGTAACGGTTCTTCGGCAGCCGATCCCGCCGCACTGCGCGGCAACCAAACTCAGCAAGGACTCCCGAACGGGACGAATTTCGGCATGCCGAAATTCATTTCGAGCCTCGATTATGAGTCGCCCGGGAAATCCGCTAGGGTTTGAAACGTCGGAACGGCCCAACAGCCGGAAAGACAACCCCCTCTGACTGGGAATCAGGCCCGAAAGGATCTGATAGAGTCGGAACCGCCGGAAAGGGAAAGCGCGAAAACGCAGAACAGCCCGGCAGCCC
>NZ_LWBU01000367.1 GCF_001646665.1 Streptomyces noursei | reverse complement strand
CGGTGTCGAGGCTCATCAGATGTTGACCAGCTTCTTGAGGATCGAGGTGAAGAAACCGAGCCCGTCGGTACGGCCCGTGCCGACCAGCGGCTCCACGGCGTGCTCCGGGTGCGGCATCAGACCCACCACGTTGCCCGCGGCGTTGGTGATACCGGCGATGTCCCGCAGCGAACCATTCGGGTTGAAGTCGAGGTACCGGAACACCACACGGCCCTCACCCTCCAGCTCATCCAGCGTCCGCTCATCGGCCACGTACCGGCCGTCGATGTTCTTCAGCGGAATGTGGATCTCCTGGCCCTGCTCGTAATCAGCCGTCCAGGCCGTCCCCGCGTTCTCCACCCGCAGCTTCTGATCACGGCAGATGAAGTGCAGATGATTGTTCCGCAGCATCGCACCCGGCAGCAGATGCGACTCCGTCAGCACCTGGAAACCGTTGCAGATACCCAGCACCGGCATACCCGCCCGCGCCTGCTCCACGACCGTGCCCATCACCGGCGAGAACCGGGAGATCGCACCCGCACGCAGGTAATCACCGTAGGAGAACCCACCCGGCAGCACGACAGCGTCGACCTGCCTCAGATCCTCGTCCCGGTGCCACAACGGCACCGGCTCGGCCCCCGCCAACCGGACCGCACGCAGCGCGTCGGTGTCGTCCAGCGTCCCGGGGAAGGTCACCACCCCGATCCGAGCGGTCACGACTCCACCCTCACGACGAAGTCCTCGATCACGGTGTTGGCGAGGAACGTCTCAGCCATCTCACGGATACGAGCGAGCACGGCCTCATCGACCGGACCCTCCACATCCAGCTCGAAACGCTTCCCCTGACGAACGTCGGCGATCCCCTCGAAACCCAGGCGGGGCAGTGCGCGCTGCACCGCCTGGCCCTGCGGGTCGAGGATCTCCGGCTTGAGCATGACGTCGAC
>NZ_LWBU01000366.1:41189-59730 GCF_001646665.1 Streptomyces noursei | reverse complement strand
GTGCGCCGCGCCGGTGCGCCGGGGACGAAGTCGCCTTCCGGCCACCGCCCTTCGGCCCGGCCAGGCCCGGCCGCCGCTCCCCCGCCGCGCCGCGCGACCGCCACCCGGCCGCCGGCCCGGGCGCTGCCGGCGCGCCACCGGGACCGGGGGAACGCGGCCGGTCGGAGGCCCGCGGCCGGAAGCGGGCCGGCGGCGTCGGTGGCACCCGGGACCGGCCGGCCGCGGGCGTCCCCACCGGCCACCGGAACGGCCGGAAGTCGCTCTTCCGGGTGATCGCCGGCCGGTCCGGGGCCCGGGACACCCGGACGGGGGAAGCGAACCGCCGTGCGGCGGCTCACGGTCCGTCAGCAGCCGTCGCAGGGGCAGCAGCAGTCGCAGCCACCGGGGTTGCAGTCGCAGTCGCGGCAGCAGCCCTCGCGCTTCTTGCGGGACCAGGGGCCCTCGTACTCCTTGGCGCAGCAGATCTGGCAGGTGCAGAAGAGCCAGGTGAACGCGGCGCAGCCGGCGAGCAGGCCGCGGGGCTTGGGCCGGGACGGGTCGCCGCCGGGGCCGCCGGGGCCGGGCGGCATCCCCCCGCCGCCGTACCCGCCGTGACCGCCGTGACCGCCGTGACCGCCGGAGCCTCCGGGGCCGCCCGGGTGGCCGGGGCCCTGGGGAGGCACGGGCCCGCCGCCGTAGGGGTTCTGCCCGCCGTACGGGCCGGCCGTGCCGTACGGGTTCTGCCCGCCGTAGGGGTTCTGCCCGCCGTACGGGCCCTGGGCGCCGCCCTGCTGGGGAGCGCCGCCGCCGTACCCCTGGTGCGAGCAGGTCGCGGTGCCGAACGCCCGGTCCACCGACTGGCGCAGCTCGTGGGCGAGCAGCACGTGCAGCAGCTTGTCGTCCACGAACTCCGCGTCGCGCAGGGCCAGCCGCACCCCGTGCAGCGCGTCGTCCGCGAGCCGACGGGCCTCCGCGAGCGAGGTGCCGGTCGCGGTGAGCGGGTTCCAGGCCCCCGCCGCGGCGTCGGCCTCCCGGTCCTCCACGGCGTCCAGCAGGTGCGCCAGCCGCCCGAAGAGCCGGCCCGCCTCGGCCAGCGGCGTCACGTTCTGCGGCTTGCCGGCCAGTACCGCGGTGTGCGCGAACGCCGCGGCGGTGGCCGTCTCCGTCGGCTCCGTCACCGTCAGCAGGGGCGTGCCGGGGCCGGCCAGCGCCTCGATGCCGCCCTGCCGGTCCACCGCGTCGACCAGGACGGCCGTGTCGAAGCCCAGCTCGCGCCCGGCCCTGGCGCCCGCCCGGTCCCAGCCGTGGGCCACCCTGCGCGCGGCGGCGGCCATCGGACGGCGCGCCAGCAACCCGTCCCGGTCGGCGACATGGTCCCGTACCTTCGCCGAGGCCAGCACCAGCGAGACGGCCGCCGCGAGCCGCGCGCCCTCTCCCCTGGCGACGGGCGCCGTCCGCATGGCGCGCAGCGGACAGGGGCCCGCCGTGCGGCGCGCCCCGGGCGCGCGCTCGGTCTGAGCCTCCGTCAGGACGGAGACGATGAGGCCGTCGTAGTTGGTGGCGATCCGTGCGAACTGCCCGTGGTCGGCGCGGAGTGCGAGGCAGAGCCCGCACAGGTGGGCCATCCACTCCGTCTTGAGCCCGTCGCTGAGCCGGTGCGTGCACGGCCTGACGATCCCGAACATGGTGCTCCCCCGTGAGTTGTGCGTGGTGCGCGGCGGGCATCGTACCGGGCCGTGTCGTTCACCCGTACGTCCGCACGCTCACCCGTACGGCCCGAATGTCATATTTGAGTCGCGCAGGCCCCTTTCCAGGGGCCGTACGCCCGTGGAACCTTGACGAATCGCCACATCCTCTGCACCAGTACCGTCACGAATCGCTCGCGCGGCGACTGTCCACTTGGCGCGCGATCCGCATGATGGACGACGATAGGGATAGCGGAACCACAAGTGACCGCGTGAAAGGAGGCGTCCATGGGATCGGTGCGCAAGGCGAGTGCATGGCTCGGCCTCGTCGAGGACAACGACGAGCGCTACTACGACGACGAGTACGCCGAGGGTGACCGCGCCGGCGACTCCTGGGTGACCGACCCGCGGGTCCGCGTCGTCTCCGAGACCGCCCAGGAAGAGGGCCGCCGGATCGCCACGGTGTCCCCCGACGGATTCCGGGACGCCCGCAGCATCGGCGAGCTGTTCCGGGACGGCGTCCCGGTCATCATGAACCTCACGTCCATGGAGCCCGCCGACGCCAAGCGCGTGGTCGACTTCGCGGCCGGTCTCACCTTCGGGCTGCGCGGCTCCATCGAGCGCGTGGCGACCCGGGTCTTCCTGCTGACGCCGGCGGACACGCAGATCGTCAACGGCGAGCCCGGGACCCACGCCCAGGACGGCTTCTTCAACCAGAGCTAGGGCCTGTCGTTCGGATCTTGCTGGGCTCGCGTGCCCTGGCACGCACATCTGCGGCGTTGTCGTCGGTCGCCAATGCTCCGCAGTGGCTCCCTCCTCCGCCTTGCATCTGCACGCACCAGACCCCGCTCACCGATCCAGCCTGATCCAAACGAAAGGCCCTAGCGGGCGAGGCCGCTCACCGGAACGCGTCGAGGCCGGTGAGCGCCTTGCCCAACACGAGCTGGTGCATCTCCACGGTGCCCTCGTAGGTGAGCACCGATTCCAGGTTCGTGGCGTGCCGCATGACGGGGTACTCGAGCGAGATCCCGTTGGCGCCGAGGATCGTCCGCGAGGTGCGGCAGATCTCGATGGCCTCCCGGACGTTGTTGAGCTTGCCGAAGCTGACCTGCTCGGGGCGGAGCCTCCCGGCGTCGAGCCGCCGCCCGAGGTGGTGGGCGAGCAGGATGCCCTTGTGCAGTTCCAGCGCCATGTCGGCGAGCTTGGCCTGGGTGAGCTGGAAGCCGCCGATGGGCCTGCCGAACTGTTCGCGCGTCCGCGCGTACTCCAGCGCGGACTCGAACGAGGAGCGCGCGGCGCCCATGGCGCCCCACACGATTCCGTAGCGGGCGTGGCTCAGGCAGCTGAGCGGCCCCTTGAGACCGGTGACGCCGGGCAGCACGGCGTCGGCCGGCAGCCGTACGTCGTCGAGGACCAGCTCGCTGGTGACGCTGGCGCGCAGCGACCACTTGTGCTTGATCTCCGGCGCCGAGAAGCCGGGGGTGCCGGCCGGGACGGCGAAGCCGCGGATGCCGTCGTCCGTCTGCGCCCACACGACGGCGACCCCGGCCACCGATCCGTTGGTGATCCACATCTTGCGGCCGTTGAGGATCCAGTCGCCGCCGTCCTTCTTGGCGTACGTCCGCATCGCGGCCGGGTCGGAACCGATGTCCGGCTCGGTCAGGCCGAAGCAGCCGATGGTCTCGCCCGCCGCCATGGACGGCAGCCAGCGCTGCTTCTGCTCCTCGGAGCCGAACCGGTGGATGGCGTACATGGCGAGGGACCCCTGGACGGAGACCAGGGAGCGGATGCCGGAGTCGGCGGCCTCCAGTTCCAGGCAGGCGAGTCCGTACTGGACGGCGCTGGCGCCCGCGCAGCCATAGCCCTCCAGCGACATGCCGAGCGCGCCGATCGAGCCGAGTTCGCGGGCCAGCTCGCGGATGCCGGGCAGTTCGCCCTTCTCGTACCACTCGGCGATGTGCGGCAGGACCCGGTCGGCCGCCCAGGTGCGGACGGTGTCGCGGACGGCGAGCTCCTCGGCGTCGAGGAGGTCGTCGATGCCGAGGGGGTCGCCGGCGTCGAACGGCGGGAGCTTCGCGGATGCGGACATGGCAGGACCTCCGAGCGGCACGGGGCGGCACTAAAACTAGCGGTGTTAGTTATCCAGCGCCGCCGACGTTACGACGCCGGATGGCCTGCGTCCAGACCGGGCGGCGGACGCCACACCGGCAGTGTGCCCTACGCCCGGCGCCCGGCCGTACGGCCCGAACCGGCCGGTTCCGCCGGCTCCCGCCGCGCGGGCACCTGGGGCACGGGCGCGGCGCCCGGACGGGCGGCGCCCTCCTGCTCCGGCCACGCGCCGTCGGCGCCGCCGAGCCGGGCGTCGGCGTCCGGACGGCAGTCCATCACGCGCGGCAGCCGCAGCGCCATCAGCGCGCCGAGCAGCAGCAGCCCCGCGCTGACGGCCAGCGTGACGTGCAGGCCGTGCACGAAGGAGTGCCGCGCCGCGGTGCGCAGAGCCTCGCCCGCCGGGCCGCCGAGCCGCTCCGCGACCTGGTACGCCTCGCCCAGCGAGTTGGCGGCGGCCGCTCCGGCGGGTGCGGGGACGCCGGGGACACCGGCGAGGCCGGGCGCGTACGCGGCGTTCATGACGCTGCCGAGCAGCGCGATGCCCATGCCGGCGCCCAGCTGGTAGGAGGTCTCGCCGATCGCGGCGGCCCCGCCCGCGCCGTGCGCCGGGGCCTCGCTGAGCATCGACTCGTACGCTCCGAACAGCGTGGTCTGGAGCCCGAAGCCGAGGAGCACGAAACCGGCGGTGAGCAGCAGCGGCCGGTCGTGCTGGCCCATCAGCACGAGCAGCAGGACGGCGGCGGCGGTGAGGACGAAGCCCCAGCCGACCATCCGGCGCGGGCCGACGCGCCGCAGCGTGAACGAACCGGTGGCGCCGGCGGCCATGGCGGCGAAGGTGAGCGGCAGCAGCCGCAGCCCGGTTTCGAGCGGGGTGAGCCCCAGGACGAGCTGGAGGTACTGGACGGCGATCAGTTCCAGGCCGACCAGCGCCAGCATGGCGAGGACGATGCAGCCCACCGAGGTGGTGAACGCCGCCCGGGCGAACATCCGCATGTCGATCAGCGGGTGCGCGCGGCGCCTCTGCCGCCGTACGAAGGCCACCAGCAGTGCCGCGCCAAGGAGCAGGGGCAGCGCCGTCTCCGCGCCGAGCACGGGGCCGCCGGCACCGGCCCGCTTGACGCCGAGGACCACGCCGAGCACACCGGCCGCCGCCACGAGGGCGCCGAGCACGTCCCAGGGGCCGTCGCCGCTGCCCTTGGACTCGGGCAGCAGCCAGCGGCCGAGGGGCAGGATCAGCGCCATCAGGGGGATGTTTATGAGGAAGACCGAGCCCCACCAGAAGTGCTCGACCAGGAAGCCGCCGAGGACCGGTCCGGTCGCGGCGCCGACGGCCGCGACGGCCGTCCATATGCCGATCGCGGTGGCGCGTTCGCGCCGGTCGGGGAAGACCGCGCGGAGGATCGACAGGGTGGCGGGCATGATCATGGCGCCGCCGACGCCGAGCAGCGCGCGGGCCGCGATCAGCACGGCGGGGGTGTCGGCGAAGGCCGCGACGGCGGAGGCCACGCCGAACAGTCCGTAACCGGCGAGCAGGACCCGGCGGCGCCCGACCCGGTCGCCGAGCGTGCCGAAGAGGATCAGCAGCGAGGCGCAGACCAGCGGGTAGGCGTCGACGATCCACAGCAGCGCCGTGGAGCTGGGGCGCAGGTCCTCGGTGACCGCGGGGACCGCGACATGGAGGACGGTGGCGTCGAGCGCGACCAGCAGCAGGCTGACGCAGAGGACGACGAGGACGACCCAGCGGTTGGCACCGCCGCCGGTGGCACGCAGCCGTGCTCCGGCCGTGGTCGTCACGGACATGTACGTACCTCCCACAGACCACAGACGTATCCCTCGCGCTCGGTGGGCACCGGCCGGAGGGGGACGACCTCCGGGGGGCCCGGCATCGACGGGCGAGTGAGCCGTCAGCGTACGCGAGTCCGGGCCGGTGGCGCGTGGCCCATCTCTCACGGGGCATCAGCGGGGGTGTGGCGTACACCACTCCGGCCGGCCCGCGCGGGGGCGCGCCGGGGCGCGTACCAGAGGGAGGCGGCCGGCGGCGGGACGGAGGGAATTCCGGCCGTGGGCCGCTTCCGGCCATTTCCCGTGGCACGCAAACACGCTTCCCCCCAGCGGCCCTGCGGCAATAGGGCCCCGGCCCCCGAGGTTTATGGATAAGCAAGGAATAAGCGCCCGGCTGAGACGCACTCCACATCACATCGTCATCACGAAGGGAGCGGATCGGCGTGGGCCGACACTCACTCCCTGTAACGTCGATTGGGTGCGTACCGACATCTTTGCCCGTCTGGACCGGGAGCCGGAACCGCCGAAGATTGAGATCCCGCGGATGAGCCGCACCCGTCTCGCCCTCTTCGGCGGGACGTCGGCGTTCTACCTCGCCATCGTGGTGGCCGTGCTCGTCTCGTCGTGGCTGGTGACCCTCGACTGGAAGGTCATGCTCTTCCGGCCCTATCAGCAGTGGCCGGAGCTGCACGCGACGCTGGACTACTTCGTGGTGCTGGGCCAGCGTGGCCCGACGGCCGTGATGGTGGCGGCCTGGCTCGGCTGGCGCTCCTGGCGGCAGCACACGCTGCGCCCGCTGCTGGCACTGGGCGCCGCCCTGCTGCTGCTCAACGTCACGGTGGGCGCGGTCAAACTCGGCCTGGGCCGGCTGGGCCCCCATTACGCGACGCAGATCGGCTCGGCCGAGATGTTCGCGGGCGGCGATATATTCCCTTCCGGCCACACCGCCAACGCGGTGGTGACCTGGGGCATCCTGGCGTACCTCGCCACCACCCCCCGGGCCAGGCGCTACCTGTCGGCCCTGTCGGCCGTGGTCGCCCTGGGCGTCGGCCTGACCACCGTCTACCTCGGTACGCACTGGCTGAGCGACGTCCTGCTCGGCTGGGCCGCCGGCCTGCTGATCCTGCTCGGGCTGCCGTGGTGCGAGCCGCTGATCGGCCGTGCGGAGGCGATGGTCCTCGCGGTGCGCGAGAAGGTGCGGGCGAGCCGCCGCCGGGTGCCGTCGCGGCCCGTGGCGGCCGGCGGGCCCCGGCCGGCGATGTACCGGCAGCGGCCGGTCGGCGCGGACGACGAGCCGGTGCGCGAGGCGGTGCCCGCGTCGGGCGGCGTCGCGCGCCCCTCGGTCAGGACCACGCTCACCCAGCCCCGCCCGCACGCGGTGGTGCGTTCGGAGCGGACGCCGGTCACCCCGGCGGGCAGCCGCCGGCCACCGCGTTCACGGCCCGTGACGGGCGGCTGAGGCGCCGAGGACGACCACGCGGCACGAGAAGGGCCCCGGCTCGGGAGAGCCGGGGCCCTTCTCGTGCGCGGGGCGGTGTGCCGGTCAGCCGACCCAGCAGCGCGTGACGGTGGAGTCGGCCACCTCGAAGTTGATCCGGCCCGCCAGGAACTCCAGGGTGATGATCGTGCCGGGCGGCAGCGACCGGACGGTGGTCCAGCCGTGGGAGCGGGCGCGCCGTTCCGCCGCGGCTTCGTCGAGGCCGACGTACGACTCGGGGGTGTCGTCGGGCTGGGCGTCAGAGCTCGGAATCGGTGCCATGCCCCTCACCGTAGGCCGCGGCGGACAGTGACGGAAGCCGCGGGCGGCACATCGCCCCACCATCCTCACGTACCTCGGCGGTCACGCTTGTGTCACAGGATCACGACATGTGTTCAGTAAGGCCCACTTCACCCGTGAGGGACTCCGCCCCCACTCCCCCGCCTCTTGCCGGGGGAATTCCGCAGGGCCGCGAACCGGTTCGCGCACCGGTGCGCACGCGAATTGCCACGGCACCGGAAAAACGCTTCGGCATATCGTCACGATAATTGCCGCCGGGCGGCGCCTTCACGAAGTCGCCGCACAATTCCCCCATGGCACCGACATGTCCCCGGCACGCCGGGGGCGGGCTACGCGGACCGGTCCAGTGCCCGGGAGAGGCGGTCCCGGAGCACCCGTACGTGGTCCTCCAGACCCTGCGGCTCGACCACCTCGAACTCCAGCCCCATGAGCGCGACGTGGATCACCAGGACGTCGAGGCTCGCCGCGCCCGTGCGCAGCAGGCACGTCGACTCCCCCTCCGCCTCCAGGACGCCGTCCATCGGGCCGACGACCCGCGCCGCCTCGGCGGCCGGGACGTGGAGCCGGACGACCGCCCGCGCCGCGTACACCCGCCTGGCGACGCCTTCGGAGACGTACGCCGCCAGGTCCTCCGCCGGCGGCGTACGGGGCGGGAAGCGCGGCCCGTGCGGCGGCCTGGGGTCGATCCGGTCCGCCCGGAACGTGCGCCAGTCGGCGCGGTCCACGTCCCAGGCGACCAGGTACCAGCGGCGCTCGGTGCAAACCAGCCGGTGCGGCTCGACCGTCCGCCGGGTCGCCGAACCGCCGTGGTCGCGGTACTCGAAGCGCAGCCGCTCGCTGTCCCGGCAGGCCGTGGCCAGCTCGGTGAGGACCGAGGGGTCCACCGGGGACTCCGCCGCCCGCAGCATGGGCACCGTGAAGGTGGTCAGCGCGCCGACCCGGCGCCGCAGCCGGTCGGGCAGCACCTGCTCCAGCTTGGCCAGCGCGCCCACCGACGTCTCCCCCACGCCCTCGATGCCGCTGCCCGCGGCGGTGCGCAGCCCGACGGCGACCGCGACGGCCTCGTCGTCGTCCAGCAGCAGCGGGGGCAGCGCGGCGCCCGCGCCGAGCTGGTAGCCGCCGCCCGTGCCGGGGCTGGCGTTGACGGGGTAGCCGAGCTCGCGCAGCCGGTCGACGTCACGCCGTACGGTGCGGGGCGTGACGCCCAGTCGCTCCGCGAGGTCGGCGCCGGACCATTCGCGGTGCGCCTGGAGCAGGGACAGCAGGCGCAGCAGTCGTGCCGAGGTCTCCAACATGGGGCGAGTGTGCCACCGGTCGCGGACAGGTACGGTCCTCGATGACCGGTCCGGTCAGGGGGTGAGCCGGACGCAGAGGTCGTTGTCGGTCGTGTAGCAGGGCGCCGCCCCGTAGCCCTCGCCCCGGTGCACCGGGTAGACGAACACGTTCTTCCGGTCCCAGACGTCGTCCAGGAGGCGGGAGACCCGCACCGGTTCCGCGTCCGCGCCGGGCCGCAGCCACAGCTCCCACAGCCGCTCGGCCGTGACCGGCGGCTCGGCGAGCACCTCGTAGGGGACGGTGAAGGCGAACGCCCCCGCCTCGCCGCCCTCGGCCGGGAACCGGTGGACCTCGCCGCCCAGCCGCGCCTCGGCCACCGCGCCGGCGCCCGGGCGCGCCCCGTACAGGGTGCCCTCGACGGTGCAGACGCCCTCGCCGAGGACGATGTCGCCCGCCTCGGCGTGCGGCCGCCGCACCCAGCTGCGCACGGCGAGCCGGCCGTCCGCCGTGGGGTACGGGAGCCGGACGCGCACCCCGTCCGGCTCGTCGGGCACCCGGTCGACGAGCGTCCGCAGGTCGCGGATGCCCGGTTCGACGGCCCGCTCGCCGACGTACGCGTCCCAGCGGCCCTCGGCGAGCGGCACGGTCGCGGGCAGCACCGCCCGTACGTGTCCCTCGCCCGCCGGGGTCAGCGGCAGCCGGGTCTCGTCCGCCGGGCCGCCGGAGCCGCCGCGCCTGCGCAGGACCAGGACCGGCCCGGTCGTGCCGGCGGCCGGCAGGTCGAAGGTGAGGCCCCCCGCGAGGTCCGCGACGCAGTCCGCGCGGGGCGGCGCGGCGGGTGCGGTCGCCGGGCCGGTGGTGTCGCTCATGCGGGCTTCCCCTTCCGGAGTACGTCGGCGGCCTTGTAGCGCGCGGAGTAGGCGGCGTCCAGGACCGCCCCGCGGGTGCGGTGCAGCGCGTCGCGGAGCCGGCCGCGCGAGCGGCCGTTCGCGCCCCGCTCGACCAGCTCGGCGAACAGCGCCTCGTGGCGTTCGGCGATCCGTACCGGGTCGAAGCGCTGCGACGCCGCGAGGGCGGCCTGCCCGGTGCGGCGCCGGAGGTCGTCGTCCTGGATGAGGGCGAGCAGCGCGTCGGCGATCGCGTCCACGTCGCCGACCGGCACCAGCCGCCCGTCGACGCCGTCCTCGATGATCTCGCCCGGCCCGTGCGGGCAGTCGGTGGAGACCACCGGCAGCCCGCAGCGCATCGCCTCGACGATGGTCATGCCGAACGACTCCAGGCGGGAGGTGACGGCGGCGATGGAGCCCTTGACCCACTCGGGTTCCAGCGGGTTCGCCGTGCCCATGAGGAAGACGTGGTTGTGCAGCCCGCGGGTCTCGATCAGGGCGCGGAGCGCGTTCTTCTCGTTGCCCGTCGCGTCGCCGGAGCCGTAGATCCGCAGCCGCCAGTCGGGCCGTGCGGCGACCACCTTGGCGAAGGCCTCGACGAGCAGGTCGTACCGCTTGACGCGGGTGAGCCGGCCTGCCGCGACGACCCACTTGGCGGTCCCGTCGGCGGGCTCGACGCTCGGGGCGGGGACGCTGTTGGGGACGGAGTCGACGCGTACGCCCGGCAGCTTCAGCCTGGTGCGGTACGAGCGGGCGTCGGCCTCGGTGACGGTGGTGACGGCGTCGAGGAGGGCGTAGCGGTGGCCGATCTCGCGGCGCAGCCGGTAGCCGTGGCTGTCGAGCGTGAGGTGCTCCTGGCCGACGCGGACGGGGCCGCGGCGGGCCTGGCGGGCGATGTGCACGTTGAGGCCGGGCCGGGTGCCGACGACGACGTCGGCCTGAAGGGTCCTCAGGTGGGCGGCGATCCGGTCGTCGGTGAGGCGGCTGTACTGCTTCCAGCGGCCGTCGCCGCGCGGGAAGACCTTGGCGGGCTTCTTGTAGTCGGGGTGCGCGCCGTCGTAGGTGGGGCTGTTCTTGCGCAGGTCGACCAGGTGCTTCATGGTCACGCCGGCGGGGGCGCCGAGGGTGGGTTCCTCGCGGTGGCGGAAGACGGACACGATCTCGACCTCGTGCCGCTCGGCCAGTTCCCGGGCGAGGTTGAAGGTCGTGCGGATCGTGCCGCCGATGCCGTAGGCGTTGTGCAGCAGGAAAGAGATATGCATCGCGTCGCCGCGTCCCCCTGGTCCGGACGTGTCCGAGGTCTCGTCCGATGGTCGGTTCTCTGGTCGGTCCGGTGGACCCGGCCGGTCCGGTGGGTCCGGTGGACCGGCTCGTCGTCAGAAGGCGACTTTACTCGGCTCCTCGGGGTGGGGACGGTCACGGCCGGTAGGGCAGCTGGGGCACGGTGGCGCAGTTGTCGTCCATGTCACCGCCCCGGGTGACCCAGCCCTTGCCGTCCTGCCAACGGGCCACGGACAGGCAGGTGTGACGGGTCTTCGGGGGTTCGGGGAGCCGCTCGAAGCGGACGGGCAGGAGCAGTCCCCGCGCGGTGTACGGCTCGGGGCGGTTGACGAACCGTTCGAGGCACGCGCGCGTGAGCCCCTCCTTGGTGCAGGACCTGGCCGCGTCGGTGAACCACATGGCGGCCGCCCAGCCCTCCAGGGCCCACTGGGAGAGCGGTCTGCCCTTCATGGCGTCCCGGAACTCCCGTACGGCGGGGTGCGTCGCGTCGTCGTGGTTGCGGCTGGAGCCGGTGGCCCAGAGGGCGTTGCGGCAGCGGGGGGCGTCCTTGTAGTCCCGTGGGACGTCCTGGTTCCAGTTCTGGACGTTGGTGACCTTGGCGGTGACGGTCACGCCGACGGCGTCCATCGCCGCGCACAGACGGGCGTTGCCGTGCGCGTCCAGGGCGTCGAAGACGACGTCGACGTCCTGTTCGCGGAGGTCGGCGGCGACGGCACGGTAGTTGGGGAGCGCGAAGTCGACCTGCTCGGTGACGACCCGGTACCCCTCCGCCCTCAGTCCCTCGGTGACGAGGCGGGCGTAGGACGCGGACGCCGCCTGGTTGTAGGCGACGACGGCGGCGGTGCGGGCGCCGAGTTCACGCCTGAACCAGCGGTAGACCTCGGTGCCGCCGGTGAGGATGCCGTCCCAGCCGGGTGCCGCCCCGGTGCGGGGGGCGGAGCTGCCGTAGATCCCGTACAGGTGCGGGTACGTGTCGTAGGCGGGGCCGAGCGGCTGGCCGCCGATGTCGGGGACGCCCGCCCGGGACACCCGCGCGGCGCCCGCGTAGTCGAGGGCGGTGGTGGCGACCAGGGCGAGGACCCGCTCTCCGTCGACCAGGTCGCGCACGCACGCGTCGTTGCCGACGCCGCTGCCGCCGTCGTCGCAGGTGGTGACCTCCACACGGCGCCCGTCGACGCCGCCCCGGGCGTTGAGGGCCGCGAAGTAGGCCAGCGCCCCGTCGCGGGGACCGGTGAGGGCCTCGCCGCCGACGGGGCTGGTGGCGCCGGTGATGATGCCGACGCGGATGGGCTCCCCGCCACCGGTTGTGGGGGCGGGGGGCCGTGTCGTGAAGTCGCTCTCGGGGAGGCGGCTGCCGCAGGCGGCGCCGCACACGAGCAGCGCCGCCAGCAGGAGGGTCTCAGCAGCCCGGTACGGCCGAGGCATCGGGGCTGAGCTTCACCAGGGCGCACAGCGTCTTCACGGACACCTTCCAGGTGTCCTGCTGGTGCACGGAGGTGCCCTTGGAGTCGGGCAGGGCGGGGTTGCCCGCCACCAGCAGGTCGTAGGTGACGTCGGCGCCCGTGGCGGACGTGAAGGTGACCTGCTTGACCTTGACGGACGTCTGGGCGGCCTGCGGGCTGGCGGAGAACGCCTGGAGCACGGGCCGCATCCGGTCGCCGTTCTCCAGCACCGCGACCTTCTGGTCGGTCGACGAGTCCGGGTCGAAGAAGGTCGCCCAGTTCTTCTCGATCTCCGCCCGGGCCGCGGCGGGGTCGGCGGGCTGGTTCTGCCCCTGGGTCACCGTGGCGGTGGGCGCCGGGGAGCTGCCGGGCTCACTGCCCTCGTCGTCGCCGCAGCCGGCGGCGACCGGTACCAGGACCAGGACGGCGGCCGCCGCCAGGGCCGTGGTGCGGGGGTGCTTGCGGGAACGCATGTGGACCATCTGGCTCACCACCGGATTCCGGGGTCTGTGCCTTCTTGGGCCTTCTTGGGCATAGTGCAAGGAATCGCCATACATCGCCAGCCGGAGGGTTCGGGATGCCGACGTCACGGGTGCTGTGGTGGGGCGGGATCGCGGCCGCCGCCACCGGCGCGGTGCTGTGCGTCGTCGGCTGGTACGGAGTGTCCGGCGAGCGTTTCGCGGAGCGGCAGGTCCCCTACCTGGCGTCCTGCACGGTGCCGGGCGCCGCGCTGATCGTGGCCGGCGCGGTGCTGGCGGCCGGCGCGGTCCTGGGAGCCGGCGCGGTCCTCGGGGCCGGGGTGCCGCTCCGGCGCCCTCCGGCGGACGGGGCCGAGCAGGAGCCCGCCGGAGCCCCGGACCGCCCCTCGTCCGACGCCCCGCCGGTGCGCGTACCGGGCGGCACGCTGGCGCACCGGCCGGACTGCCCGCTGGTCGCGGGCCGGGCGGAAGCCGTTCCGGCCGGGGACGCGGAGCTGGATCCGTGCCCGGTGTGCGAGCCGGGGAGCTGACGCCCCGGTGTCGTCGCTGACCTACGACCTCGTCCTCGCCGGGCTCGCGGTGGGCAGCGCGGCGGCCCTCACCGGGATCGGGCTGATCGTGACGTACCGCGCGACGGGTGTGCTGAACCTCGCGCACGGCGCGGTCGCCATGGTCTGCGCGTACGTGCTGCGGAACCTGGTGGTGGAGTGGGGGTGGCCGCTGCCGCTCGCGGCGTGCGTGACCCTGCTGCTCGTGGCGCCCGGCATCGGGCTGGTGCTGGACCGGGCGGTGTTCCGGCCGGCGGCGGTGCTCGGCCCGGACCCGGCCACGACCCTGGTGGCGTCGATCGGCGTGTTCGTGCTGCTGGTCGGCGGCGCCGCCCTGGTGTGGGGCACCGGTGCGCGGGCTGACGCGCCGGTGCTGCTGGGCGACGACCCGTGGGCGCAGCTGGCGACCGTGGTGCTGGTGGCCGTCGCGGTCGGGGCGGTGACCCGGTGGACGGGGCCGGGGCGCGACCTGCGGGCGGTGGTGGACGACCGGGAGCTCGCGGCGCTGGGCGGGATCGACGCGGACCGGGTGGCGGCGGCGGGGTGGGCGTTCGGGTCGTTCACGGCGGGGCTGACGGGCGTGCTGCTGGCGCCGTACGTCCGGCTCGACCCGTACGGCCTCCCGCTGCTGGTCGTCGAGGTGATCGCGGTGGCGGTGGCCGCGCGGATGCGGAGCCTGCCGGTGGCGGTGGGGACGGCCCTCGCCGTCGGGGTCGCCCAGGCCCAGCTGACCCGCTTCCACCCGGAGGGCTGGGCGGGACCGCTGGTGCAGGCCGTGGCCACGAACCTGTTCGTCGTGGCGCTGCTGGTCGCCGCCCTGGTGCTGCCGGGGGTGGGCGCGCGGGACGCCCTGCCGCGCGCGTCGACGGCGGGGGCGCGCGTCCCGCCGGGGCTGTGGGTGGCGGCGGGCGTGCTGTTCCTGCTGCCGCTCGGCCTCGCCGGGGACGACCTCAGGACGGCCGTCCAGGTCCCGGCGCTGGCCGTGATCCTGCTGTCCCTGGTGGTGGTCACCGGCCGGGGCGGGCAGATCGCCCTGGGGCAGGCGGCGTACGCCGGGCTGGGCGCGCTGTTCACCGCGCTGCTGGCGGCCGGCCGCTTCCCCGGCCTGCCGCGCCTGGCGGAGCCGGCCGCGCTGCTGGCGGCCGTGGTGCTGGTCGCGCCGCTCGGCCTGCTCACCGGCTGGCCGGCGATCCGGCGCCACGGCCTGGCCCTGGCGCTGGCGACGCTGGCGGTGGGGGTGGCGGTGAGCCGGTTCGTGTTCGCGCAGCCGTACGCGACGGCGGGCCTCGTCCTGTCGCGCCCGGCGGGCCTGGCGTCGGACCGCGCGTACTACGCCGTGGAGCTCGCCGTGCTGGCCGGTGCGCTGCTGCTGGTGGCGGCGCTGCGCCGGGGCCGTACGGGCAGGGCGCTGGCCGCGCTGCGCGACCACGAGGCGGGCGCGGGGGCGGCGGGGGTACGGGTGCCGGGGTTGAAGCTCCTCGCCTTCGTGGCGGGCGCGGCCCTGGCGGCGCTGGGCGGCGGCCTGCTGGGGATGGGCGTCCAGGCCTTCGACCCCGCGGCGTACGACCCGGTGCGCGGCCTGCTGTGGTTCGCCGCCGTCCTGGTGCTGGGAGCCGACAGCCTGCTGTCCCCGCTGGTCGCGGCGGCCCTGCTGGTCGGGCTGGACGCGGGCGCCCGGGGCGGCGCCGCGGCGGCCGTCATCGGCCTGCTGGCCGCGTTCACCGCCCGCGTGCCGCCGCTGGCGTCGCTGCTCCCGTCCTCCCCCGGCCCGCCCCGGCCCCGCCGCACCGGCCCCGGTCGTCCGGCGGCGGCCCCCGTGCCCGCGTCCCCGCACCCGCCCGCACCACCCGCCACCGGCCCCGCGCCGCACCCCGCACCGCCCGCGCCGCCCGCGCGGGGCCTGGAGGCGCTGGGTGTGACCCTCCGCTACGGGGAGTTCACCGCCCTCGACCGGGTCGACCTGCTGGTGGCGCCGGGCCGGGTCACCGCCCTCGTCGGGCCCAACGGCGCGGGCAAGAGCAGCCTGTTCCACTGCCTGGCCGGCACCGAACGGCCCTCCGCCGGCCGGGTCCGCCTGGACGGCACCGACATCACCGGCCGCCCCGCGCACGCCCGCACCCGGCTCGGTGTCGCCCGGACGTTCCAGGAGCCGGCCGTGTTCCCGTCCCTGAGCGTGGAGGACAACGTCCGTGTGGGCGGCGAGCAGGGCCGCGTGCGCGACGATCCGCACGCCGTCGAACGCGCCCTGCGGCTGCTCGGCCTGACCGGCGTCCGCCACCTGCCCGCCGGCGGTCTGGCGACGGGCACCCTGCGCCGCGTCGACGTGGCCCGCGCCGTGGCGGGGCGGCCGCACACGCTGCTGCTCGACGAGCCCGCCGCCGGGCTGGACGCCGCCGAGACCGCCGCCCTGGCCCGGGTGCTCAAGGCCCTCGCGGCGGACGGGACGGCCGTGCTGGTCGTCGAGCACGACCCGGACCTGGTGGCGGACGTCGCCGACACCGTGCACGTCATGGAGGCGGGGCGGATCGTGTCATGAGCGTCGAGATGGCGCTGCGCGCCGCCCGGGTCCGCTACGGCCCCCTGGAGGCGCTGCACGGCGTCGACCTGCCGGTCCCGCGGGCCACCGTCACGGTGCTCCTGGGGCGCAACGGATCGGGGCGCACGACCGTGCTGCGCGCCCTCGCCGGCACGGTGCCGCTGAGCGCCGGACGGGTCCTGTGGCAGGACGACGACGTGACGCGGCTGCCCGCCCACCGCCGGGCGCGCCGCGGCCTGTGCTTCGTGCCCGACCGCCGCGCCCTGCACGCGACCCTCACGGTCGCCGAGAACCTGGCGCTGAGCGCCCGGGGCGGGGACGCCGCGCCCGCCCTGGACACCTACCCCGAGCTGCGTCCGCTGCTGGCCCGCCCGGCCGGCACGCTCTCCGGCGGCGAGCGGCGGATGCTCGCGCTCTCCCGCGCCCTGCTGGCGCCCGCGCGGGTCGTCCTCGTCGACGAGCCGGCGCTCGGCATGTCGCCCGCCGTCGCGGCCCGTACCTACCGCGTGCTGAGCGGCCTGTGCGCCCGGCTCGGCACGGCGGTCGTGGTGGCCGAGCAGCGCCCGCCGGCCGGTCTGCCCGGCGGGACGCTCGCGCACGAACTGCGGCGCGGGACGGTGTCCTTCAGCGGTGAGCTGGCCGAGTTCACTTCCCGGCCGCGGGCGGCCGGAGCGCCGCCTTCGGGGCGGGCTTGAGCCCGGGGAGGGCGAGCAGCATCCCCGGCCGGATGCGGTCCGGGTCGGCGCCCACGACCTTCCCGTTGGCCTTGTGCAGCGCCTTCCAGCCGCCCGGCACCTTGAAGCGCCGCGCCACGGCGGTCAGGGTGTCGCCGGACTGCACGGTGTGGGCGCGGCCGGCGAGCCCGTACCTCTTGGAGCAGGTGGGCCAGGCCTTCCAGCCGTGCCAGCGCAGCACCTCCTCGGCGACGGCGATCTGCTGGGCGCGGGTCGCCAGGTCGGCGCGGCGGGCGTGCGCGAGGCCGCCGTACGTCTCCCAGGTGGACTGCTTGAACTGCAGCCCGCCGTAGTAGCCGTTGCCGGTGTTCAGGTTCCACCGGCCGCCGCTCTCGCAGTCGGCGACGCAGCCCCAGGGCCACTGGTCGCGGGTGCAGTCGGCGGCGGACGCGGGCTGGGCGCGGGGCCCGGGCGCGGGCGGTGGCGGGTGGGCGCCGGACGGGGCCGGCGCCGCGGCCGCGGCCGTCGTTCCCCACGCGAGAAGCAGCACGGCGGGCAGTGCGCCCGGCCACAAGCGGATCTTCGGCATCGGACCATGCTGGAGGGGGTCGCGGCGCCGGGCGCGGGCGCCGCGCGGGGCGGCGGCCGGACCCCACCCGGTCGGCCGACGCACCGAGGAGCGGCTCGACCCGTGACTCCGGCCGCAATTCATCCGTTGAACTCTTCATGAGACGAGCCGGGAACCGCCCGGCATCGCACGCACAGAGTCCGAGGAGCCACCCGTGCCCCGCATGCTCGACGTCAGCGAGGACGTACGCGCCGAGATCGGCGACGAGGAAGCCGACCGGCTGCTCGCCGGCGAGAACGCCCCGGGCAGCTACGACTGCACCTCCTGCCGCACCCCGGGCGACTCCGAGCAGGAGCGCACCAGCACCGTCCTGTTCGTGGGCGAGGAGACCGCCGTCCTCGCCTTCGCCCACGCCACCTGCATCCCCTCCCAGGTCGTCAAGGTCGCCGAGGAGCAGCTCCAGGGCGCCGTCCGGTCGATCACCGGGGCGGAGGCGCAGGCGGCGGCCCCGGCCGCCACCGCGCCCGTCGGCGAGCAGGCCGTCCTGGGCGTCACCAGCGGTCTGGTGCTGATCGACAACGAGCTGCACCCGGCTCTCGTCGTCGAGCCGACCGCGCCCATCGCGCGTCCCGGTTCGGCCGGCGACGGCGACGAGTTCCTGCCGCTGCTGATCGAGCAGGGCTTCCTGCCGGTGGGCGACGTCAACCACCGGCCGAGCCCGATCGCCGGCTGGTCGGTGCTGCTGGCCATGGGGCAGCTGCACGCCATCCTCCAGCCGGGGACGGGCGGGGGCAGCCCGGTCGCCTGGTGGCAGGCGCACCAGCCGCTTCAGGTCACCGAGGGCTGGCGCGCGGCGGCGAACAAGTCGCACACCGTGCTGGTCTTCGCGGCCCCGGTCGGTTCCATCGGCCAGCAGCCGCGCGAGGACCTGCTGCGCGACGCGCTGGAGAAGGCGGCGGCGAACGGCCGGCTGGTCGCGGCGGCGATGCCGCTGGCCGGCACCTGATGCACTCGAGGGCCGAGGAGGGCCGGACCGTGGAGGCCCCGGCCGTACGCCCCGGCACGCGGAAGGCGTACGCGCCGCCCGTGCCGGGCGCGGCGTATTCCGGCCCCGGGCCGCATCCGAAGGGCGGTGAGGTCGTTGGCTCATACGTGCACGCTTACGAGCCCTCCCGCCAGCCGTACCAGCAGATTCCGGCCATGCGTTCCACGCAGGACGGTCTGTCCGCCCCGTCGGCCACGCCGATCTACGACGCGCTGTACTCCGAGTACCTGAGGTCGTTCAGGACCCTGCCCGGCGACCGGAGCGGCGAGGAGGACCTGGAGTTCCGGGCCTTCGGCACCTTCGGGTCGTTCGGGTCGGGCGGCACCGGCACGTACCAGGCGCAGCCCGGCGGCTACCCGGGTGCGGGGTGGCAGCCGGTCGGGGTGCGCCGGCACACCGGGCAGCACCACGTGCCGGCGGCCCTGCCACCGGCTCCCCGCCGGGGGCTGTGACCGCATGACGACGGCGGGGCCG
>NZ_LWBU01000366.1:0-41163 GCF_001646665.1 Streptomyces noursei | reverse complement strand
CCCCGCCGTCGTCATGCGCCGCGCGGGCGCGTCACTTCTTGCGGCCGCGCTTCTCGCGCACCCGTACCGAGATGTGGATCGGGGTGCCCTCGAAGCCGAACTCCTCGCGCAGCCGGCGCTCGACGAACCGCCGGTAGCCGTGCTCCAGGAAGCCCGAGGCGAACAGCACGAACCGCGGCGGCTTGGTGCCCGCCTGCGTACCGAACAGGATGCGGGGCTGCTTGCCGCCCCGGATGGGGTGCGGGTGGGCCGCGACCAGCTCGCCGAGGAAGGCGTTCAGCCGCCCGGTGGGGACGCGGGTCTCCCAGCCGGCCAGTGCCGTCTCGATCGCGGGGACGAGCCGGTCCATGTGGCGGCCGGTGAGGGCGGAGACGTTGACGCGCGGGGCCCAGGCCACCTGCTGCATCTCGGTCTCGATCTCGCGCTCCAGGTAGTAGCGGCGCTCCTCGTCGAGCTCGTCCCACTTGTTGTAGGCGATGACGAGGGCGCGACCCGCCTCGACGGCCATGGTGATGATCCGCTGGTCCTGGACGGAGATGGAGTCCGTCGTGTCGATCAGGACGACGGCCACCTCCGCCTTCTCCACGGCGGCGGCGGTGCGCAGCGAGGCGTAGTAGTCCGCGCCCTCCTGGAGGTGCACCTTCTTGCGGATGCCGGCGGTGTCGACGAACTTCCAGGTGGTCCCGCCGAGCTCGATGAGCTCGTCGACCGGGTCGCGGGTGGTACCGGCCATCTCGTTGACGACCACCCGCTCCTCGCCGGCGATCTTGTTGAGCAGGGACGACTTGCCGACGTTCGGGCGCCCGATGAGCGCGATGCGGCGCGGGCCGCCGACGGCGGTGCCGAAGGACTGCTCGGGGGCCTCGGGAAGGGCCTTGAGGACCTCGTCGAGCAGGTCGCCGGTGCCGCGGCCGTGCAGGGCCGAGACGGGGAACGGCTCGCCCAGGCCCAGGGACCAGAGCATGGAGGCGTCGGCCTCGCCGGAGGGGCCGTCGACCTTGTTGGCGGCCAGCACGACGGGCTTGCCGGCGCGGCGCAGCAGCTTGACGACGGCCTCGTCGGTGTCGGTGGCGCCGACGGTGGCGTCCACGACGAAGACGACCGCGTCGGCGGCCTCGATGGCGAACTCGGCCTGGGCGGCGACGGACGCGTCGATGCCGAGGACGTCCTGCTCCCAGCCGCCGGTGTCGACGACCTTGAAGCGGCGGCCGGCCCACTCCGCCTCGTAGGTGACGCGGTCGCGGGTGACGCCGGGCTTGTCCTCGACGACGGCCTCACGCCGGCCGATGATGCGGTTCACCAGGGTCGACTTGCCGACGTTCGGCCGGCCGACGACGGCGAGGACGGGGAGCGGGCCGTGCCCGGCCTCCTCGATGGCGCCTTCGACGTCCTCGACGTCGAAGCCCTCTTCGGCGGCGAGCTCCATGAACTCCGTGTACTCGGTGTCGCCGAGTGCCCCGTGGTCGTGCTGGTCGTTCATGAAGTCCGTTCCTCGTTCATCATCGTCATCGGCGGTATCGAGTGATCCGCTACTCAAGACTCAGTCTCGCTCAGCGCCCGGTGAGGCGCCTGGCGTTTTCCAGGTGGGCGGTGAGCCGTTCCTGGATGCGTACGGTGGCGTCGTCCAGCGCCTGGCGGGTGCGGCGGCCGGAGCCGTCCCCCGCCTGGAAGGCGTCGCCGAAGACGACGTCCACGCCGCTGCGCAGCGGGGGCAGCGCCTTTATCAACCGTCCGCGGCGGTCGGTGCTTCCCAGGACGGCGACCGGGACGATGGGCGCGCCGCTGCGCAGGGCGAAGTACGCGAGGCCGGCGCGGAGCGAGGCGAAGTCGCCGACGCCGCGGGTGCCCTCGGGGAAGATGCCGAGGACGCCGCCGGCCGTCAGTACGTCCAGGGCCCCGGTGATGGCGGTGCGGTCGGGTGTGCCGCGGTCCACCTTGACCTGGCCGATGCCTTCCAGGAACGGGCCCAGAGGCCCCTTGAAGGCCTCTTTTTTGATCAGGAAGTGCACGGGGCGGGGCGCGGTGCCCATCAGCATGGGGCCGTCGAGGTTGTGCGCGTGGTTGACGGCGAGGATCACGGGCCCGGCGGCCGGGACGCGCCAGGCGCCGAGGACGCGCGGATTCCACAGCCCGTACATCAGCCCGATGCCGATGCCGCGGCCGACGGCGGCGCCCTTGGGGGAGGGTGGGGTCACGCGGCGGCCCGCTTCTCCTCGACGAGCGTGACGACGCACTCGATGACCTGCTGGAGGGTGAGGTCGGTGGTGTCGACCTCGACGGCGTCGTCCGCCTTGGCGAGCGGGGACGTCTTGCGGCTGGAGTCGGCCGCGTCGCGCTTGATCAGTGCCTCGCGGGTGGCGTGGACGTCGGCGCCCTTGAGCTCGCCGGAGCGGCGGGCGGCGCGGGCCTCGGGCGAGGCGGTGAGGAAGATCTTGAGGTCGGCGTCGGGGAGGACGGTGGTGCCGATGTCCCGCCCCTCGACGACGATGCCCTGCCCGGCGCTCGCGGCGATGGACCGCTGGAGCTCGGTGATCCGCTCCCGCACCTCGGGGACGGCGCTGACGGCGCTGACCTTGGAGGTGACCTCCTGGGTGCGGATGGGGCCGGCGGCGTCCACGCCGTCGACGGTGATCGTCGGGTGGGACGGGTCGGTCCCGGAGACGATGGTGGGCTTCCCGGCGGCGGAGGCCACGGCGTCGGCGTCGTCGACGTCCACACCGTTGGTGATCATCCACCAGGTGATCGCCCGGTACTGCGCGCCGGTGTCCAGGTAGCTGAGCCCCAGCTTGGCGGCGACCGCCTTGGAGGTGCTCGACTTGCCCGTGCCGGAGGGCCCGTCGATGGCGACGATCACGGATTCCACGGTGTCGGAGACCTTCCTGGTACGCGGGAGCGGGCCGGCCGGTTGGCAAGGGGCCCTGCACAAGGTTACCGACTGCCGCCGCCACCCCTTGCACCCATTCGGGCTACGCCCCTCCCCCGGCCGCCCCGCCGGCCCCGCGCGCCCCTACTGCCGCAGTGCCCAGCCCCGCTCCCGCAGGGCGGCCGCCAGGACCGGGGCGGACGCCGGCTCGACCATCAGTTGGATGAGACCCGCCTGCTGGCCGGTGGCGTGCTCGATGCGGACGTCCTCGATGTTGACGCCCGCGCGGCCGGCGTCGGCGAAGATGCGGGCCAGCTCGCCCGGCTGGTCGCTGAGGAGGACGGCGACCGTCTCGTAGGCGACCGGGCCGCCGCCGTGCTTGCCGGGGACGCGGGCGCGGCCGGCGTTGCCGCGGCGCAGGACGTCCTCGACGCCGGTGGCGCCGTCGCGGCGCTTGTCCTCGTCGGCGGACTGGAGGGACCGCAGCGCCCGGACGGTCTCGCCGAGGTCGGCCGCCACCCCGGCGAGGACGTCCGCGACGGGGCCGGGGTTGGCCGACAGGATCTCGACCCACATGCGCGGGTCGGAGGCGGCGATGCGGGTGACGTCGCGGATGCCCTGTCCGCAGAGCCGTACCGCCGTCTCGTCGGCGTCGGCGAGCCGTGCGGCGACCATCGACGACACCAGCTGCGGGGTGTGCGACACCAGCGCGACGGCCCGGTCGTGCGCGTCCGCGTCCATGACGACCGGGACCGCCCGGCACAGGGCGACCAGCTCCAGGGCGAGGTTCAGCACCTCGGTGTCGGTGTCCCTGGTCGGGGTCAGCACCCACGGGCGGCCCTCGAACAGGTCGGCCGTGGCGGCCAGCGGACCGGACCGCTCCTTGCCGGACATCGGGTGCGTACCGATGTACCCGGACAGGTCGAGGCCCATCGCCTCCAGTTCCCGCTTGGGTCCGCCCTTGACGCTGGCGACGTCGAGGTAGCCGCGGGCGATCCCGCCGCGCATGGCGTCGGCGAGGGTGGCGGCGACGTACGCGGGCGGCACGGCGACGATCGCGAGGTCCACGGGGCCCTCGGGCGGCTCCTCGGTGCCGGCCCCGCGCGCGGCGGCGGTGCGGGCCCGGGAGGGGTCGTGGTCGGCGAGGTGGACGCGGATGCCGCGCGCGGCGAGCGCGAGGGCGGCCGAGGTGCCGATCAGCCCGGTTCCGATGACGACGGCGGTTCTCACTGGGCGATGTCCTTGCGGAGGGCGGCCGCGGCGCCGAGGTAGACGTGCGCGACGGCGGACTTGGGGAGGTCGGTCTCGATGTGGGCGAGCAGGCGTACGACGCGGGGCATCGCGCCGGCGACGTCCAGTTCCTGCGCGCAGATGAGCGGCACGTCCACGATGCCCAGCTCGCGCACCGCCGCGGCGGGGAAGTCGCTGCGCAGGTCGGGCGTGGCGGTGAACCAGACGCTGATCAGGTCGTCGGGGACGAGGCCGTTGCGTTCCAGTACGGCGGTGAGCAGCTCGCCGACCTGGTCCCGCATGTGCCCGGCGTCGTCCCGCTCCAGCTGGACGGCCCCTCGGACCGCTCGTACCGCCACGTCCCGCTCCTTCGCCTGGTGCCGCTGTGCTGTCGTTCAGCCTAGTCAGCCCGGCGGCCGCCGCCCGATCCGTCCGGCATGCAGAACGGCGGGGCAGACTGTGCGCATGCTGCTCCACATCGCACCGGCCGCCGAGTGGGCCGATCCGGAGGTCCCCTACCGCCCGGCCTCGCTGGCCTCCGAGGGGTTCGTGCACTGCTCGCCCGACGAGGAGACGGCGCTGGCCGTCGCCGAGGCCCACTACCGGGGGGTGCCGGGGCCGCTGCTGCTGGTGGACCTCGACGAGACGCTGCTCACGGCGGAGGTCCGCTGGGAGGACGCGGGAGGCCGGCTCTTCCCGCACGTGTACGGTCCGCTCGACCGGGCCGCCGTCACGGGCGTGCGGGAGGTGCGCCGTGATGCGGCCGGCCGCGTCACGGGGCTCGTCCCCTGGGGGTAACCGGCAGCGCGGTGGCTTCGCGCCCGGGGCGTGCGGCGCCAGGATGCCGCGCATGAGCGCACCCCCCACCCCCCGCCGGGCCGTCCTCGTGACCGCCGCCTCCGCCACCGCCGCCCTGGTCGCCGGGTGCGGTGACGACGGCGGCGACACCCCGGCGGCCACCGCCAGCCCGGCACCGACCGCACCGGGGACTCCCCCGGACCCGACGGACTCCGCCTCCGCCTCGGCGCCCGCGGCCGGCGAGCTGGCGCGGACGGCGGACATCCCCTCCGGCGGCGGGAAGATCTTCAAGGAGCGGAAGGTCGTGGTGACGCAGCCGCAGGACGGGGAGTTCAAGGCGTTCTCCGCGGTCTGCACCCACCAGGGGTGCGTCGTCGCCACGGTGGAGGACGGCACGATCAACTGCGCCTGCCACGGCAGCCGCTTCCGTGTCGCGGACGGCTCGGTGGCGCGCGGCCCGGCGACCCGGCCGCTGCCCGCGGAGCAGATCACCGTGACGGGGGACAGCATCCGCCTGGCATAGGGTCTGGCGCATGCCGACCCCTCATGAGCTGGTGCGCGACCACACGATCTACTCCTGTGTCATGGGGTCGCGCGCCTTCGGGCTGGCCACCGACGACAGCGACACCGACCGCCGGGGGGTGTTCCTCGCCCCCACCGCGCTCCAGTGGCGTTTCGACAAGCCGCCCACGCATGTGGAGGGCCCCGCGCAGGAGCAGTTCAGCTGGGAGCTGGAACGGTTCTGCGAGCTGGCCCTGCGGGCCAACCCCAACATCCTGGAGTGCCTGCACTCGCCCCTCGTCGAGCACGTCGACGACACGGGGCGGGAGCTGCTGGCCCTGCGCCGGGCGTTCCTCTCCCGCGAGGCCCACCGGACGTTCGTCCGGTACGCGGCCGGGCAGCGCAAGAAGCTCGACGCCGACGTCCGGCTGCACGGCGCGCCCCGCTGGAAGCACGCCATGCACCTGCTGCGGCTGCTGACGAGCTGCCGCGACCTGCTGCGCACCGGGGAGCTGGTGGTCGGCGTGGGCGACGAGCGCGAGCGGCTCCTGGCGGTCAAGCGGGGCGAGGTGCCCTGGGCGCGGGTCGAGGCGTGGATGGCCCGCCTCGCCGGCGAGGCCGACGCGGCGGTCTCCCGCTCCCCCCTCCCGCCCGGGCCGGACCGGCGGGCGGTGGAGGACTTCCTGTTCCGCACGCGGCGGGCGTCAGCCCTCCAGGCGGACCCGGACGACGAAGTCGTGGAGGGCGTCGTGGGCGGCGGGCGCGGGGGCGTCGGGTAGCGCCGACGCCGCCTGCGCCTCGTCCAGGACGGTGTGCAGCGCCTCGACGTCGGCCCGTACCCGCTCGGCGTCCACGCCGGTGGCGGGTCCGTGCTCGGCGTCGGCCTTGGCGGCGATCAGCTCGGCGACGTACTCGGGCGCCGGCACGGACCCGAGGAGGGTCGGCAGGTGGGCCACCACCTCGCCGGTGCGCATCAGGTGGATGCCGGTGAGGAGCACGCGGAAGGTGTAGAGCAGCGGCTTCAGCTCGCCGCTCTTCTCGAACAGCCGCCACTGGGTGGCGGCGAATCCGCGGTAGTGGTGGGCGTGGTGGGTGGTGAGCACACCGGGCGCGAGGGCGGCCAGCTCGCCGTGCGCGTCGGTGGTGTGGGCGACCAGCGGCGACAGCAGCTGCTCCAGGACGTAGCCGTTGCGCCGCAGCATGAGCCGCACGAACTTGCGCAGGTCGTGCGTGACCAGGTCCATCTCGACGCCGTCCCGCTCCCACATCCGGGACCTGGTCTCCTCGGGCTCGCGCAGCCCGATCAGCGCGTCCACCGGCAGCAGGTGCACCCCGCGGACGTCCACGTCGGAGTCGCGGGACGGGAAGCCGTACAGGTGCGCGCCGGAGACGGTGGCGAACAGCAGCCGGTCGGGCTGTTCGGCGACGACGGAGGCCAGGTCGGGAAGCTCCAGGAGTTCGGTCATGGCCCTAAGCGTCCCAGAGGGCCCCCAGGGTGAGCAGCTCGCTGCCGTACTCGATGCGGTCCGCCCACTCCTTCGGCCACGCCCCGGCACCCAGATGGGCCCCGGCGAAGGCGCCCGCCAGGCAGGCGATGGAGTCGGAGTCGCCCTTGGTGCAGGCGGCGCGGCGGATGGCGGTGACGGGGTCCTCGGGGAAGAGCAGGAAGCAGAGCAGGGCGCCGGTGAGCGCCTCCTCGGCGATCCAGCCGTCGCCCGTGAGCAGGCACGGGTCGGTCTCGGGGTCGGCGGTGCGCAGAGCGGTGTCGAGGGTGGCCAGGGCCTCGGCGCACTCGTCCCAGCCCCGCTGGATGAACGCCTGGGGCGTCGCGTCGTGGGAGTACGTCCACAGGTCGCCGAGCCACTGCTCGTGGTAGCGGGAGCGGTTGTCGTACGCGTACGACCGCAGGCGCCCGACCAGGCCGAGCGGTTCGGCGCCCCGCGACAGCAGGTGCACGGCCTGCGCGGTGAGGTCGGAGGCGGCCAGCGCGGTGGGGTGGCCGTGCGTGAGGGCGGCCTGGAGCTGGGCGGCGCCGGCGCGCTGTTCCTGGCTGAGTCCCGGGACGAGCCCGACGGGGGCGACCCGCATGTTGGCGCCGCAGCCCTTGGAGCCGATCTGGCTGGCCTGCTGCCAGGGCCGGCCGCCGCCGCTGTCGAGCTTCTGGCAGGCGACGAGGCAGGTGCGGCCGGGGGCGCGGTCGTTCTCCGGCGAGTGGTACCAGTCGACGAACTCCTCGCGCAGCGGGCGGGCGAGCCGGAGCGGGGCGAGTGAGCCGCGGGCGAGCGCCGTGCGGACGGCACGGGCGACCGCGAGGGTCATCTGGGTGTCGTCGGTGACGATCGCGGGCCTGGGCAGGGCCATCTCGCGCCACGGGCCGTGCGTGGCGAGGATGGACGGGACGTCCTTGAACTCGGTCGGGAAGCCCAGCGCGTCGCCGAGCGCCAGCCCGACGAGCGACCCGGTGGCCGCCTGCTTGGTGATGGTCCTCGCGGTGATCATTCCTGCCGTCCCTCCGGTCGCAGCAGTGGCGGGTGCAGGGCCGTGGCCTGTCCCGCCCGGTACAGAGCGGCCGGTTTCCCCCGTCCGCCGGTGAGGCGCGGCGGCCCTTCCACGGCCTGGACGAAGCCGGGTGTGGCGAGGACCTTGCGCCGGAAGTTGGGGCGGTCGAGCTCGACGCCCCAGACCGTCTCGTACACCTGCCGCAGCTCGCCGAGGGTGAACTCGGGCGGGCAGAAGGCGGTGGCGAGGCAGGTGTACTCGAGCTTGGCGCCGACGCGCTCGTGGGCGTCGGCGAGGATCGTGTCGTGGTCGAAGGCGAGCGGCCCGTACGAGCCGTACGGCAGCCACTGGGCGTGCTCCGCGTCGCCGCCGCCCCTGGGCTCCGGGAGGTCCGGCACCAGGGCGGTGTACGCGACGGAGACGACCCGCATCCGGGGGTCGCGGTCGGGGTCGCTGTAGGTGCGGAGCTGTTCCAGGTGCAGGCGGGCGACGGTGGTGCCGGACAGGCCGGTCTCCTCGGCGAGTTCGCGGCGGGCGGCCTGCCCGGCGGACTCCCGGGGCAGGACGAAGCCCCCGGGCAGGGCCCACGCTCCCCGGTAGGGCTCCTGTCCCCGCCGGACCAGGAGCACGTGGAGCCGTTCGTCGCGGACGGTGAAGACGGCGAGGTCCACGGTGACGGCGAAGGGCTCGAAGGCGTGCGGGTCGTATCCGTCGGGCCGCCGCGCTCCGGGGCGGGGGGCGGTCATGCCGGCCCTCCCGCGGCGCGGGTCCCCACCGCCCCCGCCGCGCGGGCGTCCGGGCCTGGTCCACCCCCGTGGGTCCAGGTCCGCCGGCCGGGCGCGGCGGAGGCGGTGAAGACGGTTCTGTCGGCGACGTGCACGCCATCCCCCTTTAAGAGTCACCTTGACTATAAAGGCGCCGGGGGGTGCCCCACAAGCGCGAAAGCCCGCAGCCTTCCGCAGGCCGCGGGCTTTCGTACGGGTTCGGACGGTTACAGACCGACTTCCTTCATCAGCATGCCCACCTCGGTGTTTGTCAGGCGGCGCAGCCAGCCGGACTTCTGGTCGCCGAGCTGGATCGGGCCGAACGCGGTCCGCACCAGCTTCTCGACCGGGAACCCGGCCTCGGCGAGCATGCGGCGCACGATGTGCTTGCGGCCCTCGTGGAGCTGCACCTCGACCAGGTAGTTCTTGCCGGTCTGCTCGACCACCCGGAAGTGGTCGGCGCGGGCGTAGCCGTCCTCCAGCTGGATGCCCTCCTTGAGCCGCTTGCCCACCTCGCGCGGGAGCGGGCCGGTGATGGCGGCCAGGTAGGTCTTCTTCACGCCGTACTTGGGGTGCGTGAGGCGGTGGGCCAGCTCACCGTGGTTGGTGAGCAGGATGATGCCCTCGGTCTCGGTGTCGAGACGCCCGACGTGGAAGAGCCGGGTCTCGCGGTTGGTGACGTAGTCGCCCAGGCACTGGCGGCCGTCGGGGTCCTCCATGGTGGAGACGACACCGGCGGGCTTGTTCAGGGCGAAGAAGAGGTACGACTGGGTCGCCACGGTCAGGCCGTCGACCTTGATCTCGTCGTTCTCCGGGTCGACGCGCGTGCCCTGCTCGATGACGATCTTGCCGTTGACCTCGACCCGGCCGGCGTCGATCAGCTCCTCGCACGCCCTGCGCGAGCCCACGCCGGCCCGCGCGAGCACCTTCTGCAGGCGCTCACCCTCCTGGTCGCCGAACGTCTTGGGCGTCTTGATCTCGGGCTTGTTCGCGTACCGCTCGCGGTTGCGCTCCTCGATCCGGGCGTCCAGCTCGCGCGGACGCGCCGGCATCGTGCGGCCGCCACCGCGCTGGGGGGACTGACGGGGGCCGCCCTTGGCGCCGCCCCTGGCCGCCGCGCCACGCCCGCGCTTGGGACCGCCCTCGCCGGGGGCGCCCACGTCGTAGCTGCGCTCCTCGGGGCGGGGGCGGCGCGGGTTGCTCCCGCCCTTGGGGCCCTGGCGGTCGTCGCGGCTGTTACCGGCACCCCGGTAATTGCCGCGGCCGCCGCTGCTGCCGCGGCCGCCGCTGTTGCCACCACGGCTCCCGCCGTTGTTTCCGCTGCTGTTCCTGCCGCTGCTGCTTCGCATCAAAGTTCCGTCTTGTCGTCTGCGTGCTCGGAATCCGGAGCGTCCGGATCGAACGACGGGACCCCTTCCTGCGTCTCGGCCTCGATCGCGTCCGCCTCGGGGAGGAAGGGCGCGAGCTCGGGGAGTTCGTCCAGGCCGCGCAGGCCCATCCGCTCCAGGAAGTAGTTCGTCGTCCTGTACAGGATCGCACCTGTTTCGGGTTCCGCGCCCGCCTCCTCGACAAGACCCCGTTGCAGGAGCGTGCGCATGACGCCGTCGCAGTTCACTCCGCGCACCGCCGAGACCCTCGACCGGCTCACCGGCTGGCGGTACGCGACCACCGCGAGCGTCTCCAGCGCGGCCTGGGTGAGCCGGGCCTGCTGCCCGTCGAGGACGAAGCTCTCGACGGCCGCCGCGTACTCGGGCCGCGTGTAGAACCGCCAGCCGCCGGCCACGAGCCGCAGCTCGAAGCCGCGCCTCTGCACCTCGTACTCGTCGGCCAGCTCGCGCAGCGCGTCGGCGACCTCCCGCCGGGGACGGTCCAGCACCTTGGCGAGGTGCTCCTCGGTGGCCGGCTCGTCCACGACCATGAGGACGGCCTCCAGGGCCGGCTTCAGCTCCATCACGATTCCTCCTGGTCGAACTCGTCCGTCACGGTCACGTCCTGCGCGCCGGTCCACCTCACGGTCAGCTCGTCCAGCGCCTCCTCCTGGTCGAGGGCGACGGCCTTCTCCCGGTACAGCTCCAGCAGGGCCAGGAACCGGGCCACGACGGTGAGCGTGTCCGGGGCGTCCCCGGCCAGCTCCCGGAAGGTCGCCTCACCGCGCTCCCGCAGCCGGGCCACCACCACCGCGGCCTGCTCGCGGACGCTGACCAGCGGGGCGTGGATGTGCTCGACGTACACCTGCGGCTCGGCCCTGGGCCGCATGGCCTTGACGGCCAGCCCGGCGAACCCCTCGGCGCCGATGCTGATGACGACGTCGGGCAGCAGCTCGGCGTGGTGCGGCTCCAGTCCGACGGTGCGGGGGTGGCGCCGCCCCTCGCTCTCCAGCCGCTCGGCGAAGATGTCGGCGACCTGCTTGTACGCGCGGTACTGCAGCAGCCGGGCGAAGAGCAGGTCACGCGCCTCCAGCAGCGCGAGGTCCGCCTCGTCCTCCACCTCGGCGGCGGGCAGCAGCCGGGCCGCCTTGAGGTCGAGCAGCGTGGCGGCGACGACGAGGAACTCGGTGGTCTGGTCGAGGTCCCAGTCCGGCCCCATGGCGCGGATGTGCGCCATGAACTCGTCGGTGACCTTCGACAGGGCGACCTCGGTGACGTCCAGCTTGTGCTTGGAGATCAGCTGGAGCAGCAGGTCGAACGGTCCCTCGAAGTTCGCCAGCCGGACGGTGAACCGCCCGTCGGACCCGGCGGGCGCTCCCCCGGCCCCACCGGCGTCCCGGGCGGTCCCGGCGGTCGCGGCGTCCGCGTCCGCGTCCGCGGCGGTCGCGGCGTCCGCGGGCTCACCGGGCGGGTGCGGCGCCGGGGGTGCTGCGGCGGGCTCCTGCGGTGCCTCAGGCGTGGACGGGGCGGGTGCCGGGGCCTGCGGGGGCTCGTCCGGCGCCGGGGGACCTGCCGGGTACGGCGGGGCGGGTGCCGGGGCCTCGTGGAGCTCCTGGGCCCCGTGAAGCTCCTGGGCCTCCTGGAGCTCCGCGGGCTCCTGGGGCGCCGCGGGGAGGGGTGCCTCCGGCCGGGCGGCCCCCGGGCCACGGCCGAGGGCGCGGCGGCGGGGCGAGGGAGCGTCGGTCGGGGGCATCGTGGTCCTGGGGCGAGACGGGGAACGGGCGGCGGCCCGCGCAGGCTACCGTCAGCGCCCGCGCAGGCGCCGCACGAGGATGCTCGCGTCGCCCCGCGACTCCAGATCGGCCAGCACCACGGCGACCGCCTCGCGGACGATGCGCCCGCGGTCGACGGCGAGGCCGTGCTCGCCGCGCAGGACCAGGCGCGCGTGCTCCAGGTCCATCAGTTCCTCGGCGGAAACGTACACCGTGATCTTCTCGTCGTGCCGCTCGCGCCCGCTGGGGCGCCGGTTCGCCGCGCGGCCCCGGCGCCGGGCCGGCGCGCCGGCCGGAGCACCGGACGCGGTGGCACCGGACGCGGCGGCCTGGGCCGTCTTCGCGGGCGGCTCCGCCTCGCGGCTGCGGGAGTCCGCGGTGTCCGCCTCGGCGGCCGCGTGCTCCTCGGGGGCCTGGGCGGGGGCGGGCACCGCCGCCCCCGGGTCGCTCTCGCCCGCCGGCGCCGGCACCCGCGGCTCGCCGTTCTGGCGGCGCGGGGTCGACGACTGCAGCGCCATGCCCCCTGTCGTACGGAACAGCTCGTCGGCACCGGGCAGACTCACTCGGCGTGACACCGGGCGAGCACCTCCCTGGCGAGCTGGCGGTAGGCGGCCGCACCGACCGAGTTCGAGGCGTACGTGGTGATCGGCTCGCCCGCGACCGTGGTCTCCGGGAAGCGCACGGTCCGGCCGATCACCGTGTGGTACACGTGGTCGTCGAAGGCCTCGACGACACGCGCGAGCACCTCCCGGCTGTGCACCGTGCGCGAGTCGTACATCGTGGCGAGGATGCCGTCGAGCTCCAGCTCCGGGTTGAGCCGCTCCTGGACCTTCTCGATGGTCTCGGTGAGCAGCGCGACACCGCGCAGCGCGAAGAACTCGCACTCCAGCGGCACTATCACCTTGTGGGCCGCCGTCAGCGCGTTCACGGTGAGCAGGCCGAGCGAGGGCTGACAGTCGATCACGATGTAGTCGTAGTCGTTCAGCAGCGGCTTGAGCGCCCGCTGGAGGGTCGACTCGCGCGCGACCTCGCTGACCAACTGCACTTCGGCGGCTGACAAATCGATATTGCTGGGCAGCAGGTCCATGTTGGGCACGGCGGTCTTCAGGAGGACCTCGTCGGCCGACATGCCCCGCTCCATGAGCAGGTTGTAGACGGTGAGGTCGAGCTCCATCGGGTTCACGCCGAGGCCGACCGACAGGGCTCCCTGCGGGTCGAAGTCGACGAGCAGGACCCGGCGTCCGTACTCCGCGAGCGCGGCACCCAGGTTGATGGTCGACGTCGTCTTGCCGACGCCGCCCTTCTGGTTGCACATCGCGATGATCTTCGCGGGACCGTGGTCGGTCAGCGGTCCCGGGATCGGGAAGTACGGCAGGGGCCGTCCGGTGGGGCCGATCCGCTCGCGGCGCTGGCGGGCAGCGTCGGGGGCGAGGGTGGCCGCGTACTCCGGATCGGGCTCGTACTCGGCGTCAGGGTCGTAGAAGTGCCCCTCGGGGACTTCGTCGTAGGCGGCGAAGTGGGTGGACTCTCGGCCACTCTCGTTGCCGGCCATGGCGTTCACGTGTTGGCCGTCCATCATCTTCATCGTGTGGGCTGTCGTCCTGTGCTGCTGGCCGCCCGCGAAGGTTCGGACAGCGACCGAGCCGGCGTCGCCGACCGTTCCCGGCTGACCACCCCCAGGAGTAAATGTCGACTCATTCACAAGTCGTCTTACCTCCTTGGATGTGACCAGGAAACTTATCGATAGGTCAGCGTGGCACCATGCCGACGGTTTGCGACTCTATGGCGTGTCACCGCTCCGCAGCAACACAATCGCCCGGACGCGGGCCGATGTGTCGGCAAAGAAACAGTCCCGTGTCAAGGGCGCACGGCCATCCATCGGCACGTGTTCCGGGTGTGCGAAACGGTTAAAGGGTTACGTTCGAGACGACTTGAGCGAGCGTCAGGGACGGCCGGACACACGTCCGGCCGGACCTCGTCGCGCAAGGTCCGGCCGGATGTGTGAGGTTGACGGCAACCGTTGACGGTCAGCCGATGAGCGAGGTCAGGTCGGTGTGCTCCAGGCCGTGGGCCTCGGCGACCTCCTTGTAGACGACCTTGCCGTCATGGGTGTTGAGGCCCTTGGCGAGCGCGGCGTCGCGGCGCAGCGCCTCGACCCAGCCGTTGTTGGCCAGCGACACGATGTAGGGCAGCGTGGCGTTGGTCAGCGCGTAGGTGGAGGTGTTCGGCACCGCGCCCGGCATGTTGGCGACGCAGTAGAAGACCGAGTTGTGGACGGGGAACGTCGGCTCGGCGTGCGTGGTGGGACGCGAGTCCTCGAAGCAGCCGCCCTGGTCGATCGCGATGTCGACAAGGACACTTCCGGGCTTCATCCGGGAGACCAGCTCGTTGGTGACCAGCTTCGGGGCCTTGGCGCCCGGGATGAGCACCGCGCCGATGACGAGGTCGGCCTCGAGGACGGCCTTCTCCAGCTCGAAGGAGTTGGACATGACGGCCTTGACCTTCGTGCCGAAGATCTTGTCGGCCTCGCGCAGCTTGTTGATGTCCCGGTCGAGCAGGGTCACGTCGAAGCCCATGCCGATGGCGATCTGCGCGGCGTTCCAGCCGGAGACGCCACCGCCGATGACGACGGCCTTGGCCGGGATCACGCCGGGGACGCCGCCGGGCAGGACGCCGCGGCCGCCGGCCGCGCGCATCAGGTGGTAGGCGCCGACCTGCGGGGCCAGCCGGCCCGCGACCTCGGACATCGGGGCGAGCAGCGGCAGCGCGCGGTTGGCGGTCTCGACCGTCTCGTACGCGATGGCGGTGGTGCCGGACTCGATCAGGGCGTCCGTGCACTCGCGGGAGGCGGCGAGGTGCAGGTAGGTGAAGAGGGTCTGGTCCTTGCGGAGGCGGTGGTACTCCTCCGCGATCGGCTCCTTGACCTTGAGCAGCAGGTCCGCGGTGGCCCACACCTCGTCGGCGGTCGGCAGGATCTGCGCGCCCGCCGCCACGTACTCGTCGTCCGTGATCGAGGAGCCGACACCGGCGTGCTGCTCGACGAAGACCTGGTGCCCGTTGCGCACGAGCTCGTGCACACCGGCGGGGGTGATGGCCACCCGGAACTCGTTGTTCTTGACCTCGCGGGGGATGCCGACCTTCACGTCGATCACGGTCCTTGGCTTTGGGGGTACGGGGGCAATGCAATACATACCCGGATGCACAGGACACACCGGGATAGACCGCGGTCAATCGCGGCTCACCCAGTCTATTGAAGGGTCTGCCGTTGTCTAGCCTTGCAAAGCATTAATCTTTGGCTGAAGCGCTGCGGATTTCGCAGGCAGGCTGGGCGGTGGAACGCCCGGTTCCCAGCAGCTGGTCGGCTGCGGCCCGGTGCAGCCGCGCCGCCGCGGGGTCGCCGAGCCGGTCCAGCGTGTCCGCCAGCCGCAGCTGGAGCGCCGCGAGAAGCCGCACGTCCTTGGCCCGGCGGGCCCACTCGACGGCCTCCTCGCAGGTGCGCAGCGACTCCTGCGGCCGTCCCGCGTACTCCTGGACCCGGGCGGCCTCGCTCAACGCCCGCGCGTGGCCCGCGAGATCGCCGAGGCGGCGATATCCGGCCGCGGCGGCCCGCCAGTTCCGCAGCGCCTCGCCGTACCGGCCCTCGTAACTGTGGACGGCACCGAGCCGGCCGTACAGCCGCGCCTGATCGGCCCGCTCGTCGCGGGCGAGACGCTGCGACAGCGCCCGCCCGTACCAGTCGGCGGCCCGCTGCCAGTCCCCCAGCTCCTGGTGGGCACCGCCTACGGATTCCATCGCGCGGCTGATCGCGTACGGATCGTTCGCCAGCCGTCCGGCGTCCAGCGCGGCCCGGTAGCGGACCAGCGCGTCGGCGGTCCGGCCGGTGCGGGCGTCCAGGTCGGCGAGGTTCAGCAGGGCGGCGGCCCGCTCGCGGTGCAGCCCCCGCCGCTCCGCGACGTCCAGGACCAGCTGGTGCAGCCCGTACAGCTCGGGCGCGGCGTTCTCGGCGCCCCGGTGCGCGGCGAGCGCCCGGACGAGGGCGGCGACCAGGCGGCGGGCGAGGGTGTCCAGCTCCCCGTCGGCGACGGCGACCCGGGCGGCGGCCAGCAGCGCGGGCTGCCGGCTGCGCAGCCACGCGGCGGCGGCCTCCGGGCCGGTGAAGCGCAGCGCCCGGGGCAGCCCGGCCAGCTTGCGCCGGGCGGGCGAGCCCTCCGGCTCGGTGACCGCGCGGCAGGAGTGGAGCAGCCGCACGGTGCGCTCCAGCATCCTCGCGCGGGCCAGCTGCACCTCGGCGGGCCGGTCCTCGGTCTCCAGCAGCTCCCGCAGCAGGGGCATCAGGCAGCCGGGCACCTCGTACTGCTCGTCGTCCGCCTCGTGCAGGAAGCCGGCGGCGGCGAAGCCCTCCAGCGCCGAGCGGGCGGCGGAGACCGAGCAGCCGGCCAGCGCGGAGGCGGTGTGGGCGTCGGCGATGCCGACCGGGGCCAGGGCCAGCAGGCGCAGGGTGCGGGCGGCGGAGGCGGGCAGCGCCTCGTACGCCACGCGGAACGCGCGGGCCAGCGGGCGGGCGGCGACCGGGCGCTCGGGCTCGTCGGTCAGGGCGCGCAGCCGCTTGGTCAGGTCGGCGACGGACGCCATGGGCCGGGCGGCGAGCCAGCCGCCGGCCAGCACGAGTGCGGCGGGCTGGCCGCCGCACAGCTCGGTGAGCGTCTCGGCGGCCTGCGGGTCGACGGTGATGCGCACCGAGCCGGTGTAGCCGTCGAGCAGTTCGATGGCGGACTTGGCGTCCAGCCCGCCGACCGTGCACGGCCGTACGCCGGGGATGCCGGTGAGCGGGCCCTGTGCGACGGCCACGACCAGGCAGTCGGGGTTGTCGGGGAGCAGCGCGTCGACCTGCTCGGCGCCCGCGGCGTCGTCCAGCAGGAGCAGGACGCGGCGCTCGGCGCAGGCCTCCCGCAGCAGCTGGGTCAGCTCGTCCTCCGCCGCGCCGGCGGGTGCGGGGACGCCGAGGCGGTCGAGCAGGCCGCGGGCGGCGCGCTCGACCGGCACCGGCTCCCCGCCGGGCTCGGTGAGGCGGGCGCGCAGGACGCCGTCGCGGTAGCCCCGGGCGAGGTCGCCGACGAGTTCCTCGGCGAGCGCGGTGCGGCCGCTGCCGGGCCGCCCGGCGACGAGCAGCACCCGGGCACGGGGGGAGGGCCGCCCGGCCAGGGTGTCGAGCCCGGCGCGGGCGATGTCGGCCCGCAGCTCCTTGAGCTCGCGCGCCCGCCCGTAGAACCGACGGCCCCCGGGCCGCGCACCGGACCGGTCCGCACCGCCCGCGCCGCCGAAGTCCACCGCCTGATCCGTCACGGGCCACGCTCCCGTCCGCTGCGCACGTGCTGATCCCGCCGGGTCCCCAGACGGGCGATCCGAGCGTAGTTCAGCCACCGTGCCCCGCCCGGCCGAGCACGGCGGACGAGTCCCCCGATCGGATCAACCGATCGTCACACCGCCGGGCCGTTCGGATCCCTGTCCGAACGGCCCACCCGGCGCACCCGCCGGGGCCTTCCGCGTCCCTACGCCTCGAACGGGCGGGCCGGCCAGGGCGCCTCGGCCGGCCGGAGGGCGTCGAGGCCGTCGCCCGCCCGCGCGGCGAGGACCGACAGGACACCCACCACCAGGCAGGTGTTGTGCAGCTCGCCCGCCAGGACCCCCCGCGCCAGCTCGTCGAGCGGCACCCGGGCCAGTTCCATGTCGGCCTCCTCCTCGGCGACCTCGAAGCGCTCGCCCTCCGCCGCCGACAGCCCGCGCGCCAGGAAGACCCGTACGGCCTCGTCGCAGCCGCCGGGCGTGGTGTACACGTCCGTGAGGACGTGCCACGTCTCCGCCTTGACGTGCGCCTCCTCGTACAGCTCGCGCACCGCCGCGTTCAGCGGGTTCTCGCCGGGCACGTCCAGCAGGCCGGCCGGGATCTCCCACAGTTTGTGCCGCACCGGGTGGCGGTACTGGCGCAGCACCAGGACCCGGTCCTCGTCGTCGAGGGCCAGGACCGCGACCGAGCCGGGGTGGACCTGGTAGTCGCGGCGCACGACGGTCCCGTCCGGCATGACCACGTCGTCGGTGCGGACACTCGTCTTGTTGCCCCGGAACGGCACGGTGGTCGCGGTGACCTGCCACTCCTCGGGCGTGTCCTTGATGGTCATGAAGACGTCCTCCCTCGTACACCACGTACACAGAAAACCGGGGCACAAGCCCTGATCAGGCCCGTACCCCGGTCAACCGTATCGCTAGCGCGTCACTTGCCCGTCTTGCGCTCCACAGCCGCCTTCACCAGGCCCGCGAAGAGCGGGTGCGGCCGGGTCGGGCGGGAGCGCAGCTCCGGGTGCGCCTGGGTGGCGACCAGGTAGGGGTGCACCTCGCGCGGGTACTCCACGTACTCGACGAGCTTGTTGTCCGGGGAGGTGCCGGAGAAGACGATGCCCGCCTTCTTCTCCAGCTCGGCGCGGTAGGCGTTGTTCACCTCGTAGCGGTGGCGGTGGCGCTCGTCGACGTACGGCTGGTCGCCGTAGACCTCGCGGACGATGGAACCCTCGGCGAGCTTCGCCGGGTACAGGCCCAGGCGCATCGTTCCGCCCAGGTCGCCGGCGCCCTCGACGTACGCCAGCTGCTCCTCCATCGTCGAGATGACGGGGTGGGAGGTGGCCGGGTCGAACTCGGTGGAGTTGGCGTCGGCGATGCCGGCCAGGTTCCGCGCGGCCTCGACCACGATGCACTGGAGGCCAAGGCACAGGCCCAGCAGCGGGATCTTGTTCTCACGGGCGTACTGGATGGCGCCGACCTTGCCGTTGACGCCGCGCTCGCCGAAGCCGCCGGGGATGACGATCGCGTCGACGTCGCCGAGCTGCTTGGCCGCGCCCGCCTGCGTCTTGCAGTCGTCGGAGGTGACCCACTTGACCTTGACTCGGGCCTTGTTGGCGAAGCCGCCGGCGCGCATGGCCTCGGTCACCGACAGGTAGGCGTCGGGCAGGTCGATGTACTTGCCGACGAGGGCGACCGTGACCTCGTGGTCGGGGTTGTGGACGCGGTCCAGCAGGTCGTCCCACGTCGTCCAGTCGACGTCGCGGAAGGGCAGGTCCAGCTTGCGCACCACGTACGCGTCCAGGCCCTCGGTGTGCAGCACCTTGGGGATGTCGTAGATCGACTTGGCGTCGATGGCCGCGACCACGGCCGCCTCGTCGACGTCGCACATCAGCGAGATCTTGCGCTTGATCGCGGTCGGTACGTCGCGGTCGGCGCGCAGCACGATGGCGTCGGGCTGGATGCCGATGTTCCGCAGGGCGGCGACCGAGTGCTGGGTCGGCTTGGTCTTCAGCTCGCCGGACGGGCCGATGTAGGGCAGCAGCGAGATGTGCACGACGAAGACGTTGTCGCGGCCGACCTCGTGGCGGACCTGGCGGACGGTCTCCAGGAACGGCAGCGACTCGATGTCGCCGACCGTACCGCCGACCTCCGTGATGACCACGTCGACGTCGTCGGCCGCCATGCGCCGGATGCGGTGCTTGATCTCGTTGGTGATGTGCGGGATGACCTGGACGGTGTCGCCGAGGTACTCGCCGCGCCGCTCCTTGGCGATGACCTGGCTGTAGACCTGGCCCGTGGTGACGTTGGCCGAGCCGTCGAGGTCGACGTCGAGGAACCGCTCGTAGTGGCCGATGTCCAGGTCGGTCTCGGCGCCGTCGTTGGTGACGAACACCTCACCGTGCTGGAACGGGTTCATGGTGCCCGGGTCGACGTTGAGGTACGGGTCGAGCTTCTGCATCGTGACCCGAAGGCCCCGGGCCTTGAGGAGCGCACCCAGGCTGGAGGCGGTCAGGCCCTTGCCGAGGGAGGACGCGACACCCCCGGTGACGAAGATGTGCTTGGTCGTCGTGGATTTGGGCGGCATGGCCAAGAGGGGGCTCCCGTGGTCGCGTTCTGGAGGTGCGTTCCGGCGTCCGTCCGGAGGGTTCCGGGGGTGCCGTCGCTGCGGTTCGGGGGCCGCCGATTCGAGGTGCGGCGCCCACCGGTCCACGGGCTACCAGGGTATCAGCGACCCGGGGCCGCCGCTTCCGGCCGCACACGCTCCCGGCCGTGGCGCGCCCCGCCGCCCGGCGGGTGCACGGAGCGCGCACGCGCGGACACCCCGGGCACACGCATGGGCCGGGGGTTTCGGGTGAGGAGAGGAGGGTCACTCGTTCTGCTCAACAGCTCTACCAGGACGATCACACGGAGGGCCGGGGGGCGTCGTATCCTGCTCGGACATCCGCTGCCGAGCCGGGCCCCCACAACGGCACCACCCCCGCCCGAAAAACGGGAACATCCGCTCGTCGGCGATCCTTGACCTTGACCCCAGTAAGCGCCCCACGGGGGCGAACGTTGCCGTTCGACTGGAGATTGCACGTGGCCGGGCGCATCGAGGACTACGCACTCATCGGAGACATGCAGACCGCCGCCCTGGTCTGCCGGGACGGCACGGCCGACTGGCTGTGCCTGCCCCGCTTCGATTCGCACGCCGTCTTCGCAGGACTCCTCGGGACCGAGGAACACGGTTTCTGGCGGATCGGGCCGGCGCACGCCGACGAGGCCGAGCCGCCCGTGGCCGACCGGCGCCGGTACGTCGGTGACTCGCTGATCCTGGAATCGGAGTGGGACACGCCCGGCCGGGGCACGGTGCGCGTGACCGACTTCATGCCGCCGCGTGACGGCGCCCCGCAGCTGGTGCGGATCGTGGAGGGCGTCAAGGGCCGGGTGCGGATGCGGTCCGCGCTGCGGATGCGGTTCTCCTACGGCCGCGTGGTGCCCTGGGTGCACCAGGTCGACGGCCGGACCGTCGCGGTGGCCGGCCCGGACTCCATCTGGCTGGACACCGAGGTCGAGACGCACGGCGAGGACCTGACGACGTACTCGGACTTCACCGTCAAGGAGGGCGACCGGGTCGCCTTCACCATCAGCTGGCAGCCCTCGCACCACGCGCCGCCGCCGCTGGCGGACCCGCTGGGCGCCCTGGAGGCCACCTCCGAGTTCTGGCGCGAGTGGGTCGAGCACTGCACCTACCGGGGCCCGTACCGGGAGGCCGTGGTCCGCTCCCTGATCACGCTGAAGGCGCTGACGTACGCCCCCACGGGCGGCATCGTCGCCGCGCCCACCACCTCCCTGCCCGAGGACATCGGCGGCGTGCGGAACTGGGACTACCGCTACACCTGGCTGCGCGACGCGGCGATCACCCTCTCCTCGCTGCTGCGCACCGGCTACCGCGAGGAGGCCCGCGCCTGGCGCGAGTGGCTGCTGCGCGCGGTCGCCGGCGACCCGGAGAACCTCCAGATCATGTACGGCATCGCCGGTGAGCGGGAGCTCGGCGAGGCCGAGCTGGACTGGCTGCCGGGGTACGAGAACTCCGCCCCGGTCCGGGTCGGCAACGGCGCCGCCAACCAGCTCCAGCTGGACGTGTACGGCGAGGTCACCGAGGCCCTGCACCTGGCGCACATGACGGGGCTGTCCCGCAACGACTACGCCTCGCTGCTCCAGCTGAAGCTGATCCGGTACCTGGAGGACCACTGGGACCAGCCCGACGAGGGCATCTGGGAGGTGCGCGGCCCGCGCCGCCACTTCGTGCACTCCAAGGTGATGGCCTGGGTCGCGGTGGACCGCACGATCAAGCTGATCGAGTCCGGGGACGCGGACGGCCCGCTGGACAAGTGGACCGAGCTGCGCGACACCATCCACCGGGACGTGTGCGAGAAGGGCTACGACCCGGAGCGCAACACCTTCACGCAGTCGTACGGCTCCAAGGAACTGGACGCCTCGCTGCTGCTGATCCCGCAGGTGGGCTTCCTGCCGCCGGACGACAAGCGGGTCATCGGCACCATCGAGGCGATCCAGCGGGAGCTGTCCACGGAGGACGGCTTCATCCTCCGCTACCCCACCGAGGGCGCGGACGAGGGCGTGGACGGCCTGCCCGGTGACGAGGGCGCGTTCCTGGCCTGTTCGTTCTGGATGGCGGACGACCTGGCGATGATCGGCCGGGTCGACGAGGCGCGCAAGCTCTTCGAGAAGCTGCTGGGGCTCCGCAACGACCTGGGGCTGCTGGCGGAGGAGTGGGATCCGCGCCTGCAGCGCCAGGTCGGCAACTTCCCGCAGGCGTTCAGCCACGTGCCGCTGATCGACACGGCACTGCGGCTGACCGCCTCGGGCGCGTACGGCGGCTGAGCGCCGTTCCGGCCGGCTAACAGGCGGCGATCACCTCCCGGGCGGCGCGCTCCCCTTCGGTCGCGCCGCCCTCCATGAAGCCCTGGAAGTCGTAGGAGCAGTGCTCGCCGCCGATGTGGACGTTGCCCTGGGCGGTGCCCTCGTAGCCGGCGTACCGGTGCAGGTAGCCGACCGGCCACATCGAGTACGCGCCGAGCGTGTGCGGGTCGAGGTGCCAGGCGGACAGCTGGGCGCGGCCGGTGAACGCCCGGGAGGTGCCGGGGAAGAACGCGTCGACGCCGCGCAGCCGGCGGGCGGCGAGGTCGCGGACGTACGGGTCGGACTCGGTGGCGAACGGCCCGGCGGGGGCGAGGTTCCTGGCGAGGGTGCCGCCGTTGTACTGGATGAGGATGCCGCCGGTGCCCGGCTGGATCTTGGTGGTGTCCCAGGTCTGCTGGACGTCGGTGTCGGTGAAGCAGTCGCCGGCCGAGACGCCCGGCCAGGGGCCGGTGCCGCGCCAGGGGCGGGTGCCGCACTGCAGGTTGAGCTTGGTGCAGTGACCCATGCGCGCGTCGCGCAGCAGGTTCCTCATGAGCGGGTCGAAGCCCGCCCGGCCGAGGTCGAGCCGCTGGAGGACGGGCAGCGGGACGCACAGCACGGTGTGGTCGGCGGTGACCGTGCGGGTGGAGCCGCCCTCGGTGAAGGTGAGCGTCTGGGTGCCGTCGGCGTTCGCGCGCAGCGCGGTGAGGGACCAGCCCATGCGGAGCGTGCCGGGGGGCAGTGACCCGGCGATGGCGTTCGGCAGTTGATCGTTGCCGCCGGTGATGTGGTAGCGCTCGTTGGACTGGCCCCAGACGTTGAAGTGGCCCGGATTGGTCTGGTAGCCCATCAGCAGGACCAGGGCGAGCGACGACTGCTCGGTGGTGTCGGCCCCGTACTCGACGTTGTACGCGACGTCGATGAACTGCCCGAGGGGTGAGGAGTGTCCGCCGGGGACCCGGCTCTCGATCCACTCGTATATCGACATGGTGTCCAGGGCGGTGCCGTGGGGCGTGCTCTGGTTCCACTTCACCTCGCCGGCTTCCTGAAGGTCCCGGTGGAGCTGCTGGAAGACGGCCTTGAAGTCCTCGTCGGCCTGGTGGCGCGGGTAGTAGGTGCCGCCGAACCAGAGGACCTCCTCGGCGCCGGTGGGGCCGCCGCCGAGGAAGTCCTCGACGGGCAGGCCGAAGCGGCGGCACAGTTCCAGGATCTTCTTGTGGCTGGTGTCGATCAGCTCACCGCCGATCTCGGAGGTCTGTCCGTACGCCCAGTGGTCGCGCTGCGTCCACATCCGGCCGCCGACCCGGGTCGGGTTCGCCTCGTACAGGGTGCAGTTCAGGCCCGCGTCCTTCAGGGTGAGGGCGGCGGTCAGGCCGGCGATCCCGGCGCCGACGACGGCGACGCGCGGGGCGGTCGCGGCGTGCGCCTTCGCCGGGCGGGCCGCCACCGCCGTGCCGGCTCCGGCGGCGAGACCGAGGGCGGCGGCGCGGCGGAGCAGGTCGCGGCGGGTGGATTCCCGGACGGCGGCGACGGGCATGCCGAGCCGGTCGGCGGCGGCGCGGTGGGCGGCGATGTCGCGCAGGGCGCGCATCAGGGGCGTACGGGGCATGGGTCTGCTCCTCACACGGTCGCGGGCTGGTGGTCTTCGTCTGCGCGCTCGGCCGCGTCCTCGAGGACGATCCGGCCGATGATCTCGTACCGTTCGGGCCGCCGGGCCTTCAGGTAGAGGCCCAGGCCCAGACCCCCGAGGAAGACGGCTCCGACGATCCACGGGATGAGGGCGAAGAAGAGGGAGTCGGCGGCGAGGCCCGCGGCGGTCTCCATGTTGAGCACCAGCAGGACGACGACGGCGGTCATGCCGATCCCGCCGAGCAGGGGTGCGGTGAGGGTGCGGAACCAGTGCCGGTCCTCGGGGTGGTTCCTGCGGAAGTAGCCGATGACGGCGAACGAGCAGAGCGTCTGGACGATGAGGATCGCCATCGTGCCGAGGATCGCCAGCAGCGTGTAGAGGTGGATGTACGGGTCCTGGCCGGTGAGCCAGAAGGCGCCGACGAGGGCGACGGCGATGGCGCTCTGCACGTAGGAGGCGATGTACGGCGAGCCGTGCCGGGTGTGCGTCCGGCCGAGCGCCGGGTGCAGGAAGCCCTCCCGGCCGATGGCGTACAGGTAGCGGGAGGCGCACTGGTGGAAGGCCATGCCGCAGGCGAAGGAGCCGGTGAGCAGCAGCCACTGGAAGGCGTCGACGGCCCAGGCGCCGAGGTACGTCCGGGTCGGGTCGAAGAACAGGTCGAGCGGGCTCGCGGAGGCGGAGACCTCCACGGCGCCGTCGAGGCCGTTGCCGGCGATGGTCATCCACGAGACGTAGATGTAGAAGAGGCCGACCCCCACGACGGAGACGAGCGTGGCGCGCGGGATGACGCGCTTGGGGTCGCGCGACTCCTCGCCGTACATCGCGGTCGACTCGAAGCCCACCCAGGACCAGAAGGCGAAGAACAGGCCCAGCCCCGCGGAGGCGCCCGTGAAGGCGTTGGCGGGGTTGACCGGTTCGAGCGGTATGCCGTCCGGGCCGCCGCCGTTCAGCAGCACGGCCGTGGCGACGGCGAACAGCACGGCGACCTCGGCGACGAGCATCACGCCGAGCGCCTTGGCGGTGAGGTTGATGTCGAAGTGCGCGAGGACGGCGGTGACGGCCAGCATGGCGGCCGCGTACACGATCCACGGCAGGTCCACGCCCAGCTGGTCGGCGACGGTCGTCCGCGTGAAATAGGCGAAGACACCGACGATGGACGCCTCGAACACGATGTAGGCGAGGACCGCCAGCATGCCGGAGGCCATGCCCGCGATGCGGCCGAGGCCATGGGAGATGTAGCCGTAGAAGGCGCCGGCCGCGGTGATGCGTTTCGCCATGGCGACGTAGCCGACGGAGAAGACGGTGAGGACGAGCGTCGCGAAGAGGTAGCCGGCCGGGGCGCCGGTGCCGTTGCCGAAGCCGACGGCGATGGGGAGGTTGCCGGTCATCGCGGTGATCGGCGCGGCGGTGGCGACGGCCATGAAGACGACGCCGACGAGCCCGACGGAGTTCGCCTTGAGCCGCTGCACCGGCCGGCCTGCGGGAGTGGGATTCTCTGCCATGGCGGGACACCATCCTCCGGTGTGACGTACGCCACAATCGACAGGCGGTCGCACAAATGGCCCGTGCGCGCGACGAGTTGTCGCCCGGTGCCGGTGTCGTCATCGTCCGGTGATGTCCCGGGAACACGGACGCGGGTACCGTCCGGCCGTATGACCTCCATGAACGAGCAGGGCGGTATCACCGTGCAGCGGGCGCTGGAGCTGCCCGGTCTGCGCGGGGGTCTCCCGGAAGTGGTCGCCGGGGCGGACCGGCTGCACCGGACGGTGCGCTGGGTGCACGCCGGTGAGGTGCCGAACATCGCCTCGCTGCTGAAGGGCGGCGAGCTGCTGCTCACGACCGGACTGGGGCTCGGTACGCGCCCGGCCGAGCAGCGGGCGTTCGTGCGGCGGCTCGCGGAGCGCGGGATCGCGGCGCTCGTCGTGGAGCTGGGACCGAGGTTCTCCCGGCTGCCCGCGACGATCGTGGAGACGGCGCGGGCGGCCGGCCTGCCGCTGGTCCAGCTGCACCGCGAGGTGCCGTTCGTGTCGGTGACCGAGGAGGTCCACACCGAGATCGTCAACGGGCACTACGCGCTGCTGCGGCAGGCCGAGGACGTGCACCGCCGGTGCACGGAGGCGGTCCTGGGGGGCGGCGGGGTGCCGCAGGTGCTGGGCATCCTCGCCGGTTTCGCCGCCAACCCGGTGTTCCTGGAGACCGCGGACGGCCGGCTGCTGTACGCCGCGGGCGGCGGCGACGGACCCGACCCGCTCCAGGTGTGGGAGGGGCTGCGCGGCCAGCGGGAGTCGCGGGAGGCGGGGCCTCCGGCGGGCGCGGTGCTGGTGGACGTGCCGGGCGGCGGACCGGGCGCGGACGCGGTGCGCGCCCGGCTCGTCCTGCTGGCGGTGTCCGGGGGGCTGCTGCCGGTGCACCGGATGGCTGCGGAGCGGGCGGCGGGCATCCTCGCGGTGGTGCTGATGCAGGCGCGCCAGGAGGAGGAGCTGGCGGCGCGCGGCCGGGGCGACTTCCTCACCGACCTCGCGGAGGGCCGCGTACCGCCGGACGACGCGCCCGCGCAGGCCCGGGTGCTGGGCTTCAGGCCGGGCGACGGCCCGCTGCTGCCGGTGGTGATGCGGCTCGGCTCGGACGTGCTGCCGTCGGGGAACTGGTCGCTGCTGGCCCGGGCCGTGCTGGAGGAGCTGTCGGCGGTGGGCGTGCCGGTCCTGCTGGGCGTGCGCCCCGTCGAGGGCCGGGTGCCGCTGCTGCTGGGCCTGCGTACCGAGTCGGAGCGGACGGCGGTGGCCGACCGGGTGGCGGCGGCGCTCCGGGCGGGTGTGGCGCGGGCGGGCCTGGTGGGCGCCCCGGCCGGCGGCTGGAGCCCATCGGGCGGGCACCCGCCGGTCGTCGTCGTGGGTGTCGCGGGCAACTGGGCGGCGGCGTCCGCGGGGCTGCGGCACGCGGCGGAGGCGGCGGCCGCGGCGCGGGGGCTGCCGGACCGGCCGTGGTACGACGCGCGGCGGCTGGACATCGACCTGCTGCTGTGGCGGCTGCGCCACCATGGCGAGGGCGCGGCCCTGACCGCGTTCGTGGACCGGGCGATCGGTCCGCTGCAGGAGCACGACCGGACGTCGCGCCCCGCGCTGCTGCCGACGCTGGAGACGTATCTGGCGCACGCGGGCCGCAAGGCGGAGACGGCACGCGAGATGCACCTCAACCGCCAGACCCTCTACAACCGCCTGGCCCGCATAGGGGAGCTGCTGGGCACGGACCTCGACGACCCGCAGACCGTCCTCGCGCTGTCCCTGGCCCTGCGGGCCCGCCGCCACGCCCCCTGACCGGTCAGGGGGTGCGGGCGCGCGGCCCGGCGCACAGCTCGTCGTAGACGCTCAGCACCTGGGCGATGGTCTCGTCCTCCGTCGGCCAGGTGGCCGCCTGCCTGCGCCCCGCCACCGCCAGCGCGGCGCGCCGCCCCGGGTCGGTGAGCAGCGCGGTCACCGCGCCGGCGAGCGCGCCCGCGTCCCCGTACGGCACCAGTTCCGCCGCGTCGCCGACGAGTTCCGGCACGCCGCCCACCGCGGTGGCGACCAGCGGCACGCCGAGCCGCAGGGCTTCCTGGGCGAGCGGGGCCCGGGCCTCCCAGCGGCTCGGCAGCAGCGCCACGTCCGCCGCCGCGAGCAGCGCGGTGACGTCGTGGCGCCGCCCGAGCAGCCGCACCGGCAGCCCCTCGGCGTCGATCCGCCGCTGGAGCGCGGACCGCTGGCGCCCCTCCCCCGCGACGGCCACCAGGGGCACCGGGTCGTGGCGGAGCCACAGCCGGGAGGCGTCGAGCAGCGTGCCGTATCCGCGGTGCGGCTCCAGCGCGCCGACCGCGACGAGCAACGGCCGGTCCATGGCGCCCAGTTCGGCCCGCGCCTTGCCGGCCTCGGACTCGGTGGTCCCGGCGTGCGGGGCGGGGACCGAGACGGGGCCGAGGCGGGCGTCGCGGGCACCCCGCCGCCGTGCGCGGTCGACCAGTTCGGAGGACGTGCCGAGCACGACGGCCGCCGCCCGTACGGTTCTGCGCTCCATGAGCCGGAGCAGCCTGCCCCGGGCGCCCTCGGCGTGCGTGCGCGTGTGCCAGGTGACCACGAGCGGTACGCGCTGCGGTCCGAGGGCCAGCCCGGCGCGCACCGAGGCGTGCAGACCGTGCGCGTGCACCACGTCCGCGCCCGCGCACGCCCCGCGCAGCGTTCCGATGGCCACCGGGTCGCCGCGGCGCGGTACGGGCACGAAGTGCGCCCCCGCGCCCAGGAAGTCGTATGCCTGGTCCAGTTCGACGGGTGCGCACACGGTCACCCGTACGCCCCTCGCCACGAGCCCGGCGGCCAATGATCTGACGTGAGCGCTGCTGCCCGCGCTGCCGCCGCCCAGCACTTGGACCGTATGCAGCTGTGTCACGCGCCCAAGGATGCCAGTCCGTACGCCAGTTCCGGCACCGTCCGGAGGAACCGGCCGTGTCGCGGGGCGTGAACCGTGGTCAGCGATCACTCATCCGGGTGAACCGGCGAGGCGGCTGACGGTGCCTCCGCACGCCGCCGCGGCGACGAGTCCGGCGGAGTGGACCGCGAGCCCCGTCCGCCCTGCGGAGGCGGCGATCGCCGTACCGAGCACCGCGCCCAGCGCGTGGGCGCCCGCGTCGCCGAGCATGGTGCGCTCGCCGAGGTCGTCGGCGGCGACGGCGGCCGCGGCGCCCATCGGCGCGGCGGCGAGCCGGCCCCGCGGCAGGCCTGCCGCCCCGACCGCGAGCACCGTGAGGACCGCCCTGCCGGGGCGTACGTCCACGAGGTTGGCGAAGTGGGCGGTCCCGGCGACCACCACGCCGGCGAGGACCCTGTCGACGGGCCGCTCCTTGAGCAGCGCGCCCGCGACGAGCCCGGCGGCACCGATCCCGAACAGCTTGACGGCCCCGCTGGTGACCTCACCGTCCCGCAGGGCGCCCAGGTGCGCCCGGAAACCCCGCCGGTGGTCGCCGTGGACGTCGTCGTACGCCCCGCAGGCCGCCGCCGCCAGACCGGCCACCACGGCGGCGCCCCGCTCCCGCCGGCCGACGGGAGCCGCCAGCGCGCCGATCACGGCGCCCGCGGCGGTGGCGGGGCCCGCGCACAGGTCGACGGTCCGCCCGGCGTGGTTGGTCCGGCGCCACCGCTCGTCACCGCGGCGCCGCAGGCCGGTGTACACCGCGCGCGTGACGCCGGCGGCGAGCCCGAGGGCCCCGACACTCCTGATCATGCCGGGCACCCTACGCGCCGGGCCGCTCGCGCCGCCGCCCCGGTGCCACCCGCACGGCCGGGGGCGTCAGGCGTCCGCCCGGGCCGTCGCCAGCAGCTCCTCCGCGTGCGCCCGGGCCGTCTCGGAGTCCTCCTGGCCGGCCAGCATCCGTGACAGCTCCCTCACCCGGTCCTCGCCCTCCAGCACCGTGACGCCCGAGCGGGTCACCGACCCGTCGCTGGTCTTCTCGACCAGCAACTGCCGGTCGGCGAAGGCCGCGACCTGCGGGAGGTGCGTGACGACCACGACCTGGGCCGTCCTGGCGAGTTTGGCCAGCCGGCGCCCGATCTCCACCGCCGCCTTGCCGCCGACACCGGCGTCGACCTCGTCGAAGAGGTACGTCGGCACCGGGTCCGTACCGGCGAAGACGACCTCGACGGCGAGCATCACGCGCGACAGCTCACCGCCCGACGCGCCCTTGGCGATCGGCCGGGGCGGCGCACCGGGGTGCGGGGCGAGCAGCAGCTCGACCTCGTCGGCGCCGGCCGGCCCGTACGCCACGGTCCGCCCGCCGACCTCCACGCCCTCCGGGTCCTCGGTCTGCCGGATCGCGAACGACACGCGCGCGTGCGGCATGGCCAGGGAGGCCAGCTCCGCGGTGACGGCGTCCGCGAACCGCGCCGCCGCCTCCGTCCGCGCGTCGGTCAGCGCCTGCGCCAGCCCGGACAGCTCGGCGCGCAGGGTGTCCCGCTCGGCCGTCAGCTCGCCGATCCGGTCGTCGTCGCCGTCCAGCTCGGTGAGCCTGGCGGCACCCTCCTCGGCCCACGCGAGGACGGCCGCGACATCGGTGCCGTACTTGCGGGTGAGCGCGGTCAGCGCCGCGCGGCGCTCCTCGACGGCGGCGAGCCGCCGGGGGTCGGCGTCCAGGTTGTCGGCGTACCCGGCGAGTTCCGTCGCCACGTCCGCGAGGAGGATCGAGATCTCCCCCATGCGGTCGGCGAGCGCGGCCAGCGCCGGGTCGTGCGCCCGGACGGCGTCCAGCGCCCGCTGCGCGCCCGCCACGAGGGTCGTGGCGTCCAGGACCTCCGGGTCCTCCGGGTTGCCCGCCAGAGCCCCGTGGGCGAGCGCGGCGGCGGACGCGAGGGCCTCGGCGTGGCCGAGCCGCTCCGCCTCCGCGGCCAGTTCGGCGTCCTCGCCGGGACGCGGCTCGACCGCCTCGATCTCGGTGAGCCCGAAGCGCAGCAGGTCCGCCTCCTGCGCCCGCTCCCGGGCGCGGGTGGTCAGCTCCTCCAGCTGTGCGCTGACCGCCCTCAGCCGCCGGTAGGCGTCGCCGTACCGGGCCAGGGGCACGGCGACGGCGTCGCCCGCGTACCGGTCCAGCGCGCCGCGCTGCCGGGCGGGCTTGAGCAGGCCCTGCTGGTCGGTCTGGCCGTGGACGGCGACCAGCTCGTCGGCCAGCTCGGCGAGCACGCCGACCGGCACGGAACGGCCGCCCAGGTGCGCCCGCGAGCGGCCCTCCGCCGAGATGGTGCGGCTGATGAGCAGCGCGCCGTCGTCGAGTTCGGCGCCCGCCTCCTCGGCCCGGACCGCGACGGCGGCGCCGGGCGGCACGCTGACGCGGCCCTCGACGACGGCGGACGGCGAACCGATCCGCACCAGGGCGGGGTCGGCGCGCCCGCCGAGCAACAGTCCGAGGCTGGTCACGACCATGGTCTTGCCCGCGCCGGTCTCACCGGTCACCGCGGTGAAACCGGGTGACAGCTCGACCACCGCGTCGTCGATTACCCCGAGCGACCGTATCCGCATCTCCTCCAGCACGGAGAAGACCTTACGAGGTCCGGGGCCCGCTGTGCGACGGCCCCCGCCCGGTGTGGCGGAACCCGCAGGTCGCGGCCCGGTCACCGCGTCCCCGCGTCACCCGCCGGAGTGGGCCCCGGGGCCGCGGACGACGCCCGGCTCGAACGGCACGACCGCCGCGCCCGGTCACGTACGGCGCCCCCGGCCCGTCGGTGCGGCGCGCCCCGCCCCGTACCGCCGGGGTCGGTGCCCCGGCCCGTACCGCCGGCGTCAGTGCGGCGCGCCCCGCCAGCCGGACACCGGCAGCGCGAACTTCGCCACCAGCCGGTCGGTGAACGAGGCGTGGTGGAGCCGTGCCAGGCGTACCGGCACCGCCCCGCGGCGGACCTCCACCCGCGCACCGGCGGGCAGCTCGATGGTGCGCCGCCCGTCGCACCACAGCACCCCGTCCGGGGTGTGCGGTTCGACCTCCACGGCGAGCACCGAGTCCGGGGTGGTCACCAGCGGCTTGGCGAACAGGGCGTGCGCCCCGATCGGCACCATCAGCAGCGCCTCCACCTCGGGCCAGACCACCGGCCCGCCCGCGGAGAAGGCGTACGCGGTGGACCCGGTGGGTGTCGCGCAGATCACGCCGTCGCAGCCGAAGCCGGTCACGGGCCGGCCGTCGATCGCCAGGACGACCTCCAGCATGCGTTCCGGCGAGACCTTCTGCACGGCGGCCTCGTTGAGCGCCCAGTCGCTGTGCAGCACGTCCCCGTTGTTGTGCACGGTGACGTCCAGGGTCATGCGCTCCTCGACCTCGTAGGCCCGGGTCACCACCCGGTCCACGACCTTGTCGAGGTCGTCCCGTTCGGCCTCGGCGAGGAAGCCGACCCGCCCGAGGTTCACCCCGAGCATCGGGACACCGGAGGCCCGCGCGAACTCGGCGCCGCGCAGCAGCGTCCCGTCGCCGCCGAGCACGATCAGCAGTTCGCACCCGTCGAGCACGTCGGGCGACGCCTCGGGCACCGTCTCCACCGTCGGCGGCAGCGGCAGGTCGACCGCCTCCGCGGCCAGGACGCGCACGCCGATGCCGTTGCGCAGCAGGCCGAGCACCACGAGTTCGGCGCTGCGGACCGCGGCCGGGCGGCCGGTGTGCGCGAGCAGGAACACGGTGCGAGGTGCAGCAGTCGTCGAAAACGCTGTCGTCGAACTCAACGGGGTCCCTCCGCCACGGCGCGTTCCACATCCGCCGGATCCAGCGCGGGCGCGCCCGCCCGCAGCCACAGAAAGTACTCGACGTTGCCGGACGGGCCGGGCAGCGGACTGGCGGTGACGCCCAGCACCCCGAGGCCCAGTTCGCCCGCCTGCCGCGCGACACCCCGCACGGCCTCGGCCCGCAGCTCCGGGCTGCGGACGACCCCGCCGCTGCCCAGCCGCTCCTTGCCCACCTCGAACTGGGGCTTCACCATCAGCACCAGGTCGGCTTCGGGCGCCGAGACGCCCGCCAGGGCGGGCAGTACCAGCCCCAGCGGGATGAACGACAGGTCGCCCACCACCAGATCCACCGGCTCTCCGTCGATCGCGTCCAACGTCAGCTCACGCACGTTGGTACGGTCCTTGACGGTCACGCGTTCATCGCTCTGCAACGACCAGGCGAGCTGCCCGTAGCCGACGTCGACGGCCACCACGTGCGCCACGCCGGCGCGCAGCAGGACGTCGGTGAAGCCGCCCGTGGACGCGCCCGCGTCGAGGGCCCGCCGCCCCTGCACCTCCAGCCCGCGCGGGACGAAGGCGGCGAGGGCGCCGGCCAGCTTGTGGCCGCCGCGCGAGACGTAGTCGGGGTCGGCGTCGTCCTGCACCACCACGATGGCGGCGGCGGTCTCGACCTGGGTGGCGGGCTTGGTGGCGGTGTTGCCGCCCACGGTGACCCGCCCCGCCGCGATCAGTTGGCTCGCGTGCTCGCGGGAGCGGGCGAGCTTCCGGCGCACCAGCTCCGCGTCCAGACGACGGCGTGCGACTCCTGCCACGTTCGGTTCAGCTCCTGTGTTCGTACGACGAGGACATCGGCGGGGCCGCCGGCGGGCGCGCGTCGAGCGCGGCCAGCGCCTCCCGCAGTCCCCGGTGTACATCCTCGTACACCTCCAGGTGCCCGTCGGCCGGGAGGTGGTCGGCGTCGGCCAGCCGCTCCAGGCCGGCGTCGACCGCCGGGTGCCCGGTCGGGACGCGGTCGACGCCGAGTGGCGCGGGCGCGGCCGGGTCGTACGGCTCCACGGGGTGGGCCCCGGCGTCCTCCGGGACCTCGGGCATCGCGTCGGTCATGCCCAGACGCTACCGCGAAGGGCTGGGGTACGGTCGGTCGCGATGGCCACGATCGATGAGTGCCGCACCGCACTCGACAGACTCGCGCAGGACCTCACGCACGCGGACGGCGCGGTGCGCGGGGCCGCCGCGCTCGACCGGACGCTGAGCTGCCACGTCACCGACCTCGACGTCACCTTCACCGGCCGTCTGGCCGGGGGCCGGCTCGAGGTGCTGGACCGGGTGGACGGCCCTCCGCCGGAACGGGCCGACGTACGGCTCGCGATGGCGGGGGACGACCTGGTGGCGGTGGTGGGCGGGGAGCTGAACTTCGCCCGGGCCTGGGCGTCGGGCCGGATCCGGCTGGAGGCCGGCTTCCGCGACCTGCTGCGCCTGCGCTCCCTGCTGTAGCCGGTCCGGGCGGCGGGCGCCGCCCGGGCCCTGGGCCGTGGCGCGGCCCGCCCGGTCAGTCCAGTGCCGCGGCCGCCGTCGCCCGGGGCGCGCGCGACCGCGCCTTGCGCGCCGCCGGGACGACCAGCGGCGTGCCCGTCTCCGGGTCGTCGATGACCTGGCAGCGCAGCCCGAACACCCGCTCCACCAGCTCGGCGGTGACCACCTCGGACGGCGGGCCCTCCGCGACGACCTCCCCGCCCCGCACGGCGATCAGGTGCGTGGCGTACCGGGCGGCGTGGTTGAGGTCGTGCAGGACGGCGACGAGCGTGCGGCCCTGCGTCTCGTGCAGTTCGGCGCACAGGTCGAGCACGTCGATCTGGTGCTGGATGTCGAGGTACGTGGTCGGCTCGTCGAGCAGCAGCAGCGGGGTCTGCTGCGCGAGGGCCATCGCGATCCACACGCGCTGGCGCTGCCCGCCGGACAGCTCGTCGACGTACCGGTCGCCCAGCTCGCCCACGCCGGTGGCGTCCATGGACTCCTGGACGATCCGCTCGTCCTCCGGCGACCACTGGCGCAGCAGCCCCTGGTGCGGGTAGCGGCCGCGGGCCACCAGGTCCGCGACGGTGATGCCGTCGGGCGCGATCGACGACTGCGGCAGCAGGCCCAGCGTCCTGGCGACCTTCTTGGCGGGCATGGAGTGGATCGCCTGCCCGTCCAGCAGGACGCGGCCCTCGGTGGGCTTCAGCATCCGGGACAGGGCCCGCAGCAGGGTGGACTTGCCGCACGCGTTGGGTCCGACGATCACCGTGAAGGAGTTGTCGGGTATCTCGACCGAAAGGTCGCGGGCGATGACCCGCTGCTCGTAGGCGAGGGTGACCGCCTCCGCGCTCAGGCGCTGCTGCATGGACGTACTCCTGGCGTTCTTCTCTTGGTTCAGGGGGGTCATATCCGGCCCGCCTTGCGTTCGGTGACGAGCAGCCACAGCAGGTAGACGCCGCCGACGACGCCGGTGACGACGCCGACCGGCAGCTCCCGCTCGCCGAAGGCGTTGGTGGCCGCCCAGTCGGCGACCAGCAGCAGCGCGGCGCCCATCAGCGCGGACGCGGCGAGGTTCGGCCCGGGCGAGCGGGTGAGCCGGCGGGCGAGCTGCGGCGCGCTCAGCGAGACGAAGGTGATGGGGCCGGCGGCGGCGGTGGCGACGGAGACCAGCAGCACCGCGGATCCCATCAGCACCAGGCGTGTCCGCTCCACCTTCACGCCGAGGGCGTACGCGGCGTCGTCGCCCATCTCCAGCATCCGCAGCGACCGCCCGTGGCCCAGCACCAGCGGCACGAGCACGGCAAACACCGCGAGCAGGGGCCAGAACTGGGACCAGTCGCGGCCGTCGAGCGTGCCGGTCATCCACAGCACGGCCCGGGTGGCGTCGATCAGGTTGGCCTTGGTGATCAGGTAATGGATGACGGCGGTCAGCATGGCGGCCGCGCCGATGCCGATGAGGACCAGCCGGAATCCGTGCACGCCCCGCTTCCAGGCGAGCAGGTAGATCAGGACGCCGGTCACGACGCCGCCCACGACGGCGCCGCCGGCCACCGCGGTGGCACTGCCGCCGAAGAGCACGATCACCGTCAGCGCGCCCACGGTGGCGCCCTGCCCGAAGCCGATGATGTCCGGGCTGCCCAGCGGGTTGCGGGAGACGGACTGGAACACGGCCCCGCCGAGCCCCAGGGACGCGCCGACCAGCACCGCCACCAGGACGCGCGGCAGGCGCAGGTCCTGGACGATGAACTCCTGCGCCATGGTGCCGTTGCCGAGCAGGGTGGCAACGACGTCGCCCGGGGCGATCGGGAAGTCGCCGCTGCCGATGAGGACGACCCCGGCCGCCACGGTCAGCGCGGTCAGCAGCACCGCGACGACGGCCGCGCGGGGCTCGTAGCGGATGGACAGGCCCCCGGGGGTCCGCAGGGCCTTGGCGGTACGTGTGCTCACAGCTGGGCCATCCTCTTGCGGCGTACGAGGTGGATGAAGACCGGCCCGCCGACCAGGGCGGTCACGATGCCGACCTGCAGTTCCGAGGGCCTGGCCACGACCCGGCCCAGCACGTCGGAACCGAGCAGCAGCACCGGCGACAGCACCGCCGCGTACGGCAGGATCCACCGCATGTCCGGGCCGGTCAGCGCGCGCACCAGATAGGGCACCATCAGGCCGATGAAGACGATCGGTCCGCACGCGGCGGTGGCGGCACCGCACAGCAGCGTCACCGACGCCATGCCCATCACCCGGGTACGGGTGAGGTGCGCGCCCAGCGCGCGGGCGGTGTCGTCGCCCATCTCCATGGCGTTCAGCGGCCGCGCGATCAGCAGGGCGAGGACGACACCCACGAGCATGAACGGCGCCACGTTGCGGACCGTCGCCATGTCGGCGTTGGCCAGCGAGCCGACGGTCCAGAACCGCAGCCGGTCCAGGGCTGCGGAATCCAGCAGCTGCACGGCGTTGACGTACCCGTAGAGCGCGGCGGTCGCCGCCGTGCCCGCCAGCGCGAGCCGTACGGGGGTGGCGCTGCGGCTGCCGCCGAGCACGTACACCACGACGGAGACGACGGCGGCGCCCAGGAACGCGAACCACACGTACCCGGTCAGCGAGGTGACGCCCAGGAAGCTGATCGCCGAGACGACCGCGGCCGCGGCCCCCGCGTTCACGCCCAGCAGGCCGGGCTCGGCCAGCGGGTTGCGGGTCAGGGCCTGCATCACCGCGCCGGACAGCCCCAGCGCGACACCGACGATCACTCCCAGGATGGTCCGGGGCACCCGCAGTTCCTGGATCAGGACGTCGTTGCCCGTACCGGAGTTGTGGAACAGGCCGTGCCACACATCGCCGAGCGGGACCGGCTTGGCCCCGACCACGATGCTCGCGACACAGATCAGCAGCAGGACACCGAAGGCGGCGAGCAGTCCGAGCGCCCGCGCCGAACGGCGGCGCACCAGGGGCTCGGCTGCGGCAGAGGGATCCGCGCTCTGTTTGGGAGGACTGTCGACCAACACCCGGTTAGGTTAGCCTACCTTTGCTTTCACGCCAGAGGTGGCCCGTTCTCCCTGTCACGGGCTCACCACCCCAGCCTGGCCAGCGCCTTCCCCGCGTCCAGCGTGCACGAACCGTCCCCCGCGTACGTCCACGCCGCCGCGCACAGCGCCCGCAGTCCGTCCAGCGCCCCGCCGTCCCCGTCCAGGGCCAGGGCGTCGCCGCGCACGGCAGCCGTCCAGCCTCCGCACCGGAAGCCCTCCTCCGCCGTCCCCCCGACCTCCGGCTGCCCGGTCAGCAGCCCCCGCAGGTCGGCGTCCACGTACGTCGGCCGGTGCTGAGGCAGGGCGGCGAGCACCTGCGCGGCGTCCGCCACCCCGGTCAGCACGAGCAGCGAGTCCACATCCCCGTTGAACGCCCCCTCGATGTCGGTGTCCAGCCGGTCCCCCACCACCAGCGGCCGCCGCGCACCGGTGCGCAGGATCGTCTCGCGGTGCATCGGGGGCAGCGGCTTGCCGGCGACCTGCGGCTCCGCGCCCGTCGCGATCCGCACCACCTCCACCGCGGCCCCGTTCCCCGGCGCGATGCCCCGGCCGCTGGGGATCGTCAGGTCGGTGTTGGACGCGAACCACGGCACCCCGCGCGCCACCGCGTACGACGCCTCCGCGAACCGCCCCCACGGCAGGTCCGGCCCGCCGTACCCCTGGACCACGGCCGCCGGATCGTCGTCGGCCGACTCCACCGGCTCCAGCCCCCGCTCGCGCAGCGCGACCCGCAGGCCCTCCCCGCCGATCACCAGCACCCGCGACCCCCGCGGCAGCTGGTCGGCGATCAGCCGGGCCACCGCCTGCGCGGAAGTGATCACGTCGGCCGCCGCGGCCGGCACCCCCAGCTCCGTCAGGTGGGCGGCGACCGCGTCCGGGGTCCGCAGCGCGTTGTTGGTGACGTACGCGAGGTGCATCCCGCCGTCCCGGGCCGCCGCGAGCGCGTCCACCGCGTTCGGGATCGCCTCCCCGCCCGCGTACACCACCCCGTCCAGGTCCAGCAGCGCCGTGTCGTACGCCTCGCTCAGCGCGCGCGCACTGCCACCCGGCCGGTTCCTGCCCCGCTGCCGCATGTCCCGAACTCCTCGCTCCGAAAACCGATCGCCCCCGATCATCGCTCATACCCCCGATCCACATACGATGCAGGGATGAACACCACAGGTTCTGCGGCCAACGGCGGTCTGCACCTGACACCTTTCCGTGGATTGCGCTATGTCCCGGAACGGGTCGGGAGCCTTGCCGCGGTGACCTCTCCCCCGTACGACGTCGTCGTACGCCCCGACGGTGTGCACCACCTGCAGTCCGCCGACCCGCACAACATCGTGCGGCTGATCCTGCCCCAGGCCCCCACCTCCGAGGCCCGCCACCGCCGAGCGGCCGACACCCTCAGGGCCTGGCTCTCCGACGGCGTCCTCGCCCCGGACGCCGAGCCCGCCCTGTACGTGTACGAGCAGCGCAAGGGCGACCTGCTCCAGCGCGGCCTGATCGGCGCCCTGGAGCTCACCACCCCCGCGGAGGGCGTGGTGCTGCCCCACGAGGACGTCATACCCCACGTCGTGGAGGACCGTGCGGCCCTGATGCGCACGACCGCCGCGAACCTCGACCCGCTGCTCCTCACCTACCGCGGCAACGGCACCGCCACCGGCGCGACCGCCGTCATCGAGCGCACCGTCCGCCGCGCGCCGCTCCTGTCGACCACGACCGAGGACGGGATGAGCCACCGGCTGTGGTCCGTCACCGACCCCGCCGCCCTCGCGGAGGTCGCGGACGACCTCGGCCGCCATCAGGCCCTCATCGCCGACGGCCACCACCGCTGGGCCACCTATCTGCGGCTGCGCGAGGAACACCCCACGCCCGGCCCCTGGAACTACGGCCTCGTGCTCCTCATCGACACCGCCCGCTACCCGCTCCAGGTGCGGGCCATCCACCGGCTCCTCAACCACCTGCCGGTCGCCGACGCGCTCACCGCCCTCGCCGGCGGCTTCCGCGTCCGCACCCTCGACGGGCCCCTCCCGGCCGCCCTGGACGCCCTCGCCGCCGCCGCCGTGGACGGCAACGCCTTCCTGCTCGCCGGGGACGGCCGCTTCCACCTCGTGGACGGCCCCGACCCGGACCTCCTGGCCCGCACGGTCCCGAGGGACCGCCCGGAAGCCTGGCGGTCCCTCGACGCCACCGTGCTGCACGCCACGCTCATCGACCACGTCTGGCGCGTCCCGGACACCCCCGAGGGCATCACCTACATCCACGACGCCGAGGCCGCCGTCGCCCAGGCCGCCCGCAGGGGCGGTACGGCCGTCCTCATGCACCCGGTGCGGGAGGACGTCGTCCGCGACCTCGCCCGCCAGGGCGTCACCATGCCGCGGAAGTCGACCTCGTTCGGCCCGAAACCCGCCACGGGCCTGGTGCTCCGCAGCCTGGAAGTCGACTGACCCCGGACGTCCGGCCCCGGACATGCGAAAGGGGCGGCACCCTCGCGGGTGCCGCCCCTTCTCACATCAGTCAGTCCTGCGGCTCGCCGTCCGCCTCGGTGACCTCGTCCTCCTCCACGGCGGCGTCGACGAACTCGACGCCGTCCAGCTCCGCGAGCCGGTCGGACGCGTCGGTCGAACCGTCCTTGTCGGCCTCCAGGGCCTTGGCGAACCACTCGCGCGCCTCGGCCTCGCGCCCCGCCTCCAGCAGCGCGTCGGCGTACGCGTACCGCAGCCGCGCGGTCCACGGCTGTACGGAGTTGGACGCCAGCTCCGGGCTCTGAAGGGTCACGATGGCGGCGTCCAGCTGCCCCATGTCCCTGCGCGCCCCGGCGGCGACCAGACGCATCTCGACCTGACCGGCCTTGTCGAGCTTCTGCACCTCGGGCTCGCCGGCCATCGCCATCGCCCGCTCCGGCCGGCCCAGGCCCCGCTCGCAGTCGGCCATCACGGGCCACAGCTCGACGCTGCCGGTCATCCGCCGGGCCGCCCGGAACTCGGCGAGCGCCTCGGCGTACTTCTGCGTCGCGTACGCGGCGAAGCCGGCGGCCTCGCGCACGGCCGCCACTCGCGAGGCCAGCCGCAGCGCGATGCGCGAGTACGCGTACGCCTTCTCCGGCTCCTCGTCGATCAGCTTGGCGACCATCACCAGGTTCCTGGCGACGTCCTCGGCGAGCGTCTTCGGCAGGCTCATCAGCTCCTGCCGCACGTCCTTGTCGATCTCGTCACCGGTGACCTCCGGCGGGATGGGCAGCCGCTTGATCGGCTCCCGCTCGCGGTCACGCCGGTCACGGTCGTCGCGCCGGAACCCACCGCGGTCGTCACGCCCGCGGTAGCCACCGCGCTCACGGTCGTCCCGCCGCGGCCCCCGGAACCCGCCCCGGTCGTCCCTGCGCTCCTCGCGCCGGGGCGCCCGGTCGTCCCTCGGGAAGCCACCCCGGTCGTCGCGCCGCTCGTCCCGGGGCCGGAAACCGCCCCGGTCGTCACGGCGGTCGTCCCGCCTGCTGGGAGAGCGCTCGTCCCGCGGGAATCCGCCACGGTCGTCACGGCGGTCGTCACGACGGGGACCGCGGTCGTCGCGGTTGAACGACGAGGGCCGGTCATCGCGGCGGAAGCCGCCACGGTTGTCGTCACGCCGGTCATCTCGACGGGGGCCACGGTCGTCACGGTTGAACGACGGCCGGTCGTCACGGCGGAACCCACCACGGTCATCGCGGCGGTCGTCACGACGAGGACCGCGGTCATCACGGTTGAACGACGGACGGTCGTCACGACGGGGACCGCGGTCGTCGCGGTTGAACGACGAGGGCCGGTCATCGCGACGGAAGCCGCCACGGTTGTCGTCACGCCGGTCGTCACGACGGGGGCCACGGTCGTCACGGTTGAACGACGGCCGGTCGTCACGGCGGAACCCACCGCCACGGTTGTCGTCACGGCGGTCATCGCGACGGGGACCGCGGTCGTCGCGGTTGAACGACGAGGGCCGGTCATCGCGACGGAAGCCGCCACGGTTGTCGTCACGCCGGTCGTCACGACGAGGACCGCGGTCGTCACGGTTGAACGACGGCCGGTCGTCGCGGCGGAAGCCGCCACCGCCACGGTTGTCGTCACGGCGGAAGCCGCCGCGGTCGGCAGGCCGGTCATCGCGGCGGTCGTCGCGGCGGAAGCCACCGCCACCACTGCCGGCAGCCGGGCGACCGCCACGGTCGTCCCGGCGGTCATCACGGCGGAAGCCGCTGCCGCCGCCGGTGGGCCGACCGCCCCGGTCATCACGGCGGTCGTCACGCCTGAAGCCGCCACCGCCGCCGCCACGGTTGTCGTCGCGACGCGGCCCACGGAAGCCGCCCCGCTCGCCACCGTCCCTGCGACGCGGCTCGCGCTCCGGACGATCGTCGGAGGAGTTGGTGGACATGGGTGGGGCTCCTGTCTTCGGGGTAACGCAGTCATTCTCGCGCAGTCGGTCGTCCGACGCGCTCCGAGAAAAGATCAAGCAAAAACAAAAAGGACCCTTGGTCCCAGCATGAACGCTGGGACCAAGGGTCCTTCAAAGATTGTTCGGCGGCGTCCTACTCTCCCACAGGGTCCCCCCTGCAGTACCATCGGCGCTGAAAGGCTTAGCTTCCGGGTTCGGAATGTAACCGGGCGTTTCCCTAACGCTATGACCACCGAAACCCTATCGGGTTCTAGCGAACAAGCACACTTTTCAATTAAGTAAGTGGAACTGGTTCAACCGGTGCGACTGTTCGCAACCCGGGAACCACACAGTGGACGCGAGCAACT
>NZ_LWBU01000365.1 GCF_001646665.1 Streptomyces noursei | reverse complement strand
TCGGATTCTGTTTCCGGTGGCTGTTGGAGGGCCTTTGCCTTTCGGCGTTTCCGACTTTATCAGAGATTCTGAGTCGGAATTCCCCGCCCTTCCCGGACACCCTGCGAAGCACAAGACTGTGCCGGGTTCCCGTTCTGGCGGAGCCGTAAACGTACTGGAGCGGGGCGCCCCGATGCAAATCGAGGGGGCCCCGCTCCGGTTGCCGAGCTGGTGGGGCGTCAGACCTCGACGACCACGGGGAGGATCATCGGCCGGCGGCGGTAGGTGTCGGACACCCACTTGCCGATGGTCCGGCGGATGAGCTGCTGCAGCTGGTGCGGCTCCGCGACCCCGTCGGCGGCCGACTTGGCGATGGCCTCGTGGACCTTCGGGATGACCGCGTCGAACGCGCCGTCCTCGATCCCGGAGCCCCGGGCCTGGACGTGCGGGCCACCGACGACCTTGCCGGTCGTGGAGTCCACGACCACGAAGACCGAGATGATGCCCTCGTCGCCGAGGATGCGGCGGTCCTTGAGATGGACCTCCGTGACGTCGCCGACCGAGAGGCCGTCGACGTACACGTACCCCGCCTGGACCTTGCCGACGATCTTGGCCTTGCCGTCGACGAGGTCGACCACGACGCCGTCCTCGGCGATGACGATGCGGTCCTTGGGGACGCCCGTGAGGGCGCCGAGCTCGGCGTTGGCGCGCAGGTGGCGCCATTCGCCGTGGACCGGCATCAGGTTCTTCGGCCGGCAGATGTTGTAGAAGTACAGCAGCTCGCCGGCCGAGGCGTGGCCGGAGACGTGGACCTTGGCGTTGCCCTTGTGGACGACGTTGGCGCCCCAGCGGGTGAGGCCGTTGATCACGCGGTAGACCGCGTTCTCGTTGCCCGGGATGAGGGAGGACGCCAGGATCACGGTGTCGCCCTGGACGATGCGGATCTGGTGGTCCCGGTTGGCCATGCGCGACAGGGCCGCCATCGGCTCGCCCTGGGAACCCGTGCAGACCAGCACGACCTCGTGGTCCGGGAGGTCGTCGAGGGTCTTGACGTCGACGACCAGGCCGGCCGGGACGCGGAGGTAGCCCAGGTCACGGGCGATGCCCATGTTGCGGACCATGGACCGCCCGACGAAGGCGACTCGTCTGCCGTACTCGTGGGCCGCGTCGAGGATCTGCTGGATCCGGTGCACGTGGCTGGCGAAGCTGGCCACGATGATTCGCTTCTGCGCGCTCGCGAAGACCGAGCGCATGACGCCCGAGATGTCGCGCTCGGGCGGGACGAAGCCCGGGACCTCGGCGTTCGTGGAGTCCGAGAGGAGGAGGTCGATGCCCTCCTCGCTCAGCCGGGCGAAGGCGTGCAGGTCGGTCAGACGGTTGTCCAGCGGGAGCTGGTCCATCTTGAAGTCGCCGGTGTGCACGACCATGCCCGCGGGGGTGCGGATGGCGACGGCCAGCGCGTCCGGGATGGAGTGGTTGACCGCCACGAACTCGCAGTCGAAGGGGCCCAGCTGCTCGCGGTCGCCCTCGACGACCTCCAGGGTGTACGGACGGATCCGGTGCTCCTGGAGCTTGGCCTCGATGAGCGCGAGGGTCAGCTTCGAACCGATGAGCGGGATGTCGGGCTTCAGCCGGAGCAGGAAGGGGACGCCGCCGATGTGGTCCTCGTGGCCGTGCGTGAGCACGATGCCCTCGATGTCGTCGAGGCGGTTCTTGATGCTGGTGAAGTCCGGCAGGATCAGGTCGATGCCGGGCTGCTCCTCCTCGGGGAAGAGCACGCCGCAGTCGACGATGAGCAGGCGGCCGTCGAACTCGAACACGGTCATGTTCCGGCCGATCTCGCCGAGACCGCCGAGCGGGGTGACGCGCAGGCCGCCCTTGGGCAGCTTCGGGGGCGCGCCCAGTTCAGGATGCGGATGACTCAAAAGACTCTCCTCACCACACGCGCCACGTACCAGTGAGGCACGTGGCGCGCATGTCATTCGTGCACTTGCTGTTGTCGGATGTGAATACGTATTCAGTTATGAAGTCTGTGACTAGATCTGTACCCCGCCGGCGGCGAGGTCGATCTTGAGCTGGGCGGTTTCCTCCGGGGAGAGCTCCACCAGCGGCAGGCGCAGCGGTCCGGCGGGGAGGCCCTGGAGGGCGAGGGCCGCCTTGGTGGTGATCACGCCCTGCGTACGGAACATGCCCGTGAAGACCGGGAGCAGTCGCTGGTGGACCTCGGTGGCCTTCTGGACGTCACCCGTGAGGTGGGCGTCGAGGAGGGCGCGGAGCTCCGGGGTGACGACGTGGCCGACGACGGAGACGAATCCGCAGGCGCCGACGGAGAGCAGCGGCAGGTTGAGCATGTCGTCGCCGGAGTACCAGGCGAGGCCGCTGCGGGCGATGGCCCAGCTGGCGCGGCCGAGGTCGCCCTTGGCGTCCTTGTTGGCGACGATCCGGGGATGGGCGGCGAGGCGGACGATCGTCTCGGTGTCGATCGGGACGCCGCTGCGGCCGGGGATGTCGTAGAGCATCACGGGGAGGCCGGTGGCGTCCGCGATGGCGGTGAAGTGCCGGAAGAGGCCCTCTTGCGGGGGCTTGTTGTAGTACGGCGTGACGGCGAGCAGGCCGTGGGCGCCGGCGCGCTCGGCGGCGCGGGCGAGCTCGACCGAGTGGTGGGTGTCGTTGGTTCCGATTCCGGCGACGACGTGGGCGCGGTCGCCCACCGCTTCCAGGACGGCCCGTACGAGCTGGTCTTTCTCCGCGTCGCTGGTGGTCGGGGACTCGCCGGTGGTGCCGTTGACGACCAGGCCGTCGTTGCCTGCGTCGACCAGGTGGGCGGCGAGCCGCTGAGCGCCGTCGAGGTCGAGTGCGCCGTCCGCCGTGAAGGGCGTGACCATGGCGGTGAGGACCCGCCCGAAGGGGGTCTGCGGAGTGGAGATCGGAGCCATGGGTAACACGCTACTCGCTGCTCTGCCCGCCGGGTCCCCTCGGGGGACGTCAGGAAGGTGGAGCCCGGCACTGCCTGCTCGGGGGTTCAAGCAGTGCCGGGTCCGTTTGATCAGCCTAGATGAACTTCTCGAAACGCCGCAATACGGACACTTCGGGCGGATGATCCGTACATCTGTGCCGCGCCTGTGACCTGCGGACCTACGGAGCGACGCGGCCGTTGGCGTTGAACGCGGCGTAGGTCAGCGGCATCAGGCGCGCCCACTCCTGCTCCATCTTCTCGCCGACCATCTCGATCTCCCGCTGCGGGAAGGACGGGACCTTGGCCAGCTCGTGCTGCGTGCGCAGGCCGAGGAAGTGCATCAGGGAGCGGGCGTTGCAGGTCGCGTACATCGACGAGAAGAGGCCGACGGGGAGGACCGAGCGGGCCACCTCGCGGGCGACGCCCGCGGCGAGCATCTCCTGGTACGCCTCGTACGCCTGGACGTAGGAGGCCTCCATGGTGCGCTCGACGAGGGCCTGCTGCTCCTCGGTGCCCTCGACGAAGACGTACTTGCCCGGACGGCCCTGCTGGACCAGCTTGCGGGAGGCGTCCGGGACGTAGAAGACCGGCTGGAGCTCCCGGTAGCGGCCCGACTCCTCGTTGTACGACCAGCCGACCCGGTGCCGCATGAACTCGCGGAAGACGAAGATCGGGGCGCTGATGAAGAACGTCATGGAATTGTGCTCGAAGGGACTGCCGTGCCGGTCCCGCATCAGGTAGTTGATCAGCCCCTTGGAGCGCTCAGGGTCCTTCTGCAGCTCCTCCAGGGACTGCTCGCCGAGCGTGGAGACGCGGGCGGCGAACAGGACGTCGGCGTCGGCGGCGCTGTGCTTGACCAGCTCGACGGTCACATCGCTGAGAAAGCTGGGCTTGAGGTCTTCGGCGGGGGTGTCGGTCACCGGCGGGTCCTTCCAATTGCATCGCTCGGGCGGCGCCCACTCTACGGCCCGGCACCGACGGCCGAGGACGTGGCGAAGGTCGGCCGACATCGTTCGATCATTCCTGGGAAATCGGGCACCAAAGCGCTGCTTCGCGCGTCTGACCCACTAGCAGCGTCCACCACGAGTTTCCCGAGGAGGGTTCTCACATGTTCCGCCGGCGTGAGGCAGTCCCGTTCGCGTTCGTCGCCGAGGCCGACCGCTTCCGCAGTAACGTCACTCCCCCGGCTCGGCAGCGTCCCAGCATTTCCGAGGTCACCGGTCGTACGCTGATCGGGCTGACCGTCGTGGCCGGTCTGGTCGGGTCCCTGCTGTTCGGCCTCCCGGCCCTGGAGGCCGGTCCCGCCGCCACCGGTCACGGTCAGCAGTCCGAGGCTTCGCACGGGCGCTGAGGCGGGCACTCCCCCGTACGGCCACCCTGGAGTGGCCGGTCGCAGGACCGCTGGGTAGCCTCACCCGGCACAGCCCCCATCGAGCGTGCGTATGAGTGAGGATCAGCCGTGCCCCTGCCCTTCCTGACGGCGGACCGTGGTTTCGACACCGTGGAGGACGTCGCGCTTCCGTTCGACGACCACGACGAGTGGCGCCGTCCGTACCGGCCGGGGCCCTGGCGGGTCGCCGCGGCGGCGGTGGCCCTGCTGCTCGCCTCGTTCATGCTGCTGGCCACGATGATCATCGCCTTCGCGGGCGGGCTTGCCGCCGCCGCGGTGTGCTTCGGCCTGGCGGCCCTGGTGATCGTGGTCGCCCTGCGGATGCTCCGCATGGGGGCCTGGGTGAGCCGGCACGGCCTGCGTCGCGTCGCCTTCTTCCGGACGACGACGCTCGCCTGGTCGCAGGCCGGCGGGGTCCGCACGGTGCAGCAGCCCGTGCGGTGGCTCGGGCTGCCGCGGACGGTGCAGGGGCAGGCCCTGGTGGCCGTACGGAGGAACGGCGGTGAGCAGCTGGCGCTGCTCACCGACCACAACGCGGACTTCCTGGCCCGGGTCGAGGCGTTCGACCGGGCGGCCGACACGGTCGAGGCCTGGAGCGCGGAGTACGCGCGGCCCTAGGTCGTGTCTTGTCGATCAGGCCGGATCGGCGAGCGGCGTCCGACGCCGTGCATCGCAAGGCGGAGGAGGAAGTCATGGCGGTGGGGGCACCTCCCGTGCCCGAAGGGCCACGGAGGACATGACGACCGACGACAACGCCGCGAGGTGCGGCGCCGGACACCGGGAGCCCGGCATGATCGGCGAGACACCCCCTAAGGGCTGGGCGGCACCGTAAGGCTTGTCGCGTGCGAGCGGGCTCCGGTCTCCTCGGAGGACCGGAGCCCGGTCGTCTCAGCGGGTGAACCAGGCTTTGCCCTCGGCCGAGGCGAACGACGCGATGACGAAGGCGCCCAGCACGAGACCGGCGATCACCGGCCCGCCCCCGCCGGAGAACAGGGTGAACAGCGCGCCGGCCATCAGGATCGACTCGACGGCGATCACGGCGATCCGCACCCCCTTCAGGCGGCGCAACGCCAGGACCGCCGCGGCGATCAGCACGGCGGCCGCCAGCAACGACACATACGCGAGGGCACGCAGAACACCGGCGTCCTCGTCCTGTCCGTGATCGGCCCTGTCGCTCACCAGGGAAAACAAGAGCACGGCGGCGACGACGTTCATCAGGCCCTGGAACCACACGGCAGCCAGGGCGAACTTGAGCTTGCCGGGCATCCGTTCGGACGCTGCTTGCTGGGCCATGACAGCTCCCCCCTCGTCAGTAGGGAGAGCATGTAGGGCGGCACACCGGCTGTCCAGGGTCGCGGAAGCGTAGATGTGCCGCCCTGTCGCCGTCTCGGTCAGCCCCTGGCCGGGCGGCCCTCGTGCAGGGCGATCGCCCGCTGCATGGCCTTGCGGGCGCGGGGGGTGTCCCGGGCGTCGTGGTAGGCGACCGCGAGGCGGAACCAGCAGCGCCAGTCGTCCGGCGAGTCCTCGGTCTCCGCGCGCCGCCGGGCGAAGACGGCGTCGGCCGAGTCCCGGTCGATGCGGCCGCCGGGGGTGCGCTCCAGCTCGTCGACGGGCAGGCCGCCCTCGGCCTCCAGTGCGGCCGCGAGCCGATTGGCCCTGGTGACGAACTGGGTGTTCTTCCACAGGAACCAGACGCCGATCACCGGCAGGACGAGCACCGCGCAGCCGAAGGCGACGGTGAGCGCGGTGCCCTGCTGGATCAGCATCACGCCGCGGCTGCCGACCAGGACGAAGTAGACGACCAGGACGGCTGCCGTGACGAAGTACGTGATCTTCGCGCGCATGACGGTGATCAGCCCAGGTCCAGGAAGTGTTCCAGGCCGAAGGTGAGGCCAGGAGTGGTCACCACGCGGCGGGCGCCGAGCAGGATGCCCGGCATGAAGCTGCTGTGGTGCAGCGAGTCGTGGCGCACGGTGAGCGTCTCGCCCTCACCGCCGAGCAGGACCTCCTGGTGGGCCAGCAGGCCCCGCAGGCGTACCGCGTGGACCGGGACGCCGTCCACGTCGGCGCCGCGCGCGCCGTCCAGCGCCGTGGCCGTCGCGTCGGGCTGCGGGGCGCAGCCGGCCTCGGCGCGGGCGGCCGCGATGAGCTGGGCGGTGCGGGTGGCGGTGCCCGAGGGGGCGTCCACCTTGTTGGGGTGGTGCAGCTCGACGACCTCGACCGACTCGAACCAGGGCGCGGCGATCTGCGCGAACTTCATGGTGAGGACCGCGCCGATGGAGAAGTTCGGCGCGATGAGGACACCGGTCTCCGGGGAGCCCTCCAGCCAGCCGTTCAGCTGGGCGAGGCGCTCCTCGGTCCAGCCGGTGGTGCCGACCACGGCGTGGATGCCGTGGCGCACGCAGAAGTCGAGGTTGCCCATGACGGAGGCGGGCGTGGTGAGCTCCACCGCCACCTGGGCGCCCATCTCGGCGAGCGTCTCCAGCTTGTCGCCCCGGCCGAGGGCCGCGACCAGTTCCATGTCGTCGGCGGCCTCGACGGCGCGTACGGCTTCGGAGCCGATGCGCCCCTTGGCGCCGATGACCGCGACCCGCAGCTTGCTGCTCATGCTCGTACTTCCTTCGGTTCCGTCCAGATGTGGCGTTACGCGACCGCGGTGTGGAGGCGGTCCGCCTGCTTGTCCTTCAGGGGGCCGATCACCGACAGCGACGGGCGCTGTCCCAGGAGCTCGGCGGCCACTTCTCGTACATCATCGGGGGTGACGGCCGCCATCCGGGCGAGCATGTCGTCGACCGACATGTGGTCGCCCCAGCACAGCTCGCTCTTGCCGAGGCGGTTCATCAGCGCGCCGGTGTCCTCCAGGCCGAGGACGGTGGAGCCCTTCAGCTGGCCGATGGCCCGGGCGATCTCGTCGTCGGTGAGGCCCTCGCCCGCGACCCGGTCCAGCTCGTCCCGGCAGATGCTCAGCACGTCGTGGACCTGGCTGGGGCGGCAGCCCGCGTACACGCCGAACAGGCCGCAGTCGGCGAAGCCCGAGGTGTAGGAGTAGACGCTGTACGCCAGGCCGCGCTTCTCGCGGACCTCCTGGAAGAGCCGCGAGGACATGCCGCCGCCGAGGGCGGTGTTCAGCACGCCCAGGGCCCAGCGGCGGTCGTCGGCGCGGGCGAGGCCGGGCACGCCGAGGACCACGTGGGCCTGCTCGGTGCGGCGGTTGAGAACCTCGACGCGGCCCGCGGTGCGGATGGTGCGCCGGCCGTCGCGCGGGGCGACCGGGACGGCGTCCGCGCGGGTGAGGGCGCCGGCCTTCTCGAAGGCGCGGCGGACCTGGCGTACGACCGTGGCGTGGTCGACGTTGCCGGCGGCGGCGACGACGAGGTGCGTCGGGTCGTAGTGCTTCTTGTAGAAGCGGCGGATGCGGTCCGCCGTGAGCGCCTCGACGGTGTCGACGGTGCCGAGGACGGGGCGGCCCAGCGGGGTGTCGCCGAACATCGTCCTGGCGAACAGGTCGTGGACGACGTCGCCCGGGTCGTCCTCGGTCATCGCGATCTCTTCGAGGATGACGCCGCGCTCGGCGTCCACGTCCTCCTGGAGGATCAGCGAGCCGGTGAGCATGTCGCACACGACGTCGATGGCGAGCGGCAGGTCGGTGTCCAGCACGCGCGCGTAGTAGCAGGTGTACTCCTTCGCCGTGAAGGCGTTCATCTCGCCGCCGACCGCGTCGAGGGCGGAGGAGATGTCGAGGGCGCTGCGCCGGTGCGTGCCCTTGAAGAGGAGGTGCTCCAGGTAGTGCGTGGCGCCGCCCAGGGTGGGCGTCTCGTCGCGGGAGCCGACGTGCGCCCAGATGCCGAAGGTGGCGGAGCGCACGGAGGGCAGGGTCTCGGTGACGATGCGCAGGCCGCCGGGGAGCGTCGTGCGGCGGACGGTGCCGATGCCGTCCTTGCCCTTGAGGAGCGTTTGGGTACGGGCGACGGCCCGCGCCTCCGAGGAGGTGCGGGCCGTCGTCTTCGGACTACGGGACGTCACTGGTCGGTGTCGTCCTTCGTGTCACCCTCGGCGGCGTCCTCGTCCGCGACCACGGGGATCAGGGAGAGCTTGCCGCGCTGGTCGATCTCGGCGATCTCGACCTGGACCTTGGAGCCGACCGCGAGCACGTCCTCGACGTTCTCCACGCGCTTGCCACCGGCGAGCTTGCGGATCTGCGAGATGTGCAGCAGGCCGTCCTTGCCCGGGAGCAGGGAGACGAACGCGCCGAAGGTGGTGGTCTTGACGACCGTACCCAGGTAGCGCTCGCCGACCTCCGGCATGGTCGGGTTGGCGATGCCGTTGATCGTGGCGCGGGCGGCCTCGGCCTGCGAGCCGACCTGGGCACCGATGTAGATGGTGCCGTCGTCCTCGATCGTGATCTCGGCGCCGGTGTCCTCCTGGATCTGGTTGATCATCTTGCCCTTGGGGCCGATGACCTCGCCGATCTTGTCCACGGGGATCTTGACGGTGATGATCCGCGGGGCGTTGGGGGACATCTCGTCGGGCGTGTCGATCGCTTCCATCATCACGTCGAGGATGTGGAGGCGGGCGTCACGGGCCTGCTTGAGGGCCGCGGCCAGGACGGACGCCGGGATGCCGTCCAGCTTGGTGTCGAGCTGGAGGGCGGTGACGAAGTCCTTCGTACCGGCGACCTTGAAGTCCATGTCGCCGAAGGCGTCCTCCGCACCGAGGATGTCGGTGAGGGCGACGTAGTGCGTCTTGCCGTCGATCTCCTCGGAGATCAGGCCCATGGCGATACCGGCGACGGGGGCCTTGAGGGGCACACCGGCGTTCAGCAGCGACATGGTGGAGGCGCAGACCGAGCCCATGGACGTCGAGCCGTTGGAGCCGAGGGCCTCGGACACCTGGCGGATCGCGTACGGGAACTCCTCGCGCGTCGGCAGCACCGGCACGATGGCGCGCTCGGCGAGCGCGCCGTGGCCGATCTCGCGGCGCTTGGGCGAGCCCACGCGGCCGGTCTCACCGACGGAGTACGGCGGGAAGTTGTAGTTGTGCATGTAGCGCTTGCGGGTCACCGGGGAGAGGGTGTCCAGCTGCTGCTCCATGCGGAGCATGTTGAGGGTGGTGACGCCCAGGATCTGGGTCTCGCCACGCTCGAACAGCGCGGAGCCGTGCACGCGCGGGATGGCCTCGACCTCGGCGGCCAGCGTACGGATGTCCGTCAGGCCACGGCCGTCGATGCGGACCTTGTCCTTGATGACGCGCTCGCGGACCAGCTTCTTGGTCAGCGCGCGGTACGCGGCGGAGATCTCCTTCTCGCGGCCCTCGAACTGCGGGAGCAGCTTCTCGGCGGCGATCTCCTTGACGCGGTCCAGCTCGGCCTCGCGCTCCTGCTTGCCGGCGATGGTGAGCGCCTGGGAGAGCTCGTTCTTCACCGCGGCGGTCAGCGCCTCCAGGACGTCGTCCTGGTAGTCGAGGAAGACCGGGAACTCGCCGACCGGCTTGGCGGCCTTGGCGGCGAGGTCCGACTGGGCCTTGCAGAGGACCTTGATGAAGGGCTTCGCGGCCTCGAGACCGGCGGCGACGACCTCCTCGGTGGGCGCCTCGGCGCCGCCCTTGACGAGCTGGATGGTCTTCTCGGTGGCCTCGGCCTCGACCATCATGATCGCGACGTCGCCGTCCTCCAGGACGCGACCGGCGACGACCATGTCGAAGACGGCGTCCTCGAGCTCGGTGTGCGTCGGGAACGCGACCCACTGGCCGTTGATCAGCGCGACACGGGTGCCGCCGATCGGGCCGGAGAAGGGCAGGCCGGCCAGCTGCGTGGAGCAGGAGGCGGCGTTGATCGCGACCACGTCGTACAGGTGGTCGGGGTTGAGCGCCATGATCGTCTCGACGATCTGGATCTCGTTGCGCAGGCCCTTCTTGAAGGAGGGGCGCAGCGGCCGGTCGATCAGGCGGCAGGTGAGGACGGCGTCCTCGGAGGGGCGGCCCTCACGGCGGAAGAAGGAGCCGGGGATCTTGCCGGCCGCGTACATCCGCTCCTCGACGTCCACCGTCAGGGGGAAGAAGTCGAGCTGGTCCTTGGGCTTCTTGGAAGCGGTGGTGGCCGACAGCACCATGGTGTCGTCGTCCAGGTACGCCACGGCGGAGCCGGCGGCCTGCTTGGCCAGGCGGCCCGTCTCGAAGCGGATGGTGCGGGTGCCGAAGGTGCCGTTGTCGATGACGGCCTCGGCGTAGTGGGTCTCGTTCTCCACCAAAGCGAATTCTCCGTTGCTTGTCGTCTTTGCGTCCCGGTACGCCCGTGTGGCGCGGGGACGGGGCGGAGAAGTGCGCCGTGTGTGCGGGGCCGGTCTTCGATCGAAGCGCCCGGGGTGATCTCTCCCGGGGGCCACTACCGAGGACCGGCGACGGCGCCGGAGCACCTCTCCTGTATGTGGTTGTCGCTTTTCCGTTATGGCGTTGTGTAAGCCCAGCCTACAAAGGTGGGGCGACACTCCGCATGTACAGCAAAGGGAGCGGCCCCCTAAGAGTGGGAACCGCTCCCTTCACGGCGTCTTACTTGGCGCCGCCGGCCGCACCGCGGCGGATGCCGAGGCGGTCGACCAGCGTACGGAAGCGCTGGATGTCCTTCTTGGCCAGGTACTGCAGCAGACGGCGACGCTGGCCGACCAGGATCAGCAGACCACGACGGGAGTGGTGGTCGTGCTTGTGGGTCTTGAGGTGCTCGGTCAGGTCCGAGATGCGGCGGGAGAGCATGGCGACCTGAACCTCGGGGGAGCCGGTGTCGCCCTCCTTGGTGCCGAACTCGGCCATGATCTGCTTCTTCGTAGCGGCGTCGAGAGACACTCGGTACTCCTCTTGGTGTTCGATGCGCCCACGAGTGCCCCTGGTCTTGGTCTCAGGGGAGCTTCCGTGACTCGGAGGCGAAGGTCCGATGAGCGCTGCTTCCAGATTCTCCGGAAGCGCGTACACAAACGGCCGTCACACAGCGTACCAGCCGCTCAGGACGTCATGGCCCGGATCGAGTGGTACACGTCGAACACGGCGAGGCAGAGGGGGATGAGCGTGAGGAGGACGAACGTCTCCGCGATCTCCAGGAACCGGCCCCAGAAGGGGGTGACGCCCTTGCGCGGCACGATCAGTCCGATGGCGGTGATCAGCGCGGCGACCGCCGCGACCGCCGCGGCCAGCCACACCGTGCGGATGTCCAGCGCCGTGGCGTCGCGCCACAGCCCGGCGGGCGGGTCGAGGCTCAGCCCGAGCCCCAGCAGGACGAGGGCGCCGAGGCCGGCCGCGAGGGCGCAGCCGACCTGGGCGGTGTAGCGGAAGAGGTGTGCGCGCATCATCATGGCCGCGCCGGTGGCGAGGGCGAGCAGCTGCCCCCACACGTCGTCGGAGAAGCCGAGCACCGCGGCGGAGCCCACCGCCAGCAGCGCGCAGCCGCCGACGAGGCCCACCAGCAGCTCGTGCCCGCGCCGGACCTGGGCGGCGATGCGCTCGGCGTCCACCGGCCCGGAAGGCTCGGGGTCGGCCCCGTAGCCGCCGACGGCGGTCCTGGGCGGCTCGAAGCCGATGGGGAGCCGGGCGAAGCGGGTGGAGAGGCCGGGGAGGAAGGCCAGGGCGCCCACGGCCAGCGGCGCGCACACGGCGGCCGTCTCGGTCGCGGTCATCCGGGTGAGGATCGCGGCGAAGGTCACCAGGGCCCCGGTGCCGGAGGCGACGACGAACGCGACGAAGGGGCCGTCCCCGCTGGGGGCGACGAAGGTGAGGACGACGGAGACGACGAGCACCGCCGCGCAGGCGAGCAGGAACTGGAGCTTGCCGTTGCCCTGCCCGGCGGCGGGCGCCAGCAGCCCGGCACCGGCGACGGCCGCGTTCACCACGGCGCCGGTGCCCAGCGCCACGGCGGAGCCCCGGTCGTCGTACACCCGGGCCCGGACGCCGGCGAGCGCCAGCAGCAGCACCCCGCCGACCGCGGCGAGGATGCCCGGCAGGCCGTGCATGTCGTGCCGGGGGTCGGACGACCACAGCACGAAGGCGAGCAGCACCAGCAGCGCGGACCCGCCGAAGAGACCGGCGCCGCGCATCAGCTCGTCGGTCCACAGCGTCCGGTCACGGGCGACCGCCGAGGCGACGGCGTCGGACACGTCGTCGAAGACGGCGGGCGGCAGCGACTCGGCGAACGGCCGCAGGGACAGCAGTTCGCCGTCGAGGATGCGCTGGGCGGCCAGGGAGCGGGCGCTGTCGAGCACCGTGCCGTCGCGGCGGACGAGGTGGTAGCCGACCGGGGCGCCGGGGGCGGGGCTCTGGCCGGACAGCCGGAGGATCTCCGGGTGGAGGTCGGCCAGGGGGATGTCCTCGGGCAGTGCGACGTCGACGCGGCCGTCCGGTGCGACGACAGTGACACGGCAGAAGCCCGTTCCGCCGGCGGACGGAGTCGCGGGTGCCGGGTGACCGGTTCCGGTGGCCGCGGCTGAGGCCGTCATACTCACCTGCTGCATCCCCTCGTGGTGATTCGTGGATCATCGGCCAGGCACGGTCGCAATGAGCCGGTATTTGCGTTGGTTCACGCCCGCGCCAACACGTCGCGCCACCCTACCGCCCACCCGTCATCCCCTCCGCCAGTAGGATCCCCAGCGCGGATGGAGCCCGTCGCCACGGGGGCGCCGATAGGAACATTTCCGTCCGGCAAGGGAATTGGTGAGCTGTGAGTCAGATCGTCGTCAAGCGCCCACCACGGGTCCTGCCCTCCGAGGTGCCGGGCGACCCGGTGCAGCTGCAACCGCCGCCCGAGCTGCCGAGGGGTCAGCAGGAGGGCGTCCTCATGCAGTTGCTGCCAACGCTCGGCATGGGCGGCTCGGTCGTCTTCTTCTTCATGACGCCCAACCCCGTCATGCGCATCATGGGCATGGTGATGATCGCCTCCACCGTCGCCATGGCCGTCGCGATGCTCGTGCGCTACCGGCGGGGCACCCAGGGGCAGCTCGCCGACCTGCGGCGCGACTACCTCAAGTACCTGACGCAGACGCGGCGTTCGGTGCTGAAGACGGCGCACCGGCAGCGCGACGCGCAGTTCTACCTCCACCCGTCGCCCGAGCAGCTGTGGGCGCTGGTCGCCGAGGGAAGCCGGGTGTGGGAACGGCGCATCGGCGACGACGACTTCGGGCAGGTGCGCATCGGCCTGGGCAGCCAGCAGCTCGCCACCCCGCTGGTCGCGCCCGAGACCGCCCCCGTGGACGAGCTGGAGCCGCTCACCGCGGGCGCCATGCAGCAGTTCCTCTCGGCCCACGGCACGCTCGACGGCCTGCCCATGGCCGTGTCCCTGCGGGCGTTCTACCACCTGACCGTGAGCGGGGACCCCGACTCCGTCCGCTCGTCGGCGCGGGCCATGGTCGGTTCCCTCGCCGCGCTGCACTCCCCCGAGGACCTCGTCGTCGCGATCGCCGCGGACCCGGCCGCGGCACCGCACTGGGAGTGGGCCAAGTGGCTCCCGCACGTCCAGGCGCCCGGCCCCGGCGACGGCGCGGGCAGCCGCCGCATGATCACCACGGACTCGCGGGACCTCCAGGACATGCTGGCCGTACGCCTGGAAGGGCGCCCCCGCTTCCACGGCGGCGGCCAGCCGTTGCTGGACCAGCCGCACATCGTCGTCGTCCTCGACGGCCAGTCGGTCCCCGCGATGTCGGCGCTCGCCGCCCCGGAGGGCATCCAGGGCGTGACGATCATCGAGGTCGTACCGGGCGAGCTGCACGGGCCGCGCGGCGGACTGTCGGTGACCGTGCGCCCCGACTCCCTCCGCCTGGAGTCCGGCCACGGTCACGTGTACGACGGGACACCCGACCGTCTCGGGCCGGAGGCCGCGGAGGCGCTCGCCCGCCAGCTGGCCCCGCTGCGCATCGCCTCGGGCTCGGACGACGACGAACCGCTCCTCGCCAACCTGGACTTCACCGACCTGCTGAACCTCGGCGACGCCGCGTCGGTCGACGTCAGCCGCACCTGGCGGCCGCGGTCGCAGTCGGAGCGGCTGCGGGTGCCGATCGGTGTGGGCGAGGACGGCTCCCCGGTGATGCTGGACCTGAAGGAGGCCGCCCAGGAGGGCATGGGGCCGCACGGCCTGTGCGTCGGCGCCACCGGTTCCGGCAAGTCCGAACTGCTGCGGACCCTGGTGCTGGGCCTCGCCGTCACGCACTCGTCCGAGACCCTCAACTTCGTCCTCGCCGACTTCAAGGGCGGCGCCACCTTCGCGGGCATGTCCCAGATGCCGCACGTCGCCGCGGTCATCACCAACCTCGCGGACGACCTGACGCTGGTCGACCGCATGGGCGACTCGATCCGCGGCGAGCTCAACCGGCGCCAGGAGATGCTGCGCGACGCCGGCAACTACGCCAACATCCACGACTACGAGAAGGCGCGGGCCGCCGGAGCGCCGCTCCAGCCGATCCCCTCCCTCGTCCTGGTCATCGACGAGTTCAGCGAACTCCTCACCGCCATGCCGGACTTCATCGAGATGTTCGTGCAGATCGGCCGCATCGGCCGGTCCCTCGGCGTGCACCTGCTCCTGGCGTCCCAGCGCCTGGAGGAGGGCCGGCTGCGCGGCCTGGAGACCTACCTGTCGTACCGGATCGGCCTGCGGACCTTCTCCGCGGCCGAGTCGCGTGCGGCGATCGGTGTGCCCGACGCGTACTCGCTGCCCAACGTCCCCGGCTCCGGGTACCTCAAGTACGGCACCGACGAGATGGTCCGCTTCAAGGCGGCGTACGTCTCCGGCGTGTACCGCGCCGGCCGGCACACCCCCCTCCAGGGCGGGTCCCTGCCGGTCGACCTGCGGCCGGTGCCCTTCACCGCCGCGCCGGTCCCGGTCCGTTACGTCGAACCGGCCGCGCGCCCGTCCGTCCCCGAGGCGCGGGGCGCGGAGGACGACGCCCTCGCCGACTCCGTGCTCGACGTGATCGTGCGGCGGCTGGAGGGCCGCGGCGCGGAGGCCCACCAGGTGTGGCTGCCGCCGCTGGACAACCCGCCGCCGCTGGACGAGATCCTGCCCGGCCTCGCGGGCGTGGACGGCCGCGGGCTGACGCAGCCCGGGTACGAGGGCGCGGGCCGGCTGGTCGTGCCGCTCGGCGTGGTCGACAAGCCCTTCGAGCAGCGCCGGGACGTGCTGTACCGGGACTTCTCCGGTGCGGCCGGCCACATGCAGATCATCGGCGGCCCGCAGTCCGGCAAGTCGACGCTGCTGCGCACCCTCGTCGCGGGCTTCGCCCTGACGCACACACCGCAGGAGGTCCAGTTCTACGGACTCGACTTCGGTGGCGGCGGTCTGTCGGCCGTCGCGGAGCTGCCGCACGTCGGCGGGGTGGCGTCGCGCCTCGACCCGGAGAAGGTGCGGCGCACGGTCGCCGAGGTGTACGGCATCCTGTCGCGGCGCGAGGAGTACTTCCGCTCCACGGGCATCGACTCCATCGCCACGTACCGCAGGCTCCGTGCCCGCGGGGAGATCTCGGCGGCGGAGCAGCCCTGGGGCGACGTGTTCCTCGTCATCGACGGCTGGGGCAACTTCCGCAGCGACTACGAGGGTCTCGAACCCGCCGTCCTCGACATGGCGGCGCGCGGCCTCGGTTACGGCATCCACGTGATCCTCACGGCGTCGCGTTCGATGGAGGTGCGCTCCAACATCAAGGACCACCTGATGAACCGGCTGGAGCTGCGCCTGGGCGACACCATGGATTCGGAGGTGGACCGCAAGATCGCCGTGAACGTCCCCAGCGGTGTCCCGGGCCGCGGTCTCGTCCCGGAGAAGCTGCACTTCATGGCCGCGGTGCCGCGCATCGACGGCATCAGCTCCGACAGCGACCTGGCCGAGGCCACGGCCGCGATGGTGCGGGAGATCGGCCGCCACTGGACCGGGCCGTCCGCCCCGAAGGTGCGCCTGCTGCCGCGCGAGCTGCCGGCGCAGAACCTGCCGGCGGGGTACGCGGAGCCGAAGCGGGGCGTCGCCTTCGCCATCGACGAGAACAACCTGGAGCCGGTCTTCGTCAACTTCGACCGCGACCCGTTCTTCCTGGTGTTCGGGGAGAGCGAGTCGGGCAAGTCGAACATGCTGCGGCTGCTCATCAAGCAGGTGTGCGAGCGGTACGACGGCGACTCCGCGAAGTTCTTCGTCATCGACAACCGGCGTGCCCTGCTGGACGTCACCCCCGCGTCGCACCTGGCCGAGTACGTGCCGATGTCCAACAACATGGACCACCACGTGGACGCGCTCGCCGACCTGATGCAGCGCCGCACCCCGTCCGCCGACGTCACGGCCCAGCAGCTGCGGGACCGCAGCTGGTGGCGCGGTCCGTCGGTGTACGTGGTGGTCGACGACTACGACCTGGTGTCCACGTCGAGCGGCAACCCGCTGGCCAAGCTCACCGAGCACCTGCCGTTCGCACGGGACGTGGGCGTCCGGTTCATCATCGCCCGCAGCTCGGCCGGAGCGAGCCGGGCCGCCTACGAACCGTTCATGCAGCGGATGATGGAGCTGGGCGCCCAGGGCGTCCTGCTCTCCGGCGACCCCCAGGAGGGCGACGTGCTCGGCGGCGTACGGATGCGGCCGATGCCCGCGGGCCGGGGCGTCTTCGTGTCGCGGCAGCGGGGGAACCCGCTGGTGCAGACGGGCCTCATGCCGGAGCTCTCGGGGTGATCGGCGCGGCGGTGTTCGCGGGCGCGTTCGCGGTGGCGTTCCTCGCCCTCGCGCTGTTCGTCGACCCGCGGGCGCTGTGGTGGCGCTTCCGGGCGCGGCACTTCGAGCACCCGGAGGCGCACGAGCCGTCGGCGGCGTCGTTCACGGGGCGGCGGGTGGTGTTGGGGGCGCTCGCGGTGTTCCTGGGCTGGCAGGCGGTCGGCATGCTGCGGCTGGCGGGCGTCTTCGAGACGGAGCCGGAACACACGGAGGTGCTGGAGCGGGTGCGGTCGGTGGCCCGGTCGGTCGACGGCACGAGGAGGTCACCGCTGCCGGCCAGGGACGACGGGTCCTGGTCCACGTACCTGGACCCGCAGCTGCGCGGGCCGGAGAAGAACGACCCGACCGCGGTGCTCGCGTGGCGTTCCGGCGCGCCGGAACCGGACGGCAACGTGGAGCGCTACGACGTGAGCGGCGCGGAGGGCACCGTCTGCCTGACGGTGACGGCGACCCCCGCGGCGGAGCAACCGGTCCCGGCGTACATGACGCCCATCTGGTTCGACCTGCGGGCGGAGGCCGCGGACGGCGCCTGCGCACGGTGGTGAGGGCAGGGCCCGGCCGGTCGCCGAACACCCGAGGTGCTTCGCCGGGCGGTACGGGAGCGACCGGATCCGATGGAAAGCCTGCTGTGGGGGGCGCCACTGATGCCGTGAACGTCCTTGCCGTGAGTCACCAGGCAGCACATAGGTTGATGCGGAGTCGAACCGACCATCCTTGTCGGAGGAGGAACCCTGCAGATGGCGTGGGACGAGTGGGAACAGTTAAAGGCGTCGGCGGCCGAGAGGGAATCGTCGCGGATGCAGCTGAACGGGCTGCCACCCGAGGACAGACCGAACGCCGGCAACCCGCAGGGCGACCTCCAGGTGCATCAGAAGGACCTGGCGGCGATCGGTGACCACGCCTTCAAGCTCTACAACCGGCTGTGGAAGGACGCCCGCGTCCCCAGTACGGATTCCGCGGGAACGGATCTGGCCTCGCAGGGCTTCGCCCTCGGCCAGGCGTTGCAGCACGTGTCGACACGGTGGGACAAGCAGCTCGGCTCCGTCATGGACGCGTGTGCGCTGATCTCGAACCACATGGACTTCACCAAGAACGCGCACGCCGGTGACGAGATCTTCATCGAGCGGCATGTCAGCAGCATCCACACGCTCGACGCGGGGTTCGACGAGGACTGGGCGAAGCGGGGCGAGAAGAATGAGATCTACGGGACGAAACCCACGAAGGGCAAGGACTGACCCTCATGGATTTCGACGCTCTGTACTCGGCCAACTTCAAGCTGCTCGACGACACGGTCAGCGACTGGACCAGCATGCTGACGAAACTGGAGGACCTCAAGAAGGACGCCGAGGACGGCCTGCACAAGCAGGCGAACAAGGCCGACTGGGCCGGCTACAACGCCACGGTGTCACGGGAGTTCATCGGCAAGACCGCCGGCGAGTTCGGTGACGCCGTCACCCAGGCGACGTCCATCCGCAACATCATGCGGGACACCCGGGACGAGTTGAAGACGCAGCAACGGCTGCTCCAGGAGGCCATCGAGCGTGGCCGGGGCAAGAACCTGACGGTGTCCGCGAACGGCGGCGGGTTCACCGTGCGCGAGAACCCCGACAAGAAGGCCCCGGGCGGGCAGACGGACGTGGACGCTCTGCGGGACGAGTTGCAGGGGATCCTGAACAAGGCGACGGAGATCGACAGCACGGCCTCCACCTCGCTGAAAGCACTCGTCGACCTCAAGGACCAGGGCTTTTCCGACGCCAGGTACGGCAGCCGGGACGAGGCCGCGAACGCGGTGAAGGAGGCGGAGCGGCTCGCCGCCCTGGCCCGGAAGAAGCCGCAGGACCTCACGGCCGCGGACTTCGACACCCTGAAGTCCGGTCTGGAGAAGTACTCAGGCGACGAGATCTTCGCCGCACGGTTCGCGTCGACCCTGGGAGCGCAGGGCACGCTCGACTTCTGGGGAGGGATCAGCGATCCACGCCAGGCGTACCGGGTCGGTCACGAACGCGTGGAGCAATACGACGACCTCCAGAAGCACCTGAGCCTCACGCTCGCCACGGCCACGCAGGCGGACACGCCCGACATGTCCCGCTGGAAGTCCGAGATGGTCACCCTCGGCGACCAGCCCGTGAACAAGAGCAGCGGTTCCATGGGCTTCCAGGTCATGAGCAACCTGATGCGCTGGGGGAACTACGACGACCGGTTCCTGACGGACTACGGGGCCAAGCTGATCGAGACCGAGAAGAAGCTGTCGGGCAACGGCCGTGAGGTGCCGCTCGCCTGGCAGCACATGGCGATGGACCCGTATCTGAACCACACGGGCACCGACAGCGGTTCCGACCCCATGACCGGCTTCATGAAGGCCCTCGCCAACAGCCCTGGTGCTGCAACCGACTTCTTCACCGCGGACTTCGTGACCAGGGACGAGGATCACGAGTTCGAGCGTGACACGGATGGCGACGGCAAGAACGGCAAGGTCGGTCTCACCAACTTCCAGTACCTCTTCGAGGAGCGCGACTGGCCCCAGGAGGTGGACCGCAAGGGCGAAGACAGCATCGAGGGCCGCAACAACCTGGCGATGGCGCTCGAGGCAGCGACGACCGGGCACCCTGCGGGCGAGATGCCCACGGCCGACACGCCGCCGCACAGCGAGGACCAGTCGAAGCTCATGTCGGACATCGTGAGATCCGTGCATGAGGACCCCGGTCGCCTGACCAAGTACGACCACATGTCCGACAGTCTGGGCCAGATTGCCTCGGAGTACCTTCCGGACATCAATCGCGCCATGTCGGACGACCCGTCCGGGAACTCCGACCTGCTGTATCCGCTGGTCGGCTCCCAGGCGAAGTTCGAGCACCAGGAGATCACCCGCTTCCTGGTGACGGTGGGGCAGCACCCGGACGGGAACGCGGCGGTGGAGGTCGGCCAGAAGGCGTACATGAGCAATCTCATGGATTACCACCTGAACCCGGACCTGCCGGCCGATCAGCGCTACCCGCAGTCGCCGCAGGAAACCATCACGGAAATCTCGCGCCGTTCGGCGGAGGTGAGTGGAACCCTGGCAATCGGCATGCAGGAAGCCGTGGTGGGCAAAGGCAGCCAGGAAGCCAAGGCCTTCGCGGACTCCGTGGCCCAGCAGAAGAACGCGTGGTCCGGTGCGATCGGTACGGGTATCGGGGTGGGTGTCAGCTTCATCGCGACCCCTGTCGTGGGTGCGGTGGCCAGCGGTGTCTCCTCCACGGTCAGCAGTATGGTTCTCGAGCACGTCTTCCAGCAGGCTGAGACCGACGTGCTGACGGAGGCCGGCACGTCCGCCGGCCGGCTCTGGGAAGAGAGCAGGGAACGGCATGCCACAGACAGCCAGACCGCCGCTCTGGAAGCCGTCAAAGTGCACCGCCTTCCCTATGCCGACCAGGTGGCGGCCTGGGCCCTGGAAGGTCGCAACGACGGATTCAACGATGCGTCCACCAACGTCAGGCGTACGGCGGACGACCTCGAAACGGAAATCCCGGCCGCCGGCTGACGGCCGTGCCTGCTTCCCTACCGGCGACCAGAGCGGAGAGATCGTTGCGAGCAGTACGCTGTGGCACAGAAGCCTCCGACGACGTGGCGCGAACACAGATTATCGACAGGTCGGGGGCGAGGGGGAGGCGTGGAGCACCACGCCGTCTTCTTGCGGTCGTGACCACGCCGCTCCTGATACTCGCTGCTGCTGGATGCGGTGAACCTGCCGAGAAGAAGTCGTTCCAGGTACCGACGAATCTGTGTGGCATGTCAATCGAGTCTTCGGTTCTCGAACCGGTGCTGCCCGGCAGCGGCTCCTCGCTCGACATGACGTCGAAGTCCAAAGCAGTCGGCAGTACCAATTGCACCATCAGCGTGGACAAGCATGCCGTTCTCGGCGCGATCTCGGAATGGCAATGGGACGCGTCAGTGCGAGAGGTCGCAGGGAGCAACCCGTATCTGTCTCTCGGCAAGCACGTCAGCGAAGACGGGACCTACGCGTACTCGGAGCAGGGCGGAGCGCATCTGGTTTCGTGCCCCGTGGCGGCGAAGAAGCATCCGGGTGCTCAGCTGTACGTACGGATCCTGATCTACGAAGGTGGCACACGGGACGAAGGGGCCGCGAAGAGGCTGCTCCAGGCTTACGCAGGGTCCGTGGCTGCATCGGCGGAGTGCGTCGGGTCCGCGCGGTGAATCCCGGCGGTGGCCGGAGCAGTCACGACGTCTGATGCGTACCGCCAGATGCCGGACGGTCGAGGAAGCGGACAGGGTGGGCACCCCTCGCGCGTGCCCACCCCTCTCCTCCGCCCGTGTGGGCTGTTTTACGCGAAGTAGCTGGCGGCCTTCTTGTCGCCGCCCATGTAGTCACCACCGGCGCGCGCGACGACCTGGCCGATCTGCATGAGGGCCTGGTGGATGTCCGACGCCTCCTTGTCCCACTTCATCTGCTCCTGGACGTAGGCGTTGTGCGCCTCGCCCTCCCAGCCCGCGGCGACGGTGGCCATGGCGGTCTTGATCTCCCGCAGGTCCTCCTCGAGCTTCTTGGCCTGGTTGCCGAGCGTGGTGGCCGCCACATCGAGACCGTCGTACTTGACGACGAGCTCGTCTCCCGAGTTCATGCCCATGATTTCCTCATCTCACTGGTGTCGTCCGGCTCCGAGAGCCGGGTTCGGTACGCCCCGGGGGCTCAGAGGTTGGCGATGCTCGACCGCGGAGGCGCGGCGCTGGTGCCCACACCCAGGTCGACGTTGATGCTCTGCACCGCGGCGAGGACATCGTCCTCCGTGCCGTCCTTGATCTTCCGGGAGGCGCTCAGGCCCTCCAGGAACTTCGCCAGGATGTTGCCGAGGCGCACCATGGAGGTGTTGATCTCCTGCTGCTTGGTGTTGAAGGCACCGGCGCCGATGCCCTTCCACTGACCCTCGAGGCTGTCGATCGTGCCCTGGATCTGCTGCAGCTGGCCCTTGATCGAGTTGAACTTCTCGAAGAGGTGCCTTTCGAGCTTGATTACTTCGGCATCTGAAAGCCGCTGGCCCTGTGACACGGTGGTGTTCCCTTCTCAACTTCTGCTGTGGACTGATGGGTTGTGCTTCACCGGGATGGTGAGAGGTGAAGTCCGATGGACGGCGCGCGGCACCGGAGAGGACCGGATCAGGGGGGTCCGGTCACGCGCTGCGCCGTCGGCGTACGACCGCGTAGGCCGCCGCTGCGCCGAGGACGACGACGGCTGCGACACCACCGATGACGAGCCCCGTGGAGGAGCTGTCACCGGCGGAGGCAGCACTGTCCCGGCCCTTCGCCTCGGCGACGAAGTCGGGCTTGTCCTGCGGGCCCGGCGACGATGCCGGCGCGGAGGGCCGGGGCGAGGCGGCGGATCCGGACGGGCCGCCCACGCGCTCGTTCGTCAGGGGGCTGACGCCCGGGTCCCCCGGCTTGCCGAGGCCACGGTTGATGTGGGCACCGGGGCGGACGATGCCGTGCCCGAGGTAGTTGCTGACGGTGCCGGGCTTCCAGTCCTTGCCGCGGCCGGCGGACTCGAACATGACGCGCAGGACCTGGTTGCCGGTCCACTCGGGGTGCTTGGACCAGATCAGGGCGGCGGAGGCGGAGGCGATGGCGGTGGCGGCGCTGGTTCCGCCGTCGCCGTCGCAGTAGCTCGTGAACTTCTCGTCGCACCAGGTGGGGATGTCTCCGCCGGGAGCGGCGATGTCCACGAAGTTCCCGTGCTGGGAGAACTTGGCCACCTTTCCGTCCGGGCCCGATGCGGCGACGGCGATCGACTCCGGGTAGGAGGCCGGGTACTCCTCCTTGTTCGGGCCGTCTCCGCTGTTCCCGGCCGCCGCGAAGAAGAGCTTGCCCTTGCTCTGCGCGTACTCCACCGCGTCGCGTTCTTCCGAGCTGTAGAACTCGCTGCCCATGGACATGTTGATGATCCGGGCATCGCTGTCGGCAGCGGCACGAATGGCCTGCTGGAAGTCGAAGGCGTTCACCTTCTCCTTGTTCTGCAGGTCGGTGTCCGACACGCGATACGGGATGATCTTGGCTCCCGGAGCCAGTCCCTTCAGCCCGCCGCCCTTTCCGGTGCCGGCGATGATCTCGGCCATCGACGTGCCGTGGCCGACGTAGTCGTCGGTCTCCTCACCGTCGACACCGGTGAAGTCACGTCCCTTGAGGACCTGTCCGTGGAGCGACGGGGTCGAGGGGTTGACGCCGCTGTCGATGACCGCCACCTTGATCCCTTCGCCGGTGGCGGTCTTCCAGATCTCCTCGGCGTTCATGGCGTCCAAGTACCACTGCCTCGCCTGGGGGTCGGGAATCGGCGCTGCTGCGGCTGGGCCGCCGATCGTCACCACCCAGGCTCCCGCCGCGGCCACGGCACCGAGCAGACCGCGCCGCACAGCGTACGACCCCTTGTGCTGCCGGGTCTGACTCATCACTGGCGTCATGCTGACTTCCGAACCTTCCGGATGCTTAGTCGATCACTGGCGGGCTGGTGGCGCGCCGCCTGGCTGCCCAGGTGTCCTGGTCCTCGGTCGCGTAGCCGGGACGGGCCGGGTCCGGCGACTCCTGGTCGTCGCCCGACTGGCGCTGCCCCGGGCGGGCTCCTCGCCCGACCGAGCCACCAAGGCTCCCGCCCGCCCCGGGGCGGGCGGTGCCGACCACGCCGTTCGTGCTGGGTGTGCCTCGTCCGGTGGGGCGAGGAGCACCACTCTGCTGGGGGGCGCCGATGACGCCCGACTGGCTGGGCCTGGCGGCCGAGGAGCGCCCCGTCGGCGTGCTCTCGCCCCCGATGACCGTCGCCTTCGGGATGCGCGATCCGGTCGGCCCGTTGGTGGTCCGCTGGGGCGTACCGCCGACGATGCCGTTCGACGGACCGGTACGAGGGGCGTTCGAGGCCCCCTGGCGTCCGACCGCGGGCTGCCCGGCCATGCCGGGTCGACCGGCCACCGGATTCTGTCCGGTGGCTCCGACCACGCCGGGCCGGCTCACGCCTGGTTGGGCACCCATGGGCCCCGGGCGACCGGCCGGCATCCCGGCGCGTCCGGCCGAGGTGACCGGGCCGGCGGGGGGTGCTGGGCGCCCTGCTCCTCCGGACGCGCGCCCCACCTGTGAGCCACCGCCCCCGGAGGCGCCGGGACGCCCGACCGGTCCGGTGCTCGGGCCGCTGCCCGGACGGGGAAGGCCCCTCGTCCCGGCCGATTGCGCCGGGCCGCGCGGAGGAGTCCCGAAGTTCGTCATGACCGGGGGCGCGGTGCTGGTGGTCGGTCCGGGGCCGGTCGTCGGTGACGGAGGCGGGCTCGTGCTCGGCGACACGGGTGGAGCGGTCGCCGTCACACTGTCGATCTCCATGGACGTGCTCGGAGCGACGGAGGCCACGGGCGTGGCAAGCACGTCCGTCCGGGACGGACCGTCGCCGACACCACCCGTACCGCCGGCGCCGACGGCCGAGGGACCGGGGGGCGGCGAGGGGACTCCTGAGAACCCCGCCTGTGCGGCGGCTGCGGCCGAGGGGTCACCACCGGTCGGATTGCGCCAGCTCGTCGGCCTGGGCACCGCCGCGTTCACCGGCTTCGGCATCTTCGGGGCGGGCTGGGCCGCGAGTGTGCCGGCCGACACCGTGTAGTAGGACGCCAGGCGGTTCATCAGGTTGATGGCCTCCTGGCGGTCCTTCTCCACCGCCAGCGCCTTCTGGTACTCCGGATTGTTCGCCGTACGCTCCGGCACGGCGAAGTCCTCGGGCTTCTTCTGGACCACACGGTTGTCGCCCGGCGGCTTGGAGTTGCGTACCGAGGCAAGGCCCGTGCTGGCCACCTTCAACTGGGCGCCGACCGCGTTGGCGAAGGTGCTGAGGTCGTAGGTGTAGGTGACGAGATCCATCCCGTACGCGTGGAACTGATCGGCGCCCTCGCCCTTCCAGTCGATCGCCTTGATGGAAGTGGCGAGTTCCTTCGCGGCGGCCTTGAGGGCCGTATTGGCCTTTTCCAGGGCGTCTCCGGCGTTCTCCAGGTCGGCCGGGTTCGCGCTGTCGAGGAGCCTGAGCATGGCGTTCAGGTTCTCCTTCTCGAAGCTGGTCTTGCCGAAGACGCTGTCACCCGCGCCGCCGCCGAAGAAGCCCGACATCATGCTGGTGGCCCGCTCCAGCATGTCCGTGGCGGCGAACTTGCCGTAGATCTGCTGCTCTTGCTCCTGCTGCAGCTCCTCGACCTTCTGCTCGGGCGTCGACGGCTTCGGCTGCTTTTCCTCACCCATCAGTGATCACCCCAGATCCGTCGTAGCGCTGGTGTCGTCGTTCCGGTCGTTCGGCGGCTGCTTGCCCTTCGCCGCCTTCTCCCGTGCCTCGGCCGCGTCCCACTCCTTCTTCAGGCGGGCCTGGATCTGGTGGAAGCGGTAGCGCTCCTCTTCCTCGACGTTGTCGTAGCCGATATCCGCCGCGTGGACGGCGATCCGCAGCATTTCGATCTGGTCGCCGAGCGTCTTGGACAGCTCGACGAGAGCCGAGTGGACGCGGTTGTACTGGTGGTGGAAGCCGTCCGCCTCGTCGAACTTGATGCCGACACCGAGGGACTCGCGGGTCACCCGCTCCAGGGCGATCTTGGAGCTGCCGCCGGCACCTCCTTCGAGCTCCGTCAGAAGCGTGTCGATACGGCTCTGGAACTTCTTCAGCGCGCCTACGCCACGCTCGAGGTCACCCGCCATGGCTGCCCCCGGAACCAACTGCCTCGAGCACGATGCTCAATCCTCCCCGTTTGCTTCAGCCGACACTCAGTGCCGTGGTCACTCTAGCCACTGGCTATGACAGTCCCAAGCGCCTTACCCGTCACACCACTTCCCTCCCGTGCGGTTGCAACCGCGCAATCCGTCGCGCCCGCCGTCGCGAGTCCCGGAGGGCCACCGCGGTGCCGGCGATCGCCGCGACGAGGACGCCGCCGCCGATGACGACGTACGTCGCGAGGCGGGCGTTGCGCTGGTCCGGGGTCTCGCCGAGGTGCAGTTCGGCCGGGGTCGGGGCTTCGGCGCGGGTGACGCCCTCGTGGGCGACCGGGGCTTCGAGGGGCTTGTCGTCCTCGGTGAGGGCGCGGACCGGGTCGACGACGCCCCAGCCGACGAGGCGGTCGTGGCCGGCGACCGACCGTTCGGCGGTCTGCTGGATCTGGGCGACGATCTGCTTGCGCGTCCAGTCCTTGTGCTTGGCCTTGATCAGGGCGGCGAGGCCCGCGACGTACGGGGCGGAGAAGCTGGTGCCGTTGTCGGCGCAGTGGCCGCCGCCCGGGACGGTGGAGACCATGTCGACGCCCGGTGCCGCGATGCCGACGAAGTCGCCGGACTGGGAGAAGGGCGCGCGCTCGTTGTTGCGGTCGGAGGAGGCGACGGCGAGGACGCCGTCGTACGAGGCGGGGTAGGTCCGCTTCACGTTCCCGCCGAGGCCGTCGTTGCCGGCCGAGGCGACGACGACGATCTCCTCGGCGAGGGCCGCGTCCACGGCCTGCTTCAGGCCGGGGGCGGGTTCCACCGCCTTGGCCGTGTCCTGCGAGATGTTGATGACGTCCGCGTCCTCGTCGATGGCGTGCCTGATGGCGGTCGCCAGGGTCTCGGCGGTGCCGTTGCCGTCGGCGTCGTTCTGCTGGATCGGGATGATGGTGGCGTCTGGCGCCAGGCCGACGAAACCGGTGCCCTTGGCGGGGCGGGCGGCGATGATGCCGGCCACCTTGGTCCCGTGGCCCACGGTGTCCGTGGTGCCGTCCTCCTTGCCGCGCTCGATCTCGTTGCCGTTGGCGTCCTTCAGGTCCTTGGGGAGCAGGTTGACGCCGCTGCCCGTGTCCACGGCCTTGGTCAGCTGCGGGTTCTTCACGTCGACACCGGTGTCGATGACGGCGACCCGCACGCCCTTGCCGGTGGACTGTTTCCACAACTCGTCGAGCAGCACGCGCTGGAGGGACCAGGGGCGGCCCTCGTAGGGCTTCCCCGGGAAGGTGCACTGGGTGTTGTCGTCCGCGGCGGCGGGGGACGCCGGCACGGCCACGAGGGTGAGCACGGTGGCAGCCGCGGCGGTCAGCATCCGTCGGTACGTGTACGTGTACGTCATGTGCGCCCCGGCCCTCAGGAGCCCTGCGGCTGACGCGCCGCTCCGGTGGACAGGCGGGGGCCGGTCGGCAGGAACGTCGACCATGCGGCGGGGACCGGCACCGGGTCGACGCCCTTGTAGCCGAGGCGGTTCTGCGCCTGCTGCTCCTCCTGCTGCCGCGCCCGCTTCTCCTCCTCGGAGCCGGACGAGCCGATGCCGGAGTCGTCGGTGGCGGTGTCGCCGTTGGACTGCATGGCGTAGCGCAGTCCGGTGTCGGTGACGAGGAAGAGGAAGCCGGTGTCGGTGGTCGCGCCCTTGAACTGGCGGAACAGCTGGCCGGAGCCGGGGGTGACGTAGGCGCTGCTGGAGCCGGTCGGCAGGGTGGCGGGGAAGTCGGTGCCGGCCCAGGTGCTGAGCGTGGTGGCACCGGTGTCGCCGTCCACCTCGCGCAGCACGTTGCAGACGGTGTTGCGGCTGCCCTCGGCGATGCCGGCGTCATTGACGGGCTTGGGGGCGGCGTCGGGCCACTTCTTGTCCTTGCCGAACGCCTCTCCCGGCTCGAACGCCCCGGCGCTGACCGACTTGGCCTGGCCGGCCTGGCCGAGGTCGATCAGTTCCCGGCTGTTGAGCAGCAGCTTCGCCATGAAGTCGGAGACGGGCGCGACGCGTCCTTCGAGGACGACGTACTGCTGCTTCCTGGTCCCGTCCGTGGCGGTGAGGACCATGCCGACCTTGTTGTCCTCGGGCTTCAGGAGCCCCTGTACCCCGGCGGGGTCGCCGGGCCGGCCCGGGACGGTGGGGAAGGTGATGGTGTCGCCCTTGTGCAGGGTGTCCAGCCAGGCGGCCGACACCCGTTGCGCGGCGCGGCCCTGGCCGACCAGCTGGCGCAGGAGGAGTTCGTCCTTCTCCACCGGGTACGCGGTGCCGCCGGCGTCGACGATGTACCGGGTCTTGTCGGGACCCTCGACGTAGAGCAGCTCTCCGCCGTGCAGGCGGTTCGCTCCCTCGGTCCTGCCCTTCTCCCGGTCGGCGAGGACGAACGCGGCCTTCTGGATGGCCCGCCCGCCCTCCCCCGGCCGTTCGCAGACGGCCCAGCGCTTGGCGGCGCCGGCGTCCTTGGGGTCGGGCAGCCGGTCAGGGGCGTAGGGGATGCCGAGGGTGGCGCCGTGCGGGATCCTGCCGCTGTCGAGCACCGACTCGTCGACGTTGATGACCTTGCCCTTGTCGGGGTTGAGGAGCAGCTTCGCGGAGGACATGTTGAGGACGGGGTGGAGCTGGGTCTTGCCGCCGGTCTTCAGCACGACGTAGCGCGTGGTCGACTTGCTGGCGATGATGACGTTCTCGCCGGGGGTGTCCCACTGCTTGGGTGCCACCGGCTTGAACATGCCCCAGGCGGCGAACACCGCGAGGATCACCACGCCGGCGATGGCTCCCGGCACCACCGCACGCAGTGGGCGCGGGGCGCCCTCCTCCGACCCGGTCGTGTTCGGCTGCACGAACTGCGCAACAAGCCTCCGCTTTGCGAAGGTATAGGCGTTGAGTTCGTCCCGTCGTGATGCCATTTGTCCGCTGCCCCTCATCCCCTCTGGGCGCCCAGGTTCCCACACGCATCGAAACGCATCGCCGGAGCGCCGCGCACTACTATGCCTGCCGACGCCTGCCCCTCCCCGCTCAGGTAGGGTGATCGCCCGGTCAACGCCCATAGGAATTTGGCGAATGCGGACACGAGGGGGCAACGCGGCGATGGGTACGGCGACGCGCGCGCGCAATGGGCGGAGCTCCGGACGAGCCCCCGACCGTTCCCGACGGCAACGGAGTAACGACCGCCCCTCGCCCGCGGTTCCGGAGGCCCCCGCGACCACCGCACTGCGCCCCCTGGGACGCAGCGGCCGCCTGGGCCAGTTCCAGCTGCGGCAGTTGGTGCTGGTGGAGGCGGCCCTGGCGCTGGCGGCCGTCGGCGTCGCCCTCGGCGGGCTGTGGCTGGTGCCCACCTGCGCCGCGGCCTGCGTCCTGGTGCTGTTCGCGGTGGTACGCCGCCGGGGCCGGGCACTTCAGGAGTGGCTGTCCACAGCACTCGCGCTGCGCGCCCGCCGACGTCAGGCCACCGCCCCCCTCCCGGACGCCGACCCGTCGCTGGCCGGCGTCACCGAGAGCGTGCCGGGCTTCGGCCCCTACGCGTACGTCGACCGGAACCGCCGTACCGTCGGCATGCTCGGCGACGGCACCTTCCTGACCGCGGTCGTACGCGTCGAGACCCACGGCACCGGGCTGCGCCCCGCGGCCGGGGCCCGCGCACTGCCGCTGTCCGTCCTCGGGGACGCCCTCACGGTGGACGACATCGTGCTGGAGTCGGTGCAGTTGGTGCAGCAGGTGCGCCCCGCCCCGGCGCCGCACCTGCCGCAGCAGGCCGTGGCCCGGCTCTCGTACGCCCCCCTGCACGAGCGCACCGGAGCGCCCGCCCTGCGCATGACGTGGGTGGCCGTGAAGCTCGACCCCGAGCTGTGCCCGGAGGCCGTGAAGGCGCGCGGCGGCGGGCTGGAGGGGGCGCAGCGCTGCCTGGTGCGCGCGGCGGACCACGTGGCGAGCCGGCTGACCGGGGCGGGCTTCCAGGCGGTGGTGCTGGACCAGGAGGAGCTCAACTCCACGGTGGCGACCGCCTCCTGCGCGAACCCCCGCATGGCGGCGCGGGCGTCGGCGCCCGGCGCGGCGCCCCAGCGGCGTACGGCCGAGACCTCCCGGGTCTGGCGGTGCGACGACCGCTGGCACACCACCTACGCGGTGGGCCGCTGGCCGGAGTTGGGAAGGGGCGCGTCTCCGCTGCCCCAGCTGGTCTCGCTGCTCACCTCCGTTCCGGCGTACGCGACCACCGTCAGCTTCACTCTGCGCCGCGGAACACGCCAGGGAGCGATGAACATCCTCAGTCACATCCGGATCACCGGCGGCTCCGACACCGAACTCGTCGGTGTGCGAAGGGCTTTGGAGCAGGCCGCCCGGTCGGCCAAGGTCGGCCTGCAACGCCTCGACCGGGAGCAGCTGCCGGGCGTACTGGCGACGCTGCCGCTGGGAGGTACCCGCTGATGGCCCGGTCCGCTTCCGTACGCGGCCTGCGCGGGCTGTTCGGCCCGAGTCACGCGGGCCACAGTGTGGTCACCGACCACCTGGGTGTGCTGTCCCTGCCCGTCGGCGACGACGGCGTGGTGATAGGCGACGACGCGGAGGGCCGCCCGCAGCTGGTCGGCTTCCACCGTTCGACGCCGTACGACGTGCTCCTGATCGGCGGCCTGTGGACGGCCCAGGTGCTCGCCCTGCGCGCGGCCGGCACCGGGGCGCGGGTGGCGGTGGAGACGGGGCGTCCCCAGGAGTGGACCACCCTGTCGCAGTCCGCCGGTGCCGGACTGGAGTGCATCACCCTGCACGACGTCGGCCGCGTCCCGCCGCTGGGCGCGACCGTGGGCAGCCCGGTCGTGGTGGTGCGGGACTGCGGCATGCGGCCCCCGCGCGGGCGCGTGGTGTCGTCGCCCTGGCAGTCCGTATTGACACTGCTGCCCTACCTGAGCCCCGTCGCACCGCGGTTGATGCGGATGGCCACCCTCGTGGGCGTCCAGCGCGTCTCGCCCCAGGAGGCGCAGGCGATCGGCCGGATACTGGGGCTGCACCGGACCGAGACCGAGGCACTGCCCACCCTGGCGGACGGCGTGACCCTCTGGTGCGCCGGCGGCGAGCGGCACTGGGTGATGACCACCGCCACGGACGCGGAGTCCGGCCTGCTGGGCGTGGCGCGCCGCATCGACTGAACCCCGCCGCCGTCCGCTCCCCCGGACGGCGCACGGCGCCGGCGGAGCGGTCCACCGCATCGGGTGCCGGCGGTGCACCGAGCGGGTGCCGGGCGGGTGCCGAGTCGGCGCCGATCCGCGGAAGCACTCCCTCCACCGGGCCCGGGCTGACCTAGGATACGGATGGTGACGCTTGGGGCATATCCAACTACGCCCCGCCACTGGGCGCTTGACCGTGCCCCGATCCACAGCCGGCCGTGATCGAAGGGAACCGCCATGGGCACCGCAGAGGAGAAGGACGCGCTGTACGCGCTCGACATCTCGGACGTCGAGTGGCACGGCGCCCCGGGTACGAGCGCGGACGAGGAGCGCGTGGAGATCGCGTACCTGCCGGGCGGGGCCGTCGCCATGCGGTCCTCCCTGGACCCCGACACGGTCCTCCGGTACACGGAGGCCGAGTGGCGGGCGTTCGTGCTCGGCGCGCGCGACGGTGAGTTCGACCTGCGCTGAGCCCTGCGGCGGCGCGGCGCCCACCGGGTGGTGGTCCCGGCGGGGACGCCCCGGAGTGGGACCGGATCACCGGAAGGCCCACCGGCCGTGCGGGGCACCCCGCTTCCGGCGGAATGCTCCGGTTCGTACGGCTTCGGTCCTCACGCTCCGCCGTGACCGGGTCACCTGAGGACGGTGCCCGGGACGGACGGCGCGAGGCCGGGGTGGGCGGGCCTGCCGGGCGGGTGGTGTTGGCGATTAGGGTGGGTGGGGGCGCGGTGCGGACGTGCGGGCATGTCGCCACGTCCCCGGGGGAGAGCCGGGCCGATCGGAACAGCGGTGGCCCCCACCCACGACGGCACAAGGGTGCTCGACCACACCAGGAGGCAAAGTGAACGGCGATCGGGACGACATCCACGGGGGCTGGAGCATTCCCGTCGAGGAGTCCGACGCGGATCCCGCCGAGATGACGGGTGAGTTCACCATCGACTACACCCCGCCCGCCTGGTACACGCAGAACGCGGGCGACACGTCGTCGGGCGGCGGAGCGCCTGCCGCTCCCGCGGCCACCCCGCCGGTCACGCCTCCCCCGCCGCCGCAGGGCGCCGCGCCGGTGGCCGTGCCGGACCTCCCGGAGCCGCGGGGCGGCACCCCCGAGCAGGACTGGAACGTGGGTACGCCCGCACCGGCCCCCTTCCCGGCCGCCGCCGCTCCCGCCGAGCCGGCCCCGGTCGAGGCTCCGGCCCCGGCTCCGGCTCCGGTCGAAGCGGCTCCGGCAGAGGCCCCGGCTCCCGTCGAGGCTGCTCCGGCTGTCGCCCCGGTCGAGGCTCCGGCCCCGGTCGAGGCCGCTCCCGACGGGCAGGTGGCGGCGGGCGAGGCACCGCAGCCGTTCGGAGGCGGTGACGTGGAGAGCGGCGCCACCATGCGTTTCTCCCCGGCCGCGCTGAAGCGGGAGATGGCCGAGATCGCGGCGCGCGAGGCGGCCGAGCGGGCGGACGAAGCCGCGGCGGACACGCCGGCGGCAGAGGCACCGGCCGCCGGTGAGGACGCTCCGGTGGACGACGCCGCCGGGGCGGGCCCGGCCGGTGACGCCGAGGCTCCCGGAAGCGACGGTTCCCCGACCGGGGCGCAGGCCGCCGGGCCGGAGGAGGCCCCCGACGGGGCCGCGGACGCGGTGGCCCACGCCCCTGCCGCTGCCCAGGACGCCCCGCTCCAGGAGCCGGCGCCCCACGACCCGGCGCCCCAGCACATGGCGCCGCAGGACGCCGTGCCGCCGCACACCGCACCGCACGCCCCCGCACCCGCCCCCGCGCCGGAAGCGGCGCAGGCGTGGGCGCCGCCGCCGGCCCAGCAGGGCCCGGGGCTCCCGCCGTTGCCGCCCGCGTTCCAGCCGGCCGCGCCCACCGGTGCGCCGGCGGGCGCGCCGCAGTGGCCCGCGCAGCCGGGCCCGGCCCCCGCCCAGGAGCAGGCCGCCCCGCCCGCCGCGCCGCTGCCGCCGCAGGCGGCCCCCCAGGGCGGCTACGGCTTCCCGCACCCGGGACAGCAGCAGCCCCAGGCGCAGGGCGGTTACGGCTTCCCCCACCCCGGACAGCCCCAGCCCCAGCCCCCGGCGCAGCCCCAGCCGAACGCCGCCCCGCCGCAGGGGGGCTACGGCTTCCCGCAGCCGCAACCGCAGCCCCAGCAGCCCGGGCCCGGTGGCGCGCTGCCGCCCCAGGTCCCGGCCCACCAGGCCCCGGCCCCGCAACCGCCCGCGCCGCAGGGCGGCGGATACGGCTTCCCCCAGCAGCCCCACGCTCAGCAGCCCCACGCTCAGCAGGCCCACGCCCAGCCGGCCCAGCCCGCCCAAGCTCCGCAGCCCCCACTGCCCCAGCAGCCCCACCCCCAGCACCCGCAGAACCAGCACCCCCAGCAGCCGCCCGTCGACCCGCGCACCGGCGGCGCCTGGCCCACGTCGGTCACGCACGACCAGCGCGAGCGGTCCGTCCCCGGCGCCCCGCTGGGCTACACGGCCGCCGTCGAGCTGTCGTCCGACCGGCTGCTGCGCAACAACAAGCAGAAGGCCAAGTCGAGCCGTAACCCCTCCGCCGCCGCGCGCTTCAAGCTGGGCGGCAAGAAGGAGGAGGCCGAGCGGCAGCGCAAGCTGGAGCTGATCCGTACGCCGGTGCTGTCCTGCTACCGGATCGCGGTCATCTCCCTCAAGGGCGGTGTCGGCAAGACCACGACGACCACCGCCCTGGGCGCCACCTTGGCGACCGAGCGCCAGGACAAGATCCTCGCCATCGACGCCAACCCGGACGCCGGCACGCTCGGCCGCCGGGTGCGCCGCGAGACCGGGGCCACCATCCGGGACCTCGTCCAGGCGATCCCGTACCTCAACTCGTACATGGACATCCGCCGTTTCACCTCGCAGGCGCCCTCCGGCCTGGAGATCATCGCCAACGACGTGGACCCGGCCGTCTCGACGACGTTCAACGACGAGGACTACCGGCGGGCGATCGACGTCCTGGGCAAGCAGTACCCGGTGATCCTGACCGACTCCGGCACCGGCCTGCTCTACAGCGCGATGCGGGGCGTGCTGGACCTCGCCGACCAGTTGATCATCATCTCGACCCCGTCCGTCGACGGTGCCTCCAGTGCGTCGACGACGCTCGACTGGCTGTCCGCGCACGGGTACGCCGAGCTGGTGCAGCGCTCCATCACGGTGATCTCGGGCGTCCGCGAGACCGGCAAGATGATCAAGGTCGACGACATCGTGCAGCACTTCGAGACGCGCTGCCGCGGGGTGGTCGTGGTGCCGTTCGACGAGCACCTGGCGGCCGGCGCCGAGGTGGACCTCGACATGATGCGGCCCAAGACGCGGGAGGCGTACTTCAACCTGTCGGCCATGGTCGCCGAGGACTTCGCCCGGGCGCAGCAGGCGCAGGGGCTGTGGACCGGTGACGGCCACGGCTCCCTGCCGCCGCAGATGGCGCCGCCGGTACCGGGCCAGCAGGCGCCCGGCCAGCCGTACCCGCCGCAGCAGCCGGTGCCCGGTCAGCCGTACCCGCAGCAGGGCTGGCAGCAGCCGTATCCGCAGCAGCCCGGCGCGCCCATGCCGCCGGCGCAGCAGCCCCAGCAGCCCCAGCAGCCCCAGCACCCCCACCAGGCACCGCAGGCCCCCCACCCGCAGCAGCCCCAGCCCGCCCATCAGCCGCACCAGCCGCAGCCGCAGCCCCACCAGCAGCCTCAGCCCCCGCAGCATCCGCAGCCCGGGTGGCCCCAGCAGCAGCCTCCGCAGGCGCCGCCAGCCCCTCAGCAGTAGGGCGACAGAGGACTGGACCAATGAGGGCCCGCACCGTCACCACGGTGCGGGCCCTCCCCCGTATTCCCGCAGCCCACAAAGGGTTTGACGGGTCGTCGACGTGGCTAATCACCCGCTGATAGACCTTCGCTCCACCAGTCGGCGCCCCGAGATCGACGCGAGGTCAACCTCATGGTCATCATGGCTCCTCACCGTTCCCTCCGCCTGCTCCTCGCCACCGGTACCGTCGCCGCCTCCCTCCTCACCACCGCCCTCGCCGCCGGCTCACCGGCGCGGGCGGTCGCGGCGGACGGGGCGGCCGGGGCGGACGAGGGCGACGGGAAAACCGTCCTCACCGTCGCCGTCTCGCAGAGCGTCGACTCGCTGAGCCCGTTCCTCGCCCAGCGACTGGTCTCCACCAGCCTCCACCGGCTCACCTACGAGTACCTGACCAACTACGACGCCAAGGACGCGCGCACCATCCCCGGCCTCGCCACCGCGTGGAAGCCGTCGCCCGACAAGCTGACGTGGACGTACACGATCCGGGACGACTCCACGTGGTCGGACGGCAAGCCGGCCACCGCCGAGGACGCCGCCTGGACGTTCACCAAGATGATGACGGACGAGAACGCCGCCACCGCCAACGGCAGCTTCACCGCCAACTTCGAGAAGGTCACCGCTCCCGACGCGCGGACGCTGGTCATCAAGCTGAAGAAGCCGCAGGCCACGATGACCGCGCTCGACGTCCCCATCGTGCCCAAGCACGTCTGGGAGAAGGTCGGCGACTTCTCGAAGTTCAACAACGACAAGCAGTTCCCCATCGTCGGCAACGGTCCGTTCGTCATCACCGACTACAAGGTCGACCAGTACGTCAGACTCGAGCCGAACAAGACGTTCTGGCGCGGGGCGCCCGCGTTCGACGAACTGGTGCTGCGCTACTACAAGGACGGCGACGCGGCGGTCGCGGCCCTCCGCAAGGGCGAGGTGTCCTTCGTCCCGAACCTCACCCCCGCCCAGGCGGCGTCCCTCAAGTCGGCCGAGAACATCAAGGTGAACGACGCGCCCGGCCGCCGCTTCTTCGCCCTCGCCACCAACCCCGGCGCGCGGTCGAAGGACGGCAAGAAGTTCGGCAGCGGCCACCCGGCGCTGCTCGACCCGGCGGTCCGCAGGGCGCTGTTCCACGCCGTCGACCGCAAGACGATCGTCGACAAGGTCTTCCAGGGCCACGCCGTGGAGGGCGAGGGCTACATCCCGCCGCGCTTCGGCACGTACTTCTGGAAGCCCGAGGGCGCGCAGAAGATCGACTACAGCCCCGCCAGGGCCGGGCAGCTCCTAGACAAGGCCGGCTACCGCAAGAACGGCAGTGGCAAGCGCGTCGGCAAGGACGGCAGGCCGCTGGACTTCCGCATCCTGTGCCACGCCACCGACCCCAACGACAAGGCGGTCGGCAAGTACCTCCAGGAGTGGTGGGGCGAGCTGGGCATCGGGCTGAAGGTCGACTGCCTCGACAACGTCTCCGATCCCTGGCTCAAGGGTGACTACGACCTCGCCTTCGACGGCTGGTCGGTCAACCCCGACCCCGACTTCGTCCTCTCCATCCACACCTGCGGCGCACTCCCCGCCACGCCCAAGGACACCGGTGCCACCGACAACTTCATCTGCGACAAGCAATACGACGAGCTCTACGCCGCCCAGGCGGTCGAGTACGACCCGGCCGCACGGGCCGGACTGGTCAAGCGGCTCCAGTCGCGGCTGTACGACACCGGGTACATGAACGTCATGGCGTACCCCAACGCGGTCGAGGCCTACCGCACCGACCACATCGCGTCCATCACCACGATGCCCGCGGCCGGCGGCAACATCTACGGCCAGGACGGCTACTGGAGCTGGTGGTCGGCGAAGCCGGCGGCCGAGGCGGACGGCGGCGGGGACTCCGGTTCCCCGGCGCGCCTGTGGCTGGTGCTCGGCCCCGCCGCGCTGGTGCTCCTCGCGGCCGGCGTCTTCGCCGCCGTACGCCGCCGTACCACCGCCGACGACCGCGAGTAGCCGATGACGACGGTCGGCTCGCCCGCCGGCGCGGTGCGGCGCCCGGGCACGACGACGAGCGCCTATCCGCGCTATCTGGCGGGCAGGCTGGGCGGCGCGGCCGTCTCCCTGTTCGCCGTGCTCGTCACCAGCTTCTTCCTCTTCCGGATCATCCCCGGCGACCCGGTGAAGGCCATGACGCACGGGATGCCGACGTCGGCCGCCCAAATGGCCACCCTGCGGCGGCAGTTCGGCCTCGACCTGCCGCTGTGGCAGCAGTTCACCGACTACTGCGCCAAGGCGCTCACCGGCGACCTCGGCATGTCCTACCAGTTCCGTGCGCCGGTCGGGGAGCTGATCGCACAGAAGCTTCCGGCGACGCTCCTCCTCACCGGGGTCGCCGTCGTCCTCTACTCGGCGCTCGGCCTGTGGCTCGGCACCCGCACCGCGTGGCGCCACGGCGGCCTTGGCGACAGGCTGCACACGGGCGTCGCCCTCACCCTGTGGTCCGTGCCGTCGTTCTGGCTCGGGCTGCTGCTCATCATCGTCTTCTCGGTGGGCGTGGGACCGGTGCCCGGCATGTTCCCCACGGGCGGCATGGAGTCCGGCGGCGACACGGGCCTCGCGTACGTCCTCGACGTCGCCCACCACATGGTGCTGCCGGTCCTCACCCTGGTCGCCGTCGGGTACGCGCAGACGCTGCTGGTGATGCGGGCCTCGCTGCTCGACGAGATGGGCGGGGACTACCTGACGACCGCGCGGGCCAAGGGCCTGCGCGACGACCTCGTACGCCGCAGGCACGCCGTGCCGAACGCGCTGCTGCCGACGGTCACCATGATCTTCATCAACCTGGGGCACGTGGCCGCCGGGTCCATCCTCGTCGAGACGGTGTTCTCCTGGCCGGGGCTCGGCGGGCTGTTCTACCAGGCGCTGTCCGTGCCCGACCTGCCGCTCGTGCAGGGGCTGTTCGTGGTCTTCGCCGGCGCGATGATCGTGATGAACCTGCTCGCCGACCTCCTGTACCCGCTGCTCGACCCCCGGGTGGGCCGATGACCTCCTTGACGTGGACCCGGCGGCGCGCGTCGGTGGCGCGGTTCTGGCGCCGGTACCGCCGCCGGAGGGCCGGGCTGTACGGGCTCGGCGCGCTCGTCCTGATCGCCCTCGCCGCGCTCGCGGCTCCGCTGCTCGTCGGCGGCGACGTGCAGAGCGTGACGCACGCGCCCGGCACGGCGCTGGAGCCGCCGAGCCGGGAGTTCCCGCTCGGCACGGACCAGTTCGGCCGGTCGCTGTCCGGCCTGCTGCTGTGGGGCGCCCGGGTGTCGCTCGCCGTGGGGCTGCTGGCCGCCGCGCTGTCCGTCGCCATCGGCACCCTGATCGGCGTCCTCGCCGGCCACTACGGCGGCTGGTTCGCGACGGTCGCCATGCGCGTCACCGACTGGTTCCTGGTCATGCCCTCGCTGGTGCTGGCGATCGTGCTGGCCACCGTGATGTCGCGGAGCATGTGGACGGTGATCCTGGCCATCGGCATCACCAGCTGGCCCACCACCGCCCGGCTCGTGCGGGCCCAGACCATCGCGGTGGAGTCCCGCCCGTACATCGAACGCGCCAAGGCCCTCGGCGGCGGCCACCGGCACGTCATGACCCGGCACGTCCTGCCCAACGTCATGCCGCTGGTGCTGTCGCAGACCACGCTGTGCATCTCCACCGCGATCCTCACCGAAGCGACCCTCGCCTTCCTCGGCCTGGGCGACCCGACCGTCGTCTCCTGGGGCGGGATGCTCCAGGACGCGCGCGAGACGGGCGCGGTGTCCTCCGGGCACTGGTGGTACCTGGCACCGCCCGGGATCGCCATCGCGGTCGTCGCCCTCGCCTTCACCCTGTGCGGACGGGCGGTCGAGTCGGTACTGAACCCGAGGCTGGGAGCGGGCCGTTGAGCATCCTCACGATCAAGGACCTGCACGTCACGTACGGCACCGGCACGCCCGCCGTACGCGGTGTCGACCTGACCGTCGCGGCCGGGCGGAAACTCGGCGTCGCCGGCGAGTCGGGGTGCGGCAAGTCCACCCTGGCCCTCGCGCTGCTGCGGCTGCTGCCCGCGTCGGCGCGGCTGACCGGCGAGATCCTGCTCGACGGCGAGGACGTCCTGACCATGAAGTGGGGGCGGCTGCGAGCGGTCCGGTGGGCGGGCGCGTCGATCGTGTTCCAGGGCGCCATGCACTCGCTCAACGCCGTGCACCGCATCGGCGACCAGATCGCCGAGCCCCTCCTCGTCCACCGCCGGGCCACCCCGGCCGAGGCCCGGGCGCGGGCGGGCTCGCTGCTGGAGCAGGTGGGGCTGCCGGCCGCCCGGGCCGCCGCGTACCCGCACGAACTCTCCGGCGGGCAGCGGCAGCGCGTGATGATCGCCATGGCCCTCGCCTGCGAACCGCGGCTGCTGGTGGCGGACGAGCCGACGACCGCGCTCGACGTGATGATCCAGGCCCAGATCCTCCGGCTGCTGGACCAGCTGGTCACCGACCAGAACATCAGCCTCGTCATGATCAGCCACGACCTGGCCGTCCTGGCCGACACGTGCGACCGGCTGGCCGTGATGTACGCGGGGCGGGTCGTCGAGGAGGGCCCGGCGCGGGACGTCTACGACTCGGCCCGGCACCCCTACGGGCGGGCCCTGTCGGCCGCCTTCCCCCGCATCGGCGACCCGGCGTCGCGGCGCGCCCCCCGCGGCCTGCCCGGTGACCCGCCGGACCCCGCCGCACTGCCGTCCGGCTGTACGTTCCACCCGCGCTGCCCGGTCGCGCTGGAGAGCTGCGCGTCGCAGGACCCGCCCCTCGCCCCGGCGGCACCCGGGCACGTGGCGGCCTGCGTCCTGACGACCGGGAGCCCCGCATGAACCCGCTGCTCAGCGCCTCCGACCTGCACGTCGTCTTCCCCGGCCGGCGCGGCGGGCCGCCCGCCCGGGCCGTCGACGGGGTCCACCTCGACATCGGCGCCGGCGAGATCGTCGCCCTCGTCGGCGAGTCGGGCTGCGGCAAGACGACCCTGGCGCGGTCGCTGCTGGGCCTGGTCCGCCCCACGTCCGGCTCCGTCACCTTCGCCGGAGCACCGCTCTCCTACCGGAGCGCCGCCCTCAAGGCGTACCGGCGGCGGGTGCAGCTGGTGCTCCAGGACCCGAGCGGCTCGCTCAACCCCCGGCACACCGTGTACGACGCGGTCGCCGAGGGCCTGCGCATCCACGGGTACGGCGGTGACGAGCGCGCCGCCGTGGCCTCGGCCCTCTCGCGCGCCGGGCTGCGCCCTCCCGAGCGGTTCTTCCTGCGTTACCCGCACGAGCTGTCGGGCGGCCAGCGGCAGCGGGTCGTCATCGCCGGGGCGCTGGTCCTCGAACCCGAGCTGATCGTCGCCGACGAGCCGGTCGCCTCCCTCGACGCGTCGGTGCGCGGCGAGATCCTCGCCCTCCTGTTGCGCCTCCGCGACAAGCTGGGCCTGTCCGCGCTGGTCGTCACGCACGACCTGGGTCTCGCGTGGAACATCGCCGACCGGGTGGCGGTGATGTACCTGGGCCGCATCGTCGAGACGGGCACGGTGGAGGAGGTCCTCGCGGCCCCCCGCCACCCGTACACCCGGGCGCTCCTGTCGGTCCTCCCCGAATCCCCCACCGCCCCGGTGGTCCTGGCGGGCGAGCCCCCGGACCCCTCGCGCGTCCCGGCGGGGTGCCGCTTCCACGCGCGGTGCCAGGTTCTGGCCTCCGGGGAAGCGGAGCGGGCGGGCCTGGCGTCGGCGTGCCGCACGCGCGACCTGCCGGTCCTGAACGGACACGGCCGCGAGGCGGCGTGCCACGTGCACGGGGCCTGACCCCCGCGGCGGGCCCGTGCCCACCACCCACGACCCGCACCCGGCATCCCACCGAAACGGAGCCGACCCCATCACCCGCACCCGGCATCCCACCGCGGCGGGGCCCTACAGGGCCGCGGACCCGCACCCGGCATCCCACCGAAATGGAGCCGAGCCCACCACCCGCACCCGGCGTCCGACCGGGGTGGGGCCGTGCAGGGTCGCCCCCGCAGCGGATCGGCGGCGACTCACGGCCACCGAGCCGGCCGGGCATCCCGCCGACCGCGAGGAGGCGAGCCCGGAGGGGCCCCGCCCCCACCCACGGCCCGTATCCGCACCGCTCCCGTACGGACCGGAACCGGCACCACCCGGTCCGTCGTGCCCACCCGTCCCGCCCTGCGGCACTGCTGCCCATGACGAGAGCCCGGCAGCCTGGCCGCCTGCCCACAGCGGGCCCGGTGCCCGCCCACGTCGCACCGGCGGGGCGACGCCGCCCGGTGGGCGGGCCTACCGGCCGGCGGTGAGGTCGCGGCAGCGCTTCACGTCCGCCCCGATCGCTTCCAGCAGCGCCTCGATGGACGCGAACTTCTCCTGGCCCCGTACGTACGCCAGGAAGTCGACCGCCACGTGCAGCCCGTACAGGTCGAGGCCGACCCGGTCGATCGCGTACGCCTCGACCGTCCGCTCCGTGCCGTCGAACTGCGGGTTCGTGCCGACCGAGATCGCGGCCGGCATCCGCTCGCCCGCCGCCGTGAGCCAGCCGGCGTAGACGCCGTCCGCGGGGATCGCCGTGTGCGGCAGGGTCTCGACGTTCGCCGTCGGGTAGCCGAGCTCGCGGCCGCGCTGCGCGCCGCGGACGACGACGCCCTCGACGCGGTGCGGACGGCCCAGGATCTCCGCGGCGCCCTCGACGTCGCCCTCGGCGACCAGGCGCCGGGTGAGGGTGGAGGAGAACGGCTCACCGCCGCCCGCCTCCCCGCGCACGTACAGGTCGACGACCTCGACCTCGTAGTCGTACGTCGCGCCCATCTCGCGCAGGAAGGCGACGTTCCCGGCCGCCCGGTGGCCGAAGCGGAAGTTCGGGCCCTCGATGACGGCCCGCGCGTGCAGCTTGTCGACGAGGACCTTCACGATGAAGTCGGCCGGCGACAGCTGCGAGAACGCGGCGGTGAACGGCAGCACGAGCACCGCGTCGACGCCCAGCTCGGCCATCAGCTCGGCGCGCCGGTGGTGCGGGGCGAGCAGCGGCGGGTGGCTGCCGGGGCGGACGACCTCGGAGGGGTGGGGGTCGAAGGTGACGACGACCGACGGGACGCCGAGCTCACGTGCCCGCTCCACCGCCCGCCCGATGATCAGCTGGTGCCCGCGGTGCACTCCGTCGTAGGAGCCGATGGTGACGACGCTGCGCCCCCAGTCCTGGGGGATGTCCTCCAAGCCACGCCAGCGCTGCACTGTGACCGCTCCTCGCCCGAACCCGTGTACGTCATTGACCGATTACGCAGGTCTAAGACTGCCATGCCCACGGCTCCCGGCCCGCATCGGCATCGGATGCACCGGGCCGGGCAGGGCGCCGCCCGGTCCGGAATCCGGCCCCTGGACCGGCACCGGCCCGATACCCGGCGCGGTGCCCCGGCCGCCGGCCAGTCTCTCCACGGTCCGCCGGGCGCTGGGCCCGACGGCGAACGCCCAGTCCGCCGGTGCCCGCCGCAGCCAGCCGGCGACGAGGTCCGCGAAGCCCGGCACGTCCCGGGACAGCTCGACGAGGCGCCGGTCGAAGCAGGTCGCGCCCTCGGGGGTGCGGACGAACAGCAGCCCGGTGCGGTGGACCAGCTCCCGGGTGCGTGCCTCGGGCCGCAGACCGGCCCCGAGCGCGGCCGCCCGCAGCAGCGCGTCGAGCACGGCGAGGTCGCGGCGCTCGTACGGCTCGTACTGCTCGTACTCCAGGAGCACGTCCAGCAGCTCGTCCCGCAGCGGCCGGGACGCGCGCGTGCCGGGCGCCGCGAGGACGGGGGCGAGGGCGCCGCGGACCTCCACGGGGCAGCCGCGCAGCAGTGCGCCGACGAGCGGGAAGAGGACGGCGCGGGCGGCGGGGCCCTGTTCCAGGCGCCGGTCGACGTAGGCGGCCGCGTGGCGGGCGCCCTCGGGGTGGCGGTGGACGTAGGCGCGGACCAGTTCGGCGGCGTGCCGGGCGAGCGCGGGGGTGCGGACCTCGGCGAGCTCCGCGAGCAGGGCCCCGGCCCCGGAGTCGGGGCGGTCGCCGAGCAGCCGGGCGCGGAACGCGGCGAGGACCGGCCCGGGGTGGGTGTGCAGGGCGGCGGTGACGGCGTCCGGCGGCACCCCGGGGTCACCGGCCCGGAAGGCGGCCAGGGCCTCGCGGAGGTGGCGGGGCCGGCTGTGCGGGTCGCGGACGAGGATGCCGAGCGCCGGCCCGTGCAGGGCCTCGTCCGCGGGGCGGGCGAGGAGCGCGCGGGCGGCGTACCGGAGGTGCTCGCGGTCGGCGCGGTCGGTGACCCGCGCGGCGAGCAGCCGTCCGTACACGGCGGCGGCCGCCCGGCGGGCGGGCCGGACGTCGTCGTGGGCCCAGCGGTCGACGGCCCGGCAGAGCGCGGCCGGCGCGTCCTCGGCGAGGGCGGCGAGCAGTTCGTCGGCGCGGGGGTGCGCGGTGGTGACGAGCGCCTCGCACAGGTCGTCGACGGCCAGGTCGCGGTGGGCGTACAGCAGGGCCTGCGCGGCTCCGGCGACGGTGGACCGCCCGTGGGCACCGGGCCGGGCGGGCAGCGGCCGCTCGTCGGTGAACCAGCGGCACAGCAGGGGCTGTACGCCGCGGGGGTCGGCCGCCAGCCGGGCGGCCACGGCGTCCAGGTGGCGCGGCACGTCCCCCGTCCCGGGCGCGGCGTCGGCGGGGAGGAGGCGCCGCATCAGGTCGACGCGGTCGTCGTCGCGGAGCCGGAGGCGTTCCCAGAACCAGGGCGCGAACTCGTCGAGGCCCCCACCGGCCCCGCCCCCCTCACCCGCACCATCCACCCCACTGGGGTCCCCGGCCGCGATCCGCCGCGCGAGCCGCCGCAGCACGCCCAGGTAGGGCCGTAGGTCCGGCACGCGGAGCAGGGTCTCGCCGAGCAGCCGGGCGCTCCACCAGGCGGCTTCCGTCCCGGCGGGCCGGTCGAGCGCGTCGACCAGGGCCTCCAGCCGCCGGGCCAGGGCGGCCGGTCCCTGGCCGCGGTCCATGAGCAGCAGCGCCTGGAGGACGGGCCCGATGCGGTGGCGGGGCACGGGCAGGTCCCCGGGGGCGTCGCCGTGGACCAGCGCGTCGAGCGCGGCGTCCAGGTCGAGGTGCGCGCCCTGGATCCAGTCGCCGACCTCCTCATGGGCGAAGCGGTATCCGGCGCCCGCCGGGACGAGCAGCCCCTCCGTGAGGACGGCGGCCGCCCAGCCGGTGGACCACGGGAACAGGTCCTCGAACGCCTCGCGGTCCAGTTGCCCCTGCCCGGGGCCGAGGCAGCGCCGCGCGGCCTCGTGGACGCGCCCGGCCACCCGGGCGGCGAGCCGCCGCACGGCGCCGCCGCGCGGGGCGGGCCGGGTCGCGGCGGCGATCCGGACGGCGACGCGCAGGCACGTCAGGTCCAGGTGGGCGGCGAGGACCTCGTGCCGGCCGGGCCGTCCGGGCACGCCTGCGGGCAGGGCGTCGCGCACTTCGGCGAGGAGCCGCAGTGTCAGCGGGTGCCGGGCGTCGTCCGCGGCGAGGGCGTCGTCGGGCAGGCCGTACCGCTCGCGGGCCCGGGCGGCCTCCCGCCCGGACAGGTCGCCGATCCGCAGGGCGTCCGGCAGCCGCCGGGCGGGCCGCCCCGGCCGGTACAGCGTGCCGGCGGGGTGGAGCGCGCCCGCCCGTTCCCAGTGCTCGGGCCGGCAGGCGACGACGAGCCGGATGTGGTGCGTGCGCAGCCAGCCCGCCGTCGTGGTGGTCCAGGCGGCGAGGCGGTGTGCGAGGACGGGTGGCATCTCCTCCGGAGCATCCAGGAGGACGAGCAGCGGGCGCCCGGCGTCCCGGGCGAGCCGGGCCACCCGCGCGGGGGTGGCGGTGCCCATGTCGCCGGGTGCACCCGAGCAGGCCACGATGCGGCCGGCCTGCCGCAGCGCCCGGGCGACGGCGTCGGCCAGGGAGGTGTCGTCCGCGTGCAGGTCGGCGCCGCGCAGCCAGAGGGTGGGGGCGGGCGCGTCGCCGCGCGCCCGGCGGTCGGCGAGGGCGCGCAGGGCGGTGGTGCGGCCGGTGCCGGGGTCGCCGACGAGTGCGAACACGGTGGCGTCCGAGGTGGTGAAGGCGTCCAGCTCGCGGGCGACGGCGCGGCGCTCGACAAGGCCAAGGCCGGGGCCGGCGCCGGGGCCGCTCGTGGTGGCGGTGAGGTGGAGGGCGCCGGCGAGGTTCAGGTCGTCGCCGTACGCCGGGACGGTGGCGGCGTTGCGCCGCAGCAGGGCGGCCAGCGGCCCGTCGGGCGCGGCGGCGGCGGCGCTCGCGAGCGGTACGGCGAGCCCGGCCGCCCGGTGCCCGGCGTGCAGCGCGGTGCCGAGCACTCCCAGGACGGCGCCGGTCGAGGCGTCCAGGACGGGGCCGCCCGCGGCCTCGCCGCCGAGCCGCAGCGCCTCGCGGCCCTCCGTCCCGATGGCGAGCTCCAGCACGTCGCCGAGCAGGTGGAACCGGTCGGAGGCGGTGTAGGTGACCCGGGCGGTGCCGAGCACCCGTGCCTCGCGCCAGCCGCGTGCGGCGATCCGTACGTACGTGCCGGCCTCGACGTGCCCGCGGGTCGCTACCGGCAGGGGGGACACTCCGAGTCCCTCGGTGCGCACGAGCGCCAGACCGGCCTCGGGCAGCGGGACGATCGCGTCGCCCTCGGCCACCCGGGCCGCGCCGCCGCCGTCGGCCAGCGCGGGGTCGCCGCCCCGGCTCTCCGGGCCCGAGGCCCGCTCGCCGTCCTCGGTCTGCCCGCGCACCACGACCCGTACGAGTCCGTCCACGGCTTCGTGGCTGGTCAGGACCGTGCCCTCGTCGTCGGCGACGAAGCCGACCCCGCGGGTCCGCCCCGCCGGATCACAGATCCGCACCAGCGTCGCCCGTTCCCCGCGTTCCATGGTCCGACGGTAGGACGGTGTTGATCACCGGGTGAAGGTCGCGCGGGAAAAGCGCCCCCGTGCGCTCCCGCCGTTCACTCCGAGCGCCTGGCCAACCGGGTGAAAAAGGGGCGCCGGGTGGATAGACCCGGGAAGAGGGGGATCGTGGAGCGGGCCGCGGGTGCCGGGACACCCGCAGCCCGCTCCACGGTGGGCCCGTCACCGGGCCCGGCGGGGTCAGCCGAAGACCGCGAGGCTCTTCGCCTTGCCGTTCTTCTCCTCCACCAGCGCCAGGAACCGGCCCTCGGGGCCGAAGACGGCCACGGGGGCCGTCGGATGGGCCGGCATGTCCAGCCGGACGCCGTTCAGCAGCAGCTTCGCCCGCCGCTCGTCGACGTCCCAGCGGGGGAACGCGGCCGCCGCGGCGTCGGCGATCGGCATGACGGTGAGGTCCTCCTGGAGCTGGTCCAGGGTGCGGGCCGCGTCCAGCTTGTACGGGCCGACGCGGGTGCGCCGCAGGGCGGTGAGGTGGCCGCCGACGCCGAGCCCGGCGCCCAGGTCGCGCGCGAGGGCGCGGATGTACGTACCGGAGGAGCAGACCACCGAGACCACCAGGTCCACCACGGGCGTGCCGTCCTCCGCGACCGCGTCGCGCATGTCGTACACCTGGAAGGACGAGACGGTCACCGGGCGGGCCGGGATGTCGAACTCCTCGCCGCCCCGGACGCGCGCGTACGACCGCTTGCCGTCGATCTTGATGGCGCTGACCTTGGACGGCACCTGCATGATGTCGCCGGTCAGCTTGGCGACCTCGGTGTCGACGGTCTCACGGGTGACCCGGGAGGCGTCGGTGGACGAGGTGATCTCGCCCTCCGCGTCGTCGGTGACGGTGTTCTGCCCGAGCCGGACGGTGCCCAGGTACTCCTTCTCGGTCAGCGCGAGGTGACCGAGGAGCTTGGTGGCCTTCTCGACGCCGAGGACCAGCACGCCGGTGGCCATCGGGTCGAGCGTCCCCGCGTGTCCGACGCGGCGGGTCCTGGCGATCCCGCGCATCTTGGCGACGACGTCGTGCGAAGTGAAGCCCGACGGCTTGTCGACGATGACAAGCCCGTCGGGCGTCCTGGTGTGCTGTGTCATTCCGAGGCTTCGCCGTCCTCGTCCTCGTCCTCCGGCTTGCGGTACGGGTCGGCCTCGCCGGCGTACGTCTTGCCGGTGGACACCTCACGGACCTCGGCGTCCTTGGCCCGGGCCTTGTGCAGGAGGTCCTCGATGGTGCGGGCGTTGTCCGGCAGCGCGTCGGGGACGAAGGTCAGGCTCGGGGTGAAGCGGACGCCGGTCTGCCGGCCCACCTCGGAGCGCAGGATGCCCTTGGCGGACTCCAGGGCGGCGGCGGACGCCGCCCGCTCCTCCTCGTCGCCGTAGACCGTGTAGAAGACCGTGGCCTCCCGCAGGTCGCCGGTGACCCGGGCGTCCGTGATGGTCACGAAGCCCAGTCGCGGATCCTTGATACGCCGGTCCAGGGTCTCCGCGACCACGACCTGGATGCGATCGGCCAGCTTGCGGGCCCGCGCGTTGTCGGCCACCGGTCCTTCTCCTCTTTCGTCCTACGTTCGTCGTGCCGCAGTGCGGCACGTTCAGTCTTCATCGGTGTGCATACGCCGTCGTACCGACAGCAGCTCCACCTCGGGCCGGCCCGCGACCATGCGCTCGCACCGGTCCAGCACCTCCGTCAGGTGCCCGACGTCCCCGGACACCACCGCGAGACCGATCTGGGCCCTGCGGTGGAGGTTCTGGGAGCCGGTCTCCGCCACGCTCACCGCGAACTTCCGCTGGAGCTCGGCGACGATCGGGCGGACGACGGAGCGCTTCTCCTTCAACGACCGTACGTCGCCGAGGAGCAGGTCGAAGGACAGAGTCCCCACATACATGTGTGCCCGGATGTCCCGCCGGTTCGGGTTCAGTGCCCCGCCAACCGCTTGGCAGGGACACCAGGAACCGTACACGGAACGGCCGGGGCCGATCGACGGAAATACTTCCGCCGACCGGCCCCGGCTGCCGTGGCTGCGATCAGCCGCGCGGCTTCTCGCGCATCTCGTACGTCGCGATGACGTCGTCGACCTTGATGTCGTTGAAGTTTCCGAGGTTGATACCACCCTCGAAGCCCTCGCGGATCTCGGTGACGTCGTCCTTGAAGCGACGCAGACCCTCGATGTTGAGGTTCTCCGCGATGACCTTGCCGTCGCGGATGAGGCGCGCCTTGGTGTTGCGCTTGACCTCGCCGGAGCGGATGAGAACACCCGCGATGTTGCCCAGCTTGGACGAGCGGAAGACCTCGCGGATCTCCGCCGTACCCAGCTCGACCTCTTCGTACTCCGGCTTGAGCATGCCCTTGAGGGCCGCCTCGATCTCCTCGATGGCCTGGTAGATCACCGAGTAGTACCGGACGTCGACGCCCTCGCGCTCCGCCATCTGCGCGGCACGGCCGGCCGCGCGGACGTTGAAGCCGATGACGATGGCGTCGGAGCCCATCGCCAGGTCGATGTCCGACTCCGTGACCGCACCGACACCGCGGTGCAGGACCCGGATGTCGACCTCTTCGCCGACGTCCAGCTGGAGCAGCGACGACTCGAGCGCCTCGACGGAACCGGAAGCGTCACCCTTGATGATGAGGTTGAGCTGCTGGATCTCGCCGGCCTTGAGCACCTTGTCCAGGTCCTCGAGGGAGACGCGGCGGACGCGCTTGGCGAACGCGGCGTTGCGCTCACGGGCGGCACGCTTCTCGGCGATCTGACGGGCCGTACGGTCCTCGTCGACCACCAGGAAGTTGTCGCCGGCGCCCGGGACGTTGGTGAGACCGAGGACGAGGACCGGGGTCGAGGGACCCGCCTCTTCCACGTTCTCGCCCTTGTCGTCGAGCATGGCGCGGACGCGGCCGTAGGCGTCGCCCGCGACCATCGTGTCGCCGACCCGCAGCGTGCCTCGCTGGACCAGGACGGTCGCGACGGCGCCGCGGCCCTTGTCCAGGTGGGCCTCGATGGCGATGCCCTGCGCGTCCTGCTCCGGGTTGGCCCGCAGGTCGAGCGAGGCGTCGGCCGTGAGGATGACGGCCTCCAGCAGGGAGTCGATGTGCAGACCCTGCTTGGCGGAGATGTCGACGAACATGGTGTCGCCGCCGTACTCCTCGGCCACCAGGCCGTACTCGGTCAGCTGACCGCGCACCTTGACCGGGTCGGCACCCTCGACGTCGATCTTGTTGACCGCGACCACGATCGGCACGTCGGCCGCCTTGGCGTGGTTCAGCGCCTCGATCGTCTGGGGCATCACACCGTCATTGGCCGCGACCACGAGGATCGCGATGTCGGTGGACTTCGCACCACGGGCACGCATGGCGGTGAACGCCTCGTGACCCGGGGTGTCGATGAAGGTGATCTTGCGGTCCTCGCCGTTGACCTCGGTGGCGACCTGGTACGCACCGATGTGCTGCGTGATACCGCCGGCCTCGCCCGCGACGACGTTCGTCTTGCGGATCGCGTCCAGCAGTCGGGTCTTGCCGTGGTCGACGTGACCCATGACGGTCACGACCGGCGGACGCGGCGCGAGGTACTCCTCGCCACCCTCGTCCTCGCCCCACTCGAGGTCGAAGGACTCGAGCAGCTCGCGGTCCTCCTCCTCGGGGCTGACGATCTGAACCTGGTAGTTCATCTCGTCGCCGAGCAGCTGCAGCGTCTCGTCGGAGACGGACTGCGTGGCGGTGACCATCTCGCCGAGGTTCATCATGACCGCGACGAGCGACGCCGGGTTGGCGTTGATCTTCTCCGCGAAGTCGGTGAGGGACGCACCGCGCGACAGGCGAACGGTCTCGCCGTTGCCGCGAGGCAGCATCACGCCGCCGACCGACGGGGCCTGCATGGCCTCGTACTCCTGGCGCCTCTGCCGCTTCGACTTGCGACCACGGCGCGCCGGACCGCCGGGACGGCCGAAGGCGCCCTGCGTGCCACCACGGCCACCGGGGCCACCGGGACGGCCACCGAAGCCGGGACGACCGCCGAAGCCGCCGCCACCGCCACCGGGACCACCGGGACGACCGCCGCCGCCACCGCCACCGGGACGGCCGGCGAAACCGCCGCCACCGCCGCCGGGACCGGCCGGACGGCCGGCGAAGCCGGGACGACCGCCGCCACCGGCACCGCCGGGACGACCGCCACCACCGGGACCGCGGCCACCGCCGGGGCCACCGCCGGGGCGGGGACCGGCAGCCGGACGCTGCGGCATCATGCCCGGGTTCGGGCGGTTACCAGCGGGGCCGCCACCCGGGCGCGGAGCCTGGGGACGCGGCATGCCGCCGGGAGTGGGACGCGGACCACCGGGACCGGCCTGCGGACGGGGACCGCCCTGACCGGCGCCCTGCGGACGCGGACCGCCCGGGGCACCGGCGCCACCGGGACGCGGGGCACCGCCCGGACGGGGCGCCTGCGGGCGTGCCATGCCGGTGGAGCCACCAGAGGTGAACGGGTTGTTGCCCGGACGCGGACCCGCGGGACGCGGGGCACCCGGACGGGGGGCCTGACGCTCGCCACCGGGACGCGGGGCGCCGCCGGGGCGGCCGCCGCGCTCGCCGCCCTGACCGCGCTCGCCCTGGGGGCGGCCGGCGGGACGGGGACCGGGGGTGGCACCGGGCCGGGGACCGGCGGCCGGGGCCGACGGGGGCGCGGTGAACTCCGGGTTGGCCGGAGCCGGCGAGGCGGGCGCCGGCTTGGGCGCCGCCGCGGGCTTCGGACCCGGGGTGGGACGCGGGCCGGGGGCCGGCGCCGCGGTCTTCTCGGCCGCCGCGGGCTTCGGCGCGGGAGCGCCGGGCTTCGGGGCGGCGGGACGTGCCGCCTGCGCCGGGGAGGGCGCGGGGGCGGCGGGCTTGGCAGGCGCGGCCTTGCGGGGCGCGCCGGGCTTGGCTGCGGACTTGCCGGCGTTGCCGCCGGGCCCCTGCAGCGCGTCAGTCAGTTTGCGTACAACCGGCGCTTCGATGGTGGAAGACGCCGAACGGACGAATTCACCGAGTTCCTGGAGCTTGGCCATGACGACCTTGCTCTCCACACCGAACTCCTTGGCGAGTTCGTATACCCGGACCTTAGCCACTTCGCTCCTTTTAGGTCCGGGTTACCGCCGGACCGTCGCTACTTCATGGGCGTACTCATCGCGTACTCATCGAGTGCTCATCGCAATCTCGACCTACTTCCAACTCGCGAGGTACCTGACCGCACGGTGTTCCGTGCCGTACTTCTTCTTACGGTGCCGACTGCTCGACGTACCGGCGGACGTCCGCGACGTCGAGCGGTCCCTGGACCCTGAGGGCCCTCGGGAACGCCCGGCGGCGGACCGCCAGGTCGAGACAGACCGAGGCGGGATGCACATAAGCACCCCGGCCGGGCAGCGTACCGCGTGGATCGGGGGCGCACTCGCCCTTGATCAACACGATGCGCAGCAGATCGCGCTTGGCCGCTCGCTCCCGGCATCCCACACAGGTTCGCTCAGGGCAGGCGCGGGCGTGCGTCCGGCCAGACACGGTTAAGTCTACCTCCCCGCACCGACCTCACCCCTTTGGGGCAAGAATCGAACGGTTGTTGTCGTGATCTCGCCATCGCACAACGTGACGATGGCGGGTTCTATTCCCCGGACGGCCGGGGAGGGCAGGCACGCCGGCCGGAGCGTCAGCCCCGGTCCTCGGCGGGCTGCTGCTGCTCGGTGTCCGGGCGGATGTCGATGCGCCAACCCGTGAGGCGGGCGGCCAGACGGGCGTTCTGCCCCTCCTTGCCGATCGCCAGCGACAGCTGGTAGTCCGGCACGGTCACCCGGGCGGACCTGGCGGCCAGGTCGACCACCTCCACCTTGGAGACCCGGGCCGGGGAGAGCGCGTTCGCCACCATGTCGGCCGGGTCGTCCGACCAGTCCACGATGTCGATCTTCTCGCCGTGCAGCTCCGCCATGACGTTGCGTACCCGGCTGCCCATCGGGCCGATGCAGGCACCCTTGGCGTTCAGACCCGAACGGGTGGACCGCACCGCGATCTTCGTACGGTGACCGGCCTCACGTGCGATCGCCGCGATCTCGACCGAACCGTCCGCGATCTCCGGGACCTCCAGCGCGAACAGCTTCCGGACCAGGTTGGGGTGCGTGCGCGAAAGAGTGACCGACGGACCGCGCACCCCCTTGGCGACCCGGACGACGTACGTGCGCAGCCGCAGCCCGTGCGTGTACTCCTCGCCCGGCACCTGCTCCTGGACCGGGAGGATGGCCTCCAGCTTGTCGTCCAGCTTCACCAGGACGTTCTTGGGGTCCTTGCCCTGCTGCACCATGCCGGCGACGATGTCGCCCTCGCGGCGGGCGTACTCGCCGAAGGTGACGTCGTTCTCGGCGTCCCGCAGCCGCTGCTGGATGACCTGGCGGGCGGTGCTCGCCGCGATGCGGCCGAAGTCCGACGGCGTGTCGTCGAACTCCTTGGGCTCCTGGCCCTCCTCCAGGTCGGCCGGGTCCTCCTTCGCCCACACCGTCACGTGACCGGTCTGCCGGTCCAGCACGACACGGGCGTGACGGCGGGCTCCCTCGGTGCGGTGGTAGGCGATGAGGAGGGCCGACTCGATGGCCTCGACCAACAGGTCGAAGGCGATCTCCTTCTCCTGTGCCAAGCCCCTCAGGAGCTTCACGTCGATGTCCACGGCTACGCCTCCTCTTCCTTCTTGTCCTTGCGGTTGAACTCGATCTCCACGCGCGCCTTGGCGATGTCCCCGAAAGCCACGCGGCGGGCGGTGGGCTTGCGCCCCTTCACGCCCGGCACCTCGAGATCGAGGCCCTCGTCGTCCACGGAGAGGATGCGGGCCACCAGCTCACCGCCCTCGTGGAGTTGCAGCTTCACGAGGCGGCCGGTGGCCCGGACGTAGTGGCGGTGCTCGGTCAGCGGGCGGTCGGCGCCCGGCGAGCTCACCTCGAGGACGTACTCCTCGTCGCCCATCGCGTCCGTCTCGTCGAGCTTGTCGGAGATGGCGCGGCTCAGCTCGGCGCAGGCGTCGAGTTCCACGCCCTCGTCCGAGTCGACGATGATCCTCAGCATCCGCCGCCTGCCCGCCCGGGACACCTCGATCTCCTCGAGGTCCAGGTCCTTGGCGCTGACCAGCGGTTCCAGCAGCCCGCGCAGCCTTTCGCTCTGGGTGGTGCTCATCCGGGTGACTCCTCGGCCGCGTGTGCTGTTGTGGGATCGTCGCGTGTCAGATCAAAGGGTATCCGGTCGCGGGGGGTGTTGCCGTCCACCTCGCGACGAGCCGCGGGTACGCTCGCCTGCGGTGATCTTCGGGTCCGGCTGGGCCGGCTGCTGAGGGAGTGACGCGTGAGGCGTACGGGGACGACACGCAGACACGCGCTCATCGCGACGGGCGCGGTGGCGGCGGCCGGTGTGCTCGGTGCCTGCACGGCGGACGGGCCGGCCGGTCCGGCGTCCGCCGCGGCAACCGAGCGGGCCGCGCGTGCGGAGGCGGCGCTTCGGCGCCGGTCGGCCGCGACCAGCGCGACGCTGCTGGCCCGGTACGACGACGTCCTCGCCGTGCACCCGGGGCTGACCGCCCGGCTGGCCCCGCTGCGCGCGGCGGTGGCGGCCCATGTGACGGCCCTGGCGCCGCCGGGTGCGTCACCCGCCCCGAGCGGCCCGGCCACCCCCACCGCCCCGGCCGTGCCCACCGCGCCGGAGGCCCCCGCCCGCGCGGCGGCCGGCGCGGCCGCGGGCACCCCCGTGATCCCGGTGGGCACCGTGCCGGCCGACGCCGGCGTCGCGGTCGCCGAGCTGGCCGCCGCGGTGCGCCGGACCGCCGACGCGCACGCCGCCGCGCTGCTGACCGCCCCGCCCGAGTACGCCCGCCTGCTGGCCTCCGTCGCCGCGGCGGGGGCCGCCCACGCCTACCTGCTGACCAGCGAAGGGAGGCCGTCATGAGCGAGGCCGCCCTGGAGGCCGCCCAGGCGGCCCTGGCCGCCGAGCACGCGGCCGTGTACGGGTACGGGGTCGTCGGCGGCCGGATCGGCGACGCACGGGCCGCGGAGGCGACCGCGGCGCACGCCGCGCACCGCGCCCGGCGGGACGCGCTGGCGCGCGCGGTGCGCGACCTGGGGGGCCGCCCCGCCGCGTCGGCCGCCGCGTACGCGCTGCCGTTCCCGGTGCCGGACGCGGCCGCCGCCGTGCGGCTGGCCGCCGAGCTGGAGGACCGGGTCGCGGGGGTCTACTCCGACCTCGTACGGGCCTCCTCGGGCCCGCTGCGCCGGGAGGCGGCGAGCGCGCTGCGGGAGGCGGCGGTCCGGGCGGTGCGGTGGCGGGGCAGCGGCGTAGCCTTTCCTGGGCTCGCCGAGCGACCGTGAGCCCCGGCATCGAGAGGGAACTACGCACGCATGGGTTTTGAACCGCCGCAGCGACTGGTGCGGGCTCTGGGCGAGACGTACGGCGACGCGGCCGCGGACGCGTGGCTCTCCCGCCTCCCCGAACTCGCCCGGCAGGCGGTCGGCCTGCGGAACCTGGACGTCGAGCGGGTGGTCGCCCCGGGCGGCCGCAGCAGCCTCGTCGCCCTGGTGCGGCTGCCGGACGGCACCCCGGCCGCGCTGAAGGTGGCTCCGCCGTTCGCCGCGCCGGACCTGGAGCGGGCGGCGCTCGCGCACTGGAACGGCTGGGGCACGGTACGGCTCCTGGACACCGCCGGGGCCGGTGCCGACGCCGCCGGCGCGGGGCTGCTGCTGGAGCGGCTGCACACGGAGGTGAGCCTGCGCTCCCTGCCGGAGGCCAAGGCGCTGCTGGAGGCGGCCGGCACGGTGCGGCGGCTGTGGGTGGCCCCGCCGGAGGGTCACGGCTTCGAGTCGGTCGCCGCGCGCACCGCCCGGCAGGCCGGGGCGATGCGGGCGGTGCGGGACACCGGGGCGGCCGCACTGGTGTCCGCCGCCCTGGACGCCCGCGACGAGCTGCTGGCCGACTCCCCCGAGGAACTGCTGCTGCACGGCAACTTCCGGCAGGGCAAGGTGCTCGCCGGCGACCGCGCGCCCTGGCTGGCCGTCGGCCCCGAGCCGCTCGTGGGGGAACGCGCGTACGACCTGGCACGGCTGGTCCGCGACCGGGTCGAGGACCTCGTGGCGGCCGCCTCCGGCCCCACGTCGGGGCGCCGCCGGGTGAACAAGCTGGCCGACTCCCTCGACGTGGACCGCGAGCGGCTGCGCGGCTGGACGCTGTTCCGGGCCGTGGAGTCGGGGACGCGGGCCCTGGCGGCGGGCCGTCGGCAGGACGGTGAGCTGCTGCTGGAGTTCGCCGGCTGGCTCTGAGGGGGCCGCGCCGACGCCGCCGCCTCCCACCACACCTGCCCTGACCAGCAAAAAGACCCCCAGAACTCCCCGAACGGCCCTATTGGTGCGATATTGGGCATAACGCACCCGTACCACCCGGCTCGGACGGGAGGGCCGTCATGGTCGAGGAACTGCTGGCAGCGGTGGCGGTCGTGGGTTCGGCCGCCGTGGTCTACGTGGCGGCCGCGGCCAGGGTCGTCAAGCAGTACGAGAAGGGCGTGGTCCTGCGCTTCGGACGGCTGCGCAGCGGCGTCCGGGGCCCCGGCTTCACCATGGTGGTCCCGTTCGTCGACCGCCTGCACAAGGTCAGCATGCAGATCGTGACCATGCCGGTGCCGGCCCAGGACGGCATCACCCGCGACAACGTCACGGTCAGGGTCGACGCGGTGATCTACTTCAAGGTCGTGGACGCGGCGGCGGCGATCATCCGGGTCGAGGACTACCGCTTCGCGGTCTCCCAGATCGCCCAGACCTCCCTGCGCTCGATCATCGGCAAGAGCGACCTGGACGATCTGCTCTCCAACCGGGAGAAGCTCAACCAGGGCCTGGAACTGATGATCGACAACCCGGCCGTCGAATGGGGCGTGACCATCGACCGGGTCGAGATCAAGGACGTCTCGCTGCCCGAGACGATGAAGCGCTCGATGGCCCGCCAGGCCGAGGCCGACCGCGAGCGGCGGGCCCGGGTCATCAACGCGGACGCCGAGCTGCAGGCGTCGAAGAAGCTGGCCGAGGCCGCGGGCGTCATGTCGGACACCCCCTCCGCCCTCCAGCTGCGGCTGCTCCAGACCATCGTCGCCGTCGCCGCCGAGAAGAACTCGACACTGGTGCTGCCGTTCCCGGTGGAGCTGCTGCGCTTCCTGGAGCGGGCCGCGCAGGGCCCCGGCGCCGCGCAGGGACCCGCCACCGAGAACGCCCGGCGGCCGGCCGCCGGGCCGCCCGCCGCCGCGCTGCACGTCCACGACCCGCACCTGCCGGACCCGATGGACGCGATGCGGGAGATGCGCGAACCGGCGCCGGCGCCCCAGGTGCGGGACGACGACGCCGGTACGGCGGGCTGCATCTGAACGTGACGCGCCGCCGACGCGTGGCGGCCTACCGGGGCGTCACGCGCTCAGGCGGGCGATCGCCTCGTCGACCGTCAGCTCCTCGCGCTCACCGGTGCGGCGGTCCTTCAGCTCGACGACGCCCTCGCCCGAGCGGCGGCCCGCGACGAGGATCTTCGGTACGCCGATCAGCTCGGCGTCCGTGAACTTCACACCCGGCGACACACCGGCCCGGTCGTCGACCAGGACCCGCAGGCCGGCCGCCTTCAGCTTCTCCGAGACGTCGAGCGCCAGCTCGGTCTGGAGCGCCTTGCCGGCCGCGACGACGTGCACGTCGGCCGGGGCGATCTCACGCGGCCAGCACAGGCCCTGCTCGTCGGCGTGCTGCTCGGCCAGGGCCGCGACCGCGCGGGAGACGCCGATGCCGTACGAGCCCATGGTGACGCGGACGGGCTTGCCGTTCTGGCCCAGCACGTCGAGCTGGAAGGCGTCGGCGTACTTGCGGCCCAGCTGGAAGATGTGGCCGATCTCGATGGCCCGGTCGATCTTGAGGTCGGAGCCGCAGTTGGGGCAGGGGTCGCCCTCCTCCACCACCACGACGTCCAGGTACTGGTCTACCTCGAAGTCACGGCCGGCGACGACGTTCCTCGCGTGCTTGCCGGGCTTGTTGGCGCCGGTGATCCAGGCCGTGCCGGGCGAGACGCGCGGGTCGGCGATGTACCGGACCTTGCCGAGGCCCTGCGGGCCGACGTAACCGCGCACGAGGTCGTCGCGGCCCTCGAAGTCCTCGGCGGTGACCAGCTCGACGGTCGCCGGGGCCAGGTGGTCCTCCAGCTTGCCGAGGTCCACCTCGCGGTCACCGGGCACGCCGACGGCCACGATCTCGCCGTCCACCTTGACCAGCAGGTTCTTCAGCGTGTGGGAGGCCGGGACGTCCAGGTGCGCGGCGAGCGTCTCGATGGTCGGCGTGTCCGGGGTGTCCAATTCCTCGACCGGGCCGTGCGCGGTGGGGTCCTCCGGCTGCTGCTTGAACGTGACGGCCTCGGTGTTGGCGGCGTAGTCGCAGTTCGGGCAGTAGACGAAGGTGTCCTCGCCCGCGGCGGCCGGGGCCAGGAACTCCTCCGACGCGGAACCGCCCATGGCGCCCGAGATCGCCGAGACGATCTTGTGCTTGAGGCCGAGCCGGTCGAAGATCTTGATGTACGCCTCGCGGTGCAGCGCGTACGACTCGGCCAGGCCCTCGTCCGTGGTGTCGAAGGAGTACGAGTCCTTCATCTGGAACTCACGGCCGCGCAGGATGCCGGAACGGGGACGCGCCTCGTCGCGGTACTTCGTCTGGATCTGGTACAGGATCACCGGCAGGTCCTTGTAGGACGTGCACTGATCCTTGACCAGCTGGGTGAAGATCTCCTCATGGGTCGGGCCGAGCAGGTAGTCGGCGCCCTTGCGGTCCTTCAGGCGGAACAGCTCCGCGCCGTACTCCTCCCAGCGGCCCGTCGCCTCGTACGGCTCCTTGGGCAGCAGCGCCGGCAGCAGGACCTCCTGCGCGCCGATCGCGTCCATCTCCTCGCGCACCACCCGGGAGACGTTCTCCAGGACCTTCATGCCCAGCGGCAGCCAGGACCAGATGCCCGCGGCGTTGCGGCGGACGTAACCGGCGCGGACGAGCAGCTTGTGGCTGAGCGTCTCGGCGTCCGCCGGGTCGTCGCGCAGTGTCTTGACCATCAACCGGGACATGCGCTGGACCTGGGCCATGGGGAACTCTCCTGCGGTGAAAAGTGTGATGGCTAGGAGGTTAGCTCCGGGGCGGGTGCTGGCGGAAATCAGTTCCGCCCCGGGGACTCCTCCCGGCGCAGCAGCGGCAGCGGCGCGCCCATCACCGCGTACGGCTTCGCGGCGCTCGGGAAATGCACCCGGCGGGCGAGGTCGGTGTAGCCGAGGGAGCGGTACAGGAACCGCGCCGGGTTCTCCACGTCGATGGCCGACAGGATGGACCGCGGCTGCTCGGCGGCGTCCGTGATGGCGGTGATCAGCTCCCGGCCGGCGCCCCGGCCCTGGAAGTCCGGGTGGACGTGCAGCTCGGTGATGACGAACGAGTCGTCGAGCCAGGGGCCGTTGCCCTCGCGGACCAGGTACGGCTGGACGACCGTCGACCACCAGTGGGTGCGGTCGTTCGGCATCCCGTACACGAACCCGACCAGCCGCCCGGTGGACGTGAGCGCGCCGTAGGCGCACGCCCCCGGGCTCTGCAGGTGGCGCAGCACGATGTGGCGACGTACCGCGACCTCGTCCTCGGACAGCCCGAAGGCGAGGGCCTGTACGGCGAGGGCGGCGTCCACGCGTGCCGCGAGGTCGACCGGGCGGATCACGACGTCATCCATGCGACCGAACCTTACAAGCGCTTCAGAAGAGGACACTCATGAAGGCGCCGACCTCCTGGAACCCGACACGGCGGTACGCCGCCCTGGCGGGCAGGTTGTAGTCGTTGACGTACAGCGAGACGACCGGCGCGACGTCGTCGAGGGCGAAGCGCAGCACGGCGGCCATCCCCGTCTCCGACAGGCCGCGGCCCCGGAACTCGGGGGCGACCCAGACGCCCTGGATCTGGCAGGCCTGGGACGTGGCCGCGCCGATCTCCGCCTTGAACACGACCTTGCCGTCCTCGATGCGGGCGAACGAGCGGCCGGAGCCCACCAGCTCGGCGACGCGCGCCTGGTACAGCAGTCCGCCGTCACCGGCCATCGGCGAGATGCCGACCTCCTCCGTGAACATCGCCACGCACGCGGGCATGATCACGTCCATCTCGTCCTTGCGGATGCGGCGGACGTACGGGTCCGGCTCGACGTCCGGGGACGGCCGGTCCGTCACCATCAGCGGCTGGTGCGCCCGGACGTCCCGGGCCGGACCCCAGCTCGGTTCGAGCAGCCGCCACAACTGGGCGGTGGGCCCCGCGGGGCCCACGATCGACGAACAGCGGCGGCCGGCCCGGCGGGCGCGGTCGGCGAAGGCGCGGACGGCTTCGGGGGTGGCGCAGATCGGGACGAGGTTGGCGCCGGAGTAGCAGAGCGAGCGCAGCCGCCCGTCCGCGTACCAGCCCCACATCTCGCCGCCGAGGCGCCACGGGTCGAGCCCCGCGACCTGTACGCGGGAGGTGACGAACGCGTTGGCGACCGGCTCGCTCTCCAGAACGGCGAGCGCGGCGCCGAGGTCGCTGGGCTCGAGGACCCGGGTGGTGGTCTGCGTCAACACGAGGGGGCCTCACCATGCGTTCCATACGGGTCCTGGCACTGTACCCGCCGTCGCGGCGGATACGTCAGGCCAAGGGCGCCCCGCGGGGCGTGGCCGGGACCTCTGCCGGTGGGCCGGATACGGGCCGGGTGCCGTGCGGCGCGTGCCCGGTGTCGGTTGCAGCCGGTGGGTCCGGGGCGGGGCCCCTCCGGGCTCACCTCCTCGCGGTTGGCGGGGCGCCCAACCGGCTTTGTCGCCGTTGCTCGCCGCCAATCCGCTGCGGGGGCGACCCTGCACGGCCCCTCCTCGCCGTACTCCGTGCCACGACTCGCCGTCGCAACACAGCGCGCAGACAGCAAACGCGGTGGTACGAGGCCGAGCCCTCCACCCACCGACCCGCAGACGGGCGACGGCCCGGGGTGGGGCCGTGCAGGGTCGCCCCCGCAGGGGTCGGCGGCAGGGGGCGGGCTCCCTTACCGGTGACCCAGGGCCGCCCGGCCCCGAGGAGGTGAGCCCGGAGGGGCCACACCCCGCCACCCACCGGACCGGTACCGCACCGGGCGGAGCCGCGCGGAAGCCGGTCGCCGGACGACCGGGAGGCGAGCCCGGGAGGGGTCGCGTCCCATGGGCGGGACGGGCTCAGGGGGTGGGCCCGGCGGGGCCACGTCACCGGTCGCGGGGGCGTACGGCACGCGCCCCGGTGCCGGGGGGCAGCGGGGCGCGGGAAGGGCGGGGTGGGTCAGCTGACGGTGACGGCGGGTTCGCCGGAGGGGATCCCGTCCTTCTCCATCCGATTGGG
>NZ_LWBU01000364.1 GCF_001646665.1 Streptomyces noursei | reverse complement strand
GGGGGGGGGGGGGGGGGGGGGGGTGTGGGGGGGGGTGGGGGGGGGGGGGTGGTGGGGTGGGGCGGGGGGGGGGGGGGGGGGGGGGGGGGGGGGGGGGGGGGGGGGGGGGGGGTCGGGGGGGGGGGGTGGGGGCGGGTCGGGGGGGGGCTGGTCGGGTCTGGTCGGAGCGGGGCGGGGCGGGTCAGCCGGCCAGGACCCACACCCGGAGGGCGCCGGTGGTGGTGAAGCCGTGGCGGAGGGCGGTCGTCAGGTCGTCGCCGTGCTCGTAGCCGACCACGGGCGTGCCGGGCCACCGGCGGGTGAGGGCCGCGAGGCAGCCGGGCCAGGGGTCGGTGCCGAAGACGTTGGACACGCCCACCACTCCCCGGGCGGCGCCGGGCGCGGCACTGCGGGTGGCGACCGCTCCGGCGACGATGCTGCCGTCCGGGGCGCGGGCGGCGAGCACGGTGGTGGCCGGGTCGGTGAGGAGGGCGGGGCGGAAGAGGCCCGGGGGTTCTGCCCGGCCGCTCCGGGCGGCCTCCCAGGCGGCGAGCGCGGTGGCGCTGCGGACGGGTTGCCAGGGGGTGGCGTCCGCGGGCCGGGGGGCGGGGGCGCCGGGCGGGCGGTGGATCCAGTGGGCCTCGAAGAGGGGGGTGAAGCCGTGCCCGGAGAGGTCGAGGGTGGCGTAGCTGTCCTTGACCGAGCAGCCGGGCGTGCTCCGGTCGATGCCGGGCAGCACGTCGTGCGGGGCGGCGTCGGGGGCGAGGGTGACGGCGTCCGGGTAGTACGGCGGGGTGCGGAGCGGGTGCGTCCAGGCGCGGTCGCCCAGGGTGCCGGAACCGAGGCCGTGGGCGCGGCACATGGTGGCGCACCACTGGACGTTGTTGCGGACGGCGGCGCGGACCCGGGCGCCGGTGGTGGTCATGCGGGTCATCGTGCCAGGGCGTACGGCGGAGAACGATCTCTTTTCCGCCGCTACCTTCTTTTCGAAGGACGGAATATATTTTCCGCACAACAGAAATGGGGGTCTCATGAGGGGTACGCGGAAGGCGCTGCCACGCCGCGCCGTCGCGGAGCTGGTCGGTACCGGGGCGCTCGTGGCGGTGATCGTCGGTTCGGGCATCCAGGCCACCGGTCTCAGCCAGGACGTCGGGGTGCGGCTGCTGGCCAACTCGCTGGCCTCGGCGATCGGGCTCGGGCTGCTCATCGCCCTGTTCGCACCGGTCTCCGGCGCCCACCTCAACCCGGTCGTCACCCTCTCCGCGTGGTGGACCGGGCGGCGCACCCCGGGCGCGCTGAGCGGCCGGGAGGTGTCCCTCTACATCGGCGCCCAGCTGGCCGGGGCGGTGGCGGGGGCCCTGCTCGCCGAGGCCATGTACGGGCGGGCGCCGGGCGGTTGGTCCACCCTGACGCGGTCCGGCGGGCACCTGCTGCTGGGCGAGACCGTCGCGACCGCCGGCCTGGTGCTGCTCGTCCAGGGCCTCGACCGCATCGGGCGGGCCCGGCTGGCGCCGCTCGCGGTCGCCGCGTACATCGCCGCCGCGATCTGGTTCACCTCGTCCGGCTCGTTCGCCAACCCGGCGGCGACGGTGGGACGCTCCCTCACCGACTCGTTCACCGGCATCGCGCCCGCGTCCCTGCCGGGCTTCATCGCCGCCCAGCTCCTCGGCGGTCTGCTGGGGGCGGGGCTCGCCGCCCTGCTGTACGGCGGCCGGCCACCGGCGGGATCACACGTGCCGCGGTGAACCGGGCGGGCCGCCGGGGCGTCCGAACAGGCGGAGGTGTGACGTGGGATTCCTGCGGGGTGTGCGGTCCGTGCGGCCGGTACCGAGGTGGCCGGCGACCCGGCGCGGTCAGCGGCGGCTGGTCCAGGGGGTCGTGGTGGCGTGCGTCCTGGCGCTCACGCCCGCGGCGTGGCTGCGCGCCGTCGCCGACGACCGGCTGCGCACGGCGGCGGACGTGCCCGCGCGGGACGTGGCCGTGGTGTTCGGGGCCGGGCTGTGGAAGGGCCGGCCGACACCGTACCTGGCCCACCGGCTCGACACCGCCGCCGCGCTGTACCGGGACGGCAAGGTCAGGGTCGTCCTCGTCACCGGCGACAACGGCCGCGTGGAGTACGACGAGCCGGACGCCATGCGCGCGTACCTGAGGGAGCGGGGCGTACCGGACGGGCGGATCGTCAGCGACTACGCGGGCTTCGACACCTGGGACTCGTGCGTCCGCGCGAAGAGGATCTTCGGGGTGGACCGGGCCGTCCTGGTCACCCAGGACTTCCACATCCGCCGGGCGGTGGCGCTGTGCCGGGCGGCGGACATCGACGTGTACGGGGTCGGGGTGGGCGAGCCGCGCGACTCGGTCTGGTACTACGGCCAGAGCCGCGAGCTGGTGGCCGCCGGAAAGGCGGCCCTGGACGCGGTGTTCGAGCCGGACCCGACGTTCCTGGGGCGCAAGGAGACCGGTGTGACGGAGGCGCTGGGGCGCTGACCGGCCCGCCGGGACACCGCCGGGATCACCGCCGGGCCTCACCGGTGGGGCGGGCCGGCGTGGGAGCCGGCCGTACCGGGGCCGTAATGCGCCGTGTCAGTGGCCGTAACACGCGCGTCGCATGCTCGGGGGCATGCTCACCGCCACCACCGCCACGCACTGTCCGTACTGCGCCTTGCAGTGCGGGATGAACCTCCGGCCCGCCGGCGACGGCGTCGAGGTGGTGGAACGCGCCGACTTCCCCGTCAACCGGGGAGCCCTGTGCGGCAAGGGACGTACCGCACCCGCAGTGCTCTCCTCCCGGGTCAGGCTGGAGGGGCCCCTGGTCCGACGCCCCGCCACAGGCAGGCTCGAACCGGCCACCTGGGAGGAGGCCCTGCGCACCGTCGCCGACGGGCTGCGGGGCACGAGGGAGAGGCACGGGGCGGACGCCGTCGGCGTCTTCGGGGGCGGCGGGCTCACCAACGAGAAGGCGTACACGCTCGGGAAGTTCGCCCGGCTGGTCCTCGGCACCTCGCAGATCGACTACAACGGCCGGTTCTGCATGTCGTCCGCCGCCGCCGCGCACCAGCGGGCCTTCGGGCTCGACCGGGGGCTGCCCTTCCCGCTGGAGGACATCCCGCGCACCGGCTGCGTGATCCTCGTCGGGTCGAACCTGGCCGAGACCATGCCCCCGGCGCTGCGCTACCTCACCGAGCTGAAGGAGAACGGCGGCAAGCTCATCGTCGTCGACCCGCGCCGCACCCGTACCGCCGAGCAGGCCGACCTCCACCTCGCGCCCCGCCCCGGCACCGACCTGGCGCTCGCCCTCGGGCTGCTCCACCTGGTCGTGTCCGACGGGCGGACGGACGAGGAGTTCATCGAGAGCCGTACGACGGGCTGGGCCGACGCCCGCGCCGCCGCCATGTCCCACTGGCCCGCCCAGGTCGAGCGCATCACGGGCGTCCCGGTGCCGCAGCTGCGGGAGGCGGTGGCGATGTTCTGCGACGCGCCCGAGTCGATGGTGCTGACCGCGCGCGGCCCCGAACAGCAGTCCAAGGGCACCGACACCGTCGGCGCCTGGATCAACCTGTGCCTGGCCACCGGCCGCGCCGGCCGGCCCCTGTCCGGGTACGGCTGCCTGACCGGACAGGGCAACGGCCAGGGCGGGCGCGAGCACGGGCAGAAGGCCGATCAGCTGCCCGGCTACCGCAAGCTCGACGACCCCGCCGCCCGGGCCCACGTCGCCGGGGTGTGGGGCGTCGACCCCGACACCCTCCCCGGGCCCGGCCGCAGCGCCTACGAACTGCTCGACGCGCTCGGCACCGACGTCAAGGCCCTGGTGCTGATGGGGTCCAACCCGGTCGTGTCGGCGCCCCGCGCCGCGCACATCCAGGAGCGGATCGAGTCCCTGGACTTCCTCGCCGTGGCGGACGTGGTGCTGTCGGAGACCGCGGCGCTCGCCGACGTCGTCCTGCCCGTCACCCAGTGGGCGGAGGAGACCGGCACCCTCACCAACCTCGAAGGCCGCGTCCTGCTGCGCCGCCGGGCCGTCGACCCGCCCGAGGGCGTGCGGAGCGACCTGGAGGTGATGCACGCGCTCGCCGCGCTGCTGGGCTGGGAGAAGGGCTTCCCCACGGATCCCGAGGAGGTCTTCGACGAGCTGCGCCGCGCCTCGGCCGGCGGGCCCGCCGACTACGCGGGCATCAGCTACCGGCGCATCGCGGAGGAGGACGGCGTCTTCTGGCCGTGCCCCGAGCCGGAGCACCCCGGCACGCCCCGGCTGTTCCTGGAGCGGTTCGCGACCCCCGACGGGCGGGCGCGGTTCGTGCCCGTCACGCACCGGGCGGCGGGCGAGGAGACGGACGACGCCTACCCGGTGGTGCTGACGACCGGGCGGGTGGTGTCGCAGTACCAGTCGGGCGCCCAGACCCGGCGGGTCGAGGAGCTGAACGCCGCCGCGCCCGGACCGTTCGTGGAGCTGCACCCGCGGCTGGCCGCGCGGGTCGGCGTCGCCGAGGGCGAGGCGGTGGCCGTGGTGTCGCGGCGCGGGCGGGCCGTGGCGCCGGCGCGGATCACCACCGGCATCCGGCCGGACACGGTGTTCATGCCGTTCCACTGGGCCGGCGAGGGCCGGGCGAACACGCTCACCAACCCGGCGCTCGACCCGACCTCCCGCATGCCCGAGTTCAAGGTGTGCGCGGTGCGTCTGGAAGCCGTGCGGCCCTAGGGGGTCTCTCGCCGATCATGCCGGGCTCCCGGTGTCCGCCACCGCACCTCGCGGCGTTGTCGTCGGTCGTCATGGCTCCGCCATGACTCCCTCCTCCGCCTTGCGATGCACGGCGCCGGACACCGCTCGCCGATCCGGCCTGATCGACAAGACACCCCCTGGGCGGCCGGCGGCTGAGCCAGTCCCCGCCCGCGATCGGCTCGCCCAGCCGCACGGCCGGCGTGGCGACGTACACCCAGGCCCGCACGGCCGCCCCGTCACTCAGCCGCAGCACCTCGAACACCTCGCGCGCGTACCCGTGTTCCAGGCGGTCCAGTACGGAGACGAGGGCGTCGTACTCGCCCGGCGCGGCGTGCACCAGCTCGCCCGCCACCCGCCCGGCGCCCCGTACCAGGTACGGATACCCGGGCCCGTCGTACAGCAGGGCGCCCGGCAGGCGGGCCGGTTCCTCCGCCGCCGTGCGGCCGCGCAGGAACCGGTCGTGGTTGTACTCGCCGGGCCGCAGCGTCCCGTACACGAAGAACGGCAGCCCGCGGGGTGGTGCGCTCATCGGGCCGAGGTCTCCTGCCGCAGCCACGCCAGGTACGCGGTGCTCCCCCGGACGACCGGTGTGGCGATGATCTCCGGGGTCTCGTAGTCGTGCTTCGCGGTGAGGTACGCCTCCAGCGCGTCGTAGCAGGTCTCCGTCGTCTTGAAGAGGACCTGCCACTCCTGGCTGGTCTCGATGGCGTTCTGCCAGTGGTAGACCGAGGTGACCGGACCGGAGACCTGCGCGCAGGCGGCGAGCCGCGCCTCCACCGCGCCACGGGCCAGTTCCTGGGCCTTCTCGGCGCTGTCTGTCGTGGTGAGTACGGTCAGGGCCAGGGTCACGGTCTCTCCTCCGCGCGTCGTCTCCGCGTCATGGTCGCGCACGCCGCGGCGGTCGTGCGCACCGCGCCGCGCCGCACACGGCCGAGCGTACGCACCCGCCGGCGCCGGCGACCCGCGGTACGTGCTTTCCGGCCCCCGGCGACGCTCCCGGCCGCGGTGGCGGCTGCGGGGACGGGTTCGGAGGGGGCGGGCCACGGAGCGGTCGTGGCGGTACGGGTCAGCCGCCGTAGGGGTGGACGGCCTTGGCGTCGCGCAGGGCGTGGGCCCACCAGGCGAGCTGGTCGAGCATCGTCTTGGCGGCGCCGTCGGGGCCGGTGGGGTCCTTGTGACGGCCGTCCTCGTCGAAGTGCCCGTGGGCGTTGTGGAAGGAGACGGTGTCGCGGACGGTCACGGCGTGCATCTCGGCGAAGACCTGGCGCAACTGCTCCACGGCCCGCAGACCGCCGGACATGCCCCCGTAGGAGACGAAGCCCACCGGCTTGGCCTGCCACTCGGTGTAGTGCCAGTCGATGAGGTTCTTGACGGCCGCGGGGAAGGAGTGGTTGTACTCCGGGGTGATGACGACGAAGGCGTCGGCCGCGGCCAGCGTGCCGCCGACCTCGGCGAGCCGGTCGCGGACGGCCGGGGCGGGGTCGTGGGACAGGGCGGTGGGCAGGTCCGTGCCGGGGTCGGCGAGGTCGATGACGTCGACGGTGAAGTCGGTGCGCCGCCCGGCGTGGGAGAGGAACCAGTCGGCGATGACGGGGCCGAAGCGGCCCTCGCGGTTGCTTCCCACGATGACGGCGAGCGAGAGCGGTGAGGTCCGGGTGATCTCCATGCGGAAGACCCTCCTACCTCAACCAAGGTTCAGGTCAAGCCTGTACCGGAACACGGCCGGGGCGGGAGCCCCCGACGCGGTCCCGGGCGGCGCCCGGAAGGGGAGCCCCGGGGGCGCGTCACCCATTCGGGGCGGCGCGCCGCGCGCACCGGAGAACCGGCGCTGACCTGCTGCGACGCCGGCCGTCCAGCGCGACACGCCGCCCCGGACGGCCTCATCTGATGGAGCATCAGCAGGCGCGGGCGGCGGGGCGGGCCTTACCTCGGAGACAGGACATCCGCCCGTCACGCCCCGCCTGTCGCGCGCCCCGGAGGACCTCATGCGCACCACTGCCCGCCTGCTGACCGGTACCGCGCTGGCGGCCGTCTCGCTCGGCGCACTCGCCTCGCCGGCCGCCCACGCCGCCCCCACCGGCGACCTCGGGAAGCTGGAGGTGTACCCGTCGACCGCCGAACCGGGCGACACCGTCACGGTCAACACCACCGCGTGCGGCAAGAAGGGCCACGGGATCGGCGACGCCCAGTCGCTGGGGGCCGGCGACTTCGAACTGTCGCCGGGCACCCACAAGGACGTCGTGGTGGGCCGCTTCACCGTCCCCTCCCACGCCAAGCCGGGCACCTACGCCATCGCCGTGGCCTGCGACAACGGCAGGACCGCCACCGGTGACCTGACCGTCAAGCACGGCAGCGGCCACACCTCGGGCGGGCACGACTCCGGCGGGCACAGCTCGGGCGGCCACAGCTCGGGCGGCCACGACCAGGGCCACGACGTGCCCAGCGGCCATGTGAAGACCGGGGTGGGCGGCAGCGTCGGCCCCGACACCACCCGGATCGCGGCGGGAGCGGCCGTGCTGGCCGCCTCCGCCGTCGGCGGGGTCTGGCTCCTGCGTCGCCGGGCGAGCGGCGCGCAGGACAGCTGACGGGGTCCGTCCCCGTACCCCCGCCCCGCTCCCCGCCCCCGCCGCGTGTGTCCCCGAGACCGCGGCGCGGGCGGGGAGCCCCAGCCACGCGAGGGCAGCCATGACCGACGACACCAGGGCCGCCGCGGGAAACGGCACCGGCACGAACGCGGGTGCGGGCACGGGCGCCAAGGGCAAGGGCTGGGGCGTGGCCGTCGCGGCGTGCGTCGGCCTCTGGCTGGTCCAGAACGGCTCCGCCGAACCGACCCCGCCCGTCCCGACCGCCGCCGAGGCCTTCGCCGCCGGACCGCACCGGCACACCGACGCGGCCGCCGCACCGCTGCCGCCCTCCGCCCCGGTCCGCGTCCGCATCCCCGCGATCGGCGTCGACGCCCCGGTGATGCGCCTGGGCCTGGCCCGCGACGGCAGCCTGGAGGTGCCGCCGGCCGGGAACCCGAACATCGCCGGCTGGTACAAGGACGGCACTCCGCCCGGTGCCGAGGGAACGGCCATCGTCGCCGGCCACGTCGACAACGCCGACGGCCCCGCCGTCTTCTACGCCGTCGGCAGCCTCAAGAAGGGCCACTGGATCGAGGTCACCCGCCGCGACGGCCGGACCGCCGTCTTCACCGTCGACGCGGTCGAGGTGTACGACAACGAGGACTTCCCCGACCGGAAGGTCTACGGGCCCGCCGACCGCGCCGAGCTGCGCGTCATCACCTGCGGCGGCACGTTCGACGAGAAGACCGGCTACCAGGGCAACGTCGTCGCCTACGCGCACCTGATCGGGGTGCGGTAGCCGGCCGTCAGCTCCACTGGTCGAAGGCCAGCTTCGCGACCAGCGAGAAGACCACCACCAGCAGGACGCCCCGTACGAACTCCGCCCCCTTGCGCAGCGCCATCCGGGCCCCGAACATCCCGCCCGCCAGGTTGAACACCGCCATCAGCGCCGCCAGCTGCCACAGGACCGTGCCCTGGTACGCGAACATCGCCAGCGCCCCCGCGTTGGTGCACACGTTCACGATCTTGGCCGTGGCGGAGGCGGTCACCAGGTCCAGGTGGAGCACCGCCGTCAGCGCCAGCACCAGGAACGTGCCGGTACCGGGGCCGAACAGCCCGTCGTAGAAGCCGATTCCGCCGCCGACGAGGACGATCGCCGTGACCACCCGCGCCCGGGTCGCCGGCCCCTTTCCCGCCCCCGTGCCGAACGACGGACGCAGCATCACGAAGGCCGCCACGCCCAGCAGCACCACCATGATGACCGGCCGCAGGACATCGCTGCTGATCCCCGCGGCGAAGAAGGCCCCGCCCATGGACCCGGCGAGCGCCGCCAGGCCGATCCGCACCGCCGTCCGTACCTCCACCGGCGCCTTGCGCACATAGGTCACGGCGGCGCCCGTCGTCCCCACGATGGCCACCGCCTTGTTGGTGCCGAGGATGTGCGCGGCCGGCACCTGCGGCAGGCCGAGCAGCAGCGCGGGCAGCAGGAGCAGCCCACCACCGCCCACCACGGCGTCGATCCAGCCCGCCACGAGAGCGGCCGCGCAGAGGAGGACCAGGGTGGTCAGCGATATGTCGGGCATGACGGCGAGCCTAGGGACGGGATAGGTGTGCCGTCCACGGAACGGGTGAGGCTTGAGCTACCTCTGAGGTTGCGGCCTACGCCGGACCGGCGGCGCCGGCCCCTACCCGGTTCCATGTCCTGGCGCAGCAGTGTCTGTGCCCGACGAGCCGCTTCTGCGACGCTGTGTTCGTTCTAGCCTCAGTGCATGAAGATCACTGTGCGGTCGGCGGTCGAGGTGGACCTGCCCGGGTTGCTGGCTCTCTACGGCGAGTTGAACCCCGATGATCCTCCGCTGCCCGAGGCGTCCGCGGAGGCCATTTGGGCAGCCATATCAAGGCAGCAGGGACGGACGATCCTGGTGGCCGAAGCCGACGGCACCGTGGCGGGGACGGCCGACTGCATCGTCATGCCGAACCTCACACGCGGTGGTCGGGCCGTCTTGTTCGTGGAGAACGTCGTGGTGGCCGGCTCGTTCCAACGGCATGGTGTGGGCCGTCAGTTGATGGAGGCTGCCGTTCGCCTGGGTGAGTCGGCCGACTGCTACAAGGTCCAGCTGCTGGCGGCGGACGACGCCTATGTTCACACCTTCTACGAGGCGTGCGGCTTCAAAGCTCTGGCGAAGGGCTTCCGCCGCTACATCCCGTAAGGGGCGCAGGTGAGATCCAGGAACGGATGTCGGGCGGGCCGGCGCCGTCGGGCCTCACCGGCGGTGGCCGTCGCCGCTGAGGTCAGCTTTCCGTGCGCGAAACAAACGGGATGCGGCCGGGTAACACCGCCGACGCACGCTGGCGAGCATGAGTTCACGGATCGTGGTGGTCGGCGGAGGCACGGCGGGCGCTCGCCTCGCCGAGCGGCTGCCCGTCACCCTGCTCGGCGAGGAGCCGCACGCCCCCTACAACCGGGTGCTGCTCGCGGACGTCCTGGCCGGGCGGTACGGGCCCGAGGTGATCGCCCTGCCGTCCCCGCACGGCGACGGGACGCGTCACGAGGTGCGGGTCACCGGGATCGACCGCGCCGCCCGGGTGGTGCACTGCGCGGACGGCGAGGCGTTCGCATACGACCGGCTGGTTCTGGCCACCGGCTCCAACCCGGTGCTGCCACCGCTGCGGGGCCTGGGCGGCGGGCGGCTGCCCGCCGGGGTGCACGCCTTCCGGACCCTCGACGACTGCCTGGCGCTGGACGCGCTGGTGGGCCCCGGGGTGCGGGCGGTGGTGATCGGCGGCGGCCTGCTGGGCGTGTCGGCGGCCCGCGCGCTGGCCGCCCGGGGCGCGGAGGTGGTGCTGGCCCAGCAGGGCGAGCACCTGATGGAGCGCCAGCTCGACGCGGGCGCCTCGGCGATCCTGCGCCGCCACCTGACGGCGGACCTGGGCGTGGAGGTCCACACCGAGTGCCGTGTGCGCGGCCTGCGCTGCGTCGACGACACGGTCGAGGCGGTGGAGCTCGCCGACGGGTTCGTCCTCGACGCGGACGTGGTCGTCATCGCCTGCGGCGTCCGGCCGCGCGTCGGCCTGGCGCTCGACGCGGGCCTGGACGTCAAGCGCGGGATCGTCGTCGACGACCGGCTGCGCACCTCCGACCCGTACATCCACGCCGTCGGCGACTGCGCCGAGCACGACGGCCGGCTCTACGGGCTGGCCGGTGCCGCCCTGGAGCAGGCCGACGTCCTGACCGAGGTGCTCACCGGGGGCACCGGCGCCTACCGGGGCACCCGGGCGCTGACCCGGCTCAGCATGGACGCCCTCGAACTGGCGGCGTTCGGCGAGGCGACGCCGCTGCCCGGTGACGACACCGTGCAGCTGGCGGACGCGACGAGCGGCGCGTACCGCAAGGTCGTCGTCCGCGGCGACCGTCTCGTCGGCGGCGTACTCCTCGGCGATCTCGGCGCGGTCGGGGCGCTCGCCCGGGCCTGGGAGGGCGACGAGGCCCTTCCCGAAGCGCCCCTGCTCCACCTGCTCACCCATGACGGAGGCTCCTGAAATGGCCCACATGCCCACTATCGTCCTCGTCGGCCACGGCATGGTCGGCCAGCGCTTCCTGGAGGCCCTCGCCGAGCGCGGTGTCACGGAGCGGGCGCGGGTCGTCGTGCTCTGCGAAGAGCCCCGCCCGGCGTACGACCGCGTCCGGCTGACCTCGTACTTCGACGGGAAGACGCCCGACGACCTGTCCATGGTCGAGGACGGCTTCATGGCGCGGCACGCCATCGAGCTGCACCTGGACGACCCGGCCGAGACCATCGACCGCGAGGCCCGGACGGTCACCTCGCGCGCCGGCCGCGTGATCGCGTACGACACCCTCGTGCTGGCGACCGGTTCGTACCCCTTCGTACCGCCGGTCCCGGGCAAGGACGCGACGGGCTGCTTCGTCTACCGGACGATCGAGGACCTGCTCGCCATCGAGGAGTACGCCAAGACGGCGAGGATCGGCGCGGTGGTCGGCGGCGGGCTGCTCGGCCTGGAGGCGGCGGGCGCGCTCAAGGGCCTGGGCCTGGAGACGCACGTGGTGGAGTTCGCCCCGCGGCTGATGCCGGTGCAGGTGGACGAGGGCGGCGGCGCGGCCCTGCTACGCACCATCGAGAACATGGGCCTCGTCGTCCACACCGGTACCGGAACGCAGGAAGTGCTCACCGAGGACGGCTCGGTGACCGGCATGGCCCTGTCGGACGGCACCACCGTCACGACCGACATGGTGGTCTTCTCCGCGGGTGTCCGCCCCCGCGACCAGCTGGCGCGCGACTGCGGCCTGACGGTCGGCGAGCGCGGCGGCATCGCGGTCGACGAGCGGTGCCGCACGTCGGACCCGGCGGTGTACGCGATCGGCGAGTGCGCGATGGCGGTGGACGGCCGGGTGTACGGCCTGGTGGCGCCCGGCTACGAGATGGCGCTCACGGCCGCCGCGACGATCGCCGAGGAGGAGGCCGGCGGGTTCACCGGTGCCGACATGTCGACCAAGCTGAAGCTGCTGGGTGTGGACGTGGCGTCCTTCGGCGACGCACACGGCACCGCCGAGGGCTGCCTGGACGTCGTCTACTCCGACTCCCGCTCCGGCATCTACAAGAAGCTGGTGGTCGACCCGGACGGCGTGCTGCTGGGCGGTGTCCTGGTCGGTGACGCCGAGGCGTACGGCATGCTGCGCCCGATGACCGGGACCAAGCCGCCGGTGGCGCCGGAGCAGCTGGTGCTGCCGGCCGGTGCCGGGGCGCCGGTGTCGCTCGGTCCGCAGTCGCTCCCCGACGACGCCATCATCTGCTCCTGCCACAACGTCACCAAGGGCGCCATCTGTGCCTGCTCCTCGCTGCCCGAGGTGAAGAAGTGCACCAAGGCGGGCACGGGCTGCGGCAGCTGCGTGAAGGTGATCCAGCAGCTCCTGCCGAAGCCGGCCGACAGCGGGATGTGCGGCTGCTTCACCTACACCCGCAGCGAGCTGTACGAGATCGTCCGCACGATGCGCTTCACCTCGTACGCGGAGCTGCTGGACTCGCACGGGCGGGAGGAGGCGCGCGGCGGCGAGGGCTGCGAGATCTGCAAGCCCGCCGTGGCGTCGATCCTGGCGAGCCTGACGAACGAGTACATCCTCGACGGCGAGCGGGCGGCCCTCCAGGACACCAACGACCACTTCCTCGCCAACATGCAGCGCAACGGCTCGTACTCGATCGTGCCGCGCATCCCGGGCGGGGAGATCACGCCGGAGAAGCTCATCGTGATCGGCGAGGTGGCCCGGGACTTCGGGCTCTACACCAAGATCACCGGCGGTCAGCGGATCGACCTCTTCGGCGCGCGGGTGGACCAGCTGCCGCAGATCTGGACGCGGCTGGTGGACGCCGGCTTCGAGTCGGGGCACGCGTACGGCAAGTCGCTGCGGACCGTGAAGTCCTGCGTGGGCCAGACCTGGTGCCGCTACGGCGTGCAGGACTCGGTGAAGATGGCGATCGACCTGGAGCTGCGCTACCGGGGCCTGCGCGCCCCGCACAAGCTCAAGTCGGCGGTCTCGGGCTGCGCCCGGGAGTGCGCGGAGGCCCAGTCGAAGGACTTCGGCGTGATCGCCACGGCCAACGGCTGGAACCTGTACGTCGGCGGCAACGGCGGCGCGACACCGCGCCACGCGGACCTGCTGGCGCAGGACCTGTCGGACGCGGAGCTGATCCGGCTGATCGACCGGTTCCTGATGTTCTACATCCGCACCGCCGACCGGCTGGAGCGTACGGCGGCCTGGCTGGAGCGGCTGGAAGGCGGCCTCGACCACCTCCGTGACGTGGTCGTGCACGACAAGCTCGGGCTGTGCGACGAGCTGGAGGCGCTGATGGCCGCGCACGTGGCGAGCTACCACGACGAGTGGGCCGAGACGCTGAACGACCCCGAGCGGCTGCGCCGGTTCGTCTCCTTCGTGAACGCCCCCGACGCGCCGGACCCGTCGGTGAAGTTCGTGCCGGAGCGCGGCCAGATCAAGCCGGACCTGACGATCCTCACGCTGGAACCCCTGGAAGGAGCTTCCGCCCGATGATGCTCGAACTCTCCTACCTCGACGAGTGGTTGCCGATCTGTGACGACTCCGTGCTCACGCCGGGTCGCGGCATGGCGGCCCTGCTGCCCGACGGGCGGCAGGTGGCGCTCTTCCGGGACCGGGCCGGACGGTGGTACGCGATCGACAACCGGGACCCGTTCACGGGCGCCCAGGTCCTGTCGCGTGGCCTGATCGGGTCGGCGGGCGGGCGGCCGTTCGTGGCGTCCCCGCTGCTCAAGCAGCGCTTCGACCTGGAGAGCGGCCGGTGCCTGGACGACGAGGAGACGTCGGTGGCGGTCTACGGGATCCGGGTGCGGGAACTCGCCGCCGTCTCCTGACGGACCACCCCGTGCGCGGGGCTCCTGCCGGGCCCCGCGCACGGGGACGGACGGCCGGGCCGGGGGGCGGGGGGAGCTCCGGCCCGGCCCGGCGCGCCCGGGGCCGGGGGCCCGGCGCGCGGCGGGGGGCGCCGGGGGCGGGGTCCCGGCGGGGACACCCGCCGGCGGGGGCGCCGCGGCGCGACGCGCGGGGGGGGCGCGTCAGCCCTGCACGGCCGAGGGGTCCATCCAGATGACCTCCCAGAGGTGGTGGTCCGGGTCCTGGAACGAGCGGCCGTACATGGTGCCGTAGTCCAGGGGGTCGTTGGCGGCCGAGCCACCGGACGCCAGAGCCGCGTCGCACAGCTGGTCGACCCGCTCCCGGCTGTCGGCGCTCAGCGCGAAGATCGCCTCGGTGGAGCGCGCCGCGTCCGCGATCTCCTTCTTGGTGAAGTCCTTGAAGCGCGGCTCGGTGAGCAGCATCACGAAGATCGTGTCGCTGATGACCAGGCACGCGGTCCGGTCGTCGCTGAACTGCTCGTTGAAGGAGTAGCCCAGCTTGCTCCAGAACGTCTTCGACGTGGCGAGGTCCTTCACCGGCAGGTTCACGAAGATCATCTGGGGCATGTCGTCATCTCTTCTCTCGTCGGTGTGGCGCTTTCGGAGGGGTAGACGGGAGGAGCCGGCGGAACTCATCGCTCCCGGCCGAACCTCCCGAAAAGAATTTCGCCCCATCGCGCCCCGCGCGCCACCGCAGCCTCCTCCGCCGCCACGGATCGCCCCCGGCCCCGTCGGCCCTGTCGGGCCCTGCCGGACCTCTCGGGCCCCCTCCCACCCCCCGCCCCGTCCGCCCCGCCGGGGACACGGGCCCTCCCTGGTCGCACGGCTCCCGCACGCGGGCGCGCGGGAGGCGTACAAGGTGTCCTGCAAGGAGCGCCGCACCGAACTCGAGGAGCTGCTGGAGGGGTGACCGGCACGGACCGGCACAGGACGCTTCCCCTTCACTGCTTGTTGATGCACCGTCAATCCAGGGCTTCTAGGTTCCCGAAGCGCTCGACCCCGCCGCCCCGCCCGGGGCGGCCGGTCCGGTCACGAACCTCCTGGAGTGACAAGTGGAACGTCGCAGTTTCCTGCGTGGAGCGGTCATCGGCGGTACCGCCGCCGCCTTCGGCGGCACCCTCATGCGTGGCGCGGCCTACGCGGCCCCCGCGCAGCCGGGTCCCGGTCCGTACGGGGCGCTCGGCGCGGCGGACGCCAACGGCATCCAGTTGCCCAGCGGCTTCACGAGCCGGGTGATCGCCCGGTCCGGGCAGAAGGTCGGCTCCACCACGTACACCTGGCACAACGCCCCGGACGGCGGCGCCTGCTTCGTGAACGGCACGGGGTGGATCTACGTCTCGAACTCGGAGATCAATCCCGGGGGCGGCGCGAGCGCCGTCACGTTCTCCTCGACGGGCGCGATCACCGGCGCGTACCGCATCCTGTCGAACACCCGCACCAACTGCGCGGGCGGCAAGACCCCGTGGAACACCTGGCTGTCCTGCGAGGAGGTCAGCCTGGGGTACGTCTACGAGACCGACCCGTACGGGGTGAACCCCGCCGTGCGGCGGGACGCCATGGGGCGCTTCAAGCACGAGGCCGCCGCCGCCGACCCGGTGCGCAAGGTGGTCTACCTGACCGAGGACGAGTCCAACGGCTGCCTGTACCGCTTCGTCCCCACCACCTGGGGCGACCTGTCCTCCGGCACCCTCCAGGTGCTGAGGGCCGGCACCGCCACCTCCGGCAGCTTCACCTGGGCGACCGTGCCGGACCCGGACGGCTCGCCCACCTACACCCGTGACCAGGTCTCGGGCGCCAAGCGGTTCAACGGCGGCGAGGGCTGCCACTACGCCAACGACACCGTCTGGTTCACCACCAAGGGCGACAACCGCCTGTGGCAGCTGAACCTGGCGAGCAACACCTACGAGCTGGCCTACGACGACTCCCTGGTGACCGGCGGCACCGCCCCGCTGACCGGGGTGGACAACGTCACCGGCTCGTCCTCCGGGGACCTGTTCGTCGCGGAGGACGGCGGCAACATGGAGATCTGCGTCATCACGCCGGACGACGTCGTGGCCCCCTTCCTGCGGATCAACGGCCAGTCCGGTTCCGAGATCTGCGGCCCGGCCTTCTCGCCGGACGGCAGGCGGCTGTACTTCTCCAGCCAGCGCGGCACCACCGGCAGTTCGTCGGGCGGCATCACCTACGAGGTGACGGGGCCGTTCCGCGCGTAGCGCCGCCGCTGCGGCTGCTGCCGCCCGGGCTGGGCGCCGCCCCCGTGGAGGAGGGCGGCGCCCAGTGGCGTCAGGGTGTGGAGCACGGAACTGCCCTGGCGGAGGGTGACCACGAGGCCCGCGTCCCGCAGCACGCCCGCGTGCTGGCTGGCGGAGGCGAGGGAGACGCCCGCGCGGCGGGCCAGCTCGCTGGTCGTCCCGCCCTGGCCGATGGCCCGCAGGACCGCGCAGCGGGTGTGCCCGACGAGCCGGCCCAGCGGGGACGCCCCAGGTTCGGCCGGCCCCGACACGGGCGCGTCGGTGTGGGTGACGGGGTAGACGAGGACGGGCGGCAGGTCCGGGTCGCGCAGCACCACCGGGTTGCCCCGGCAGAAGTAGGAGGGCTGGAGCAGCAGGCCGCGCCCGTTCAGCCGCAGGTCGCGGTCGACCGGGTAGTCGGCCTCCAGCACCGGCGCGCGCCAGCGCAGCACCGGCGGCAGGGAGGCGAGCAGTTCGTCGGCGCCGCCGTCCAGCAGGGCGCGGCCGCGTACCGCCCGGTCGGCCTCCACGCGGGCCTCGATGTGCGACCAGTACGGCTCGATGGCGGCCCGGTGGTAGCCGCGGAGCGCCCCGACGAGCCGCCCGAACGGCTCCTGGCGGCCCTCCGCGAGGTCGCGCGCCCAACCGGGCAGCGGGGCGCCGCCGGGCCGTGAGGCGGCCAGCAGGGCCAGCTCCGTGTGGACCCGGGCGGGTGGGGTGGCCCGCACCGCCTGGAGGCCCGTGTCGAGGCCGTCCAGGCCCTGCGGCGGGGTCAGGAAATCCGGGAAATAGCCCCGCGTCGGCACGAGCGCGCCGAGCAGTCGCGTTTCACCGTTCAACCGCGCCCGCGATTCCGAACGCCATGCGCCGTAGACGAGCGCGCCGCGCCGGTCCCGCAACCGGTGAAAGCTGAGAATCGTTTCCCACAACGCATCCGGCCGGGCCGCCATCCGGACCCCGGCAAGGTCGTCCCCGGTGAAATGAATACGCAGCACTGAACCCACCCCTGTTGCATCCGCAATCACCCCCCGCCAATGAGTATGCATGCCATCACACGCCGTCACCATGGCATTTCAGCCACACTTGAAACGCATCGCGGAGACCGGGGGTGAACCGAAAAGCTGTACGGCGTCGGGCAGGAAACCTTCAGGACCGAGGTGACGTGGTGAAGACCGTGGGGGGCTTCGCGCGTCCGGCGGCGGACCTGAAAGGTTGCGGCTCTCCAGCCCGGCAGGGGTAATGGGGCGCGGTCGGCGGGTGGGGATCCGGTGGCCGCGCTCCGCCCGTTCTTTGCGGGATGAATCACCTGATTCGACCGGACATTGGCCGGTACATTGACCTGACATAAAGGTCCGGTGTTCAACAGCCCGGAATTCAACCGGCCGCAATGCAACAGGAACCCCCAATTCCTCTCCCGGTGGCCCGAGCGCCGCGCCCCGGGCAGCCCCGCACCCGCCCGCGCCCCGGCGCTCCCGGCGCCCTCTCCTGGGCCGGCACCCCGTGCCGGAACCCGCGCCCGGCGCCCGGCGCAGCCCCTCCCGCCCCGGCCCAGGGCCCCGGCCCGGGGCTCCGGCACCCCTCCTCGGCCCCGCCCCCCGCCCCGCACGCGTACGGCCCCCGGAGCGGGGCTCCGGGGGCCGTACGGGGCGACGACGGGGCGGACACCTCCGCACAAGGTGTCCGCCCCGTCTCTCTTGGTGACCGGAGCCGCCGCCGATCGGTGAGGGTCGGGGACCAACGGCGGCTCCGGTGTCTCGGTGCCGGACCGTCCGGGCGACGGACGGTCCGGCCACGGTTCAGCGGCTGTCGCTCCCGCTCGACTGCGCGGCCGCGCGGCCCGCCTCCAGGCGCGCGACCGGGATCCGGAACGGCGAGCAGGAGACGTAGTCCAGGCCCACCTCGTGGAAGAAGTGCACCGACTCGGGGTCACCGCCGTGCTCGCCGCACACGCCGAGCTTGATGTCCGGGCGGGTGGCACGGCCGGCCTCGACCGCGCTGCGCACCAGCGCGCCGACGCCGTCCTTGTCGATCGTCTCGAACGGGCTGACGCCGAAGATGCCCTTCTCCAGGTACGCGGTGAAGAAGCTGGCCTCCACGTCGTCCCGGGAGAAGCCCCACACCGTCTGGGTGAGGTCGTTGGTGCCGAAGGAGAAGAACTCGGCGCACTCGGCGATCTGACCGGCGGTCACCGCGGCGCGCGGCAGCTCGATCATCGTGCCGAGCGCCAGCTTCAGCTCGACGCCGGTCTCCGCCTGGACCTCGGCGATGACCTGCTCGGCCTCGTCGCGGACCAGCTCCAGCTCCTGGACGGTGCCCACCAGCGGGATCATGATCTCGGCGCGCGGGTCGCCCTTCGCCTCGATGCGCTGGGCGGCGGCCTCGGCGATGGCGCGGACCTGCATGGTGAACAGGCCGGGGATGACCAGGCCGAGGCGTACGCCGCGCAGGCCCAGCATCGGGTTCTGCTCGTGCAGCCGGTGGACGGCCTGGAGGAGGCGCAGCTCGTTCTCGTGCGGCTCCTTGCGGGCCTCGGCGAGGGCGACGCGCACCGACAGCTCGGTGATGTCGGGCAGGAACTCGTGCAGCGGCGGGTCCAGCAGGCGGACCGTGACCGGCAGGCCGTCCATCGCCTCGAACAGCTCGACGAAGTCGTCCTTCTGGAGCGGCAGCAGCGCCTTGAGGGCCTCGTCGCGCTCCGCGTCCGTGTCGGCGAGGATCAGCCGCTCGACGTACTGGCGGCGGTCGCCGAGGAACATGTGCTCGGTGCGGCACAGGCCGATGCCCTGGGCGCCGAAGCGCCGCGCCCGCGAGGCGTCCTCGGCGTTGTCGGCGTTGGCCCGTACGCGCAGCCGGCGTACCCGGTCCGCGTACGCCATGATCCGGTGCACGGCCTGGACCAGCTCGTCGGCGTCGTCGGCGCCGGCGTGCATGCGGCCCTCGAAGTACTCGACGACCGGCGACGGCACGACGGGGACCTCGCCGAGGTACACCTTGCCGGTGGAGCCGTCGATGGAGACGACGTCGCCCTCCTCGACGACGTGCCCGCCGGGCACGGTCATCCGGCGGCGCTTGGTGTCGACCTCCAGCTCCTCGGCGCCGCAGACACAGGTCTTGCCCATGCCGCGCGCGACGACGGCCGCGTGGGAGGTCTTGCCGCCGCGCGAGGTGAGGATGCCCTCGGCGGCGATCATGCCGTCCAGGTCGTCCGGGTTGGTCTCGCGGCGGATCAGGATGACCTTCTCGCCGGACCGGGACCACTTGACGGCGGTGTACGAGTCGAAGACGGCCTTGCCGACGGCGGCGCCCGGCGAGGCGGCGATGCCGCGCCCGACCTGCTCGACCGCGGCCTTCTCGTCGAAGCGCGGGAACATCAGCTGGGCGAGCTGGGCGCCGTTGACGCGCTGGAGGGCCTCGGCCTCGTCGATCAGGCCCTGGTCGACGAGCTGGGTGGCGATCCGGAAGGCGGCACCGGCGGTGCGCTTGCCGACGCGGGTCTGGAGCATCCACAGCTGGCCGCGCTCGATGGTGAACTCGATGTCGCAGAGATCCTTGTAGTGGTTCTCCAGCGTCTCCATGATCTGCATCAGCTGGTCGTACGACTTCTTGTCGATCGACTCGAGGTCGGCCAGCGGCACGGTGTTGCGGATACCGGCGACGACGTCCTCGCCCTGCGCGTTCTGAAGGTAGTCGCCGTACACGCCCTGGTGGCCGGAGGCGGGGTCGCGGGTGAAGGCGACGCCGGTGCCGGAGTCGGGGCCGAGGTTGCCGAAGACCATGGAGCAGACGTTGACGGCCGTGCCGAGGTCGTGCGGGATGCGCTCCTGGCGGCGGTACAGCTTGGCGCGCTCGCCGTTCCAGGAGTCGAAGACGGCCTTGATGGCCAGGTCCATCTGCTCGCGCGGGTCCTGCGGGAAGTCGCGGCCCGCCTCGGCCTTGACGATCTTCTTGAAGTGCTTGACGAGCTTCTTCAGGTCGCCGGCGTCGAGGTCGGTGTCGACGGTGACCTTCTTGGCGGCCTTCGCCTCTTCGAGGGCCTCCTCGAAGAGCTCGCCGTCGACGCCGAGGACGGTCTTGCCGAACATCTGGATGAGGCGGCGGTACGAGTCCCAGGCGAACCGCTCGTCCCCGGCCTGCTGGGCCAGGCCCTCGACGGACTTGTCGGAGAGTCCGATGTTGAGGACGGTGTCCATCATGCCGGGCATGGAGAACTTGGCGCCGGAACGGACGGAGACCAGAAGCGGGTTGTCGGCCTGACCGAGCTTCTTGCCCATCTTCTTCTCGAGGGCGTCGAGGTGCGCGGTGACCTCGTCGCGCAGCTCGACGGGCTCGTCACCGCTGTCGAGGTAGACCTTGCAGGCCTCGGTGGTGATGGTGAAGCCGGGAGGCACCGGGAGACCCAGGTTGGTCATCTCGGCGAGGTTGGCACCTTTACCGCCGAGCAGGTCCTTCAGGTCCTTGTTGCCCTCGGTGAAGTCGTACACGAACTTCTGATCTTTGTTTTCCGACACGGGTCTCGACTCCTCGAGGACTCGGTGGCTGCCCTGACGGCGAGGAACATACCCAGATCGAAGGCTTCTGGGTACGTACGCCTACCCGTCATACGGCCTTAACCACCCGTCCGCCAGCAGATCGAAAGTGACTCAGCGGTAGATCGTCGGGCCCGACTCCTTCAGCCTCCGAATGACCTTTGACCCAAAGCTGGGGATACTCGCTCACTTGAGCGCCACACGAGCCACGTGAGTTCAAGTCTTGAACACAAAAAGGGTGGCACTCAGTGCCACCCTTTGAGAAGTGCATCCGCTCAGTTCGCGCTCATCTGAGCGCAACCCCTATCAGGGGTGGCGAGAATCACGCCCCGCCGGAGCCTCGGATTCCACGATCCGGACGCTCCCCGCACCGTGTGCGGACACCTCCGACACGCCTGGCGGACACCCGCCCGCGTCACCCGCCCGAGGTGTCCAGTTCCGCGTCGGCGCTGACGGCGGCGCAGTCGTAGGGGTCCTTCAGCCATCCGTCCGGCAGCACGACCCGGTTGTTCCCGGACGTCCGGCCGCGCGGCCCGTCGGCCCCGGCCGGCCACGCCTGGTCCAGATCGAGCTCGCTCAGCTGAGCGCGCAGCTCGTCCAGGGACGAGGTGACCGCCAGCCTCTTGCGCATCTCCGAACCGACCGCGAACCCCTTCAGGTACCACGCCACGTGCTTACGGAAGTCGATGACGCCCCGGGTCTCGTCACCGATCCACTCCCCCAGCAGCCGCGCGTGCCGGACCATCACGTCGGCGACCTCGCGCAGGCTCGGCGCCGCCGCCCCGCCGGTGCCCTCGAAGGCGGCCACCAGGTCCCCGAACAGCCACGGCCGCCCCAGGCAGCCGCGCCCGACGACCACCCCGTCGCAGCCGGTCTCGCGCATCATGCGCAGCGCGTCGTCCGCCGACCAGATGTCGCCGTTGCCGAGCACCGGGATCTCCGGGACGTGCTCCTTCAGGCGTGCGATGGCGTCCCAGTCCGCCGTGCCGCCGTAGTGCTGGGCGGCCGTCCGGCCGTGCAGGGCGATGGCCGTCACGCCCTCCTCGACCGCGATGCGCCCGGCGTCCAGGAAGGTGATGTGGTCGTCGTCGATGCCCTTGCGCATCTTCATGGTGACCGGCAGGTCCCCGGCGTTGGAGACCGCCTCGTTCAGGATCGCCCGCAGCAGCGGCCGCTTGTAGGGCAGCGCGGAGCCGCCGCCCTTGCGGGTCACCTTGGGGACCGGGCAGCCGAAGTTCAGGTCGATGTGGTCGGCGAGGTCCTCGTCGACGATCATCCGGACCGCCTTGCCGACCGTCACGGGGTCCACCCCGTACAGCTGGATCGACCGCGGCGTCTCCGTCTCGTCGAAATGGATCAGCTGCATCGTCTTCTCGTTGCGCTCGACCAGCGCCCGTGTCGTGATCATCTCGCTCACGAACAGCCCCTTCCCGCCGCTGAACTCGCGGCAGAGGGTGCGGAACGGGGCGTTGGTGATGCCGGCCATCGGCGCGAGCACCACCGGCGGCTGCACGGTGTGCGGCCCGATGGCAAGGGGACTGAACGCGGTCATGCCCCCCATTGTCACCCACGTCCCGAGGGGATCGTTAGTTAGGCGTACTTTGAATACATGCCGGAGCTCACCCCCCGCCGACAGCGGCTGGTCCTGGCGATCTGCTGCATGAGCCTGCTGATCGTCAGCCTGGACAACACGGTCCTCAACGTCGCCCTGCCCTCCATGCGCCGGGAGCTGGGAGCGGACGTCGCGGGGATGCAGTGGACCATCGACGCGTACACGCTCGTCCTGGCGTCCCTGCTGATGCTCGCCGGCTCCACCGCCGACCGGATCGGCCGGCGCAAGGTGTTCATGGCGGGGCTGGTCCTCTTCACGCTCGGCTCGGCGCTCTGCTCCCTCGCTCCGAACCTGCCCTCCCTCGTCGCCTTCCGCATGGTCCAGGCGGTGGGCGGTTCGATGCTCAACCCCGTGGCGATGTCGATCATCACCAACACCTTCACCGAGCCACGCGCGCGTGCCCGCGCCATCGGCGTCTGGGGCGGGGTCGTGGGCATCTCCATGGCGGCCGGGCCGCTGGTCGGCGGGGTGCTGACCGACACCGTCGGCTGGCGCTCCATCTTCTGGATCAACCTGCCGGTCGGACTGCTGGCCCTCCTGCTCACCTTCCGGTACGTCCCCGAGTCCCGCGCCCCCCGGCCGCGCCGGGCGGACCCGGTCGGCCAGCTGCTGGTCATGGCGCTCCTGGGCTGCCTGACGTACGCCATCATCGAGGCGCCCGCCGCCGGGTGGACCTCCCCGCTGATCCTGGGCTTCGCGTCGGCCGCCGCGCTCGCCCTGGCCGCGCTGCTGGTGTACGAGCCCCGGCGCGCGGAGCCGCTGATCGATCTGCGCTTCTTCCGCAGCGCCCCGTTCAGCGGGGCGACGGTGGTCGCCGTGTGCGCCTTCGCGGCCCTGGGCGGTTTCCTCTTCCTCAACACGCTGTACCTCCAGGACGTGCGGGGGCTCACCGCGCTGCACGCCGGGCTGTACATGCTGCCGATGGCGGCGCTCACCCTCGTCTGCGCGCCGCTGTCCGGGCGGCTGGTCGGCAGCCGGGGCCCGCGTCTGCCGCTGCTGGTGGCGGGGGTGACGATGACCGCGAGCGGGGTGCTGTTCGCCGCGTTCGAGGCGGAGACGTCCACGCCGCTGCTGTTCACCGGGTACGTCCTGTTCGGCCTCGGCTTCGGCATGGTGAACGCCCCCATCACCGACACGGCCGTCTCCGGGATGCCCCGCGCCCAAGCGGGCGTCGCCGCGGCGGTCGCCTCCACGAGCCGGCAGATCGGCCAGACGCTGGGCGTCGCGGTGATCGGCGCCGTCCTGGCCGCCGGCCTCGCGCCCGGCGCCCACACCGACGGCTTCGTCGCCGCCAGCCGCCCGGCCTGGTGGGTCGTCACCGGCTGCGGCCTGCTCGTCCTCCTGGTCGGCGCGGCCACCAGCGGCCCCTGGGCCCGCGCCACCGCCGCCCGGACGGCCCGGCGCCTGGAGGAGCCGGAGCCCGTCCCCGCCCGGGGCTGAGGAGCGGCGAGCACGAGGGCCGCTCCCCCACGGCCCGCAGCCGGGCCACCGGACACGAGGGCCGCGCAGGGTCGCCCCGCAGGGGCCGGCGGCGCGGTCACGGCACCCCTCACGACCGGCACCCGCCCACGCACCCGACCCGCACCCGACCATCCCCGGCGATGCAGAAGCACCCATGCAAAAGCCCGGGCCACCCGTCGAAGGGTGACCCGGGCCCTGCTTCGCGCCGTGCGACATATCGCCGTGCGCGGTCCGGGGGGAGGCGACCGCCGGCGGTCAGCTCTCCTGCGGCTCGCCGCCCACGGGCTGCTCGTCGCCCACAGGCTGCTCGTCGCCGAGGGCGCGCTCGCGCATCTTGCGCAGCAGCTCCTGCTTCTGGTCGGCGGCGGCCCTGCGGTCGGCGGCGCGGGCGGGGGCGGAGCCCTGCTGGTCGGCGCGGGACAGCTTCTTCCGCTGTCCGCCTACGCCGAGAAGGTTGTTACGGCTCTTGGCCACGGATTCTCCATCGTGGTGAGAAGTGATTCGACAGGCGCGTGGGGGGCGGGGGGTCTGGCCCGCCGCACTCTCACTCGTAGATCGGAAGGAATGGCATGCCGTGACGGTACCCCGCCCGGGAGGGCGCGGCATCCACTTTTTCGATGGAGTAACGAGTGACAGATATTGAAATCTGTCACTCGTCATGTCACGGTGGAGGGGTCACCCCACCGCCCACCCCGCTCCCGAGGAGCCCCCATGACCTCCGCGACCACGCTCCCCACCCGCACCCTGGGAACCACCGGCCCCCGGGTCTCCGCCCTGGGCCTGGGCTGCATGGGCATGTCCGCGCTGTACGGCGCCGCCGACCGCGCCGAGTCGATCGCCACCATCCACGCCGCCCTGGACGCGGGCGTCACGCTGCTCGACACCGGCGACTTCTACGGCATGGGCCACAACGAGCTGCTCATCGCCGAGGCCCTCCGCACCGCGCCCGCCGCCGTCCGGGAACAGGCCCTCCTCAGCGTCAAGTTCGGCGCCCTGCGCACCGTCGAAGGCCGCTTCACCGGCTACGACGGCCGCCCGGAGGCGGTGAAGAACTTCGCCGCGTACTCGCTCCAGCGCCTCAGCACCGACCACATCGACGTGTACCGGATCGCCCGCCTCGACCCGGACGTGCCGATCGAGGAGACCGTCGGGGCGATCGCCGAGCTGGTGGAGGCCGGCCACGTACGCCACATCGGCCTGTCCGAGGTCGGCGCCGAGACCCTGCGCCGGGCTGCCGCCGTCGCGCCGATCGCCGACCTCCAGATCGAGTACTCGCTGCTCTCGCGCGGGATGGAGGACGAGATCCTGCCCACCGCACGCGCCCTGGGCATCGGCATCACGGCGTACGGGGTGCTGTCCCGCGGCCTGATCAGCGGCCACTTCCCCCGCGACCGCGCCCTCGCGCCCGGAGACTTCCGGAGCAACAGCCCGCGCTTCCAGGGCGACAATCTGCGCCACAACCTCGACCTGGCCGACCGGCTGGGCAAGGTCGCCGAGCAGAAGGGCGTCACGGTCGCACAGACGGCCATCGCCTGGGTGCTCGCCCAGGGCGAGGACATCGTCCCCCTCGTCGGAGCCCGCCGCCGCGACCGGCTCGCCGAGGCACTCGGCGCCCTCGACGTCACGCTCGACGCGGGCGACCTCGCCGCCGTCGAGGCGGCCGTCCCGGCGGGCGCGGCCGCCGGGGAGCGGTACTCGCCGGCGGCCATGGCGGACCTGGACAGCGAGCGCTGACCCTCCCGCCCGGCCGGGTACCTTCGGTTCCATGAGCACCGAAGCGCTGACACCCGACCGCATCCTCGAAGCCACCGAGGAAGTGCTGCGCCGCTACGGTCCCGGCAAGGCGACGGTGGTGGACGTGGCCCGCGCCCTCGGCGTCAGCCACGGCAGCGTCTACCGCCACTTCCGCACCAAGGCGGCGCTCCGTGAGGCCGTCACCGAGCGCTGGCTGGAGCAGGCGGTGACCGAGCTCGCCCCGCTCGCCGAGGGGCCGGGCCCCGCCGCCGAGCGGCTCACGACCTGGCTCTCCGCCCTCTTCGCGGCCAAGCGCCGCAAGGCGGGCGGCGACCCGGAGCTGTTCGCGACGTACGAGGTGCTGATCGGCGAGAGCAGCGCTGTGGTGGCCGAGCACGTTGACCACCTGGTGGGGCAGCTCGCCCGGATCATCGAGGACGGGCACCGGCAGGGCGAGTTCGCCGCACCGGAGAGCGGCTTCACCATGACCGCCCGCGCGGTGTTCGACGCCACCGACCGCTTCCACGACCCGGTGCACGCCGCCGAGTGGAGCGCCCCGGACATCGACGACGCCTTCGCGGCGGTCCTCGCCCTGGTGCTGCGCGGCCTGCGGGCCTAGGGCGTGTTTCGAAAGTAGCGTCGTTCGCCCGGAGGGCGGGGCTGGGGGCGCCTGGTGCGTGCAATCGCCAGGCGGAGGGTGGGGGCACCTCCCGCGCCGCCAGGCGCAGGGGGCGAGAGCGCAGCGGGCTGCGCCGACGACCGACAACGCAGCGAGTGTGCGTGCCAGGTGTTCCCAGCCAGACGGGACTTTCGAAACACGCCCTAAGGGCGGCCCCGCACGCCGAAGCCCCCGGCTCCCACAGGGAACCGGGGGCTTCGCGCGTCCGCGGAAGGCGTCAGCAGCCGAGCAGGCGGCTGCCCAGGTAGCCCTGGATCTGGTCCAGGGAGACGCGCTCCTGCTTCATGGTGTCGCGCTCGCGCACGGTCACCGCGTTGTCGTCGAGCGTGTCGAAGTCGACCGTGACGCAGAACGGCGTGCCGATCTCGTCCTGGCGGCGGTAGCGGCGGCCGATGGCGCCGGCGTCGTCGAACTCGATGTTCCAGTTCTTGCGCAGGTCGGCCGCCAGGCCCTTGGCCTTCGGCGACAGCTGCGGGTTGCGGGACAGCGGCAGCACCGCGACCTTGACCGGCGCGAGGCGCGGGTCGAGGCGCATCACGGTGCGCTTCTCCATGACGCCCTTGGCGTTCGGGGCCTCGTCCTCGTTGTACGCGTCGAGGAGGAACGCCAGCATCGCGCGGCCGACACCGGCGGCGGGCTCGATGACGTACGGCGTCCAGCGCTCGCCCGCCTCCTGGTCGAAGAACGACAGGTCGGTGCCCGACGCCTTGGAGTGGGCCGACAGGTCGTAGTCGGTGCGGTTGGCGACGCCCTCCAGCTCGCCCCACTCGCTGCCGCCGAACTGGAAGCGGTACTCGATGTCGGCGGTGCGCTTGGAGTAGTGGGAGAGCTTCTCCTGCGGGTGCTCGTACCAACGCATGTTCTCCTCACGGAGACCGAGGTCGCGGTACCAGTTCCAGCGCTGCTCCATCCAGTATTCCTGCCACTGCTCGTCCTCGCCCGGCTTGACGAAGAACTCCATCTCCATCTGCTCGAACTCGCGGGTGCGGAAGATGAAGTTGCCCGGAGTGATCTCGTTCCGGAAGGACTTGCCCATCTGCGCGATGCCGAACGGCGGCTTCTTGCGCGAAGTCTGCTGCACCTGGGCGAAGTTGGTGAAGATGCCCTGGGCGGTCTCGGGGCGCAGGTAGGCGACCGAGCCGGAGTCCTGGGTCGGGCCGAGGTGCGTGGAGAGCAGGCCGGAGAACTGCTTGGGCTCGGTGAAGGTGCCCTTGTTGCCGCAGTTGGGGCAGCCGAGGTCCTTCAGGCCGTTCTCGGGCAGGCGGCCGTGCTTCTCCTCGTACGCCTCCTCCAGGTGGTCCGCGCGGAAGCGCTTGTGGCAGGAGGTGCACTCGGTGAGCGGGTCGGTGAACGTGGCGACGTGGCCGGAGGCCTCCCAGACCTCGGGGGCCAGGATCACCGACGAGTCGATACCGACGACGTCCTCGCGCGAGGTGACCATGTAGCGCCACCACTGGCGCTTGAGGTTCTCCTTGAGCTCGACACCCAGCGGTCCGTAGTCCCAGGCGGCCCGCTGACCGCCGTAGATCTCGCTGCACGGGTAGACGAAGCCACGGCGCTTGCTCAGGTTGACGATCGAATCGATCTTGTCGGCGGCCACTGTGCTCTCTTCATAACGACGATGGCGAACGGCGAATGCCTCAGGTTACCGGCGCGCGCACCCCTGGGATCAAATCGGTGGGTGGCCTGGGCCACGTACCCCCTTTGTTGACAATCGTTTCCAACATTGTTGAAAATGAATCCCATGAACGTACGACGTCTGATACCCACCACCGCCCTCGCCGGAGCCGTGACCCTCGGCCTGGTCACGCTCTCCGCCTGCGGCGGTACCTCCGCCTCGGGGAACGAGGACGGCAAGCTGGACGTCGTGGCGTCGTTCTACCCGATGCAGTACCTGGCCGAGGAGATCGGCGGCGACCACGTCTCCGTCACCACCCTCACCAAGCCGGGCGTCGAGCCGCACGACCTGGAGCTGAAGCCGAGGCAGATCGGCGAGCTCGGCGAGGCCGACTACATCCTCTACCTCAAGGGCATCCAGCCCGCCGTCGACGACGCCGTGAAGCAGGCCGGCGTGAAGAGCACCGTGGACGCCGGCACGCTCACCGAGCTGGAGAAGCACGGCACGGCGACCGGGGGCCACTCCCACGAGGGCGAGTCCCCCGAGGAGCACGAGGCACACGGCGCCGAGGAAGCCCACGACGCCCACGGCGAGGAGGAGGCGGGCGCCGACCCGCACATCTGGCTGGACCCGGTGAAGTACGCCGAGGTCGCCAAGGGCGTCGGCGCCTCGCTGGAGAAGGCCGACCCGGACAACGCGGCGGCGTACCAGAAGAACACCGACGCGCTGGTGAAGAAGCTCGAGGCCCTCGACGCGAAGTTCGGCCAGGGCCTGAGGAACACCAGCACCAAGACCTTCATCACCACCCACTCCGCCTTCGGCTACCTCGCCGAGCGGTACGGCCTGGACCAGGAAGGCATCTCCGGCGTGGACCCCGAGTCCGAGCCGAGCCCCGCGCGGATCAAGCAGCTGCAGGACACCGCGAAGAAGGACGACGTCACCACCGTCTTCTTCGAGACCCTGGCCAGCGACAGGACCGCCAAGACCCTCGCCCGGGACACCGGCCTCAAGACCGACGTCCTGGACCCGCTGGAGGGAATCACCGAGCGGTCCAGGGGCACTGACTACATCGAGGTCATGGAAGCCAACCTCACCGCCCTCCAGAAGGCCCTCGGCGCCAAGTGACACGCATGGGAGGCAGCACCGTGAGCAGCGAACCCGCCAGGACCGAGCCCGTCATATCCGTCCGCTCGGCCACCGCCTCGCTCGGCTCGCGCCCCGTGCTGCGCGGCGTCGACCTCACCGTCCACCGCGGTGAGGTCGTCGCCCTGCTCGGCGCCAACGGCTCGGGCAAGTCCACCGCCGTGCGCTCCGTGATCGGCCAGGTCCCGCTCACCGGCGGGTCCATCGGCCTGTTCGGCACGGAGCTGAGGCGGTTCCGCGACTGGGCGCGCGTCGGGTACGTGCCGCAGCGCACCACCGCCGCCAGCGGCGTCCCGGCGACGATCCGCGAGGTCGTCTCGTCCGGGCGCCTGTCGCGCACGAAGCTGAGGTGGCCCTCCAGGGCGGACAGGGCGGCCGTGGAGCGGGCCATCGAGCTCGTGGGGCTCGCCGACCGCGCCAAGGACTCGGTGAGCGCCCTGTCCGGCGGCCAGCACCAGCGGGTGCTGATCGCCCGGGCCCTCGCCGCCGAACCCGAACTGCTGATCATGGACGAGCCGATGGCGGGCGTCGACCTGGCCAGCCAGGAGATCCTCGCCTCGACGCTGCGCGAGCAGGTGGCGGGCGGGGCGACCGTCCTGCTGGTGCTGCACGAGCTGGGCCCGCTGGAGCCGCTGATCGACCGCGCGGTGGTGCTGCGCGACGGCTGCGTCGTCCACGACGGGCCGCCGCCCAGAGCCGTCGGCCAGCACGCGCTGCCCGGCCACGACCACGTACATCCGCACGCGGCGGACGAGCCGCTCCGCACGGGACTGCTGACCTGACATGGAAATCCTCCAGCTCGCCTTCATGCAGCGGGCGCTGCTCGCGGCCGTCCTGGTCGGCATCACCGCCCCGGCCGTCGGGATCTACCTGGTGCAGCGCCGGCAGGCCCTGATGGGCGACGGCATCGGCCATGTCGCCATGACCGGCGTCGGCCTCGGCTTCCTGCTCTCCACCAACCCGGTGTGGATGGCCGCGGCCGTCTCCATCGCCGGCGCGATCACCATGGAGCTGATCCGGGCGTACGGACGCACCCGCGGCGACATCGCCCTGGCGCTGCTGTTCTACGGCGGCATGGCCGGCGGCGTGATGCTGATCAACCTCTCGCCGACCGGCTCGAACGCCAACCTGAACTCGTACCTCTTCGGCTCGCTGTCCACGGTGTCCGAGGAGGACGTCACCGCCATCTGCGTGCTGGCGGCGTTCGTGATCCTCGTCACGGTGGGGCTGCGCCGGCAGCTGTTCGCCGTCAGCCAGGACGAGGAGTTCGCGCGGGTCACCGGCCTGCCCGTGCGGGCGCTGAACCTGCTGATCGCCGTGACCGCCGCGGTGACCGTCACGGTCGCCATGCGGGTGGTGGGGCTGCTGCTGGTCAGCGCCCTGATGGTGGTGCCGGTGGCGGCGGCGCAGCAGCTGACGCGCAGTTTCCGGACGACGTTCACGCTGGCGGTGCTGATCGGTACGGGAGTGACGCTGGCGGGTACGGCGACCTCCTACTACCAGGACGTGCCGCCCGGCGCGACGATCGTCCTGCTGGCCATCGCGGTCTTCGTCGTGCTGACCGCCCTGGCCGCGCCCCTGGCCAGGCGCCGTGCCCGGGCCGCCGAACCGGCCGCGGCGGAGGCGTGCGACGTGGCGGTCACCGGTACCCCCGGCCCGGCGGACGACGACGTCACGGTCGGGAAGGTCTGACGCGCGACTGCCGGACCCCTCCGCGGGGCCTGGCAGAATGGCCCGACGTACCTGTGAGCGGGCCGAGTGTTGAGGAGGCACCTGTGGCGATGGCTGGAACCCCCGGCGTGCGCGGCCGGTCGACCCGGCAGCGAGCTGCCGTGTCGGCGGCGCTGAACGAGGTGGACGAGTTCCGCAGCGCTCAGGAGCTGCACGACATGCTCAAGCACCGCGGCGACTCGGTGGGCCTGACGACGGTCTACCGCACCCTGCAGTCCCTCGCCGACGCCGGCGAGGTCGACGTGCTGCGCACCAGTGACGGCGAGGCGGTCTACCGCCGCTGCTCGACGGGCGAGCACCACCACCACCTGGTGTGCCGCATGTGCGGCAAGGCGGTCGAGGTGGAGGGCCCGGCGGTGGAGCAGTGGGCCGAGACGATCGCGGCGGAGCACGCGTTCGTGAACGTGGCGCACACCGTGGAGATCTTCGGTACGTGCGCGGAGTGCGCCGCCAAGTGACACGTGCGTGAGGGGCCCGCACCGGCAGTGTCCGGTGCGGGCCCCTCACGCGTGCCGCGGCGGTGTCACAGGCGGGTGATGTGCTGGTCCAGGAGAGCCCGCAGCCGGTCGGCGTCCGCCGGGTCGGCCAGGCCCCGCTTGGGCAGGATGGCGATGCCCACGCCGTGCTTGTCGCCGGAGAGCAGCACGAACAGCTCGTCGGTCTCGGTGTACCGGGGCAGCATCGGCCAGCGGAACGTCATGCCCCAGTCGCGGGAGGACTGCCGCAGCCCGTCGGCGTCGACGACCGCCCGGAACTCGCCCTGCGTGGCGAACATCCGGTGCACCTGCTGTCCCTGGAGACCGGGCACCAGGAAGTACACGCCGGCGGTCAGCACCAGGGCCGCGACGCAGAACGCCGTCCCGCCGGCGCTGACCCCCTTGGCGCTGGTGAGGTTCAGGGCGAGTGCGCCGACCATGAGCAGGGCGCACGCCAGCAGCACCCCGTTCTGCAGCCGCCCCGAGGGGGTGGCCTTCGCGCGGGCGCGGATCGCGCCCACCGCGTCGGCGAGAACGGGCACGTAGGTCAGTTCCACGGCGTCCCGCGCCGTCTCGGGTACTGCTTCGGTCACGACCCCTCCTTGTCATGGACAAGCCGTGATCGTAGCGTCCGGGTCAGACGGCCGCTTCCGGGGCCTGCTCGCCCTCCGGGCGGCCCTGCATGGCCAGCAGCTCCTCGTTGGGGATCGCCCCGCCGAAGCGACGGTCGCGCTGGGCGAACTCCAGGCACGCGCGCCACAGGTCCCGGCGGTCGAAGTCGGGCCACAGCACGTCCTGGAACACCATCTCGGCGTACGCGCTCTGCCAGATCAGGTAGTTGGAGGTGCGCTGCTCGCCGCTGGGCCGCAGGAACAGGTCGACGTCCGGCATGTCCGGGTAGTAGAGGTACTTCTGGATCGTCTTCTCGCCGACCTTCGACGGGTCGAGCTTGCCGGCCTTCACGTCCCGGGCGATGGCCTGCATGGCGTCCGCCAGCTCCGCGCGCCCGCCGTAGTTCATGCAGAAGTACAGGGTCAGCCGGTCGTTGTCCTTGGTCTGCTCCTGGGCGATCTGGAGCTCCTTGGCCACCGACTTCCACAGCTTGGGCATCCGGCCCACCCAGCGCACGCGGATGCCCAGCTCGTCGAGCTGGTCGCGGGTCTTGCGGATGAAGTCGCGGTTGAAGTTCATCAGGAAGCGCACCTCGTCCGGCGAGCGCTTCCAGTTCTCGGTGGAGAAGGCGTACAGGGAGATGGACCCGACGCCCATCTCGATCGCGCCCTGGAGGACGTCCAGGACGCGCTCCGCGCCGACCTTGTGCCCCTCCGTGCGCGGCAGGCCGCGGTCCTTCGCCCAGCGGCCGTTGCCGTCCATGACGATCGCCACGTGGTGCGGCACCAGCTCGCCCGGGATCCTCGGCGGCCGCGCGCCCGAGGGGTGCTGCTCGGGGTCCTTGTAGTCGCGGCGGGACCGGCCCAGGAATCCGCGTCGTGCCATGCGGCTCACACTCTCCTCAATCTGCTTCTACTTCTCGACGTACCGGAGGGAGCGCAGCCCTCGCTCCAGGTGCCAGTGCAGGTACGCGGAGACCAGCCCGCTCCCCTCCCTGACGTGACGCGGCTCGCACGCGTCGGCCGTCGCCCAGTCACCGGTCAGCAGCGCGCTGAGCAGACCGACGGCCTCCGCAGAGGGTACGACGCTGCCGGGCACCCGGCAGTCGCCGCATATCACCCCGCCCGCCGCGACCGAGAAGAACCGGTTCGGGCCGGGCATCCCGCACCGGGCGCAGTCGTCGAACGACGGCGCGTAGCCGTTCACGGCCAGCGACCGCAGCAGGAAGGCGTCCAGGATCAGGTGCGGGGCGTGCTCCCCGCGCGAGAGGGTCCGCAGTCCCCCGATGAGCAGCAGGTACTGCTGCACGGCCGGCTCGCCCTCGTGGTCGGTGAACCGCTCGGCGGTCTCCAGCATCGCGGTACCGGCCGTGTACCGCGCGTAGTCGGTGACGATGCCGCTGCCGTACGCCGCGATCGTCTCGCTCTGGGTGCACAGCGGCAGACCGCGGCCGACCAGCTCGCTGCCCCGCGCGAAGAACTGCACGTCGACGTGGCTGAACGGCTCCAGCCGCGCCCCGAACTTCGACTTCGTCCGCCGCACGCCCCGCGCGACGGCCCGCACGCGCCCGTGCCCGCGCGTCAGGAGCGTGATGATGCGGTCGGCCTCGCCCAGCTTCTGGGTGCGCAGCACGACGCCGTCGTCGCGGAACAGGGTCATGGGGCCATTGTCCCGTACGGGGAGGACGCCCTGGGACCGGTAGCGTACGAACCCACGGACACACCCGCACCGGAGGTCCCTGTGACTGCCCAGCCCGACGGCCCCCACGGCCCGCTGATCCCCATGCCCGAACTGACCCCCGACGGCCTGCGGGCGGCAGTCGCCCGAATCGCCCCCAGCCGGATTCCCGCGCTCACCCAGCACCTCTTCGAGGCGACCACCAACGCACAGCAGGCGGCGAGCCTCGCACCTCTGCGGGCATTCGTACATTCGTGGGCGGTTTTCGTCGCCATCGAGCGCCACCCGGAGCGGGCCGCGCGCCTGCGTGAGCTGGAACGGATCATCGACGCGGGCGATCAAGATCCCGCCGAAGCCATCTCCGAGATCCGCAGCATTCACGAGGCAGCGGCCGCGGAGGCCGGACTTTGAGCGACTGGGCATGGGACTACAACCCGAGCGAGGAGTACCTCACCGCCGGACTGCCGCCCGGCGTGGTGGCGGAGGTGGAGCGCCTGGCCACCGAGCTCGCCGCGCTCGGGCCCGAGGCGGTCCGGGTCGGTCGCCCGATTGACCGCGAGGGAGGCCTCAGGGAGTTCGACATCCTTGGTGGACGCGGTTTCATCAGCTTCCTGGCCGTCCCCCGCCACGCGTGCGTGTACATCTGCAACATCACTTGGTACGGGTGACGACCTCAGGGCACCTCGCCCCGGCTCCGCGCGTTCACGTACGACGTCGCCGCGCTGATCCGCTCCGCGTCCGTCGCGGCCCGCACCCCCTCGGGCGGGCAGTCCCACTCCCGTCCGCCCCCGATGGGCCGCAGCTGGAGGTAGGGCCCCACATGCCCCATGACGCGGCCCACGCGTCCGTTGCGGACATCGACGACGTACGACCCGACGGGCAGACTCATGACCGGCCACCTTCCTCCGGCAGAGCGGCGGCCAGCCTGCGCGCCGTCTCCACCGTGCAACGTCCCAATTCCACGAGCGGCCGGGGCACCTCGGCGGCGCACGTGACGGGGTCCAACCCCAGCGAGGGCAACCTGATTCCCGCCCTTTCCAGCGCCGCGCGCAATTCCGTCACCGCCTCCTCCGCGTCCTGAACGGTCCCCGACGACTGCCGCTCGGTTTCTTCCTTCACCAACGCCGTCCTTTCCGAATCCATTTCCCGCTTACTGCCCCCAGGATGGACCCGACCGCCTAGCATTGGCGGTTGCGCACGCGCTACAACTGCGCGGCAGGACTGGGGTGTTAAGCCATGGCCAACGCAGGCTCGTCCAGGCAGGCCGCCTGGGAGTTCTACGGCGCGGAGCTGAAGAACCGGCGCGAAGCCGCGAAAATGACGCAGCAGGAACTGGGGCGGAAGGTCTTCGTTTCGGGCGGGTACATCGGCCAATTCGAACAGGCCATCCGGAAACCGCAGTTGGACGTGGCGGCGAGGATCGACGAGGTCCTACAAACCGATGGTTTTTTCGAGCGGATGTGTCGTCAACTCATCAACAAGTCGCCGTATGCGGAGTATTTCGCGGCTGCGGCGGAGCTGGAGTCCTTGGCGACGACGATCTGCGACTTCGCCCCGACGATCGTGCCGGGTCTGCTGCAAACGGCACCGTACGCCCGCGCCGTCATCCTGGCGAGCAACCCGTTCGCCTCTGACGACCAGATCGAGGAGAAGGTCGTCGCTCGCATGGAGCGGGCTCGCCTCCTGAAGGACCCGGCCAAGCCGGAGTACTGGGTGATCTTGCACGAGCACGTGTTGCGGCCGCCCACGGGTGGCCCGTCGGTCATGGCCGAGCAACTCGAACACATCGCGGCGCTGGCCCGCAGCCGGAGGGTTCTTGCCCAGGTGCTCCCCGCCGCAGCAGGGGCGCACGCGCTCATGGGGCGCATGCTGACGCTCATGCAGTTCGAGGACGCACCCCCAACCGCCTATACGGAAGCCGTGTATTCGGGGAATCTGCTGGACGATCCAGCCCTGGTGAAGCGCGTACAGGCCGCCTACGATCTGCTCAGGGCCAGCGCACTGGCGCCAGAGGCGTCCCTGACCCTGATCGAATCAGCGGCGGAGGACCACAGACGATGCGCGAGTACGACCTGAGCGGCGCTCAGTGGCGCAAGAGCAGCTACAGCGACGACAACGGTGGAAGCTGCGTCGAAGTCCTCGACGACCTCCCCGGCGTCGTCCCCGTCCGGGACAGCAAGAACCCCGCCGGACCCGTCCTCGTGGTCACCGCCCCCGCGTGGCGGGCGTTCGTCGAGGGTGTCAGTGCCGGTGGCTAACGTGATCACATGAGTTCTTCGCTGAGCGTGTACCTGCTCGACCCCACGGCCGCCCGCGCCCTCGTCGGTTCCGGCGACGACCAGTTGCTGGAAGTCATACGCGACCGCTTCGCCGACGACCTGGCGTCGTCCGACGACTGGTTCTCGTCCGAGATCGAGAAGGGCGCCCCCACGGCGTACGAGGCGCTGCGAGCGGTGGTGCACGGCGGGCCGTACGACGCGGAGAAGCAGTACAGCTTCCAGTACGGCTACGCCTACAAGCGGCTGTGCTCCCTGACGGGGTCCTTCCTCGACAATTCCTCGTTCTCCCCGTTCCGGGGCGACTGGCTGGAGGTCGTGGACGAGGGGCTGCGGGCGCTGCGGATCACCGCGGTGTCGGTGGCGGAGCTGGGGTACTACGACGGTCTGCCCAAGGGGCTGCCGACGTACGACCTGCCGCGTTGCGGCGAGTGGACGCACGAGGAGTGCGTGGAGGCGCTGGAGCAGTTCGAGGGCACCAAGCGGGACGGGCACGCGCCGCCGCTGGAGCCCGCGGTGGTCGACGCGGTGATGGACGTCATCGGGTGGCTGCGGCACGCGCAGGCGCGGCCGGGGTTCGGGGTCGTGGGCTTCGTGTCGTAGGCACTACCGCTCCCGGCCCTCCTGCTGGGCGACGGCGACCTCTTTGCGGAGCGCCCGCGCCAGGACGACGCCCACGACGATGAGGCCCACGGCGAACCACCGGGGTGCGGCGTCGAAGACGAGGACCAGCACCCCCATGGGGATCAGCAGGCCGACGAAGGGCATCAGCAGGCTCCGCACCGGCGGCCTGGGGACGGCCGGGTACCACTCGGTGAAGCGCACGGCGGTGATCAGCGCCGATGCCTGGATCAGCCAGGCCGTCCAGAGGTTGTCCGGGTTGTCCAGCACCAGGTCGCCGATCGCGCCGGCGAGGGCGGCCACCAGGAAGGCCAGCGCCCAGACGTAGGTGACCACCACGTTGGCGCGCCGGAAGTCCGGTTCGCGCCAGAACTCGCGCGGGACCTTCTTGCGGGCGTACGGCACCGTCAGCGGCGCCCGCGCGGCGACGGACGCCACGGCGAGCGCGGCGATCGTGAGGTTCGAGATCTCGTTCGCCCAGGTCTCCAGCCACCGCAGCGTGTCCGGTGGGGCGATCATGCCGACGACGGTGAGGACCGCGAAGAAGACGAGGCCGGCGACCTCCAGGAAGACCGGGCGGTGGCGCACCACCACGAGGAGCACCGCCAGCGCGAGGGAGGTCGCCGCGGCCAGTTCGTAGCGGTCGGGTCCTGCCAGCAGCGAGAACACGATCCACGGGGACATCCCGGTGATCGAGCTGTTCATCAGCCTGGCGCCCCAGCCGGTGGCACCGTTCATACCTCCAGCGTGGCGCGGTTCATGCAAAGAGGCGAGAGAGGCCATAAGTCCCGCTTATGGGGTCATAGGTGGGGGGTGGGTACCGAGGTGAGGCGAGCCTTACTTAGGGTGCGTATGAGCATTCACGCAACCGCTCACTCCTCGCTCGAAGGGAATTCGTCATGCCCCGCCCCCTGCGGGTCGCGATCGTCGGTGCCGGCCCCGCCGGAATCTACGCCGCCGACGCGCTGCTGAAGTCCGAGGCCGCCGCCGACCCCGGCGTTTCGATCGACCTCTTCGAGCGGATGCCGGCGCCGTTCGGCCTGATCCGGTACGGCGTGGCCCCCGACCACCCGCGCATCAAGGGCATCATCACCGCGCTGCACCAGGTGCTGGACAAGCCGCAGATCCGGCTGTTCGGCAACGTCGACTACGGCACCGACGTCGTTCTGGACGACCTGCGGGCGTTCTACGACGCGGTGATCTTCTCGACCGGCGCGACGGCGGACCGGGCCCTGGACATCCCCGGCATCGACCTGGACGGCTCGTACGGCGCCGCCGACTTCGTCTCCTGGTACGACGGACACCCGGACGTGCCGCGCACCTGGCCGCTGGAGGCGGAGAAGGTCGCCGTTCTGGGCGTGGGCAACGTGGCGCTGGACGTGGCACGCATCCTCGCCAAGACGGCGGACGAGCTGCTGCCGACGGAGATCCCGCCGAACGTCTACGAGGGCCTGAAGGCCAACAAGGCGCTGGAGATCCACGTCTTCGGACGGCGCGGTCCCGCCCAGGCGAAGTTCAGCCCGATGGAGCTGCGCGAGCTGGACCACTCGCCGAACATCGAGGTCATCGTCAACCCCGAGGACATCGACTACGACGCCGGGTCCATCGAGCAGCGGCGCTCCAACAAGCAGGTCGACATGGTCGCCAAGACCCTGGAGAACTGGGCGATCCGCGACGTCGGCAACCGGCCGCACAAGCTCTTCCTGCACTTCTTCGAGTCGCCCACCGAGATCGTCGGCGAGGACGGCAAGGTCGTGGGGCTGCGCACCGAGCGCACGGAGCTGGACGGCTCGGGCAACGTGAAGGGCACGGGCGCGTTCACGACCTGGGACGTCCAGGCCGTGTACCGCGCGGTGGGCTACCTCTCCGACGAGCTGCCGAAGCTGCCGTTCGACCTCGCGAGCGGCACGGTGCCGGACGAGGGCGGCCGGGTCGTCGAGGGCGGCGAGCACATGGCGTCCACGTACGTCACTGGCTGGATCCGGCGCGGTCCGGTCGGCCTGATCGGCCACACCAAGGGCGACGCCAACGAGACGGTCGCCAACCTGCTGGAGGACCACCGCGAGGGCCGTCTGCTCACCCCGGCCTCCCCGGAGGAGGACGCCGTCGTGGCGTTCCTGCGGGGCAAGGGCGTGGAGTACACGACGTGGGAGGGCTGGTACCGCCTGGACGCCGCCGAGCGCGCCCTGGGCGAGGCCGAGGGCCGTGAGCGCGTCAAGATCGTGGAGCGCGAGGGCATGCTGCGGGCGAGCGCCGAGCCGCAGGGCTGACACCCGGGCCGCCGGACACCCGGCCCGGCGGGCCGCCGTGATGGCGGCCCGCCGGGTCGTGGCGCGTCGGCCCCGCGATGTTCGACGGTGACGCCGTGGCCCCTACTCGCCCGGTGCCGCGCCGGCCACCCCGTCGAGCAGGGGCAGCAGGTGCTCCTCCTCGTACACGAGGTGCGCCTCGAGCTCGCTCGTGAGCCGTTCGACCTCCGCCAGGACGTGCCTGGCGTCAGCCTGGTCGTCGGACACCACCTTCTGGAGGTCGGCCAGGAGGGCGGCGATCTGCACGTGCTCCTGCTTGAGCCGGTCCATCACGGGGACCAGGCCGGGGTGGCGGTCGGCGAGCATCGGGAAGAGCATCGTGTCCTCCCCCGTGTGGTGGTTGTGCAGGCCCTGGCAGACGGTCAGGCAGTTGACGCGCAGCTGCGTGCCGAGGCCGGTGGCGGTGCCCGACTCGGCTATCTCCTTGGCGATGAGTCCCAGTTCGCGCCGGAACATGTCGTGGACGACCCTGATGGATTCGCCGAGGGAGGAGGCGTTGATGCGGGGCGGGCCGGGCACCTCGGTGAGGGCCACCACGGGGATCACGCGGCTGGTCTTCGCCTGGTAGTCGGCCCATGCCGGGTCGGACTCGACGGCGCGGGCGAACGCGCGGTCGCGCTCCGCGCCCCGCAGCACGGTGGCGTCCGCCTCGTAGGTGAAGACGCCGGTCTCGACGGTCACCCGCGGGTGGGCCAGCAGGTTGTGGTACCAGGCCGGGTGCCGGGGCGCGCCGGCGGCCGAGGCGATGACGAGGATGCGTCCGTCGCCGTCGGCGAAGTAGCCGGCGGGGGTGGTGTGGGGTGCGCCGGACCGGGCGCCGGTGGTGGTCAGGAGGACGAGGCGGGCCCCCTCGAACCATCCGCCGACGCGGCCGTGGTTGGCGCGGAACTCCTCGATGACCTGCTGATTGAAATCGTTGGGCAAGTGTCTGCTTTCTGCTCCTGGGTGAAGACCTGCGGTGTGCGGATGCACGCGGAGAGAAAGCAGAGAAGGCGGGGCTCTGGCCCGCCCCGGCGTCACGCCGAGGCCGGGTGCCCTACTCGTGTGTGGCCCATGGCCGACCCGGCAGTCACGGCGTCAACGTATCGATGACGTGCCGCGTGGTGCAACGGAGATTTCCGGCCACGCGTCGACCGGAACGGTGTCCCTCACCGACCGGGTGCCCGTCGGGGCGATGCGCCCGTACGCGGCCCTAGAACGGCGTCCGTGCCGACTCCATGAGGCGGACCGTGTCGTCGGCGGGGAGGTGCAGGGCGGTGCCGACGGTGGTGAGGACGTCCCGCTCGGCGTCGGTGTACGCGCCGTCGGCGAGGGCGATGCGGGCGCCCTGGAGCAGGATCGACTCGCGGCCCGCGGGTGCGAGGTGCGGGGCGAGCGGCTCCAGCGCCTCGTGGAGCTCGATGGCGAGGGCGGCGCCGCAGGGGGTGGAGGGGCCGGCGTCGGCGAGGAAGCGGCCGGTGTCGGCCTCCAGGGCCTCGATCAGCGCGGTGAGGCTGTCGGCGGTGCAGTCCTCGTACCCGGCGGCGCGGACGGCGGACACGGCGGTGCGGAGCACCGGGCGGGAGGAGACGCCGCCGGCGGCGAGGACGGCGAGGGCGACGGTGTGCACGGCGTCGCGGAGCATCGCGGAGAAGCGGGCGGTGGTGGGGTGGTCCAGGACCTCGGTGCCGAAGTGCCCGTGGCAGGCGGCACATTCGACGACGGGCCCGGCCAGGCCGCGGGGCAGCAGGGGCACGCCGAGGAGGGCGAGGCGGCGACGGCCGGTGCGGCGGCGGTAGTTGCGGTCCCCGCCGCATCCCGGGCAGAAGAACTGGCCGTCGCCGACGGTGTTCCACGAGGTGGAAATGGAGCAGATGCGCACTTTTCGCTCGCGTGATCCTCGTGCTGGCAGCACGTCGCACCTCCGAAACGCCTCGGCCACCTTGCCGCGTTGGCGTGATGTTAGCCACATCGGTGATGCCGCGTCAGCACCTCGGCGTGAGAACGCCACGGACATGGCTGAACCCCGCCCTCCGGAAATCCGCCGGGGATCGTCCGGGAAGGGCGGGGTTCGTGGCGCCGGGGTCAGCGCGCGGCGCGGTTCACCGCGGAGACGACGGCCTTCAGCGAGGCGCGGGTGGTGTTGGCGTCGATGCCGATGCCCCACAGGACCTTGCCGTCGATGGCGCACTCGATGTACGAGGCGGCCTGCGCGGACGCGCCCTCGCTCATCGTGTGCTCCTGGTAGTCCAGCAGCCGGACGTCGATGCCGATGGCCTGGAGCGCGGCGAAGAACGCCGAGATCGGGCCGTTGCCGACACCGGTCAGGACCGTCTCGGCGCCGTCGACGACCGCCTCGACGGTCAGCGTGTCCGTGCCGTCCTTGTCGGTCGTGGTCTGGCCGGAACGCAGCTGGATGCGGCCCCACGGGTTGTCGGGGTTGGGCAGGTACTCGTCCTGGAAGACGGACCAGATGTCCTTGGGCGTGACCTCGCCGCCCTCGGCGTCGGTCTTCGCCTGGATGATCTTCGAGAACTCGATCTGCATCCGGCGCGGCAGGTCCAGCTTGTGGTCGTTCTTCAGGACGTACGCGATGCCGCCCTTGCCGGACTGCGAGTTGACGCGGATGACCGCCTCGTAGGACCGGCCGACGTCCTTGGGGTCGATCGGCAGGTACGGCACGGCCCACTCGATGTCGTCGACCGTCTTGCCGGCGGCCGCGGCGGCGGCCTCCATGGCGTCGAAGCCCTTCTTGATGGCGTCCTGGTGGGAGCCGGAGAAGGCGGTGTAGACCAGGTCGCCCGCGTACGGGTGGCGCGGGTGGACCTCCATCTGGTTGCAGTACTCGGAGGTGCGGCGGATCTCGTCGATCTGGGAGAAGTCGATCTGCGGGTCGACGCCCTGCGAGAACAGGTTCATGCCCAGGGTGACCAGGTCCACGTTGCCGGTGCGCTCGCCCTGGCCGAACAGGCAGCCTTCGATGCGGTCGGCGCCGGCCATGATCGCCAGCTCGGCCGCCGCCACCGCCGTACCGCGGTCGTTGTGGGGGTGGACGGACAGGCAGACGTGCTCGCGGCGGGACAGGTTGCGCGACATCCACTCGAACCGGTCCGCGTGGGTGGAGGGCGTCGAGCGCTCCACGGTGGCGGGCAGGTTCAGGATGATCTCGCGGCCGTCCTCGGGCTGCCAGACGTCCATGACGCCCTCGCAGACCTCCAGGGCGAAGTCCAGCTCGGTGTCGGTGAAGATCTCCGGGCTGTACTGGTAGCCGAAGACCGTCTCGTCGCCCAGGATCTTGTCGGCGTACTCCATCACCAGGCGGGTGCCGTCGACGGCGATCTGCTTGACCTGCTCCCGGGAGCCGCGGAACACCACCCGGCGGAAGACCGGCGCGGTCGCGTTGTACAGGTGCACGGTGGCGCGGTGGGCGCCGCGCAGCGACTCGACGGTGCGCTCGATCAGCTCCTCGCGCGCCTGGGTCAGGACGGAGATCGTCACGTCCTCGGGTACGGCGCCCTCTTCGATGATGGAGCGGACGAAGTTGAAGTCGGTCTCGCCGGAGGACGGGAAGCCGACCTCGATCTCCTTGTAGCCCATGCGCACCAGCAGGTCGAACATCTCGCGCTTGCGCGCGGGGCTCATGGGGTCGATCAGTGCCTGGTTGCCGTCGCGCAGGTCGGTGGAGAGCCAGCGCGGCGCCTTGGTGATGCGCTTCTCCGGCCAGGTGCGGTCGGGGATGTCGACGGCCTCGTACCGGCCGTACTTGTGGACCGGCATCCCGGACGGCTTCTGGGTGTGGGTGGCGTTGGTGACCGGCGTGGGGCGGCCGACGGGCTGGGACATTGCGTAGGGCTCCTCGGTTGTCCTTCACAGGGACGGCCGACTGGGTCGAAGCAGCACCAGACTCCGCGGGGAGGGGGTCGGCCTACGACTACAGGCCCTCGCCGCGGCAGCTAAGAAGAAGCAGCCCGAAACGCATGATGCGGAGAAGCCTAGCCGAGCGGCACCGTGAGCGGCGGTGCTGTTTCAGTATGCGGGATTCGGTACGCCAACCGTCGAAGAGTGAGGTATCACTCTTTTTCGGTAATCGCCGTCGCAGCCAGTGACAGCCGCGTGACGCACTGCCACATTGCGGAGCATGACTGGCACCGCTCCCCCGTACTGCACGATCGTCCCACCGCACCTCCTCGACCACCTGTCCCGTGCCGCGGACCCCGTCATCGCCGCCGCGGCCCGCCGCACCCTGGTCACCGACGCCGCCAACCGCACCGCCCGCCGCCTGACCACGGTCGCCGGCGCCGCCCCTGTCGCCCGGGACGCGGGCGCGGCCGCCGACAGGCCCCGCCGTACCGTCTACGACGCCGGCCACCGCACCGCCCTGCCGGGCCGCAAGGTGCGCGCGGAGGGGGCGGATCCGACCGGCGACGCGACCGTCAACCGCGCGTACGCCGGTCTCGGCGCCACCTTCGAACTGTTCCGCGACGCGTACGGCCGGAACTCGATCGACGGGTCGGGGCTGCCGCTGGACGCGACCGTCCACTACGACCGGGAATACAACAACGCCTTCTGGAACGGCGACCGGATGGTCTTCGGCGACGGCGACGGCAGGGTCTTCCTGGACTTCACGATCGCGGTCGACGTCATCGGCCACGAGCTGGCCCACGGGGTCACGCAGTACACCGCGAACCTGGCGTACTTCGGCCAGCCCGGAGCGCTCAACGAGTCGATGTCGGACGTCTTCGGCTCGCTGGTCAAGCAGAAGGCGCTGGGCCAGACCGCCGAGCAGGCCGACTGGCTGATCGGCGCCGGGCTGCTGGCGCCGGAGGTGCAGGGCGTGGCGCTGCGCTCGATGAAGGCCCCGGGAACGGCGTACGACGACGACGTCCTCGGCAAGGACCCGCAGCCCGCGACGATGGCGGACTACGTGCACACGGGCGCCGACAACGGCGGCGTGCACATCAACTCCGGCATCCCGAACCACGCCTTCTACCTGTTCGCCAAGGAGCTGGGCGGCAACGCCTGGGAGCGGGCCGGGCGGGTCTGGTACGACGTGCTGACCGGTGGCCGGCTGGCGGTGGACGCGGAGTTCGCCGACTTCTCCCGGCTGACGGTGGCCGCGGCCCGTGAGCGGTTCGGCGCGGGCGGCCCGGAGGCCGACGCGGTGGTGAAGGCCTGGTCGACGGTGGGCCTGCCGACGGAGTAGACAGGGCCCATGCGTATTCGGGTCATCCGTACGGGCGGGTTCGCGGGCATCGAGCGGCGGGCCGAGGTGGACACCTCGGGGCTGCCCGACGCCCGCGACTGGCACGCCCTGGCCGAGGCGGCACTGAAGGACGGGCACGGACGGCGGCCGGAGGGCGTGCCGGACGGGTTCGGCTACGAGATCACGGTCGACGGCCGGACGGTCCACTGCGCCGACCCCGGGCTGACCGACGAGCAGCGGGAGCTGGTCGCCCGGGTGCTCCGGGAAGGGGCGTAGCCGCCGTCCGACGGGCGCCGCGGCCCCGGTGGGACCGGCAGGGGCCCTAGAAGCCGAGCTTGCGCAGCTGCTTGGGGTCGCGCTGCCAGTCCTTGGCTACCTTCACGTGCAGGTCGAGGAAGACCGGCGTACCGAGCAGCGCCTCGATGTGCTTGCGCGACTTGGTGCCGACCTCCTTCAGGCGCTGCCCCTTGGGGCCGATGATGATGCCCTTCTGGCTGGGGCGCTCGATGTAGACGTTGGCGTGGATGTCGAGCAGCGGCTTGTCCGCCGGGCGGTTCTCGCGCGGGATCATCTCCTCGACGACCACCGCGATCGAGTGCGGCAGCTCGTCCCGTACGCCTTCGAGCGCGGCCTCGCGGATCAGCTCGGCGACCATGACCTGCTCCGGCTCGTCCGTGAGGTCGCCCTCCGGGTAGAGCGGGGGGCTCTCGGGGAGCAGCGGGATCAGCAGGTCGGCCACGAGCCGGACCTGCTTGTCGCCGACCGCCGAGACCGGGATGATCTCCTGCCACTCCATGCCCAGCTCCCTGCCGAGCTGGTCGATGGCGATGAGCTGCTCGGCGAGGGTCTTGGAGTCCACCAGGTCGGTCTTGGTGACGATCGCGACCTTCGGGGTCTTCTTGATCTCCGCCAGTTCCTTGGCGATGAACCGGTCGCCGGGGCCGAGCTTCTCGTCGGCGGGCAGGCAGAAGCCGATCACGTCGACCTCGGCCCAGGTGGTGCGGACGACGTCGTTGAGCCGCTCGCCGAGCAGGGTGCGCGGCTTGTGCAGACCCGGGGTGTCGACCAGGATCAGCTGCGCCTCCGGGCGGTGCACGATGCCGCGCACGGTGTGCCGGGTGGTCTGCGGCCGGTTGGAGGTGATCGCCACCTTCTGACCGACCAGAGCGTTCGTGAGGGTGGACTTGCCCGCGTTGGGGCGGCCGACGAAGCAGGCGAAGCCGGCCCGGTGGGCGGCTTCGGTTTCAGGGTTACGAGCGCTCATGTCGGCCATTCTCCCCGATGCGGGCCCCCTGACCTACCGCAGGCTCCTTCGCGGGCCCCCGGTTCCGCCGCCGCGCCACCAAGGCGGCGAGCGCCGAGGCGACGTAGAGGACCACCACGACGCCCACCACCAGGTCCAGCCAGTCGACCCGGTCGCCCCGTACGAGCGCGGCGGCGGCGGGGACGCCGACGGCGAGCCCCGTCGCGACCATCAGCACGCCGGCGGCCACCCGCACCCGCCGCGCCGCGTCCGGCCGGGCCGCCTGCATGAGGTCGGCCGCCCCCCACAGCACCAGCAGCAGCGGGAAGGCGTGGTAGGGCCGCGGGTGGCCCCCGACGAACCAGTCGACGACGTTGATGACGACACCGACCGCGCCGACGCCCAGCACGAGCCGGGCGTGGGTCGCCCCGCGGGCCGCCCCCGTGGAACCCATCAGCCGGCGCTCACGGTGGCGCGCAGCTCACCGTCGGGGCCTGCCAGGAGAACGGGGGTGTCCGGACCGCCCAGGTCGCGGACTGCGGCGCGGTCCTCGTCCGGGAGGGCTTCGGCGCCGGTGACGACGGCCGCGGCCTCCAGCGACTTCGCGCCGCTGGCCACGGCCATCGCCACCGCGGTGCGGAGGGCGCTGAGCTTCAGCGACTCCAGCGCGACGGTCCCGGCGACGTAGGTGCGTCCCGTCTCGTCCCGTACCGCCGCGCCCTCGGGCACGCCGTTGCGGGCGCGGGCGCTGCGCGCCAGAGTGATGATCTTGCGGTCCTCGGGGCCGAGGTCGGTCGTCTGAGTCATGCCCCGAGGATAAGTCCGCGATCAGGGTCAGCCCTGGGCGGCCTTGACGAACTTCTCGCCCGCGCGCTTGGCGAGGTCGTCCAGGTCCTTGGCGGCGGCGGGGGTGCCGGGGATGTAGACCAGGCGGGAGACGCCCGTGCCCTGGCGGGCGACGACGACGTGGAGGGCGAACTCCATCGCACCGCCGAGGTCCATGCTGACGCGCACGCCGTGGGACTCCTCGCCGGCCTTGGGGGCGGTGAGCTTCTCCACCTTGAGCTCGGCCGGCACGCCCTCCATGGTGACCTTGAAGCCGGTGCACTTGTCCAGGGCGGCGCCGATGGGCGACACGAAGTCGGCGGCACCCGTGCCCGGGAAGGTCATGATCTGGTGCGAGAGCTGGTTCGCGCCGTTGCCGCCGGCGAAGTCCTCGTTGGCACCGATGGTGGCGCCGGCGACCTTGTTCTGGAGCAGCGTCGCGATCGGCTGGCACTCGGGCTTGTCCGCCTTGTAGGCGCTGTCGTCGGCGGGGTTCTTGCTGGCGGTCCAGCCCTTGGGCAGGTCGGCCACCGTCAGGGCGCCGGCCTTCATCTGCTCCGCCGTCAGCGGCGTCGCGGCCGGCTTGTCGGCCGGCGCGGCGGCGTCCTTGTCCTTGCCCTTGGCCGCGCTGTCGCCGCCCTTGTCGGACGAACCACCGCACGCGGCGGTGAAGGTGAGCGCGGAAACGGTGAGCGCGACGGCCACGCCGCGACGAATGCGAGTACGCATGAGGGTGTGTTCTCCCCTTGAAGTGATGTGCATGGGGAGCTGTGGTTCCCCCCTCCCCGCCGTGATCGGCCGCGCCGAGGATATACACAGGGAGATCACAGGACGGGCACGGAAGTGTCCTCGCCCTGTCCTCGGTACGCCGTTCCCCGCCGCCCCTCCGGGCTCGTCAGCCACTCCAGCTTGGCCGCCGTGTCCGCCTCCGGGAGCGGGGTGTGCAGCACGATCATCAGGTCCGGCCGTGCGGGGACGCGCAGTTGGGTGGACTCCACGTGGAGCGTGCCGACCACCGGGTGCTCCAGTTCCTTGTGCACCAGGCCGGCCGGGGCGATGTCACGGCGCTCCCACAGTTCGGCGAACTCCGCGCTGGCGGCCTTCGCCTCCGCGACCACCGCGCGGAAGCCCTCGTCCTCCGGGCACTCCGAGCACGCCGCCCGGAACTGGGCGACGAGTTGGGGGGCGTTGCGCGCCCAGCTCTTGGAACGGGACCGGTAGAGCGGGTCGGTGAAGAAGGCGATGAGCCCGTTGGTCGGCATGCCGGGGCGCATGCCGAGCACCGCCGACGCCGAGTCGTTGTACATGACCGTGTTGGAGTACCGGTCCATGATGTGCGCGGGGTACGGCATCCACGCGTCGATCAGCCGGCGCAGCCCGGCGCACATGTCCCGCTGCTCCGGATCCACCTCGGGGGGCGGCGGGTTGAGGCCGGCCAGCACGTAGAGGTGGCGCCGCTCGGCGGGGCTCAGCCGGAGCACCCGGGCCACCGAGTCGAGCACGTGCGGGGACACGGTGATGTCGCGGCCCTGTTCCAGCCACTGGTACCAGGACACGCCGACGCCCGCGAGGACGGCGACCTCCTCCCGGCGCAGGCCGGGCGTACGGCGCCGGGCTCCGCCGGGGAGACCCGCCTCGGCGGGGCTGACGCGGGCGCGGCGGCTCATCAGGAACGCGCGCAGCTCGGCGAGCCGGTGGACCTTGTGACTCGTGCTGTCGGTCGCTGTCACCCGGTCGTCTCCCCCCTGCCTGGTGGTGCGGCCAACAGGATAAGCGGCCGCTCCCCGCCGCCGCCCGGGGCGGCGGAGGGTCGGGGCATGACGATCGACACTCCCCCGCGGGGCCGTGCCGCGGCGCCCGCTCCCGAGCGGCTGTCCCGCCGCGCCAAGGTGGTCCTTTTCGTGCTGTGCGCCGCCCAGTTCATGGTGGCGCTCGACTTCTCCGTACTGAACGTGGCGCTGCCCGTGCTGGGCAGGGACCTGGGGCTCGGCCCGTCCGCGCTCCAGTGGGCGGTCACCGCGTTCGCGCTGCCGTCGGGCGGGTTCCTGCTGCTGTTCGGGCGGATCGCCGACCTGTACGGGCGGCGCAGGCTGTTCCTGACCGGCCTGGTGGTGTTCGGTGCCGCGTCGCTGCTGGCGACGTGCGCGTGGAACCCGGCGTCGTTCCTGACGGGACGGGCGCTCCAGGGGCTGGGAGCGGCGATGATCGTCCCGACCGGGATGTCGCTGCTGACGACGACGTTCCCGGAGGGGCCGTTGCGCGACCGGGCACTGGGCATCAGCGGCACGCTGATGTCGCTGGGCTTCACCGTCGGCATGGTGCTGGGCGGTGTCATGACCGACACGCTGGGCTGGCGCTCGACGATGGGGCTGCTGGCCGTGTTCACGCTCGTCGTGCTGCCGCCGGCGCTGGCGCCGGGCGTGCTGTCCGAGTCCCGTACGCCGGACCGGCCGCGCCTCGACGTCCCGGGTGCCGTCACCGTCACCGGCGGCCTGCTGGCGCTGATCCACGCCCTGTCGACGGCGGCCGAGCACGGTTTCGGCGGCGCGGGCGTCCGGGTGAGCCTGGTCGCCGGGGTGGTGCTGCTCGTGGCGTTCGTGGTGGTGGAGTCGCGGCACGACGCCCCGCTGGTGTCTCTGCCGATGCTGCGGCGGCGGACGGTGGCCTTCGGCAACCTGGGCGGGCTGGTCACCTTCTCGATGATGAGCGTCGTGGTCTTCGTGCTGACCCTGTACCTCCAGGAGACCCTGGGGCTGTCGGCCTTCATGACGGGGCTGGTCTTCGGTGTGCAGGGCGCGCTGTCGGTGCTCGCCGGGTCGCTGGCGCCGAAGGTCATCGGCCGGTTCGGTGCCCGCCGGACGCTGGTCGGCTCGCTGCTGGGCCAGGGGGCCTTCGTGGCCCTGCTGCTGGGCGTCGGCGAGGAGTCGGGGGCGCTGCTGGCGACCGTCGGCGTCTCGCTGGCGAGCGTGTTCCACCTGGGCGCGATCATCTCGTACGGGCTGACGGTGACGTCCGGTGTGCCGGACGAGGATCAGGGGCTCGCGACCGGGCTGGTGACGACCACGCAGCAGGTCGCCCTCACGGTCGGCATCCCGCTGCTGGGGGTTCTGGCCACGACGGGCCGGGACCTCTTCGACGGCGTCCGCACGGTCCTGGCGGCCGACGCGGTCATCGTCCTCGCCTCCGCGCTGCTGGTGGCGCTCGGCCTGTCCGGCAGGGCCCGCCGGCCGTGACGCCGCCCCCGGCCGGGCCCGTCACGGGGGTGCGGGCCCGGCGAACCGCCACGGGACCGCTGCGGGCATCTGCCGGGGGCGGTGGCCACCGGGTCGCCCCGGGCGGTAGGGACACGGCGCCTAGGGGCGGTCCAGGCGCAGCCGGGTGGCCTTCGGCAGGCCGGCGACGACCAGGTCGTAGGAGTCCTCGACCAGTTCGCGGACCAGGCGGTCGGGGAGCTCCGAGACGGTGACCGTGTTCCAGTGGCGCTTGTTCATGTGCCAGCCGGGGACGATCGCCGGGTGCTGGGCCCGCAGCCGGAGCGCGATCTCGGGGTCGCATTTGAGGTTGACGGTGAGCGGCCGGGCGTCCAGGGCGGACAGGGCGAACATCTTGCCCGCGACCTTGAAGACGGACGTCTCCGGGCCGAACGGGAAGTCCTCCACCGCGTCGTTGAACCCGAGGCAGAACGCCCGGAGCCGGTCGGGGGTCATGCCACCGGCTCCGCGACCACGGTGACGATCTTGTTGCGGCGGCCGGCCGGGGACTCGGCCGTCAGGCGCAGGGCCCGCCCGTCCGGCAGGTCGACGACCGCCGACGCGCCGGCGATGGGGACCCTGCCGAGGGCCTTGGCGAGCAGCCCGCCGACCGTCTCGACATCCTCGTCGTCGTACTCGTCGAGGCCGAACAGCTCGCCCAGGTCGCCGATGTCGAGCCGTGCGGTGACCCGGAAACGGCCCTCGCCCAGCTCCTCCACCGGCGGCAGCTCCCGGTCGTACTCGTCGGTGATCTCGCCGACGATCTCCTCCAGGATGTCCTCGATGGTGACGATGCCGGCGGTGCCGCCGTACTCGTCGATGACGACGGCGCAGTGGTTGCGGTCCTGCTGCATCTCCCGCAGCAGGTCGCCGGCGTTCTTCGTGTCGGGGACGAAGGCCGCCGCCCGCATGGCCGTGGACACGAGGTCGGACTCGGAGTCGCGGTTGATGTGGGTCTTGCGGACGAGGTCCTTCAGATAGACGATCCCGACGACGTCGTCCTCGTTCTCCCCGGTCACCGGGATGCGGGAGAAACCGGAGCGCAGCGCCAGCGTGAGGGCCTGCCGGATGGTCTTGTACCGCTCGATGGAGACGAGGTCGGTGCGCGGGACCATCACCTCGCGCACGAGCGTGTCGCCCAGCTCGAAGACGGAGTGGACCATGCGCCGCTCGTCGTCCTCGATGAGGGACTCCTGCTCGGCCAGGTCGACCATGGCGCGCAGCTCGGCCTCGGAGGCGAAGGGGCCCTTGCGGAAGCCCTTGCCGGGGGTGAGCGCGTTGCCGATGAGGATCAGCAGCTGCGGCACCGGGCCCATGACGCGGGCCAGCGGCAGCAGGACGTACGCGGCGGCGGTCGCCGTGTTCAGCGGGTGCTGGCGGCCGATGGTGCGGGGCGACACGCCGACGGCGACGTACGACACGAGGACCATCACGCCCACCGCGACCAGCAGGGCCGACCACGTCTCGTCGAACTCGTTCAGGCAGACGTACGTGACCATGACGCCGGCCGCCATCTCGCAGGCCACCCGGACCAGCAGCGCCAGGTTGAGGTAGCGGGTGGGGTCGGAGGCGACCTGGACGAGCTTGTCGGCGCCGCGCCGGCCGACCCGGACCGCCTCGGCGGCGCGGAAGCTGGTGACGCGCGCGAGGCCCGCCTCCGCGCACGCCGCCAGCCAGGCGACCACGACCAGCGCGACCGCGCCGAGGATCAGCTGTGCGGTCATGAGACGGTCGGCGCCGGGGAGGGACCCGTCAGGCCCTTCTCCGCCCGCCAGCCGTCGATGATCGCCGCCTGGAGGCCGAACATCTCGGCCTTCTCGTCGGGCTCCTCGTGGTCGTACCCGAGCAGGTGCAGCACCCCGTGGACGGTGAGGAGCTGGAGCTCCTCGTCCATGGAGTGCTGCGTCGGGGCGTCCTGGCCCTGCTTGGCCGCGACCTCCGGGCAGAGCACGATGTCACCGAGGAGGCCCTGCGGGGGCTCCTCGTCGTCCTTGCTCGGCGGGCGCAGCTCGTCCATCGGGAAGGACATGACGTCCGTGGGGCCCGGCAGGTCCATCCACTGGATGTGGAGCTGCTCCATCGCTTCCTCGTCCACCACGATCACCGAGAGCTCGGAGAGGGGGTGGATGCGCATCCGCGTGAGCGCGTACCGGGCGACGTCGAGGATCGCCTGCTCGTCGACCTCGGTGCCGGACTCGTTGTTGACGTCGATCGACATGGTGCTCGTGCGCTCTACTTCCCGTTTTGGTTGTCGTACTTCTCGTACGCGTCGACGATACGGCCGACGAGCTTGTGCCGTACGACGTCCTGCGACGTGAGCATCGAGAAGTGGACGTCCTCGACGCCGTCCAGGATGTCCCTGACCTGGCGCAGGCCGCTCTTGGTGCCGCCGGGCAGGTCGACCTGGGTGACGTCACCGGTGATGACGATCTTGGAGTCGAAGCCGAGCCGGGTGAGGAACATCTTCATCTGCTCGGGGTTCGTGTTCTGCGCCTCGTCGAGGATGATGAACGCGTCGTTGAGCGTCCGGCCGCGCATGTACGCCAGCGGCGCGACCTCGATCGTGCCCGCCGCCATCAGGCGCGGGATCGAGTCGGGGTCGAGCATGTCGTGCAGCGCGTCGTACAGCGGCCGAAGGTACGGGTCGATCTTCTCGTAGAGCGTGCCGGGCAGGAAGCCGAGCCGCTCGCCCGCCTCGACGGCCGGCCGGGTCAGGATGATCCGGGTGACCTGCTTGGACTGCAGGGCCTGGACCGCCTTGGCCATGGCCAGGTACGTCTTGCCGGTGCCGGCGGGGCCGATGCCGAACACGACCGTGTGCTTGTCGATGGCGTCGACGTACCGCTTCTGGTTGAGCGTCTTGGGACGGATGGTGCGGCCGCGGCTGGAGAGGATGTTCTGGGTGAGCACCTCGGCGGGGCTCTCCTGCCCCGGCTCGGCCGTGCCGTTCTCGCTCGCCCTGAGCATGGCGATCGAGCGTTCCACTGCGTCCTCCGTCATCGGCTGCCCGGTGCGGAGCACCAGCATCATCTCGTCGAACAGGCGCTGGATCAGGGCGACTTCCCCCGCCGGTCCGACCGCACTGACCTCATTGCCCCGGACATGGATGTCGGCGGCCGGGAACGCCTCTTCGATCACGCGCAGCAGAGCGTCACCCGAGCCGAGGACCGTCACCATCGGATGCTTGGCGGGGACGGTGAAGTGGGCTCGCGCCTGCTGGTTCTGGGCTGTGGGTGTCTGCGTCATGGGCCGGCTCTCAGGCCTGCACATACCTCCCGCTGCAGGGTTCTCGCTGCTCGACAACCTCTGGACATCCAGCGTACGTCGTGGCACCGACAACCCCGAAGGCTTTTCTCCGCACCGGCCCGCCGGGCACGCGACCGGAACCCCTTACGCCGAACGGCCGAAGCCGATCGTGGGCACGGCCCGCCGCAGCGGCCAGGGCCTGACGGGGGCGGGCAGCAGCGACTCCAGGAAGGCGTACCGCCGCAGGGCCTCCGGGTCCTGGCCCGCGCAGCCCTGCACGTGGTTCCACCAGGCGGCGACCTCGGACCACCCCGGCGCGGACAGCGACCCGCCGAACTCCTGCACCGACAGGGCGGCGGTCAGCCCGGCGAACGCGAGCCGGTCGGCGAGGGGCCATCCGGCGAGGGTGCCGGTGACGAACCCGGCGACGAAGACGTCCCCGGCGCCGGTCGGGTCGAGGGCGGTGACCTCGATGGCCGGAACCTCGGCGGTCTCGCCGGTCGATCCGTCGACGGCGTAGGCGCCCTCGGAGCCCAGGGTGACGACGGCGAGCGGCACCTTGTCGGCGAGCGCGCGGGCCGCCGCGCGGGGGCAGGAGGTGCGGGTGTAGCGCATCGCCTCCCCGGCGTTGGGCAGGAACGCCTCGCAGTGCTCCAGGTCCGGCAGGGCGGCCAGGTCCCAGCGCCCGGTGTCGTCCCAGCCGACGTCGGCGAAGATCCGGGTGGAGCGGCGGGCCGCGTCGGCGACCCACTCCTGGGTGCGGCCGGGCGCCAGGGAGGCGACGGCGGCACGCGCGCGTGGCGGTGCGGCGGGCAGCGAGCCGTCCGGTGGCGGGGCCTCGTGGCCGTGCGACACCATCGTGCGCTCGCCCTCGTAGGCCATGGACACGGTCACCGGCGAGTGCCAGCCGGGCACCGTGCGCGACCGGGCCAGGTCGATGCCCTCGCCCTGCTCCAGGGCGTCCCAGCAGTACTCGCCGTAGTGGTCGTCGCCGAAGGCGGCCGCCAGGGAGGTGCGCAGCCCCAGCCGGGCCAGGGCGGTGGCCATGTTGGCGACGCCGCCGGGGCTGGAGCCCATGCCGCGCGCCCAGGTCTCGGTGCCGCGCACGGGGGCGCTGTCCAGGCCGGTGAAGATGATGTCGAGGAAGACGGTACCGGTGAGGAAGACGTCGCACTCCGGGTCCGCGGGGGTGCGCAGCGCGTCCAAGGGGTCGACGCCGGCCGTGTGTTGCCGCTGCTGGTGGTCTCCTCGGGATGTGGTCACGGCGGGCTCCCCGGTCGCGGTACGGATCAGGACAGTGTGCCCGATTCTCGCCCTCCACGACGGACGCAGACCCCGCGGAAACGTGTGTCACTACCCGGCTCGACGAGCCGCAAACCGCTTGTGACCCGGATCACACCCGGTCGCCTTCTCGTGCGGCCGGGCGGCTTGATACAAATTGGCCCGCGTTCCCGTGCACGTTCCCGTACGACACCGGGCGCTCCACCCCTCCCCCCTCTCCCTGTTCGGGAACGCCCATGCCCTCGCGCCCGCGCGCCCCGTGGCCGCTCGTCGCCCTCTTCACGGCCGGTTACCTGGCCGCCTACCTGCTCCCGACCGTCGTCGGCCGCCTCTCCGCCGGGCTCGGACTGACCCCGGCGCAGGCCGGGCTCGTCGGCTCCGGCCTGCTCCTCGGTTCCGCCGCCGCCGGCTTCACGCTCGCGTCGCGCGTGGACCGGTACGGCCCGCGCCGACTGGCCCGCACGGGCCTGCTGCTGGCCCTCACGGGCTACGGCTGCGCCGCCCTCGTCTCCGCCGTACCGCTCGTCGTCACCGGCGCGGTCGTCGGCGGCTTCGGCTCCGGTACGGCGACGGCGGTCGCCGCGGCCGGGATCGCGGGGCGGCGCGACCCGCACCGCGCCTCCACCCTGGGCCTGCTGTCGGTGTCCGCCACGGCCGGCGCCCTGTACCTGACGCTGCCGCACCTGGGCGGCGGGCACGCGCTGCCGTTCGCGTCGCTCGCGCTGGTCGCGGCGGCCGTGTGGCCGGCCACGGGCCGGCTGGGAGACGGCCACGACACGGGCACCGCCCCGGAGGCGGGGACGCCGCTGCCCCGGCCGCGGGCGGGCCTGGTGCTGGCGGGCGCGATGGTGTGCTGGTCGATGGCGCAGAACGCCCTGTGGGGCGTCAGCGGGCGCATCGGGGTCACCCAGGCGGGCCTGAGCGAGGTGACGGTCGGCGCGGTGTTCGCGGCCGCGCTCGGGGCCGGGCTGCTGGGCGTCACGGCGGCCGGCGCGCTGGGCTCCCGGCTCGGCCGGGCGGTGCCGATCGGCGGCGGCACGGTGGTGATCGCGGGGTGCATCGGCCTCAGCTCCGCCGCCGAGGGCCTGGCGTCCTTCGCGGCCGGCGAGATCCTGTGGAACGCCTGCTACCCGGTCGTCCTGTCGTACCTGATCGGCCTGGCCGCCTCCCTGGACCCGCGCGGCCGCTGGGCGGTCCTCGCCGGCTCGGCGTCCTCCCTGGGCGTGGCGTGCGGCCCCGTCGCCGGCAGCGTGCTGTCGGAACGGGCCGGCTACCCCGGCATGGGCCTGGTGCTGGGCGGCCTGCTCCTGCTGCTCGCCGTCCCGCTGACCGCGGTGGCCCTGCACACCTCGGGCCGTCCGCTGGTGCCGGGCGCGGTCCGCCGCCGGGGCGGTGCCCCCGCCGCGGTCGTCGCGGGCACCACCGGCGCGGCGACCGGTCTCGCGGCGCCGCAGATGGGAGCGCCGGAGCAGCCGGTCACCGAGTTCCCCGTCCGTTCCGTCGTCCCGCTCCTGGTCCGCCGCCGCGCCTTCCGGCAGGCCGGCCCGTCCGGCCCGCAAGGGTGACGGGCGCGGGGCGCCCCCGGACGCGTACGCCCTAGTCGAACTCGTACGCGTCCACCTCGGCGAGGTACCGCGCCCGGCGGTCCTCGTCGTGGTCGAGGAACGACGCCAGGAACGAGTTGCGGGCCAGCTCCCGCAGCTGCTCCTGCCCGATGTCCAGCGCCTCGTGCACGGCGTGGAAGGTGTCGCCGACGTACCCGCCGAAGTAGGCGGGGTCGTCGGAGTTCACCGTCACCAGCAGCCCCGCCGCCATCATCGACGGCAGCGGGTGGTCCTCCAGCACGCCGACGGCGCGCAGCCGCACGTTGGACAGCGGGCAGAGGGTCAGCGGCACCCGCTCCCGCACCAGCCGCTCCACCAGCTCCGGGTCCTCCATGGCGCGCAGCCCGTGGTCGATCCGCTCGACGCCGAGGACGTCCAGGGCCTCGCGGACGTACGCGGGCGGGCCCTCCTCGCCCGCGTGCGCGACCTTCCGCAGACCGAGCGCGCCGGCCGCCTCGTACACCTCGGCGAACTTCGACGGCGGGTGGTCCACCTCCGCCGAGTCCAGGCCCACGCCCACGATGCGGTCCAGGTACGGCTCCGCCTCCCGCAGCGTCTCCATCGCCGACTCGGCCGACCGGTCGCGCAGGAAGCACATGATCAGCTGCGTGGAGACGCCGTGCCGCTCCTCGCTGCGGTCCAGGGCGCGGCCCAGCCCCTCGACGACCGTGCCGAACGGCACACCGCGCTCGGTGTGCGCCTGCGGGTCGAAGAAGATCTCGGCGTGCCGGACGCCCTGCCGGGCGGCCCGGGCGAGGTAGGCGTCGGCCAGTTCGGTGAAGTCGTCGGCGGTGCGCAGGACGGCCATCAGCCCGTAGTACAGGTCCAGGAAGGACTGGAGGTCGCTGAAGAGGTAGGCCTCGCGCAGTTCCTCGGTGCCGGCGTACGGCAGGTCGACACCGTTGCGCGCGGCGAGCGCGAAGGCGAGTTCGGGTTCGAGGGTGCCCTCGATGTGGAGGTGCAGTTCCGCTTTGGGGAGTGCTTCGGGGAGGTGCATGGCGCGTTGAGCCTTACTGGCGTTTGGGGAGGGGGACGCGGGCGAGGTCGTGGGCGACGGTCAGTTCACCGTCGAAGCCCGCCGCCCGCGCCTGCTGTGCGAAGAGGCCGGGGTCGCTGTAGCGCTGCGAGAAGTGGGTGAGCACGAGGTGGCGCACGCCCGCCTCGCGGGCGACCGCGGCCGCCTGGCCGGCCGTCAGGTGGCCGTGGTCCTCGGCGAGCACGGCGTCCTCGTCGAGGAACGTCGACTCGATGACCAGCATGTCGCAGCCCTCGGCCAGCACGTGGACACCGTCGCACAGCCGGGTGTCCATCACGAAGGCGAACCGCTGGCCGCGCCGCACCTCGCTGACGTCCTCCAGCCGCACCCCGCCCAGGGCGCCCTCGCGCTGGATGCGGCCCACGTCGGGGCCCTTGATGCCGTGCGCGGCGAGCCTCCCGGGCAGCATCCGCACCCCGTCGGGCTCGGTGAGCCGGTAGCCGAACGACTCGACCGGGTGGGAGAGGCGGCGGGCCTCCAGGGTGTACGCGGGGGTCGCGGCGAGCACGCCGTCGGCGGCGACCGGCGCCTCGGTGAGCTTCACCGTCTCGCGGTAGGCGGTCGCGTACCGCAAGCGGTCGAAGAAGCGCTGCCCGCTCGCCGGGTAGTGCGCGGTGACGGGGTGCGGCACCTGGTCCAGGTTGATGCGCTGGATCACCCCGGCGAGGCCCAGCGAGTGGTCGCCGTGGAAGTGGGTGACGCAGATGCGGTCGATGTCGTGCGCGGCGACCCCGGCGCGCAGCATCTGGCGCTGGGTGCCCTCGCCCGGGTCGAAGAGGACGCCCTCGCCGTCCCAGCGCAGGAGGTAGCCGTTGTGGTTGCGGTGTCGGGTGGGCACCTGGCTGGCGGTGCCCAGCACGACGAACTCTCGTACGGACATGGTCCCGTGACTATCCGGGGGGCCAGTTCAGGCCGCGGCCGCCCAGCACGTGGGCGTGCGCGTGCCAGACGGTCTGCCCGGCGCCGGATCCGGTGTTGAGGACGACGCGGTAGCCGCTGCCGTCGACCTTCTCGTCCGCGGCGACCTGCCCGGCCTCCCGCAGCACGTCCGCGGCGATCTCCGGCGCCCCGGCGGCGAGGGACGCGGCGTCGGGGTAGTGCGCCTTGGGGATGACCAGGACGTGCGTGGGCGCCTGCGGGTTGATGTCGCGGAAGGCGACGGTCGTCTCCGACTCGCGCACGATGGTGGCCGGGACCTCCCCCGCCACGATCTTGCAGAACAGGCAGTCGCTCTGCGCCTCTCCGGCCATGTCCTGGTCCTTTCTGTCACCGTCTGCGTACGGAGGCACTCTATCGGCGGCCGGGCGCGCGTCTCTTGAGGGCGGACCTGCTGACCCAGTAGGTGATGACCACGGCCCAGAACAGCGGGCCGCCGAGACCGGCGACGACGCCCGCGCCGGCCGTGGGCAGCGCCAGGACGGCCGCCGACTCCAGACCCAGCAGCGCCACGGCGCCGGCCATCCACAGCACCGGCGGGCAGCCGCGGGATATCAGCAGCAGCGGGCGCCTCAGCCGCGGCGGGACGCGCCGCAGCATCCACAGGGCCCAGCCGCCCCACAGCGCCAGGAACACGGCGACGCCGACGGCCTCGGCCACCACCGCGCCCGTCCCGGTGCCGCCCGTGCGCAGCTGCGCCGAGCCGACGCTCGCGGCCAGGAACCCGGCGAGCGCCACCCAGCGCGCACCGGCGGCGGTGCCCCACGCCATGGTCTCCAGGTTGAACCGCGCCTCGCGGTCGTCCAGGTCGAGCGCGGCCGAGTCGACGAACCCCTCGGCGGCTCTGGTCCACGCGCCGCGCCGGCGGAAGCGGCGGCGCAGGTGCAGCAGGGACAGGTTGTTGTGGGCCTCGCTGCTCGCGGGGTTGAGGCGCAGCGCGTTCTCGTAGGCCCTCTCGGCGGTGGCATGGTCGCCGAGGTGGTACGCGGCCAGGCCGAGGAGGAAGTGGGTGGCGTCCTCCTCGGGGCCCAGCTCGACCGAGCGGAGGGCGAGCGCGTACGCCTCGTGGCGCCGTGCCGGGTTCTCCGAGCGCATCAGGATGGTGCCGAGGACGTGGTACCCGGTCCAGTGGTTCGGTACGAGGGCGAGGCCGCGCCGCGCGGAGTCCTCGGCCGCCGCCCACTGGGGCCCGCCGGCCGGGCCGTGGGCCAGCAGATCGGCGCGCAGGAACCAGGCGGACGGCAGCTGGGGGTCGGCGCGCAGCGCCTCGTCGGCCAGCCGCAGCGCCTCCGTCCGGTCGCCGAGGTGGCGGCGGCAGCGGGCCAGCAGGCCGAGCGCCCGGGCGTCGTCCGGGTGGTGCGCGAGGTGCTGCGCGGTGAGGGCCGCGGCCTGGTCGTAGCGCTCCAGGTCGTACAGCGCCTCGGCCCGGTCCAGGGACCGCGGCTGCGGGGTGGTCACAGTTTGCGCTTCCTCTTCAGGTACGCGAGGAGGTCGTCGTACATGCCGCCGTCGTTGGCGAACGTCGCCACGTTGCGGGCGGCGGAGAACCAGGGGTCGGTGGACGGCCGGATCTGCCCGGCCGCGCCCAGCAGGTCCTTCATGTTGATCATGCGTACGGTGCCGGTGCGGGCCGAGTCGAGCAGGGCGGCCTCGGCGGCTGTCTCGCAGACGTGGGCGAGGTCGGCGCCGGAGAAGTCCTCGGTCGCCTTGACGAGCTTGCCCAGGTCGACCGCCTCGATGGGGCGGTCGCGCAGGTGGTAGCGGAGGATCGCGTCGCGCGCGGCGGCGTCCGGGGGGAGCACCAGCAGCGTGCGGTCGAGGCGGCCGGGGCGGCGCAGCGCGATGTCCACGTCCCAGGGGACGTTGGTGGCGGCGAGGACGAACACGCCGTCGTTGCTGTCGGCGGCGATGCCGTCCAGCTCGGTCAGCAGCTGGTTGACGACGTTGCGCAGCCCGCTGTGGTGGCTGCGGCTGCGCTTGGCGCCGAGTGCGTCCAGCTCGTCGAGGAAGACGACGCACGGCGCCTGGGCGCGGGCGGTCTCGAAGATGTCGTGGACGTTCTTCTCGGAGGCGCCGATGTACATGTCGAGGATGTCGCTCAGCGAGATCGACAGGAAGCCCGCGCCCAGCTCGCCGGCGACCGCGCGGGCGATGAACGTCTTGCCGCAGCCGGGCGGCCCGTAGAGCAGGAGGCCGCCGCGCAGGCTCTTGCCGTACAGCTTGCGCAGTTCGGGGTTGCGCATCGGCGCCAGGAACGCGGCCTCCAGGCGGTCCTTGACCTCCTGCATCCCGCCGACGTCCGCGAGCCGTACGGCGCCGGGCGCGTCGACGTCCCAGGCGTCCGCGTCGCCCGGGTCGTCGCCGAGACCGTCGGCGGTGAGGGGCGCCTCGGTGCCGTCGACGAACCGGGGCGGCACGATGTCGCCGACCTCCTGCTCGGCGGCGGCCCAGTCGAAGTCCGTCCGGGTCCGCGGGTCCTGGGCGGGCGGCGGCGGGCCGGGGAGCCCCGGGTCGCCGGAGGCCGGGGCCGGGGGTGCGGCGGGCGCCGGGGGCGCCGGCGGCAGGCCCATGGCGCGGCCCATCAGCGCGCGGGCGTCCGCGTCACCGGGCGCGTGCTGGAGGGCGACGGCCGCCTCGGTGACGGCTTCGTCGTTGCGCCCCGCCTGGAGGAGGAGTTCGGCGAGGTGCAGCCGCAGGGGGACGTCGTCGGGTGCGGCGGCGACGGCGGCGCGCAGGCTGCGGATGAGGGGAGACTCGTCGGACATGCCGCAACCTTACGGATCCGGTACGACAACCGGTTCGCTGCCCCCGCCACTTGGGCGCCGGACGGTGCCCTGCACCGCGGCGGCCGGCGAGGAACGCGGCACGCGTGCGTGGCGGGCGGGGGCGGCGGGCGGCTGGGTGGCGGGCGACGGGTGGCGGGCGCTTGTGCGGCTTCCGGTCAGGACCAGCGGCCGGTGCGCCCCAGCAGCAGGGCGGTGGCGGCCGTCCCGGCGGTGGAGGTGCGCAGCACGCTGCGGCCGAGCCGGCAGGGCGTGGCGCCCGCCTCGGCGAAGGCCGCCAACTCGTCGGGCGACACGCCGCCTTCGGGGCCCACGACGAGCACGATCTCGCCGGTGGCGGGCAGTTCGGCGGTGGCCAGCGGTGCGGCGCCCTCCTCGTGGAGGACGGCGGCGAAGTCGGCGGCGGCGAGCAGCTGGGCGACCTGCTTGGTCGTCGCCGCGTCCGCGACGTCGGGGAAACGCAGCCGGCGCGACTGCTTGCCCGCCTCCCGCGCGGTGGCCCGCCACTTGGCCAGCGCCTTCAGGCCGCGGTCGCCCTTCCACTGGGTGATGCAGCGGGACGCCGCCCACGGCACGATCGCGTCGACGCCCGTCTCGGTCATGGTCTCCACCGCCAGCTCGCCCCGGTCGCCCTTGGGGAGGGCCTGGACGACGGTGATGCGGGGGGCGGGCGCGGGTTCGGTACGGACCTCGGAGACGGCCACCTCCAGGCGGTCCTTGCCCTCGACGGCCGCGACCGTGCCGTACGCGCCGGTGCCGGCGCCGTCCGTCAGGACGATCTCCTCGCCGACACGCAGCCGCCGGACCGACACCGCGTGCCGCCCCTCGGGCCCGTCCAGGGTGATGGTCCCGCCGGCGGCGTCAGCGACGCGGTCGACCAGGAAGACGGGGGCGGTCATGAGGCCACGCCCCGCAGCGCGAGGGACGCCGCCGAGGCGTCCAGCTCGGCGGCCAGGACCTCCACCAGCCGGGCGGCGGGCAGCTCGCGCGCCATCCGGTGGCCCTGCCCCGCCCACAGCGCCATGCCCTGCGGGTCGCCCGCCGCGGCGGCGGCCTTGCGCAGCCCGCTCGTCAGGTGGTGCACCTCGGGGTAGGCGGCCGGGGCGTACGGGCCGTGCTCGTGCATGAACCGGTTGACCAGCCCCCGGGCCGGGCGCCCGGAGAACGCCCGGGTCAGCTCGGTGCGGGTGAACAGCGGGTCGGTCATGGCCCGCTTGTGCAGGGCGTGCGCGCCGGACTCGGGGCACACCAGGAACGCGGTGCCGAGCTGGGCGGCCCAGGCGCCCGCCGCGAGGACCGCGGCGATCTGGCTGCCGCGCATCAGGCCGCCCGCGGCGACGATCGGCAGCGGTACGGCCTCCCTCACCAGCGCGACCAGCGACAGCAGGCCCGTACCGGACCCGCCGCTCTCCGGGTCGTCGCGGTGGGTGCCCTGGTGGCCGCCCGCCTCGACGCCCTGGACGCACACGGCGTCGGCGCCCGCGCGCTGCGCGGCCTCGGCCTCCTCGGGCGACGTGACCGTCACGACGGTGACCGTCCCGGCGCGCGCGAACGCGGCGACCGTCTCGGGGGTGGGGCACCCGAACGTGAAGGACACCACCGGCACCGGCTCGTCCAGCAGGATGGCCAGCTTGGCGTCGTACCCGTCGTCGCGCCCGGCGTCGGGGTCGCCGAGGGGCGTGTCGTACCAGGTGGCCTCACCGGCGAGTTGGTGCCGGTACACGTCGACGGCCGCGGGGTCCGCGTGGCCGGGCTGCGGCATGAACAGATTGACGCCGAAGGGCCGCGAGGTCAGCCCGCGGACCTGCTTGATCTCCTGGTACATGCCGTCGGCGGTCTTGTACCCGGCGGCCAGGAAGCCCAGCCCGCCGGCGTCGGACACGGCCGCGGCGAGCTGCGGACAGGAGGCGCCGCCCGCCATGGGGGCCTGCACGATCGGGTACCGGCAGAGATCGGTCAGTGCGGAGGACATGCACGCATGGTGTCACGCCCCCGCCCCGGGACCGCACGGGGCCGCCCGGCGGACCCGGGTGCCCGCGGGCCGCCGGGGACCGCACCGGAATCGCTGCCTCCGCGCGGGCCGGGTCACCGGCGCCCGTGGCCGCCCCGCAGGGGGCACCGGGCGCCGGACCACCGGTCAGCGACCGTTGAACGCGTCCTTCAGGCGGGAGAACAGCCCCTGCTGCCCCGGCTGGAACTGGCCGGTCGGCCGCTCCTCGCCCCGCAGCTTCGCCAGCTCCCGCAGCAGCCGCTCCTGCTCCGGGTCCAGCTTCGACGGCGTCTGGACCTCGACGTGCACGATGAGGTCACCGCGTCCGCCGCCCCGCAGGTGGGTGACGCCGCGGCCGTGCAGCGGGATCGACTGGCCCGACTGCGTGCCCGGCCGGACGTCGACCTCCTCCAGCCCGTCCAGCGTCTCCAGCGGGCACTTGGTGCCCAGCGCGGCCGCCGTCATCGGGATGGTCACCGTGCAGTGCAGGTCGTCGCCGCGCCGCTGGAACACCGCGTGCGGCAGCTCGTGGATCTCCACGTACAGGTCGCCGGCCGGGCCGCCGCCGGGACCGACCTCGCCCTCGCCGGCCAGCTGGATGCGGGTGCCGTTGTCGACACCGGCCGGGATCTTCACCGTGAGCGTGCGGCGGGACCGGACCCGGCCGTCGCCCGCGCACTCGGGGCACGGGGTCGGCACGACCGTGCCGAAGCCCTGGCACTGCGGGCAGGGGCGGGAGGTCATGACCTGGCCCAGGAAGGACCGGGTGACCTGGGAGACCTCACCGCGGCCGCGGCACATGTCGCACGTCTGGGCCGACGTACCGGGCGCGGCGCCCTCACCGGAGCAGGTGGTGCAGACGACGGCCGTGTCGACCTGGATGTCCTTGGTGGTGCCGAAGGCCGCCTCGTTGAGGTCGATCTCCAGGCGGATCATCGCGTCCTGGCCGCGCCGGGTGCGCGACCGGGGCCCGCGCTGGGACGCCGTACCGAAGAAGGCGTCCATGATGTCGGAGAAGTTGCCGAAGCCGCCCGCACCGAAGCCGCCCGCGCCCGCGCCGCCGCCGGAGGCGGACAGCGGGTCGCCGCCGAGGTCGTAGACCTGCTTCTTCTGCGGGTCCGACAGCACCTCGTAGGCGGCGTTGATCTCCTTGAACCGCTCCTGCGTCTTCGGATCGGGATTGACGTCCGGGTGCAGCTCGCGGGCGAGCCTGCGGAACGCCTTCTTGATCTCGTCCTGGGAGGCGTCGCGGCGTACGCCGAGTACGGCGTAGTAGTCCGTGGCCACTTACGACTCCGCCAGGATCTGTCCGACGTAACGTGCCACTGCGCGTACCGCTCCCATCGTTCCGGGGTAGTCCATGCGGGTCGGTCCGACCACGCCGAGTTTGGCGACTGCCTCGTCGCCCGAACCGTAGCCGACCGCGACGACGGACGTGGAGTTGAGGCCCTCGTGGGCGTTCTCGTGCCCGATACGTACGGTCATGGCCGAGTCCTTGGCCTCGCCGAGCAGCTTGAGGAGCACCACCTGCTCCTCCAGCGCTTCCAGCACCGGCCGGATCGTCAGGGGGAAGTCGTGCCCGAAGCGGGTGAGATTGGCGGTGCCGCCGATCATCAGCCGCTCCTCGGTCTCCTCCACCAGCGTCTCCAGCAGGGTGGCCAGCACCGTGGAGACGGTCCCCCGGTCCTCCGCCTCGAAGGACTCGGGGAGGTCCTGCACCAGCTGGGGCACGTCCGTGAAGCGGCGCCCCACGACACGGCTGTTCAGCCGGGCCCGCAGGTCCGCCACGGACGTCTCGCCGAACGGCGCGGGGCAGTCGACCATGCGCTGCTCCACCCGGCCCGTGTCGGTGATCAGGACCAGCATCAGCCGCGCCGGGGCCAGCGACAGCAGTTCCACGTGCCGCACGGTGGAGCGCGTCAGGGACGGGTACTGCACCACCGCGACCTGCCGGGTCAGCTGCGCGAGCAGCCGCACCGTGCGCCCGACGACGTCGTCGAGGTCGACCGCGCCGTCCAGGAAGTTCTGGATGGCGCGCCGCTCCGGCGACGACAGCGGCTTGACGCCGGCGAGCCGGTCGACGAAGAGGCGGTAGCCCTTGTCCGTGGGGATGCGGCCGGCGCTGGTGTGGGGCTGGGCGATGAAGCCCTCCTCCTCCAGCACCGCCATGTCGTTGCGCACGGTGGCGGGCGAGACGCCGAGGTTGTGGCGCTCCGTGAGCGCCTTGGAGCCGACCGGCTCCTCGGTGCCCACGTAGTCCTGGACGATGGCGCGCAACACCTCGAGTCTGCGTTCGCTGAGCATCGCGCGCACCTCCAGCTGGCTGTGGTTCCTTCTGCTTCGCTGGCACTCGCCCTGCCCGAGTGCCAACCTTCCCCCGGCAAGTGTACGGCGCCGGGGTACGCCCCTAGCAAGGGCGGCCGACCACGCTACCGCGCGACGAGCCTGGTGGATGCCGATAGCGTCGCGGTATGGACGTCGCTTGGGAAGACTTCGGATGGGAGCGTCTCGCCGACGGCGTGGGCCGCAGGAGGCTGCCCGTGTGGGACGCGACCACGGCTCTGGTGGTCGGCGAGGACCGCGCCCTCCTGTACGACACGGGCGCGACGCTCCGTGAGGGCGCCGCGATCCGGGCGCAGGCGCAGGCGCTGATGGGCGGCCGGAGAGTGACACATATCGCACTGAGCCATCCCCACTTCGACCACGTGCTCGGCACGGCGGCGTTCTCCGGCACCGAGGTGTACGGCGCGGTCGGCGTGGACACCGTGCTCACCGGCGGCCGGGACGCGCTGCGGGGCGACGCCGTGCGGCACGGGGTGGCGGAGGCGGACGCCGTGGAGGCGACGGACGTCCTGGTGGTCCCGCACCACCTGGTGTGCGGCGAGTGGACGCTGGAGCTGGGCGGGCGGCAGGTGCTGCTGGCCAACGTGGGGCCGGGGCACAGCGGACACGACCTGGCGGTGCTGGTGCCGGGCTCCCGGGAGGTCGTCCTGTGCGGGGACCTGGTGGAGGAGTCGGGCGACCCCCAGGCCGGGTCCGACGCCGTCCCGTCACAGTGGCCGGCCGCGCTGGACCGGCTGCTGGAACTGGGCGGCGAGGACGCGCTGTACGTCCCCGGGCACGGGGCCGTCGTCGGCGCCGGCTTCGTACGCGCCCAACGCGATGAGCTGGCCCGCCGGTTCGGCGTGTCGTAGCGTCTGGCGGATGCGCGCTTACGACCCTGACCTGACGCCCTCCTGGAAGCGTTCGGCCCCGGTGCCGGAGGTACCCGCCGACCCGGACCTGGTCGTCGAGGAGGTGAGCACCGGCTTCTGCGGGGCGGTGATCGGCTGCGAGGCGGGCACGGTGACCCTGGAGGACCGGTTCGGCAAGCACCGGGTGTTCCCGCTGGAGCCGCGCGGCTTCCTGCTGGAGGGGCGCCCGGTGACGCTGGTGCGTCCGCCGGCCGGTCCGGCCCGCCCGTCGCGGACCGCGTCGGGCTCGATCGCCGTGCCCGGCGCACGCGCGCGTGTCGCCCGCGCGGGACGCATGTACGTGGAGGGCCGCCACGACGCGGAGCTGGTCGAGCGGGTGTGGGGCGACGACCTGCGCATCGAGGGCGTCGTCGTCGAGTACCTGGAGGGCGTCGACGACCTCCCCGCCGTCGTGCGGGACTTCGGACCCGGTCCGGACGCCCGCCTCGGGGTGCTCGTCGACCACCTGGTGCCGGGCTCCAAGGAGTCCCGCATCGCGGCGTCCGTCACCGACGAGCACACCCTGGTCGTGGGGCACCCGTACATCGACATCTGGGAGGCCGTGAAGCCCGCGTCGGTGGGCATCCCGGCGTGGCCGTCGGTCCCGCGCGGCCAGGACTGGAAGACGGGCGTGTGCCGGGCCCTGGGGTGGCCGGAGAACACGGGCGCCGCCTGGCAGCACATCCTGTCCCGGGTACGCAGCTACAAGGACCTGGAGCCGGAGCTGCTGGGGCGGGTGGAGGAGCTGATCGACTTCGTGACGGCGCCCTAGGTCGTGTCCGCAAAGTCTCGCCTGGCCCGCGGCGCCCTGCACGCACGCTCGCGGCGTTGTCGTCGG
>NZ_LWBU01000363.1:143785-259428 GCF_001646665.1 Streptomyces noursei | reverse complement strand
CGCGGCTCCTCGCGGCGGGCGGCCGGGGCGAGCGGGGGTACGACATCGGGGGCGCCGAGCAGGTGGTTCTGGGGGACGGGGGGGGGGCGGGCGAGCCCCGGTCTGGCGCGTCGGGCTGGGGGCGGGGGCGGGGCCCGCCCGCGGGGCCCGGCCGGGCGCGCCCGGCCCCCGTGCCGGGGGGGGGGGCGGGGGGGGGCGGGGCGCCCGCGGGGGGGGGGGGGGGGGGCCGGGGCCGCCCCGCCCCCCCCGCCGTTCCGTGTCAGAACCCGGTCACGTCGGCGATGGTGAACGGGAGCTCGGCCGTACCGCCGGCCATCTTGTCGAACTGCGAACGCACCACGTACAGGTGGTTGTTGCGGCGCACCAGCGTCGTGGGCATCTCCAGCGTCGCGTCGACGACCTGGCGCTCCACGGTGAACGACGTGGCGTCGGCGTTCAGCCGCAGCCGGCTCAGGGTGTCGTTGCCGTAGTGCGCGAGCCACACCCGCCCCGACTCCAGGTGGAGCCCGTCGCCGTACTTGAGGCTGACGGTGCCCGTCACCTTCTGCATGGCGCCCGTCTTCAGGTCGATCCGGTACAGGCCGCCGCCCGCCGAGTCCACGGTGATCAGGTAGCCGCCGGTCGCGTCCGCCTCGATGCCGTTGAGGGTGACGGTCTTCGCCGGCTGCGGCGGTATGACGCCGGTGAGGTTGTACGCGGTGGTCAGCGTCCCCCCGTTGCCGCCGGCCCCGATCGCGGCCTGGAGCTGCGCCGGGGTGACGCGGTACACCACCGCCAGGTACGAGTCGGTGACGTACGCCGTCCCGTCCGGGGCGATGTCCAGGTCGTTGAGCAGGGACACCTCGGGGGCCGACACGGTGAAGTGCGCGACCCGCTTGCGGGTGGCGAGGTCGTAGACCATGACGCCCTTGGGGTCGGTGACCCACAGCCGGCCGGCCCCGTCGACCTTGAGCCCGGCCGCCGTCGTACGGCCGTCGGCGCCGTCCGGCAGGAACACCTCGGCGGCCTTCTGGCCGGCCGGGGTGCGGTAGATCGCGCCGGTGGCGTACGAGCCGACGTAGAAGTCGCCCGTTCTGCCGTCCACGGCGATGCCCTCGGGGAAGGCCCGCGCGCCCGGCAGCGTGAAGGCGGTACCCGCCGCGTACTTGGCGTCGGCCATGTCGTCGTCGGCGACGGCCGTACCGGCCATGCCGGTCAGGGAGAGCAGGCCGGCCAAGGACAGTCCGGCAGCCATCAGGGAACGGAAAGGACGAATGCGGTGCACGTGTGTCTCTCTTCTCTCGAAGGGCGGCTTCGGGCCAACCCGCCCAGGTGCGAGAGACCTTATGTTTCGGACGGCGCTCCCCGGCCGGGCCGAAATACGTCCCGCAAAACCTTCCGGGCGGCCGGAAAGCTCAGGTGGGGGCGGAGGTCGGGGCCGGAAACGAGCTGCGCATCCCGGGCCCGAGGACATTCGGACTTTCTCATGTCAAGGGCGGATTTTGCCGTTCCGCAGAGGTGACCGGAGGGCGGCGGACGTCCGGGGAACGAACGCGCGATCCGCTGTGCGCGCGACCTCATGATGTCCGGTCGAAATCTTCGACCGCCCGCGGGAGCGGCCGTTACCTTCACGACCATGTCCACGGAAGCCATTCCGAAAGGCACCCGGGAAGCCGGCGACGACGCGCCGCTGGATGACAAGGCGCGGGTCACCACCCTGGAGCTCTTCTTCGACCTCGCGTTCGTCTTCAACTTCACCCAGCTCGCCCGGGTCTTCAGCGACCGCATGAACCCCGAGGGGGTCCTGCAGATCCTGCTGATCTTCTGGCTGCTGTGGTGGATGTACGGCGGGTACGCCTGGCTCACCAACCACGTGCCGCCGCACGGCAAGCACCAGCGGCTGCTGCTGCTCCTCGGCATGGCGTCGTTCCTGGTGATCGGGCTCACCACCCCCAACGCCTTCGACGGCGACGGGGTCGCCTTCGGCGTCGGCTACCTGCTCATCGTCAGCGTCCACGCCGCGCTGTTCGCCTTCAGCGGCCCGCGCGCCGCCCGGAACATGCTGCGCATCGCGCCCTTCCACGTCACCGGGGCGCTCCTGATCATCTGCGCCGGGTTCCTCGACGGGGTGGCGGTCTACCTGTGCTGGGGCGGCGCGGTGCTGCTGGAGATCCTGGCGCCGGTCATCACCGGCGTCTCCGGCTTCGACCTGAAACCCGGCCACTTCGTGGAACGGCACGGCCTGCTGATGATCATCGCGCTGGGGGACTCGTTCCTGGCGCTGGGCATCGGCACCGACGGCGCCCCGGCGGGCCTGTCGGTCGTCACGACGGCCGTGCTCATCTTCGTCATCCCGGCCTGCCTGTGGTGGGTGTACTTCAACGAGTCCGAGAAGGCCCGGCGGGCCGAGGTCGCCCTGGAACGGCAGGACGCCACCACCCGGTCCCGGATGGCGCTGTCCGCCTTCTTCTACGCGCACGTCCCGATGCTGCTGGGCCTCATCCTGATCGCCGCGGCCGTGAAGAAGACCATCGCGCACCCCTTCGCCGAGCTGCCGCTCGCGCCGTCTCTGGCCCTCGCCGGCGGTGTGGCGCTCTACCTGGCGGGGATCGCCTGGTTCCACGGAATCCTCAAGATCGGCCCGCAGCGGTTCCACTTCGCCGCCGCCGCGCTGGCCTTCCTCACCGTGCCGGCCGGCCACTTCGGCGCGGCCGTCGGCGAGGTGATGTCCCTCGGGGCCCTGATCGTCTGCGCGCTGTTCATCGAGCACCGGTGGACCAAGCAGTCGGGCCACACCTGTTACGCACCCACGGAGAATCTGGAGGTGGTCGGCCGATGAGTACCACGGCGGACCGACTTGACGTCATCGACACCTGCACCCGCATGGGCTGGTACACCGACCAGCGCGACTGGGACGCCCTGGAGCAGGTGTTCACCGACGAGGTCCGGCTCGACTACACCAGTCTCAACGGCGGCGAGCCGGCCGTCGTCCCCGCCAAGGGCCTGGTCGGCGCCTGGTCCGGGCTGCTCGGCGCCTTCACCGCCACCCAGCACGTGTTCAGCAACTTCCTCGTCGACCTCGACGGCGACACGGCCGTGTGCACCGCCATGTTCCAGGCCACCCACCGGCTCCCCAACGAGCACGGCGGACCGCTGTGGACCCTGGGCGGCCACTACCGCTTCGCGCTCGTGCGCACCGGGGACGGCTGGCGCATCAACGACGTCGTCATGACCGCGACGTGGGCCGACGGCAACCGGCAACTGCTCACGCTCGCCGCCGAGTCGCAGAAATCCTGAAAACGACGGTCCCGGAATCTCAGGAAGTCGGCGGCAGCTTGTTGGTGAGCGGCCGGAAACGGAATCACTATCTTCTGGGAATTCTCTCGGGCTTATCGAGGAGTACACATGAGCGACCTCACAGAAGCGACCCGCGCGGTCGCCCGGCGCTGGTTCGACGCGCTCGCCTCCGGGGATTTCGAGACCTGTCTCGGACTGCTCGCCGACGACGTCGAGTGGATCAATTACACGCCGGTCCCCGGTTACAACGACGACATGAAGTGGATCGGCGCGATCCGCGGTCGTGACGCCGTACTCGCCAGCCTCCAGGTCTTCACCGGTGAGTGCGAGGTCAAGTTCGAGAAGCTCGTCGACCTGGTGGTCGACGGCGAAAAGGCCGCGGGCGTCATCCACGAACTCTCGGCGGTCCGGAACAACGGCGTCGAATTCGAGATCGAGTTCGTCCAGTGGCTGACCGTCCGCGACGGGCGGATCGTCCGCTGGAAGTCGTACACCGACCCGTCCCCGATCGTCCGCGCCCTGCGCGGGGACACGTCCGGACAGGTGGCCGCCTGATGAGCGCCGACCTGATCGCGGCCGTACGCGACCGTGACACCGCCAACGTGGCGGGGCTGCTGTCCGCCGGCGCCGACCCCTCCACCCGCGAGACGGCCACCGGCCTGACCGTGCTGATGATCGCCGCCGGGCAGGCCGACGCGCCGACCGTGCGGGCCCTGATCGGCGCGGGCGCCGACGTCCACACCGCCGACACCCGTGCCGGGGCGACCGCCCTGCACAAGGCCTGCCAGGGCGGCAGCCTCGACGTGGTGCGCGCGCTGGTCGAGGCGGGCGCGTTCGTCGACGCCGTCGCGCCCACCACCGGCCACACCGCCCTGATGGACGCCCTCTGGTACAAGTACCCGGACATCGCCGAGTACCTGCTCGCCCGGGGCGCGTCGCTCAAGGTGTACACGCACTACGGCTTCTCGCTGGAGCAGCACTTCGCGTACGAGCTGAACGTCAACACCTTCGGCAAGGACAAGCTGCTCGAGGCGGAGCGGCACCTCGACGCCCGGCGCGCGAGCGACGAGGCCGCGGTCGCCCGGCAGGAGCTGATGGCCGCCACCGCCGAGGGCGACACCGAGCGGGTGCGCAAGCTGCTGCACGCGGGCGCCGAGGTCGACGAGCGGGCACCCTTCCTGGGCGGGTTCAACGACTGGCACACGCCGCTGCTGGTCGCCTCCCGCGACGGGCACGGCGAGATCGTGGCGCTGCTGCTCGCGGCGGGCGCGGACGTCAACGCGGTCGAGCCGACGTTCGGTGCCGTGCCCCTGCACAAGGCGGTCTACAACGGCCACGCCGACATCACCGCCCAGCTCGTCGCCCGGCCCGGCATCGACCTGGACTTCCAGGGCGCCACCAACGGCTACACCCCGCTGCACGACGCGCTGTGGCACGGCTACGAGGAGTGCGTCCGCATCCTCGTCGGCGCCGGCGCCCGGCTGGACCTCGTCGGCCACGACGGCAAGACGCCGCTCGACCTGGCCGTCGAGGTGTTCGGCGCCGACCACGCGCTGACCGGACTCATCCGCGACACCGACGGGAAGTGACCCATGCTGTTCTACGTCCAGATGAAGTGGAAGCACGAGGGGCGCCTCACGCTCGACGAGCTGTGGGAGCTGGAGCAGGACGAGGCCGTCCACGCCCAGGAGACCCTCGACTCCGGTTTCTGCGTGGGGATCTGGAAGGTGGCGGCCCAGAAGCGGGTCATCGCCATCATCGACTCCCCGGACGCCGAGGAGCTCGACCGCACCGCCCTGGGGCGCCTCCCCATGCGCGAGTACCTGGAGTTCGAGCAGGTCTGGCCGCTGCGCGACTACCTCGGCTTCGCCGAGGACGTCAAGCAGCGCTACAAGGTCTGACCGGGACTCCCCGGCCCCCCGGGGCGCGCCCCCACCCCCACGGTGGCCGCGCCCCTCGTTCCCCGGGGCCGGGCGGGGGCCCGCACGGCCCCCGGCGCCCGGAGCCGCGGGGAGCCGGTACCGCCACCGGCTCCCCGTGAAGCCGCGCACCCGCCCCCACGCGCGCGCCGCACCCCACGTGCCCCCACGCGCGCGCCGCACCCGCCCGCCCGGGGCCGCAGGCCGCCGCCCCCACCGCGCGAAGGCACCGCCACCGCCCGCCCCCGGCGAGGAGCCGGGCCCCCGGGGGCGGGGCCCACACCGTCCGCACGGAAGACAGAAGGAGGGGCTCGCCGATGAGCGGGACCCGGAGCAGTACTCACGCGCTCCCCGCGCTCGGCCTCGGCGCGTTCGTCATCGGCACCGCCGAGCTGGTCGTCGTCGGCGTGCTCGGCCTCGTCGCGGGCGACCTGGACGTGTCCGTCGGGACGGCCGGGCTGCTGGTGACGGCGTACGCGCTGGGCATCTCGCTCGGCGGGCCCGTCGTCACCGCCGCGACCATCGGCATGCCGCGCCGCACCCTGCTGTGGCTCGCGCTCGCCGTGTTCGTCGTGGGCAACCTCGTCGCCGTGTTCGCGTCCGCGTTCGGGCTGCTGCTGGCCGCGCGGGCGGTGACCGGCGCCATCCACGGGCTCTTCATCGGCGTGGCCTCCGCCGTCGCCGCCGGGCTCGTCCCCGCCGAGCGCCGCGGGCAGGCCGTCTCCATGGTGTTCGGCGGCATCGCCGTGTCCACCGTCATCGGCGTGCCGCTCGGCACGCTCGTCGGCCAGTCGATCGGCTGGCGCGCCGCGTTCACCGGCATCGTCGTCCTCGGCGCGCTCGCGCTCGTCGCCGTCCTGGCCCTCGTCCCCACCGTCACCGGCAGCGGCGGCGGCGGGCTGCGCGCCCAGGCGCGGCACGCCTTCGCGCCCCGCGTGCTGGCCATGCTGGGCATCGGACTGCTGCTGCTCGGCGGCCAGTTCACCGCCTTCACCTACCTCGCGCCCTACCTGGAGGACGTCACCGGCATCTCCGGCGGCGGCGTCAGCGCCTTCCTGCTGATCTTCGGCCTCGCCAGCGCCGCCGGCACCTTCGCCGGCGGCAGGTTCGCCGACCGGAACGCCGACCTGACCCTCCTCGTCGGCAACACCGTGCTCGTCCTCGCCCTCGGCGCCCTCCACCTCACCGGTTCCCACCGGGTGCTCGCCGGGGTCGCCCTGGCCGCCTGGGGCCTCGTCGGGTTCGGCATCGTGCCGTCGCTCCAGCTGCGGATCATCTCCCTCGCCGGCCCCGGCGGCGACCTCGCCGCCACCCTCGGCGCCTCCGCCGTCAACGCGGGCATCGCCGCCGGAGCCGCCGTCGGCGGCTGGGCGGTCGCCGCGTACGGCGTCGACCGCGCCCCCCTCGTCGCGCTGACCGTCTGCGCCCTCGCCCTGCCCGCCACCTGGGCCGGACGCAAACTCACCCTCCCGACCGCCCTCGCGGGCCCCGCCACCCAACCCACCCCGTAGGAGACCTGCCGTGACCGAGGCAACCGGCCACCGGACCGTACGCGACGAAACACTGGACGTGCTGCGCCGGCTGGGCCTGACGACCATCTTCAGCAACCCCAGCCACACCGAGATGAAGCTCTTCGAGGCCTGGCCGGACGACGAGTTCCGGTTCGTCATGGGCCTCCAGGAGGCGTCCGTCGTCGGCATGGCGGACGGCTACGCCCAGGCCACCGGCGAGCCCGCGCTCGTCATCATCAACGGCGGCCCCGGCCTCGCCAACGCCATGGGCAGCGTCTACACCGCCGCCTCCGCCAAGACCCCCATGGTCATCCTGGGCGGCCAGCAGGCCCGCAAGATGCTCCTCGGCGACCCGTTCCTCATCGCCAAGGACGCCACCCAGCTGCCCAAGCCGTACATCAAGTGGGCCGCCGAACCCGCCCGCCCCCAGGACGTCCCGGCGACCATCGCCCAGGCGTACCGGATCGCCAAGCAGGCGCCGCAGGGCCCCGTGTTCGTCGCCGTGCCCGAGGACGACTTCGTACGCCCCGCCGACCCCCACCCGGTGCGCATCCCCACCGTCGAGGACGCCACCGTGCCGTCCCCCGCCGCGCTGGAGCGCATCGCCGCCGCCCTCGACGGCGCGCAGCGACCCGGTCTGATCGCCGGCGGGCCGGTCGACGCCCAGGGCGCCCGCGGCGCGCTGGTCGAGCTGGCCGAGAAGCTCAACGCCCGCGTCTGGGGCGCCCCCGTGTGGAACCGGGGCGCGTTCCCGGAGGACCACCCGCTGTTCGCCGGCGTCCTGCCGCCCATCCCGGAGCTGATCAACGAGCGGCTGTCCGCCCAGCACGACGTGGTCGTGGTCCTCGGCGGTCCCGCCTTCACGCTGTTCACCTCCTGGGACCTGTTCTCCACCGCCCCCGCCGACCTCGACCGGACCCCCCGGCCCACGCTGACCGAGGACGTCACGTTCCTGCACGTCACCGACGACCCGCAGGCCGCCGCCGCCACCCTGGCGGACGCGGCGTTCATCGCCCGGCCCGGTGACGTCGTCAGGGCCCTGGTGCCGCTGGTCGGCCGGCGCGAGCGGACCCCGCTCGCCCCCGTGCGCGAGCCCGTCCCCGTACCGGAGGCGACCACCCCGCTCACCCAGGCGTACCTGTTCCACCTGCTCTCCAAGGAGCTGCCCGAGACGGCCGTCCTCTTCGAGGAACTGCCCATCGCCCGGGCCGACTTCCACGAGCAGATCCCGCTCGGCGCCGGCAACGGCTACTTCGCCACCGCCAGCGGCGCCCTCGGCTTCCCCTTCGCCGGCGCCGTCGGCTACGCGCTCGCCCGCCCGGACCGCCGCGCGGTCGTGGTGGTCGGCGAGGGCTCCGCCCAGTACACCCTGCACTCCCTGTGGACCGCCGCCCAGCACAACCTGCCGGTCACCTTCGTCATCCCCGACAACGCCGGCTACCTGTCGCTGAAGTACTACCTCCAGGACCAGAAGTCGTGGGAGAAGGGCTACGACCTCAGCGGTGTCGACATGGCCCAGCTGGCCCGCGGCTTCGGGGTGCGCGGCGAGCGGGTCGAGACGCCCGAGGGCCTCCAGGCGGCGCTGCGCGAGTCGCTGACCGCCGACGGCCCCGTCCTCCTCGACGTCGTGGTCGCCGACCCCGGCCTGTTCCGCCTCTGACCGCCCGCCCCGACCCTGGGAGCCCCCATGACCACCGCACACCCCGAGGGCAAGGTCGTCCACCACCCGGCGGGCACCGGCCCGACGTACTGGTTCGGCGACGCCATCTACACCTTCAAGGCCACCCGCGAGAACACCGGCGGGTCCCTCACCTTCGCCGAGGCGTCCGTGCCGCCCGGCGGCGGCCCGCCGCCGCACATCCACCCGCACGCCGACGAGGCGTTCTACATCCTCAACGGCGACATCGAGTTCCTCAACGGCGAGAAGACCTTCACCGCCCACGACGGCGACTTCGTCTTCGTGCCGCGCGGCACCCGCCACCGGTTCCGCAACGTCGGCCTGCACGTCAGCCGCATGCTGTTCCTGTTCACCCCGGCGTACCTGGAGAACTTCTTCATGGAGATCGGCCAGGAGGCCCGCGCGGGCGAGGCGCCCGTCCCGCTCAGCGAGGTCCAGAAGCGGCAGATCGTCGAGTTCGCGCCCCGCCACGACCTGCACCTCGCGCCGTGACGCCGACCGTCATGCGGGCGGCGGTCATCGACGCCTTCGGCGCGCCGGACGCCCTGCGCGTACGGGAGCTGCCCGTCCCGCGGCCCGGCGAGGGCGAGGTGCTGGTCCGCGTCCACGCGGCCGGCGTCAACGCCATCGACCGGGCGACGCGGGCCGGGCGGGGCGTGGGCGTGGAGCGCTTCCCCGCCGTGCTCGGCTGGGACGTCTCGGGCACGGTGGCCGCCACCGGCCCGGGCGTCCGGCGGTTCACCGAGGGCGACGCCGTGTTCGGCATGCCCCGCTTCCCGGCCCTCGCCGGCGGGTACGCCGAGTACGCCGTCGCCCCCGAGGCCGACCTCGCCGCCAAGCCCGACGGCGTCGGCCACGTTGCGGCCGCGTCGCTGCCCATGGTGGGCCTCACCGCCTGGCAGACGCTGTTCGAGCACGGCGGGCTGCGGCCGGGCCACCGCGTCCTGGTGTCCGGCGCGGCCGGGGGAGTGGGGCACGTCGCGGTGCAGCTGGCCGTCGACGCGGGCGCCGAGGTCATCGGCACCGCGTCCCCCGCCAACCACGACTTCGTCCGCTCGCTCGGCGCCCACCGGGTCGTCGACTACCGGACGGTCCCCCTCCAGAAGGAGGTGGGGGACGTGGACCTGGCGGTCGACCCCATGGGCGGGGCGGAGTTCTTCCGCCTGCTCGACGTCGTACGCCCCGGCGGCATCGTCGTCACCCTCAAGGGGGAGGGGCCCGACCACCGCAGGACCGCCCAGGACCACGGCGTGCGCGCCGGCTTCACCTACGTGCACCCCGACGGACCGGTCCTCGGCCGGCTCGCCGGCCTCCTCGCCGCCGGCGCCGTCCGCCCCGTCGTCGCGCGGACCCTGCCGCTGGACGAGGTGGCGGCGGCGCACGCGTCCGGCGAGGACGGCCACGCCCGTGGCCGCCTCGTGCTCGACCTGACGTCCTGAGGCAAGGAGACCCGCATGATCCTGGTGACCGGAGCCACCGGCCACGTCGGGGGCGAGCTGACCGCACGGCTGGCCGCCTCCGGCCGGCCGGTGCGCGCCCTGGTCCGGAACGCCGCCGCACCCCCCGCGGGGGCGGAGGCGGCGGTCGGCGACCTCGACCGTCCCGACTCGCTGCGCCCCGCGCTGAAAGGCGCCCGCGGGGTGTTCCTGCTCCCCGGCTACGCGGACATGCCGGGCGTGCTCGGCGAGTGCGCCCGGGCCGGCGTGGAGCACGTGGTGCTGCTCTCCAGCATCGCCGCCGCGGACGGCGACATGGACAACGCCATCTCCCGCTTCATGATCCTCTCCGAGGAGGCGGTACGGGCCTCCCCGGTGCCCTGGACGATCCTGCGCCCCAGCGGCTTCATGTCCAACACCCTCCAGTGGACCGCCCAGCTCGCGGCCGGCGACGTGGTCCGCGCCCCGTTCCCCACCGTCCCGGTCGCCATGATCGACCCGTACGACATCGCGGCCGTCGCCGCCCGCGTCCTGCTCGACCCGGCCCACCACGGCCGCGTGCACGCCCTCAGCGGCCCCGAACCGCTGCTCCCCGCAGACCGGGTCCGCCTCCTCGGCGAGGTCCTCGGGCGCCCCCTGCGCCTCGACGGCCTCACCGACGAGGAGGCCCGCGAGGAGATGGCGGCCGACGGCACCCCGCCCGCGTACGTCGACGCCTTCTTCCGCTACTACGCGGACGGCACCCTCGACGACTCGCGGGTCCGGCCGACCGTCGCCGAACTCCTCGGCCGGCCGCCCCGCACCTTCACCCAGTGGGCCACCGCCCACGCCGACGCCTTCCAGGAGGACCACCGATGAGCACCGTGGAGACCGTCCGCTTCAAGCTGATGCCCGGCACCGACACCACCGACTTCGAGACCCTCGACCGGAGGGTCGAGGACGACTACATGGCCAAGCGCCCCGGCTTCCTGTCCCGCGAGGTGTCCCGCAGCGACGACGGCGAATACCTCGTCATCGTCCACTGGGCGACCCCGGAGGACGCGGACGCCACCATGGAGGGCTTCTTCTCCGCCGCCGAGACCCAGGACTTCCTCGCGGCCGTCGACAAGACCACGGTCGCGTCGGGCCGTTACGCGCGCGTCACGCGCTGACCCGGCGGCGACCCCGCCACCAGGGCGCCCGGCCAGGCCGGGCGCCCTTCGCCTTCCCCGACCCGAGGAGCGTCACCCATGACGGACGGCCGGTTCCTGCTGGCCCTCGCGTGCCTGCTGCTGCTCACCCGCACCGCCGGCCTGCTCGCCCGCCGGGCCGGCCAGCCCCCGACGGTCGCCGAACTGGCGGCCGGACTGCTGCTCGGGCCCTCGCTGCTCGGCGCGGTCGCCCCCGGCGTCCACCGCTTCCTGTTCGGCCCCGAGGTCCTGCCCGCCCTGGGCGCCCTCGCCGAACTGGGCCTCGTCCTCTACGCCTTCGGCATCGGCCGCCACCTCGCCGGACCGGCCGGCCCCGACCGCACCGCCCCGGCGGTCACCGCCGTCAGCGCGGCGTCCGTCCTGCTGCCGGCGGCCGCCGGAGCGGTTCTCGCGCTCGCCCTCGACGGCGCCCACGCCGGCCCCCGCGCCACCCCGGTCGCGTCCGCCCTGTTCCTCGGCTGCGCCCTGTCGATCACCGCCCTGCCGGTCCTCGCCCGGATCCTCGACGACGAAGGGCTGACGGCCACCCCCGCGGGGCGGGTGAGCCTCGCGGCGGCGGCCGTCGGCGACGCGGTGGCCTGGTGCCTCCTGACCGCCGCCCTGTTCGCCGCGGGCAGCCTCGGAACCCGGCACCTGCTGCCGGCGGCCGCCGGCCTGGCGGCGGTCGCCGTCCTCCTGCGCACCCGGCCGGGCACCACGAGCCGCGGCGCCGACATCACCCTCACCGTCGCCGGCTGCGCCCTCGCCGCCGCGGCCTCCTCCGCCGCCGGCCTCCACCAGCTGCTGGGCGCCCTGCTGTTCGGCCACCTGTTCGGCCGCCGGTACCCGGTGGCGGCCGGCGGCCCGGCGCTCAAGGGGCTCGACACGGTCACCACCGCGATCCTGCTGCCCTGCTTCTTCCTCGGCTTCGGCCAGCGCCTGGACCTCGGATCCGCCCCCTGGGACGCCACGCTCCTCGCGGTCCTCCTGCCGGTCGCCGTCCTCACCAAGACGGTGGGGTGCGCGGCGGCGGCCGCCCTCGCCGGGCTGCCGCGCCGCGAGTGGCTGCGCGTCGGGGCGCTGATGAACTCCCGCGGCCTGACCGAGATCGTCGTCATCTCCCTCGGCCACCAGGCCGGGCTCATCGACCGGACGATGCTCGTCGCCCTGACGGTGGTCGCCCTCGCGACCACCGCCATGACCTCCCCGGCGCTCCGCCTGGCCGACCGCCTGGCCGGCGGGCCTCAGTCGCGCACCGGCACCGGCTCGGGCTCGGCCCCCGCCACCGGCAGGGAGAGCGCGGCCCGCCGCTGAGCCCGGCGGCCGCTCACCCACAGCGCCACCGGCTCGGTGAACCGCGCCGTCACCGGCCCGAGGACGACCAGCAGCAGCACGTACGCCGTCGCCAGCGGCCCCAGCGCCGGTTCGACACCCGCGGCGACCGCGAGCCCCGCGATGACGATGGAGAACTCGCCGCGCGCCACCAGCGCACCGCCCGCCCGCCACCGTCCCCGTTCGCCGATCCCGGCGCGCTTGGCCGCCCAGTACCCCGTACCGATCTTCGTCAGGGCCGTGAGCACCGCCAGGACCAGGGCGGGGAGCAGGACGGGCGGGATGGTCGCCGGGTCCGTACTGAGGCCGAAGAAGACGAAGAACACGGCGGCGAACAGGTCCCGCAGCGGCATCAGCAGGTGGTGGGTGTTCTCCGCGACCTCACCGGACAGCGCGATGCCGACCAGGAACGCGCCCACCGCGGCCGACACCTGGAGTTCCTGGGCGAACCCGGACACCAGCAGCGTCAGACCGAGGACGACCAGCAGCAGCTTCTCCGGGTCGTCGCTGGAGATGAACCGCGAGATGTGCCGCCCGTAGCGCACCGCCACGACCAGCACCACGCCGACCGCGCCCAGCGCGATCGCCAGCGTCACGCCGCCCGCCGCCCAGCCGGCGCCGGCGAGCAGCGTCGTCAGGATGGGCAGGTACACGGCCATCGCCAGGTCCTCCAGGACCAGCACGCTCAGGATGGCCGGCGTCTCGCGGTTGCCGATCCGCCCGAGGTCGCCCAGCACCTTGGCGATCACCCCGGACGACGACACCCACGTCACCCCCGCCAGCACCACCGCCGCCACCGGGCCCCACCCCATCAGCAGCGCCGCGGCGGCGCCCGGCACGGCGTTGAGCACGAAGTCCACCGCCCCGGCCGGGGCGTGCGTCCTCAGGTGCCCGACCAGGTCACCGGCCGTGTACTCCAGCCCCAGCATCAGCAACAGCAGGACGACCCCGATCTCGGCGCCGATCTCGATGAACTCCTCGCTGCCGCCCAGCGGGACGATCCCGCCGTGCCCGAAGACCAGACCGGCCAGCAGGTACAGCGGGATGGGGGAGAAGCGCACCCGGGCGGCGAACCGGCCGAGCAGCCCGAGCGCCAGCACGACGGCGCCGAACTCGATCAGGAAGACAGCGGAATGCACGGCGTCACTTCCGTTCGAGGATGGCGTGCGCCGCGTCGACGCCCTCGCGCGTCCCGACGACGATGATCGTGTCCCCGCCGCGCAGCCGGAACTCCGGCCCGGGGGACGGGATGGGATGCGCCCGGCGCATCACGGCGACGATCGACGCGCCCGTCGCGGTACGCATCCGCGTCTCGCCCAGCTGCCGCCCGTTCCAGTACGAGTCGCCGGTCACCGTGACCCGTTCCGCCAGCAGCCCGAAGTCGCTGGTGTGCAGCAGGTTCGGGTTGTTGTGGCCCGGCAGCAGCGCCTCGGTCAGGGTGAGCGCCTCGGCGCCGGTCAGCCGCATCGACAGCCCGCACGAATCGGGATCGTCGTCGTGGTGGACGTTCAGGGTGCGGGTGCCGTCGCGGTGCGCGACGACCGACAGGGTGTCGTGCCGCCGGGTCGTGAGCTCGTACTGCACGCCGATCCCGGGCAGCGGGGTGGTCCTCAGTCGCGGTGCGGGCATGGCAGGTCGCCTCTCCAGTCGTTGTCAGCGGTACGGGCGGAGCCAGACGGCGCCGAGCGGCGGCAGGGTCAGCTCCGCGCTCGCGGGCAGCCCCTGCCAGGGCACGTCCTGCGCCCGCACCGGGTCCGGGTTCGTGACGCCGCTGCCGCCGTACGCCGCCGCGTCGGTGTTCAGCACCTCGGTCCACCGGCCGGCCGACGGCAGGCCGACCCGGAAGCCGGGGCGCGCGGCCGGCTGGAAGTTGAAGACGCACACCAGCGGCTCGCCCGACTCCCCGTGCCGCAGGAAGCTGTAGACGTTGTCCTGGGCGGCGTCGGCGTCGATCCAGCGGAAGCCCTCGGGCCGGGTGTCCCGGCTCCACAGCGCCGGATCGGCGAGGTAGTGGCGGTTGAGGTCGCGCACCAGGTCGCGGACCGCCGCGTGCGGGGCCTGCCCGGTCAGCGCCCAGTCCGGGCCCCGGTCGTGGGACCACTCGCTGTCCTGGGCGAACTCCTGCCCCATGAACAGCAGGTGCTTGCCGGGGAAGGCCCACATCCACGCCAGGTAGGCGCGCAGGTTCGCGAACCGCTGCCACCGGTCGCCGGGCATCTTGCCGAGCAGCGACCCCTTGCCGTGGACCACCTCGTCGTGGCTGATCGGCAGCAGGTGGTCCTCGGCGTACGCGTACATCATCGCGAAGGTCATCGCGTGGTGGTGGTACTGCCGGTGCACCGGGTCGTGGGCCATGTACGACAGCGAGTCGTGCATCCAGCCCATGTTCCACTTCAGGTCGAAGCCCAGGCCGCCCTCGTCGGTGGAGCGGGTCACCCCGTCCCAGGCCGTGGACTCCTCGGCGACGGTGACCACCCCGGGGCAGCGGCGCTGCACGGTGGCGTTCATCTCCTGGAGGAACTCGACCGCGTCGAGGTTCTCCCGGCCGCCGTAGGCGTTGGGCAGCCACCCGCCGTCGCCGCGGGAGTAGTCCAGGTAGAGCATGGACGCCACGGCGTCCACCCGGATCCCGTCGACGTGGAACTCCTCGCACCAGTACACGGCGTTGGCGACCAGGAAGTTGCGCACCTCCGCCCGCCCGTAGTCGAAGACGAGCGTCCCCCAGTCGGGGTGCTCCCCGCGGCGCGGGTCGGGGTGCTCGTACAGCGGCGTGCCGTCGAACCGGGCGAGCGCCCAGTCGTCGCGGGGGAAGTGCGCGGGCACCCAGTCCACGATCACCCCGATGCCGGCCCGGTGCAGCCGGTCCACCAGGTACCGGAAGTCGTCGGGGGAGCCGAGCCTCGCCATGGGCGCGTAGTAGGAGGTCACCTGGTAGCCCCACGAGCCGCCGAAGGGGTGCTCGGCGGGCGGCAGGAACTCCACGTGCGTGAAGCCCAGCCCCTTGAGGTAGGCGGGGAGTTCAGCGGCCAGCTCGCGGTAGCCGAGACCGGGGCGCCACGACGGCAGGTGCATCTCGTACACGCTCATCGGCGCCTCGGCGACGGGCCGTTCACCGCGCCGCCGCATCCACGCGCCGTCGCCCCAGCGGTACGCGGAGGCGTGGACGACCGACGCGGTGCCGGGCGCCGGCTCGGCCGACGTGGCCAGCGGGTCCGCCTTCTGGATCCAGCGCCCGTCGGGGGTGAGGATCTCGTACTTGTAGCGGCAGCCCGGCCCCACCCCCGGGACGAACAGCTCCCACACCCCGCTCGCCCCGAGCGACCGCATCGGGTGGGCGGCGCCGTTCCAGTGGTTGAGGTCGCCGACCAGGCGGACGGCCCGCGCGTCGGGCGCCCACACCGCGAAGGCGGTGCCGGCCGCCCGGCCGTGCCCGGACTCGTGCTCGCGGACATTGGCCCCGAGGACCCGCCACAGCTCCTCGTGCCGGCCCTCCCGTATCAGGTGCAGGTCCAGCTCGCCGAGCGTCGGGAGGTAGCGGTAGGGGTCGTCGTAGGTGAACACCTCGTCGCCGTAGGCCGCGGCGACCCGGTAGTCGGGGACGTCCCGGCCCGGCAGCACGCCGGCGAAGACGCCCCCGCCCAGGTGGGCCAGCTCGGCGAGCGTCCCGCCGGACGGGTCGGTGATCGTCACCCGGCCGGCCGCCGGGCGCAGCACCCGCACCGTCACCCCGGCGGGGCCGGGGTGGGCGCCGAGCAGCGCGTGCGGGTCGCTGACCTCACCGGTGGTGAGGCGCTTGAGGTCGGTGGCGGCCGGCTCGGTGCCGGCCAGTTCGCGGTTCACGAGGCGATGTCCCCGTTCGTGAAGACGTGGGCGACCTGCCGGCGCGGGTCGAGGCGTACGTAGTTGCTGCGGCCCCAGGTGTAGGTGGCGCCGTCGGCGGACAGCTCGTCGCGGACGGTGAACGTGCCGGTCCGCTCCAGGCCCAGTGCCGGCAGGTCCAGCGAGACCGTCGTCTCGCGGACGCCGTGCGGGTCGAGGTTCAGCACCACGAGCACCCAGTCGTCCCCGTGCCGCTTGGAGAAGCAGACCACCGCGTCGTCGTCGGCGCGGTGGAAGCGCAGGTTGCGCAGCTGCCGCAGTGACGGGTGGGCCCGGCGCACCTCGTTGAGGGTGCGCAGCAGCGGCGCCAGCGACGTCCCGGCCGCCTCCTCGGCGGCCCAGTCGCGGGGCCGGTACTGGTACTTCTCCGAGTCCAGGTACTCCTCGCTGCCCGGGCCCGCGGCCACGTTCTCGCACAGCTCGAAGCCCGCGTACACGCCCCAGGTGGGGGAGGCCGTGGCGGCGAGGACGGCCCGCACGGCGAACGCGGGCCGGCCGCCGTACTGGAGGTAGGCGTGCAGGATGTCGGGGGTGTTCACGAACAGGTTGGGCCGCAGGTACGCGGCGCTCTCCTCGCCGCCCAGCCCCGCCAGTTCGGACAGGTACGACTCCACCTCCTCCTTGGAGTTGCGCCAGGTGAAGTACGTGTACGACTGGTGGAACCCGACCCGCGCCAGGGCGTGCAGCATCGCCGGGCGGGTGAACGCCTCGGCGAGGAACAGCACGTCGGGGTCGGTGGCGTGCACCGCCTCGATCAGCCGCTCCCAGAACGCCACCGGCTTGGTGTGCGGGTTGTCCACCCGGAAGATCCGCACCCCGTGCGCCATCCAGTGCCGCAGGACCCGCAGGCACTCCGCGTGCAGCCCCTCGGGGTCGGTGTCGAAGTCGATCGGGTAGATGTCCTGGTACTTCTTCGGAGGGTTCTCGGCGTACGCGATCGAGCCGTCGGCCCGGTGCCGGAACCACTCGGGGTGCTCCTTCACCCACGGGTGGTCGGGGGAGCACTGGAGGGCGAAGTCCAGGGCGACCTCCAGGCCCAGCTCGCGGGCCCGGCCGGTGAAGGCGTCGAAGTCGTCGAGGGTCCCCAGGTCCGGGTGGACCGCGTCGTGCCCGCCGTCGGCCGAGCCGATCGCCCACGGCGAGCCCGGGTCGTGCGGGCCCGGCGTCAGCGTGTTGCCCGCGCCCTTGCGGTGGGAGGTGCCGATGGGGTGGATCGGCGGCAGGTACACCACGTCGAAGCCCATCGCGGCCACCGCGTCCAGCCGGTGCGCCGCTGTGCGGAACGTGCCCGAGCGGGGCGGCGGGACCACACCGGTCGCGTCCGGCCCGGCCGGGACCACCGCCCCCTCGGAGCGGGGGAAGAACTCGTACCAGGAGCCGTACAGCGCGCGCTCGCGGTCGACCCGCAGCGGCAGCTCGCCCGACGAGGTCACCAGCTCGCGCAGCGGCCGGGCCGCCAGCAGGCCGGTCACCACGGGGGCGAGGGCCGCGGCGTGGCGCTGTGCCGCGGACAGGGCGGGGTCGCGCAGCCGGGCGGCCGCCTCCGTCAGGGGGGCGCCCTCACCGGCGGGGAACGCCGCGGCGGCCCGCTCCAGCAGGACGGCGCCCTCCTCCAGGACCAGCTCCACGTCGATGCCCGCCGGGATCTTCACCTCCGCGGTGTGCCGCCAGGTCGCCACCGGGTCGGCCCAGGCCTCCACCCGGTACGTCCAGTCGCCCTCCCGGTCCGCCGACACGGGCGCGGCGTACCGGTCGGTGCCGGGGGCCGTCAGCCGCATGGGCGTCCACGGTCCGGGCTCCCCGTCCGGGCCGGTGAGCACCACGTTCGCGGCCACCGCGTCGTGCCCCTCCCGGAACACGGTGGCGCTCACCTCGAACACCTCGCCGGGCACGGCACGGGCGGGGCGCCGCCCGCCGTCCACCCGGGGCGTCACGTCCACCACGGGGATGCGCCCGACGGTGGGCGCGAACACCGGGGCGCCGGCGTCCGGCCGCGCCCCGGCCCCGGCCGTGGCTGCGTCGGCGGCACCGCGCGAGGGGCCCGCCGCACCGAGCGGGCGGGCGCCCCCGGCCCGGGCGTCCGCGGCCCGCGGGGTGCCCGTCTCGGCGGGCCGGGCCGCGCCCTTGGGCGTGGCGTTGCGCTGTCTGGTCCTGCCGTGCATCGTCGTGCCTCCTCGCACCGGGGTGCAGTCGCTGGAAGGGCGCCGGTGTCACCGGCGTATCGCGGTGGTGCCGTTGCTCACGGCGGAGATGATCCGGCGGTAGCCCGCGACCAGCGGGTGGTGCGGGTACGCCGGGCTGAAGAGCCGTTCGCCGGCGAGGGACGCCATCTCGGGGGCGTACGGCAGGACGGCCGTGATCCCGGTGGCGTACGCGGACTCGACCTCCTCGCGCATCCGGTCGTCGACCACGCCGTCGGGCACCATGCTGAGCGCCACGCTCACCCGTACGCAGCCGAGCCGGCCCGCCAGCGCCATGGTCTCGGCGGCGCCCGCGAGGTCGAGCCGGTCGGCCCGCGTGACGATCACCAGGGCGTCCGAGCTGGCCATCGCGGTGACGGTCTCGTTGTTGAACCCGGCGTGGGTGTCGAGGAGCAGCACGTCGAGGGCGAGCAGGTCGATGAGCCGGTCGAAGCCCTCGCGCAGCAGCCCCACGTCGTAGCCGCGCCCCATGATCTCGTTGATGCCGGCCGCCCCGCTCCTGGCCGGGACCAGGAAGACACCGTCGTGCCCCGCCTCCGCCCGGCAGGGGTAGGCCGCGTCCTCGATCTCGCAGTGGCCGACCAGGTAGTCGGCGAGCGAGCGGCGGGCGGCGGGCACGGTGTCACCGAACATCAGGTCCAGGGCGGGTGTCTGGATGTCCGTGTCCACGAGCGCGACCCGGCGGCCCCCGGACGCCAGGAGCAGCGCGAGGTTCGCGGCCGTGCTGGACTTCCCCGTACCCCCTCGGTAGGAGTGCACGGTGATGATCTGCGACATGGATCCCATCCGGTGAATCGGTCTAGTGGTCGTCCTGGTGGCCGTGGTGGAGCCGGTCGCCGGCGGTGGCGCTCCCCCCGGTGCCGTCCTTTCCCTCCGTGCCGTCGGCCCGGTGGTCCTCCGGCAGGCGCCAGTGGACGGCCATCATGGTGATGTCGTCCGACTGCTCGGACGGGCCGACGAACTCGCTCAGCACCCCGTCCATGTGGTCCAGCAGCTCCTCCCCGCGCACCGCCGCCCGCGCCAGCTCCGCGAGCATCTGGTCGTCGCCGAAGAACCGCCCCGACATCGAGCGGGCCTCGGTCACCCCGTCCGTGTAGACGAAGAGCGTGTCGCCCGGGCCGATCTGGGCGTACCCCAGCGAGAAGGTGCCGTCGGGGATGACCCCGACCGCGGGACCGGTCGGTTCGAGCAGCACCGGGTCCTTCCCCTCGCCGCTCACCAGCACGGGCGGGTTGTGGCCGCCGTTGATGTAGACGAGGTTGCCGGTGAGCGGGTCCAGTACGCCGAAGAACATGGTGGCGAAGTAGCCCTGCCGGATGTGGTTCCTGGTCAGGTAGTTGTTGGTGCCCACCACGGCGTTGAGCAGCGGGGTGGCGCCCACCACCGGGATGGCCCGGCTCTGCTCGCCCCAGCCGGCGTCCTCGCCCAGCAGGTCGGCGGCGATCAGACTCTGCAGCCCGCTCTGCTCGGCGGTGTGCCGCAGCAGACTGCGGATGAGCGCCATGAACAGCGCGGCGCCGACGCCCTTGTCGCAGACGTCGGCCACGACCAGCGCGAGACGGCGGTTGTTGACCAGCTCGAACACGTCGTAGAAGTCGCCGGCGACGGTCCGGGCGGGCCGGAAGCGGACGTGGATCTCCCAGCCGTCGGGGTTGGGCAACGAGTCGGGCAGGAAACCCATCTGGATCTCCCGCCCGATCTCCAGTTCCCGCTCGTAGCTGAGCAGTTCCGCGCGGGCGGTGACGTCCTCCATGGTCCGGGTGAAGTTGGCCCGCTCGTGGCAGTCCCGCAGCCGGGCCCGTACGAGGTCGGGGTAGAACGGCGGCACCAGGTAGTCGGAGCCGGCGTGGATGTGGCTGCCCAGCAGGTGCAGGTCGTGCTCCGCGAACGCCACGACGGTCGGCCGCTGCCCCTCGTCGTCCAGGCGCCGCGCCACGGCGCGGACGGTGTGGGGCGACAGCCCCGCGTACGCCAGCAGCACCTCGGTGGCGGGCAGCTGCCCGTGCTGGACGACCAGGACGTCGGCGGGCGTGCGGATGCGCACCACGGCACCCACGCTGTCCAGGGCCTTCAGCAGCTCCGGCGGCGCGCTGCGGTGCTCGTCCAGGAGCAGCACATTGGTCTGGAGCATGTCACCTCATCCCGTCCCGGGGCCGGCGGCCGTGGCCGAGCGGCGCATCACGAGCGTGCTGACATTGCGGCCGGCGACCAGCTCGTACTCGAAGGAGTCGACCGCCGTGAAGGCGAGGAAGACCCCGAGCCCGCCGATCTGCCGCTCGGCGAGCGGCACGTCGAGCGCCGGGGCGCGCATGCCCTGGCGCGGGTCGAAGGCCGGGGCGTCGTCCTCGAAGCGCACCCACACCTGGTCCGGGTCGATGCCGCCGTCCACGGAGATCTCGCCGGCGGTGCCCCGGTAGCCGTGCATGACGATGTTGGTCGCCAGCTCGTCGGCCGCGAGGCGCAGCCGGTACAGGGCGCTCTCCGGCAGCGCGGCCCGCGCCCCGAGCCCCAGCACGAACTCGGCCACCCGGTCCAGGCACGCCAGCCGCGCGGGGATGCGCAGCGCGTCCGGCGCCGCCGCCCCGGAGCTGCCCGCCGCCCCGCGGGCCCCGGGCACGCCGGAGCCCCCCGGCGCCCCCGCGCCGGCCGCCGCGGCGGACGCGCGGGCGGCAGGCGCACAGGTGGCCGGGGCGCGGGTGCCGGGGGCGCAGCCGGTGGCAGCGCCCGCGGGGCCGGCCGGGGCGCCGGACCCGGCGGAACCGCCGGACGGCGACGCGGCACCGGAGTCGAGGCCCATGTCTCCCGCCTCCTCAGGCGTCGATCAGGTCGATGCTGTGGTCGAACCCGGCCAGCCTGATCGTGTGGGCGACCGGCTCCTGGGCGCCGACGACGGCGATCCTGACGTCGTCGCCCATCTTCTGGCGGGCGAACACCAGGGACCGCAGCCCCGCGCTGGACATGTAGTCCAGCTTCTCGGCCCTGATGACCAGCTCGATCGACCCGGCCGCGGCGGCCTCGTCGATCGTGTCGTGGAAGCGGCCGGCGCTGGAGGCGTCCAGCTCGCCGGCGAGCTCGATCGTCGCCACCCGTTCGTTGACCCTGAGCCTCACGTCGAACGTCACGGTGCCATCTCCTTCTGCGTCGCTTGCGTCGCTTGTGTCGTGGGTACGGGGCGGCCCACGAGGATCACCGCCGAGTGCGGGCCCAGGTGGTAGCGCCCGGGGTGCTCCAGCAGGGGCTCCTCGCCCAGCGGGTGCATGCCGTACGGCATCAGGGCGCCCGTGTCGGCGAACAGGTGCCAGGCCTGGCCGTCGGGGAGTTGCGGGAGCTCCATGTCGTGGGGCTCCCAGTGGGCGTTGACGGCGACGTACACGTGGTCGTCGGGCACCCCGCCCTTGGCGTGCCGGCCGCACCGCATCAGGGCGACGACCCGGCAGTGGTCCGCCCAGTCCGGGTGCCAGGCGCGCACCCCGTGCCAGCTGACGTCCGGGTAGCCGCTGCCCATCGAGTCGATCCCGCGCGGGTGCTCGGTGTTGCGCAGCACCGGGTGCGCGTGCCGGAAGGCGATCAGGCCGCGGGTGAACTCCAGCAGCTCGGCGTTGGCCTCGACGAGACCCCAGTCGAACCACGACAGCTCGTTGTCCTGGCAGTACGTGTTGTTGTTGCCGAGCTGGGTGCGGCCCACCTCGTCACCGGCCAGGATCATGGGGACACCCTGGCTGGTGAGCAGGATCGCCATGAGGTTCTTCATCTGGCGCATCCGCAGGTCGCGCACGTGCGGTGAGGCGCTGGGGCCCTCCTCGCCGCAGTTCCAGCTGTAGTTGTCGTTGGCGCCGTCGGTGTTGCCCTCGCCGTTGGCCTCGTTGTGCTTGTCGTTGTACGAGACCAGGTCGTTGAGGGTGAACCCGTCGTGCGCGGTGACGAAGTTGACCGACGCGGCCGCCCCGCGGCCCCAGTACAGGTCCGGTGAACCGGCCATCCGGGTGGCCAGCTCGCCGGCGACCCCCGGCTCGCCCTTGACGAACCGGCGCACCGCGTCGCGGTACTTGCCGTTCCACTCCGACCAGCGGCCGTAGTTGGGGAAGTGGCCCACCTGGTACAGCCCGGCCGCGTCCCACGCCTCGGCGATCAGCTTGGTGTGCCGCAGGACCGGGTCGTACGCGAGCTGCTCCAGCAGCGGCGGGTTGGGCAGCGGGGTGCCGTCCGGGGCGCGGTCGAGGATGGCCGCCAGGTCGAAGCGGAACCCGTCGATGTGGTACTCGGCCACCCAGTGGCGCAGGCAGCCCAGCACGAAGTCCCGCACGACCGGGTGGTTGCAGTTGACCGTGTTCCCGGTGCCGCTGAAGTTGTAGTACTGCCCGTCGGGCGTGAGCATGTAGTACGTGGCGTTGTCGAGCCCGCGGAACGAGATCGTCGGCCCGTACTCGTTGCCCTCGGCGGTGTGGTTGAACACCACGTCGAGGACGACCTCGATGCCCGCCCTGTGCAGCTCCTTCACCAGCGACTTGAACTCGTCGGCCTGCATCCCGAACCGGCCCGTGGCCGCGTAGCCGGCCTTCGGGGCGAAGAAGGAAACGGTGTTGTAGCCCCAGTAGTTGTGCAGCCGCTCGCCCGTCACCGGGTTGGTGCGCGGGTTGTCCAGCTCGTCGAACTCGAAGACCGGCAGCAGCTCCACGCAGTTGACGCCGAGGTGCTTCAGGTACGGGATCTTCTCCCGCAGCCCGGCGTACGTGCCCGGCGCCGTCACCCCCGACGAGGGGTGCCGGGTGAAGCCGCGCACGTGCGTCTCGTAGATGACGAGGTCCTCGGTGGGGATCCGCAGCGGTGTGTCGTCGCCCCAGTCGAAGTCGTCGTTCACCACCTGGGCCCGGTAGGGGTAGACGTCGTTCCAGTCGGGCTCCCGCCCCCACACGTCCCGGCCCGAGACGAGCCGGGCGTACGGGTCGCTGAGCACCCGCCGGGCGTCGAAGCGGTCGCCGCTCACCGGATCGAAGGGCCCGTCGGCGCGGAAGCCGTACTCCAGGTTCTCCACGTCGAGCCCGAACACCGTCATCGCGTACACGCTGCCGGTGCGGAACTCGGCCGGGAAGGGAAGCTCCGCGGCCGGCTCGGGCGCGCCGCGCTCGAAGAGCACCAGGCTCATCGAGGTGGCGCGGTCCGAGTAGACCGAGAAGTTGACGCCGCCCGGCACCGGGGTCGCGCCGTACGGGAAGGGCCGTCCGGCCCGTACCCGGTAGCCGGCGATCCGGTGGGTGGGGTACGCGTCGACGCGTTCGCGCATCTCCGTCAGGTCCCGGGGGCTCATCGCGCCGCCCGCTCCAGCTCGGAGTCGACGTCCGCGCCTATCCGGAAGAAGTCCAGGAAGCCGGTGGCGTTCATGACGAAGGTGACCTCCTCCGACAGGCCGACGAGGGTGATCCGGGCGCTGAGCTGCTGGGCGCGCCGGTGCACGATGAGCAGGGTGCGCAGTCCGGCGCTGGAGACGTAGGACACCCCGGTGAGGTCGACGAGCACCTCGGCGCCCTGCCGGATGAAGGGCAGCAGCTGGGCCTGGAGGCCGCCGGAGGTGGTGCTGTTGATCTCCCCGTCGAGGGCGACGACGGTGACGTCGCCCTCGGAGCGCGCGTTGACCTTGACGGTCATCCGGTCACCTCCGTCCCGCCCCGGGGGGCGAGGCGGACCTTGACCTTCACACGGCCGGAGGTCTCGGGGAGCGTCACCGTCAGGGCGGCGGAGTCGAAGTCGGTGTGGGGTTCGCCCTCGATCTCGACGGACTCGATCCGCACCGAACCGGCCGGCAGCAGGTCGGGCGCGACCCGCAGCAGCCGGCCGTCCAGGTCGGACGGGTCGGGCTTGAACCAGAAGTCCATCGGCTTGCCGTTGACGAGCAGGTTGTTGTAGACGGCGGCCAGGTAGCACAGCTCCGCCGAGTGGTACATGCTCATCGAGTGGCTGCCCTTGAGCCGCTCCACGCCCAGCAGGTACGGCAGGCCGCTGGCCAGGGTGTTGAAGTAGACGGCGCCCTCGTCGTGGTCGAGGAAGAAGGCGTTGTAGAAGGACTGGGCGTCGCGTGCCTCGTCGCGGAAGTCCTCCCGGCCGGTGATGCCGTGCAGGATCAGGTAGGCGAGGATCGCCTGCTCCTGCTGCCACCAGGCCTTGCGGTCGTGCCAGGCGAAGCGGAAGTGCTCCTCGCCGTCCCGCTTGATCCGCTCGACCACGTCGTACCAGCCGCCGCGCTGCCGGTCGCCGCCGACCGCGGGCATCGTCTCGCCGAGGGACGCGGCGGTCTCCAGGTACTCGGCCTTGGGGCGGAGGCTGTGCATCCGCATCAGGTTCCAGGCGATCTTCAGGTTGTGGCCGACGACCGCCCGGTCCTGCTGCCAGCCGTGGGTGGTGTCGGGCGACCAGTCCTGGTGGAACCGCTCCTGGACGAACGGGCTGTTCTTCGGGTCGGGGAACCGCTCGACGATGGTGTCGAAGGTGTACTCCAGCATGTCGGCGTAGGCCTTCTCGCCGGTGGCCAGGTACAGGTTGATCAGGTAGGCGGGGGCGTGGTCGCCGACCGAGTTCCAGTTCTTGCGGGCCTTGTTCGGGCCCAGCGACTCGTGGTGCGGGCTCAGCAGGATCGGGTCGATGTGCGAGAAGTACCCGCCGTGCTCCGAGTCCAGGTAGAACCGGTCGAACAGCCGGATCGTGGCGTCGGCGTCGTTCCTGATCCGCGGGTCGCCGGTGATCCGGTACGTCTGGACGGGACCGGCGAGGGCGTAGATCTGCTCGTACGCCGGCAGGGCGTCGTAGTCGTCGGAGAACTCCGAGGTGAACAGCTTCTTCTCGACGTCGCCGTCGATGGACAGCCCGTGGTACCAGTACACGACGTTCTCGTCGGTGTCGACGAACCGCATGTGCTCGCGCAGGTACTCGGTGCCGCGCTCGGCGACCTCCAGGTACTCGTCGTCACCGGTCAGCAGGAACGCCGACGCCATGCCGTACACCAGCCGGGAGATCGTGTCGGTCTCCTGGACGTGGCTGGCGGTCTTCTCCCCGCCGAGCCGGATCTCGGTGCGGTACCCGGTGAAGTCGACCGGTCCGTCGCCGAACTGCGCCTTGCGGTAGAACGCGGCGATCTCCTTGATCTGCCGGACCCACCAGCCCGCCTCCTCGAAGCGGAAGTCGTCGCCCTGCCGGCCCGTGAAGATCAGCCGCTTGGCCTCGAACCGCAGCCGCTCCCCGCCGGGGTAGAAGACGCCGTACGCCAGGACGAAGGCGCCCTCGCGGAGCATGTCGTCGATGTGGCCGGTGGCGTCCTGGTACGGCTCTCCCAGGTTGTGCAGCAGCTCCGCGCTCGGATCGCCGTCCAGGGATATCCGGAACTCCGTGCCGCCCGGGGTGACCACGCTGACCACCCGGGCGTCGCGGTCGAAGCCGGTGACGCGGCCCGCGATGGTGTCGGAGAACGTGAAGTTCACGGTGTCGGAAGTGGTGGACATGGCATTCACGCCCCTCGCAGCACGAGCTCGTCGATGATGGTCCTGGCGAACAGATGGCAGTGGTCGCCCGTCCTCGCGGTCACCAGGTCCCCGTCCACGACGACGTCCTGGTCCACGTAGTTGGCGCCCATGTTGCGGACGTCCCCGATGAGGTTGTTGTGGCAGACCACCTTGCGGCCGCGCACCACGTACGGGATCGACGCGGCCAGCCACATGCCGTGGCAGATGATGCCCTTGACCACTCCCGACCGGGCGAACGCCCGGCGCAGCAGGTCGGTGGCCGGCGCCAGCCGCTCGATGTCCTCGGTGTAGCGCAGCCGGTCCGCGACCATGCCGGACGGCACGATCAGGGCGCTGTACTCGCGCAGCCGCCGGTCGTCGAGGTCCTCCAGGCTGCGGGTCACGGTCAGCGGCGCACGGTACTCGTGGCCGGTGAAGGTGATGGACCTGTTGCCCCACAGCCGGGTGAGGAAGTCGACGCGGGCGCCCTCCTCGGCGAACCGGCGCTGGTAGTAGGCGATCTCGGGCTCGTAGAAGTCGCTCTCCGCGAGGATCGCGATCCTCCGGCCGGTGAGCACCCCGTCGCGTACGGGTGTCTCAGCTGTGCCGGCCATGGGTCCCCCCTTCGGTTGTTCCCTCGGTGGTCCGCAGGTCGACGAGGAACGGCTTGTCGTCGGCGAACATCCGCTTGACCGCGTACGCCACCTGCTCGTGGTCGTCGACCCGCAGCGCCTCGACGCCGAACCCCTCGGCGATCCGGCTGAAGCCGATGTCGGGGTGGGACAGGTCGAACGGCGTCGGATGGGCGTGCTCGGGGATGTCCCGCTCCCGCCAGTACTGCTCGATGTTCAGGTCGAGCAGCTTGTAGCTGCGGTTGTTGCAGATCACGAACTTGGCGCCGATGCCGTGCCGGACGGCCGTGTACAGCGCCTGGAACGTGTACATCGAGCCGCCGTCCCCGGTGAAGGCGATCACGGTCTTGTCCGGGTGGGCCAGCTTGATGCCGAGCGCGCCGGGGATGCCCACGCCCAGCGAGCCGCCGCGGGTGGAGAACCAGTGGCCCGGCAGCCGCCCCGGCAGGTACGCGTTGAGCGGCCCGGCCGCCGTCAGCGCCTCGTCGAAGACCATCAGGTCCTCCGGGGCCTGCCCGGCCACCTCCCGCAGGAAGTGGTGCAGCAGCGAGCCGTCGTCCTCCGGTCCGGCCGGCTGCTCGCGGCGGCGCAGCTCCAGCCGCCCCGACGCCAGCGCCCGTGCCTCCGCCGACAGCCGGCCCTCCAGCTCGGTGGCGAGCGCGGCGAGCGTCGCCTTCGGGTCGGCGACCAGGCCGAGGGTGACCGGGTGGTTCTTGGCGATCTCGTACCCGTCGAGGTCGACGTGGACGATCCTGGCGTCCTCGCGGAACGGGTTGTCCAGCACCGGGAACACCTCGCCGAACACGTACGTGCCGACGATCAGCACCGCGTCCGCGTCCTTCACCGCCGCCCGGCTGACCTCGCCGAACATGTGGCCCAACTGGCCCCGGTACAGCGGGTGCCGGGCGTCCAGGTTCACCTCGGAGAAGTCCATGCCCCACACGTCGGCGCCCAGCTGCTCGGCCACCCGCACCAGCTCCGCCTGCCCGCCGGACGCCGAGACGCCGTCGCCCACGATGACGACCGGCTTCTCGGCGCCGGCCAGCAGCCGCGCCGCCTGCTCCACCAGGGAGGGCACCGGCAGCGCCCGGGTCTCCAGGAACGTGCTGGGGACGACCGGCTCGGTGTTGACCGCGTCCAGGACGTCCATGGGAAGGGAGACGAAGACCGGGCCGCGCGGCGGCGTCATCGCCATCTTCATGGCCCGGCGCAGCACCCGCAGCACCGAGTGCGGGTCGGTCACCCGGGTCGCGTACTTGGTGACGGGCGCCGCCATGGCGACCAGGTCGGCCGCCATCTGCGCGTCCATCGCGTCGTACCGGACCCCGGCCTCACCGGCGATCACCACGAGCGGCGAGTGGCCGCGCTTGGCCTGGTAGAGCATGCCGATCGCGTTGCCGAGACCGACGCCGCTGTGGAGCTGGAGCAGCGCCGGGCGGCCGGTGGCCCGGGCGTACCCGTCGGCGATGCCGGCGGCGACCGTCTCCTGCAGGGTCAGGATGTACTGGAGGCCGTCGTAGTCCTCCAGCGCGTCCAGGAATCCCTGCTCGACCGTTCCTGGATTGCCGAACATATAGGGAATTCCATCGGCGAGGAATTGCTCGATGATCGCCGCTTTGCCCTGCCTGGCCATGTCTTCCTTCTCTCGTCGGTCAACCGTTGAATTACCAGCCGAAGCGGCGCAGCCCGTCCTCGAGAACCTCGACGACCTTCTCGCCGGTGAGGTACGAGTCCGGCGTCGAACGCCCGGTGATGAACGGGTAGTCCACGATCACCGACGTTTCCTTGCCGAAATTGCCGTGGTAGCGGCCGTCCGGACCGGTGGCGTCGCGCAGGATGTACTCCAGCGGGTACGGCGGCGGCCCCATGACGAAGTCGGTGCCGAGGAATCCGGTCCCGTCCTTGTAGTCGTACTCCTTGCAGTGACCGGTGACGTGCTTGCCCCAGATGATCGACTTGCGGTCCTCCCAGTCACGGGCGAACGCGAGCGGGGCGACGCCGTAGCACTCGGCGGCGATCGGCTTCCCGGCGCGCAGGAAGGACAGGATGATCTGGTGCACCCGCTCGTTGTTGGCCAGGTCCACGATCGGGCCGGAGCCGCCGACGATCAGCAGCGCGTCGTACTCCTCCAGCTCCTGGGCGACCAGGTCCACGGCGCGGTGGTAGGCCTCCAGCTTGCGCAGGTAGTCCTCGTCCGCCGTGTAGGGGCGCTCCGGCACCCAGCCGGAGATGTCGATCGGGTCGGCCAGCCGGTCCGACTCGTCGATCTGCCGGGTGAGCTTGGCGACCTCCTCGGAGGTCACGGACTTGCCCAGCGGCGGGTCGATGTAGGTGGGGTCCATGCTCGGCGGGAGCGCGTGCGGCTGCCTGCCGGTCGGGGTGGCGAACACGACCTCGTAACCGCGCTGGTCGAAGTGGTGCAGCGGCCCGACGAGCTCCTCGCCCCAGTAGCCGTACTCCGACAGGATCACGAGGATCTTCTTGGCGTTCCTTCTGGCCACGCCTGCTCCTTCGGTATGCGGTGGTGGACCGGACCGGTGTGCCTCAACCGGTGCGCCGGCGGTGGGTCAGCGGTGGGTCGGCGGTGGTACGGGGCGGGTCAGCGGGCCTCGGGGCCGATGATCCAGTTCTCCTTCACGGCGAGGGAGAAGACGTACTTCGGGTCGGCCACCTCGTCGCGGGCGGCCGCCACCTGGCCGGTGAAGTACGGCGAGCGCAGCGCCTCCTTCAGGGCGTCGACGTCGTCGAACCAGAGCTGCTCGACGCTGTCGAAGCCGGCCTCGCCGAAGACGTAGGCGCCGTCCACGGTGTGGGCGTGCAGGTAGCGCCGCAGGCCCGGGGTGGCGCCGACGACGGAGGCGTAGCCGCCGAGGGTCCGCTTGCGGTACTCCGCCAGGTCCAGGCCCGGCCGGCGCTTCATCAGGACGGTGAGCTTCACCCACTCCTGGCCCTTGGCGAGCGCCGGGCCGGGGATGACCTCGTACGCCGTGGTGTCGACGACGATCGTCTGCCAGAACGCCGCCCAGTTGGGCTCGTCGAGCCGGGCGCCCTGGAGGAACTCCTCCGTCTGGAGCGAGGCGAGCTGCTCCTCGCCGTTGGCCAGCCAGATCTCCGCGATGCCCTGGTGGGGCAGGGCCGGCGTGCCGAGGTCGGCACCGGTCTCGACGCGGGTGTCGACCATGTACTTGCGGATCTGCGGGATCCTCGCGGCGTACTTCACGGCGTGGACGTCCACCCAGTAGTCCTGGAACTCCTGGGCGGTCATTCCCGGCTTGGGTGCCGCCAGAATGAACTGATGAATCATGGGGAAGTCTCCTTTTCGGCCCCGCGCGGTATGGCGCATGGAAATGCCACATTTCCGGGACGGTGCTCCGCCATCATTGGCGGCCGTCCGTTCGTGCGGCAATGAACCTCCGCCGACTTCCTGAACTGAGGTTCGGTCAGTCGGCCTTGAGTTCCGGTGGGTGCAGGAAGTAATGCGCGGCGGAGGCCGCCTGGGCCCCTTCGTGGACCGCCGCGGCCACCTGGTGGGAATGCAGGGACGTGACGTCGCCGGCCGCGTACACGCCGGGCACCGAGGTCTTCTGCTCGGAGTCGACCACGACGTAGCCGGCGTCGTTCAGCCGGACGCCGAGGGCGCGGGCGAGCGCGGTCTCGGGCGTGGCGCCCTGGAGGGAGAACAGGGCGTCGAGCCCGAGGCGCCGGCCGCCCCGGGTGACGACGGCGCGCAGGAGCCCGTCCGCCCCCTCGGCCTCCTGGATCCGGTCGTGCACCACCTCGATGCCGGCACCGGCGAGCCTCCGGCGAAACCTTTCGCTGATGTCGTCGCGGTGGCTGTTGGTCAGCAGCCGCACCCGGTCGGTCAGGGCGTGCAGCTGCATCGCCTCACCGGCGGCGGCGTCGGTGTGGCCGACGACCAGGATGTCGCGGCCCCGGTTCTCGTACCCGTCGCAGGTGATGCACCAGAACATCGAACGGCCCACGTACGAGCGCCAGCCGGGGAAGTGCGGGAAGTGGTCCAGCACCCCCGTCGCCAGCACGATCGTGCGCGCCAACCACCGGTGGCCCTGCGACCGCAGGGTGAAGCCGCCGTCCGCGTCCCGCTCGACGCCGGTGACCAGGTGGTGCACGACCCGCGCGTTGTCGTACCGGGCCAGCTGCTCGGCGGCGAGCCTGCGCAGGTCGACGGTGGCGATCCCGCCCGGGAAGCCCAGGTAGTTGTGGTTGACCTGGTGGTGCGTCGAGCGGCCGTGCCCGGTGTCGAACACCAGCACCCGGCGGTTGTAGCGCGCCAGGTAGATCGCCGCCGACAGCCCCGCGGGCCCGCCGCCCACCACGGCGGCGTCGACCCGCTCCGGCCCGGCCGGTGACACGCCCACGCCGCTCACCCCGCCGGGCGGTGGCGGCCCGCCAGGCGGCGCACCGCGGCCATCGGGATGGACAGCCACGCGGGCCGGTTGTGGGCCTCGTACACCGCTTCGTACACCGCCTTGTCGGCCTCGAAGGCGCGCAGCAGCACCGGCTGGCTGCGCGGGTCGGTCCCGCCCGCGGCCGTGTAACCCGCGCAGAACGCGCCCCGGTTGTGCACCGCCCACGCCGACGCCCGGCGCGCGAGCCGGGTGCCGTGCAGGTTCTGCGGCGACTGCTCGCCCGGCGGTACGCCCAGGACGTCGGCGAGCGCGTGGTGCGCGGCGTAGTCGAAGGACCGCAGCATCGAGGCGATGTCGCGCAGCGCGGGCTGGAGCCGCCGCCGCTCCGCCTCCGGCTGCCCCGGCTCACCCTCGAAGTCGATCACCACCCAGCCGTCCTCGGCGCGCAGCGTCTGCCCCAGGTGCAGGTCGCCGTGGACCCGCTGGACCAGCAGCGGCGCGTTGCCGCGCTTGGCCACCTCGCCCAGGTCCTGGTGCACCGCCCGCAGCTGCCGGGCGAACGGCAGCAGCGCCGGCACCTGGTCCACCGCCGCCTCCAGCCGCCGGGTCAGCGCCTCCACGAGCCGGTCGACCTGCGCCGGGTCCAGCTCCCGGGTCTCCAGCTGCTCGGCGAGCGCCGCGTGCACCCGGGCGGTGGCCCGCCCCAGCGCGTGGGCCTCCTCGGCGAAGCCGCCGAGCGGGGCGACGCTCTCGCACTCGCCGACCACGCAGGCCCGGGCCTCCTGGACGGCGATGGCCCAGCCGTCGCCCCGGTTGGGCACGAACTCCTGGAGCACGGCGAGGGTGATCCCGCCGCCCGGCGCCGACGGGGACGTCCGCATCCAGCCGAGGGGCGCCGCGCTCGGCACGTCACCGGCCCGCCGCAGCGCGGCCAGCATCTCCACCTCGGCGTTGGGGCCGGGGACGACGTGCCGCAGCACCTTGAGCATCATCCGGCCGCCGAACGCGACGGACGTGTTCGACTGCTCGGCCGTGAGCACCGCCGCCGGCAGCCCGGCCGGGATGTCCGCGCCGGGCAGCCGGTGGAACTCCACCGCACCCGCCGTCCCGCCCGCCGCGATCCGGTCGAGCAGCCGCCCCATCAGCTCGGGGTCGCCGGTCGCCTCGTACAGCAGCGCCCCGCCGCTCGGCCCGATGACCGCGCCGGTGAGGCCCGCCGGCACCGCGTCGCGCTCGCCGACCAGCAGCTGGTACCACTCGTCGTGCTCGGTGCGCACGACGACCAGCAGCAGCCGCGGCCCGTCGGCGCACACGGTCTCCACCAGTACGGGCTCCACTTCGGGCGCGGCCCAGTCCTTGCCGCCGAACCAGCGCTGCCGGGCCAGCCAGGCGGGCAGCAGGCGGTGCAGATCGGCGGCTATCCGCGCGGTCTCGGGCTCGGTCACGTCCGGGGACACGGTCATGCGGCGGACACCTTCGCGCTACGGGGGACGGAGGACTCCGGGACCGGACCGCGGTCCGCCCGGGAGAGCACGGTGATCGCGTGCGCGAGGGACACCATGGTCATGTGGTGGTGCCAGCCCCGGAAGGAACGCCCCTCGAAGTCGCGCAGTCCGAGCCGGTCGCTCACCTCCGCCTGGTCGCGCTCCACGCGCCGGCTGAGCATCGCGGTGCGGTACACCGTCCCGAGCCGGGGCCGGGACATGTTGGACAGCCAGTACTCGCTCGGCGCCCGCCGCCCCGGTGCGCCCCACGCGCCCAGGAGGACCAGGTCCTGCCGGCCGTCGCGGCCGCCGCCCGGGGAGCGCAGCCGCACCCGGGTGGAGCCGACGGAGGTGGCGCGGACGGCACCGGTGCGGTGGTCGAACCACTCGACGGGCATCCGGTTGCGGCTCAGCGCCCCGGTGAGGCCGGCGTCCGGGCCGGCCGCGGAGGCGGTGCCCGGGGCCCGGTCGGCGGGACGTAAGGACTCGACGAGCGTGTGCGACTTGGCCGGATCCACCCGTACCACGAAAGGCACCTGACGGTCCATCAGTTCGGTGCACAGCGGGAAGGGGGCGGTGTCGCGCAGGTCCATCACCACCGGCCGGGCGGGCATGTTCCATTCCTCGGTCATCCGGGCGACCGAGCCGATCGCGCACTGCTCCGGCGGGCAGGACCCGACGTGCTCCGGGATGGAGGCGCGCCGCCGCATCTCCGGCTCGTCGGTCCAGCACTCGGGCAGCGCCAGCCACCAGTCGACGGGGCTGCTGAGCTGGTCGGACGCGAGCCACAGGCCCATGCCCTGCTGGCAGTTGACGATCCGGCCGAGCTGGGCCACGAACTGCCGCTCGACGCCGACGGAGTGCTGGCCCACCTTGGTGATCACCAGCGGTCGCACCACCCAGGCCCGCGGTTCGGTGTGCCGGTGGAGGTGGCGGGCCATTTCCCGCCGCACCGGGACGCAGTCCCACGGCGACTTCGTGATGAATTGGTACAGGCTCTGTTCGACACCGCCGCCCGCGTGGGTGGCGAGGGCTCTCATGGTCTTCTTGCCGTCCACCGAGAGAAGGCCCCGCACATACAGCTCGCCCCAGCGGCGCTGGTCGCTCCGGGGAATGGAAGCGAGTGTCCGCGTGAGGAACTCGGCGAATATCGCGGGGGAATAATCCTCGGGCATATTCAGGTCTTCCACGACCGTTACCCAGCTCTCTCCACAGAAGTCTATGTCGGTCCGGAGGAAAAAGGCCAGCCGGTTTTTTACCGTGTTCACCGGGCCGTAACGGGAACCGTCACGACCGGCCCGCCCGCCCCGATCCGGATACCGGCGGCCGAGAACCGGAATTCGGAAACCGGACACACGGGAAAGGGGCCGGAAAGAGGACACGGTGATCCGGGCGCCGGCGCCCCGGCGAACCGGTGGCCGTCCCGGCGGCCGTGCGGCGCCGTTCCGGAAGCGGACCCCGGGGCCGGTGCGCGGGTGCGGCAGGTTCGGTACCGCGGCGCGTCACCGGCCCCGGGTCCGGCCCCGTCGCCTCGGGGGATGTGGGCGACGGGGGTGCGGACGGGGGCGGGGGATGGGGTCGGCCCGCCCCCGTCGGTCGTCGGCGCGCCCGGCCGGACACCGGGCCGGTGCCCTGCCGGGGCGCGCCCGGGGTCTACCGGCTGCGCTCCAGCTGCCGGTCGGCGCCGAGCCGGGCGAACAGCGGCGCCCAGTCGGTCGGCGTCTCGCCCAGCTCGTTGTACATCTCGAAGGTGCGCCCCACCGCGGCCGGCGTGCCGAGCGCCTGGACGCACGCCTCGGCGACCGCCGTGCGCGACACCCAGCCGTCGCCCCGGTCGCCCTGCTCCAGGCGCACCCGGTTGCCCGCGAAGCCCTCGTCCGTCAGCCAGCTGGGGCGTATCACGGTGTACGGCAGCCCCGACTCGCGTACGGCGTCCTCGCCGCGCAACCGCCAGTCCAGGAGCCGGCCGTAGGCGTTCATGGGGTGCTCGCGCCGCGTCACGAAGATCTGGCTGACCAGCACGAAGTGCGGCCGCTCACCGTGCTCGGTGGCCGCGGCCAGCACATTGCGCACCCCGTCGTACATGGTCGTCTCGGGGCTGTCGGGCCCCGAGTCGGCCGTGCCCGGCTCGACGCTGAACACCACACCGGCGCAGCCGCGCAGCGCGGTGGCCAGCGAGTCGGCGTACCGCACGTCGGCGCGGTGCTCCTCCACTCCGAGCGGCAGCCGTCCCCGTTCGGGGTGCCGGCTCACCACCCGTACCCGGGTGCCTTCCTGAAGCAGGCGGCGGGTCACCAGACTGCCCAGCCTGCCCGCGCCTCCGATAACCGCAATGGGACTCCGCATGGTCCCCTCCAAGGGTGATCCCCGCCGCTACACCCAGTTGAGGATGTCGTCGGCGCTCCTGAGTTCCGTTTCCGCGGGCACCCCGGTCATCGCGGGCACCCTGAGCCGCGGGTAGATGGTCACCCCGCAGAACCGCGACCCCGGCCAGAGCATGGCTCCGTCGCCGATGGCCGAGTAACGCTCCAGCCGTGCCGGCCGGGTCCGCTCCGAGCAGACCTCGGCCATGGGTCCTATGTAGGAGTCCTCGATCTCGGCGTACGCGCCGACGACGGCGGACTCACCGACGGCCGACCGGACCACGGCGGCGCCCTCGCGGACCTCGGCCCCGTCGCCGATGTCCGCGTGATCGAGCCGCACGCCGGGTCCGATCTCCACCTCGCGGCCGATCCGCACGCCCGGTCCGATCACCACCGAGCCCTCGTCGATCTTCTGGGCGAGGGTGGTGCCGGTGACGTCGTCCTTCGTGCGCAGGCTGCTCTCGTGGATCCAGCAGCGCGGCGAGGCGACGTCGGGCCGTGCCATCAGCCGGTTCATCTGCTCGTACGCGCCGTCGAGCACGAGCCCCAGGGTGTGCAGATAGTCCGGTACGTTGCCCAGGTCGCCGAGGCGCCCGATGGAGTGGGCCGCCACCGGCAGCCCGCGCGCGGCGAGCCACGGCAGCAGGTCCTGGCCCCAGTCGAGGCGCTGGTAGCTCTGCCGGAACAGTTCCGGTTCCCGGGCGAGCAGCCGCAGCCGGGCGCAGTCCACCAGGTACATCCCCGCGTTGGTGGGGAGGGTGACCTCCGGGTCCACCGTGGTGCGCGGGAACAGCTCCCCGAGCCGGGCCGGGTCGGGCTTCTCGACGAACCCCTGCACCAGGCCGTCGTCGTCGGTGCGCATCACCCCGTACTTGCCGGCGATCTCCTCGGCGGTGCGCCGCACGGCGGCCACGGTCACCAGGGCGCCGTGCCCGGCGTGCGCCGCCTCCATCGCCCCCAGGTCGAAGTCGAAGAGGGAGTCGACGGGCAGCACCAGGGCCCGGCCCTGGAGGTCCCACTGCTCGAGGTTGTGCAGGGTGGCGCCCGCCGAGCCGACGTTGTACCGGTCGAAGCGGGAGCGCGAGTAGGTGATGTCGACGCCGTAGCGCTCGCCGTGCCCGAGTAGGAGCTTGATCTGGGTACGGTTCTCCAGGCCGTGCGTCACCACGTAGAAGCGGCGGATGCCCTGCTCGCGGCAGGCGTCGACCACCCACTCCACCAGGCGCCGCCCGGCGAACGGGATCAGTGCCTTGCTGCGGATGTGGTCCGGGGACTTGAGCGTGATGGGCTTGGCCCGCTCGCCCCGGCCGCCGGCGAGGAGTATGCCGACCGTCTCCCGGTTCCTGTCCGTACTCATCCAGCGCCCCCCTCGATTCGGGCAATCATCGACGCCCGGGATTCACACCGCGGAAATCCGACGTTCCCGTCGACCGCCCGGCCGACCGTTCGCTCTACCAGTCGTCGTCGGGGTGCTCGGTCTTCATGGTCGCCTGCACGGTGGCGGAATTCGATCCTCCGAAGATGCCGGCGGCACCCTGCCCGCCGAGGCCCAAGATCAATGCCAATGCCACCGCGAGGAACACGGGTATGGAGATTGCCTTCTGCTGCATTTTCCCTCCCCTGGCTGAAAGGCCCCTCGGCCTCTCGCCACGAGAAATATGCCGTACGACAGCGCCCCATTGGGCGTTTGAGTAGCATCATGATCACGCAATGCGAGAATCGGAAGGAGAGGCAAATGTGCACAAGTTCGGACTTAGCCCCGCATTCGAACGTCACCAAGCTGTGTGCCCGTGGTCTCGAGGTCTACCGCCGCGCCCTGCTGCAAGGCCCGGTTTCCGAGGAAGTGCCCGACTGCCTCCTCCGCTTGGGGCTGATGCGGCCATTGGCCGAAACCCCCACACTCATGGCGGCCGTCCCCCCGGACATCGCAGGCCGCGAACTGACCCGCCCCATAGAGCGCGAGGTCCTGACCCACCAGCACACCATCGCGGCCATCCGTGACTCGATCGCAGCGGCCGAGACGGTCTACCGCTCCACCCGCTCGGCCACCACCGGCCCCGTACGGCTCCTCCAGGGCGCCGAAGTCATCCAGGCGGCACTCCAACAGGCCGCCGAGGCCTGCCGCGAGGAGCTCCTGACCTGCCAGCCGGGCGGCGGACGCGCCCCCGAGAACCTCGCCCGGTCCCTCTCCCGGGTCCTCGCCATGCACCGGCGCGGGGTCAAACAGCGCACCATCTACCAGCACACGGTCCGCGCCCACGGCCCCACGCTCGCCTACATCGAGCGGGCCACCGCGTCGGGCGCCCAGTTCCGCACCATCAACGAGGTCTTCGACCGCCTGATCATCTACGACCGCACCACGGCGTTCATACCGGACCCGCGCCACGAACTGAGAACCGCCGCCCTGGCCATCGACCACCCGGCGATCGTCCACTACCTGGCCAAGGTCTTCGACCACACCTGGGAACGGGCCGAGGCGGTCAGCATCACCCAGGAGTACGCCCGCCCCCCGCTCATGACCGACGAGACCCGTCGCGCCGTGCTGCGCCTGATGGTGGAGGGCTACACCGACGCGGCGATCGCCGGCCGGCTCGGCGTGAGCCCCCGCACCGTCTCCACCCACATCAAGAAGGCCTCCGACCTCCTGGGCGGCCGGAGCCGGGCCCACCTCGCCTACCTCCTCGCCCAGTCCGACCTCCTCGACACCGGCCCCGCCTGACCCCCGCACGCCCACCGACCCCACGCCCACCGCACCATGAGCCGGCCCCACCCCTCCGCCGATGTGCACCGCACATCCCCCCACCGGCCCGGGCCCCACTACAGTCCCCGGAAGGCACACGACCCACCCGAGGAGCCCGCGATGAACAGGCCGAGCACACCCGCACCGGCCCCTGCGCTCCCGGGCCCGCTTCCCGGTCCCCTCGTCGGCACCGACTGGCTCGCCCCACGTCTCGGCACGCCCGGACTCGTGGTGTTCGACGCCTCCGTGGGCACGCACCGGAACCTGCCCCACCGCATCCCCGGGGCGCGGCCCTTCGACCTCGACGGGCCCCTGTCCGACCACACGAGCCCCCTGCCCCACACCATGCCGGGCACCACCGCACTCACCGAGGAACTCCGGGCGCTCGGCCTGCACGACACCGACACCGTCGTCGTATACGACGGAGCCGGCATCCACTCCAGCGCCCGCGCCTGGTGGATGCTCCGGGCCCTGGGCTTCGACCGCGCCGCCGTCCTCGATGGTGGGCTCCCCGCCTGGACCGCGGCCGGTCTCCCGCTCGACCCGCGGCCGCCCCGTTACACGGGACCCCGCGGCGACCTCACCGCCCGCCCCCGGCCCCACCTGCTGGCCGACAGCGCCCGCGTGGCGGCCGCCCTGGTCGACCCGGACGCGGCGGTGCTCGACGCCCGCACCCCCGCCCGCTTCGCCGGCACCGCCCCCGAACCCCGCCCGGGCCTGCGCGGCGGCCACATGCCGGGCGCCCTCAACCTCCCGTTCGGCGACCTCCTCGACGACACCGGCCGGATGCGCCCCCCGGCCGACCTGCGCGCCCACTTCACCACCCTGGCCGGCCCCCGCCGCACGCTCCTTTTCACCTGCGGCTCAGGCGTCACCGCCTGCGTCCTCGCCCTGGCGGCCCACCTGTCCGGCTACACCGACACCGCGGTCTACGACGGCTCCTGGACCGAATGGGGCGCCCCGTCGAACCTGCCGGTGACGACCACGCCGGACACGGCCTGACCACCACTCGCGCTTCCCGCGAGCCACCGATAGAACGAAGGGCGATGACCACCCCACCACCGCCCTTCACCCGGCGCGCCCTTCTGATGGCGGCGGCGCTCGCTCCCCTGGCGGCATGCGCGAAGGACCGGACACCCGCGCCACCCCCGTCACCCCCACCACCCACCGCGACAGCCGCCACACACCCACGCCTGTACGACCTCGAACGGAACTTCGGGGCCCGGCTCGGCGTCTACGCCCTCGCCACCGGCACCGGCCGGACGATCGCGCACCGCGCCGACGAACGGTTCGCGTTCTGCTCGACCTTCAAGGCCCTCGCGCTCGCGGGCATCCTCTCCCGCCATTCCCTGTCGTACCTGGACAAGCTCCTCAGGTACACCGCGGCGGACCTCCAGAACACCCCCCTCACCAGCCGCCACGTCACCACCGGCATGACCCTCCGCGCTCTGGCCGACGCGGCGGTCCGCCACAGCGACGGCACCGCCGGCAACCTCCTGCTCCGTGACCTCGACGGCCCGGCCGGGCTGGCAGCGTACGTTCGCACCCTCGGCGACACGGTCACCCGCATGGACCGCACCGAACCGGCGATCACCGAAGCCACCCCGGGCGACCCTCGCGACACCACCTCACCCCGCGCGCTCGGTACCGACTTCCACCGGCTCGTCCTGGGCGACGCCCTCCCGCCCGGCGAGCGGCACTTCCTCAGCGACCTGCTGCGGCGCAACCGCACCGGTGACAACCGCATCCGCGCCGGAGTCCCCCGCGGCTGGCCGGTCGCCGACATGACGGGCACGGGCGACTACGGCACGCTCAACGACATCGCCATCGTTCGGCCCCCGAACGCCCCACCACTCCTGATGCGCCCTCATGTCGAGCAAGCCCGCTCGGGACGCCCACTACGACGAGGCTCTTCTCGCCCGAGCCGCCGCCTACGCCGTCTCGGTCCTCACCTGAGGGCGATGACGGTGACTCGACCACCGCACAGGGTCGTAAGATCTTCGGGGTCGGACGTGAGGATCGTGACCGGCCCCGGCGCGGCCAGGGCGGTGGCGGCAAGCATGGCGTCGATGGCGTACTTGTGGCCGTGCAGACCGGCGTCGGCGAGAAGGCCGGCGGCGTGGCGGGCTATCGGCTCGGTGACCGGTTCGACGACGAGCCGGGAGAGCGTCCACTCCAGGGCCGGCCGGTTGATACGCGGGTGCACGACCTCCACCAAGGTGGCCGCCGAGGTGATCACGCGCAGATCGTCGGTGCGGGCGAGGGCGAGCCAGCCGGTGATCGTCCGGTCGCGTTGCACGGCTTTGGCCAGCCCCTCGCTGTCCAGCACGAGGGTGCCACCGGGTGCCGCGGTCGACCGGGTCACGCGGCGCTCGCTCCACCCGGTGCCTGCTCGACCCGCGCCCGGGCCAACTGGTCTCGCAGCGACTGGATCTCCTCGTCCGTGACGGGGCCGTGTTCGGCCTCGGCCACGGTGATGAGCTCGTTGAGATTGTCCCGCTCGATCTGCCGGGCGACGGCCGCAGCCACGTAGCCCGACAGCCCGCCCGGCCCACTGCGGGCCTTGGCGGCCTCGGCGATGTCACGCGGCATGGTGATCGAGTACTTGCCGGTAGGCTCGCTCATGCTACCTATCCTACCTTCGATCCTCCCGGACGGCCGCCCCAGGCAACGCGTCGCCCCACCCGCGCTCGCCCGATGGGCCGGTGGACCCGCTCATGCTTCCGCCCTGCAGCAACCCCCGTCCATGGCGTGACGGGACCTGATTGGGTAGAGGTGATCCACCGATGCTCGCAGGTTGCGTCGACGACAGCGCCATGGCGCCGACCTTGCTCAGATGCCTCTCAATGCCCCGCCCGTCGTGGACGAGCGGGGTCGTTCGTTTCCGTGCTTGATGCGACGTGCGGCGTCGCTGCGCCGGCTGGATGTTCGCTCCGGTGGCCATACGGAGTACCACTGCAGGCTGAGAACTGCGGTTCGGGGCCAAGGTGAGTACATGGCACATGGTGACGAGGGGGCAACGCCGCGGCGAAGGGGCTGGTTCGGCTCCATCCACGCATGGGCGGCTACAGCTGCTGCTGTCGTCGCCCTGGCTATTTCGCTCTACAACTTGGCCGAGCTCCAGCAGGAGCCGACCATTGAGGTGAAACTTCCGCATCTCATGCGAATCGGCCCAGCAGGCAAGGGGACCTTGATCTACTTTCAGCCGACGGTATCCACCAGGCATAAGTCGCAAGAAGTCGAGGTAATCGGTGACGTGCGCTTGCGACTCAAACCCACCGGGTCAATCTCCTCGTCGCAGAGTCCAAAGTTCTACTGGCAGAGCAATGGGGTGCCTACTTTTGATTTCGAGACCGACGAAATCAGGATTGAGTGGTCTGGCGACCCGGCCCCATTCCTCGTCAGTCAGGACAAGCCTCAGCAGCCAATGTTTCAATTTCAGGACGACAGTTGGGCGCTTCAGCCCGGCCGATATGAAGGGTTCATTCAGCTGAGCCGGTCCGGGAATCGCAAGCCGTTGACCGAAGATTTCTGTCTGATTGTGTCAAAGAGAGCCACCGCCGAAATGCGCGGAGGGGGTGAGCGAGGAATCTACTTCTTCCGCAATGATCTGCCCAAGTTCACCTCCTCCAGCAAGTACTCGAGCTGCTACGTCAGGGAAACAGACTGAAAGTCCTGACGGGTAGCGGTAACAGTGTGTGCTTCAGGGGGGCGAGTCCCTGGACCGCTGGTTGGGCACGGCATTTCGGTGAGGATGCATCGAGCAGGCAGTACATCGTCTGGCTCGTCATTCGGAGAGGGACCACTCGAGCAACCTGCAACGGCCAATGATTCGAACCTGCGCACGCGGTTCTGGAGGGCGCGTGTGCCTCACGAGTCTCTGCAGGTCATCCGCCGGTGAGTGGCATTCCGAGCCCCGTCCCGGTCCACGAATAGGCCGTAAAGACGGAAGGCGCCCGGCGACCGTGGTGTACGAGGGAACGTAGCCTGACACCCCTGATCCGAGGCCTCTGCATCTGTCCGGGGCCTTTGGCGTTCACCTGCTGCGATCCCACACGGACGACGACTAGAACGGGGGAGTCCACGCCGACGGCCACTTCGTCACATGTCCGGGCGGGGGCCATATGTCCGAGCCGTTGTGTACGCGCCATTGACGGCCCAGCCACTCGCACTCCGGTATGGCACCTTCCCAGTCGTCGGTGCAGCGGTCGGCCCAGTCGCGACCCACCAGCACCGGCCGGGTCAGCACCCCGTTCGCGGTGTCCTGGACACGCAGAACCATGCCAACACCGTTGATCCCCGGGTTACCCCGCGGTCCGTACGACATGCTGTGAGCACCGGAGGAACAGAGGTCCAGGATCGTGTCTTTGAGCACGGCCGGCTCGCGGCCGGTCAGTTCCAGTCCGTCCAGGGTCACGCGCGGACCGTGGGCGGCGTCCGCTGCCACGCAGAAGAGCCGATCAACGCGGTTGAAATACGTGTAAACAGCGGGCACCGATGGGTGGAAGCCGAGTTGGAGGCCGTAGACGTCCGGGAAGAAGGGTTCAGCTGGGAAATGTTTGAGCTCAAAGGCTTCCGGAAGCGCAGCTCTGACCCCGTCGGCGGACATGCCGAACTGCAGCGGGCCGACGCTCTCCAGCGGATTCAGCAACCACACCGGCCGGCCTGGCTCCGTCGAGGTTCCCCCAGCTTCCGAAACCATTCGCTGTTCCCCTTGTTCGTCGTCCCGAGACCCGAACCTGACTTGTGTCGATGCCTTCCGGATCAGGCCGCGAATAGGCCGCCGCCCCCGTCATGCGGCTGATCGGCGTGGCACACGCCTGCATGCAACAAGACCCCGCGTCCAGCGTTTCCGCTGATCACGGGGTCCCTTGGCACTTCCTGTGAAGTGCCCCCGGCAGGATTCGAACCTGCGCACACGGCTCCGGAGGGCCCTTGTGACTATCGCGTTTCAGCACGTCAGAGGCCCGGTGGCTGGCTGAAGCCTCTCATGGGTCCACGGATAGGCCACAGGTGGAGAGACGCCTCAGTTCATCGGACGCGCTCTTGTACGGCGGGGAGGAGTGACTGGCGAAGCGGTGCTCTCCCTCCAGGACAAATGGCGATCGGACCGAAACGGGGACACTCGTCGAGTGCTGTCGCAGAGCCGCTGCCACGTGTACGGACGACTCAAGCGAAATAGCCGGGGAAGTCTCCGCCAGGTGTTCCGATGAGAGGGGCTCGATCGAGGAATGTGTTGTTCATTTCGCAACTGGTTTCGGGCAGTAGGAGGCATGCGTGGCAGGCGGCTAGGTTGAGCCCGCCGACCCCGTTGGCATCGGCCTCCATGCACAAGGGGTCGGAGGAGCACCGAGAGGCGCGTTCCAGGGCGGATGACAGGCTTCTCAACAGTTCCGCGATCTCTCCTCGCGCGATGATGCCGCCCAGGCTGCCCGCCGAGTCGCTGGTCGCGGTGTAGAGGAGGACGCCACTCATCTCGTCGCTGGCGTAGAGCCGTTCCCGTAGAGACGCTGCGGGATAGCCGCAGTCCAGGCTCCACTCGTTGATCAACACATGGGCCAGCGTGTGCAAAAGAACGAAGCGCGACGTCAGTGGCGAGCGGGGATTCTCCCACTCCTGTTCGCGGAGCAGGTCCTCGTGCGCGGCCCGCATGCGTTCGGTTCTGTCGGACTCGGTGCGGAGCACAGCCGACTCCCACTGTTGGAGTCGCTCTTGGTCCAAGGTGAGGAAGACGCCCTCGCCGACGACGTCGATAGCCGGGAGCCAGCCGAGGTCTGGGCTCTTGCTCAGGCGGCTGATGCGATCACGGTCGGCCTTCGAGCCTTGCGGGGGACGGATGCGGGTGAAGCCGGTGAGGGCACGAACCTCGCGGAGGCGTTTGACCAACATGACGCGGTCGATGCCGGGGAGGTCAGAAGGGTCCTCCTCGGGGGGCTCGCAGACGAAGTGCTTGTTCTCAGGCGTGTCCTCAGTGACCCTGCAGAGCTGTTCGTACTCCTCCTGCCGGAGTGGCTCGCCGGCGGCGAAACGGATCTGGTCCTCGTCGTCCTCTGCGGGTTCGGGGTGGGCTGCGTTCTCAAGGGTGCGGACGGTGCGTAGCACCTGGGAGAGGGAGTATCCGCTGGGCGTGAGCCAGCCTTCGTCCTCTGCGAACTCCTTGATGCGCTCGTCGCTCTTGTTGACGAGGTGCCTACGGTACGCCTCGATGAGTTCCATCAACTTCGTGTGCCACGGGGGGATGGACAAGGCGGACCGCAGGTCGGCGAACCACGCTGCCGAGGAACCACGCTGGAGGGTCCGGGGAGGACGGTTGCATCCGCTTTCTGTCGCGTTAGGGCCCAGCCACGGGCGGATCCCGTGGCAGCGAAGGCCCAGGGAGCGGAGAGCCATCTTGCCGAAGGCACCTTCCATCGATGCCTTCTGCCCGCAGCTACAACTGATGACGATGCCGCGGAGACTAGCGGTGCGACCGTCGGTCTCCAGTGTCAGCTCCGCGGTGGCTCGCGAGCATGTAGTGGGGCGAAGGCCTTTGCGCTTCGGATCGGCGTGGACCCAGTCCCAGTAGGGGAACTCGTCGAGGTGTCCGTTTTCGCAGGCCACCATGAATCGCGAGGGCACGAGCAGGGTCGAGCACTGGACGCAACGGTTGTTGTCCGGTCCCACGCTGAGGTCGCGGAATGCCTTGAGTGCCTTGCACTCGGGGCACGAGTACGTGGCTGGGAAACGACGCACGCGCACGCCACGCCCGGTGGCCACGCGGGCTGCGGGCGGGCGCCGAAAGCCGTTGACGTGCAGCATCGGTTCCAAGCGCTGGTCTCGCAGATCGGGTTCGCCGGTCACGTCCCAGGTGTCCAGACCGCTGACGATGTAGGACTGATCGGCGACGGCGAGCAGGCCACCCACGCCGTACGTGGTGATCTGTTGGGCACGCCGGATGGAGCCGATGGAGGGGCGCTTGCGATCGTCGCTGGCCGCCGCGGTGCCGGGGTTGGTTCTGCGAGGCATGTCAGCTCTCCAGGTACAGATGGGACTCGACGTCGACGTCGCGCAGGCTCCACAGGGTGGGACGGGCCTCGGTGAGATCGTGGTCCTGATGAGTGCGGAGCAAGGCGAGGTCCGGTCTACGCCGGGGATCGGCTTTGAACTCGAAAGCGGCCTCGTACTCCAGCCTCTCGTTCGTCTCGACGAGGTGGCGCCAGTGGTGGACGAAGGCGCGGATCTCCGCGTCTGCCTGGGCGGCCTCTGAGGGCGAGATGGCTTGGATGCGGTTCACCAACTGCTGCCGAACCGAGGAGAGCTGATGGGTGAAACTGTTCACATCCTTGGCGTCTGTGTTCTTCCGAAGCTCGGGGTGCAGCAGGCGGGCGAGGCCGAGGAACGTGGCATGAAGGGCCTTGTCACGGGCGCGGGCCGCGAACGGCGTCACGCTGGTCGATTCGACTTGGCGGTACAGAGCCGAGTGGTAGCTGACGAAGTTCTCGTAGTGGGAGAGGTCCCGGGACCGGGCTGCGTTAAACAGGGTGACGACGAGACCGGGGTGGGCTCGGCCGACACGGCTGGTGGCTTGGATGTACTCGGCGGTGGTCTGCGGCTGTCCCGCCACGGCCATGAGGCCGAGACGATCGAAGTCGACACCGACGGAGATGATGTTGGTCGCCAGCGGCACATCTAGAGCCGATCCAGTCCGTAGAGATCGGCCGAGGGCACCGAGGAGTCCTGGAAGGTCACTGGAGGGAACGCGGCTGGTGATTTCGGTCGGTAGGACCTGCCGCGGCTCCACCGCGTCCCGCATGGCCAGTGTCCGGAGCCGTTCGTTGACGTCTGCGTTGACCTGTAGCTCTGCGGCGCCAAGGAGTCGCAGACTGTTGAAGTATCCGAGCAGTGTCCAGTAGGTATCGCGTACGGCCTCGTCCGGGAACGGCAGGTGCTTGGCGGTGTGAAGAAGGGACGCGTAGGCGCGGATGAGGAGGGTCGCTTGGGATAGCCCGGGCGCGAGAAGGCCGACGTAGAGGCGTGAGGGCCTGCGTTCAGCGGGGGCCTCGACGGCGAACCATGAGTCGCGGGCGTCCAGGCCGGACGGCGGGAACTGAGCTACATCCCTGCCGAAGAGAGCCCGCCCTTGCTCTTGGGCTCGTCGAATCGTCGCGGTGGAAGCGATGATCTTCGGGTGGGCGCAGGCGATGTCCACGGCCACTTCGTACAGGCCGGCGAGGGTGCCGAGGGGGCCGGAGATCAGGTGGAGTTCGTCCTGGATGACGAGCTCGGGTGGTGGGGTGCCCTGCTGGAGTCGGTCCTCGTCCCGGTTGAACAGGGCGGCGACGTCCTCACGCCAGGCAATGCGGGCGAACTTGTCTGCGGTGGCGATGACGAGTGTGGGGCGGACCCGGTAGAGCTCGGTGTCGACGACATGTACGGGGAGCCCGGAGGAGAAGTCACATGTCTGGTCATCGCAATGGATGATCATGCGGTTCCCGGGCACGTCGACCTTGTGGTTGCGGACCAGGAGAGGGGTGCCGCACCAGGGGCAGTTCTTGAGTTGGACCGGGTTTTCCTCGTGGAGCTTCTCGCCTCGTGCCAGCTTCTTCAGCGCCTTGTCGGCATTCTTGAGCCTGTTGGGTGTGGCGGCCTTCCCCACCCACATGCCGATGGAGATCTTCTCTCCTCCCAGACGTTCGGGCTGCTCGGCACGTATGGTCTCCATCGCGCAGATCAGCAGGGCCGCCCGCTCGAACTGCTGCAGGGTGAGTAGACGCAGGGTGTACCGCATGAGCACGGTAACTCCGCCACCTGCTGCGCCATGACTCAGACGCCGGTGGAAGACGGTGAAGGCGATTAGCCCGAGGTAGGCCTCCGTCTTGCCACCACCGGTTGGGAACCACAGGAGGTCGGCGATGGCCCGGTCGGGGTGGGTTGCGTCCGCCATGCCGTTCAGGCACAGCAGCACGAACCCGAGCTGGAAGGGCCGCCATGTGCCCTCGGGCGAGGGCGCGCCGGCACGTTCCCGCTTGATCCATTGACCTCTGCCGCGCTGCAGCGCCATGACGCGGTTGGCCAGGCGGAAAGCCTCCAACGCACATGGATCGTTCTCCAGCAGATCGATCCCGGCGTTCATGCGCTGCCGCGCGATGCGGCAACGCTCCAGCTGTTCCTCGGCCAGGCGCAGGTAGGCGGGGTCGCTGAAGATTCCGTCGCGCAGCAGTCCCGCATCCTTGGCGCGGTCGTCGATCCAATTCCCGTACAGGGAGACGAATGTGCGCAAGGAGCGAATAAGTTCGCGCTTTGGCGCATCGGCGAGGTATCCCATCTCCAGGAGTGTCGCGGGGACGGAGGAGTTGGAGTCGGAGAGGAGGACCTCGCTAACGGGGACGTGCTCCGTCCACACGGAGCAGACTCCCGCGGGCGCATCGTGCCGCTGTGGCCGGCCGACCGGTGCGGGGGTCCAGGACCAGTCCGCCGCGCAGCCGTGGCCGACGGCGAACGTGGGGGCATGGCGATGCAGCAGCAGGGCGAGTCGGCTCTCTTCGTCGAGATCGCGGACTGTCGGACGTTCGACGAGCGCCGGGCTGTCGTCGGGAACCGTGATCTGTAGTCCCACCTGGAAAAAGCACTTCGGATCCTTGATCTCCTGCTGCTCCACGGTGTGAGTGTTCATCAGGGTGGCAGTTACGGAGATCGTTCTGCCAGGCCCCTGAGGAGGACGGACCCGCAGGTGCAGGTACAGGCCTTCGTCGAGTTTCAACGCTTTGTTGGGTGCAGCCAGAACGTCCACGGGTGTGGGTGAGAGCAGCAGGGGACGGCGGCGCCAGCGCACGTCGGGTTGCTGGGTGCTGCGCTGTTCGGCACGTTGGGGCTTGAGTGATTCGCCTGCGGCGTTCACCGGTTCGTACACGGCGGCGAACGCCTTCACAAGGATGTGACGGCTGCGCGCGGGGTCGACGGCGAAGGTGAGACCGGTGGCCGAGGGACGGGCGACCTTCGTGAGGACGATGCCTGTGTCGGGTATTTCATCCACCGTTACAGAGGAGTCAGCATCGTCAAGATCCTGTTCTGCGGTCTCCGGGTCGGGATGTTCCGTCTGCGTCGGGTCCACGACGCGGGGGAACAGGACCCCGGTGGAGTAAGTGCTCGCGGGCCAGTCGTGGAGTATCTCCACGTCATGGCGATGTTCGCCGTGGGGACCGAGCAGGTCCGATTTCAAACGCTCGGCCAGCTGCCCGCGAAACCAATAGTGTCCCGCATGATCATCCGTCATGTGTCCTCGCTCTTGCGATCGTAATGGAATCGGCCGATTCCGATCAGCCGTGGTGCGAGCCAAAGTCCGCAGGGACCGAGACCGGCACGGACGGCTGCGGCATCCTCGCCCGCTACGGTCTCGACGAGGTCGATTCGTGTGTCGGTGACATGGCGAGGCCAGCTCGCTGGCTGATGCGACCTCCATTGCTGCATGAAGCGATACAGGTCATGGCGGAAGACTTCGGAGGCGACACCAACGATCTGTTTGCCGTGCATGATGGCGTAGCCGGGAGCCATCCGGTTCTTGTGGTCCTCGGGCACATCGGTCAGTCTCGTCCAGACCACCTCGTCGCCGGAGCGGACGTTGTGCGCCAGGTATGCCTGTACCTGTCTGGGGTCGCAGGAGACCTGTTCCAATCCTGCCGGGTGATTACCACGGACATCCTCACCTAGGAACGAAAGCCCCAATCGTTGGCTCGGCCTGTAGCCGTATCGCCCCCATCGCTGCGTGCCTTTGACCTTGCGTACCAGCCGAAATCCGCGGTGACGAGTAGCGTATGCATCGGGCGGTTGCAGACGGTAGAGATCGTGGCGGGCCCGGGTCATCGCGACGTAGAGAGCCCGAGCAGCGTCGCAGCGATCGGCAGCCACTTGCTCGTGGTCGTCGTCCAGTGCGCCAGGGTCGACGACGAGCACCCGGTCGAACTCCAGGCCCTTGGCCCGGTGGAACGTGGATACGATCAGGCCGTCCTGCTGCTGTGCCACGAGGCTGTCCGGCAGGTTGCTGCGGACGATGGCTTCGTGAAGCCGCCCCAGCTCGACGACGCGCCCGCTCCGGTCGCCCGCGGCCCGCAGAAGCAATTGCCATGCGCTGCGACCCCGGTCGAGGTCGGGGGTGTGCGGCAGAGATTGCCAGGCATCCAGGAACCGGTCCTGCGAAATGGAGAGGGCATCGGGCAGGCGAGAAACGACCTGAGCGACCCACGAGGGCACAGAGTGATCACCGGTGCCTCTACGGACCCGGTGGTCGATGCCCAGATCGGCCAGCCACCGCGAGATGAGCAGTGCGTCACCGTTGGTGGCGCACAGGATGGCAGTGGTGAGGCTCGCGTCGCACAGGGAAGCCCGCACATATTGGACCTGCAGATTTCCGAACTCCAGCTTGGAGGCCAGCTCCGTGCGCAGTTGCTCGTGGACCGCGTCGGCCTCTGCGCGGGTGGAGCACGCGCGGACCGCGGCCTCGTACGGGTGGGCACAGGCGGCCTCGTCGGAAGCGGCTCGGAAATTCTCATCAAGGGCGAATTCCACGAGCTCGTCGGAGAACCGGTCGCGGAGCCAGGAGAAGAATCTGCCCGTCTCACAGGCTCGCTTTTCGGGGTCCTGGACCTGGAAACCATAGATGGCCTGGGCCGGGTCGCCGACAATGGTGAACCCGCACTCGTAGGCGTCAAGGAAGGTCTCCACGAGTTGTCGGCGATCACCGACGAGATCCTGGACTTCGTCGATGACGATGTGTCGGACCTCGTCGAGTGACTCGGGAGCTCGCATCTCGTCTTCGATGACTCGGGTGGCCGCACGGATCCTTTCGTCGAAGGCGCGCGCGTACCAGGTTTCGTCGTTCGCCGTCCCACAGAGCAGACTGAGGGCCCAGGCGTCGAACGTTGCAACACGCACATGTCGGGACCTGCCGCTCAGCGACCGCAGTCGCTCACGCAACTCCGCTGAGGCGGCGCGCGAGAAGGTCAAGACGAGGAGGTCTCCGCTGGCGAGACCTTCCGAGACCAGGTATTCGAGCCGTCTGACCAGTGTGAAGGTCTTGCCGGTTCCGGCACCGGCGGTGACCAGCGCCTTGCGTCCCGCCGGCTCCTCGACGATGCGGCGCTGGGCATCCGTCAGTTCCGGTGCAGTGGCCGTGGATGCGGTCATCGGTCCGTCTGGTGCCACAGATGTTCCATGCGAGTGTAGGCGAGTCCGCGACCAAAGTTCTTGATGTTGTCGGCGACATTGAGGATCAGGCAGGAGTCCTTGCCCCCGTTCAGTTCGCCTCGTAGGCCTCGGCCGATCATCTGGATGTAGGTATTGGGGCTGAAGGTGGGACGGGCGACCACGACGGCTCGAACGGCGGGCGCGTCGAATCCCTGCGTCAGCACCCTGTAGTTGGTCAACACTCTGATTTTCTTGTCCTTGAACGCGGCGATGCGGCGGCGCCGAATGCTCGGTGGTGTCCGTCCGTCGATCGAGGCCGCCGTGATACCGCGGTCCTGCAGCAGAGCGGCAAGGACCTGGGCGTGTTCCACCGAGGTGGCGAAGACCAGTACCGGCCAGTCGGGGTGCAGTTCCTCGATCCTGTCCACGATGCGCCGGGTGCGTTCGACGTCTTGTGCGAGGCTCCTGATGACGTCTGCTGGCAGGGCCATCGCGTGACTTCTCTGTATCTCTGTCACTTGATCTTTGCTGAGAGAATAGGAACCACCGAGGAGTTCCTCGTGTTCGACGTCGGCCAGGACCTTCAACGACTGCAGGTGACTGTAAGCATCGTTGTTCTCGAACACACCCTGATCCAGACGCTTTTGTCCGAATCGGGAGACCAGAGTTCGCGTCTCATCGTCGTTGTCCCCGCGGAATGCGGTGGCCGTCAGACCGACGAGATGACGTGAGGTCTGGTACTGGTCGATGCCCAGGGCGTCGAGGATTTGGGTGTAGGTCTTCGGTACGGCGAAGTGGGCCTCATCGACGATCACGAGGGCGCATGCACGTAGCCAGGCGTAATCCTCCTTCGGGAGCCGCTTGACGGCGGTGTCGTCGATGGCGACGACAACCTGCGGCCCTTCCGAGACGGGAACGGCATCCGGGATCCCGCCCCACAAGCGGGTGATGCGAAGCGGCTTGTCCGTTCCCTTGCTCTGCCAGACATACGCCCAGGTCTCGATGGCTTGTTCCGCCAGTTCCTGGCTCTGCGTGATCCACAGGATCGGCCCGTTGATGAGGCCGTCATGCAGGGCTCGGACGCCGGCCTCGGCTGCGATGCGCGTCTTGCCCGACCCGGTGGGGATCTGCAGCATGGCCCGCTTCTCAGCGTTCTGGGCGAGGTGCTCGTACATGCGCTGCACCAGGATTACCTGGTAGTCATGCAACTTCAGCGGCCTTCGCGGGCCCGGCACCGTCTCGTACGGCTTGGGGCTGTTAGGAGTCTGCGGATCACCGGCCCAAGACTCCGGAAAGCCATAGGTTCGAACGAAACGCCGTGCCGCTGTGCCGCCCGTCCAGCTCTGCGGTGCATCGAAGCCCGCCTCGGCGAGTGTGGGTGCGAGGACCCGCAGCACGTCTTCCCCGTGAGCGGCGAGCAGCAGTTCGGCCGCTCGCAGGCCATCGACCGGGGTTCCGCGCAACTCCGCGTCGGCCAGCGCCAGACCGGGGGGCAGCTCGGTCAGCAGCCGGTTCTCGCCGACGGCAAGCAGGAGCTTTTTGGATAGATCGGTCTCCTGGCGAACGAGAAGCAACTTTTTGTCGTCACGGTCTCGTGCCTGCTGACGCAGCAACTCCCGACAACCGTCGACCCCCAGTCGTAGCCCAAGGAGTCGGTCCACGGCCTGCAGGGTCGACTCATCGTCTCGCTCCCCGGACAGCAGCACTGTGAACCCGTCGAGCGTTTCGGTCAGGATCTGCTCACCTCGCCCCTCCGGGCTGCGGACGATCTTGACTAGCTCGGAACAGTGCGCCAGTTTCCAGGCGGCACCTCGAGGGAGCACCTGACGCAACCGAGGAAAGACATCCGTCACGGGGACCGGCTCTGTCAGCGGGACGGAGTGGATTTCCTCGACCAAGAGGTCGGAAGGGTTGCGGAAGCGGAACCGGTCGATGAGGAGTTGTGCGTCGGCCTCCGTGGGGACCAGAAGCGTCGGAACGCGTTCATGAACCAGAACCTCGTACTGGTCTTCCTCGAAGGTGACGGCGATGCTGTCGCTCTGTTGCATCTCCCAGTGCTCACCTACCTGGCAACGGAACAGGCGCCCCCCGTCCCCGAGAGTGCCGGCAGGGGCCGAACTGGCCAGGAAGACATAGGCGCTTCCCACGAAGGAGGCGTCCGTCCCCGTGTCCGCACGCTTGGCCAATTCGCTCCACAAGGCGGCGGGGACGTCCTGGATCGTGGATGGCAACCGGAGCACACGTGCGTAGGCCACGGCGATGTCGGCGACGGGCAGTAAGCGGTCGTCCACAGGCAACTCGGCGCTCACGGCTGCACTCGGCCGCCTCGCGCCGATCGAGGTGCAGAGCATGCCCTCCTGGTGAAGCATCCAGACCAGGGGCGACTCGACGCGAAGATCACCGCCCTGACCGGTGGTCCGGATGCATCTCCAGTCGGGCACGATCCCAGGGTCGGGAAGTTCTCGTGTGAAAGCGGCCCTTCCTTCCTGGGATAGCTCTGGCAGCAGGTGCAGGGGACCAGGAGTGTCCTGGCCGACCAGGCTCACGGAGGACGGCCGAGGACGGGAGGTATTGGGCGGCAGAGCTGAGCAGAATTGGTTGTACATGACGCTGTTGTAGTCGCTGAACCAAGGATCGGAACGAGGGTTCATCCGCAGTATCGGACGGTCCACCGCGCCAAGGACCTTGAGTACCTCGGTGTCAGCCGCATGGAAGACTGGGTCGACCAGCAGCGAGGCATCACGCCGTCCGTCCTCCGGCACCACAGGCCCCGCCAGGATGCAGTCGCGGACGAGACGGAACTGACCAGAGGCGGTGCGCACCTTGAGCGCCTTCTCCGGTTCGGGAAAGCGTTCTTTGACGACCTTGACCATCTCGACGCCATCGACCGTGCGCGCCAGAGCCCAAAATTCCTCCCAGTCGTTGTTCCGGTACCGGGTGAACTTGGATGCGACGGCGGCTCGCAGCCGTCCGACCGCGTTCGCCTCTTCCACGCCCAGTACCTGCAGTGCCTCCAGCGCCTCGGGGTCCTGTGTGATCGCGTCGTGCAGGTACACCGTGGGATCGTTGGGAAGGCGGACACCATCGTGTCGGCGGAACACCTTGCGCTCGGACGGCGAACGAAAGTCGCCCCGCTCGGTGAGCAGGACTCGGGCCGTACGCGCCTCGGTCGCTTGGAGTTGCGTACCGGTCTCGACGATGGAGGCAGCGAGCCTCAGCGCATACTTCGCTGCTTCCACGCTACGGTCCGCGACGAGCGCTTCGAGCCAGGTGCGCAGTGAGGACGGAGCCACGTCGACCTGGTGGAGGATGTCCCTTGCCCTTGATCGCCTTTCACGGCTCTCCACGCTGTGGTGACACCAGTTCTTGGGGCGCCCCGCGTGGGTAGCCCACTGTTCGAGCCAGGCCGGCTGGAGATTTTCCGGGTGCAGCAGCAGTTTTTTGGGGAGTCGGAGGATTCCGTCCTGGTCCGGCAGGGAGGGCCGGTGTGCGGCTGCTTGCAGTACCTTCTGGCTCAGCATCTCGTCGCCCCACTGAGAGGCCTCCCGACCACGAGCCGTGAGCAGAGTAAGGTAGGACCCCGGGTCCTTCTCCTCGTACAGGTCTGGGATGGAATCGACCACCAGCTCCGCCGCCCTGGTCACCAACTCCTCGTTGAAGTCGCTCTTTGTGAGGTTCTGGCGGTCCTCCGGAGTCTTCCAGGGCGCGTTGAGGATTCCGGTCAGAGTCGTGTCGTAGTGGGTTGGGAAGTAGGCCCAGAAGTTGCCACGTTTCCCGCGTTGCGGGACGCCCTTGTCGGGAACCGCCCAGGAGATAGTCACGACAGGTCGATCATGCAATTCTCCCGCCGTCCGCGCAGCGGTGGAGCTGGGCTCGTGGTCGACGCTGAAGACGAACCAGCGCTCGCTGCTGTGACGGATGCCGTTGCGGTGCTCAACGACGCGGTGCTCAACGCCCCGCGTCTCCTGCGTGATCTCTCGACTCAATTGGTGGCCGGCGCGTGTGTCCTCCAGCACCAGGCGATCCACGTGAGGGGAAAAAAGCATGAAGTGTGCTGGAAAGTTGACGATGTCCCGACCTAGCCGGTCATCCGCCCCACCATGCAGTCGAAGCACCACCGTCGTCGATGCCCAAGTCATCAGTTCGTCGAGCTGCTTGTCACGCAGACGCTCCGAGTTCAAGTCCAGCGGCTGCGCCATCCGCAATACCGGCGTGGGGTCCAGCGCCGAAAGATCCGGGATCGTTTCTCGGATACGACGCGACGACCACTCTTTGTCAAACCCGAAGGAGCCGGTTGTGCTGTAGAAGCGGGGAGTGTCCGACACGCTTAGGACCGATTTGACGCCGACCCCGAAGCGTCCGATCTTGCCGGTCCGCTTCCGGGAAACGGCCATGCGGAGGATCGTGTCGGCGCCGGCAGCGGTCATCGGTGTGCCGGTGTTGGCGCAGTAGAGGTGGGTGTCGGTGAGGAGTACGTGGATCGTGCCCACAACTCCGGGCGCGCGTTCCATATTCTCGTCCGCGCCGTTTTGGACGAGCTCGTAGATCTGTCGCTCGCCGTAGCCCCCCTGCGTGATACGTCGCTCGTTGTTCGCATGCTCCAGAACGTGGCCGGGATCCGCCCGATAGACGTTCAGGACACGCCGTGACAGGTCCTCAACAACATTTACGACGTCGTCCGACTCCGACGTTGAATTGAACATGGAAAACGTCCCCCTAGGCTGCGTTGGGAATTGCGGCCTTTGACATGGACGATGGGCTTCCAAACCACCGTCGGATGACTCGACATGAGCGAAGACCTCCAGTCGCTGGTACGGCGACATGGAAGCGCGATGCGGCTCTGAAACGTGGCGCCCCCAGGCGTACGGGAATCCACAGCATCGGGACGGATCCCTATCAGTTCGCACTTTAACCACCTCATTCGCGCCCAGCAAGGACTGTTGACAACAACAGGGGGATGTGGGACGCCCGCCTCTGTGACTTCAAGCTTCATTTATGGTGTTTTATGAAGCTTGAATCGAATTGTGATATATGCACCGTTTACGCCAGAATTTTCTTAATGTTTCAAATTGACTGTTTTGTGACACTGGCATTGTGAAGACATCCGCACCTCGGACGCCTCGTGGAATGGTGAGGAGAGTTTATTGTGGTGCGCGAGGGCAGTGGTGAACCAAGCAGTTCACTGGGCTAACCGCAGGCTATTCTGGAGATAATTTATCCCCAAGCATTTCGCCTGACGGTATCTCGCCCGTGACGCTTGGTGCACTCCCATGCCGATTCCCGCAGGGACGCTCTACGACTGCAAGCCCTTCATGCATGGCCTGCGCGATTATGGCGGTGCCGTAACGCCGGATTCGGCGAATGTTAGGCGGATAAAAGATGTTTTCGGTTCTCTTTCAGGGGTCCTCGTCCTCCCATCGCAGGGCTTCCTCCGTGCGACCTCGAGCGCCGCTGTGATGCCCGGCATGCCCTGGGTCCCGGTGCCGTGGTGGGCCGGCGCCCTCTTCACCGGTCTGCGTGCGATCCGGCAGACTGTGCCCGTGGATGACCGGTGCCCTTGCATCCAATCGCTATTCCGTCCTGCAAGACGCCTTGGCACTTTTTGAGGCGGACCTCAACACGGACGATCCAGTTCGTCGTCAAGCGGCCCAACTCGCAAACCTGTGCGTGCAAATCATCCGTGAGTAGGCCACGCTCATGCAGGAGGCAGACCAGCATCTCCCCAGAACAGCACGAGACCGAATCATCCCCGTACATGTGGAGCGGTCCCTTGAGGGGCTCCGCTGCAACAACCGTCGCGCCACCCGCTGCGCGGCCTGCGCGGAGGTCTACCGCCGAGACACCTTCCACCTGATCACCGCCGGACTCTGCGGCGGCAAGGGCACCGCCGAACAGGTCGGCACACACCCCCGCGTCTTCGCCACCCTCACCGCACCGAGCTTCGGCCCGGTCCATAACCGCCCCTCCAGCGGGCGGCCCTGCCGCTGCGGTGCCCACGACGACACAGACCCGGCCCTCGGTACGCCCCTCGATCCGGACGCGTACGACTATGAAGCGGCCGTGCTCTGGAACGCCCATGCCGGAGCCCTCTGGCGGCGCTTCTCGATCTACCTGCGCCGTGAGATCGCCAAGCGCGCCGGACTCACCCAACGCGCGTTTCGGCATCACGCACGCGTCTCCTTCGCCAAGGTCGCCGAGTATCAGAAGCGGGGTGCTGTCCACTTCCACGCGGTCATCCGCCTGGACGGCCCGGAGGGCGGCGATACGGCACCTCCGGCCTGGGCGTCCGCCGAGCTGCTGACCGGCGCCATCCATGCCGCCGTCGCCGCCACCCGTGTCAACGGCCCGGAGGTCGACGGTCGCGCCCACGCCTTCACCTTCGGCCGCCAACTCGACGTACGAACCATCCGCTCCGCCGACTTCGACGGCGGCCAGGAGCTGACCGACCGGGCCGTCGCCGCGTACATCGCCAAGTACGCCACCAAAGGCGCCGAAATAGCGACCGGCACCCTGGACCGGCCGATCCGCTTCCTCGCCGAACTGGCACAGGCACGGATCACCGACCACGCCCGCCGCATGATCCGAACGGCCTGGACCCTCGGCGCACGCAAGGACCTCGAACACCTCCGCCTGCGCGCCTGGGCCCACATGCTCGGCTTCCGCGGCCACTTCTCCACCAAGTCCCGCCACTACTCCACCACCCTCGGCGCCCTCCGCGACGCCCGCGCCGAATGGCGCCGCGCACAAGCCGCCACGGCCGCTCCCCAGGACGGCGAAACCACGCTCGTCCTCGCCCACTGGGTCTTCGCCGGAACCGGCCTGAGTAACGGCGAGGCCTGGCTCGCTGCGTCCCTCGAACCCGCCCCCGGAACGGAAGGAGGACCGACATGGACGCCCATCGCGACGAGCTCATGACCGTTCGCCAAGTCCTGGATGAGCTGGGCGGTGTCTCCCGTCGGACGTTCTACCGCTGGCGAGAACTGGGGTACGGGCCGGCCGCATTCAAGCTGCCCAACGGAGAGCTGCGGATTTGGCGGAGTGACTTCAACACCTGGCTGCGACAACTGGAGGAGGCGGCGTGAAGTCTCTCGATGTGAAGGTCTGGGGAGTCCGTAAGCGGGAAACCAAAACGCCCTCGTACGGTGTCCGCTGGTCCGTCGCGGGCAATGTGTTCTTGGAGTCATTCCGCACCAAGGCGCTTGCAGACCACTACCGCACGAAGCTCATGCGTGCGATGCGCGAGGGCGAGGAGTTCGACACGGAGTCGGGACTTCCGGCCTCGATGGAAGAGAAGAAGTCGGCCGTGTCGTGGTACGCCTTCGCCCTCCGGTACCTCGCCATGAAATGGCCTCATGCCGCCCCCAACACACGGGACGGCATCAACGAAGCCCTCACCAGCGTGACGCTGGAACTCCTCGACGAGCGCGCCGGACGACCGTCCGACGAGGAAATCCGCAGAGCACTGCGCAATTGGGCCTTCGTGCTGCCGGGGCCCGATGACCGGGAAGTCCCGGACGACGTGCGGAACGTTCTCCACTGGGTGTCCAAGGCGTCCCGGCCGATCGCCGATCTCGCTGAAGCGGCCACGGCTCGCACGGTCCTCGACTCGCTGAAGCTCAAGCTCGACGGCACGGCAGCAGCGGCGGAGACCGTGCGGCGCAAGCGTCGGACGCTCGTCAACGCCGCGAACTACGCCGTCGACCTGGGGGAGCTGCGGGAGAACCCCATCACGGCTGTCCGCTGGCAGAAGCCGAAGGTATCCAACCAGGTCGACCCGCGGGTTGTCGCCAATCCGGAGCAGGCACGGAACCTCCTGGCGGCGGTTTCCTACGTGGGCGGGTACCGGCGTGCTCGTGGTCGTCGCCTCGTGGGTCTGTTCGCCGCCATGTACTTCGGTGGCCTGCGGCCGGCGGAAGCGGTCGGCATCGTCGAGACGGACCTTAAGCTGCCCGAGCAGGGCTGGGGCTCGGCGCTGCTCCACCGGACCCGTCCGTCCGTCGGCAAGCAGTGGACCGACTCGGGGGAGACCCATGACGACCGCGGGCTGAAGAACCGGCCGACCGAGGACGTCAGGCGGGTGCCCATCCCGCCCCACCTCGTCGCCGTGCTCCGCGAGCACCTGGCCACCTTCGGCACGGCGGACGACGGACGGCTCTTCTTCAGTGAGAAGGGCTCGGTCGTCCCGTCCTCGACCTACTACCGCGTGTGGCAGGAAGCTCGGCTCCTCGCGCTTCCGCCGGCCGTCGCGGCCTCGCCGCTCGCGAGTCGGCCGTACGACCTTCGGCACTCGGCGCTGTCGACGTGGCTGAATGCGGGTGTCGACCCCACCGAGGTGGCCGAGCGCGCCGGCAACAGCGTGGAGGTTTGCTGACCCGCTACGCCAAGTGCCTCGACGGACGGCAAGACGTCGCCAACCGGCGTATTGAGGATCTGTTGCGCGAGTACGAGTGATCGCAGACGACGGTAGTCCCGATGCCCCCGGACTTGTTCCGGGGCATCGGCATGCCTTGGCCGAGAGGGGCGTTCCTGTCCTCAGGAATTCCGCGCCGGTGGCTCCGGGGTGTATGTCGGGCCGGGCCATGAAGTAAGGCCGGCTTCCATCACTCGTTCAGAGGCGCCTCTCATGCGCATTACGCGCATGATGCCCAGAGTTGACCACGACTAGTTGCGTCTACTTACAGGGGTAGAGGATCATGCCGACGTTTGTTGCGCTGCTGAACTGGACCGACCAGGGAGTTCGCGGCTACAAGGACACCCCGCAACGCGCCGAAGCCTTCACGGCAGCGGCTCAGAAGCTCGGGGTGAAGGTCCTGAACCTCTTCTGGACCGTCGGCCCGTACGACATCGTGGCTGTCGTGGAGGCGCCCGACGACGAGACTGCCACCGCGGTGCTCCTACAGGTCGGCGCGTTGGGCAACGTCCGTAGCACGACCCTGCGAGCCTTCGGCCGGGAGGAGATGGACCGCATCATCGCCAAAGCCACCGGCTGAGGGACTTCCCCTTCCCCGTCGAGGCTCTGTTGGTGAGAGTGACGCGCTCAAGGCGGTAACCCCAAGGCCCCTGGACCTGTCCGGGGCCTTGGGGAGCCGGGCATGACCTGCGCTTACGTTCCAAGATCCCGTCCACGCCTCGTCCACAGACCTCGACATACGGTCGCTCCGGGCGGCATGTGGCTGCGTATACGCGAAGACCCCGCTCGCAGCGTTTCCGCTGGTGACGGGGTCTTTGGGCACCTCATACAGGGTGCCCCCGGCAGGATTCGAACCTGCGCACACGGCTCCGGAGGCCGTTGCTCTATCCCCTGAGCTACGGGGGCGTGTCCGTCGCGGTGGTGTTGCTCGCGGCGACGGGTAGAACACTACCAGCTCCGGGGCGGTGCCTGTGAACAGGTATTTAGGGGTGGCCGGGAGGGTCGGGTCGCCCGTGTGGGGCGGAAGTGGGGAAAACCCGGACGCAGGGCAGCGGCTCGACCTACTCTCGAGTTGTGTCAGGCGTGTCCGGCCGGGTGCTCGTCGTGGACGACAACAGGGTCATCCGGCAGCTGATCAGGGTCAACCTCGAGCTGGAGGGCTTCGAGGTCGTGACCGCGGCCGATGGTGCCGAGTGCCTGGACGTGATCCATGACGTCCGGCCCGACGTGGTGACCCTCGACGTCGTCATGCCCCGCCTGGACGGTCTGCGGACCGCCGAGCGGCTGCGGGAGGATCCGCGGACCAGACACCTGCCCGTGGCGATCGTCAGCGCGTGCACGCAGTACGAGGTGGAGAGCGGGCTCGCCGCCGGGGTGGACGCGTTCCTGGCGAAGCCCTTCGAGCCGGCCGAGCTCGTGCGGCTGGTGCGGCAGCTCATGCACCGGGAGACTCCGCCGCCCGTCGACGGGCGGAGCGGCGCCGGGCATGCCGGGAGCGCCTGGAGCTGACCGGCCGGCCGGGTGGCGGGTGACCGGATGGCGAAACCGGTTCCTTCCCGGAGGGGGTCCTCCCATACGCTTGTCCCGTGACCCCCGCGGACCTCTCCCTCACCGTGCTGCACGCCGTGCGCCGCGCGGTCGGTGAAGGCGCGCTGCGGGCGGGCACCCGGGTCCCCGAGCGGGTCGGGATCGAGCGCCCGCGGCCCGGCGGCAGCGGGGACTGGGCCACCAACGCCGCCCTCCAGCTGGCCCGCGAGGCCGGGATGGCCCCGCTGGGCGTCGCCCAGGTGCTGCGGCCCAGGATCGCGGAGGCCGAGGGCATCGAGCACGTCGAGATCACCGGGCCGGGGTTCCTCAACATCACGCTGGCCGACCGGAGCCGGCACGCCCTGGTGCGCGACGTCCTCGACAAGAAGGAGCGGTACGGCCACGGCGACGCCCTGCGGGGCCGCGCCTACCGGCTGGTGCACCCCGGCGACGTACGGGCCACCGTGCTGGCCGAGGCGGTACGCGCCCTCCTCCTCGCGCAGGGCGCCCACGTCCACGACGAGCGGCACGACGACCCCCGCCACGACGCCCGCCCGCGCCACGACGACCCCCGCCACGACGCCCGCCCGCGCCACGACGAACGCCACGACGGCCACCCCCACGCCACCCGCCCCGAGACCGTCACCCTCCGCCCCCTCCCCGCCGCCCACGACGTCGCCGCCCTCGGCCCCGACGCCGCCCGCTGGGCGCTGCTGCGGCCCGCCGCGCACGACCGGGCCCTCGTGCCGGACGGGCTGCTCGTCCAGAGCGAGGCCAACCCGCTGTTCACCGTGCGGTACGCCCACTCCCGGGCGCGCGCCCTGCTCCGCAACGGAGCCCAGCTCGGCATCACCCCCGCGTGCGAGGAGGACGTCGCCGCGCCGCGCCTCCTCGCCGCCCTCGGCGATCACCCCGCCGTCCTCGAGGCCGCCGCCCGCCACCGCGCCCCCGACCGGGTCGCCCGGCACCTGGAGGCCACCGCCGACGCGTTCCTGGGGTTCCAGCACACCGTGCTCCCCCTCGGCGACGAGAAACCCTCGGCCGCCCACCGCTCCCGGCTCGCCCTCGCCGAAGCCGCCGGGACGGTGCTGGCCGGCGGCCTGGCCCTGCTCGGCATCAGCGCCCCTGACTACCTGTGAGAGAGAAATGAGCCGTTCCGCACACCCCGCAGGGCCCCGCCACGCCGACGTCCTGCCCGAGGGCCACTACTCCGGCCCGCCCGCCGACCTCAACCGGCTCGACGAGAAGGTCTGGTCCCGGACCGTCGCCCGCGACGCGGACGGGGTCGTCACCGTCGGCGGGATCCCCGTCACCACCCTCGCCGAGGAGTTCGGCACCCCCGCGTACTTCCTCGACGAGGCCGACTTCCGCGCCCGCTGCCGTGCCTGGGCCGAGGCGTTCGGCAGGGACGCGGACGTGTTCTACGCCGGCAAGGCCTTCCTGTCCCGTGCCGTCGTGCGGTGGCTGAAGGAGGAGGGGCTCAACCTCGACGTCTGCTCGGGCGGTGAGCTGACGACCGCGCTCGAGGCCGGGATGCCGCCCGAGCGGATCGCCTTCCACGGCAACAACAAGAGCACCCACGAGATCGAGCGGGCGGTGCAGTCCGGCGTCGGGCGGATCGTGCTCGACTCGTTCCAGGAGATCGTGCGCGTCGCGCACGTCGCCCAGTCGCTGGGCAAGCGGCAGAAGGTGCAGATCCGGGTGACGGTGGGCGTCGAGGCCCACACGCACGAGTTCATCGCCACCGCCCACGAGGACCAGAAGTTCGGCATCGCGCTGGCCGGCGGCGAGGCCGCCGAGGCCGTACGGCGGGCGCTGCGCCTGGACGGGCTGGAGCTCATCGGCATCCACTCCCACATCGGTTCGCAGATCTTCGACACCTCCGGGTTCGAGGTGGCCGCCCACCGGGTGGTGGGGCTGCTCAAGCAGGTCCGCGACGAGCACGGCGTCGAGCTGCCGGAGATCGACCTCGGCGGCGGCCTCGGCATCGCGTACACCTCGGACGACGACCCGCGCGAGCCGCACGAGATCGCCAAGGCGCTCAGCGACATCGTGACGCGCGAGTGCGAGGCCGCGGGGCTGCGCACGCCGCGCATCTCCGTCGAGCCGGGGCGGGCGATCGTCGGCCCCACCGCGTTCACGCTGTACGAGGTCGGCACCGTCAAGCCGCTCGCGGGGCTGCGGACGTACGTGAGCGTCGACGGCGGCATGTCGGACAACATCCGCACCGCCCTGTACGACGCCGAGTACAGCGTCGCGCTGGTCTCGCGGACGAGCGACGCGGAGCCGATGCTCAGCCGGGTCGTCGGCAAGCACTGCGAGAGCGGCGACATCGTGGTCAAGGACGCGTTCCTGCCCGCCGACGTGGCGCCCGGCGACCTCATCGCCGTGCCGGCCACCGGCGCGTACTGCCGCTCCATGGCCAGCAACTACAACCACGCACTCCGCCCGCCCGTCGTCGCCGTCCGCGACGGCGAGGCGCGCGTGATCGTCCGGCGCGAGACAGAGGAAGATCTTCTGCGTCTCGATGTCGGCTGATGAAATAGATATCTCATAATCCGGACGGAAGGGAGAAACTTCCGTCCGGTGAGTGAGACTGGTCCACACCGTAGAAGTATGAGAAGTGAGGTCGGATGATGCGTACGCGTCCGCTGAAGGTGGCGCTGCTGGGCTGTGGAGTGGTCGGCTCAGAGGTGGCGCGCATCATGACGACGCACGCCGACGACCTCGCCGCGCGCATCGGCGCGCCGGTCGAGCTCGCCGGTGTCGCCGTCCGCCGGCCCTCCAAGGTGCGGGCCGGCATCCCGCCGGAGCTGATCACCACCGACGCGACCGCCCTGGTCAAACGCGGGGACATCGACGTGGTCGTCGAGGTCATCGGCGGCATCGAGCCCGCCCGCACGCTCATCACCACCGCCTTCGAGCACGGCGCCTCCGTGGTGTCGGCGAACAAGGCGCTCCTCGCCCAGGAGGGCCAGAGCCTGTACGCCGCGGCCGAGCAGCACGGCCGGGACCTGTACTACGAGGCCGCCGTCGCCGGCGCCATCCCGCTGATCCGCCCGCTGCGCGAGTCCCTCGCCGGTGACAAGGTCAACCGGGTGCTGGGCATCGTCAACGGCACCACCAACTTCATCCTCGACAAGATGGACACCTCGGGCGCCGGGTACTCCGAGGCGCTCGACGAGGCCACCGCCCTCGGGTACGCGGAGGCCGACCCGACCGCCGACGTCGAGGGCTTCGACGCCGCCGCCAAGGCCGCGATCCTCGCCGGCATCGCCTTCCACACGCGCGTGCGCCTCGACGACGTGTACCGCGAGGGCATGACCGAGGTGACCGCCGCCGACTTCGCCTCCGCCAAGCGGATGGGCTGCACCATCAAGCTGCTCGCCATCTGCGAGCGGGCCGCCGACGGCGGGTCCGTCACCGCGCGCGTGCACCCCGCGATGATCCCGCTGAGCCACCCGCTCGCCTCGGTGCGCGGCGCGTACAACGCCGTGTTCGTCGAGGCCGACGCGGCCGGGCAGCTCATGTTCTACGGACCCGGTGCCGGCGGTTCGCCGACCGCGTCCGCCGTCCTCGGCGACCTCGTCGCCGTCTGCCGCAACCGCCTCAACGACGCGACGGGTCCCGGCGAGTCCGCGTACACCCAGCTCCCCGTCAGCCCCATGGGCGACGTGGTGACGCGGTACCACATCAGTCTCGACGTGGCCGACAAGCCGGGCGTCCTCGCCCAGGTGGCGACGGTCTTCGCCGAGCACGGCGTATCCATCGATACGGTGCGCCAGCAGGGCAAGGACGGCGAGGCGTCCCTCGTCGTCGTCACCCACCGCGCGCCCGACGCCGCCCTGTCCGGGACCGTCGAGGCGCTGCGGAAGCTCGACACCGTGCGCGGTGTCGCCAGCATCATGCGGGTCGAAGGAGAGTAACCAGCAATGACTCACCAGTGGCGCGGAATCATCGAGGAGTACCGCGACCGGCTGCCGGTCACCGACACGACCCCGGTCGTCACGCTCCGTGAGGGTGGTACGCCGCTCGTGCCCGCGCAGGTGCTCTCCGAGCGCACGGGGTGTGAGGTCCACCTGAAGGTCGAGGGTGCCAACCCGACCGGCTCCTTCAAGGACCGCGGCATGACGATGGCCATCACGCGGGCCAAGGAGGAGGGCGCGCAGGCCGTCATCTGCGCCTCCACCGGCAACACGTCCGCGTCGGCGGCCGCGTACGCCGTCCGGGCCGGCATGGTCTCCGCCGTCCTCGTCCCGCAGGGCAAGATCGCGCTCGGCAAGATGGGCCAGGCGCTGGTCCACGGCGCCAAGATCCTCCAGGTGGACGGCAACTTCGACGACTGCCTGACGCTGGCCCGCGCGCTGTCCGACAACTACCCGGTGGCGCTGGTCAATTCGGTCAACCCGGTCCGTATCGAGGGCCAGAAGACCGCCGCGTTCGAGATCGTGGACATGCTGGGCGACGCCCCGGACATCCACGTCCTGCCCGTCGGCAACGCCGGCAACATCACCGCGTACTGGAAGGGCTACACCGAGTACGCCGCGGACAAGGTCGCCACCCGCACCCCCCGCATGTGGGGCTTCCAGGCCTCCGGCTCCGCGCCGATCGTGCGCGGCGAGGTCGTCAAGGACCCGTCGACCATCGCCACCGCGATCCGCATCGGCAACCCGGCCTCCTGGAACTACGCCCTGGCCGCGCGGGACGAGTCGGGCGGGTTCATCGACGAGGTGACGGACCGTGAGATCCTGCGCGCCTACCGCCTGTTGGCCTCGCAGGAGGGCGTCTTCGTGGAGCCCGCCTCCGCGGCGTCCGTGGCCGGCCTGCTGAAGGCGGCCGAGCAGGGCAAGGTGGACCCGGGGCAGACGATCGTGTGCACCGTGACCGGAAACGGTCTGAAGGACCCGGACTGGGCGGTCGCCGGAGCGCCCCAGCCGGTCACCGTGCCGGTCGACGCGGCCACCGCCGCCGAGCGGCTCGGACTGGTCTGAGCGACGGTCGGGACCGGCCCGGCGCCCCCTCGGGCCCGGGCCGCTCCCGACCGGGCGCCGGCCGCCCCCGCACCCGCGAAGTCTGGCCGAAAACCGCAACCCGCACAGCGCCGTACGCGGAAGCACGGGCGGGCTCGCGACACGCATCGTGCGCCTCCTGTGCGCCCTATGTCGCCACAGAACCTTCCTTCGATAGGCTGTACCGAACCCGCCCCGCCGCATATGCCGCGGTGCTGTTGCCGTTGACGCCGCTGCGGCCCCGGGTCTCCGTACCCCTCGTAGAACCCCGACCCCCACGAACGCCCTCAGAACCCCCTCGAACACCCCGAAAACCCTCGACAATCACGTCGTCAGATCCAAGGAGAGTCAGCGAGCGATGGCCGGTCCAGCGTTCCGCGCCGCCGCCGTCCGGGTGCGCGTTCCCGCCACCAGCGCCAACCTCGGCCCGGGCTTCGACGCCTTCGGCCTGTCGCTGGGGCTGTACGACGACGTGGTCGTCCGGGTCGCCGACTCCGGGCTGCACATCGACATCGCCGGAGAGGGCGCCGACAACCTCCCGCGCGACGAGAGCCATCTGCTCGTACGCTCCCTGCGCACCGCCTTCGACCTGCTCGGCGGACAGCCGCGCGGCCTGGAGGTCGTCTGCGCCAACCGCATCCCGCACGGGCGGGGCCTGGGCTCCTCCTCGGCCGCCATCTGCGCCGGCATCGTCGCCGCCCGCGCGGTGACCATAGGCGGCGACGCCCGGCTCGACGACGCCGCGCTGCTGGAGCTGGCCACCGAGATCGAGGGCCACCCGGACAACGTCGCCGCCTGCCTGCTCGGCGGCTTCACCCTCGCCTGGACCGAGGGCGGCGCCGCCCGGGCGATCAGGATGGACCCCGCCGATTCCATCGTTCCGGTGGTTTTCGTCCCCGGTAAGCCGGTCCTCACCGAAACCGCCCGCGGCCTGCTGCCGCGCACCGTCCCCCACGTCGACGCCGCGGTCAACGCCGGCCGCGCCGCGCTGCTCGTCGAGGCCCTGACCAGGCGCCCCGAGCTGCTGCTCGCCGCCACGGAGGACCGGCTGCACCAGGAGTACCGGGCCCCCGCGATGCCGCAGAGCATCGATCTTGTGAACCGACTGCGTGCGGACGGCGTCCCCGCGGTCATCTCCGGTGCGGGCCCCACGGTGCTCGCGCTGGCCGAGGACGGCACGGCGGAGAAGGTCGCGCGGCTGGCGGGCGAGGGCTGGGCGGCCAACAGGCTGGCCCTCGACGTCCCGGGCGCGAGCGTCCTGCCGCTCGCCCCGTAGTGCACGGTTGCCGGTGTTGGAGAGGGGGAATGTTTGTTGGAGCCGGTAGTGTTAACCTCGAATCTGCACCCGACGTCTTTGTGGCGCGGTGCTGAGTGTCCCCATCCGGGACCACCATTCTTCCGGGAGCCTCCTCCACTGCCTGAGCAGCCTGCCTGAGCAGTTTCGAGCACGCTCCGGAACCGGCGCGCGACACCCCTCGCTTTTCCCAGGAGCGGGCCGAGCAGGGGGCCTCGGGCCGGAACCCAGCACGTCTTTTCTTCTCCGCCGTACCCGGCGGGACCACCGCCCCGACTCGGTCCACCGATCAAGGACCGCCGTCGGACAGCACAACCGGTCGCCGAGCCAGAAGGCCGACGTCCGCTCCAGGGAAGGACCCTTCGTGAGCGACACCACCGATCTGATGGGCGTGACTGCCGACAACAGTGTCGACACCACCGCGCCCGCCGCAGGTGCTGCCACTGGCACCACGTCACGGCGCCGCCGCTCCGGCACCGGCCTCGAGGGCATGGTCCTGGCCGAGCTGCAGCAGGTCGCGTCAGGCCTCGGCATCAGGGGCACCGCGCGCATGCGCAAGAGCCAGCTGATCGAGGTCATCAAGGAGGCGCAGGCCGGAGGCGGCGCCTCCGCGCCGAAGACCGCCGACGCGGCCGGTGCCGCCGAGACGAAGCCGAAGCGCCGCGCCACCTCCAAGGCCCGTACGGGCGACGACGCCGCCAAGGCCGTCGACAAGACCGCCGTCGCGGCCGACAAGGCCGTCGAGACGTCCGCCGGGAAGGCGGACAAGGTCGTGGCGCAGCAGCAGATCGAGATCCCCGGTCAGCCCGCCAGCGACGACCAGCCCGTCGGCGAGCGCCGCCGCCGCCGCGCCACCGCACCCGCCGGCAGCCCCGAGGGCGACGTCCGCACCGAGGTGCGCACGGACGTCCGCACGGAGGCCAGGACCGACACCAAGGCCGACGGGCAGTCCGAGGCCAAGGCCGAGGCGTCCGCCGACACCGCCGAGGGCAGCCGCCGCGACCGCCAGCGCGACCGCGGTGACCGTGGCGACCGCGGTGACCGTGGTGAGCGCCGGGACCGTCAGCGCGACCGTCAGCGCGACCGCGGCGGCAAGGGCGACGACCAGCAGGGCGGCCAGCGCCAGCAGCGCCAGGGCGGCCAGCAGGGCGGCCAGGCCGGCCCGCAGGACGACTTCGACGACGAGGGCGGCCGCCGCGGGCGCCGCGGCCGGTACCGCGACCGCCGCGGCCGTCGTGGCCGCGACGAGTTCGCGACCGGTGAGCCGCAGGTCTCCGAGGACGACGTCCTGATCCCCGTCGCGGGCATCCTGGACATCCTCGACAACTACGCGTTCATCCGGACCTCCGGCTACCTGCCGGGCCCGAACGACGTGTACGTCTCCCTCGCCCAGGTCCGCAAGAACGGCCTGCGCAAGGGCGACCACATCACCGGTGCCGTGCGCCAGCCTAAGGAGGGCGAGCGCCGCGAGAAGTTCAACGCGCTGGTCCGTCTGGACTCGGCCAACGGCATGGCCGCCGACTCCGGCCGGGGCCGTCCCGAGTTCAACAAGCTGACCCCGCTCTACCCGCAGGACCGCCTCCGTCTGGAGACCGACCCGGGTGTGCTGACCACGCGGATCATCGACCTCGTGTCGCCGATCGGCAAGGGCCAGCGCGGCCTGATCGTGGCCCCGCCGAAGACCGGCAAGACCATGATCATGCAGGCGGTCGCCAACGCGATCACCACGAACAACCCCGAGTGCCACCTGATGGTCGTCCTCGTCGACGAGCGTCCGGAAGAGGTCACCGACATGCAGCGGTCGGTCAAGGGCGAGGTCATCTCCTCGACCTTCGACCGTCCCGCCGAGGACCACACCACCGTCGCCGAGCTGGCCATCGAGCGCGCCAAGCGCCTCGTCGAGCTGGGTCACGACGTGGTCGTCCTGCTGGACTCCATCACCCGCCTGGGCCGCGCGTACAACCTCGCGGCGCCCGCCTCCGGCCGCATCCTGTCCGGTGGTGTCGACTCGACCGCGCTCTACCCGCCGAAGCGCTTCTTCGGTGCCGCGCGCAACATCGAGGACGGCGGCTCGCTGACCATCCTGGCCACCGCGCTGGTCGACACCGGCTCGCGCATGGACGAGGTGATCTTCGAGGAGTTCAAGGGCACCGGCAACATGGAGCTCAAGCTCGACCGGAAGCTCGCCGACAAGCGCATCTTCCCGGCGGTGGACGTCGACGCGTCCGGCACCCGCAAGGAGGAGATCCTGCTGGGCAGCGACGAGCTCGCCATCGTCTGGAAGCTGCGCCGGGTGCTGCACGCGCTCGACCAGCAGCAGGCGATCGAGCTGCTGCTCGACAAGATGAAGCAGACGAAGTCGAACGCCGAGTTCCTGCTCCAGATCCAGAAGACGACCCCGTCCGGCAACGGCGGCGACTGACGCCGTATCAGCAGGACATAACGGACCGCCCCGTCACTTCGGTGACGGGGCGGTCTCGCTTTCACGAATTTCTCACCCGCCGCTGGTCAACCAGCACTTGACAGGCGTAGCATCCTCGCATCGACGTGGGGGGATTCCACCGCGCAGCAAGAGCCGAGGCCAGGGGGGTTTTCCGGCTCGCTGCCCGTGTGCCGGCAGAGCCCGCCACCGTCATGGATTTCTTCCGGCGCGGCGGTCGCGCTGCGCCGGGTCGACCCAAGGGGTTTACCTAGTGCAGATACGCACGCGCGGCGGCCGTCACCGGCGCCGTATGACACTGGCGCTGCCGGCCGCTGCCGCAGTCGTCGCCCTGGTGGGAGCGGGCATCGCGGTCACCGGCTCGGACTCCGCGGAGGCCGGCGAGGCGCCGCGGATCAGCATGGACACGCAGAAGCCCGCCGAGCCCTCCAAGCAGGAGCTCCGCCAGCGCACCATCAAGGCGATGAAGGGCGACGCGACCAGCGAGCGTTCCCTGGTCAAGCAGCCCGACGCCGCGGCGGCCGACAGCACCGGCAGCGCCCCGAGCGCGCGCATCATCGGCGGCTCGACGACCACCATCTCCACCGCGCCCTGGATGGCGCAGCTCCACTTCAGCGACAGCACCGGCGCGGGCTACTTCTGCGGCGGCGTGGTCATCGCCCCGACGAAGGTCGCCACCGCGGCGCACTGCGTCAAGGGCATCAAGTGGTACGAGGACGGTGCGGTCATCACCGGCACCGACAAGGTGCCCACCGAGAACGCGGACGGCAGCTGGGACTTCCACGGCGGCACCGTGTTCGGCGCCTACCGCCAGTGGAACCACCCCTCGTACAGCCCGTACACGCTCGACGGGGACGTCGCCGTCCTCACCCTCACCTCGCCCACCACCGCCAAGCCGCTGCCGCTCGCGCAGCCGACGGACGGCGCGCTGTACCAGGCGGGCCTGGACGGCAAGGTGTACGGCTGGGGCCGCACCAGCTCCACCGAGCCCAACAGCGGCTCGCCCACGCTGAAGGTGGCCGACGCCGACATCGTCTCGGACACCGCGTGCGGCGCCGCCTACCCGGACGGCTTCATCAAGGGCCACATGCTCTGCGCGGGCGCGGCGCCGACCGGCAGCGACGAGACCAGCGAGACCACCTGCAACGGTGACTCCGGCGGCCCGCTGGTCGTGAGCGGCCGGCTCGTCGGCATCGTCTCCTGGGGCGACGAGAACTGCTCCGCCGCCGGCAAGTACGGCGTGTACGCGAAGGTCTCCACGTACTCCGCCTCGCTCCAGTCCCGCGTCGACGACGCCAACTGGAACAACGACCACGCGGCCGACCTGCTGACCCGCCGCACCTCCGACTCCACGCTGTTCGGCTGGAACTCGAAGATCAGCTCGCTGAGCCGTACCTACAACATGGGGTACTTCGGCGGCTACACCCTGGCGCTGCAGACGGACCTCGACCGCGACGACAACGAGGACATGCTGACGCGCTACAACGGCAGCGTCTACTGGGACCACTGGGTCCCGGCGCTCGGCGAGTGGCAGTCCAAGCTCGTCGCCACGGGCTGGGGCAAGCACAAGGCGATCGTCGCCCCCGGCGACGTCACCGGTGACGAGCTGCCCGACCTGGTCACGGTCGACTCGGCCGGCACCATGCGCGTCTACCCGGGCCGCGGCAACGGCGGCTTCAACGCCCCCGTCACCGTCGGCACCGGCTGGGGTTCGTACACGATGGTCCGCGGTCACGGTGACTTCACCAACGACGGCAAGGCCGACATCTTCGCCCGCGCCACGGACGGCAAGACCTACCTGTACAAGGGCACCGGCGTCGCCACCAAGCCGTGGTCCGCGCCCGTCCTGGTCGCCGCCTTCGGCTCGATGAACGCCCTCGCCACCACCGGTGACGTCAACAGCGACGGCGTCGCCGACGTCCTGGCCCGCGACACCACCGGCAAGCTCTGGCTGTACCCGGGCAAGGGCAACGGCGGCTTCAACACCCGGGTGGCGTTCGGCACCGGCTGGCAGGCCTACAACCTGTTCGGCTGACCGACCCTCCCGGCAGCCGGGGAACGTGCGACGTTCGCCACGTCCGGGACGGCTCGTCCACGAGCCGCCCCGGGCCCCCGGCCCTCCGGAAACCGCAGGTGAACCACGATCTGTGCCCATCGCGCCCCGGCGCGGTGGGCACAGCGCGTTCTCCGGGAGTCCTCGGCCCGCCGTGCAACCCTTTGGGCCGCTTCCCCGTCTGACAGGCCACACGGTGCCTGATCACCACAGCTGGGGGTAGCGGAACCAGCGAGGACTGAGGAGAACATGGCCGAGCAGGGCAGCAGCAGCCGAATACGCGCCACGGGACGCCGTCGCAGGCATCCCGGGAAGAGCCGCAGGGCGCTCACCGTCGCCGCGTGGTCCGCCGCCGGACTGGTGATGGTCGGCGGGTGCGGCCTCGGATACGTGTACTTCACGCTCAACGGCAACATCGAGAGCGTCGACATCAACGCCCAGCTGCGGGACGACGACCGTCCGCAGAACGTCGACAACGGCTCCCTGGACATCCTGGTGCTGGGCTCCGACACCCGGGCCGGCGCCAACGGCGAGTACGGCAGGGACGAGGGCGCCGCCCGCTCCGACACGGCGATGATCCTGCACGTGTACGAGGGCCACAAGAAGGCCGCCGTCGTCTCCGTACCCCGCGACACGATCGTCGAGCGCCCCGACTGCACCGACCGGACCGGCAAGGCCGCCCCCGGGCAGCGCAAGGCCATGTTCAACACGGCGTACGAGGTCGGCGGCCCGGCCTGCGCGGTCAAGACCGTCGAGACGATGTCCGGCATCCGCATGGACCACTACATCGAGGTCGACTTCACCGGCTTCAAGAAGCTCATCGACGAGCTGGGCGGCGTGGAGATCACCACCACCGAGCCGATCAAGGACAGCAGCAGCCACCTCGACCTGGCCGCCGGCCCGCACACGCTCACCGGCGAGCAGGCCCTGGGCCTCGTCCGCACCCGCAAGGGCGTCGGCGACGGCAGCGACCTCGGCCGGATCCAGCTCCAGCAGGCGTTCATGAAGGCCTTCATCGAGCAGGCCAAGAGCGTCGGCGTCTTCACCAGCCCCAAGAAGCTCTGGGACCTCGCGGACACCGCCACCAGGGCTATCAAGCCCGACTCCGAGCTGGACTCGGTCAAGGAGCTGGCGGACTTCGCGGGCGGCCTGAAGCAGCTCGGCGCGAACGACGTCGACATGATCACGCTGCCGGTGCGGTACGACCCGGCCGACCTCAACCGCGTCATACCCCTTCAGGCCCAGTCCCGCCAGGTGTGGGCCGCCCTGAAGGCGGACCGGCCGATCCCCGCCTCCGCCACGAAGGACACCGCCAAGGGACAGGCCGACGGCGTCGTGAAGTAGCCCCCCCGGGGGCCCGGAATAGATCCGGCCACCCCCCGGTTTTGGGAGATACGGCCGGTCCTGGCAGACTGGTACGTCGGCCCCGGTTCACGCACGCGCAGCCCGCGCGGGCGACCCGGCGCCCTCCCGAAACTAGGAGACACCTTGAAGCGCGAGATCCACCCCGAGTACGTCGAGACGCAGGTCAGCTGCACCTGTGGCGCCTCGTTCACCACCCGTAGCACCATCCAGAGCGGCAACATCCGCGCCGAGGTCTGCTCCGAGTGCCACCCGTTCTACACGGGCAAGCAGAAGATCCTCGACACCGGTGGCCGCGTGGCCCGCTTCGAGGCCCGCTTCGGCAAGAAGGCTGCCGGCTCCTCCAAGTAGCGAGCCACCGCGCCGGTCTCCGGCCGCCCCGCGTGTCGGGGTGGCCGGGACCGGCGCTTTGCCGTCTTCCACAGCAGCCACATCCGCGAAACCAGGAGCCCCCGATGTTCGAGGCGGTCGAGGAACTGATCGGCGAGCACGCCGATCTCGAGAAGAAGCTTGCCGACCCTTCGGTCCACGCCGACCAGGCCAACGCCCGCAAGCTCAACAAGCGCTACGCCGAGCTGACCCCGATCGTCGGCACGTACCGCTCCTGGAAGCAGACCGGCGAGGACATCGAGACCGCCCGCGAGTACGCGCAGGTCGACCCCGACTTCGCCGCCGAGGTCAAGGAGCTGGAGAAGCAGCGCGAGGAGCTGACCGACAAGCTGCGGCTGCTGCTCGTCCCGCGCGACCCCAGCGACGACAAGGACGTCATCCTGGAGATCAAGGCGGGCGCGGGCGGCGACGAGTCCGCCCTGTTCGCCGGCGACCTGCTGCGCATGTACCTGCGGTACGCCGAGCGCGTCGGCTGGAAGACCGAGATCATCGACGCCACCGAGTCCGAGCTGGGCGGCTACAAGGACGTCCAGGTCGCCGTGAAGACCAAGGGCGGCAACGGCGCCACCGAGCCCGGCCAGGGCGTCTGGGCACGGCTGAAGTACGAGGGCGGGGTGCACCGCGTGCAGCGCGTGCCCGCCACCGAGTCGCAGGGCCGCATCCACACCTCCGCCGCCGGTGTCCTCGTGACGCCCGAGGCCGAGGAGATCGACGTCGAGATCCACGCCAACGACCTGCGCATCGACGTGTACCGGTCCTCCGGCCCCGGCGGCCAGTCCGTCAACACCACCGACTCCGCCGTCCGCATCACCCACCTGCCGACCGGCATCGTCGCCTCCTGCCAGAACGAGAAGAGCCAGCTCCAGAACAAGGAGCAGGCCATGCGCATCCTGCGCTCCCGGCTCCTCGCCGCCGCGCAGGAGGAGGCCGAGAAGAACGCCGCCGACGCGCGCCGCAGCCAGGTGCGCACCGTCGACCGGTCCGAGAAGATCCGGACGTACAACTTCCCGGAAAACCGGATCTCGGACCACCGGGTCGGCTTCAAGGCGTACAACTTGGACCAGGTGCTCGACGGAGAGCTCGACGCGGTGATCCAGGCGTGTGTCGACGCCGACTCCGCCGCGAAGCTCGCCGCCGCCCAGTGACACCGGCGACCCCCACCCCGTGACCGACCCCGCAGCCCGGAGGACCAGCGTGCAGCAACATTTTGGGGGGCGACCCCCAAGCCCCCGCAGTGTGCTGCTTGCCGAGGTGGCCCAGGCCACCCAGCGGCTGGCCGACGCCGGCGTGCCCTCCCCGCGCTTCGACGCGGAGGAGCTCGCCGCGTTCGTGCACGGCGTCAAGCGGGGAGAGCTGCACAACGTCAAGGACGCCGACTTCGACGCCCGGTACTGGGAGGCGATCGCCCGCCGCGAGGCCCGCGAACCGCTCCAGCACATCACCGGCCGCGCGTTCTTCCGGTACCTGGAGCTCCAGGTCGGGCCCGGCGTCTTCGTGCCGCGCCCCGAGACCGAGTCGGTCGTCGGGTGGGCCATAGACGCCGTACGGGCGATGGACGTCGTCGAGCCGCTCATCGTCGACCTGTGCTCCGGCTCCGGCGCCATCGCGCTCGCCATGGCCCAGGAGGTCCCGCGCTCCCGTGTGCACGCCGTGGAGCTGTCCGAGGACGCCCTGGTGTGGACGCGCAAGAACGCCGAGGGGTCCAGGGTCACCGTCCACCAGGGCGACGCCCTGACGGCCCTCCCGGAGCTCGACGGCCAGGTCGACCTGGTCATCTCCAACCCCCCGTACATCCCGCTCACCGAGTGGGAGTACGTCGCGCCCGAGGCCCGCGACCACGACCCGGAGATGGCGCTCTTCTCCGGCGAGGACGGCCTCGACACCATCCGCGGCATCGAACGCACCGCCCACCGGCTGCTGCGCCCCGGCGGCCTCGTCGTCGTCGAGCACGCCGACACCCAGGGCGGCCAGGTGCCGTGGATCTTCAACGAGGAGGCCGGCTGGACGGATGCCGCCGACCACCCCGACCTGAACAACCGCCCGCGCTTCGCCACCGCGCGCAAGGCGACGCCATGACAGAGCACGTGTACGAGGAGGCCCGCTGATGGCACGGCGATACGACTGCAACGACGCGACCGACCGCACGACCGGCCTCCGCGAGGCCGCGTCCGCCGTCCGCCGCGGCGAGCTCGTCGTGCTGCCCACCGACACCGTGTACGGGATCGGTGCGGACGCCTTCAGCCCGGAGGCCGTCGCGGACCTGCTGGACGCCAAGGGCCGCGGCCGCAACATGCCCACCCCGGTCCTGATCGGCTCGCCGAACACCCTGCACGGCCTCGTCACGGACTTCTCCGAGCAGGCCTGGGAGCTCGTCGACGCCTTCTGGCCGGGCGCCCTGACGCTCGTCGCCCGGCACCAGCCGTCGCTCCAGTGGGACCTCGGCGACACCCGCGGCACCGTCGCGATCCGGATGCCGCTGCACCCGGTCGCCATCGAGCTGCTCACCGACGTCGGCCCGATGGCCGTCTCGTCCGCCAACCTGACCGGCCACCCGGCGCCGGAGGACTGCGACGCCGCGCAGGGCATGCTCGGCGACTCCGTCTCCGTCTACCTGGACGGCGGCCCCACGCCGGGCATCGTCCCGTCGTCGATCGTCGACGTCACCGGCAAGGTCCCGGTCCTGCTGCGGGCGGGCGCCCTCTCCGTCGACGAGCTGCGCAAGGTGGTACCCGACCTCGAGGTGGCCAATTGACCGCCCCTGAGGGGCGTGGCATAGGCACGGATACGTCGTTCCGCATCCTCCACGTCAGCACCGGCAACGTCTGCCGCTCGCCGATCACCGAGCGGCTGACCCGCCATGCCCTGTGCGACCGGCTGGGCGACCCGCTGGGCGGCGGCCTGATCGTGGAGAGCGCCGGCACCTGGGGCCACGAGGGCGCCCCCATGGAGGCCAACGCCGAGATCGTCCTCGCCGACTTCGGCGCGGACGCGAGCGGCTTCGTCGGGCGCGAACTGCTCGACGAGCACGTCATCCGCGCCGACCTGGTGCTGACGGCGACCCGCGACCACCGGGCCCAGGTCATCTCGATGGGCCACTCGGCGGGGCTGCGCACCTTCACCCTGAAGGAGTTCACCCGCCTGGTACGGGCCATAGATCCGGCCACCCTGCCCGACCCCGCCGACGACGGCATGGTCGAGCGCGCCCGTGCCCTGGTCCGCGCCGCCGCGGCGCTGCGCGGCTGGCTCCTCGCCCCCAGCGCGGAGGCGGACGAGGTCAACGACCCGTACGGCGCCCCCATCACCTTCTTCCGCTCCATCGGCGAGGAGATCCAGCAGGCCCTGGACCCGGTCGTCACGGCCCTGACGGGCGTCCCCACGAAGCACTGAGGCACCGGCCGGTGGCGTCCGGTCCCGCCGGACGGAGTACGGCGCAGCGCCGCGAAGCCGGCGAGGCCCCCGGGGCCGAGGGGTGCGAGGGGCGCGTCGGGGATGGGCTCCGGCAGGCCCTGGACCCGGTCGTCACGGCCCTGACGGGCGTCCCCACGAAGCGCTGAGGCTTATCGCCCCCCACACCCCGGCAGGGCGCCCACGCGGTCGTCACGGCCCCTGACGGGTGCTTCCGCCCGGCGGCGGGGGCGGGGCGGGCCTACATTGGGTGTGACGGGGCCCGCCCACGCCTGGAGCCACTGATGCCGGTCACCGCTGCTGCCGCCGACGTGCGCGAGACGAACGCGCACGGGGCGGACGTCGACGTCCTGCGACGGCAGGACCCCGAGATCGCCGACGTGCTGGCGGGGGAGGGGCGGCGGCAGGCCGACAGCCTGCAACTGATCGCCGCCGAGAACTTCGTCTCGCCCGCGGTGCTGGCCGCGCTCGGGTCGCCGCTCGCCAACAAGTACGCCGAGGGCTACCCCGGCTCCCGCCACCACGGTGGCTGCGAGTACGCGGACGCCGCCGAGCGGATCGCCGTCCGGCGGGCCACCGAGCTGTTCGGCGCCGAGCACGCGAACGTCCAGGCCCACTCCGGCTCCTCCGCCGTCCTCGCCGCCTACGCGGCGCTGCTGCGGCCGGGCGACACGGTGCTGGCCATGGGTCTGGCGTACGGGGGGCACCTCACGCACGGGTCGCCGGCGAACTTCTCCGGCCGCTGGTTCGACTTCGTCCCCTACGGCGTGGACGCCGAGTCGGGGCTCATCGACTACGAGCAGGTCCGGGTCCTCGCGCACGAGCACCGCCCGAAGGCGATCGTGTGCGGCTCGATCTCGTACCCCCGGCACATCGACTACGCCGAATTCCGCGAGATCGCCGACGAGGTCGGGGCGTGCCTCATCGCCGACGCCGCCCACCCCATGGGGCTGGTGGCCGGCGGGGCGGCGCCCAACCCGGTCCCGTACGCGGACGTCGTCTGCGCGACCACGCACAAGGTGCTGCGCGGCCCCCGCGGCGGGCTGCTCCTGTGCGGCGCGGAGCTGGCCGAGCGCATCGACCGGGCGGTGTTCCCGTTCACGCAGGGCGGCGCGCAGATGCACACGATCGCCGCCAAGGCGGTGGCCTTCGGGGAGGCGGCGACGCCGGCGTTCACCGCGTACACCCATCGGGTGGTGGCCAACGCGCGGGCGCTCGCCGACGCCCTGGGCCAGGAGGGCTTCGCCATCACCACCGGCGGCACCGACACCCACCTGATCACCGCCGACCCGGCGCCCCTGGGCAGCGACGGACGGGTTGCCAAGGCCCGGCTCGCGGCCGCGGGCATCGTCCTGGACACCTGCGCCCTGCCGTACGGGGACGGCCGCGGCATCCGGTTCGGCACGGCGGCCGTGACGACGCAGGGGATGGGCGCGGCCGACATGGAGCGGATCGCCGCGCTGTTCGCGGCGGCCCTGCGCGAGGACCCCGACTCGGCCGGAAGGGTCCGCTCCGAAGTGCGTGAACTGGCCGACCGATATCCACCGTATCGGGGGTAGAAGGACCCCCGTGCAACCGTTCACGACACCCGTGTGTCCATAACCATGGGGGCGGCGGAGCTAGGGTGTGGGGCTGAGATGGCCAGCGATTCCTGTGGGGCAGCCCGTGCGTGATTACCTGCTGACGCTCTGTGTCACGGCCGCGGTGACCTATCTGCTCACCGGTCCGGTGCGGAAGTTCGCCATCGCGGCCGGAGCGATGCCGGAGATCCGCGCCCGCGACGTGCACCGAGAACCGACGCCGAGGCTCGGCGGCATCGCCATGTTCTTCGGGCTGTGCGCGGGACTGCTCGTCGCGGACCACCTGCCGAACCTCAACAGCGTGTTCGAGCTGTCCAACGAGCCGCGCGCGCTGCTCTCCGGGGCCGCCCTGATCTGGCTGATCGGCGTCCTGGACGACAAGTTCGAGATCGACGCCCTGATCAAGCTCGGTGGCCAGATGATCGCCGCGGGCGTCATGGTCATGCAGGGCCTGACGATCCTGTGGCTGCCGATCCCGGGCATCGGCACGGTCGCGCTCACCCAGTGGCAGGGCACCCTCCTGACGGTCGCCCTGGTCGTCATCACCATCAACGCGGTCAACTTCGTCGACGGTCTCGACGGCCTGGCCGCCGGCATGGTGTGCATCGCCGCCGCCGCGTTCTTCCTGTACGCCTACCGGATCTGGTACGGCTTCACGATCGAGGCCGCGGCCCCGGCGACGCTGTTCGCCGTGATCCTGATGGGCATGTGCCTGGGCTTCCTGCCGCACAACATGCACCCGGCGCGCATCTTCATGGGCGACTCCGGCTCCATGCTGATCGGCCTGGTGCTGGCCGCCTCGGCCATCTCGATCACCGGCCAGGTCGACCCGGACGCCCTGAAGATCTTCGAGGGTTCGACCCGGGAGGCCACGCACGCCGCGCTGCCGGTCTTCATCCCGCTGCTGCTGCCGCTGACGATCATCGCCATCCCGGTGGCGGACCTGGTGCTGGCGATCGTGCGCCGCACGTGGAACGGCCAGTCGCCGTTCGCGGCCGACCGCGGGCACCTGCACCACCGGCTGCTGGAGATCGGCCACTCGCACAGCCGGGCCGTGCTGATCATGTACTTCTGGTCGGCGCTGATCGCCTTCGGGACGCTGGCCTACTCCGTGCACTCGGCGTCGATGTGGATCGTGCTGGTGATCGTCGCGCTGAGCGCCATCGGCCTGGTGCTCCTGCTGCTGCCGCGCTTCACCCCGCGCGCCCCGCGCTGGGCCGAGTCGTTCGTCCCGCCGCGCTACCGCCGCCGCGCGGTGCGCCCGGCGGCGCCCGTCGCCGGATCGCCGGCGCCGTCCGGCGACGAGGACGACGAGCGCGTGCCCGTTCCCGCGGGGGTCAACGGGGCGACCGCCCTCAGTGCCCTTCCCGAGCTCCCCGACCGGCGGAAGGCCGGAACGCGCGGTTGACGGAAACGTAGGACCGGGCCATTACCAGACAAACCATCCCGGCGTCCTGCACACACGCGCAGGGTCACTCTCATGTGTGAGAGTCAGCACACCTCAGGGTAAAGACCTCATCAAATAGTTTGTGATACCGTTCACGAGACCCGGCGACAGAGCCGAAGGACCGTAGTGCGACGGTTCCTCGGACCCCGAGAGCACGCCTCGGACCGGGCTTACGCTCGTCCATGACGACACCACTGCCCCCACCAGCAAGCGGAGATGCCGCCATGCCGTCCAATGACGTCCGCACCCTCCTGCAGACCGCCGTACCCACCCTTGCCGTCGGCGCGATCGCGACCGTCGTCAGCGGTGTGGTCGCCGGTGGCAAGGGGGCGATCGGCGCCGTCGTCGGGACGCTCGTGGTCGTCCTCTTCATGGGGGTGGGCCTCGTGGTGCTCCAGCGGACGGCGAAGTCGCTGCCGCAGCTGTTCCAGGCCATGGGGCTGATGCTCTACACGGCCCAGCTGCTGCTGCTCTTCATCTTCCTCGCCTTGCTCAAGGACACCACGCTGTTCGACTTCAAGGCGTTCGCGTTCACCCTGCTCGCGGCGACCGTCGTCTGGGTCGCGGCCCAGGCCCGCGCCTACATGAAGGCCAAGATCCTCTACGTCGAGCCCACGTCCGACAAGGGCGCCAAGCCCGAGAAGACGGGGCAGTCGACGTGAGGGGTAGGGCCGGGATAAATGCTCGTTCGCGTTGCTGCTATCGTCCGGTGCCAACTGCGGCACTGCGGGCGCGGCCATCCGAGCTGACGCCTGTTCCAGCGCGAGGCTCGACGCCGAACCGCCGCCCCCCATCCGTAAGACCAGTCCAGTGCCGACCCGCGGCTGCGTGCCGCGCCGACACAACGAGGTTGCCGTACCTATGCGCCACGCTGAAGGAGCCCGCGGTGAGTGCTGACCAGACGCTTGCCTTCGACCCGAGCTGTCACCTCTTCATCGAGGGATGTGGCTTTCCGGCACCGGGCCTCCACACCTTCCTGTACGAGCCCATCGCCACCATCGGCAGCTTCGAGTTCACGAAGCCGATGCTGCTGGCCCTGCTCGGATCGATCGCGATCGTCGCGTTCTTCTGGGCGGCCTTCGCGAAGCCGAAGCTCGTCCCGGGCAAGCTGCAGATGGTCGGTGAGGCCGGGTACGACTTCGTGCGCCGCGGCATCGTCTACGAGATCATCGGCAAGAAGGACGGCGAGAAGTACGTCCCCTTCATGGTGTCGCTGTTCTTCTTCGTCTGGATCATGAACCTCTGGTCGATCATTCCGCTCGCCCAGTTCCCGGTCACCTCGCTGATCGCGTTCCCGGCCGGCCTCGCCGCCGTGGTGTACGTGATGTGGGTCAGCCTGACCTTCAGGAAGCACGGCTTCGTCGGCGGCTGGAAGAACATCCTCGGCTACGACAAGTCCCTCGGCGCGATCCTGCCGCTGATCATGGTGCTCGAGTTCTTCTCGAACCTGATCATCCGGCCGTTCACGCATGCGGTGCGACTCTTCGCGAACATGTTCGCCGGCCACCTGCTGATCGTCATGTTCTCCCTGGCGACCTGGTACCTGATGAACGGCCTCGGTTTCGTCTACGCCGGCGCCTCGTTCGTCATGGTCATCATCATGACGGCCTTCGAGCTCTTCATCCAGGCCGTTCAGGCGTACGTCTTCGTGCTCCTGGCCAGCAGCTACGTCCAGGGCGCGCTCTCCGAGCACCACTGAGCGGGCCTCGGCCCAGCCCAACCCCCTACCAACAGACGTCCGGTGGCCAACCCCCACCGGGTCCTTGAAAGAGAAGGAAGAACCGGCATGTCCGCTCTCGAGACTCTCGCCGCTGTCAACGGAAACGTCGCCTCCATCGGCTACGGTCTGGCCGCGATCGGCCCCGGCGTCGGCGTCGGCATCATCTTCGGTAACGGCACCCAGGCCCTCGCCCGTCAGCCCGAGGCGGCCGGCCTGATCCGTACCAACCAGATCATGGGTTTCGCCTTCTGTGAGGCGCTCGCCCTCATCGGCATCGTCATGGGCTTCGTCTACAAGTAAGCCGGACCGACAGCCCAACCCCTTTCACGGAAGGCACTGATGTGAACGCTCTGTTCCTTGCGGCGGCGGAGGAGCCTCAGAATCCTCTGCTCCCGCATCTCGACGAGCTCGTCATCGGCCTGATCGCCTTCGCCATCGTCTTCGGCTTCCTCGCCAAGAAGCTCCTCCCGAACATCAACAAGGTTCTGGAGCAGCGCCGCGAGGCGATCGAGGGCGGTATCGAGGAGGCCGAGGCGGCCAAGATCGAAGCCCAGAGTGTGCTGGAGCAGTACAAGGCTCAGCTCGCCGAGGCCCGCCACGAGGCCGCGCGGCTGCGTCAGGAGGCGCAGGAGCAGGGCACCGCGATCATCCAGGAGATGAAGGCGGAAGGCCAGCGCCAGCGCGAGGAGATCATCGCGGCCGGCCACGCCCAGATCGAGGCCGACCGCAAGGCCGCGGCGACCGCGCTGCGCCAGGACGTGGGCAAGCTCGCCACCGACCTGGCCGGCAAGCTGGTCGGCGAGTCCCTCGAGGACGTCGCCCGCCAGAGCCGCACCATCGACCGCTTCCTCGACGAGCTCGAGGAGAAGGCCGAGGCCGCCCGATGAACGGAGCGAGCCGCGAGGCACTGGCTGCCGCGCGCGAGCGCCTCGACGCGCTGACCGACAACACGTCGGTCGACGTGGCGACGCTCGCCGGTGAGCTGGCCGCCGTTACCGCGCTGCTCGACCGCGAGGTGTCGCTGCGTCGGGTCCTGACCGACCCGGCGCAGGCCGGCGAGGCCAAGGCCGCGCTGGCCACGCGACTGCTGAGCGGTCAGGTGGGCGGGGAAGCCGTCGACCTGGTCTCCGGCATGGTCCGGTCCCGCTGGTCGTACTCGCGTGACCTCGTCGACTCCCTCGAGGAGCTGGCGAACACCGCGGACCTCACCGCGGCGCAGCAGGCCGGCGCGCTCGACGACGTGGAGGACGAGCTGTTCCGGTTCGGCCGGATCGTGTCGTCCAGCACCGAGCTGCGGGCCGCGCTGACCGACAAGGCGGCCACCGGCTCCGCCAAGAGCGAGCTGCTGCGCAGCCTGCTCGGCGGGAAGGCGAACCCGGCCACCGAGCGGCTGATCGTGCGTCTCGTGACCCAGCCCCGGGGACGTAGCCTGGAAGCGGGACTCGAGTCCCTGTCCAAGCTCGCCGCGGCGCGCCGGGACCGGATGGTCGCGGTCGTCACCTCGGCGGTGCCGCTGAGCGACCAGCAGAAGCAGCGCCTCGGCGCCGTGCTGGCCAAGCTGTACGGCCGCCAGATGCACCTGAACCTGGACGTGGACCCCACGGTCCTCGGCGGGATCACGGTGCGGGTCGGCGACGAGGTCGTCAACGGCACCGTCGCCAGCCGTCTCGACGAGGCGGCCCGGCGACTCGCCGGCTGACCAGCACAACCCAAAAAGCGTTACCTACGGCCCGGTTGGGCCGTGCAGAGGATGCAGAAGTTCTGGGGGGAGCCCCCAGATCCCCCAAAGATACTTCGGGCCCAACAAGGAGAGCAGGGAACCCAGATGGCGGAGCTCACGATCCGGCCGGAGGAGATCCGGGACGCGCTGGAGAACTTTGTCCAGTCGTACAAGCCGGACGCGGCCTCGCGCGAGGAGGTCGGTACGGTCAGCCTTGCCGGCGACGGCATCGCGAAGGTCGAGGGTCTGCCCTCGACCATGGCGAACGAGCTGCTGAAGTTCGAGGACGGCACCCTCGGCCTCGCCCTCAACCTCGAGGAGCGCGAGATCGGTGCCATTGTCCTCGGTGAGTTCAGCGGCATCGAGGAGGGCCAGTCGGTCACCCGCACCGGCGAGGTCCTGTCCGTCGCTGTCGGCGAGGGCTACCTGGGCCGGGTCGTCGACCCGCTCGGCACCCCGATCGACGGTCTCGGCGAGATCGCGACCGAGGGCCGCCGCGCCCTCGAACTGCAGGCACCCACGGTCATGCAGCGCAAGTCGGTGCACGAGCCGATGGAGACCGGCTACAAGGCCGTCGACGCCATGACCCCGATCGGCCGTGGTCAGCGTCAGCTGATCATCGGTGACCGTCAGACCGGCAAGACCGCCCTGGCCGTCGACACGATCATCAACCAGCGCGACAACTGGCGCTCTGGCGACCCGAAGAAGCAGGTCCGCTGCATCTACGTCGCCATCGGCCAGAAGGGCTCCACCATCGCGTCCGTGCGCGGCGCGCTGGAGGAGGCCGGTGCCCTGGAGTACACGACCATCGTCGCCGCCCCGGCGTCCGACCCGGCCGGCTTCAAGTACCTGGCGCCCTACACCGGCTCCGCCATCGGTCAGCACTGGATGTACCAGGGCAAGCACGTCCTGATCATCTTCGACGACCTGTCGAAGCAGGCCGACGCCTACCGTGCCGTCTCCCTGCTGCTGCGCCGCCCGCCGGGCCGCGAGGCCTACCCGGGTGACGTCTTCTACCTGCACTCGCGTCTGCTGGAGCGCTGCGCCAAGCTCTCCGACGACATGGGCGCCGGTTCGATGACGGGTCTGCCGATCGTCGAGACCAAGGCCAACGACGTCTCGGCGTTCATCCCGACCAACGTCATCTCCATCACCGACGGCCAGTGCTTCCTGGAGTCCGACCTGTTCAACGCCGGCCAGCGTCCGGCCCTGAACGTCGGTATCTCGGTCTCCCGCGTCGGTGGCTCCGCCCAGCACAAGGCGATGCGCCAGGTCTCCGGCCGTCTGCGCGTGGACCTCGCCCAGTTCCGCGAGCTGGAGGCGTTCGCCGCCTTCGGTTCCGACCTGGACGCCGCGTCGAAGGCGTCGCTGGAGCGCGGTAAGCGCATGGTGGAGCTGCTGAAGCAGCCCCAGTACCAGCCGATGGCGACCGAGAACCAGGTCGTCTCCGTCTGGGCCGGCACCACGGGCAAGATGGACGACGTCCCGGTCGCGGACATCCGCCGCTTCGAGAGCGAGCTGCTGGACTTCCTGCACCGCGAGCACAAGGGGCTGATGACCTCCATCCGCGAGGGCGCGAAGATGTCCGACGACACCCTCACGGCCGTCGCCGACGCCATCGCCGCCTTCAAGAGGCAGTTCGAGACCTCGGACGGGAAGCTGCTGGCCGAGGACGCCCCGGCCGCCGCCAACGTCTCGAAGTGACGACGGAAGGGACCTGACTCATGGGAGCGCAGCTCCGGGTCTACAAGCGTCGCATCAAATCCGTCACGGCGACCAAGAAGATCACCAAGGCGATGGAGATGATCGCCGCCTCGCGCATCGTCAAGGCGCAGCGCAAGGTGGCGGCCTCGACGCCGTACGCGACCGAGCTCACCCGCGCGGTCACCGCGGTGGCCACCGGGTCGAACACCAAGCACCCGCTGACCACCGAGACGGACAACCCGACGCGGGCCGCGGTTCTGCTCATCACGAGCGACCGCGGTCTGGCCGGCGGTTACTCGTCCAACGCCATCAAGGCCGCGGACCAGCTCACCGAGCGGCTGCGCGGCGAGGGCAAGGAGGTCGACACGTACATCGTCGGCCGCAAGGGTGTCGCCTACTACGGCTTCCGCGAGCGCAAGGTCGCGGAGTCGTGGACGGGCTTCACCGACAGCCCGAGCTACGGGGACGCCAAGAAGGTCGCCGCACCCCTCATCGAGGCCGTCACCACGGAGACGGCCGAGGGCGGGGTCGACGAGCTGCACATCGTCTTCACGGAATTCGTGTCGATGATGACGCAGACGCCCGTGCAGAACCGGATGCTCCCGCTCAGCCTGGAGAAGGCTGCGGAGGAGACGGGGACCAAGGGCGAGATCCTTCCGCTGTTCGACTTCGAGCCGTCGGCCGAGGACGTCCTCGACGCCCTGCTGCCGCGGTACGTCGAGAGCCGCATCTACAACGCACTGCTGCAGGCCGCCGCTTCCGAGCACGCCGCCCGCCGCCGCGCGATGAAGTCGGCGACCGACAACGCCGGAGACCTGATCAACAGCCTCTCCCGGCTTGCCAACGCGGCCCGCCAGGCCGAAATCACCCAGGAAATCAGCGAGATCGTCGGTGGCGCGAGCGCCCTGGCCGACGCGACCGCGGGGAGTGACAAGTAATGACCACCACTGTTGAGACGGCCACGGCGACGGGCCGCGTCGCGCGGGTCATCGGCCCGGTCGTCGACGTGGAGTTCCCCGTCGACGCGATGCCGGAGATCTACAACGCGCTGCACGTCGAGGTTGCCGACCCGGCCGAGGACGGCAAGAAGAAGACGCTGACCCTGGAGGTCGCCCAGCACCTGGGTGACGGCCTGGTCCGCACCATCTCGATGCAGCCCACCGACGGTCTGGTCCGCCAGGCCGCGGTGACCGACACGGGCGCCGGCATCTCGGTCCCCGTCGGTGACTTCACCAAGGGCAAGGTGTTCAACACCCTCGGTGAGGTGCTGAACCACCCCGAGGAGAACGCCAACGTCGGTGAGCGCTGGCCGATCCACCGCAAGGCCCCCGCCTTCGACCAGCTCGAGTCCAAGACCGAGATGTTCGAGACCGGCCTGAAGGTCGTCGACCTTCTCACCCCGTACGTCAAGGGTGGAAAGATCGGTCTGTTCGGTGGTGCCGGTGTCGGCAAGACCGTGCTGATCCAGGAAATGATCATGCGTGTCGCCAACCTCCACGAGGGCGTCTCCGTCTTCGCGGGCGTCGGTGAGCGCACCCGTGAGGGCAACGACCTCATCGCGGAGATGGAGGAGTCCGGCGTTCTGGACAAGACCGCCCTGGTCTTCGGCCAGATGGACGAGCCCCCGGGCACCCGTCTGCGCGTCGCCCTGGCCGGTCTGACCATGGCGGAGTACTTCCGCGATGTGCAGAAGCAGGACGTGCTCTTCTTCATCGACAACATCTTCCGGTTCACCCAGGCCGGTTCCGAGGTGTCCACCCTGCTCGGCCGTATGCCGTCCGCGGTGGGTTACCAGCCGAACCTGGCCGACGAGATGGGTCTGCTGCAGGAGCGCATCACCTCGACGCGTGGTCACTCGATCACCTCGATGCAGGCGATCTACGTCCCCGCGGACGACCTGACCGACCCGGCCCCGGCCACCACCTTCGCCCACCTCGACGCGACGACGGTTCTCTCCCGTCCGATCTCCGAGAAGGGCATCTACCCGGCCGTGGACCCGCTGGACTCCACGTCCCGGATCCTGGACCCGCGCTACATCTCCGAGGACCACTACGCCGCGGCCACCCGCGTCAAGGGGATCCTGCAGAAGTACAAGGACCTCCAGGACATCATCGCGATCCTCGGTATCGACGAGCTGGGCGAGGAGGACAAGCTCGTTGTCCACCGTGCCCGTCGCGTCGAGCGCTTCCTGTCCCAGAACACCCACGCGGCGAAGCAGTTCACCGGCGTGGACGGCTCGGACGTGCCGCTCGACGAGTCGATCGCCGCGTTCAACGCGATCTGCGACGGTGAGTACGACCACTTCCCCGAGCAGGCCTTCTTCATGTGCGGTGGTCTCGAGGACCTCAAGAAGAACGCCAAGGAGCTCGGCGTCTCCTGAGTCCCGTGACTCGCGAAGGGGGGCGGGCGCGTCCCGCCCCCCTTCGTACGCCCCTTGTGTGACCCGAGGGGCCCGGCGTGACCACGCCGGGCGCCCTACTAGACTTATGACCCAACACCCGGCACACGCCGGGTGGTGACCCGAGGAGCCACCCTTGGCTGCTGAGCTGCACGTCGAGCTGGTCGCCGCGGACCGGAGTGTCTGGTCCGGCGGGGCCACCCTGGTCATCGCGCGCACCACGTCCGGCGACATCGGCGTCATGCCCGGCCACCAGCCGCTGCTCGGTGTGCTGGAGTCGGGCCCGGTGACCATCCGTACGAGTGAGGGCGGGACTGTCGTCGCCGCCGTGCACGGCGGTTTCATCACGTTCGCGGACAACAAGCTTTCGCTGCTCGCCGAGATCGCCGAGCTGGCGGAGGAGATCGACCCCCAGCGCGCCGAGCGCGCGCTGGAGCGCGCGAAGGCCGAGTCGGACGCCGCCGCCGAGCGGCGCGCCGATGTCCGGCTCCGCGCGGTGGCGGTGCGATAGCGCACCGCGCCGACAGTTGTGCCCTCAGCCGCGGCCCGGTCTGGAATCATCCAGACCGTGCCGCGGCTGAGGTCGATGCAGGTGCAGGTTGTATTTCGTTGAACGAACGATGCGAGGAGGTCGGTGGAGATGTTCCTCGCTCTGCTGGTGAGCGCCCTGGTCGTCGCCCTGGTGGTGATCGGGCTCTTCGTGTTCGGGCTGCGCCGGCGGCTGATCCAGCGCTCCGGCGGCACCTTCGACTGCAGCCTGCGCTGGACCGTCCCCGACGCCGGTGACGGTTCCCCCGGCTCCGCCGGGGGGACCCCCAGCGGCAAGGGGTGGGTGTACGGCGTCGCCCGTTACAGCGGCGACCGGGTCGCCTGGTTCCGCGTCTTCTCCTACGCGCCCCGCCCGCGCCGCGTCCTGGAGCGTTCCGGCATCGAGGTGCTGGCCCGCCGGATGCCGGAGGGCGAGGAGGAGCTGGCGCTCCTCTCCGACTCGGTGGTGCTGGGCTGTCTGCACCACGGGCGCCATCTGGAGCTGGCGATGAGCGAGGACGCGCTCACCGGCTTCCTCGCCTGGCTGGAGGCGGCGCCTCCCGGGCAGAGGGTCAACGTGGCGTGAGCGCGGACGTACCCCGCGTAGGGGCGGGGGAGTGCCATGTCTGGTTCGCCGACGCCGTCCACGTACCCGCGCTGCTCGCCCTCCTGGACGACCGGGAACGGGCCCGCCACGACGCCTTCGTCCGGGCCGGTGACCGCGCGCTGTACCTGACCGCGCACGCCCTGGCGCGGCAGCTCGTCGCGGCGCAGCTGGGCGTCGGGCCGCCCGCGGTGCGGCTCACCCAGGAGTGCCGGCACTGCGACCGGCCGGAGCCGCACGGGAAGCCCGGGGTGGCGGACGCGGACCTGGAGCTGTCGTGGTCGCACTCGGGCGGCCGGGTGGCGGTCGCGCTGTCGCTCGCCGGGCCGGTGGGCGTGGACATCGAGGAGGTCGCCGCCGAGGGCCGGGCCGCGGAGCTGGCGGCGACGGTGCTGTCGGCGGTGGAGCGGGCCGAGCTGGAGCGGTTGCCGGCGGCGGAGCGGGCGGCGGGTTTCATCCGCTACTGGGCGCGGAAGGAAGCGGTCCTCAAGGCGACCGGGGACGGGCTGATGGTGGAGCCCGCCCTGCTCACGGTGAGCGCGCCGGACGCGCCGGCCGCGCTGCTGGAGTGGCGGGAACGGGCGGAGCCGCACCTGCCGGTGCGGCTCCGTGATCTCGACGCGGGCGACGGCCACCGCGCGGCGGTCGCCGTCCTGGGGGCCGAGTGCCCGGTGGTGCTGCACGAGGCGGTGTACGGCGGGGACGGCACCTTGCGCCATCCCCGCCGCGGGGTGGTTACTTCAGCCCGTTGCTGATGGCGCTGACGAGTTCGCCGTTCGCGGTGTCACCGCTGAACTCCCAGAAGAACGCGCCGCCCAGGCCCTGGTTCTTCGCCCAGCCCATCTTGGACGTGACGGTGGCCGGGGTGTCGTAGCTCCACCAGTTGGTGCCGCAGTGCGCGTACGCGGTGCCGGCGACCGTGCCGTTGGCGGGGCAGGAGTTCTTCAGGACCTTGTAGTCCTCGATGCCCTGCTCGTACGTGCCCTGGGCCGGGCCCGTCGCGGTGCCGCCCGGCTCCTTCTGCGTGACGCCGGTCCAGCCGCGCCCGTAGAACCCGATGCCGAGGAGCAGCTTGGTGGACGGGACGCCCTTCGCCTTGAACTTGGCGATCGCCTCGGCGGAGTTGAATCCCGCCTGCGGGATGCCCGGGTACGAGGTGAGCGGGGAGTGCGGGGCCGTCGGGCCCTTCGCCGCCCAGGCGCCGAAGAAGTCGTACGTCATGACGTTGAGCCAGTCGTAGTACGGCGCGGCGCCGCCGTAGTCGGCGGCGTCGATCTTGCCGCCGGAGGAGGCGTCCGCCGTCACGGCGGCGGTGACCAGGTTGTTGGCACCGAACTTGGCGCGCATGGCCTGCATCATGTTCTTGAAGGAGGCCGGCCCGCTGGTGTCACAGGTCAGACCGCAGGCGTTGGGGTACTCCCAGTCCAGATCGATGCCGTCGAAGACGTCGGCCCAGCGCGGGTCCTCGACCAGGTCGTAGCACGACTGGGCGAAGGCGGCGGGGTTCTGCACGGCCTGGCCGAAGCCGCCGGACCAGGTCCAGCCGCCGAACGACCACAGCACCTTGATGTGCGGGTACTGGGCCTTCAGCTTGCGCAGCTGGTTGAAGTTGCCGCGCAGCGGCTGGTCCCAGGTGTCGGCCTTGCCGTCGACGGACTGGTCGGCGGTGTAGGCCTTGTCGTAGTCGGCGTAGGCGTCACCGATGGTGCACTTGCCGTTCTGGACGTTGCCGAAGGCGTAGTTGATGTGCGTGATCTTCTGCGCCGAGCCGGACGTCACCAGGTTCTTGACGTGGTAGTTGCGCCCGTAGACGCCCCAGTTGGTGAAGTAGCCGAGGTTGACCTTGGCGCCGGGGCCCGGTCCGGGGTCGGTGCCGCCGCCGGTGGTGCGCACGGCGCGGGCGCCGCTGACGGGGCCGGTCTGGTCGGCGGTGTCCCGCGCCTGGACGCTGTACGAGTAGTCCGTGCCGGCGGTCAGGGCGGTGTCGGTGTACGTCAGGCCGGTGACCGTGGCGACCTTGGCGCCGTCGCGGAGCACGTCGTAGTTCTTGACGCCCTTGTCGTCGGTGGCCGCGGTCCAGGTGAGCTTCACCGAGGTGTCGGTGATGTCGGACGCGGCGGGGGTGCCGGGCGCGGAGGGCGCGGTGTCACCGGGGACGGTGGGGCCGCCGTCGCAGGAGCCGCCGTTGAGCTTGCAGCCCGTGGGCGATCCGGTGCCGGTGCCGTTGAACCCGAAGGAGACGGAGGCGCCGGGGGCGAGGGTGCCGTTCCAGCCGACGTTCTTGGCGGTCCAGTGGGTGCCGCTGCTGGTGACGGTGGCGTCCCAGGCGGAGGTGACCGACGTGCCGGAGGGGAAGTCCCACTCGACGGTCCAGGAGGAGAGGGTGGTGGTACCGGTGTTCTTCACCGTCCACCGGCCCTCGAAGCCGGAGCCCCAGTCGGAGGCCTTGGTGTACGTGGCGGTCGCCGAGGTGGCCGCCTGGGCGGGGGAGGCGAGGCCGACCATGGCGGCCAGCGGCAGCAGAAGGGCGGTCAGCCCGGCCGTGGCTCTGGCTCGGAACCTCGTTCTGCGCGGAAGTGCTTGAGTGCTCAACGGTGCTCCTCAAGTTGCGGACGGGGGAAGGTGGGGGTTCGCGTCCGGATACGTGAAAGGTGCGCGCCGTGAGCGTAGGAAGGTCTGGACCAATCGTCAATAGGTCCAGACCACAGGTGACGCTCTCGTTCAGACGCCCAACTCCTGCGCGAGCACCGCCGCTTGCACCCTGCTGCGCAGCTCCAGCTTCCCCAGCAGCCTGCTCACATGGGTCTTCACCGTCGCCTCGGCCATCTCCAGACGTACGGCGATCTCCGCGTTCGACAGCCCCTCGCCCAGGCACGACAGGACCTCCCGCTCCCGACGGGTCAGCACGTCCAGCACCGCCGGGTCGGGCGCGTCCGGCGCCCGCACCGGCCTCGACGGCGCCGCGAACTCGGCGATCAGCCGGCGGGTCACCGCGGGCGCGATCATGCCCTCGCCGCGCGCCACCGTCCGTACCGCCTCGATCAGGTCCCTGGCGTCGGTGTTCTTCAGCAGGAACCCCGCCGCCCCGGCGCGCAGCGCCCCGAACACGTACTCGTCCAGGTCGAACGTCGTCAGGACCAGGACGTCGGCGAGGCCCTCGTCCACCACCTGACGGGTGGCCGAAACGCCGTCCAGACGCGGCATCTGCACGTCCATCAGCACCAGGTCGGGCCGCAGCAGGCGGGCCAGGCGCACCGCCTCCTCACCGTCCCCCGCCTCCCCGACCACCTCGATGTCGGGCGCGCTGCCCAGGATCAGGACCAGTCCCGCGCGCACCGCGCTCTGGTCCTCGGCCACCAGCACGCGTACGCGCGGGGCTCCGTTTCCGGTCATGCCGACGGCTCCTTGTCGTCCTCCGCCACGGGCAGTTCCGCCCGCACCCGCCAGGTCGTCCCGCCCCGCTCCTGCGCCGGGCCCGCCTCGAACACGCCGCCCAGCAGCGCGATCCGCTCCCGCATCCCCACCAGCCCCGCCCCCGAACCGGGCGCGCGCGGCCCCGGCCGGCTGCCGTAGGCGCTGGTCACCTGGACGGTCAGCCCGTGGTCGGCGGAGTGCAGCGCGACGGTCACCTCCCCCGCGTCCGCGTGCTTGAGCGTGTTCGTCAGCGACTCCTGCACGATGCGGTACGCCGCCAGCTCGACGGGTGCGGGGAGCGGGTCGGCGCCCGGCGCCCGGTCGTCGACCAGCCGGAAGGTCAGGCCGCTCGCGGCGCCGTTCAGCCCGGCCTGCCGTACCAGCGCGTCCAGGCCGTCGAGCGTCGGCGCGGCGGCCGGCTCGTCGTGGCCGCTGGTGTCGCGCAGCAGGCCGATCAGCCGGCGCATCTCGGCCAGGCCGTCGACGCTGTTCTCGCGGATGACGCCCAGCGCGTCGCGGGAGGTCTTCGGGTCGTTGAGGGAGAGCGCCGCGGTGGAGTGGATGGCGATCGCGGACAGGTGGTTGGCCACCATGTCGTGCAGCTCGCGCGCCATCCGCGACCGCTCGGCGATCACCGCCTGCCGGCGGTCCATCTCGGCGAGCAGTGCGGTCTGCTCCGCCCGCAGCCGGGCCGTGTCGGCGGCCTGGCGGTGGTTGCGGACGACCGCGCCGGTGAGGGCGGGGAAGAAGGTGATCAGCGCCGTGACCACGCCGATCAGCAGCGCCTCCGGCTCCTGGAACCAGGCGAGGAACCCGAGCGTCACCGCGATGGTGATGAGCCCGGTGGTGACCGGGATCCGGCGGGCAGAGGCGGGTGGTCCGTACACCACGGCCGCGTAGACGATGTCGGCGAACATCACGACCGTCATCAGGTTGCCCCGGGTGAACTGGTCCCCGACGACCGCGACCGTCCCGGCGAGCAGAGCCGTGCGCGGCATGGTGCGGCGCACCAGCGCCAGAGAGGTCATCGCGACCAGCGGCACGAGCACCACCGGACCGTCGGGCAGCGGGCTGCTCGGGCCCTGCGTGTACAGCCCGAACCCCCACAGCAGCAGCCCGCAGGCCAGCCCGGCGGCGGCGATCAGCACGTCGTCACGGTGCGTACGGGGAAGTCTCACCCCTCCATCCAACACGCCGGGCGCCGGCCGGACCTCCACGTGCGGTCGGAGTGCCCACTACATCGAAGGATGCAGTACCGATTCGTCAGCGGTGACGACGCGCCGGCGCGCGGCCGCCGGGAGGCTGGAGGGGCAACGAAGGGAGAGTGCCGTGGTAGTCGCGCTCATCGTGATCTGTGAAGTCGGCTTCTGGGTGCTGCTGGCCGCCGGACTGGCCGCCCGCTACCTGCTGCGGATGCCCCGCACGGGCGCGGCGCTGCTGCTGTGCGAGCCGCTGCTGGAGGTCGTCCTGCTGGTCGTCACGGCGATCGACCTCAAAAACGGCGCCGATCCGAGCTGGAAGCACGGGCTGGCCGCGCTGTACATCGGCTACACCGTCGGGCACGGCCACCGCACCGTGACGTGGCTGGACGGCCACGCCGCCCACCGCCTCGCCGGCGGCCCCCGGCCCGTGACGCCGCCCCGCTACGGCATGGCGCGCGCCCGGCACGAGGGCCGGATCTGGCTGGGCACACTCGTCGGCGCGGTGGTCGCCACGGTCCTGCTGTGGCTCGCGATCCTGTACGTCGGCGACCCCGGCCGCACCGCCCCGCTGCAGGGCTGGATGGGCGCGGCGTGGAAGACGGCGGTCATCCACGGCCTGATCGCGGCGTCGTACGCGGTCCGGCCGCGGAAGGCCCCGGCCGCGGAGCCCGCCCCGCGCGAACCGGCCCGGGCGGAGCGCCCCTGACACCGGCCCGGCAGGGGTGTCAGCGTTCGCCGCCGGGGACCCACAGCACGTCGCCGACCTCCTTGTTGGCGGTGCGCGCCAGGATGAACAGCAGGTCGGAGAGGCGGTTGAGGTACGTCGCGGTCAGGGCGTTCATCGTCTCGCCGTGCACCTCCAGCGCGGCCCACGTCGACCGCTCGGCGCGCCGGACGACCGTGCACGCCTGGTGCAGCAGGGCCGCGCCCGGGGTGCCGCCGGGGAGGATGAAGGAGCGGAGCTTGTCCAGGTCCTCCAGGAACCGGTCGCAGTCCGCCTCCAGCTTGTCGATGTACGACTGCTCCACCCGCAGCGGCGGGTACTGCGGGTTCTCGACCACCGGTGTCGACAGGTCCGCGCCCACGTCGAACAGGTCGTTCTGGACGCGGACGAGGACCTTGACGACCTCCTCGCCGAGGCTGCCCAGCGCGATGGCGGTGCCGATGACCGCGTTGGCCTCGTTGGCGTCGGCGTACGCCGCGATCCGCAGGTCCGTCTTGGCCGTGCGGCTCATGTCGCCGAGTGCCGTCGTGCCCTTGTCGCCGGTGCGGGTGTAGATGCGCGTCAGATTGACCATGCGGCCAGCCTAGTTACGCCCCGGCCTCGCGGAACACCCGTGTGCCCACCGTCACGGCCAGGGCCGCGAAACCGGCCGCGACCAGCACGCCGTACAGCATCGCCGGGCCGGTGTAGTCGCCCACGTACGCCGCCCGCACCGCGTCGACCAGGTACCGGAACGGCATGAGGTGCGACAGGGCGTCGAGCCAGGCCGGTGCCAGGGCCATCGGCAGCATCAGGCCCGACAGCAGCATCGACGGCATGCTCACCGCGTTGACGGCCGGCCCGAACTCCTGCGGCTTGGGCACCCTGAGCGCCAGCGCGTACGACAGGGACGCCAGCGCGACCGTCAGGACGGCGACGAACCCGAACCCGATCAGGATCCCGCCCAGCGGCGCCCGCAGCCCCATCGCCACGGCGGCCAGCACCAGCAGCACCGCCTGGAAGACGAAGAGCGCCGCGTCCCGCAGGACCCGGCCCAGCAGCAGCGGCAGCCGGCCGACCGGGGTGACGCGCATCCGTTCGACCACCCCCATCTGCTTCTCGATGATGATCGCGAACCCCGCGAACGAGGCGCCGAACAGGCCGAGCTGGAGCAGCAGCCCGGGGACGAGGACCTGCCAGGAGTCGCCCCGGGCGCCGAGCGGCAGACCGGTGAGGAGCGGGCCGAAGAAGAGCAGGTACATCAGCGGCATCAGCACGCCGAAGAGCAGCTGGAACCGGGAGCGCAGCGTCTGGCGGGCGTACCGGCCGAAGACGAGCGCGGTGTCGTGGATCAGCACGGGGACTCCTATACGGCCACGGGGGCCTGGTCGGCGGGCGCGGGGCCGCGCCCGGTGATGGCGAGGAACGTGTCCTGGAGGGAGGCGCGGGGCGACCCGGCGTACCGCTCCTTCAGCGCGGCAGGGGCGCCCTCCGCCACGACCGCGCCCCTGTCCACCACCACGAGCCGGTCCGACAGCTCGTCGGCCTCGTCGAGGTAGTGGGTGGTGAGGAAGACGGTCGTGCCGTGGGTGTCCCGCAGCCGCCGCACCAGCCGCCACAGGCCGGCGCGGCTGGCCGGGTCGAGGCCGGTGGTCGGCTCGTCGAGGAAGAGCACCCGGGGGCGGTGCGTGAGCCCCATCGCGATGTCCAGGCGCCGCCGCTGCCCGCCGGAGAGCGCGGCGCAGGGGCGGTCCAGCAGCTCGGTGAGGTCCAGTTCGCGCGCCAGCTCGGCGGCGCGGTCGGCCGCCTCGGTCCTGGAGAGGCGGTAGAGGCGGGCCTGGGTGACCAGTTCCTCGCGTACGGAGACGGACAGGTCGACGCCGCCGGACTGGGCGACGTACCCGATCCTGCTCCGGACGCCGGCCGGGTCGCCGACCAGGTCGCACCCCGCGACGGTGGCGGTGCCGCCGGTGGGCGGGAGGAGCGTGGTGAGCATCCGGAGCGTGGTGGTCTTGCCGGCGCCGTTGGGGCCGAGGAGGCCGAGGATCTCGCCGGCGCCGACGGTCAGGTCGATGCCGCGGACGGCTTCGACGGGGCCGCGGCGGGTGCGGAAGGTGTGGGCCAATCCGGCCGTGTGGATGAGGGACGACATGCTCCTAAGAAAAACAGAGTCGGTGAAAGTTTGCAACGACTCCAAGTTTTCAGAGGGTCCAGGAAAGTTAGGATGGGCGCATGGCGACGACCGAAGGACTGAGAGAGCGCAAGAAGCGGCAGACCAGACAGCACATCTCCGACGTGGCCACCGGCCTGTTCCTGGAGCGCGGCTTCGACGCCGTGACGATCGCCGAGATCGCCAGGGCGGCCGACGTCTCCGTCAACACCGTCTACAACTACTTTCCGGCCAAGGAGGACCTGTTCCTCGACCGCGGCGAGGACGTCATCGACCGCCTCTCCCGGTACGTGCGCGGCCGCCGCCCCGGCGAGTCCGCCGCCGACGCCGTCCTGCGCGAACTGCGCGCCGCGGTCGTCGGCCAGTCGCCCACCGTCGGCCTCTTCGCCGGCTGGGCCGACTTCATGCGCGTCATCACCGACGCCCACGCCCTGCGCTCCCGCCTCTGGGCCATCCAGCAGGAGGCCCTCGCCGACCTCACCACCACCCTCGCGCGGGAGACCGCCGCGCGCGACGACGACCCGGTGCCGGCCCTCGTTGCCGGACAGCTCTCCTGGATCCACAGCACCCTGATGGCCTGGATCGGCACCGAGATGGTCCGGTGGCGCGACATCGGCGAGGTCGCCCGCGAGGCCCTCGGCCTCCTCGACGAGGCGGAGGAACTGCTCGGCGACAAGGTCCGGGCGTACGCGCGGCGGCCGGCCGAGTGACCCGGCTCACGGCCCGGGGGGCGCCCCGGCTCACCGCGGCACCCGTATCGGTGTGATGTCCGTCATCTGAGACGTGACGCGCATCTCTTCGGCGCCACAGGGCCGCGCGCGCCCGCTAACCTCCGCGAAGAGCCGATACGTAAACGGGTGTTAAGGGGAAGATCGTGGCCAGGAAGCTCGCCGTCATCGGGGCCGGACTCATGGGGTCCGGAATCGCGCAGGTCTCGGCCCAGGCGGGCTGGGAGGTCGTGCTGCGCGACGTCACCGACGCCGCCCTGACCCGCGGCACCGACGGCATCAAGGCCTCGTACGACAAGTTCGTCGCCAAGGGCCGGCTCGAAGCCGCCGACGCCGAGGCCGCCTTGGCCCGCATCACCACCACCACCGACATGGACGCGGCCGCCGACGCCGACATCGTCGTCGAGGCGGTCTTCGAGAAGCTGGACGTCAAGCACGACATCTTCCGTACGCTCGACAAGCTCGTACGCGACGACGCCGTCCTCGCCTCCAACACCTCCGCCATCCCGATCACCAAGATCGCGGCCGTGACGGAGCGCCCCGAGCGCGTCGTCGGCACCCACTTCTTCTCGCCGGTCCCGATGATGCAGCTGTGCGAACTGGTGCGCGGCTACAAGACCAGCGACGAAACCCTCGCCACCGCCCGCGAGTTCGCCGAGTCCGTCGGCAAGACCTGTATCGTCGTCAACCGCGACGTCGCCGGCTTCGTGACGACCCGTCTGATCTCCGCGCTGGTCGTCGAGGCCGCGAAGCTGTACGAATCGGGCGTCGCCTCCGCCGAGGACATCGACATCGCCTGCAAGCTCGGCTTCGGCCACGCGATGGGCCCGCTGGCGACCGCCGACCTCACCGGCGTGGACATCCTGCTCCACGCCACCAGCAACATCTACACCGAGTCCCAGGACGAGAAGTTCGCGCCGCCGGAGCTGATGCGCCGGATGGTGGACGCCGGTGACATCGGTCGCAAGAGCGGGCAGGGCTTCTACAAGCACTGAGCCGTCCCGACCCCTGCACGATCACCCCCCGGGGTGAATTCGGTATCGGTTCGCTTACAAGGCGCAACTGGTCCGCCGGTCCGGCAGTCAGTTGTTGCATAGAAGTACGTGACGACGGAAGACGTGACGACGACGCACTCTCGGGGAGCGCATATGCACATCAGGGGCGACCACGCCGAGCTGGTCGTCGGGGGCCGCCTCGACGTCCGCAGCGCGGCGGACGCCCGTACGGTCCTGCACTCGGCCGTCGACGACGGCGCCGGCGACCTGGTGCTGGACCTGACCGGCCTCGACTCCTGGGACGCCACCGGTCTCGGAGTCATCATGGGCGCCCACCGGCGAGCGGGCCGCTGCGGCCGCCGGCTGGTGCTGCGGGGCGTACCGCCCCAGATGCAGCGCCTGCTGGTGGCCACCCGGCTGCACCGCATCCTCGCCATCGAAGGCGGCATCGCCGCCGAAACGTTGCCCCGGGTGTAGGCACGGTCCCGGAAATCCACACCAGGCGCGCAATCCTCACAAGACCGTGACGTCTTGGGCGCCGTGCCACCCCGGCTCTTCATTCATACTGAGCCAACGTCTAGGGTTCGGTCGCCCGCCCTTGACGAACCCACCCGGCGGGCACCGGACCAGAAGCGACAGCGGGCGTGCAGAAAGGCCGGGAGGGGCTTTCCGCGCACCACGCTTTTGGGGGCTTTCACCATGGACCCGATCAACCGGGGACCGGAAGACTTCGGCCACGACGACCGCGACGGCGACAACCGCCCGCGCACCACGCGCGACAGCGGCCCCATGCCCCCCTTCGGGCAGGGCGGCGCACCGCCGGGCCCCGCCAGGACCGCCCAGCTCGTCTCGGGCGACCTCCTGCTCACCATCAACCCCATAGACGGCAGCGAGATCGAGCCGTGCCCGCCCGGCCGCCTGCCGGAGGCACCCGGCCGCCACACCCCCGAGGAGCGCGCCGACCTCGCCCGCACGGCCGGCCCGCCCGTGCCCCCCGGCCCCGCCGCCGTGCCCCTGCCCCTCCTGGAACGCCAGGAACAGCGCGAGCGGCTCGTCCGGCTGCTGTCGCGCGGACGCTCCGTACGACTCACCGGACCGGCCGGTTCCGGCCGCACCGCCCTGCTCGACGCCGTCGCCGCCGACTGCGCCGACCTCGCGCCCGACGGCGTCGTCCGGCTCTCCGGCCACCACCGCACGCCCACCGAGCTGCTGTACGACCTGTTCGCCGCCGTCCACCGCGCGCCGGCCCAGCGCCCCGACCGCGCCGGGCTGCTGACCGCCGTCCACTCCATCGGCGCCGTCGTCGTCCTGGACGACCTGGAGTTCGGCGGCGCCGGGCTGGAGGAACTCCTCGACGCCACCCCCGAGTGCGCCTTCCTGCTCGCCGCCACGCCCGACGTCGCCGCCCCGTCCCCCGAGTCCCACCTCGAAGAGGTGTTCCTCTCCGGGCTGGACCGCAGCTCCGCCCTGGAGCTCCTGGAGCGCGGCGTCGACCGGCCGCTCACCGACGACGAGGCCAACTGGGCCGGCGACCTCTGGTTCGAGTCCGAAGGACTCCCGCTCCGCTTCGTCCAGGCCGGCGCCCTCCTGCGCCAGCGCGACGAACTGCGCGCCGCCCCGTCCGGGGACGACGACGAGGACAACGTCTTCGCCGACACCCGCGAGGCCCCGCTGCCGTCGCTCCGCGACGGTGCGGCCCCCGCCCCGCTGCTCGCCTCCCGGCTCTCCGAATCCGCCCGCGAAACGCTCCGCTTCGCCGTCGCGCTCGGCGGCGAGGTGCCGCACCAGGCGCACCTGCCGGCGCTCGTCAACGACACCCACGCCGACGCGGCACTCGGCGAGCTGCTGCGCTGCGCCCTGCTCACCCCGGTCGGCACCCGCTACCGGCTCGCCGCCGGAGTGCAGGCCCAACTCGTCGCCGACGGCTACGACGAGGGCGCCGCCGACCGCGCCCACACCGCCGCCCAGCACTACGCCTGGTGGGTCGGCCACCCCTCGGTCAGCCCCGAACGGGCGGTCGCCGAGGCGGACGCCGTCCTGGCCGCGATGACCGCGCTGGTGCAGGCCGCCGCCGACACCGGCACCGGCGGCACCACCGCCTCCGGCTCCGGTTCCCCGGACGTCTCCGGTGTGTTCGGCGGCACCGGGACCCCCGAGGAGCCCGCCGACACGGACGCCGCCCCCGGCGAGGACGAGGGGTACGCCGACGCGGCGGTCGTCCTCGCCCGCAGCGCGGCACCGGCGTTCGCCGCCGGTCTGCACTGGGGCGCCTGGGAACGGGCGCTGCGCACCGGTGCCGAGGCCGCCCGGCACGCGGGCCAGGTCGCCGAGGAGGCCTACTTCCACCACGAGTTGGGCGTCCTCGCCCTGTGCGCCGGCAACCTCGACCGGGCCCGCGCCGAGCTGGAGGCGTCCATCGCCATGCGCGGCGCCCTCGCCGACAAGCGCGGCACGGTGGCCGGCCGGCGCGCCCTGGCCCTGGTGGCGGACCGCGAGCGCGGGCCGCTGCCGGGCGGCCGGACGGCGGCCGGCGAGGAGGTGCCCGCGGCGCGGTACGAGGAGTCGGCGTCCCCGCCCGGCGGCGTCCCCGCGGGCCCCGTGCGGCAGCAGCCCGCGGCGGCGGCCCCGCCCCCCGTCCCCGGCACCCCCGCCGCGCCGGGGACCCTCACGGCCACCCGTCAGGAGCCGCCCGCCCCCGCGGCCGGGCCGACGACGCGGCGCACCATCCTGAGCGGCGCCCGGCGCAACCTGGTCGCCGCGGGAGCGGGCGCCGTCCTCGCGGCCGTCCTGGGCACGGTGGTGACCCTGGGCGCGACGTCGGGCGGCGACGAGGGCAACGGCGGCTCGCGGCGCGTCACTTCCGACCGGTCCACCGACGAGAAGGGCGGCGACGGCGCCCCCGGCATCGACGAACCGGCCCAGGGCTCCACCCGCGACCCCGGCGACGGCGGCGGCCACGGCGGCACGACCGGCTCCGGCTCGGGCTGGGGCACCTCCGGCGGGCCCGGCTCCTCGGCGACCCCGGGCGAGTCCGGTGCCGCGGGCACCCCCTCCAGCCCCTCGGGCGACCCGTCCGCCACGTCCGGCTCCACCGCCACCAGCGGCACCCCGACCACAGGGGGCACGTCCACCACGACCGGCGGCACCACCACCCCGACGACCGGCGGCACGTCCTCGCCCACCACCGGCGGCACCAGCTCGCCCACCACCGGCGGGACGTCGTCCCCCACCACGGGCGGTACGGACACGACCGGCGGTACGGACACGACCGGCGGCACCGACACGACCGGCGGCACGGACACCACGGGCGGTACGGACACCACCGGCGGCACCGACACGACGGGCGGCACCACGACCGGCGGTACGGACACCACCGGCGGGACCGACACCACCGGCGGCGCGGGCGGCGGCACCAGCAGCGGCGGGACCGACACCACCGGCGGGGCGGGCGGGGCCACCCAGAGCGCCCCCGCCACGAGCAGCGGCCCGTCGCCGGACGGCGGGACGCCGGCCTGACACACGCGGGCCCCGGGACGGTGACGTCGCCCCGGGGCCCGCGTACGGCGGTACACGTGCGCGGGCGGCCGGTCCTGGCCGCCCGGCGCGGTCAGAACAGCCGCAGCTTGTCGTCCTCGATGCCGCGCAGCGCGTCGTAGTCCAGCACCACGCAGCCGATGCCGCGGTCCGTCGCCAGCACCCGCGCCTGCGGCTTGATCTCCTGGGCGGCGAAGACGCCCTTCACCGGCGCGAGGTGGGGGTCGCGGTTCAGCAGCTCCAGGTAGCGGGTGAGCTGCTCCACGCCGTCGATCTCACCGCGCCGCTTGATCTCCACGGCGACGGTCGCGCCGTCCGCGTCACGGCACAGGATGTCGACCGGGCCGATGGCGGTCGGGTACTCGCGGCGGATCAGCGTGTACCCGTCGCCGAGTGTCTCGATCCGGTCGGCGAGCAGCTCCTGGAGGTGCGCTTCCACGCCGTCCTTGATGAGACCGGGATCGACGCCCAGTTCGTGCGACGAGTCGTGGAGGACTTCCTCCATGGTGATGATCAGTTTCTCGCCCGCTTTGTTGACGACCGTCCAGACGCGGTCGTCACCCTCCTTGAGGGTGCACGGCGGCGACATCCAATTGAGCGGTTTGTACGCCCGGTCGTCGGCGTGGATGGACACGCTGCCGTCGGCCTTTACCAGGATCAGACGGGGTGCGGAGGGCAGGTGGGCGGTGAGCCGGCCCGCGTAGTCCACGGAGCAGCGGGCGATGACGAGACGCATGGTCGGCAACGCTACAAGACACACGCTCTTCCGCGCGATTCGGTCCTAAACTCCCGTTCCTCCATGGCCGGTTGTCCACCCAATCTCCTGGTGCGGTCCGGACAGCGCGCTTACCGTGGAAGCGGGAGGTTGTCGCTCGTGCACGCAGCGTGTCGTGCGGGGGTCGTCCTCCTTCCCTGCCCGTAAGACCCCGGTGCCCCGGGGTCGCGAGAGGAGAACCCATGTCGCTCGACGTCTCACCGGCGCTGTTGGAACAGGCCGAGCGAGGCGAGGTCGACGAAGCCGACTTCGTCGACTGCGTCCGGACCTCCCTGCCCTACGCGTGGGAGATGATCAGCTCTCTGGTGGCCCAGCTGAAGGTGGACGGTGGTGCGTTCGCCGACAACCAGACGCCGCCCCCGGACGAGCAGGCGCGCGGCCAGCTGCTGCGCGCGCTGGCGAGTGACGCGATCCGGGGTGCGCTCCAGCGGCACTTCGGCGTGCGTCTGGCATTCCAGAACTGCCACCGCGTCGCGGTGTTCCCGCTGGACTCCTCGGTCGACGAGCGGCTCGCCCGCTTCACCTCCGTACGAGCCCAGCTGCTGAACCAGTCGCCGACCCTGCGCGACTGCTGACGCCTTGTGCTGCCGCTCGGCATCGCGGGAGGTGCGTCTGGTGCGGGGCGGCAGCATGATGGGCATCAGGCGAGCCGGGGCACCACCTCGGCGCCCAGCCGCCGGACGTTCTCCTCCGTCGCGGCGACATCGCCGGACCCCTCCACGAGCAGCGCGAACCGCGTGATGCCCGTACGCTCCGAGGTCGCCGCCAGCCGGTCCGCCGCCACCCGGGGCGAGCCCACCGGGTGCAGCCGGCACAGCAGCTCCGTGTAGGCGACCGGGTCGCGCATCGAGCGGCGCCTGCCGTCCACCGTGACATGGGCGTCCAGCCCCTGTTTCAGCCAGCCGGGCATCGCCTTGACCAGCACCTCCGCCGCGTCCGCCGTACGGTCGGCGATCTGCGCCACGCCCGCCGACACATGGCCCCGGCCCGCCGCGGCGACCGCGTCCGGGGTGTGGCCGGCGGCCCGCGCCTCACGCCGCCACAGGGCCACCATCTCCGCCTTCTCCTCGTCGCCGCAGTGCATCCCGAGCAGCATCGGCAGGCAGCGCTCGGCGGCCAGCCGCACGCTCCGCGGCGAGGTGCAGGCGACGATCGTCTCCGGTACGGGATCCCCGTCGATCAGCTCCTGCGGCCGGGGCACGACGGCGACCTCGCGGAACCGGTGGCGCGGCCCCTCCGCCGCCACCCGCGGCTCACGCAGCCAGCGCAGCAGCAGGTCCAGCGACTCCGGGAAACCCGTCTCGTACGCCTCGAGACCCGCGCCGAACACCTCCAGGTCCACCCACGGCCCGCCCCGGCCCACGCCCAGCGTGAACCGCCCGCCGGACGTGATGTGCAGCAGCGCCGTCTGCTCGGCGAGCGCCACGGGATGGACCGACGGCAGTACGCTCACGGCGGTCCCGACCCGGATCCGGCGCGTGCGCCCGAGCAGCAGCGCGGCGAGCGTCACGGCCGAGGGACACACGCCGTACGGTACGAAATGGTGCTCGGCCAGCCATACCGAGTCCAGTCCCGTCTCTTCCGCCACCTCCGCCGACCGCACCGCGCGGTGCAGCGTCTCCCCCTGGCCCTGGCCGGGAAACTGGGCCGCCAGTACAAAAGTTCCCACACGCATCGCCTTATGCCTCCTTGACCGGCCGACGCGGCTCCCCTCACTGGCAACAACGGCTGGCAGGTGCCAAAGGCAACGGCCCGGCGGGAAGTTGTTGCGATTTTCCGGTAACTCGAACCGGACGGTGCGAGTACCCACAGTCGCGACCCTTAGGCTGGACGGACACACATCCGCAGCCCGCTCCAGTGAGGTGTTCCGTGTCACCGCGCCGCAACCGCCCCCGTGGCGGCGAGAAGCCGAACGAGACCGGCGGCGAGTCGGGCGACCGGTACGGCGGTTTCCAGCGCACCGAGTCCTGGCAGGACGAGGAGTGGTCCGTCCGCCTCGTGGCGGGCGCCGGCACCGTCGGCAAGCGCTACCGCTGCCCCGGCTGCGACCAGGAGATCCCGGCGGGCGTGCCGCACGTGGTGGCGTGGCCGGAGTACGGCGGCGTGGACGACCGCCGCCACTGGCACAAGGCCTGCTGGAACGCGAAGGACCGCCGCACCACGCGGGTGCAGCGGTCCCGTAACGCGCCCCGCCACTAGGGGCCGGCCGGCTCAGACGTCGCGCTTCTCGGTGGCGAGGAACGCGCCGGCCAGCGCGACGGCGGCCACACCGCTCAGGATCCACAGCGGGGTCCAGCCGTGCGGGCCGCCCTCGATCAGACCCGTGTCGCTGTAGAAGGCGATGAGCAGGCTCGGGATCGAGTACTGGAAGACGAACTCCTGCACCTTCGGCAGCGACGACATGAACATCCCGGCCACCAGCGGCAGCAGCATCACGCCGATCATGATGGTGATCGCGCCCGCGGAGTGCCGGACCAGCGCGCCCATGGCGAGCGCCACGAGGCCGAGGACGGCGGTGAACAGCCCCGCGCCGATCGTCGCGCGCACCCACTCCTCGGCGGACGCCGCGCTGCCGGAGTCGATCATCGCGGTCTGCATGCCGGCGACCACGGCGGCGGTCACCGCCGTGACGACGAGCGTGAGCAGGAAGAAGACGATGGCCTTCGCGGCCAGCACGCGGCCCCGGCTGGGGCAGGCGGTGAGCGTCGTCCGGATCATGCCGGTGCCGTACTCGGACGAGATGGTCAGCACGCCCAGCGTGACCACGCAGATGCTGCCGAGCAGCACGCCGTTGAACCCCAGCGAGAGAACGGACTCCGGGCCCAGGTCGGAGTCGGTCGCGTTGATCGCCACGATGCTCAGCAGGCCGACACCGACCATGAGCAGGATCATGACGCCGAGCGTCCACATCGTGGAGCGCACCGAGCGGATCTTCGTCCACTCGGAGGCGAGCGCGTCCCCGAGGTGGGCGCGGCGCACCGGGATCGGCGAGGTGTACTGCTGCGGGTAGGGGGCGGTGGTCATCGGGCGTCCTCGCTCTTGCTCAGGTCTGCGGGGGCTGCGGCGGGGGCGGGCGGCGCGGCGGGCGCGGGCGGCGCGGCGGCGGGCGGCGCCTGGTACGGCCGCTGCTGCTGTTGCGGCGGCTGCGGCTGCGCGCCGGGCTGCGGTGCGCCCGCGTACGGGTTCTGGCCGGGCGGCGGCGGGGCGTACCAGCCCTGCTGCGGCACCTCCGGCACGACGACCTGCTGCGCGGGCGCGTACCCCATGGGGTCCGGCTGCTGCATCAGCCCGGCGCGCTGGTCGGTCGTGGAGCGGTAGTCCACCGCGCCCTGGGTCAGGCGCATGTACGCCTCCTCCAGCGACGCCTGGTGCGGCGACAGCTCCCACAGGCGTACGTCCGCGTCGTGCGCGAGGTCGCTGATCCGCGGCAGCGGCAGCCCGGCCACCCGCAGGGCGCCGTCCGGCTCGGACATCACCTGGCCGCCCGCCTCCGCCAGCACGCCCATCAGCTTCTCCCGCTGGGCGGGCTCGGTCTGCGGCGTACGCACCCGGGCGAAGTCCGCGGAGTTGGCCGAGATGAAGTCCTTGACGCTCATGTCGGCCATCAGCTGGCCGCGCCCGATGACGATCAGGTGCTCGGCGGTGAGGGCCATCTCGCTCATCAGGTGCGAGGAGACGAAGACCGTCCGCCCCTCGGCGGCCAGCGCCTTCATCAGGTTGCGCACCCAGAGGATGCCCTCGGGGTCCAGGCCGTTGACCGGCTCGTCGAAGAGCAGCACCTGCGGGTCGCCCAGCAGCGCGGCGGCGATGCCGAGGCGCTGCCCCATGCCGAGGGAGAACCCGCTGGACCGCTTGCGGGCCACGTCCTGAAGGCCCACCACCCCGAGCACCTCGTCCACCCGGCGCGCCGGTATGCCGGCGAGCTGGGCCAGTGAAAGCAAGTGGCTGCGCGCGCTGCGCCCGCCGTGCACGGCCTTGGCGTCGAGCAGGGCGCCCACCTGCCGGGGCGCGTTCGGCAGCTGCCGGTAGGGGTGGCCGCCGATCGTCACGTGGCCCGACGTCGGCCGGTCCAGCCCGAGGATCATGCGCATCGTCGTCGACTTGCCGGAGCCGTTCGGCCCCAGGAAGCCCGTCACGGTACCCGGCCTCACCTGGAAGGAAAGGTTGTACACGGCCGTCTTGGCGCCGTAGCGCTTCGTCAGGCCGACTGCCTCGATCATTCTCCAGCCCCATCGACAGGTGTTCACGTCGTCGGGCCCGCCGCACGCACACGCAGAGCCCCCGTAAGAGGTAAGAGGGTATCCGCCCCTTGACGGTTCCGCCGAGGCCGGCAGGAGATGGATCACCAGGTGGTCCCGCCGGGCCGGCGGGCCACTGCCTAGGCGTCCCGGCGCTTCAGCACCAGGTAGCCGCCCGCGAGGGCCGCCGCCACCCACAGGAGCATGATGCCCATGCCGCCCCACGGGCTGTAGGGCGCCGGGTCGCTGCCGAGGGCGCCGGGGACCACCTGCATGATCGTCGAGCCCGCCTGGTCCGGGAAGTACTCGGCGACCTCCTTCGCCTTCGGCACGGCCGAGAGGATCTGGGAGACCAGGAAGAAGAACGGCACCAGGATGCCCAGCGACAGCACCGTCGAGCGCAGCATCGCCGCCACGCCCATCGAGAACACGGCCATCAGGCCCATGTAGAGGCCGCCGCCGACCACCGCCCGCAGGACGTTCTCCTCACCGAGGTCCGTACGGTGCTCACCCAGCAGCGCCTGGCCGAGGAAGAAGGAGAGGAAGGCGGTCGCCAGGCCGACCAGCAGGGCCAGCACCCCGGCCACCGCGATCTTGCTGAAGAGGAAGGCCGCCCGCTGCGGGACGGCGGCCAGCGACGTACGGATCATTCCGGTGCTGTACTCGGTGCCGACCACCAGGACCCCGAACACCACCATCGCCAGCTGCCCCAGCAGCATGCCGGAGAAGCTGACCACGGTCGCGTCGAACGTGGCCCGCTCGACGGCGGGCATCTCGTCGAACGTCTCCCGCACCAGGGCCGACAGTGCCGCGCCCATCGCGACGGTGACGACGAGCGCGCTCGCCAGTGTCCAGACCGTGGAGGAGACCGTACGGATCTTCGTCCACTCCGACCGGAGGACCGCGGGTGCCGACGCCATCGTCAGACCTCCTTCGACCACTGGGGCACGGTGGCGGAGTGCGCGTGGTACTCCACCGTCGCCGCCGTCATCCGCATGAACGCCTCCTCCAGCGAGGCCCGCTGGGCGCTCAGCTCGTGCAGGGTGATGCCGTGGCGGGCCGCCAGGTCGCCGACCTGCTCGGCCGTCGCGCCGTCGACCTCCAGCGTGCCGTCCCCCGCCTCGACCGCGGTCAGGCCGGCGCCGTGCAGCGCGTCCAGCAGCCGCTCCCGCTGCGGGGAGCGCAGCCGTACATAACTGCGGGAGTTGCGGTGGATGAAATCCGCCATCGACGTGTCCGCCAGAAGCCTGCCCTGTCCGATGACGATCAAGTGGTCGGCCGTGAGCGCCATTTCGCTCATCAGATGACTGGAAACGAAGATCGTCCGTCCTTCGGCCGCCAGCGTCTTCATCAGATTGCGGATCCAGTGAATTCCTTCGGGGTCCAGACCATTGACGGGCTCGTCGAACATCAGGATCTGCGGATTACCCAGGAGCGCGGCGGCGATTCCCAGCCGCTGCCCCATACCCATCGAAAAACCTTTCGGTTTCTTCCTCGTGACGGCCGACAGCCCCACGAGCTCCAGCACCTCGGTGACCCGGCTCTCCGGAATGCGGTTGGACTGGGCCAGGCACAGCAGGTTGTTGTACGCGGTGCGCCCGCCGTGCAGCCCCCGCGCCTCCAGCAGCGCCCCGATGTACTTCAGCGGCTCGTCGAGCTCCCGGTAGTGCCGGCCGTCGATCCGGACCGAGCCGCTGGTCGGGTGGTCGAGGCCCAGCGCCATCCGCATGGTCGTCGACTTGCCCGCACCGTTGGGGCCGAGGAAGCCCGTCACCACGCCGGGGCGGACCTGGAAGGAGAGATCGTCGACCGCCGTCTTCGAACCGAAACGTTTCGTCAGACCCTGGAGCTCGATCACCCGTCCACGCTACGGGCGCCCCGACCGGGCCGCCACCGGAACGACACGGCCGGCCCTCCCGGGGACGGCCAGGCGCGGAGGCGCCTCCCGCGGCGCCCGGCGTACGCGAAGGGCCCTGCGAGGCCCACGCGCGCCCGCCCCTCGGGGCGTACACGTCATGGGTCCCACAGGGCCCTCGGACACGGCCGTGGAGCCGGCCGGAACTCCGACTAGCGGGTCTGCTGCGCCGGGACGCCGCGGGAGACCGGCTCGTCGTCCGCCGGCGAACCGGCCGCGGCCACCGCCGCGCCCGTGAGGGTCGCCAGCATCTCGCGGACGTTCGTCAGCTGGGCGTTGATCGAGTCGCGACGGTTCGTCAGCGCCGCCAGCTCGCGCTCCGATTCGCTGCGGATACGATCCGCCTTGGCGTTGGCGTCCGCCACGATGTCCTCGGCCTGACGCTGCGCCGTCTCCACCGTCTGACGGGCCCGGCGCTCCGCGTCCGTACGCAGCTTCTCCGCCTCCAGGCGCAGCTGCTCCGCCCGGTGCTCGATCTCGGCGAGACGCTTCTCCGCCTTCGCCTGGCGCGACGCCAGGTCCCGCTCCGACTGCTCCCGCCGCTTGGCGAGGTTCGTCTCGAAGTCGGCGGCCGCCTGCGCGGCCTTCGCGCGGGTCTCCTCGAAGAGCGCGTCCGCCTCCTCACGCTTCGACTGCGCGTCCTTCTGCGCCTCGGCGCGCAGCGAGTTCGCCTCGCCCTGGGCCTTCTCGACGATCCGGACGCCCTCGTCCTCGGCCTTCGCCTTCCGCTCCGCCGCGAACGACTCGGCGTCGTTGCGCACCTGCTGCGCGGCCGACTCGGCCAGCTCGCGGTGCTGCTCGGCGGCGCGACGGGCCTCCTCGCGCAGGTCCTTCGCCTCCTCCTCGGCGAGACGGAGGATCTTCTCGACGCGGGCACCGAGACCGGCGTACGACGGCTCGGCGTCGCTGACCTGGGCCTGGGCGTTCTGCGTCTCGAGGTGGAGCTCCTCGATGCGCTTTTCCAGAGAGGTGATTCGGGCCAGAGCACTGTCTCGGTCGGCGACGAGCTTGGTAATGCGGTCATCCACCTGACCGCGGTCGTAACCACGCCGCACGAGCTCGAAGCCGAAGGGGGAGGAAGTGTCGCTCATGGGGTTCCTGTCGAATGAGACCGGTGAGGTGTTAGGGGGAATCCTAGGGGTCCACACGGCGTGTCTTCGAGCGGATGCCCGTTCAAACTGGAGAATGTCCAGCCTTTTGAGTGGCTTACTCGTCGGTTGACTTGCCACTCGAACGGGTAACCCCCGCCGCCGCGGTGGCCTTCACCCCGCCGTCCTTCGTACCCCCCGATGGCGCCTCGAAAGATTCCAACGCCTCCAGTACGTCCTGGACACGGGAGATCTCGGCCTGGATGTCCTCGCGACGGCGCACCAGAACCTCCAACTCCCGCTTGCCCTCGGAGATCATCTTCTCGGCCTCGCGCTCCGCGTCCGCCTTGATCTTCTCCGCCTCGCGCGTGAGCGTCGCCTTCTTCTGCTCCGCCTCCTTGAGCAGCCCCTCCGCCTTCTTCACCGCCGAGATCCGGACCTTGCTCGCCTCCGAATTCGCGTCGGCCAGCAGCTCCTTCGCCTTCGCCTCCGCCTCGGCCCGCTGCTCGGTGGCCGCCTTCACCAGCTTGTCCACCCGCTCGCCCGCCGACTTCATCTGCTCGGCGCTCTCCCGGCGGGCCCGCTCGTGCAGCTCCTCGATCTCCGCCTCCGTACGCCGGCGGAGCTCCTCCGTCCGCTCCCTTATGGCCGTCGCGTCACCACGCGCCCCGACCAGCAGCTCATCGGCGTCCGTACGGGCCTTCTCCACCAGCGCGTTGCCCTCGACGGTCGCCTCCGAGACGATCCGCTCCGCCTCCTTGCGGGCCGCGCCCACCATGGTGTCGGCCTGCGACTCGGCCTCCGCGGTCGCCCGCAGCGCCTCCTCCTGCGCCTTCGCCACCAACTGGTCGGCCTGCTCGGCCGCGTCCGCCCGCCGCTTGGCCGCCGCCTCGCGCGCCTCGTCGACCACCCGGTCCGCCTCGGCCCGCGCCTCGGCCCGCAGCTCCTCGGCCGCCGCCTCCGACTCGGCCCGCAGCCGCTCCGCCTCGGTACGGATGCGCTCCGCCGCCTGCTGCGCCGAACCGACCGCCTCGGCCGCCTCCGCCCGCAGCCGCTCCGCCTCGTCCGTCGCCTCGGCCCGTACGCGCTCGGCCTCCGCCTCCGACTCGGCCCGCAGCCGCTCCGCCTCCGCCGTCGCCTCCGCGACCAGGCGCTCCACCCGCTCCGCGGTCTCGGCGCCGATCCGCTCGGCCTCGCCCGTCGCCTCGCCGACCAGCTGGTCCGCCTGCTCGGCCGCGTCCGCCCGCCGCTTGTCGGCGGCCTTCCGCGCCTCGTCGAGGACCCGCTCGCCGTCCGCCCGGGCAGCCGCCCGCAGCTCCTCGGCCTGCGCCTCGCCCTCCGCCTTGACCTGCTCGGCCTCGCCCAGCAGCCGCGCCGCGTCCTGCTCCGCCATGGCCAGCAGCTCGGACGCCTCGGCCGTCATCCGCTCGGCCTCGGCCGTCGCCTCGCCGACCAGCCGGTCCGCCTGCGCCGCCGCCTCCGACCGGATGCGGTTGGCGTCCTCGCGGGCCTCCGCACGGGTACGCGCGGCGTCCTGCTCCGCCGATGCGAGCGAGTCCGACGCCTCCGTCCGCATCCGCTGCGCGTACTCGGCCGTGTCCTGCTTCAGCCGCTCCGACTCCGAGATCGCGTCGGCCATGGTGCGCTCCGCGAGCGCCTTGGCGGCCTCCGCCTCCTCCTGGGCGCGCTGTCGCACCCGGCCCGCGTCCTCCGCGGCCCGCTCCCGCTCCGCGTACGCGTCGGAACGGACCCGGTCCGCCTCCTCCTGCGCCTCGCCGCGCGTCCGCTCCGCCACGTGCTCGGCCGCCGACCGCAGCCCGGCGATCTCCTCCTCGGCCTGCTCGTGCAGCCCCGCGACCGCGTCCCGCACCTGCTGCGCGGTCTGCTCGGCGGCCGACACCATCTCGGTCGCCCGCCGGTCCGCCTCCTCGACCAGCCGCTGCGCCTCGGTCTGCGCCTCCTCGACGCGCTTGCGCGCCGACGCCAGCAGCTCCTCGCTCTGCTCGCGGGCCCGCTCCCGCTCCTGGTCCGCCTCCGTGCGCGCGGAACCCAGCGTCTCCTCCGCCTCGCGGCGGCGACGGTTGGCCTCCTCGCGGGCCGCGGCCAGCTCCTCGGCGGCCTCCGCGGTGACCCGCTCGGCCGCGGCCTGCGCCTCGGCACGCACCCGGTCGGCCGACTCCTGCGCCTCCGACTTCAGCCGCTCCGCCTCGGCGGCGGCCTCGGAACGCAGCCGTACCGCCGCGTTCTCCGCCTCCGCACGGGCCGCCGACGCGTCGGCCGCGGCCTCGGTGCGCAGCCGCTCGGCCTCCTGCTCGGCCTGCCCCTGGAGCGTACGGATGCGCTCGGCGGCCTCGCCGCGCTGCCGCTCCGTCTCCTCGGCGGCCTCGCGGCGGATCCGCTCGCCCTCGGCCCGCGCGTCGGCGAGCGCCTGCTCGGCGGCCGTGAGCCGGGTCTCCGCCTCCGCATGCAGCCGGGCCAGCTCCTCGGCGGCCTCCGCCTGCCGGGCGGCGATGCCCCGCTCGGTCTCCTCGCGCAGCGCCGCGGCAGCCTGCTCCGCCGCGGCCCGCACCGACTCGGCCTGCTCCTCGGCGTCGGTGCGCAGCTGCTCGGCCTCGCCCCGGGTGCGCTCCAGCGTCTCCTCGGCCTGCCGGCGCAGGGCCGTCGCCCGCTCGATCGCCTCGGTGCGGACCCGCTCGCTCTCGGCCGTCGCGGACGTCCGCAGCTCGTCGGCGTCCGACTTCGCCTTGGTCAGCAGCTCCTCGGCGGTCTTGGCCGCCTCCTCGATCTGCTGGACCGCCTCGCGCCGCGCCTCGCCGCGGATCCGCTCGCCCTCGGCGATGGCCTCCGCCCGCAGCTGCTCGGCCTCGCCGCGCAGCCGGCGCGCCTCCTCCTGGAGCTCGACCGTCTTGGCGCGGTACTCCTTGGTGTCGTCCTTCGCGGCGCCCTTGAGCTGCTCGGCCGTGTCGTGCGCCTGGGCCCGCAGCCGGTCCGCCTCCGCCTCCGCCTCGCGGCGGATCCGCTCGGCCTCCTCGGACGCCTTGCGGGTGGTCTCCTGCGCGTCGTCCGACGCCTTGGACAGGACCTCCTCGGCGGTGCGGGCAGCCTTGGCGAGCTGGGCGGCGCTGTCCTCGGCCGCCGCCGTGCGGGCCTTCTCGGACGCCTCGGCGACCAGCTTCTCCGCCACCGCGCGGGCGTCGGCGAGCGCCTGCTCGGCCTCCGCCTTCAGCGCCTCGGACTCCTTCGTCGCCTCCGCCACCAGCCGGGCGATCTCCGCCTTGGCCGTACGGGTGCGCTGCTCGGTCTCCGATTCGGCGGTCGACAGCCGCTTGGCCGCCGACTCACGGGCCTCCGCGACGACCTTGTCGGCCTCCGCGCGGGCCTCGCGCAGCCGCTCCTCGGCCTCGGCCATCCGCTGCTCGGCGGCCCGGGCGAGCTCCGCGGCCTGCTGGCGCGCCTGGTCCGACTCGGCGTTCGTGGCGCTGCGCAGCTGCTCGGCGTGGCTGGTGGCCTCCTGGGCCTGGGTGGACGCGGCGTTCAGCAGCCGCTCGGCGTCCTTCCGGGCGCGCAGCAGGATCGCCTCGGCCTCCGCGCGGGCCGTCTCCGTCTCGGCGCCCAGGCGCCGGCGGGCCTCCTCGGCGATCCGGGTGGCCTCCGCGCGGGCCGCGGCGAGCGCCTGCTCGGCCTCCGCCCGGGACTCCTCCATCAGGCGGCGGGCCTGCGCCTCCGTACGGGCGCGCAGCTGCTCCGCCCACGCCACGTTCTCGTTGACGTGCGCCTCGACGGTCTGGCGGCGCTCCGACAGCTCCTGGTCGAGCCGCTGCCGGCGCTGCACCGCCTCGGCGTGCAACTCCGCCTGGAGCCGGGCCTGGTGCTCGGCGTGCTCCTGCAGTATCCGCTGCGTCTGGGCCCGGGCCTCGCGCAGCTCGCGCTCGGCGTCCGAGCGCAGCTGGTCGGCCTGGATCTGGGCGTTCCGCAGCAACTGCTCGGCCTGGTAGCCGATGTCGGCGTTGTCGTACGCCGGTCGGGACGCGATGGTGCGGCGCGCCTCGTGGAGCTTGGCGCGCAACACCTCGACCTGGTAACCGAGGTCCTCGGCGTGCTGGACGGCCTTCTCCCGCTCGGTCTTCAGCCGGTCCATCTCGGCCTCGAACCGCGAAAGGTGGTCGTCAGCCCGGTGGCTCTCCTGGCGTTCGTAGCCCCGCACTGCGCGGTCCCATCCGTCCCCTGGTCGCAACTCTCTTGGTACGAGCACCGTTCGCCGGCGAACGGCCCCCCGGGGAATGGTGTCAGATCGAATGGCTCGACCACGACGCCGCGGCACGGCCCCGATCCGGCCCCGGCCCGGAGCCGCCCACTCTACCGGGCCAGGAATCCGGAGGTCAGTGCTCCACCGAGGACGTCCCGGCCGAGGTCACCAGTTCCGTCAGGACACCGTGACAGTCCTTGGGGTGCAGGAACGTGATGCGGGACCCCATGGAGCCGATGCGCGGCTCGTCGTACAGAACCCGCACACCCTTTTCACGGATCGCGGTGGCGTCCCCGTCGACGTCCGCCGTGCCGAAGGCGATGTGGTGCACGCCCTCGCCGTTCTTGGCGAGCCACTTGCCCACCGCGGAGTCCTCACGGGTCGGCTCCAGCAGCTGGAGGTAGGAGGCACCCCCGTCGGACGTCTCGTTGATCTTGAGCATGGCCTCGCGGACCCCCTGCTCCTCGTTCACCTCCTCGTGGAACACCTCGAAGCCGTACGTGGCACGGTAGAACTCAACGGTCTTGTCGAGGTCGAAACAGGCGATCCCGATGTGGTCGATTCGCGTCAGCATGGCACCAGTGCAGCGCTCCGGAGGTGGTTACGCAACGTGCGCGCCATCACACTGGCTGCCCGGTGACCAGGACACGTACCGCTCAGTACATTGGCGGTAAACCCTCGTTCACTCCCACATCCAAGGGGCCGTGCCTCATGTCTGGAACGACCGGTACCACCTCAGTCATCGTCGCGGGCGCGCGCACGCCCATGGGCCGCCTGCTCGGCTCGCTCAAGACCTTCTCCGGCGCCGACCTCGGCGGCTTCGCCATCAAGGCCGCGCTGGACCGGGCCGGCATCGGCGGCGACCAGGTGCAGTACGTGATCATGGGCCAGGTGCTGCAGGCCGGCGCCGGCCAGATCCCCGCCCGTCAGGCCGCCGTCAAGGCCGGCATCCCGATGAACGTGCCCGCGCTCACCATCAACAAGGTGTGCCTCTCCGGCCTCGACGCCATCGCGCTCGCGGACCAGCTGATCCGCGCCGGCGAGTTCGACGTCGTCGTCGCCGGCGGCCAGGAGTCCATGACCAACGCGCCGCACCTGCTGCCCAAGTCCCGCGAGGGCTACAAGTACGGTGCGATCGAGATGATCGACGCCATGGCGTACGACGGCCTCACCGACTCCTTCGAGAACATCGCCATGGGCGAGTCCACGGAGAAGCACAACACGCGCCTGGGCATCGCCCGCGAGGCGCAGGACGAGATCGCCGCCCTGTCCCACCAGCGGGCCGCCGCCGCGCAGAAGAACGGCCTCTTCGAGGCGGAGATCACGCCCGTCGAGATCCCGCAGCGCAAGGGCGAGCCGGTCGTCTTCAGCAAGGACGAGGGCATCCGGCCCGAGACCACCGTCGAGTCCCTGGGCAAGCTGCGCCCCGCCTTCGCCAAGGACGGCACGATCACCGCGGGCACCTCCTCGCAGATCTCCGACGGCGCGGCGGCCGTCGTGGTGATGAGCAAGGCCAAGGCCCAGGAGCTGGGCCTCGACTGGATCGCCGAGATCGGCGCCCACGGCAACGTGGCCGGCCCGGACAACTCCCTCCAGTCCCAGCCGTCCAACGCGATCCGGCACGCCCTGAAGAAGGAGGGCCTGGACGTCGCCGACCTCGACCTCATCGAGATCAACGAGGCGTTCGCCGCCGTCGCCGTCCAGTCAATGAAGGACCTCGGGGTGTCCCCGGAAAAGGTGAACGTCAACGGCGGCGCGATCGCGCTCGGGCACCCGATCGGCATGTCCGGCGCCCGTGTCGTCCTCCACCTGGCGCTGGAGCTCAAGCGGCGCGGCGGCGGCGTCGGCGCGGCGGCGCTGTGCGGCGGCGGCGGTCAGGGCGACGCGCTGATCCTCCGCGTCCCGGGCAACGGCAAGTAATCCTCGCTGCGAGTAAGGAGCTACGTACGTGAAGGTGGACGTCCCCGCACTGGTCGCCCAGGCACGGGAGGGCCGGCCCCGGGCCGTAGCCCGGCTGATCTCGCTCGTGGAGGGGGCGTCCCCGCAGCTCCGTGAGGTGATGGCGGCGCTGGCCCCGCTGGCGGGCGGTGCGTACGTGGTGGGCCTCACCGGCTCGCCCGGTGTCGGCAAGTCGACGTCGACGTCGGCGCTGGTCAGCGCGTACCGGCGGGCCGGGAAGCGGGTCGGCGTGCTCGCCGTCGACCCGTCGTCGCCGTTCAGCGGCGGCGCGCTGCTGGGCGACCGGGTCCGGATGTCGGAGCACGCCTCCGACCCGGGCGTCTACATCCGCTCGATGGCCACCCGCGGCCACCTGGGCGGCCTGGCGTGGGCCGCCCCGCAGGCCATCCGGGTGCTCGACGCGGCCGGGTGCGACGTGGTGCTCGTCGAGACGGTCGGCGTCGGGCAGTCCGAGGTGGAGATCGCCTCGCAGGCCGACACCTCCGTGGTGCTCCTCGCGCCCGGCATGGGCGACGGCATCCAGGCGGCGAAGGCGGGCATCCTCGAGATCGGCGACGTGTACGTCGTCAACAAGGCCGACCGGGACGGCGCCGACGCGACCGCGCGCGAGCTGAACCACATGCTCGGGCTCGGGGAGTCGCGCGGCCCGGGCGACTGGCGGCCGCCGATCGTGAAGACCGTCGCCGCGCGGGGCGAGGGCGTCGACGAGGTGGTCGAGGCGCTGGAGAAGCACCGCGCGTGGATGGAGGAGCGGGGCGTCCTCGCGGAGCGCCGCCGTGCGCGGGCGGCGCACGAGGTGGAGACCATCGCGGTCACCGCCCTGCGCGAGCGGATCGGCGACCTCCACGGCGACCGGCGCCTGGACGCGCTGTCGGAGCGGATCGTGGCGGGCGAGCTGGACCCGTACGCCGCCGCGGACGAACTGGTCGCGGGCCTCACGGGCCGCTGACCCCCGCCCCGGTCGGGCGCCGTGCGGGGCGCGGCCGGGGCGCTTTTCCGCCGGTGGGCCCGGGGCGCGCAGCCCCGGGCCCACTGTCTCCCGCCCCGCGCCTGCGCCCCGCAGGCCGGGGGCGGGGCGGTGCGCCGTGCGGGGCGTGGCCGCGGATGGATTGCTGCCGGTGGCCGGGTACGGGGCGGTTCCCCGTGCGAGGTGTGGCCGGGGGGCTTTTTGCCGGTGGGCTGGGTACGGGGCCCCTCCGGGCTCACCTCCTCGCGGTTGGCGGGGCGCCCAGCCGGTCCAGTGACCGTCACTCGCCGCCAATCCGCTGCGGGGGCGACCCTGCACGGCCCCTCCGCGCCGAGTCCGGGAACATCCCGCCACCGTTCGTGAGACCGCTTAGGCGCTGGCACGAGCCGTACTCCCACCCACCGGCCCGCTGATGGTCGACGGCCCGAGGGTCGAGGCCACCCACCGGCCCGCAGACGGGGGACGGCCCGGGGTGGGGCCGT
>NZ_LWBU01000363.1:0-143598 GCF_001646665.1 Streptomyces noursei | reverse complement strand
AGGGGCCGCACCCCGCCACCCACCGGACAGGCACCGCACGGGTGGCGCACCGGGCGGAACCGTGCCGAAGCCGGGCGCCGGGCCCCCGGGGGGCCGCACCGCGCAGGGGGTGAGCCGCGGGCACCTCGGCGGGGGGCCGGTCGTCAGTCGTCGTCGCGGCCGTTCGAGTCGTCCGAGGCGTCGGACGTGTCCTGCTTCGCCTTCGCCGTCTGTGCGTCGACCGTCCAGTCCTGGGTCTTGCCGTCCTTGGTGAGCAGCTCGACGTCCCAGGCCGGCCCGGAGCCGGCGCCGTCGTCGTCCAGGTCCAGCGACAGCACCGTGCCGTGGGGGGCGACCGCGTCGAGGGCCTGCTGGGCGCTGACCTTGGGGGCCTTCACGGGCGCGTCGCCGTCCTCCGAGGTGGTGGCGAACGCGGCCGCCGTGCCGCCCGTGAACAGGGCCGCCGCCGCGACCGTGGCGATGATGAGGTTGCGCTTCATGGTGGGGGTCCTCCGATGCGATGGTGCGAGTGCGTTCGGTACGGCAACCACGGTGCCGCCGCCTCGCTGAACGCACGCTGAAGCCGGCTGAAGGGTTCTTCAGGTTCCGTTTGGGACCCTGAACGCATGCGTTTGTTGATCGTGGAGGACGAGAAGCGGCTCGCCCTGTCGCTCGCCGCCGGGCTGCGGGCCGAGGGGTTCGCGGTGGACGTCGTCCACGACGGGCTGGAGGGGCTGCACCGGGCGGGTGAGGGGGCCTACGACCTGGTCGTGCTGGACATCATGCTGCCCGGCATGAACGGCTACCGCGTCTGCGCGGCGCTGCGGGCGGCCGGGAACGACGTACCGATCCTGATGCTCACGGCCAAGGACGGCGAGTACGACGAGGCCGAGGGACTGGACACGGGCGCCGACGACTACCTGACCAAGCCGTTCTCGTACGTGGTGCTGGTGGCGCGGGTCAAGGCGCTGCTGCGGCGCAGCGGGGGTTCCCCGTCGCCGGTGATCCGGGTGGGGGCGCTCACCGTGGACACGGCGGGGCGGCGGGTCTCGGTGGGGGAGGCGGAGGTGGCCCTCACGACGAAGGAGTTCGCCGTGCTGGAGGAGCTGGCCGCCCGGGCGGGGGAGGTGGTGTCGAAGGCGGAGATCCTGGAGCACGTCTGGGACTTCGCCTACGAGGGTGATCCGAACATCGTCGAGGTGTACGTGAGCGCGTTGCGGCGGAAGCTGGGGCCGGGGGTCATCACGACAGTGCGGGGCGCCGGCTACCGGTTGGAGGCGCGGTGAGTTCCGTACGCGCGCGGACCGCGCTGGGGGCGACGCTCGTGGTGGCGCTCGCCCTGGTGGTGGCGGGGGTGGCGCTGCTGGGGGTGCTGCGGGGCAATCTGGTGGACCAGGCGGGGCTCCAGGCGGAGGTGACGGCGCGTTCGGTGGCCTCGCAGATCGGCAACGGGACGCCGTTCGCCCGGCTGGACCTGCCGGACGACACGGAGGAGCACCCGGTGCAGGTGGTGGACGGCCGGGGGCGGGTCGTCGCCGTGGGGGAGGACGTCCAGCGGATCGAGGGGACGGGCAGTCCCGGTACGAGGCCGGTCGCGGGCGGTGCCGCCGGTGCCGCCGGCGAGGTGTCGGAGGACGTGGACCACTCGACGGGGGAGGTCACCGTCGACGGTGAGACGGCGGCGTACCGCTTCGCGGCCGTCGAGGTGGCGGGGGCGACCGTGTACGCGGGGGCGCCGCTCGCCGCCGAGGAGGCGACGGTCGCGGGGGTGCGGGACGCGATGCTGGCCGCGCTGCCGCTGCTGCTGCTCGTCGTGGGCGGCGTGACGTGGCTGGTGACGCGCCGGGCGCTGAAGCCGGTCGAGGGCATCCGGCGGGAGATGGCGGCGATCACGGCGTCGGAGGACCTGTCGAGGCGGGTTCCGGAGCCGGCGACGCGCGACGAGGTGGCGCGGCTGGCGCGGACGACGAACGAGACGCTGGCGGCGCTGGAGGCGAGCGTGGAGCGGCAGCGGCGGTTCGTCGCGGACGCGTCGCACGAGCTGCGCAGCCCCATCGCGAGTCTGCGCACCCAGCTGGAGGTGGGCGCGGCGCATCCGGAGCTGCTGGACGTGCCGGGGGCGGTCGCCGACACCGTGCGGCTCCAGCAGCTCGCGGCGGACCTGCTGCTGCTGGCGCGGCTGGACGCGGGGGAGCGGCCGGGGGCGGGGCGGGTCGATGTGTCCGCCCTGGTGCGGGACGAGGTGGCCCAGCGGGCGGGTGACCGGGTGCCGGTGCGGGTGGAGGCGGCGGAGGGGGCCGGGGTCGACGGGTCGCGCGGGCAGCTGGCGCGGGTGCTGGGCAACCTGCTGGACAACGCGCAGCGGCACGCGGAGACGGCGGTGTCGGTGGCGGTGCGCCGCGAGGGCCGGCACGTCGTGCTCACCGTCGAGGACGACGGGGCCGGCGTGCCGGAGCCCGAGCGGGAGCGGATCTTCGAGCGGTTCGTCCGCCTCGACGACGCCCGCAGCCGCGACGAGGGCGGCGCGGGGCTGGGGCTGGCCATCGCCCGTGATGTCGCGGTGCGTCACGGCGGCACGCTGCGGGTGGGGCGGGCGCCGTCGGGCGGCGCGCTGGTGGAGCTGCGGTTGCCCGCCGCCCGTTGACGCCCTCCTGCCGGGCCGTCCGCCCCGGGCGGGGCGCCGCGGCCGTGGGTGGGCGCGGCTGCCGCCGGGTGGGTGGACCGCGCCGCTTACGGTTTGCCGCGCAGGCCGCGGAGCTGTTCGGCGATGGGTTTGAGGGACTGGCGCAGGCCGTCCAGGGCCTCGGGGCTGAGCAGGTCGATGAAGTGCTTGCGCACGGAGTCGACGTGGTGGGGGGCCACCTTCTGCATGGTCTCCATGCCCTGTTCGGTGAGGACCGCGTACAGTCCGCGCCGGTCGGACTCGCAGTTCTCCCGGCGGACCAGGCCCGCGTTCTCCATCCGGGTGATCTGGTGGGAGAGCCGGCTCTTGGACTGGAGGGTGGCGGCGGCCAGGTCGCTCATGCGGAGGCGGCGGTCGGGCGCCTCCGAGAGGTTGACCAGGATCTCGTAGTCGTTGTTGGTCAGGCCGAATGGCTGGAGGTCCTTCTCCAGCTGGTACGTCAGCAGCCTGTTGACGTCCAGATAGGTGCGCCAGGCGCACTGCTCGGCATCGGTCAGCCAGTTGGTGGCCGTCTCGGTCTCCATATATGGATTCTACCTAAGAAGTTGAATTCTGGACGATTCTGGGTCGGTGACGCCGGGCACTCCGGCCCCCCGTCCTCGCGTCCGTACCGGGTCAAGGGCGCAGACGTTCGAGGGCGTCACACTCCGCAGACTACCGCTCACAGCCCGAAGCGACGCTGGAGGTCCCCCAGCTGTCCGGGAAGGCGCGGTGCGGAACCGGGCTGACCGTGGCCGGATCCCGCCCCAGGCACACCCGCCTCGTGCGGCACCGCACCCGTCGCCCCGTGGTCCGGCATCAGCACCTCCGTCGACTGGAGCAGCACCGTCCCGGCCCCGGCGAACTCGAACTGGTGCTCCTCGCCCGACGCCCCGCCCAGGCCCGTCAGCGCCCGCAGGCCGCCCATCACGCCCGACATGTAGCCGTGGTCGTAGTGGTGGCAGGGCGAGGGGCAGTCGGCCCAGCCCACCAGGGCCTGCGGGTCGACCCGCAGCGGCGGCTCCATGAAGACCACCGGACCGTTGGACGCGGCGACGAACTTGCCGGTGCCCAGAAGAGTGAGGAACCCCGGCACGATCGACTGCTTGAGCGCCAGCGACGGCTGGTACGCGAGGAGGTTCCCGGCCCGGATGGTGAGGTTGCCGTCGTCGAGGTCGAAGGAGTTGACGTCGAAGGCGCGGTCCGCGAGCAGCATCTTGCCGCTGCCCTCGGCCACCACCCAGTCGCTCGCGTGCAGCGGCGAGTGGAAGCTCGACCGCACCAGCCGGTCCAGCCGGCCGTGGCCGATGCCGTTGAAGTCGATGCGCCCGTAGTAGGCGATCATCTTGCCCTTCTGCAGGAACCACTGGGAGCCCTTCAGCTCCACGCAGAAGGTGTACGCGTTGACGTTGTCGTCGCTCGGCAGGGTCGAGGGGTCGTGAATGACGGGCGTGCTCACAGCTTCTCCTCCGACGCCTGGACGTACACCGCACCGCTGCCGCTCAGCTCCAGCTGGAACGCCTCGCCGGAGCCGCGCCCCACCATGTCGCGCCAGCCGAGCGCGGTGGAGAGCTTGTTGCGCACGTCGCCGTGGTGGGCCACGTAGGCCTGGGGGTCGACGTGCACGGGGCGGCCGGGGGTGACGGGCAGCTCGATCACTCCGCCGTGGGCCATCACGGCGACCGAGCCGTGCCCCTTGAGGGTGGTGGTGAACAGGCCCTGCCCGGTCACCTGGCCGCGCACCATGCCCATGACGCCGCCCTGCGAGCCCATGAACATGGTGCCCTGCTGCAGGGTGCCGTCGAAGGCGAGCAGACGGTCGGCCTCGACGTACAGGGTGTCGCCCGTCAGGGCGATGACCTGGATGTGGTGGCCGCCGTGCCCGAACATGACGGTGCCGCTGCCCTCGACGGTCATCAGGGGTGTCGCCTCGTCGGCGACGCGGCGGCCGATCATCGACATCACGCCGCCCTGGCCGCCGGCCGTGTTCGGCGTGAAAGTGACCTCCCCGCGGTACGCCAGCATCGCGCCACGCTGGCTGAACATCTTCTGTCCGGGGTGGATGGTGGCCTCGACCATCTTCGAGTTGACCTCGCGGAACGGCATCAGACGTCCCCTCCGACCGTGTTGCGCTCGCTGGGCTGCACGTACACGAGCCCGTCGCCCTCGAACCGGATCTGGAACGCCTCGCCGCCACCCTCGCCGATCAGTGTGCGGAAGGTCACACCCGACTGGAAGTTCTGCTGGAGGTTGCCCTGGTGGGCGATGTACGCGCCGGGGTCGACCGACAGCGGGTACTGCGGCGTGACCCGCAGCACCACGGCCGGGCCGTCCGACATGATCGCGGCCTGCCCGCTCCCCTCGACCGTGGTGGTGAACAGGCCGGTGCCCGTCGCCCCGCCGCGCAGCCCCGTGAAGGTGGTGCCGGTGCGCAGCCCGGCGTCGGCGCAGAGCAGGTTGCTGGACTCCACGTACAGCTTGTCGCCGTGGAGGGAGACGAGGTTGATCTCGGAGGCGCGGTCGGCGAAGTAGCAGGTGCCCTGCCCCTTCACCTCCATCATCTCCATCTGCTCGCCGGTGAGGCGGCGGGTGACCATGCCGCGCAGGCCCTCACCGCCGCCGGACATCTTCTTGAAGGCCATCTGGCCGTCGTACGCGACCATCGAGCCGTTCTTCGCTTTGACGGCGTCGCCGGTCATGTCGACGGCGAGCACCTTGCTGCCTTGGAGTCGGAACGTTGCCACGCCATGACGGTAACCGGTGCCCGCGGACGGTCACAGGGCCCCGGGGGCGACCGGGACCCTGACCAAGGGCACGCGACAGCGCCTGTCACAATGAACGGGTCGCTTGTGCATCCATTCACAAGATCGGTGCGCGGGTGACAGTCGACCCCGACCGACGCCGAAGGTGCTGCCCCGTGGACATCAATACCGCCGCTTCCCTCCACCGCCTCCGACTGGTCTCCGCGCCGGAGGCCGTGTCCTTCATCCTGCTGCTCGTCTGCTCGGTGCTGAAGCGCACCACGGAGTTCAACGCGGTCCCGGTCATGGGCGCGGTCCACGGCGTGCTCTTCGTCCTGTACGTGCTGCTGTGGGCCGACGCCTGGAACCGCACGAAGTGGGACCTGAAGACCGCTGCGCTCTACTTCGTCCTGTCCGTCCTGCCGTTCGGCGGCTTCTACGCCGACCGCAGGCTCAAGCGCGCCGCCGACGACGCCGTCATCGCCTCCCGCGCCCGGCGCGAGGGCACGGTGAACGCATGATCGTCGCCTTCTCCGTCACCCCGCTCGGCGTCGGCGAGGAAGTCGGCGGTCACGTCGCCGAAGCGGTGCGGGTGGTCCGGGAGTCGGGCCTGCCCCACCGCACGGACGCCATGTTCACCTCCGTGGAGGGCGAGTGGGACGAGGTCATGGACGTGGTCAGACGCGCCGTGGCGGCCGTCGAGGCCCGCGCCCCGCGCGTCTCGCTCGTCCTGAAGGCGGACATCCGGCCGGGCGTCACGGACGGCCTGACCTCCAAGGTCGAGACGGTGGAGCGCCACCTCTCCGCCTGATCCCTCCGCGTGGACGCGACCCCCGGCCCGGACGGCCGGGGGTCGCGCGCGTCACCCGGGCGGACGGCAGGGGCAGGCCCGCGGATACCGCCGCCGGACCGCCGCCGCGCAGAACCGCCCGCTCGGACGCCTCCGGTCGACACGTCGACAGATCTCCCTTTTGGTGGGGGTATGGCGACCCGCTCGACAGCTGGAGGCACCGTGCGGCCGGAAGGCTACGACTACGAGACCTACAGCCGCCTCGCCGGTCCCCTCACGGAACCGGACCGGACGGCGTATCAGGTCCAGTACCGCAGCCTGCTCTCCGGTGAGCCGCGCCGAATACGCGCCATCCTGCTGATGACCCTCGCCCCGCTGCTGTCGGCGGTGCTGCTGGTCTACCTCGTGTGGCCCACGCACCGGACCACCCGCGAGGGCGGCGACCCGTGGCTCATCAGGTTCGACGCCGTGATGCTGGTGTCGATCGGGCTCATCTGCCTGTTCATGCTGGTCAACGTCGTCTCGATCGCCCACGCCACGATGGTCGCCCGCGACCCCGTCCCCGTCGTCCCCCAGAAGGGCACCCGCGTCGCGTTCCTGACCACGTACGTCCCGGGCAAGGAACCCCTCTCCATGGTCCGCGCGACCCTCGAGGGCGCGGTCCGCGTCACCCACGACGGGCGCCTGGACGTGTGGCTGCTCGACGAGGGCGACGACGAGCAGGCCAAGGCGCTCTGCCGGGAGCTGGGCGTACGCCACTTCACCCGGGCGGGCGTACCCGCCTGGAACCGTCCCAAGGGGGTCCACAAGGCCAGGACCAAGCACGGCAACTACAACGCCTGGATCGCCATGCACGGCGACGACTACGACTTCTTCGCCTCCGTCGACACCGACCACGTGCCGCTGCCCAACTTCCTGGAGAGGACCCTCGGCTACTTCCGCGACCCCGACATCGCCTTCGTCGTCGGACCCCAGGTGTACGGGAACTACAGCTCACCCGTCACCAAGGCCGCCGAGTCCCAGCAGTTCCTGTTCCACGCCCTGATCCAGCGCGCCGGCAACCGGTACCGCGCCCCGATGTTCGTGGGCACCAACAACGTCGTCCGCGTCCGCGCCGTCCGGCAGATCGGCGGGCTGTACGACTCGATCACCGAGGACATGGCCACCGGGTTCGAACTGCACCGCACCGTGAACCCGCGCACCGGGCACCTGTGGCGGTCCGTCTACACGCCCGACGTCCTCGCCGTCGGCGAGGGACCTGCCTCCTGGACCGACTTCTTCACCCAGCAGCTGCGGTGGTCGCGCGGCACGTACGAGACGCTCCTCAAGCAGTACTGGAGGGCGTTCTTCCGGCTGCCGCCGGGCCGGCTGCTCAACTACACCCTGATGCTCGTCTACTACCCGATGACGGCCGTCAACTGGTTCCTCGGCATCCTCTCCTGCGTCCTGTTCCTCTGGTTCGGCGCCTCCGGCACGCAGGTGTCGACGTCCGTGTGGCTGATGCTCTACAGCGACGCGGCCGCCCTCCAGATCGGCCTCTATCTGTGGAACCGGCGCCACAACGTCTCCCCGCACGAACCGGAGGGCTCCGGCGGCCTGGCGGGCATGGCGATGTCCGCGCTCTGCGCCCCCATCTACCTCAAGTCGCTGTCCTCGGCCCTGCTGCGCACCCAGGGCCGTTTCGTCGTCACCCCCAAGGGCGGCGAGGCGAGCCCCGACCGGCCGGCGACCTTCCGCATCCACCTGTACTGGGCCGCCGTACTCGCCGTCTCGCTCGTCGCCTCCGTCTTCCTCGACCACACCCACGCGGCCATGCGCACCTGGGCGCTGCTCGCGCTCGGCATCGCGCTCGCCCCCGTCGGCGTCTGGGGCTGGGGCCTGTTCCAGGAGCGCCGGGCCCGCGCCCGCCTCCTGGCGGCCGAGCCGGCGTCCGCCGCGGTGGCGGCGAAGCCGAAGGTCGCCCCGAAGGCCGGCGACGAGCCGGAGCCCGCGTTCGCCACGACGACAGGAGGGAACTGACCCATGGCCTACCGGCCGTCGAAGAAGCTCAAGAAGACCCTGCTGGGCGGGGGAGCGGTGGTCGTGCTCGCGGGGCTGAACGCGCCGGCGGCCCTCTCCTTCGCCGAGGCGAAGTACCACGCGTACAAGATCGCCCAACCGGGTTACAAGGCCAGGTACGGCTCCTGGCAGCAGCTCGACGTGCCCGACGAGTTCCGGCTCAACGCCATCCACGCCGCACTCCTCCACACCGGCAAGGTGCTGCTGATCGCGGGGTCCGGCAACAACCAGAAGAAGTTCGACGCGGGCACGTTCGAGACCATCCTCTGGGACCCGGTGAAGAACACCTACAAGAAGATCCCCACCCCGGAGGACTTCTTCTGCGCGGGGCACAGTCAGCTCCCCGACGGCCGCCTCCTGGTGGCGGGCGGCACCGCCCGCTACGAGGTCCTCGACGGCGAGGTCAAGCGCGCCGGCGGCGGCATGCGCGTCAAGAACGAGAGCCCCGACAAGGCCATCACCCTCAAGAAGGGCACGGTCTTCCGCTCCCCGTCGGGCGTCGAGTACGTGTCCAAGTTCGACGTGACGGTCCCCAAGGCCAAGCGCGACTTCAGGATCTCGTACTTCAAGAGCGGTCAGATGAAGCCGTGGGAGACCAAGGTCACCGCCGCCGAGGCGCGGGTCTTCGTCGAGGCGCGCAAGGAGGGCCCCAGGGCGCTGACCACCGAGGCCGCCCAGTACAAGGTCCTCGGCCTCAAGGGCAAGGACGCGAACAACGTCTACGGCATCGCGCAGAAGCTCACCACCGAGAAGCAGGACTTCCAGGGCATCAAGGCGGCCTACGAGTTCGACCCCAGGGCCGAGAAGTACGTCCCCGTCGCCCCCATGAAGGACGCCCGGTGGTACCCCACCCTGGTGACCCTGGAGGACGGCAGGGTGCTCGCCGTCTCCGGCCTCAACGACGTCGGTGACGTCGTGCCCGGCGACAACGAGATCTACGACCCGAAGACCAAGAAGTGGACCAAGGGCCCCTTCCGTTACTTCCCCACCTACCCGGCGCTCTTCCTCACCCAGGGCGGCAAGCTCTTCTACACCGGGTCCAACGCCGGCTACGGCCCCGCCGAGAAGGGGCGGGTGCCGGGCCTGTGGGACCTGAGGAAGAACACCTTCCAGCCCATCAGGGGCATCACCGACCCCGACCAGCTGGAGACCTCCGCCTCCCTGCTGCTGGCGCCCGCGCAGGACCAGAAGTACATGGTGCTCGGGGGCGGCGGGGTCGGCGAGTCCGAGCTGTCCACCGCCCGGACCGCGCTCATCGACCTCAAGGCCGCCAAGCCCGCCTTCCGCACCGGCGCCTCCCTGCCCCAGGGCACCCGCTACCTCAGCAGCGTGCTCCTCCCCGACGACACCGTCTTCACCACCGGCGGGTCCGAGCAGTACCGGGGCCGCAGCGGCAGCGACATCCTCAAGGCGCAGTTCTACGAGCCGGCGACCGACTCGTTCCGGGAGGCGGCCGAGCCGACCGTCGGCCGCAACTACCACTCCGAGGCGCTGCTGCTGCCGGACGGACGGGTGGCGACCTTCGGCTCGGACCCCCTCTTCGACGACAAGGACAACACCAAGCTGGGCACCTTCGAGCAGCGCGTGGAGATCTTCACCCCGCCGTACCTGCACGGCGGCGGCGCCGAGGCCCGGCCGGTGCTGGGCGAGGGTCCCCAGGAGCTGGACCGGAACGGCCGGGCCACCTTCCGCACCAAGGACGCCGCCCGCATCACCGACGCGCGGCTCATGCGGCCCAGCGCGGTGACGCACACCACCGACGTCGAACAGCGCTCCATCGAGCTGGGCCTGACCAGGGGCAGCGGCACGGTGACCGTGCAGGCACCGCTGGACCGCACGCTGGTGCCGCCCGGCTGGTACATGCTCTTCGCGGTGGACAAGGACGGCCGGCCGTCGGTGGCCAAGTGGGTGCGGGTCGGCTGACCCGGCTCAGGCCTTGGCGCGGCGGGCCAGGCCCAGCGCGTACTCCGGCCACCACGTCCCGGCGGCCGGGCCGCCCCGGCAGGTGCCGTCCGACTCGCCGGGGCGCTTGATCCACAGGTAGGCGGCGACGCGGGCGTCGCCGGTGTTCTCGGTCGGCGGGGTGCCCAGCGCCCGCCCCGGCGGGTTGCACCAGGCCTCCTCGCCGTCCCCGGCGAGCGGCCCGGCGCCGTTGCGGCTGGTGTCGACGACGAAACGGGAGCCGCCCAGCAGCGCGGAGAGCTCGGTGCCGAAGGCGGTGACCGACGGCGTGGTCTGGAAGTTCGACACGTTCAGCGAGAAGCCGTCCGCCTTGGCGATCCCGGCGCGCCGCAGCGGTTCCACCAGCTTCCCGGGGTCCTTGATCCACGCCGGGTTGCCCGCGTCCAGGTAGACCTTGGTGCGCGGTTGCCGCTTCAGCCGGTCCACCGCCTCGGCGAGCAGCCCGTAGCGCTCCTCGTGGTACTGGGCGGGGGTGCAGCCGTCCACCATGTGCGGCACGGCGTCCGGCTCCAGCACGACGACGGTCCGCGCGTCGCCGACGGCCCGGGCGAAGGAGTCGATGTACTCCCGGTACGCCTCCGCGTTCGCCGCCCCGCCCTTGGAGTACATGCCGCAGTCGCGGTGCGGGATGTCGTACGCGACCAGGACGGTCGTCCGCCCCTCGGCGGTGGCGCCGCGCACGGCCCGGCGGATGTCGGCCACGGGGTTGTCCCAGGCGGGCCACAGCGCGGCCGGCCGCTCGGAGATCCGCCGCAGCAGGGTGGCCTCCTGGTCGCGGCCCTGGGCCTTGTACTCCTTGACCTGCCGGGCGGCGGCGCTGTCGGGGTCGACCCAGAAGGGTGAGCTGTTGGCGGGCGCGCTGCGGCCCACTGGCTCCTGGGCGGGCCGCTCCTCGCCCCCGGCGGCGCCCGCGCCGCCGGGCAGGCAGCCGGTGGCGGCCAGGGCGCCGGCGGACAGCGCGGCCGTCAGGACCAGGCGGGTGCGTACGCGAAACGATCTGTGGCCGGACATCCAGCCCCCTCGGATGGCTGCGAGCTACGGACGAACAGTGGCGGCAATCGTGACATAAACGGCATGTCACTCCTCGCTGCGACACCTCCCGGCGGCCGGGGGCGACCGAACCCCGAGACAGGGCTGACCAGCATGTGACCAGTCGGTAAGGTCGTCGACGTGCCCAAGCCGCTCAGTCTCCCCTTCGACCCCATCGCCCGCGCCGACGAGCTCTGGGAGCGCCGCTGGGGGCCCGTCCCCTCCATGGCCGCCATCACCTCGATCATGCGCGCGCACCAGATCCTGCTCGCGGAGGTCGACGCGGTGGTCAAGCCCTACGGCCTGACCTTCGCCCGGTACGAGGCGCTGGTGCTGCTCACCTTCTCCAAGGAGGGCGAGCTGCCGATGTCCAAGATCGGCGAGCGGCTGATGGTCCACCCCACGTCCGTGACCAACACGGTCGACCGGCTGGTGCGGTCCGGCCTGGTGGCCAAGCGCCCCAACCCCAACGACGGGCGCGGCACCCTGGCCTCCATCACCGACAAGGGCCGCGAGGTCGTCGAGGCGGCGACGGCGGACCTGATGGCGATGGACTTCGGCCTGGGCGCGTACGACGCGGAGGAGTGCGCCGAGATCTTCGCGATGCTGCGGCCGCTGCGGATCGCGGCGCACGACTTCGAGGAGAAGTGACGGCGGGGTCCCCGCGCGAAGATCGCCCGGAACGGGCGGTTACGCTCGTTGCCATGAAGAGGAGCGTGCTGACCCGCTACCGGGTCATGGCCTATGTGACCGCCGTCATGCTGCTCGTGCTCTGCACGTGCATGGTGTTCAAGTACGGGTTCGACACGGGCGAGGACGTGACCTTCATGGTCTCGCAGACCCACGGCGTCCTCTACATCATCTACCTGGTCTTCGCCTTCGACCTGGGCTCCAAGGCCCGGTGGAAGTTCGGCAAGCTGCTGTGGATCCTGCTGTCCGGCACGATCCCGTTCGCCGCCTTCTTCGTGGAGCGGCAGGTCGTCCGGGACGTCGAGCCGCTGCTCACCGACGCCGCCCCGGTCGCCGCCAAGGTCTGACCCGAAGGCCGTACGCCACGCGTACGGCCTTTGCCATCGACATTTACTAGGACGTCCTAGTAAATTCGAAGGTATGGACGCTGACGCCATCGAGGAAGGCCGCCGACGCTGGCAGGCCCGCTACGACGCCGCGCGCAAGCGCGACGCCGACTTCACCACGCTCTCCGGCGACCCCGTGGAGCCGGTCTACGGGCCCCGGCCCGGTGACACCTACGACGGCTTCGAGCGGATCGGCTGGCCCGGTGAGTACCCCTTCACCCGCGGCCTGTACCCGACCGGCTACCGGGGCCGCACCTGGACCATCCGCCAGTTCGCCGGCTTCGGCAACGCCGAGCAGACCAACGAGCGCTACAAGATGATCCTCGGCAACGGCGGCGGCGGCCTGTCCGTCGCCTTCGACATGCCGACCCTCATGGGACGCGACTCCGACGACCCGCGCTCGCTCGGCGAGGTCGGCCACTGCGGCGTCGCCATCGACTCCGCCGCCGACATGGAGGTCCTCTTCAAGGACATCCCCCTCGGCGACGTCACCACGTCGATGACGATCAGCGGACCCGCCGTCCCCGTCTTCTGCATGTACCTCGTCGCCGCCGAACGGCAGGGCGTCGACCCGGGCGTCCTCAACGGCACCCTCCAGACGGACATCTTCAAGGAGTACATCGCCCAGAAGGAGTGGCTGTTCCAGCCCGAGCCGCACCTGCGTCTCATCGGCGACCTCATGGAGCACTGCGCCCGGAACATCCCGGCGTACAAGCCGCTCTCCGTCTCCGGCTACCACATCCGCGAGGCGGGCGCGACGGCCGCGCAGGAGCTGGCGTACACGCTCGCCGACGGCTTCGGTTACGTCGAGCTCGGGCTCAGCCGCGGCCTCGACGTGGACCTCTTCGCGCCCGGCCTGTCCTTCTTCTTCGACGCGCACGTCGACTTCTTCGAGGAGATCGCCAAGTTCCGCGCCGCCCGCCGCATCTGGGCGCGCTGGATGAAGGAGGTCTACGGCGCGAAGAGCGACAAGGCGCAGTGGCTGCGGTTCCACACCCAGACCGCCGGTGTCTCGCTCACCGCCCAGCAGCCGTACAACAACGTCGTCCGGACGGCCGTCGAGGCCCTCGCGGCCGTCCTCGGCGGCACCAACTCGCTGCACACCAACGCCCTCGACGAGACCCTCGCCCTCCCCTCCGAGCAGGCCGCCGAGATCGCCCTGCGCACCCAGCAGGTGCTGATGGAGGAGACCGGCGTCGCCAACGTCGCCGACCCGCTGGGCGGTTCCTGGTACGTCGAGCAGCTCACCGACCGCATCGAGGCCGACGCCGAGAAGATCTTCGACCGGATCAAGGAGCGGGGTCTGCGCGCCCACCCCGACGGGCAGCACCCGATCGGGCCGATCACCTCCGGCATCCTGCGCGGCATCGAGGACGGCTGGTTCACCGGCGAGATCGCCGAGTCCGCCTTCCGCTACCAGCAGGCCCTGGAGAAGGGCGACAAGCGGGTCGTCGGCGTCAACTGCCACCACGGCTCGGTCACCGGCGACCTGGAGATCCTGCGGGTCAGCCACGAGGTCGAGCGCGAGCAGGTGAAGGTGCTCGGGGCCCGGAAGGCCGCGCGGGACGAGGCGCGGGTGCGCACCTCCCTCGACGCGATGCTCGCCGCCGCGCGGGACGGCTCCAACATGATCGAACCGATGCTGGACGCCGTGCGCGCCGAGGCCACGCTCGGCGAGATCTGCGACGCCCTGCGCGACGAGTGGGGCACCTACACCGAGCCGCCCGGCTTCTAGACTCGGCCGCATGGCAGGCCTCCCCGTACCCGTTCCCGGCGTCGCCGTCCGCTACTGGTTCGTGGGGGCCTGCGGGCCCTTCGCCCTGTTCGACGCCGACTTCGAGCCGCCGGGACCGGACGGGGAGAGCGAGTTCCTCAACCTGGTCCCGGCACGGCAGCTGCCGCAGGAGTTCGTCGACCCCCTGTGGGAGGGCATCCGGGCCGGCCTGGGCTCCACCTCCGCCGCCGTCCTGCTCACCCACGGGCGGTACCACGAGGTCGACTCCTCGGAGTGGGGCTTCCGGCGGGCCGGCGAGATGGCCGGCCGCGCCGCGCTCGTCCGGGCCGGACTGCTGCCGCCCGAGGAGGGGCCGCCCGGGCGGTACGTACGGCCCCCGGCCGGGTGAGCGGGGGCGTTGCGCGGGGCGTGCGGGCGGGCCGCCGCCCGCACGGCCGGGTCACCGCCCGGCCCCCCCGGCCCGTACCGCGGAAACCCGGCGGCGCCGGGACCCGCGGCGGGCACACTGGGCGGATGAAGATCAGCATCAGGGAAGCCACCTCCGCCGACTGGCCGGCGATATGGCCGTTCTTCCGCACCATCGTCGCCGCCGGCGAGACCTTCACCTTCCCGCTCGACCTGGGGGAGGAGGACGGCCGCGGCTGGTGGCTGCTGCGGGCGCCCGACCGCACGGTCGTCGCGGTCGACGAGGAGACCGGCACGGTCCTCGGCACCGCCAAGATGAACCGCAACCAGGCCGGCAACGGCGCCCACGTCGCCAGCGCCAGCTACATGGTCGACCCGGCCCACGGCGGGCGGGGCGTGGGACGGGCGCTCGTCGAGCACAGCCTGGATTGGGCGCGCGAACAGGGCTTCCGGGGCATGCAGTTCAACGCGGTCGTCGAGACCAACGTCCACGCGGTACGGCTCTACGAGCGGCTCGGGTTCCGCGTGGTCGGCACGGTCCCGGAGGCGTTCCACCACCCCGCGGAGGGGTACGTGGGGCTGCACGTCATGCACCGCCCCCTCTGAGGCCGGGCGCCCGTCACGCCTGTGCGGCCGCGGCCAGGCCCCCCAGCAGCAGCGCGGTGAAGCGCCGGACCCACTCCGCGTCGACCGGTTCGGCGCTCACCAGCGCCCGGTGCACCACCGCGCCGGCGATCACGTCGAAGATCAGGTCGTCGGTGCCGGTGGCCGACGCCGGGCTGTCGGGCAGTTCGCCCCGGGCCTGGGCCCGCTGCCGTCCGGCGAGCACCAGTCGCTTCTGGCGCTCCACGATGGAGGTGCGGATCCGCTCGCGCAGCGGCTCGTCGCGGGTGGACTCGGCGATGACGGCCATCAGCGCCGTCTTGGTCTCCGGCCGCTCCAGCAGGGCCGCGAACTGCACCACCACGCCCTCGATGTCGGCCAGCAGGCTGCCGCGGTCGGGCAGTTCCAGCTCGTCGAAGAGGACGGCGACGGCATCCACGACGAGCTCGTTCTTGCCCGCCCAGCGCCGGTAGAGGGTCGTCTTGGCGACCCCCGCCCGGCCGGCGACGTCGCCCATCGTCAGCTTGGACCAGCCCAGCTCGACCAGTGCGGCGCGGGTCGCCTCCAGTATCGCGGCGTCGGCCGCCGCCGACCGGGGGCGACCGCCGGTGCGACTCGGGGAACGGCTGGAGCTTCTGCACATGACGCCCGACCATACCGGCGAGTACGCCGGTTGTTACCGGCCCGTACGTGTGAGGCACTTCACCGGGGGGTCCGGCTCCCGCGGGTTCTGAATCGGGGTTACGCTACGACTCGTAGCGAAAGGCTTTGAGCGGCCCGTAGCGACAACCACAGGCGCCGGGGTGGGGACCCGGGCGCCGACGACAGGCACCGGGTGGGGACCCGGAGCCGAAAACACCGCTGGACCGCGTACGTCCGTACGCCCCGCACACCGGCGGGGGGCGCGCGGACGGTCGCGGTTCGGCCATGGCTTAACGGTTACGCGCGCGGAAGGGGGAGGATGTACCCATGCAGCCTAGGAACATGTCCATGAGCGGCGTCGTCGACCTCGCCGCGGTGAAGGCGGCCGGAGAGGCCAAGGCGAAGGCGGAGCAGGCGCGCGCCCAGGCCGCCCGGCAGGGCGGCGGCGGAGCCGTGCCCCCGTCCGCCCTGGTGATCGACGTCGACGAGGCGGGGTTCGAGCGCGACATCCTCCAGCGCTCCACCGAGGTCCCGGTCGTCATCGACTTCTGGGCCGAGTGGTGCGAGCCGTGCAAGCAGCTCGGTCCGCTGCTGGAGCGGCTGGCCGCCGAGTACAACGGCCGGTTCGTTCTCGCCAAGATCGACGTCGACGCCAACCAGATGTTGATGCAGCAGTTCGGGATCCAGGGGATCCCGGCCGTTTTCGCGGTCGTCGCCGGTCAGGCGCTGCCGCTGTTCCAGGGGGCGGCGCCCGAGGCGCAGATCCGCCAGACCCTGGACGAGCTGATCCGGGTCGGTGAGGAGCGCTTCGGCCTCACCGGCATCACGGTCGACGCCGACGCGGCCGGTGGCGCCGCGGCCCCCGCGCAGCCGGCCGGTCCGTACGACGCGCTGCTGGAGGCGGCGGTGCGGGCGCTGGACGCCAACGACTTCGGCGGTGCGATCCAGGCGTACAGGAACGTGCTGGTGGACGACCCCGGCAACACGGAGGCCAAGCTGGGCCTCGCCCAGGCCGAGCTGCTCTCCCGGGTGCAGGGCATGGACCCGCAGACGGTCCGCAAGAACGCCGCGGACGACCCGGCCGACGTGCCGGCCCAGCTCGCCGCCGCCGACCTGGACCTGGTGGGCGGCCACGTCGAGGACGCCTTCGGCCGGCTCGTCGACACCGTGCGCCGTACCGCGGGAGACGACCGGGACACGGCGCGGGTGCGGCTGCTGGAGCTGTTCGAGGTGATCGGCCCGGACGACCCGCGCGTCGTCAAGGCCCGTTCGGCGCTCGCCAGGGTGCTCTTCTGACGCACTGACAGCTCGCCGGGACACCGGCGATTTGGCGACACAGTGACAAAAGGCGGTCGCGCTTTACCAAAACTTGGTAATCGCGGCCGCCTGTTACTTGCAGTAAATCAACACCCTCTTTATGTCCGGCTTTTGCCGATGAAATCATCTTCTGTCGAACCCGTGGGTAGCACCCTGTGTGCCCGGGCGACATCACCCCGTCGTGGCGTGGTTATCCACCCGTTACTAGCCAGTAACGAACCCCCTTGTGTCGGCGCCGTGAATGGACCACGATCGGCCACGCTCGGTCCAATCCCGTACCAGCCCGGCAACCAGCCGCGCTCACGGGGTCGGGTCCCCACCGAGCGGGCCGACGGCACAGCCGCCGGCTCCGGACAGGGGGGTTCCTGCCCATCCCGGCAGGGCCTGTCCAAGCAGGGTTGCGCGAAGGCGTGGCCAGTGGTTGTCGCTCGGGGGTGATCGCCGGTGATTCGGACGCGGCTCGCGCCTGATCTACGGGCGCTCTCCTTCCCGAGGACGTAGCACTTCTCCCATCCCAGGACGGGCCCACGGCCCTTCCGGAGATGTACGTCCGAGAAGGAGGAATTCATGAAGTCTCAGGTTCGCGGTGGGACCAGATGGAAGCGGTTCGCCGTCGTCATGGTGCCGAGCGTGGCCGCGACGGCCGCGATAGGCATCGGCCTGGCACAGGGAGCGCTGGCGGCGTCGTTCAGCATCTCCGGCCAGGAGTTCAAGGTTAAGGCGAAGAGCCTCGAGGGCAACGACTTCGTCCAGTACGGCAGCATCGTCAAGGGCAAGGACCTCGAGGGCAAGGGCTTCTGGGAGCCCGTCGGCGTCTCCGGCTTCAGCGAGGCCTGGATCACCGACATGTGCCAGTCGGTCGTCACGCCGGTCCCGTTCCTCGGCAACGTCAGCCTCGAGCTGCGCGCGGGCACGGACCCGGCCGCGGCGAAGGACAAGAACAAGCGCGTCTACGCCAAGGACATCTACCTCGATGTCTCGCAGCTCGAGGCCGACGCCGAGTTCGGCAACATCGACATCGGTGTGGCCGCGGGTTCGCTGAAGAACCCGGGCATCCAGCCCAACACCGAGGCCAACCCGTACGGCTTCTCGCAGCGGGCGAAGACCGCGAAGCTCGACAACGTCGAGCAGAAGGCGTGGGCGACCACGGCGGGCACCTTCCGGCTGCCCGACCTCAGCCTGAAGCTGCACAAGGGCACCAAGGAGTGCTTCTAGGGTCAGGGGCTCTCGTCCGGAGCCGGCCGGGGCGGTGAGTGACGCCCGGGGCCGTGCCCCGCACGGCGGAGCGGGCAGCCGCCGCGGAACACCGGCGACCGGCGGCGACGCCGATAGGTGCGGTGTCCGGGCGTCACAGCCCAGCAGGATCCGGACGAGATGCCCTGGTGCTCACCGGGCGGGTGGTGCCGTGCGTGCCATGGCTCCGCCCGTTCGGGTCCTTGACGTGATTTTTCACCACTTTTCTTAGCAACACCGCTTCCAGGGAGCTGTTTTCCATGAGCGCCGAGTCCACTGGTTCCCGCGGATTCACCTACTGGCGGCTGCGCTTCCGTGCGTGGCGGGGCAACCGGCCTTTCTGGGGCGGGTTGCTCACCATGATCGGTGGCGTACCGATCGCCTATCTGCCCTACGCCGACATGCGGCTCGGCAACATGACGATCGCCATGTCCACCACCGCCGGCGCGGGCTCCCTGATCATCGGCGTCCTGCTGATCACGCTCGGCCTGACCATGTGGTTCCACGCCGTCGTGCGGGTGTTCGCCGGTGTCGCCGCCATCGTCCTGGCACTCGTGTCCCTGCCGGTGGCCAACATCGGCGGCTTCCTGGTCGGCTTCCTGTGCGCCCTGATAGGCGGTGCCCTGTCCGCCTCCTGGGCGCCCGGCGAACCGGTCAAGGACGAGGCGGCCCACGAAACCGCGCTGCCGGAAGGCGGCGAAGGAGTCCCCGCGCCCACCGGCGAGCGGCCCGGCGAACGTGCCGACGAACTCTCGGCCGTGACTCCGCAGAACAACGCGACCGACAGCACGATCGACGCCAACGGCGGGAGGAACAGTGCGGGGTGACGACATACAGCCCGCGACGAGAAAAGGGCCGCGCCACGCGGCACCCAAGAAGTCGCTGCTGACCAAGCTCCAGGCGCCGGCCGGCAGGGCGATAGCCCTGGCCGCCATGCCCACCGCCGTACTCGTCGGCCTCGGCATGACCCCCAAACTGGCGGTCGCGGACGAGAAGGACATCCCCTTCGCGCCCGGCCCGTGCGTGACGCGGTCGGACGAGCCGGCCGAGTCCGAGAAGCCGGCGGCGTCCCCGTCCCCGACCCCCGAACCGTCGCAGAGCGCGAGCGCGACCCCCGGGGCGGACGAGGATAAGGAGCCGGCACCCGGCGCCAGCCCGTCCGCGAGCGCGACGGAGGAGGAGGCCACCACCGAGCCCAAGGCCGGTACCACCGAGCCGCCCGCCGCGACGAGCCCGGCGCCCTCCGCGACACCCACCCCGAGTGCCACGCCCTCCGTGACACCCGAACCGACGGAGACCAGGAACCCGCTGGACCCGCTGGGCATCGGCGACGCGATCAAGGACGTCTTCGACGGCCCGGACGAGGCGGAGCCGACGGCCACCCCGTCGACGAGCGCGCCCACCACGGCGGCCCCGTCCACCCCGCCGCCGGCGGAGGAACCCTCCACCGAGCCGACGACCCAGCCGTCGGCCAAGCCCGCGCCGCAGCCCGCCGACAAGGCCGACGAGGCCGTCGACAAGGCCAAGGAAGCGATCAAGGACGCCGCCGACAAGGCGGGCGCCAAGGTCGAGGAGCTCCCGGAGGACGTCAAGGGCCTCGATCCCAAGAAGGACGAGGACATCCCGGACGGCGCCAAGCCGCGCTTCCCGTGCCCGACCGCCGACCCCGAGGCGCTCGCCGCCGCGGAGCTGGAGCCCGGCATCCCGCTGCTCCCGGACGAGCCGTGGAAGCTGGAGAGCACGCTCCTCACCCTGCGCGGCCTGGACTACCACGGCATCGTCGAGGTGAAGACCGGAAGCGGCAAGATCAAGAAGGTCCTCAAGTTCACCGCGAGCGAGGTCGACATCAAGGACCTCCACCAGATCACGGAGCACTCCGAGGGCTACCAGGGCCACGTGAAGTCCCGCCCCGGCTCCACGTCCACCATCACGGGCGGCACGGTGACGATGTACACGGAGGAGCTGAAGGGCAACCTCTTCGGCATCATCCCGATCACCTTCAGCCCCGAGAGCCCGCCGCCGCTGAACGTCCCGTACGCGTTCTTCACCGACGTGAAGGTGACCCAGGCCGGCCAGTTCGGCGGCACCCTGGCGGTGCCGGGCCTGAACAACTTCGTCGAAGCCGGCTGACGCACGACCTTTCCGGGAGCCGCACGACCCGACGGCCTCCCGCCTCCTCCGAGGCGGGAGGCCGTCGGGCTTTCCCGCGGTGGGCCGCACCCCCGTCGAGGGAGGGTGCGGCCCGGCCGCCCGGCAGGGGCGCGGTCAGCCGAGTGCTTCGGTGGCCGTCCGCCGGATGCGCTTGGTGCGGCCCGAGGCGGCGACGGCACGGAGCACCGCCGCGTCCCGGACCTCGCCGGCGACGCGGAGCTGGAGCCAGTCGCTCCAGCCGGCGATCAACTCCGGGACGCGGTCCGGCGCGAGTGCTCCGGTACGGAGGTCCTCCAGGGCCGCCAGTTCCCGCGCCCGGCGTTCGCTGAACCCGCGCACCACCGGCGGGAGCACGCGGACCCAGGTGTCCCGCTCCGCGCGGGGCAGCCGTTCCAGGACCTCGCCGACGACGCCCGAGGCGAGCGCGCCGTCCGGTTCGGCGGTGACGGCGGCGAGCAGGGCGGGCCGTGCCGCGGCGGATCCGAGCGCGGCCCGGTACAACTCCCAGCGGGCGTGCCCGTCGGAGGCATCGGTCAGGGACCTGCCGAGCCGCTCCTCCAGTTCCTTCAGAGCCTGGCGCAGCGCGGGAGGCGGCGGCTCAGCACCCGCCATTGGCCTTGAACCTTTCCATGGCGACTCGGATGTTCTCCCTGATGGTACGCAGGTTGTTGTCGACCACGGCCTTCTGGAGGCGGGACAGCTCGCCGTCACCCGCCAGCGGCTTTCCGTTCTGGCCGATCCGCACTTCCTTGCCCTTGCCCTTGACGTGCGCGTGCGGCGGGGCGTGATCGTTGGAGTAGATCTGAACGGTGACGCCGCCCTCGTTGACGATCGTGCCCACGCCCGGGTAGTCGGCGGACGCGGCCGCGCGCACCGTGCCGGCCCCGGCGGGGACGGCGAGCGAGGCGGTGCGTACCGCCGCGGCCTTGGGCTTCACCGGGCACGCGCGGCCCTTGCCCTGCTTGGCGTCGTCAATGATCTTGCGGAACTTGTCCAGCGTCCGCTTGGCCTTGACGGAGTTCTCCAGGAAGCCGCCGATGCCGCTCGCGACCCGGACGACCGCCTTGCCGACCGACCACGCCTTCGCGACGGGCACGGCCTTGGCCAGCGTCCACAGGCAGCTCTCGATGTCGAACTCGCCGAAGCAGCGCTCCAGGTCGCGGTAGCCGATCTCCTCGAGGAGGATCTCGCCGCCGTTGGCCTTCAGCCAGTCGAGGATGCCCTGGCCCGCCAGTGCCTTGGCGGCACGGAAGTCCGCGACGCACTCCTCGCCGCACTCGCGCCGCAGCAACTCCTCCTCGTCGACGGTGAGGTCCGCCCCGGCGTCGGTGCCATTGGCCTCCAGACGCTCCTTGACGGCCTGCCGCTCGCGTTCGCGCTCCTCCGCCTCGGCCCGGTCGGCGGCCTTGTCGGCCTCCGTGGCGTCCTCGACCGCGCGGGTCGCCGCGCCCTCGGCCGCGGTGGCGTCCGTCTCCGCCTGGGTGGCGGTCGCCCGGGCGCTGCCGGCGTCCTTCTCCGCAGCCGTGGCACTGGCCCGGGCGCCGGCCGCGTCACGTTCGGCGTCGGTGGCCTCCCGGTCGGCCGCGGCGGCCTCCGACTCGGCGTCGTTCGCGGCGAACGAGGCGTACATGGCGTCGGTGCCGGCCTCGGCGTCGTACCGCTGGGCGTTGGCGTCGGCCTTCTTGGCGGCTTCCGCCGCCTTCGAGGCCTCCGCCGCGGACGCGCGGGCCGCGGCGGCCGACACGAGTGCCCTGGCCGCGTCCGCGGCGGCGGCGGACGCCGCCTGAGCCGCGATCTTGGCATCGCCGGCGGCCTTGTCGGCCAGCGCCTTCGCCTCGGCGGCCGCCTTGGCGGCCTCGTCGGCCTTCGCCTGCGCGGCGGCGGCCTGCTGGTCGGCCATGGTCTTGGAGGTCTGTCCGACCAGCACCGCGAAGGCGGCGGACGTGTCGGTCTCGCGGTACGGACCGCCGACGGTGACGGCCTGGCTGGCGGCGGCGGTCACGGCCTTGGCCGCGTCCCGGGCGCCGGCGGCCGCCTGTCCGGCGGCGTAGGCGAAGCCGGCGGTCTTGGCCGCCCACGCCGCGGTCTTGGCGGCCTCGGCCTTCGCCGCGGTCGCCTCCTGGCGGGCCTTGACGGCTGCGGCCTGGGCCTTCTTGGCCTCCGCCTCGGCGTTGCGGGCGTTGGTCCTGGCGGCGTCGGCCGCGTCGATGGCCTCGGCTGCCGCGGCGTGCGCGGTGGCCGCCGCGGCGCTCGTGGTCAGGTACGCCGACCAGGCGGCGTCGGCCGCTGCCCGGGATCGCGACGCCGCGGCGTGCGCCCGGGTGGCGGCTGCGCGGGCGTTCACCGCGGCCGCGGAGGCGTCGTCGGCGGCGGCACGAGCGCGGCCGGCGGCGCCGGTGGCGTCGTTGGCGGCGGCACGGGCAGCGGTCGCGGCCTGCCGGGCCTCGCCGGCACTGCTGGTGCCTTCGGCTGCCGCGGCGGCGGCTTCGAGGGCCGAGGCCCGCGAGGCCTTCGCGTCCTTGTTGCGCTCGGCGGCCTCGGCGTTCGACCGGGCGAGGGCGGCCCTCGCCTCGGCGGCCTCGGCGGCCTCACGCTTCTCTGCGGCGGTGGCGCCGGCCGTCTCGGCGGAACCGCGGGCCCGTCCGGCCGCCTCGCGCTCGGTCTGCGCGCGCTGCGCGGCGGCGGCGGCCTTCTGCCGCTCAGAGGTGGCATTGGCGTGCTCGCGGGCGGCGTTCGCCTTCTCGGCCTCCGCGATGGCGCGCTGCCTCTTCGCCTCGGCGGCGCCGGCCTTCGCGGTGCGCTCCGCGGCCTCGGCCGTGGCCTGTGCGTTCTTGGCCTTGGTGGCGTTGGCGGCGGCTTCCTTGGCCTGGGCGTCGGCGGCCGTGGCCGCGGCCTTCGCCTGGGCGGCGGCCTCCTGGGCGGCGGCCCTGCGGAACTCGGTGTTCAGCGCGTGAGCCTGCGTCTGGCTCAGGGCGTAGAGCGCGTTGCTGTCCGCGACGGTGGCCTTCGCCGCGTTGGACGCGGTCAGGGCCGTCTTGGCGGCGGCCTGGGCCGCGGCGTACGACGCCTTCGCGACCTGCACGGACTGCTGCGCGTACATCAGGCCGCGGCCGCGCGGCAGCTTGGCCTGGTCGGCGATCGCCCACGCGGCGGTCTGCTGGGCGTCGGCCTTCTCCGCCGCCGTCTTCGCGCGGGACACCGCGGCGTTCGCCACCCCCACCTGGGCGGCGGCCGCGGCCTTGGCGGCGTTCAGGTCGGCGGTCGCCTTGGTGAAGGCGGCCGGCTTGGGGTAGTCGAGGGCGCCCTTGTGGGCGGCCCAGTACTTCTGCCAGAAGAGGATCTGGTCGGCCTGCCAGGCCTGCCTTATCGACTCGATCATGGCGTCCGTGGCGGTGCGCAGCTCCTTGGCGGCGGCCGCCTCGGCGGTGACGATCTCCTTGCGCTGCGCGGCCTGGGCGGTGTACTCGGCCTCCCACTCCAGGTGGGCCTGGAGCACCACGCCGGACAGGGCGCGGTAGTGGTCGATCGGGTTGGCGCTGTCGCAGCCGGCCCAGGCGAGCTTCAGCGTCTCCACCTCGGAGCGGAATTCCGCGGAGTCCGGCTCGGGCGCCTTCGTCGGGAAGCCGCCGAAGCGGAGGAAGGTGGCGACGTCGTTGGCGGAGCCGGGCTGTTCGTTCGGGAGGCCGAACAGCTCGTTGCCCGCGACGGGCTTGTACGCCGTCGCCCAGGAGTCGTCGGGCGTCGACAGGGCGTCGAACACCTGCCGTGCCTTGTCCAGCGAGGCCTTGCCGGGCCGGGGAGTGGGGTCGACGAACGACTTGGCGTACAGCTCGCGCTGGGTCCGCAGCGTGAACGAGAGGATGTCCGCGCCGAACTCCGGCGCGTGGTAGTCGCGGCCCTCGAAGCTGTTGGTCGAGGCGTACGGCTTGTTGGTCTCGTTCAGCTTGGCCTGGCGGGCCCGGTACGCGTCGGCGTAGGCGCCGCCGGCGTCGACGTCCTTCTGCTGGGCCAGGATGCCCGGTTCGTAGTTCCAGTACATCGCGGCCTGGCGCAGGGTCTCCGGCGGCCCGTTGAGGTCGCTGTTGGCCCTGGCCTTCATCTCCGGGCCGCCGAAGTGGACGACGCGGGAGACCTGGCAGCGGTCGGCGCGCTCCCGTGCGCCGAGGCTGATGCGCAGGGTGCGCTCGTAGGGGTTCGCCGGGTTGTCGCCGGGCTCGTCCGCGGCCGCGGGGACGGCCGTCACCAGACCGCCCAGGAGGGCGGCCGTCGTCGCCAGGACGATGCCTGACGTCATCCTCTTCACCGGTCCGGCGCGTCTGCCGCGCCGCCTGCCGGGCGGGGGAACTGTTCGCACTTCGCAGCCTGTCTGCTCGACTTACGGGTCAGCCCAGGAGGAAGTACGCAAAGGGGCCCCTGTCCAAGGGCGTTGGGGCATGCCGCACGGATGCGTGGTGGTCGTACCGGAAGGTGCCGCTGGTCGGTGCGGCGACTTGGATGCGTGCGTGGTCGGCGCACGGTTCCCCCGCCTTCCCCCCGAAGGCCCGGCGATCATCGCATGCCGGTCGCCGCCGGGGGAAGGGCGAATTCACCGCCGGTACGCGCGTGGGCCGCACCCTCCGGTGACGGACGGTGCGGCCCATGTGCGGTGCGGTTCCGGGGAGTCGCGCCTCCGGTCGGGGGGAGGCGGCGGCCGGCCGGGCCGCGGAGGGGTCAGGAGGCGGACTGGCCGCCCAGGTGGTGGACGCGGACCATGTTGGTGGTGCCGGGGACGCCGGGGGGCGAGCCGGCGGTGATGATCATGGTGTCGCCGGCGTTGTAGCGCTGGAGCTTCAGGAGCTCGGCGTCGACGAGGTCGACCATCGCGTCGGTGTTGTCGACGTGGGGGACCACGAAGGACTCGACGCCCCAGCTCAGGGCGAGCTGGTTGCGGGTGGAGACCTCGGTGGTGAAGGCGAGGATCGGCTGCTGTGCCCGGTAGCGGGAGAGGCGGCGCGCGGTGTCGCCGGACTTGGTGAAGGCGATCAGGGCCTTGCCGTCCAGGAAGTCCGCGATCTCGGCGGCCGCGCGGGCGACCGAGCCGCCCTGGGTGCGGGGCTTCTTGCCGGGGACCAGGGGCTGAAGGCCCTTGGAGAGGAGCTCCTCCTCCGCCGCGGTGACGATCTTCGACATCGTCTTGACGGTCTCGATCGGGTAGGCGCCGACCGAGGACTCGGCGGACAGCATGACCGCGTCCGCGCCGTCCAGGATCGCGTTGGCGACGTCGGACGCCTCCGCGCGGGTCGGACGCGAGTTGGTGATCATGGACTCCATCATCTGGGTCGCCACGATCACCGGCTTGGCGTTGCGGCGGCACATCTCGATGAGACGCTTCTGCACCATGGGCACCCGCTCCAGCGGGTACTCCACGGCCAGGTCGCCGCGGGCCACCATCACGCCGTCGAACGCCATCACGACGTCCTGCATGTTCTCGACGGCCTGCGGCTTCTCCACCTTGGCGATGACCGGCACCCGGCGGCCGACCTCGTCCATCACCTTGTGGACGTCCTTGACGTCGTCGGCGTCCCGCACGAAGGACAGGGCGACCAGGTCGCAGCCCATCCGCAGCGCGAACCGCAGGTCCTCGACGTCCTTCTCGGACAGGGCCGGGACGTTGACGGCGGCACCGGGCAGGTTGATGCCCTTGTGGTCGGAGATGACCCCGCCCTCGACGACGATCGACTTGACGCGCCGGCCGTCGACCTCGATGACGCGCAGCTCGACGTTGCCGTCGTTGATCAGGATCTGGTCGCCCTTGGAGACGTCGCCGGGCAGGCCCTTGTAGGTGGTGCCGCAGATGGACTTGTCACCGGGGACGTCCTCGGTGGTGATGGTGAACTCGTCGCCGCGGACCAGTTCGACCGGTCCTTCGGCGAACGTCTCCAGGCGGATCTTGGGGCCCTGGAGGTCGGCGAGGACCCCCACGGCGCGGCCGGTGTCCTCGGCGGCCTGGCGGAGACGGTGGTACCGCTCCTCGTGCTCAGCGTGGGATCCGTGGCTCATGTTGAAGCGGGCCACGTTCATACCGGCCTCGATGAGAGCTTTCAGCTGCTCGTACGAGTCGACGGCGGGGCCCAGTGTGCAGACGATTTTGGAACGGCGCATAAGGCGGATCCTATCGGTTTGTTTCACTGCGGAATATTCCGTCTGGTGGAATGTACAAATGGGCGGACCGGCGCTCAATCGTGGGACTCAATGAGCCGCGGAAGTGACCAGTGAGTAGGTTTGCCGCGCGATTTCCAGCTCCTCGTCCGTCGGCACCACCGCGACCGCCACCCTCGCGTACTCGGGCGAGATCAGCCGCGGCTCCGCCGAGCGCACCGCGTTGAGACCCGCGTCCACCGCCAGGCCCAGATCCTCCAGGCCCGCCACGGCAGCCTCCCGCACCGGGGCCGCGTTCTCACCCACCCCCGCCGTGAAGGCCACCGCGTCCACCCGGCCGAGCACCGCGTAATACGCGCCGATGTACTTCTTCAGCCGGTGGATGTAAATGTCGAACGCGAGCTGCGCCCGCTCGTCGCCCTCGTCGATCCGCCGACGGATCTCCCGCATGTCATTGTCGCCGCAAAGCCCCACCAATCCGCTCTTCTTGTTCAGCAGGACATCGATCTCATCGGTCGACATTCCGGCCACCCGCTCCAGGTGGAAAACGACCGCCGGATCGATGTCGCCCGAGCGGGTACCCATCACGAGCCCTTCCAAGGGGGTCAGGCCCATCGAGGTGTCCACGCACCGGCCCCCCGCCACCGCCGACGCCGAGGCGCCGTTGCCCAGGTGCAGCACGATCACGTTCACCTCGGCCGGGTCCTTGCCCAGCAGCCCCGCCACCCGCCGGGAGACGTACGCGTGCGAGGTGCCGTGGAAGCCGTACCGGCGGATGCGGTGCGCGTCCGCGGTCTCGACGTCGATCGCGTACCGCGCCGCGTGCTCCGGCATCGAGGTGTGGAACGCCGTGTCGAAGACCGCCACCTGGGGGAGGTCCGGGCGCAGCGCGCGGGCGGTGCGGATGCCGGTGACGTTCGCCGGGTTGTGCAGGGGCGCGACCGGGATCAGGCGCTCGATCTCGGCGAGGACCTCGTCGGTGACGACCGTGGGCTCGGAGAACCTGAGGCCGCCGTGCACCACCCGGTGCCCGATCGCTGCCAGGTCGGGCGAGTCCAGGCCCAGCCCGTCCGCCGCCAGCTCCTCGGCGACCGCCTTCAGGGCCGCCTCGTGGTCGGGGACGGCGGCCGTGCGCTCGCGCCCGGCGGCGGAACCGTCACCGGTCAGCGGGGTGTGGACCAGGCGGGAGGTCTCCTCGCCGATGCGCTCCACGAGGCCGACCGCCAGGCGCGCGCCGTCGCTCATGTCGAGGAGCTGGTACTTCACCGACGAGGAGCCGGAGTTGAGGACGAGGACCCGGGTCGGGTTGCTCATGGGTTCGGTGCCTTCTGCCGTGCGGGCGGTCATGCGGACGCGGTGGGCTGGGACTGGATCGCGGTGATCGCGACGGTGTTCACGATGTCGCTGACGAGCGCGCCCCGCGACAGGTCGTTGACCGGCTTGCGCAGGCCCTGGAGGACCGGGCCCACCGCCACGGCCCCGGCGGAGCGCTGCACGGCCTTGTACGTGTTGTTGCCGGTGTTGAGGTCCGGGAAGATCAGGACCGTCGCCTGCCCGGCGACCTCCGAGCCCGGCAGCTTGGTCGCCGCGACGGACGGCTCGACGGCCGCGTCGTACTGGATCGGGCCCTCGATCTTCAGCTCCGGGTGCGCCTCGCGCACCAGCTTCGTCGCCTCGCGCACCTTGTCGACGTCCGCGCCGGAGCCCGAGGTGCCCGTCGAGTACGAGAGCATCGCGATCCGCGGCTCCACGCCGAACCGGGCGGCCGTGGCGGCCGACTGGACGGCGATGTCGGCGAGCTGCTCGGCGTTCGGGTCCGGGTTGACCGCGCAGTCGCCGTACACCAGGACCCGGTCGGCCAGGCACATGAAGAAGACGGAGGAGACGATCGAGGCCTCCGGCTTCGTCTTGATGATCTCGAACGCCGGCCGGATGGTCGCCGCCGTCGAGTGCACCGAGCCCGACACCATGCCGTCGGCCAGGCCCTCCTGCACCATCAGCGTGCCGAAGTAGTTGACGTCCGACACCACGTCGTGCGCCAGCTCCACGCTGACGCCCTTGTGGGCACGCAGCTCGGCGTACCGCTCGGCGAAGCGCTGGCGCAGCTCGCTGCCGGCCGGGTCGATCAGCTGCGTGTCCTTCAGGTCGATCCCGAGGTCGGCCGCCTTCTTCCGGATGACCTCGACATCGCCCAGCAGCGTGAGGTCGCAAACGTCGCGGCGTACGAGGACGTCGGCGGCGCGCAGCACGCGCTCCTCCGTGCCCTCCGGCAGCACCACGCGCCGCCGGTCCGCCCGCGCCTGCTCCAGCAGGTCGTGCTCGAACATCATGGGCGTGACCCGCCCGGTGCGGGCCACCGAGATCCGCTTCAGCAGGTCGGCGGTGTCCACGTACCGCTCGAACAGCCCGAGCGCGGTCTCCGCCTTGCGCGGCGTCGCCGCGTTCAGCTTGCCCTCCAGCGAGAACAGCTCGGCGGCCGTGGGGAAGCTGTTGCCGCTCACCGAGACCACCGGCGTGCCGGGCGCGAGCCGGCCGGCCAGGGTGAGGATCTCCTCGCTCGGACGCTCGTTCAGCGTCAGCAGGACGCCCGCGATGGGCGGCGTCCCGGCCGAGTGCGCGGCCAGCGCGCCCACCACCAGGTCGGCCCGGTCGCCGGGGGTGACCACCAGGCAGCCGGGGGTCAGCGCCGGCAGGAAGTTGGGCAGCATCGCACCGCCGAAGACGAAGTCCAGCGCGTCGCGCGCCAGCCCGGAGTCGTCGCCCAGCACCACCTCGGCGCCGAGCGCCTGGGTGATCTGCGCGACCGTCGGCGCGGACAGCGCCGGCTCGTCGGGGATCACGTAGCAGGGGACGGGCAGCCGGGCCGCCAGACGCTCGGAGATGACCTCGCGGTCCTCCGGCGCCACCCGGTTGGCCACCATGGCGAGGACGTCGCAGCCGAGGCTCTCGTACGCCCGGAACGCGTTGCGCGTCTCGGCGCGGACGGACTCGGCGGGCTGGCCCTTGCCGCCGACCACGGATATGACCGAGGCGCCGAACTCGTTGGCGAGCCGGGCGTTCAGGGCCAGCTCCTCCGGCAGCTGCGTGGCGTGGAAGTCCGTGCCGAGCACCAGCACGACCTCGTAGTCCCGCGCGACCCGGTGGAACCTCTCGACCAGCTGCGCGACCAGCTCGTCCGTGCCCTTCTCGGCCTGGAGGGCCGCCGCCTCCTGGTAGTCCATGCCGTACACGGTCGCCGGATCCTGGGACAGCCGGTACCGCACCCGCAGCAGGTCGAAGAGGCGGTCGGGGCCGTCGTGCACCAGTGGCCGGAACACCCCCACGCGGTCCACTTGGCGGGTCAGGAGCTCCATGACTCCCAGCTCCACGACCTGCCGGCCGTCCCCGCGGTCGATCCCGGTCACGTACACGCTGCGCGCCACGCAAGCTCTCCTGTCGAAGGTAGAAGGTCGTCGTCGAACAAGGGTGTGAACAAAAATCCCTGCAAGGGTGGCAATACCCTCTTGACAATACCTCTGCCGCTGGTTAAGGCGCCCGCCGGGCGTCTGGTCTGCGGGGACGGGGGAACCCGGGTGCGGAAGGGTGTTCGGCGCGGGCGGTGTGAGCGCGGGCGGGACGCCCGCCGTGGGACAATTCGGTAAGGCTCACCCGTACCACTACTGAGCAGGAGACACGGCACGATGCGCATCGGAGTTCTCACCGCAGGCGGCGACTGTCCCGGCCTGAACGCAGTGATCCGGTCGGTCGTGCACCGTGCCATGACCGGTCACGGCGACGAGGTGATCGGCTTCGAGGACGGGTTCAAGGGGCTGCTCGACGGCCACTACCGCCCGCTGGACCTCAACGCGGTCAGCGGCATCCTCGCCCGTGGCGGCACCATCCTCGGCTCGGCCCGCCTGGAGCGGGCGCGGCTGCGGGAGGCCGCCGAGAACTGCGACGAGCTCCAGAAGCGGTACGGCATCGACGTCCTCATCCCGATCGGCGGCGAGGGCACGCTGACCGCCGCCCGGATGCTGTCGGACGCCGGGATGCCGGTGGTCGGCGTACCGAAGACGATCGACAACGACATCTCCTCCACCGACCGCACCTTCGGCTTCGACACGGCGGTGATGGTGGCGACGGAGGCCATAGACCGTCTCAAGACCACCGCCGAGTCCCACCAGCGGGTGATGGTCGTGGAGGTGATGGGCCGGCACGCCGGCTGGATCGCCCTGGAGTCCGGCATGGCGGGCGGCGCGCACGGCATCTGCCTGCCCGAGCGGCCCTTCGAGGTCGACGACCTGGTGAAGATGGTCGAGGAGCGGTTCGCGCGCGGCAAGAAGTTCGCCGTCATCTGCGTCGCCGAGGGCGCGCACCCGGCGGAGGGCTCGATGGAGTACGCCAAGGGCGCCATCGACCAGTTCGGCCACGAGCGCTTCGAGGGCATCGGCAACCGGCTCGCCGTCGAGCTGGAGCGGCGCCTCGGCAAGGAGGCCCGGCCGGTCATCCTCGGCCACGTCCAGCGGGGCGGCGTCCCCACCGCGTACGACCGCGTCCTCGCGACCCGGTTCGGCTGGCACGCCGTCGAGGCGGCGCACCGCAAGGAGTTCGGCAACATGACGGCGCTGCGCGGGACCGACGTGGTGATGGTGCCGCTCGCGGAGGCCGTCACCCAGCTCAAGACGGTGCCGCCGAACCGGATGTACGAGGCCGAGTCGGTCTTCTGACGCCCCCTGTCGCCCTCTGCCCGCCCTTCCGTCCCGTCCCGTCCGGCCTTCCCGCTCCCTTCCGGCTCCGCCCGCTCGTCCCGCTCGTCTCCGCCTCCTCCGGTCGTTTCCGCACCCCTCGTCCCGAACGGCCCTGATCGCCCTCCCGTGACGATCAAGGCCGTTTCCGGCTCTTGAGGCGGCCGGTGGATTCGACCAGGCTTACGCCCGTCCGGGACATGCCCGGTACGCGTCCGCGCGCGGGGCGCCGGAAGGTGACGGACCGGGAGCGGAGGACGGGGCATGCGGGGAGGGGGAGACGCGGCCGGCCGCCCGGAGCGGGCGCCCGGCCCCCGCGAGAGCCCGGGCGTCGCCGCGCCCGGCGGCGTCCCGGAACCCGGGGACGTCCCCGCGCCCGGCGGCGCCTTGTCGCCCTCCTGGCCGGGTTCCGTGCGGGACCGCGCGCCCGCGGGGCACGGAACACCCGCGGGACCCGCCGCGCCCGCCGCGTCCCGGTGGTGCCGGCTGGCCGTCCTCGTGCCGGCCGTCGCGGCGCTGGTGGTCGCCGCCTTCACGGTGGTGTCCTTCCTGCGGGGCGGCGACGCCGGGCACCGGGCGGAGACCGCCGCGGTGACCGCGCCGGCGGCCGGGCCCGTCCAGGTGCGGGCCGTGCACTCCGGGCTGTGCCTCGGCGATCGGCCGGGGCGGCGCGGCGGCCCGGTGTACCAGGCGCCGTGCGCCGGGACGGCCGTACCGCGCCACTCCCTCGTACCGCTGGACGGCGGGCTGTGGGCGCTCCGCTCGGACCGCCCCGGCTCCGCGCCCGGCTGCCCCGGTGCCCCCGCCGGGGCCGTCGAGCGGGACGGCACGCCCCTGACTGACCTGGCCTGCGGCGAGCGGGGCGCGGATCCGGCGTACCGCATCGAGGCCCCCACCGGCACGGCGCCCACCGGCGCGGCGCCCGGCTACCGCATCCGGTCGGCCCGCTCGGGGCTGTGCCTGGAGGTACGGGACGGCGCGGCCGGGCCGTGGACGGAGGTCGTGCACCGGGCGTGCGACGACGCGGGCGCGGGGCAGCTGTTCAGCTTCGACCGGCGGCGGGGGTGACCCGTCAGGCGCGGGCCAGCTCCCAGAAGTGGTCCACCACGCGCGCCAGGTACTCCCGGCCCGCCTCGCCGCCGCTGTCGCCGGTCACGTCCGAGCCCCAGCTGTTCGTCGCCACCATCCGCGACTGGTAGTCGGCGTACAGCTGCTGGAGCACGTTCTCCAGGTGGCCGCGGTCCATCGGCAGCAGCTTCGCCGCCGGTTTGACGTACGCCTGCCAGCGGGTCGTCGCCGCACTGCGCAGCAGGTCGGCCAGCTCCTCGTCCCGGCCGGTCGCGGTGATCAGCTCGCGCGGGCCGAGGGACAGCGCCTGGGCGAGTGCGGCGGTCTGGCGCTCGTTGCCGCGCCAGCGGCCCGACTCCTCCATGCGCAGGTACGCCTTGGGGTCGAGCCCCACGCGGCGGGCCAGGTCCTCGGGCGCGATGGCCCGCGCCAGACGGTGCTCGCGCAGCGTCGTGGCGGTGGCCAGCAGTTCGCCGGGCGAGCACCACAGGACGCCGGCGAGGGCGGTGAGCTCGCGCGCGTCGGGGGCGGCCATGCCGCGCTCCCAGGCGATGACCGTCTCGGGCGGTACGCCGAGGCCGTACTGGGCGCGCAGGCCGTAGGCGACGTGCGCCGGCGCCATTCCCAGCGCCTCACGCAGTCGGCGCGCGGCGAGGGCGTTGAACGGTGGGGACGGGGGAGAGGGGTGCACGCCGCACACCGTAGGAGCAGAGGGTCACTTCTGGCTACGGTCGGTTCACCCAAGGCCAAATGTCGTAGGAACGTCCAGAAGCGCCGGTCGTGCCCTACCTGTCGGTAATTTACCCTCCGCCCGGCGCGGACGGCATCCAGCGGTACTGCAGTTCCGGGCGCCCCACCTGGCCGTACTGCGGGCTGCGCTCCGCGCGCCCGGAGCTCACCAGGTGCTCCAGGTAGCGCCGGGCGGTGATCCGCGAGATGCCGACCGCCGCGCCCGCCTCGGTGGCGGTGAGCCCCGTGCCGGACTCGCGCAGGGTGCGGGTGACGGCCGCCAGGGTCGGTGCGCTGAGCCCCTTGGGCAGGGCGGCCGGCTGCGGGGTGCGCAGTGTCGCCAGCGCCCGGTCGACCTCCTCCTGGCCGGACGCCTCCCCGGCGGCGGCGCGGAACTCGGCGTACCGGACGAGGCGGTCGCGCAGGGTCGCGAAGGTGAAGGGCTTGAGGACGTACTGGACGACGCCGAGCGAGACGCCCTCGCGGACGACGGCCAGGTCGCGGGCGGAGGTGACCGCGATGACGTCGGCGTGGTGGCCGGCGGCCCGCAGCGAACGCAGCAGGTGCAGGCCGTGCCCGTCCGGCAGGTACAGGTCCAGGAGGATCAGGTCGACGCCGGTCCGCTCCAGCAGCCGTACGGCGGCGGCCCTCGAGTGCGCCACCCCGACGACGGTGAAGCCCGCCACCCGGCCCGCGTACAGGGCGTGCGCGTCCGCCGCGACCGGGTCGTCCTCGACGACCAGGACCCGGATGCCCGGCGCGGGCGCCGCCGTCACGACGCCACCCCCGCGCCGCCGCCCGCCGGGCCCGCGCCCCCCGGGCCGCCGGCCGCTCCGAACGGCGCCGCGTCCCCACGGGCGCCGGTTTGGGCCTCGGACACCCGCTCAAAGGCCCGGTCCCCGGGCACCCGGCCTCCGTCACCGGCGCGGGCCTCCGGCACCCGCGCGCCGGACGACCCGGCCGCGCCCAGCGGCAGGCGGACGGTGAACTGCGCGCCCCCGTCCGGACCCCGGCCCAGCTCCGTGGTCCCCCGTGCCCGGTGCGCGGTCTGGCGGACCAGGGCGAGGCCCAGCCCGCGGCCGGGGCCCCGGGTGGACCAGCCGCGTTCGAAGACGGCGTCGTGGTCGTCCGGGCCGATCCCGGGGCCCGAGTCGGCGACCCGCAGCAGCAGCTCCCCGGCGTCCTCGTCCGCCCGCGCGGTCACCGTGACGCGCGAGGCGGCGGTCCCCCGGGCGGCCTCCAGGGCGTTGTCGACGAGGTTGCCCAGGATCGTCACCAGGTCCCGTGCCGGGAGCGCCGGCGGCAGGACACCGTCGTCGATCCGGCTGTCCTCCGTCAGCACCAGCTCCACGCCCTGTTCGCCGGCCTGGGCCGCCTTGCCCAGCAGCAGGGCCGCCAGCACCGGCTCGCCGACCGCGTCGACCACCCGGTCCGTCAGTGCCTGCGCCAGCTCCAGCTCCGCCGTGGCGAACTCGACCGCCTCCGCCACGCGCCCCAGCTCGATCAGCGACACCACGGTGTGCAGCCGGTTCGCCGCCTCGTGCGCCTGCGACCGCAACGCCTGGGTGAACCCGCGCTCCGAGTCCAGTTCGCCCGAGAGCGCCTGGAGCTCGGTGTGGTCCCGCAGCGTCACCACCGTGCCGCGCCGCTCCCCGCCCACCACCGGCCGCGTGGACACCACCAGCACCCGGTCGGCCGTCAGGTGCAGCTCGTCCACCCGCGCCTCGCCGGCGAGCAGGGCGCCGGTGAGCGATACCGGCAGCCCGAGCTCCGCCACCGGCGTGCCCACGACGTCCGGGCCGAGCCCCAGCAGCTCCCGCGCCCCGTCGTTGATCAGCGCGATGCGCCGCTGCCCGTCCAGCATCACCAGGCCCTCGCGCACCGCGTGCAGGGCGGCCTCGTGGTAGTCGTGCAGCCGGCTCAGCTCCGCGGCGTTCATCCCGTGCGTGTGCCGCCGCAGCCGGGCGTTGATCACGTACGTCCCGGCGCCGCCGAGCGCCAGCGCCGCACCCGCCATGCCGAGCAGCGCGGCGACCTGCCCGCGCAGCTGCTCACTGATCCGGTCGACGGTGATGCCGGCGCTCACCAGGGCGACCACGCTGCCCCGGTCGTACACCGGCGCGACCGTCCGCACCGAGCGCCCGAGCGTGCCCCGGTAGGTCTCCGAGAACGTCCGGCCCTGCCGCGCCTCCTCGATGTGCCCCAGGTACTTCTGCCCGATCCGCTCCGGTTCCGGGTGCGTCCAGCGCGTCCCGTCCGGCGCCATGATCGTCACGAAGGTCACCCCCGGTTCGCCGACCAGGGAGACGGCGTAGGGCTGGAGGGCGGCGGTCGGATCGGCCGAGCGGGCCGCCGCGACGACGGCGGGGGAGCGGGCGACCGCCGTCGCGGTCGCGGTCGTCTGCCGGCGCGCGGTCTCCTCCGCCTGGCCGCGGTCGTCGAGGTACGCGAAGAGCGCGCACCCCGCCACGACCGCCGCCACCAGCACGACCTGCATCGCGAAGAGCTGGCCGGCGAGGCTGCGGGGGCGGGGGTGCGTGATGCGCATGGGCCAAGTCTGCCTGTCCGAAAATGTGTGAACGAAAGGTACGCAACGGTGACCGCCGTCACAAGGTGAGAGATGGTCTCGGGGATCCACAGGGACAGTGGAGCGACTCACCGAGGAGGACCCCCGTGGCCGCACGACGGGACCGTACCCATTACCTGTATCTGGCCGTCATCGCGGCGGTCGTGCTCGGCATCGCCGTGGGCTTCGCCGCCCCGGGGGTGGCCGTCGAGCTCAAGCCGCTGGGCACCGGCTTCGTCAACCTGATCAAGATGATGATCTCGCCGATCATCTTCTGCACGATCGTGCTGGGCGTCGGCTCGGTCCGCAAGGCCGCCAAGGTCGGCGCGGTCGGCGGACTGGCCCTCGGCTACTTCATGGTCATGTCGACCGTCGCCCTCGCCATCGGCCTGGTCGTCGGCAACCTGCTGGAGCCGGGCGCGAGCCTGCGTCTCACCGACGAGGTCGCCGCGGCGGGCGAGAAGCAGGCCTCCGGCGCGAGCGAGGGCACGGTCGACTTCCTCCTCGGGATCATCCCGAAGACCCTGGTCTCCGCCTTCACCGAGGGCGAGGTCCTCCAGACCCTGCTGGTGGCGCTCCTCGCGGGCTTCGCGCTCCAGGCCATGGGCAGGTCCGGCGAGCCGGTGCTGCGCGGCATCGGGCACATCCAGCGCCTGGTCTTCCGCATCCTCGCGATGATCATGTGGGCCGCCCCGGTGGGCGCTTTCGGCGCCATCGCCGCCGTGGTCGGCGAGACCGGCCTCGACGCCCTGAAGTCCCTCGCGGTCATCATGATCGGCTTCTACATCACCTGCGCCCTCTTCGTCTTCGTCGTCCTCGGCGCCCTGCTGCGGCTGGTGGCGGGCGTGAACATCCTGACGCTGCTGAGGTACCTGGGCCGGGAGTTCCTGCTGATCCTGTCCACCTCCTCCTCGGAGTCCGCGCTGCCGCGCCTGATCGCGAAGATGGAGCACCTCGGTGTGAGCAAGCCGGTCGTCGGCATCACCGTGCCGACCGGCTACTCCTTCAACCTGGACGGCACCGCCATCTACCTGACGATGGCCTCGCTCTTCGTGGCCGAGGCGATGGGCAACCCGCTCTCGGTGGCCGAGCAGATCTCGCTGCTGGTCTTTATGATCATCGCCTCGAAGGGTGCTGCCGGTGTGACCGGCGCCGGGCTGGCCACACTCGCCGGCGGCCTCCAGTCGCACCGCCCCGAACTGGTCGACGGCGTGGGTCTGATCGTCGGCATCGACCGCTTCATGAGCGAGGCCCGGGCGCTGACCAACTTCGCGGGCAACGCCGTCGCCACCGTGCTCGTCGGCACCTGGACCAAGGAGATCGACAAGGCGCGGGTCGCCGAAGTCCTCGCCGGAAAGGTGCCGTTCGACGAGAAGACCCTGGTCGACGACCACGCCCCGGCGGCGGCGGACGACCCGGACGACCTCCCCGAGCGGCGCGAGCCCGTCGCGGTCTGACGCACCGGAGCAGTGGCGCACCGCGCGGGGGCACCCTCCCGCGCGGTTCGGCCGTTCCCGCCCGTACCGCCGGTAACAGGAACGTGTCATCGTAGGGACCACTTCTGGCATGTGCATGAAGGGATCCCCCATGACACGTCTTCCCGCACTGCTCGCCCTCACCCTCGCGCTCGCCCTGGGCTCGGTCACCGCCTCCGCCGCCGAGGAGCCCCCGGCCGCCCTGCGCGACGTGGTCGTCGTCGGCAACAGCGCCGACGGCACGGTCAGCTTCATCGACGCCCGTACGTACGAGAACCTCGGCTCCCTCGACGTCGTCCCCGACCTCGACGCGATCCTCGCCGGCATGGACCCGATCCGCCGCGCGGCCTACGAGGTCGTCAGGCAGCAGGCGGGCGGCGACAAGTTCGTCGACGACGCCCATCTCTCGCCCGACGGCCGCACTCTCTACGTCTCGCGGGGCAACCTCGGCGACGCCGCCGCCTACGACATCGCCTCCGGCCGGCAGTTGTGGCGCACGCACCTCGCCGGCCTCAAGGCCGACCACGCCGTCCTCTCGCCGGACGGCCGCACCTTCGTCGTCTCCGCCATCACGGCGGCGAAGGCCCAGGCGCTGGATACCGCGACGGGGCGCGTCACCGGGGAGTTCGCGACCGGCACGTACCCGCACGAGAACATGTACTCGGCGGACGGCAGCCGCATCTACAACATGTCGATCGGCATCACCTCCTTCCCCAAGGCCCTCAACGCCCTCAAAGGCACCAAGCAGGTCACCGTCGCCGACGCCACGACACTGAAGGTGCTGCGGAAGTACACCTTCGACAAGGGGGTGCGCCCGGCCGTGATCACCCCGGACGGCAGGACCATGTACGCCCAGCTGTCCTACCTCAACGGCTTCATCGAGTACGACCTGGAGGCCGGCCGTACCGTGCGCACGGTCGAGATGCCGTTCAGCGCGGCGGGCGCGGCCCTGAAGCCCGACGACTACCCGCAGAACTCCGCGCACCACGGCATGGCCATGAACGGCGCGAACGACAAGCTCTGCATGGCGGGCACCATCGACGACTACACGGCCGTCGTCTCCCGTCCCGGCCTGACCACCGACGGCTTCGTCCACTACGAGCCGGGCGCCCTGCCCTACTGGTCGCTGACCGCCCCCGGCGGCCACCACTGCTTCGTGACCCTCTCGAACCGCGACGAGGTGTCGGTCGTCGACTACCGCACCGCCGAGGAGGTCGCCCGTGTGAAGGTCGGCGACTTCCCGCAGCGCGAACGGGCCGGGAAGGTCGCCCCGGACGCCCTCTCCGGGCTGGACGCGCCCTAGGGGAGTGTCACGCCGGGCCGGCTGGGACTGGTGCCGCGCCGCGTGTCGCCGGTGGCCGACGCTCCGCGTCCGAACGCGGCCCCGGTGGGCACGTCGATTCCGACGGTGCGCGTGTCCGGGTGTCCGCGAGCGTCCATGACTCGGCCGGTCCGAACCTGGAGCACGCGGACGTAGGCTCTCAGGGATGCGGATAGGCGAGTTGTCCAAGCGCACGGGCGTGAGTCCGCGCTCACTGCGGTACTACGAAGAGCAGGGCCTGCTGACCAGCTCACGCTCCGGCGCGGGGCAGCGGCACTATTCCGATGCTGCGGTCCTGCGCGTGTCACTCATCCGGCAACTGTTCGACGCGGGGCTGTCCAGCAAGGTGATCGCGACGGTGCTGCCGTGTGTGGACGTCCCCGGTGACCCGGGCGTCGCCGAGGAGACGTTCACGGCGATGATGCGCGAGCGCGACCGGATCGACGCCGACATCGCGCACCTGATCGAGACCCGGGACGCACTCGACGTGCTCATCACGGCCAACAGCCGGCACCGGGCGGAACTGGCCGCGGCCGCGGAACCGGTGGCACGGTCGGCCTGAGGATGTGATCTGCGTCTCAACCGGTTGCCCCTCACATCAATGGCAGACATGAGGATGGCGACTGCGCCCGGAATCACCGGGTCGGTGATGCGAGAGGCGGCGGAAGATGGGGCAGGCGTGGGGTTTCGGCAGGTATGGCGGGCCCGAGGTGCAGGAGCTCTTCGATCGTCCCGACCCCGTCCCCGGTCGCGGCGAGGTGCTGATACGGGTCGACGTCGCCGGCGTGAATCCCCTCGACCACATTCTGCGCTCGGGTCCGGTCGACGGGCTCGACGGCGGGCGTCCGTTTCCCCGCGTACTGGGCATGGAGGCGGCCGGAACGGTTCTCGCGCGGGGCGAGGACGTCGAGGGGCTCGAGGTGGGTGACGCGGTCTTCGGCTTCGCACTCACCGGTGGCGGCACCTACGCCGAGACGACGGTGTTGTCCGCGCCGAACACCGCGCGCATCCCGGAGGGTCTGTCGGCGACCGTGGCGGCGACGCTGCCGGTAGCCGGGACGACCGCGGTGGACGTGCTCGACCAGCTCGGCCTCCCGGCCGGCGCCACGCTCCTGGTCAACGGGGTCGGGGGCGGGGTCGGCCTCGCCGTCGCCCGGCTGGCCGTCGGGCGCGAGCTCCGTGTGATCGGCACCGGGAGTCCCGCCAAACGCGAGCACGCCGAGGCCATCGGGGCGCGGTTCATCGACTACACGGCCGGGGACGTCGTCTCCGCGGCACGCGAGCTGGTTCCGGACGGCTTCGACGGGATCGTCGACCTGGCCGGAGGCGCCTCGCTGCGGACGGTCGCTCCGCTTGCCCGGGATCCCCGCAACGTCATCGCTGTGGGTGACATGTCCGTGTCCGATCTCGGTGGGCGTTTCGTCGAGCGTCGCGTCGACCGCGAGAACCTGGAGCGGTCGGCCCGGCTGGCCCTCGACGGACTCCTCACACCCGTGATCACCGCGGTCCATCCGTTCTCCGACGCCCCGGCCGCCCTCGCCACCGTCGAGAACGGTCACGCCTCGGGCAAGGTCGTCGTCAAGGTGGCGTGAGACGTACCCGGCCGTCTGACGCCGCCGACCGTCCATTGCGGACTGACGAGCTGTCCGTCGTGAGCGAGGTGGCGGGCGGTGCGGCGCGTGAGCGCGATGTCCTCAGGGACCTGACGGTGATCCCGTCATCGGCCACGGGTCCGGCCGGCCGGTGGTGGCGACGGGGTGACCGCCGTCCACGCGGCGTCAGGAATCGTCCCGCCCCTCACCACCGCGCCGACGATCCGCTGATCGGAAGGACACTCCCTAGGGCTCCAGCGACCCCACCAGCTCGGCCGCCCGTCCCGCGGGCATCCCCGCCGAGATGAGCATCGTCTGCGCGGCGGACCGGCCCGCCAGGTCCGCCGCGAGGGCGCCCGCGTTGACGGCCTCCATCAGTCCGAACAGCACCTGCTCGTGCACGTACGCGAGCGCGGCGGCCGGCAGCGGGGAGGTGAACACGCCCTCGTCCAGGCCCCGTTGGAGCACCGCCGCGCAGGCCTCGCGCACCGGGGTCAGCCGCTCCCGGATGCCCTCCATCGTGATGCTGCGCTGGGCGAGCGCCACCAGGAGCCGGTAGCGGTCGGCGATCTCCCACACCGCGAGCGCGGCCCGGGCCAGCGCCTCGGCCGGGTCGTCCACGCCCTCGCGGCCGCTCGCGTGCGCCCGGGCCACCGAGTCGACCGCGCTGTCCACGAGCGCGGCGATCAGTGCCTCGCGGCTCGGGAAGTGCCCGTACACGGTCCGGCGCACGACGCCGGCCGCGCGGGCGATCTGGTCCATGGAGGCGTCCGGGTCGCGCAGCAGCTCGGTGAGGGCCACCTGCTCGATGCGGCGCCGGTTGGCATCGGCTCGTCCAGAAGTCACGCCCTCATTTTGCACATGGCTGTGCAGTGACGTAACTTGCACAGCGGTGTGTAATTGCACACCGCTGTGCAAGAAGCTGGGCAAGAGAGAGTCGTCGGAAGGGTGGAACGCACCATGCGTCTCGTCATGAACGAGCCGGTGGAGAGGATGGAGGGCGGGCCGTACGCCAAGCGCTGGTGGGCACTGCTCGTGCTGTGCCTGAGCCTGCTGATCATCGTGATGGCGAACACCGCCCTCACCGTCGCCGCGCCCGACATGACCCAGGACCTCGGGCTGACCAGCTCCGACCTCCAGTGGGTCATAGACGGCTACACCGTCCCGTACGCGGCGCTGATGCTGCTGCTCGGCGCGATAGGCGACAAGTACAGCCGGCGCGGCGCGCTCGTCCTCGGACTGGTCGTCTTCGGCGCGGGCTCGGTCGCCGGGTCGCTCGTCGACTCCTCCACCGGGGTCATAGCCGCCCGGGCGGTGATGGGCGTCGGCGCGGCGATGATCATGCCTGCCACGCTGTCGCTGCTCGCGGCGACCTTCCCGCGCGCCGAGCGCGCGAAGGCCATCGTCCTGTGGACCGCCACCGCCGGCCTCGCCATCGCCGCCGGACCGCTGGTCGCGGGCGCGCTCCTGGAGAACCACGGCTGGTCGTCCACGTTCCTGATCAACGTACCCGTGGCCGCGCTCGCGATCGTCGGGGCCTTCGCCCTCGTCCCGCCGTCGAAGGCCGCCCGGCACGGGCGCATCGACTACGTCGGCGGGCTGCTGTCCGTCGTCTGGACCGGTGCGCTGGTCTACATGATCATCCAGGGCCCGCACTTCGGCTGGGACGCCAAGGCCGTCGCCGCCGCGGTCGTCGCGGGCGCCGGGCTCGTCGCCTTCGTCGCCTGGGAGCTGCGCCACCCGCGCCCGGTGCTGGACGTCCGCCGCTTCCTGGACCGCGGCTTCGCCGGTTCCAACCTGGCCGTGGCGCTGTTCTTCCTCGCCGTCTTCGGCGCCTTCTACTACCTGACCCAGCACCTCCAGTTCGTGCTCGGCTACGACCCGTTCGACACGGGCGTGCGGATGCTGCCGCTGGCCGGCGCGGTGTTCGTCGGCTCGGCGCTGACCGGCTTCCTCACCCCGCGCCTCGGCATGAAGGTCACGGTCACGGCGGGCATGGCCCTCGGCACGCTGGCCCTCGCCCTGCTGACGCGGGTGGACGCGGCCTCCGCGTACGGGGACTTCGTCGCCCCGCTGGTCGTCCTGGGCGTCGCGATCGGCCTCGCCCTGTCGCCCTGCACCGACGCCATCATGGGCGCGTTCCCCGAGGCGGAGCTGGGCGTCGGCGGCGCCGTCAACGACACCTCGCTGGAGCTGGGCGGCTCGCTCGGCATCGCGCTGCTCGGCTCGGTGCTGGCCTCCTCGTACTCCTCGCACCTCGCCGACGCCACCGAGGGCAGTGGCCTGCCCGCCTCGGCCCTCGCCACCGCCCAGGACTCGGTCGGCGCCGGGTACGCCGTCGCGCACGGCATCGGTGAGCAGGCCGCCCACGCGGCACCGGCGCAGGCGGCCCAGCTCGCCGAGGGCGCCCGGCGGATGACGGACGCGGTGGGCTCGGCCTTCGCCGACGCGGTGGCCCACACCAGCCTCGTGGGCGCGGCGATCCTCGCCGTCGGCACGGTCCTGGTGGCCGCCCTGCTGCCGGGGCGCAAGGCCCGCACGGAGGCCGAGGCCGAGACCGGGGACCGCGAGCCGGTAGGGGTCTGACCCCGCACGGCCCGGTCCGTGACGTGCCGCCGGGGGGCCGCACGTCACGGACCGGGCGGTTTCCGTGCCCGGTGCCTCCGCGGAGCCGGGTGCCTGCGCGCCCGGAGCCCGGGCCCCCGCGCCGGTCATCGGCCGGGCGCTCCGCGGAGTCGCGTGCCTGGCCGCCGGTCACGGGCCGAGCAGCTCCAGCTCCCTTCCGTCGAGCGCCAGTTCCGCCGCCGCGGCCGAGTCGCGCGCCGTCTCCGGGCGGCTCGCGCCCGGGATGGGGACGACCACCGGGGAGCGGGCCAGCGCCCAGGCGAGGGCCACCCGTTGCGGGCTGACCCCGCGTTCCCGCGCCACCCGGTGGAAGGCGCCGAAGCGGGGGTCGGCCGCCTGGGCGGACGCGCCGTCCAGGGAGCTGCGCGAGATGCCGCCGAGGGGGCTCCACGGCAGGAACGCCAGTCCCAGCTCGGCGCAGAGCCGCAGCTCGGGCTCGCTGTCCCGGACGGCGGGGGACCAGCGGTTCTGCACGGAGACCAGCCGGTCGCCCAGGATCTCGCGGGCGAGGCGGATCTGCGCCACGTCGACGTTCGAGACGCCGGCCATCCGGACGGTGCCCGCGTCCAGCAGGTCCCGCAGCGCGCCCAGCGACTCGGCGTACGGCACGGCCGGGTCCGGCTTGTGCAGCTGGTACAGCCCGATCGCCTCGACCCCCAGCCGCCTCGCCGACGCCTGCGCGGCGCGCCGCAGGCGGGCGGGGTCGCCGTCGACGGTCCAGCCGCCGTCCGGGGTGCGGCCCCGGCCGCCCTTGGTGGCCACGAGCACCCGGTCGCGGGCGCCGCCGTACGCCGCGAGGGCGCGGGCGACCAGGAGTTCACCGTCGCCCGGCGCACCGCCCGTCGGCGCGTGGTACGAGTCGGCCGTGTCGATGAGCGTGACGCCCGCGTCGAGCGCGGCGTGGACGGTCGCCACGGCGCGGGCCTCGTCCGGGTGGCCCTCGATGGACAGGGGCATGGCACCCAGCCCCACGGCGCCGACCGCGACGTCCCCGACGTACCTCACGCCCGCCCTCCGAGGGTCTCGTCGACCGCCCGGTCCAGCCATGCGGAGCTGTGCCCGAAGGCGTGACCGAGCGCCGTGGCACGGGTGTTGTCCATCGCGTACGAGCGCCGGAAGGACAGGGGCGACACCTCGCCCGAACCCTCCACCTCCCGGAAGACCGCCCGGCGGCCGAGCCTCGCCTCCAGGACGGCGCAGATGCGGTCGGTCGTCAGGGGGCCGTGGGACGCGGCGTTCACCGGCCCGGTGAAGTCCTGCCCGGCCGTCCACGCCAGGAAGTCGGCGATCTCCTCCACGTACACGTACGTCGCGGGGCGGTTGTCGGAGGGCACGGCGATGGGCGCTCCCGTCCGTATCCGGTCCGCGTAGTGCGCGAGGCGGCCGGTGAAGTCGTCGGCGCCGCCCAGCACATGGGCGACGCGCACGGCCGTGAACGCCAGGGCCGGGTCCCGCGCGAACACGGCCTCGGCCTGCCGCTTGCCCTCTCCGTAGGGGAGGGCGGCGTCCAGGTCGCCCACGGCGGCCGTGCGGGGGTCGAAGGCCTCCTCGCGCACGGGCGAGGGGGAGTCCTCGTGCTCGTACACCTCGACCGTCGAGGTCATCACGTAGCGCCGGGTGCGCGGCCCGAGGACGCGCCGGGCGATGTCCGCCTGGCGCGGGGTGTAGCAGACCTGGTCGACGACGACGTCGAAGGCGTGCTCCCCCAGCGCCTTCTCCAGGGCCTTCTCGTCGTCGCGGTCCGCCGTGAGGTGACGGACACCGGCCGGTGGCGCGGACGTCCCGCGATTGACGACGGTGACGTGGTGACCCGCGGCCGACAACCGCTCCACGAGGCGCTTTCCGAAGTACCGGCTGCCGCCGATCACGCATATATCGGGCATGGGCACCAGTGTTACGGTGTCGGGCCGCAGCCTGAAGGGGGAATCATGGGAGATCCGGCCGTCGCGCCCAAAGAACAACGGCATCCGCGCCCCGCGGCCGACGGAACGACGGCGGGCTCCTTCGACGCGCTGGACCGGCAGATCCTGGAGCTGCTCCAGACCGACGGGCGGATCAGGCTGAGCGAGCTGGGCAGGCGCGTCCGTCTCAGCCCGGCGGCCGTCGCCGAGCGGGTCCGCCGGCTGGAGGCCTGCGGCGCCGTCACCGGGTACGGGGCGCACGTGTCGCCCGCCCGGCTCGGCTACGGCATCCAGGCGTTCATCCGGGTCGACCCGCACGGCGGCTACACCTTCAAGCACCCCAGGACCCTGGAGCTGCTGGCCCGGCCGGAGGTGCTGGAGGCCCACCACGTGGTGGGCGAGGACTGCTGGATCCTCAAGGTGGCCGTACGGGACACCGTCCACCTGGAGGACGTCCTGGAGCAGACGTCGGCGCTGGGCCGGACCACCACGTCGGTCGTGCTGTCCTCGCCGGTGCCCCGCAAACCGCTGTTGCCCTGACGTCCGCGTCAAGCCCTACCGTCGGGGCATGCGAATCGGCGAGCTGGCGAGACGCGCGGGTACCACCACCCGGACCCTGCGCTACTACGAGTCCCGTGGCCTGCTGCGCGCCCGGCGCGCGGAGAACGGCTACCGCACCTACGACGAGGACGACCTCAGGCTGCTCCAGCAGATACGGACCCTCCAGCACTTCGGGTTCGAGCTGGAGGAGACCCGTCCGTTCGTCGACTGCCTGCGCGCCGGTCACCCCGCCGGGGACGCCTGCCCCGCCTCGCTCGACGTGTACCGGCGCAAGCTCGACGAGCTGGACGGGCTGATCGGCCGGCTGCTGTCGGTACGCGCCGAGGTCGCCGCCCGGCTCGCGTTCGCGACCGGGACCCCCGAGCCACGCTGCGAATTCGAGAGGACGACGGAATGATCCGCACGAGCGAAGTGACCGAGGTGACCGACGCGGACTTCGACACCGAGGTGCTGTCCGCCGACCGGCCGGTGCTGGTCGAGTTCACGGCCGACTGGTGCGGCCCCTGCCGCCGGCTGGCCCCGGTGCTGAGCGCGGTCGCCGGTGAGGAGGCGGACCGCCTGAAGGTGGTGCGGCTCGACGTCGACCGGAACCCGGAGGTCACCGCGCGGTACGCGGTGCTGTCGATGCCGACGCTGCTGGTGTTCCGCGCCGGTGAACCGGTGGCGCAGATGGTGGGCGCCCGTCCCAAGCGCCGCCTCCTCCAGGAGCTGGAGGGCGCACTGGCCTGAAAAGGAGAACGGGCCCGAAAACCAGGAACGCCCCTGCCGATTGACGGCGGGGGCGCTTCTTCGCGTATATTGAGATATTCATGTGCGGGCATGAAGAATCGCACACGGAAGTTCAATAAACGCACTGTATCGCGTCGGGAGTCGGATTGTCAACCGAGGAATATCGGAAAGAGCAGCAATTCATTGATGAGCTCTACGCGCGACTCGACCACCTGCGGGACCAGGCCGAAACCGCCGTCGCGGCCGCCCTCAAGGACGTCGGGACCGGATTCCAGGCGCGGCTGGAGCGTGATGTGCTGGTCGCCGAGCAGTCCGGGCTGCTGGCCGCCTTCGACGCGGGCGAGAACGGGCTGTGCTTCGGACGGCTCGAATTCCGGGACGGCCGCGACCACCACATCGGGCGCATCGGCATCCGCGAGGACGACGAGGAGCGCACCCCGCTCGTCGTCGACTGGCGCGCCGACGTCGCCCGGCCGTTCTACCTGGCCACCGGGTACGAGCCCATGGGACTCCGCCGCCGGCGCCACATCACCACCGAGGGGCGGGACGTCACCGCCCTGCACGACGAGATCCTCGACCTGACCGACACCACCCGCACCGGGCACGAGGGCCACGACGCCGACGAGGTCCTGCTCGCCGCGCTCGACGCCGCCCGCACCGGGCGCATGAGCGACATCGTCCAGACCATCCAGGCCGAGCAGGACCGCATCATCCGCGCCCCGCACCACGGCGTCCTCGTCGTCGAGGGCGGCCCCGGCACCGGCAAGACCGCCGTCGCGCTGCACCGCGCCGCGTACCTCCTCTACGCCCACCGCGAGCAGCTCGCCCGCCGCGCCGTCCTCATCGTCGGACCCAACCCCGCCTTCCTCGGCTACATCGGGGAGGTCCTGCCCTCGCTCGGCGAGACGGGCGTCCTGCTCGCCACCATGGGCGAGCTGTTCCCCGGCGTCCGCGCCACCGGCACCGAGACCCCCGAGGCCGCCGAGATCAAGGGCCGGGCCGACATGGCGGACGTCCTCGCCCGGGTCCTGCGCGACCGGCAGACCGTGCCGCCCACCGACGCGCCCCTGGAGATCGACCACGACGACTACGGCACCCTCCTGCTCGACCGGAACATGGCCGAGGACGCCCGCTGGGACGCCCGCGGCACCGGCCTGCCCCACAACCTCGCCCGCCCGCGGTTCGCGTTCCGGATCATCGACGCGCTCACCGACCAGCTGGCCGAGCGGCTCGGCGCCGACCCGTTCGGCGGGCCCAACCTCCTCGACCCCTCCGACATCACCCAGATGCGCAAGGAGATCGCCGCGAGCCCCCGCGTCCACGCCGCGATCGAGGAACTGTGGCCCGCCCTCACCCCGCAGGAGCTCGTCGCCGGCTTCCTCGCCGCCCCCGACGGCCACCTCCCGGACGGCGAGGCCGAGTTCGTCCGCAGGACCGGCGGCGACTGGACCGAGGCCGACGTCCCGCTCCTCGACGAGGCCGCCGAACTGCTCGGCGAGGACGACACCGCCGCCCGCGCCGCCGCCGAGCGCGAACGCAGCGCCCGCATCGCCTACGCCCAGGGGGTGCTGGACGTCAGCTACGCCTCCCGGACGTACGAGTTCGAGGACGAGGAGTCCGAGGTGCTCGGCGCCCACGACATCATCGACGCCGAACGCTTCGCCGAGCGCCACGAGGAGGCCGACCACCGCAGCGCCGCCGAACGCGCCGCGGCCGACCGCACCTGGGCGTTCGGCCACGTCATCGTGGACGAGGCCCAGGAACTGTCCGCCATGGCCTGGCGGCTGCTGATGCGCCGCATCCCCACCCGCTCCATGACCCTCGTCGGCGACCCGGCCCAGACCGGCGACGCGGCCGGCTGCGGCTCCTGGCAGGACATCCTCGGCCCGTACGTCGGCGACCGCTTCGAGCACGTGCGCCTCGGCGTCAACTACCGCACGCCCGCCGAGATCATGGAGGTCGCGGCAGCCGTGCGCCGCGCCGAGGACCCGGACTTCACCCCGCCCCGCTCGGTGCGCTCCACCGGCGTGGCCCCCTGGGAGACGACCGCCGGCGACCTGGCGGCCGGGGTCGCCGACGCGGTCCGCCGGGAGCGCCCCGCCGAGGGGCGGCTCGCCGTCATCGCCCCGGCCGGCCGGCTCGGGGAGATCGGCGCCGCCCTGCCCGGCGCCGCCCACGGCCCGGACCCCGACCTCACCCGGCCGGTGGTGCTGCTGGAGCCCCGGCAGGCCAAGGGGCTGGAGTTCGACACGGTGATCGTCGCCGACCCGGACGGCATCCGGTCCGGCGGCCCGCACGGCGTCAACGACCTGTACGTGGCCCTGACCCGCGCCACCCAGCGGCTGGGGGTGGTCCGCGTCAGCGGCTGAGCCGGAACCGGACCGGCGCCCCGGGGCCGGCGGCGGGGGCGGGCCGGCCCGTCAGGCCGGCCCCGCCCGCCACCGCCCGGACCTCCCCGCACGGCCCACGGCCCCGGCGGGGGCCGCGGGCCCGCTGATCAGGCGGGCTTCAGCCACACCGTCGCCAGCGGCGGCAGGGTCAGCCGGACGTGCCCGCCCTCCGTCTTCATCGGATCGGCGTTGCGCACGTCGCTGCCGCCGTACCGCGCCGCGTCGGTGTTCAGGACCTCCGCCCACGCCGCGATCCGGTCCGGCACCCACAGCCGGTAGTCCTCGCGCACCACCGGCGAGAAGTTGCTCACCGCCAGCAGCGGCGCGCCCTGCGCGTCGTACCGCAGGAAGGCGAAGACGTTGTCCTCCGCGGCGTCGCCCAGCGACCACTGGAAGCCCTCGGGGACCGTGTCCCGCTCCCACAGCGCCGGCGTCGCCCGGTACACCGCGTTGAGGTCGCCGACAAGGTCCCGTACGCCCCGGTGGTCGCCCGCCGAGTGGTAGTCGTCCTCCGTCAGCCACCACTCCGGGCCGTGCGCCTCCGACCACTCGGCGCCCTGCGCGAACTCCTGCCCCATAAACAGCAGTTGCTTGCCGGGGTGGGCCCACATGAACCCGAGGTAGGCGCGCTGGTTGGCGCGCCGCTGCCACCAGTCGCCGGGCATCTTGGTGACCAGCGCCTGCTTGCCGTGCACCACCTCGTCGTGGGAGATCGGCAGGACGTAGTTCTCGCTGTACGCGTACACCATCGAGAACGTCATCTCGTTGTGGTGGTACTTGCGGTGCACCGGCTCCTTGGAGACGTACACCAGCGAGTCGTGCATCCAGCCCATGTTCCACTTCAGCCCGAAGCCCAGCCCGCCGCTGTCGGTGGGGCGGGTGACGCCCTCCCAGGCGGTGGACTCCTCGGCGATGGTCACCACACCCGGGCAGCGGCGGTAGACGGTGGCGTTCATCTCCTGGAGGAAGGCCACCGCGTCGAAGTTCTCACGCCCGCCGTGCTCGTTGGGGACCCACTCGCCGCCCTCGCGCGAGTAGTCCAGGTACAGCATCGAGGCGACCGCGTCGACCCGCAGGCCGTCGATGTGGAACTCCTCGCACCAGTAGACCGCGTTCGCCACCAGGAAGTTGCGGACCTCGGTGCGGCCGTAGTCGAACTCCAGGGTGCCCCAGTCGGGGTGCTCCGCACGGCGCGGGTCGGGGTGCTCGTACAGCGGCGTGCCGTCGAAGCGGGCGAGCGCCCAGTCGTCCTTGGGGAAGTGCGCCGGCACCCAGTCGACGATCACGCCGATCCCGGAGCGGTGGCAGGCGTCCACGAAGTACCGGAAGTCGTCCGGGGTGCCGAGCCGGGCGGTCGGCGCGTAGAAGCCGGTGACCTGGTAGCCCCAGGACGGGCTGTAGGGGTGCTCGGCGACCGGCATCAGCTCCACGTGGGTGAAGCCCAGCTCCTTGACGTACGCGGGCAGCTCCTCGGCCAGCTCCCGGTAGGTCAGCCCCGGCCGCCAGGAGGGCAGGTGCACCTCGTACACGGAGAAGGGGGCCTCGTGCACCGGGCGGTCCCCGCGGTGCGCCATCCAGTCGCCGTCCTGCCACGCATAGTGCGAGGCGGTGACGATGGACGCCGTCTCCGGCGGGCACTGGGTGCGGCGGGCCATCGGGTCGGCGCGCAGCGAGCAGTGCCCGTCGGGCCCGGTGACGGCGAACTTGTACAGCTCGCCCTCGCCGAGACCGGGGACGAACAGCTCCCACACCCCGGTGCTGCCCAGCGACCGCAGCGGCAGGCCGGTGCCGGCGTCCCAGTAGTTGAACGCGCCGACCAGCCGCACGCCGCGCGCGTTGGGCGCCCACACGGTGAAGCGGGTGCCGGTGACGCCCTGGTGCGTCATGGGCTGCGCGCCGAGCGCCTTCCACAGCTCCTCGTGCCGGCCCTCGCCGATCAGGTACAGGTCCAGCTCGCCGAGCGCGGGCAGGAAGCGGTACGGGTCGTCCGTCTCGACGGTCCCGGACTCGTAGGCGACTTCGAGAGTGTACGCCGGGACGGCGGGCAGCGGCAGCACGGTGGAGAACAGCCCGTCACCGTCGTCGTGCAGTTCGGTGCGCGCCCCGTCCACCAGCACGGCGACGCTCTTCGCGCACGGGCGCAGGACCCGGACGGCGATCCCGCCGTCGACGGGGTGCGCGCCCAGCAGGGAGTGCGGGTCGTGGTGCTCGCCCGCGAGCAGCCGCGCCCGGTCGGCGGGGGCCGGCGGCGCGGCGGGGACGCGGTCGCCGCCGGTACGGGGGCGGGGCGTCGCGCCGGGCGGCGGCGCCGGCAGGGCGGCGGCATCCCCCAGCGGGGTCTGCTTGACGGCCGGGGCCTTGGCGGCGGCCGGGGCGGCGGGGTTGCGGGTGGGACGACGGGGGGTCACGGGGGAAGGCCTCCTCAGGCGTTCACATCACGGAGTGGTGGTCTGCGCGGCCAGGCGGCGGATGGCCGCCATCGGGACCGGGAGCCAGTCGGGGCGGTGCCGGGCCTCGTACAGCACCTCGTACACGGCCTTGTCCGTCTCGTACGCGCGCAGCAGCGCGGGCTCGTCGCGGGGGTCGGTTCCCGAGGCCTCGGCGTAACCGGTGCAGTACGCGTCACGGCACCGCTCGGCCCAGTCGGGGTTCCAGGGGCGGTGGGAGCGGGCCGCGTAGTCGAAGGAGCGGAGCATGCCGGCGACGTCCCGCACCGGTGGCTGGGGGCGGCGGCGCTCGGCGAGCGGCTTGGCGGGCTCGCCCTCGAAGTCGATCACCGACCAGTCGCCGTCCTGTGCGCGCAGGGTCTGTCCGAGGTGCAGGTCGCCGTGGACCCGCTGGGCCCGCCACAGCCGGCTGCCCGACCCCGTGCCGGCGACCGCCTCGAACGCGGCGCGCAGCCCGGGGACGTACGGCATCAGCGCGGGCACCGCCTGGGCGGCGGCGTCCAGCCGGCGGCTCATCCCGTGGACCAGGTTCTCGGTCTGCGGGCGCCCGAGGGCGACCGTCGGCAGGGCGTCGGCCAGCGCGGTGTGCACCTCGGCGGTGGCCCGGCCGAGCGCCCGGGCCTCGGTGGTGAAGTCGCGCCCCGCTCCGAGCGCGTCGAGCGCGAGCTGCCAGCCGTCCTGGGAGCCCCGCAGGAACGGCTGGAGCACGCCGAGGGTGCTGGCCTCCGGGCGGCCGTTGCCGGTCTCGTACCAGGCGACGGGCGCCGGGACCCGGGCGCAGCCGGCGCGGGCGAGCGCGAGCGGCAGCTCCAGGTCGGGGTTGGCGCCGGGGTAGACCCTGCGGAACACCTTCAGGATGTACGAATCGCCGTACACCAGGGAGGAGTTGGACTGCTCGGCGTCCAGGACGCGCGGGGTCAGGCCCTCCGGGATCGAGACGGTCCGGGAGAACCGCAGCGGACCCATCGGGCCGGGGGTGCGCAATCGTTCCAGCAGGAGCGCGGCGAGCCGTGGGTCGCTGAGCCCCTCGTAGATCGTGCGCCCGGCGAGCGGGCCGTCCGGGACGCGGCCGATCAGGGCCGACGCGAGCTGCGGCGGCAGGTGGGTCCGTACGCCCAGCAGCAACTGGTAGCAGTCGCCCTGGGCGGCGGTGCTGAGCCCGGGCTGCTGGACCCGCACGAGCAGGTGCAGCAGGCCGGGGCCGGCGGTGTCGAGCGGGAGCAGTTCGGTCACCGAGACCAGGGCGAAGCCGGTGACGGGGCGCCCCTTCCCGGCGAACCAGCGCTGGCGTGGCAGCCATTCGTGGAGCAGGGGCACCAGCGAGGGGAGCAGGGCTACCGGGGCCCGGGCGGTGGATGCGGTCTCCGACATGGCAGCGCGTCCTTTCCCCGGGCACTACGAAATGCACAGAACGTGCAGAGTGTCCCGGAATGCGGCGAGTGCTGTCCGGCTGTGCGGGACGTGTCGGGCGGGGATGGTCGAGATAGACCCGAATCGACGTATGAGGGGGAGAGTGCCCAGGGCGGGGCGACGGAAACGCCCCGCCCTGATGTCCTCACCCCTTCCCGGCCGCCCGGCCCGCGGAACGGTCGGTCACGACGGGGCGCGCCCTGCCCACCGCCCCGCCCGGAGACCCGCCCGCGGCCGTGCCCGGGGCGGTGCCGGCAGTGCCGCCGTGCGGCGGCGCCTTCGCCGCCGCGCCCGCTGACCGGCCGTCAGGAGCCGCCCGGCCGGGTGCGGCGGACGCGGGGGTGCCGGCCCCGGTCCCGCGTGGCGCCCCGTCCGGTGCCCGGCCCGGTGTCCCGCCCGGCGCGGTCACGGCCGCCGCGCCGGGCGTCGCAGCCGCCGGACCGGGCGCCGGGGTGGCGCCGGGCGCCACGGGGGTCCGGGCCGCCATGCCGGTGGTGGCCGAACCGGGCCTGCCCGGCGCCACCGAAGCCACCGACGCCTCCGTGACCGTTCTGCCCTTGCCCGGCTTCGCGGTGTCCTTGCGCAGCCGGAACCAGTAGAAGCCGTGCCCCGCGAGGGTGAGGAGGTACGGCCATTCGCCGATCGCGGGGAAGCGCACCCCGCCGATCAGCTCCACCGGGTGCATCCCGTTGAACCGCCGCAGGTCCAGCTCGGTCGGCTGCGGGAAGCGCGAGAAGTTGTGCACGCACATCACCAGGTCGTCCCCGTACTCCCGGAGGAAGGCGAGGACCGCCGGGTTGGACGACGGCAGCTCGGTGTACGAGCCGAGGCCGAAGGCCGGGTTCTGCTTGCGGATCTCGATCATCCGCCGCGTCCAGTGCAGCAGCGACGACGGCGACGCCATGGACGCCTCGACGTTGGTGACCTGGTAGCCGTAGACCGGGTCCATGATGGTCGGCAGGTACAGCCGTCCCGGGTCGCAGGACGAGAAGCCCGCGTTGCGGTCGGGCGTCCACTGCATGGGGGTGCGGACGCCGTCGCGGTCGCCCAGCCAGATGTTGTCGCCCATCCCGATCTCGTCGCCGTAGTAGAGGATCGGCGAGCCGGGCAGGGACAGCAGCAGCGCGGTGAACAGCTCGATCTGGTTGCGGTCGTTGTCGAGCAGCGGGGCGAGGCGCCGCCGGATGCCGATGTTGGCGCGCATCCGCGGGTCCTTGGCGTACTCCGCGTACATGTAGTCGCGCTCTTCGTCGGTGACCATCTCGAGCGTCAGCTCGTCGTGGTTGCGCAGGAAGATGCCCCACTGGCAGTTCGCCGGGATCGCCGGCGTCTTGGCCAGGACTTCGGAGACGGGGTAGCGCGACTCCCGGCGCACCGCCATGAAGATGCGCGGCATGACCGGGAAGTGGAACGCCATGTGGCACTCGTCGCCCCCGGCCGCGTAGTCGCCGAAGTAGTCGACGACGTCCTCCGGCCACTGGTTGGCCTCGGCGAGCAGCACGGTGTCGGGGTAGGCGGCGTCGATCTCCTTGCGCACCCGCTTGAGGAAGGCGTGGGTGGCCGGGAGGTTCTCGCAGTTGCTGCCCTCCTCCTGGTAGAGGTACGGCACGGCGTCGAGGCGGAATCCGTCGATGCCCAGGTCGAGCCAGAACCGCAGGGCGGAGAGGATCTCCTGCTGCACGGCCGGGTTCTCGTAGTTGAGGTCGGGCTGGTGGGAGAAGAACCGGTGCCAGTAGTACTGCTTGCGCACCGGGTCGAAGGTCCAGTTGGACGTCTCGGTGTCGACGAAGATGATCCGCGCGTCCTGGAACTGCTTGTCGTCGTCGGCCCAGACGTAGTAGTCGCCGTACGGGCCGTCGGGGTCGTTGCGGGATTCCTGGAACCACGGGTGCTGGTCGCTGGTGTGGTTCATCACGAAGTCGATGATCACTCGCATGCCGCGCTGGTGGGCGGCATCGACGAACTCGACGAAGTCGGCCAGGTCGCCGAATTCGGGCAGTACGGAGGTGTAGTCCGATACGTCGTAACCGCCGTCCCGCAGAGGGGACTTGAAGAACGGCGGGAGCCAGAGGCAGTCGACCCCGAGCCACTGCAGGTAGTCCAGCTTGGCGGTGATGCCCTTGAGGTCGCCGACGCCGTCGCCGTTGCTGTCCTGGAACGAACGCACCAGAACCTCGTAGAAGACGGCTCGTTTGAACCAGTCGGGATCACGGTCCTTTGCCGGCGTGTCCTCGAACGTGTCGTGGACGGGCTCGTTGACGATCATGATGTGGGTGACCCTCCGATCGGCGGGGACGGTCGCAGGACGAGGATGTGCGCGGGCGTGACACCCGGCTCTAGGCGCACATAGTTGGCCCTGCCCCAGTGATAGGTCTCACCGGTGAGCTCATCGCGCACCGGCACGGTCTCGTGCCAGTCGAGGCCGAGTTCCGGCATGTCCAACGACACCGTCGCCTCGTGGGTGTGGCGCGGGTCGAGGTTGACGACCGTCAGAACAATGTTCGAGCCCGCTCGCTTGCTGTACGCGATCACGGCCTCGTCGTCGGCGTGGTGGAAGTGCACCGAGCGCAGCTGCCGCAGGGCGGCGTTGCGGCGCCTGATCCGGTTCAGCTTCGTGATCAGCGGGGCGATGGTGCGGCCCTCGCGCTCGGCCGACTCCCAGTCCCTCGGGCGCAGTTGGTACTTCTCCGAGTCGAGGTACTCCTCGCTGCCCTCCCGCACCGGGGTGTTCTCGCACAGCTCGTAGCCGGCGTACACGCCCCATGCGGGCGACATGGTCGCGGCGAGGACCGCGCGGGCCTCGAAGGCGGGGCGCCCGCCGTGCTGGAGGTAGGCGTGCAGGATGTCCGGGGTGTTCACGAAGAAGTTCGGCCGCATGTACGCGGCCGCGTCGCCGGACAGCTCGGTGAGGTACTCGGTCAGCTCCTGCTTGCCGTTGCGCCAGGTGAAGTACGTGTACGACTGCTGGAAGCCGATCGCGCCGAGGGTGTGCATCATCGCGGGGCGGGTGAACGCCTCGGCCAGGAAGATCACGTCCGGGTCGGTCTTGTTGATCGTCCCGATGACCTTCTCCCAGAACACCACGGGTTTGGTGTGCGGGTTGTCGACGCGGAAGATGCGCACGCCGTGGGACATCCAGTACCGCAGCACCCGCACCGTCTCGCGGACGATTCCGCGCATGTCCCGGTCGAACGCGATCGGATAGATGTCCTGGTACTTCTTCGGCGGGTTCTCGGCGTACGCGATGGTGCCGTCCGGCCGGTGGTGGAACCAGGCCGGGCGCTTCTTCACCCACGGGTGGTCCGGCGAGCACTGGAGCGCGAAGTCCAGGGCCACCTCCAGCCGCAGTTCGCGCGCCCGTTCGACGAAGGCGTCGAAGTCCTCGATGGTGCCGAGGTCCGGGTGGACCGCGTCGTGGCCGCCGTCGGCGGAACCGATGGCCCACGGCACGCCCACGTCGTCGGGGCCGGCCGTCAGCGTGTTGTTGGGACCCTTGCGGTGGGTGGTGCCGATGGGGTGGATGGGCGGCAGATACAGGACATCGAACCCCATCGCGGCGATGGCCGGAAGTCGTTCCATGGCCGTGCGGAAGGTCCCCGAGACCATCCGCCCGTCGACCATCCGGGCTCCCTCGGAGCGCGGGAACATCTCGTACCACGAGCCGTACAGCGCCCTCTCGCGCTCCACCAGCAACGGCAACGGCCGTGAGGCGGTGACCAGTTCGCGCAGCGGATGGGCGGCCAGCGCCTGTACGGCCTCCGTGCCGAGGGCGGCCGCGAGCCGCTCCTCGGCCGGGAGCCGCTCGTCGCGCAGGGCGTCCACCACGGCGAGCACGGCCTCGCGGCCCTCGCCCTTCGGTACGCCGTCGGCGGCCCGCTCGTGCAGGGCGGCGCCCTCGGCCAGCACCAGGCCGGTGTCGATACCGGCCGGGATCTTGATGCCGGCGGTGTGGCGCCAGGTGGAAACGGGGTCGCTCCACGCCTCGACGGTGTACGTCCACCGCCCTTCGGCCGTGGGAGTGACCTCGGCGCCCCAGCGGTCCGTGCCGGGCGCCAGTTCCCGCATCGGGGTGAACGGGCCCGGGTGTCCGGCCGGGTCCGTCAGCACGACGTTCGCGGCCACGGCGTCGTGGCCCTCACGGAACACCGTGGCCGTAATCTGGAAGGTTTCGCCGACCACCGCCTTGGCGGGCCTTCTGCCGCAGTCGACCAGCGGGCGTACATCGAGAACGGGAATGCGACCAATCAGCGAGTTCACGGCATCACCTGAGGGTTGCGTAACGGGTATCGCTCTTTGTACTTGCTCCGTTGACGAGTGGCAGAGCGCAGGCATCACCGCTCCTGTCCGGGTTCACTCGGGTGGGCGGGTACCGGTGGAGCCCTACCCACACCCTTCGGGTGGGCAATCCGGCGCGTTGTTAACTACTCAGGCGTAGGCGAACACGAAAAGAACCGGCCCCGTTCGAGTGGAAAACAGAGGCCGGTTCATGCTCGGGTGTGTCCAGTGGCGTTCAGGTGAGCGTCTGGGCGCCGCGCTCCTCAGGATCGCTCGCCCAGATCTGCCACGGACGGCGCGCCACCCACTCGTCGACCGGCGCCGGCGCCACCGACAGGGCCCGCGCCGACCGTCCGTCGTCCCCGTCCATCAGCAGCGGATCGCGGCCCTTCGCCATGTAGTGGTAGATGCCCGCCACCCCGGCCGCCCCGGCCGGACCGATGGCCTGGGCGAGGGCCTGCTCGAAGACGTGCGGCGCCTGCGCCCGGTAGCGCACCGCCCGCCCCAGCCCCCGGCCGAACTCCTCCGCCAGCTGGTCCCCCGTCAGGGCGCGCTCGCCGCCGATGTCGTACGTCCGACCCTCCAGCCCCGGCACCGTGAGCGCCGCGTACACCGCCCGGGCCAGGTCCCCGTGCGACAGCCACGCCACCGGGACGTCGGCCGGCAGCGGGTAGGCGAGGACGCCGTCGTTGACCAGGGCCGGGCCGTTCCACGGACTGAAGAGGTTGTCCAGGTAGACCGGCGGGCGCAGCACCACCAGCGGTACGCCGCTCTCCCGCAGCTCCTCCTCGGCGATCCGGCGGGTCTCGAACGCCGCCACGTCCGTGGCCGTGCGCGGCACCCGGGTGTTGGCGTTGTACACCAGCCGCCGCACCCCGGTCTGCACGGCCGCGTCGGCGATGTTCCGGGCGTAGGCCCGCACCCGCTTCGCCTCGTACACCAGCGGCATCACCACCGCCGCGTGCGTCGCCCCGGTGAACAGCTGGCGCACGGCTCCGGCGTCGCCGAGGTCGCCCGTGGCGCACGAGACGCCGGGCAGCGGCGGCCGGTCGCCCTCGGGACGCCGGGACAGGGTGCGCACCCGATGGTCACGCTCCGTCAGCAGACGGGCGACCGCGCCCCCCTGGAAACCGGTCGCCCCGACCACGGCGACCCGCATCTGATTCTGCTCGGACATTGGCTCCGACATATGCCTGATTGGCCCTTCGATAGGGTGTGACTGCTGCCATGACGGCTCCTCACAGGCTGGCGGCGGCGGCTTTGGCCGATCAATTAACAATTCGGGGCGGGGGTTGAAGGATCGTCCATGGACACCGTGCGCGCCGAAACCGGGAACGACGACCCGAACGACGATCTCCTGAGTGAGCTGTTGCAACCGTTGCGCCTCACCGGTGTCTTCGACAGCCGCTGGCACGTCCGCGCCCCCTGGGCGATCGAGGGCGACGCCGAGCAGGGCTGCGCCGTCCTCCACTACATCGTCGAGGGCAACTGCTGGATCACCGCCGACGGACAGCCGCCGCAGGAACTGCACGCCGGTGACCTGGCGGTCTTCCCCACCGGCACCGCACACCGGCTCGCCGACCGGCCCGACCGGCAGGGCGTCCCGCTCAAGGCCATGCTGCCGGAGCGCCAGCCCGGCACCTCCGGCGAGATCCGCATCGGCGGTACCGGGCCGGAGAGCCGGCTGCTCTGCGCCGGGCTGCACTACGACGCCAGCGCCGCCACCGGTCTGTACCAGGCGCTGCCCTGGGCCCTGGTGCTCGACGGCTCGCAGGTCGACCGCGAACCGCTGCTGCGCGACACCCTCCGGCTGCTCGCCGCCCCCGACCGGCCCATCGGCCCCGGCGACCGGCTGATCACCCTGCGAGCCTTCGAGATGGCCCTGGTGCTGGCGCTGCGCCCGCTGCTGCGGGAGTTCGCCGAGAACCCCGCCTCGCTGCCGGTGCTGCGCCACCCGGGCGTCAGCCGCGCCCTGGTGATGATCGCGACCCGGTTCGCCGAGCCGTGGACCATCGAGTCCCTCGCCCGTGAGGTCGGTATGTCCCGCTCCGCGTTCACGGCCGCGTTCCGCGCCCTGGTCGGCGAGGCGCCGGCCCGGCACCTGACCGGACGGCGCATGCAGGAGGCGGCACGGCTGCTCGGCGAAACGTCCCTGCCCCAGTCTGCGGTGCCCGAACGGGTCGGATACCAGAGCGCCGTCGGTTTCCACCTTGCCTTCCGCAAATGGTTCGGCGTCACTCCCGGTGAGTACCGGGCGGGTGCGGCGAGCGCCGCGTAATGGTTTCCGGCCGCGGGCTGGCCGGTTCTTAAAGACCATTGGACGGACGTTCATTGCCGAAGGTGTGGACCGGCGGACAGGCTCTCCTGCGGCAATGACGTCCGCAGGAGGAGAAACGGTGACGAGGTCCGGTCAGGAGTATCTGGCGTCGCTGCGCGACGGCCGGGAGATATGGCTCGACGGGGAGCGGATCGAGGACGTCGCCTCGCACCCGGCGTTCCGCAACACCGCCGCCTCGATCGCCCGCCTGTACGACCTGGCGCACGACTCCGCGCACGCCCCGGTCCTCACCCGGGGCGGTGTCCACCGGGCCTTCGCGATCCCCCGCTCGTACGGCGACCTCGTCGCCCGCCGCGAGGCGTACAAGGTGTGGGCGGAGGCGAGCTTCGGCTTCCTGGGCCGCACGCCCGACTGCATGGCGGGCGGCGCGGCGGGCTTCGCGGCGCTGCCGTCCCTGTTCACGACGGACGCGTACGACGGCTCGGACGCCGCCCTCGCGTACCACCGGCGGCTCGCCGAGGGCGACCTCTACCCGACCTTCACCCTCACCAACCCGCAGATCGACCGCACCCGGCCGCCCTCCGCGCAGGAGGAGGACGACCTGGTGGTGCGGGTGGTCGCCGAGAAGGACGGCGGGATCGTGGTGCGCGGCGCCAAGACGATCGGCACCGCGGCGGTCTTCGGCAACGAGGTGCTCGTCGGCACGATCGAGCCGCTCACCCCGCAGGACGTCGAGCACGCGGTGTGCTTCTCCGTCCCGGTCGGCACACCGGGGCTGCGGCTCGTCTCCCGCACCTCCTACGAGGCACGGGCGCGCAGCGTCTTCGACAACCCGCTCTCCTCCCGCTTCGACGAGAACGACGCGCTGCTCGTGTGCGACGACGTGTTCGTGCCGTGGGAACGGGTCCTCGCGTACCGGAACGTCGACGTGGCGTTCCGGATGTGGTGGCACACCCCCGCCTTCCTGAACTTCGTCCACCAGGCCGCCACCCGCTTCTGGACGAAGCTGGAGTTCCTCACCGGCGTCGCGATCCTGATCACCAAGGCCAACAACACCTACGAAGTGCCGCAGGTCACCCAGGCCATCGGCCGGCTCCTCGGCCGCGTCGCCCAGGCCAAGGCGTTCGTGCTGGCGGCGGAGGCGTCCTGCGAGGAGGTCGACGGCGGGCGCGGCGGCGTCGCGCCCGGCAGGGACATCTCCTACGCGCACCGCATCATGGCCGGCGAGCTGTACCCGCAGGCGGTCCAGGAGATCAGGCTGCTCGCGGGGGGCGGCCTGATCCAACTGCCCGCGTCCGGCGAGGACCTGCTGCACCCGGAGCTGGGACCGCTGCTCCGCAAGTACGTCCGCTCGCCCGGCACCCCCGCCGAGGACCGTGTCAAGCTGCTCAAACTCGCCTGGGACGCGCTCGGTTCGGAGTTCGCCGGCCGCCACGAGCAGTACGAGCGCTTCTACCACGGCGCCCCGCACGTCTACCTCACCCAGCAGGCCTGGGAGGGCGGCGGCCCCGCCTGCGAGGCGCTCGCCCGAGCGTGCCTGGACGGCTACGGACTGGGCGGCGCCCGATGACCGGGCGCCTCCCGCGCGCCCCGCGGCGACGGCCCGCGCTCGCTCCGGTCGGCCGCCGCCCGGCGCGCCGGCCCGCCCGCGGTGCGGCGGCTCCGGCGCCGGGCGCGGGTGCGGTTGCTCGTGGTGCGGCGGCCCGTGGTGCGGTTGCTCGTGGTGCGGTGCGGCGCGCGGCCACGTGCGGGGCGGGCCCCTGCGGCCGGCCCGGCGCTGCCACGCGCGGCCCCTCCGGCCGGCCCGCCGCACGCGGTGCCGCGGACCGCGAGGTCGGCGCGGCGTGGCTCGCCCGGTCCGTGCTCTGCGCCCCCGCGCCCGCCCGTCTGCGCGCCGCCGATCCGGGGCGGTGCGCGCGGGGCGGCCGCGCCGTCCGCCCTGCGCCCGGTCCGCACCGTGCTGTGACGGGTGCGGCGGCCGGGAGCGGTTGGGCGGCTGTGACGGGCGCGGCGTCTGAAGCTGGTTCGGCGTCTGAAGCTGATTCGGCGGCCGGGACAAGTACGGCGGTGGAGACCGCCTGGGTGGGTGTGACGGGTGCGACGGCCGGGACTGGTGCGGCGGTTGGGACCGGTGCGGCGGTTGGGACCGGTTGGGCGCCCGGGAGCGGTTCGGCCGCTGGGACGGGCAGGGCGGCCGTGACGGGCGCGACCCTCGGGACCGGCTCGGCGTCCAGGACCGGTGCGGCGGCTGTGGCGGGTGCGACGCCCGGGGCCGGCTCGGCGTCCAGGACCGGTGCGGCGGCCGTGACGGGTGCGACGCCCGGGAGCGGTTCGCACGGTCATGGTGCGGGCGATCCCGGATGGCACTGCGGCCGCGGCGCCTCCCTCCGGCCGGGACACCTCCCGGCCGCGCCCGTCCGACCGGCGCGGGCCGCGGTCACCGGTGCGGCCGCGGTGGCGGACGGGGCGGTCGTGGCCCGCCGTGCGGCGGGGCGCGGGCACGGGGGCCGTCGATGAGCCGGACGCCCGGGCCGCGGCGCGGCGCGCTGGGACTGCTGGCCGCCACCCAGCTGCTGATGATCATGGACACCGCGATCGTGAACGTGGCACTGCCGTCCGTCGGCGAGGACCTCCGCGCCGGGTCCGCAGGACTGTCATGGGTGGCCAACGCCTACCTCATCACCTTCGGCGGGCTGCTCCTCCTCGGCGGCCGCGCCGCCGACCTGTTCGGCCACCGGCGGACGTACACCGGCGGCCTCGCGCTCCTCGCGGCCGCCTCCGCCGCGGGCGGCCTCGCCCAGTCCACCGGCGCGCTGACCGCCGCCCGCGCCGCGCAGGGCGTCGGCGCGGCCTTCGCGGGCGCCGCCGCCTTCGCCCTGCTGCTGGTCCTCTTCCCGGACGGCCCCGCCCGGCACAAGGCGCTCGGCGCCTTCGCCGCGATGGGAGGACTCGGCGGCGTCCTCGGCACCGTCCTGGGCGGTGTCCTCACCGACCTGCTCGGCTGGCGCTCCACCTTCTGGCTCAACGTGGCCGTCGCCGCCGTGCTCGGCCTGCTCGCCCTGCGCCTCCTGGACGGCGGCACCCGCGGCGCCGGGGCGGGGTTCGACCCGCTCGGCGCGCTCACCGCCACCGCCGGCCTGGGCCTCCTCGCCTACGCGCTCGTCGGGCGCAGCCCCCTCGCGGGCGCCGCCGGACTCGCGCTGCTCGCCGCCTTCGCCGCCGTACAGCGCCGCGTCGCCCGGCCCCTCGTCCCGCCCGCCGTGCTGGCACGGCCCGCGCTGCGCCGCGCCAACGCGCTGAGCGCCCTGGCCCAGATGGCGCTGTTCCCCATGTTCTTCCTGGTCAGCCTCTACCTCCAGAACGTGCTGGACCGGTCCCCGCTCGCCGGCGGCCTCGGTCTGCTCCCGCTGTCCCTGGTCGTGGTCGCCACCGCCCCGCTGACCGGCCGCCTCATCGTCCGCCTCGGCCTCGGCCGCACCACGACCCTCGGCTTCGGGCTGCTGCTCGCCGGAATGGTCTGGCTCGCCCTGTCCCTGAGCGCCGACGGCACCTTCGCCACCACCGTCCTCGCGCCCAGCCTCGTGCTGGGCGCCGCCCTGCCGCTGGTCATGGTCACCACCAACGCGGCCGCCACGGCAGGGGCCGCACCCGAGGAGACCGGCCTCGCCTCCGGGCTGATCAACACCAGCCAGCAGTTCGGATCCGTCCTGGGCCTGGCCGTCCTCGTGGCCGTGGCCACCACCCGTACCGGCACGGCCACACCCCAGGCCGAGACCGCGGGCCATCAGGCGGCGCTGCTGGTCGGCGCCGCGTTCGCCGCGGCGGCCGTCCTGCTGTCGCTCCGGTCCGGCCCGCCCGCGCCCGCACCGGCACCGCCGCGCCGGGGCCGGGTGGGCGACCCGCGGTGACCGCCGCCCGACCGGCGAGCGCCGCGCCACTCATGAACCCACACGCCCGAGGGGGGCATCCCGTTGACCCTGTACGACCTTGTCGCACCGTGTCTCGACACCTGCGCCGAACCGCGCTACCGCATCACCGAGATACGTGACGCCGACCCGCTCGGCGCCGACGCGCTGCTCGCCGCGCTCCCCGCGATGAACCGCGACGCCGACGTCCCCGCACTGACCGTCGCCCTGCGCACCCTCGTACCCGACCTCGACCGGGTCGCCGGGTGGTGCGTCATCGAGGCGCTCGCCGCGATGCGGGACCTCGGCATGCTGCTGGGCTCCCTCAAACGGCACGGCGTCGAGCCGGTCGCCGCCGTCCCCGAGGTCCTGCCCGTCCTGGAGGAACTGGCGCGCCGCACCGACATGGTGCCCCGGGACACCGTGCACCACTACACCACCTGGAACCCGCTGGGCACCCGGCAGCGGATGTACACCGGCCACGAGATGGAGGCCCGCCTCCAGGAAGCCGTCCGCATGGTCTTCCCCAGCCTCGTCACCGCCCTCGACACCTGCGGCCGGCTGGCCCGCCTCGAACCGTACGACCCCGGTTTCGCCCTCGCCCTGGACCGCACCGCACAGCACGTCCAGACGATGGTCGACTCCATCGACTTCACCATCGACCACGTCTCGCCCGCCTACTTCGCCCGCACCCTGCGCCCCTACTTCGAGGAGGTCGACGTCGCCGGCCGCGGCTACCTCGGTCCGGCCGCCGCGCAGGTGCCGCTGTGGCTGGTGGACCTGACGGTCTGGCAGTGCGACCGCCCCCACCCGGGGTACGACGCCTTCCTCGCCGAGTCGGTCGAGTACAGCCTCCCGTCGTGGCGCGCCTTCCACGCCGCCCACCGCGGCGGTGTCTCCGCCGTCAGCAAACTGTCCGCCGCGCTGAGCTGGGAGACCGTGCACCGGCTGCCGCCCCGGCTCGTCGCCTCCGCGCACGCGCTGGCGCGGGTGCTGCGGATCCTCAAGACGTTCCGCGCCCGCCACATCGGCATCGCCCGCAAGGCCTACAGCGACGACCTGCGGCTGTACGACGAGGGCAGCGGCGGCGCGCCGGTGGCGCTGCTCCGCTCGGTGCTCGACCTGACCCGGGACAACGAGACGCTGGTGCGCCAGGCCACCCGGCGCCCGCGCCCCGCCGCCGCGTGAGGGGGAGACGATGACCCCGCACATCCTCATCGCCGGCGGCGGCGTCGCCGGACTGACCGCCGCGCTCGCCCTGCACGCCGCGGGGTTCCGGCGCGTCACCGTCGTGGAGGCCACCCGCGAGATCCGGCCGGCCGGCGCGGGACTGAACCTCATGCCCAACGCCGTCCGCGAACTCGACGCGCTCGGGCTCCTCGACGACCTCGAGGCCGGCGCCGTGCGCACCCGGGAACTGCGCTACTACCACCGCTCCGGCGGGCTGATCTCCCGCGAGCCGCGCGGCCTGCGCGCCGGCTACCACTGGCCCCAGCTGTCCCTGCACCGCGGCACGCTCCAGCGCGTGCTCGCCGACGCGGTACGCGACCGGCTCGGCCCCTCCGCGATCGTCACCGGTGTCCGGGTGACGGGCCTGGAGCAGCGCCCCGGCGGCCGCCCACGCGTGCGCCTCGCCCACCGCGAGGGGGCCGCGGGCGGCCGGGCGTCGCTGGAGCCGGACGTGCTGATCGGCGCCGACGGCATCCGCTCCGCCGTCCGGGCCGCCCTGAACCCCCGCGAGGGCGAGCCGCCCTGGAACGGCACGCTGGTGTGGCGCGGCGTCTCCCGGATGCCCCCGGGCCGGGCGCCCGCGTTCATGCTCGTCGCGGGCGACGACCGGCAGAAGGCGGTCGTCTACCCGATGGCCGAGCCCCCCGGCGGGGACGTCCTCGTCAACTGGGCGCTGGCGATGCCCGCCGACCGCATCGCCGACGCCGTACGCGGGGACTGGGACAGGGCCGTGCCGGTCACGGACTTCCTCCACCACTTCGACGGCTGGGAGTTCGACGGGACGGACGTCCCCGAGGTGCTGCGCGCCGCCGACGCCGCCTTCGAGTACCCCATGGTCGACCGCGACCCCCTGCGCCGCTGGAGCCACGGCCGCACCACCCTCGTCGGGGACGCCGCCCACGCCATGTACCCGATCGGCTCCAACGGCGCCACCCAGTCGATCATCGACGGCCGGGCCCTCGCCCACGCCATGTCCCGGCACCCCGACCCGGTCGACGCGCTCGCCGCCTACGAGGCGGACCGGCGCCCCGCCATGACGGAGCTTCAGCGCGCCAACCGGCGCCTGGGCCCCGAGGTCGTCATCAATCTGGCCCACCGGCGCGCCCCCGGCGGGTTCACCCACATCGACGACGTGATCCCGCCGCGAGAACGGCGGGAAATCGCCGCCCGGTACGCGGCGACCGGCGCGTTCGACCCGGAGACGGTCAACGCGGGCTCCCCGTACGGAGTCCCGGCGAACGCGCCCTGAACGCGCTCCCCCGAGTGCGCCGTGGTTGCGGAGGGCGGCCTGCCGATAACGTCGGAGGGTGAAGGCGGGCGCACACCGTGGTGCGTCCGCCCCGATACGTACCTGCCCTGCGAAGGTGGAACACGTGAAGGCAATCCGTCGATTCACCGTGCGCCCCGTCCTCCCCGAACCGCTGCGGCCGCTCAGCGACCTCGCGCGCAACCTGCGCTGGTCCTGGCACGCCGAGACCCGTGACCTGTTCCAGGCCGTCGACCCCGAGGGGTGGCGGGCGGCCGGCTGCGATCCCGTCCGGCTGCTGGGCTCCGTGTCCGGCACCCGGCTCGCCGAGCTCGCCCGCGACCGGCGCTTCCTGCGCCGCCTCTCCGCCGCCGCCGACGACCTCGACGACTACCTGCGCGGCAACCGCTGGTACCAGAACCACTCGCTGCCCGACGGCGACCTGCCCGCCGCCGTCGCCTACTTCTCGCCCGAGTTCGGCGTCACCGCCGCCCTGCCGCAGTACTCCGGCGGCCTCGGCATCCTCGCGGGCGACCACCTCAAGGCCGCCTCCGACCTCGGCGTCCCGCTCATCGGCGTCGGCCTGCTCTACCGCCACGGCTACTTCCGGCAGTCGCTCTCCCGGGACGGCTGGCAGCAGGAGCACTACCCCCTGCTCGACCCCAACGAGATGCCCGTCAGCCTGCTGCGCCGGACGGACGGCACCCCCGTGCGGGTCTCCCTCGCCCTGCCGGCCGGCCGCTGCCTGCACGCCCACATCTGGGTGGCGCAGGTCGGCCGCGTACCGCTGCTGATGCTCGACTCGGACGTCGAGGAGAACGGCCCGTCCGAGCGGGACGTCACCGACCGGCTCTACGGCGGCGGCAGCGAGCACCGGCTGCTGCAGGAGATGCTCCTGGGGATAGGAGGTGTCCGGGCGGTACGCGCGTACTGCGAGCTCACCGGCCACGCCGCGCCCGAGGTGTTCCACACCAACGAGGGGCACGCCGGTTTCCTCGGCCTGGAGCGCATCCGGGAACTGAGCGAGGAGGGCGTCGAGTTCGACGCCGCCCTGGAGGCCGTCCGGGCGGGCACGGTCTTCACCACCCACACCCCCGTCCCGGCCGGCATCGACCGGTTCGACCGCGAGCTCGTCGCCCGCCACTTCGGCGACGGCGCGGAGCTGCCCGGCGTCGACGTCGAGCGCGTCCTCCAGCTGGGCATGGAGACCTACCCCGGCGGCGAGCCGAACCTCTTCAACATGGCCGTCATGGGCCTGCGCCTCGCCCAGCGGGCCAACGGCGTGTCCACCCTCCACGGCGCGGTCAGCCGGGGGATGTTCGCCGGCCTGTGGCCCGGGTTCGACGCCGACGAGGTGCCGATCACCTCCATCACCAACGGCGTCCACGCCCCCACCTGGGTGGCGCCCGAGGTGTTCCGGCTCGGCGCCCGCCGGATCGGCACCCAGCGCGCCGAGGAAGCGCTGAGCGTCGGCGGCTCCCAGCGGTGGGACGCCGCCGGCGAGATCGCCGACTCCGAGATCTGGGACCTCCGCCGCGAGCTGCGCGAACAGCTGGTGACGGAGGTACGGACCCGGCTGCGCGCCTCCTGGCGGCAGCGCGGCGCGGGCTCGGCCGAGCTGGGCTGGATCGACAACGTCCTGGACCCCGACATCCTCACCATCGGCTTCGCCCGCCGGGTCCCGTCGTACAAGCGTCTGACGCTGATGCTGCGGGACCGCGACCGGCTGATGGAGATGCTGCTGCACCCCGAGCGGCCGGTGCAGATCGTCGTGGCGGGCAAGGCCCACCCGGCGGACGACGGCGGCAAGCGGCTGGTGCGGGAGCTGGTGCGGTTCGCCGACGACCCGCGCGTCCGCCACCGGATCGTCTTCCTGCCCGACTACGGCATGGGCATGGCGCAGAAGCTGTACCCGGGCTGCGACGTGTGGCTCAACAACCCGCTGCGGCCGCTGGAGGCGTGCGGCACGTCCGGGATGAAGGCCGCCCTGAACGGCTGCCTCAACCTGTCCGTCCTGGACGGCTGGTGGGACGAGTGGTACGAGCCGGACTTCGGCTGGGCCATCCCGACCGCCGACGGCCCGACCATGGACGAGGACCGGCGCGACGACCTGGAGGCCAACGCGCTGTACGAGCTGATCGAGAAGCGCGTCGCGCCCCGCTTCTACGACCGGGGCGCGGGCGGGCTGCCCGAGCGGTGGATCGAGATGGTCCGCCGCACGCTCGCCAACCTGGGCCCCAAGGTGCTGGCGGGTCGGATGGTGCGGGAGTACGTGGAGCGGCTGTACGCCCCGGCCGCCCTCGCCCACCGGTCGCTGACCACCGACGCGGCCCGGGAGCTCGCCGTGTGGAAGGCCCGCGTGCGCGCCGCGTGGCCGCGCGTGGCGGTCGACCACGTCGAGGTGGACGAGGCCAACGGCGTCGCCGAGCTGGGCTCCACCCTGGCGCTGCGGGTGCGGGTCGCCCTCGGTGACCTCCAGCCGGAGGACGTCGAGGTCCAGGCGGTCGCGGGCCGCGTCGACACCGACGACCGGCTGCGGGACGCCCAGACGGTGCCCCTGAAGCCGGCCGGCGGACCGGACCAGCAGGGCCGCTGGGTCTACGAGGGCCCCCTCACCCTCGACCGGACGGGCCCGTTCGGCTACACGGTCCGGATACTGCCGACGCACCGCCTGCTGGCGGCGGGTGCCGACCTCGGTCTGGTCGCGGTGCCCACGGAGGCGACCGGTGAGGGCGCGGGCGTCCTGATGCGCTGACGGCTTCCCGGCGCGTCGCCCCCTCCCCTCGTGGGGGGCGGCGCGCCGGGCGCCGCTCAGCCTGCCCCACCGGGCGGGTGCCGGGCATCGTCCGCCGAACCGGTTGCGCCCCGGCCGTCCGGCGGAGGCCGGGCTCCGCCGCGAGGAGGAGACGGACCGGGGGAGGCCGCCCCGGCCGGGCCGGCACCGCCGCCGCACGCACGAGTGCCCGGCGGCACTCGGGGTGCCGCCGGGCGGTCGTGCGTCAGCCGTTCACCGGCCTTCCGGGGTTCCGGGGTTACGGGAAGGTCAGCTTGAAGCCGTTGATGTAGCCGGTGTCCTGCGCGGCCTTGTCCTGGACGCGGAGCTTCCAGCTGCCGTTGGCGACCTCGCTGGAGGCGTTGACCGTGTAGGTGGCCTTCACGTTGTCGGCCGAGTCGGAGGAGCTGAACGGCTTGAGGTTGTAGACCGAGCCGTCCGGGGCGACGAGGTCGACGACCAGGTCACCGCGCCAGGTGTGGACGATGTCCACGTCGACCTTGAGCGTGGCAGGGGCGTTGCCGGCGATGCCGGTGACGTTGACGGCGGAGGTGACGGCGGCACCGTTGTCCGGGATGGCGACGTCGGCCGTGTTCTCGAAGACCTTGCCGGTGCCGGGGTCGCCGCCACCGGGGCGGGACCCGACGTTGACGCCGGCCCACGCGTGCTCGACGGCCTTCACCTCGGCGCTGCCGGCGCCGTACAGCTCCGTGGCGACCGCGACCGTCCCGGTGCGGGCGGCGGCGTAGTTGGTCGTCGAGGTGAACTTGGTGGTGAGCGCCTTGTACCAGATCAGCGCGGCCTTGTCCCGGCCGATGCCGGTGACGGGCAGGCCGTCGGAGGTCGGCGAGTCGTAGTTGACCCCGTTGACGGTCTTGGCGCCGCTGCCCTCGGAGAGCAGGTAGAACCAGTGGTTCGCCGGGCCCGAGGAGTAGTGGACGTCGATGCCGCCGATGCCGGAGTACCAGGCGTCCTTCGACGAGCCGTCCTTGCTCGGCTTGTCCATGTAGCGCAGCGGGGTGCCGTTGCCCCGGATGTCGATCTTCTCGCCGACCAGGTAGTCGCCCTTGTCCTGGGCGTTGTTGGCGTGGAACTCGACGGCCGCGGCGAAGATGTCGGAGGTCGCCTCGTTCAGGCCGCCCGACTCGCCGCTGTAGACCAGCTTGGCGGTGGCGGAGGTGATGCCGTGCGTCATCTCGTGCGCGGCGACGTCGATGGACGTGAGCGGCTTGGTGTTGCCCGCGCCGTCGCCGTACGTCATGCAGAAGCAGCTGTCGGTCCAGAAGGCGTTGACGTACGCGTTGCCGTAGTGGACGCGGGAGTACGCGCCGACGCCGTCGCCCTTGATGCCGGAGCGGCCGTGGACGTTCTTGTAGTAGTCCCAGGTGAGCGCGGCGCCGTAGTGGGCGTCGGCGCCGGCCGTCTCCAGGTTCTGCGGCGTGCCGTCGCCCCAGACGTCGTCCGCCCCGGAGAACAGCGTCCCGGTGCCGGAGGTGCCGCGGTTGAGGTTGTACGTCTTGTGGTTGCCGCGGCCGGTGTCGGTCAGGGTGTACGAGGGCGCGGTGCCCAGCGTCACCTGGCCGCTGTACTGGGTGTTGCCGGTGCCGTTGTGGACGGCCTGCCACTCGTAGAGCTTGGCGCCCGTGGTGGCGTCCGTGACGACGTGCAGCTCGTTCGGGGTGCCGTCGTGCTGGAGGCCGCCGACGACCGTCTCGTACGCCAGGACCGGCTTGCCCTGCGCGAGCCAGACCACCTTGCGCGGGGCGCGCTCGGAGGCGGTGGCCTTGGAGCCCTCGGCCCGGGCGGCGCCGACGGCCTGCTTCTCGGCGGCGGCCGGGGCGACGTCCGCGGTGGTGTCCACGCCCTTGAGCGCCGCCCGCGAGGCCTTGCTGACCGCCTCGGTGCGCCCTGCCTTGGTCTCGGTGACGACCAGGTCGCCGCCGAGGACCGGAAGTCCGGCGTAGGTGCGCTCGTAGCGGGTGTGGGTGGTGCCGTCGCGGTCCTGGACGACGTCGCGGACGGCGAGCTTCTCCTGGGCGCCGAGGCCGAGCTCCTTGGCCGTCTCGGCCTTGGCGGCGTCGGCGGCGCGTATCAGCGCGGTGCGCTGGGCGGGGGAGAGGTCGGCGGGCAGGGAGCCGGGGTCGGCCTTGCCGGCCGCCTGGGCCTTGGGGGCCGCGGGGGCGTCGGCGGCGGTTGCGGCGCCGGTCTGCACTCCCACGGCGAGCATGGCGGCGGCGGCGATCAGGGCGCCGGTCGCGGTGGCGCGACGGCTGGGCGTGGATCTCACGCAGACTCCTTTTGCGAGGGGGGTACCGGCGGCTGGGTGGGCCGGCCGGGCGGAGCAGCCTGAACAAGCACGGAACACGGGCGTGTCGAACATCGGAACCCGTGTCGAACAAGTGGTGCGGAGAACGGGGTAAGAGTGGCGCCGGTGATGGTGCTCTGTCAGGAGCGCGTCAACAGATTGGCCGGAACTCGTCCGTTGCCCGAAAAGCCGTGTTCGTTAAGCGGACGTTTCGCCGGTGCGTACCACGTGGCGGCGCGACGCCCCGCCCGGCCCGCAATCACGGGCCGAACGGGGCCGGGCGGGCGGCTTGCGACGGTGAACGGCGTGTTGAGGGCGTGTGCCGCGCCATCCTGCACGAGCCTCCCGCGGCCGTGCACGCTTCCGGCCACCGGCCCCCCTCGGGCCGGTGGCCGGGCACCCCCTGGGCCCGGGTGCTACGCGTCCCGCTCGGACGGGAACAGGGCGAGCGGGGTCTCGCCCTGGAAGAAGGTCTTGGCGCGGATCATCGCCCGCTCGTCGTCGCGTACCTGGCCCGGCCGCGAGCCGCTGCCGAGGAGCACCCCGCCGAACCGCATCCGCAGGTAGGCCGCCGAGTTGTTGAGGGTGGTGACCAGCCCGTCGGCGACGGACTCGTCGTCGTCCGCCATGACCGTCACGCCCCACAGCGTCCGGCCCGCCATCCGCCGCTTGAAGTCCGAACCGGGCGCGGTCAGCCAGCCGGACCAGTAGTCGAGGTACCGCTTGGTCTGCGCGGAGACGGTGTACCAGTACAGCGGCGTGGCCAGCACGATGTCGGTGGCCTCCAGGGTGGCCCGCCGCAGCTCCTCCTCGGCCTCGCCGACCGGCCAGTCGTCGGTCTCGTGCCGTCCGTCCTGGAAGTCCGGCAGGGGCAGGGTGTTCAGGTCCACCCACCGCTGCGGGGTCCCGGCGGGCAGCTGAGCGGCCGCGGTCCGGGCGAGCAGCTCGGTGTTGCCGTCGGCCCGGGAACTGCCGAGGACGAACAGGAAGGAGCGGTCGGTGGCGGGGGCCGTATCGGTGGTCATGTCAGCTCCGGAGGTCGTCGTCGAGGTCACCGGCGTCAACAACCTTGATGCGCATGCATATTCCGAGGGGTGGCCACGGCGTGCGCCACCGCGCGGGGCACCTCACCCCACCAGGCTCTCCCGCCACGCCCGGTGGAGCCCCGCGAAGCGGCCCTCGCCGCGGATCAGTTCGGCCGGCGGGCCGTCCTCCACGATCCGGCCGCCCTCCATCACCAGCACCCGGTCCGCGATCTCGACCGTGGACAGCCGGTGCGCGATCACCACGGCCGTGCGGCCCTCCAGGACCGTGTCCATGGCGCGCTGCACGGCCCGCTCGCCGGGGACGTCCAGGGAGCTGGTCGCCTCGTCGAGGATCAGCACCGCCGGGTCGGCCAGCAGGGCCCGGGCGAAGGCGACCAGTTGGCGCTGACCGGCCGAGATCCGGCCGCCCCGTTTGCGTACGTCGGTGTCGTAGCCGTCCGGGAGGCCGGCGATGAAGTCGTGGGCGCCGATGGCCTTCGCGGCCTGCTCGATCTCCTCCCGGGTGGCGTCCGGCCGCCCGATGGCGATGTTCTCCGCGACCGTCCCCGAGAACAGGAACGCCTCCTGCGTCACCATCACCACCCCGCGCCGCAACTCCGTCACCGCCAGGTCCCGGAGGTCGACGCCGTCGAGCAGCACCCGGCCGCCGGAGGGGTCGTAGAAGCGGGCGAGCAGCTTGGCGAGGGTCGACTTGCCCGCACCCGTCGAACCGACCACCGCGACGGTCTGCCCCGCCGGGATGGTCAGCCCGAAGCGCGGCAGCACCTCGCCGCCCGTGCGGTACCCGAAGCGGACGTCCTCGAACACGACCTCCCGGCCGGGCGTCCCGGAGCGGGGCGCCGGCAGGGGGCGGGGGGCGGCGGGCTCGGGGACGGTCGGGACCTGCGCCAGCAGCCCGGCGATCTTCTCCAGCGAGGCGGCCGCCGACTGGTAGGAGTTGAGGAACATCGCCAGCCGGTCGATCGGGTCGTACAGCCGGCGCATGTACAGCACGGCCGCCGCCAGCACCCCGAGCGCGAGCGTCCCGGAGGCGACCCGGTAGGCGCCCCACAGCACCATCGCGGCCACCGCCGTGTTGGCGACCAGCCGGGAGCCGACGACGTACCGGGCCATCTCCAGGATCGCGTCGCCGTTGCGGCGCTCGTGGCGGTGGTTGAGCGTGCGGAAGTCCGCGTCGTTGGTCCGCTCACGCCGGAAGGCCCGCACCGGGCGGATGCCGTTCATCGTCTCCGCGAACTTCACGATGACGGCGGCGATGGCCGTCGACCGCGCGCTGAACGCGACGGCCGCGCGCCGCCGGTAGGCCCGTACGAGCAGGTACAGCGGTACGAACGAGGCCACCGCGACCGCGCCGATGCCCAGGTCCAGCCAGAGCAGCAGCACCGAGATGAAGGCGAAGGAGAGGAAGACCCCGATCAGCTCCTGGAGCCCTTCGCCGAGCAGCTCGCGCAGCGACTCGACGTCCGTGGTGGAGCGCGAGATCAGCCGGCCCGAGGTGTACCGCTCGTGGAAGTCGACGCTCAGTGCCTGGGCGTGCCGGAAGATCCGCCCGCGCAGGTCCAGCAGGACGTCCTGGTTGACCCGGGCGGAGGCGCGGACGAACGCGGCCTGGAAGAGGCCGGCGCCCACCGCGCACAGCAGGTACCCCGCCGCCACCGCGAGCAGCGGCCCCCTGTCCCCGCCCCGGAGGGCGGGCACCGCCCGGTCGATGGCGTACGCGACGAGCAGCGGCCCGGCCTGCACGGCGGCCTGCTGGAGCAGCACCAACAGGGCGGCGAGCGCGACCCGCCCCCGCCGCGGCAGCAGCAGCGACCGCAGCAGCCGCCCTGTGGCGCCCGGCGCCACGGGCAGGTCGTCCCGGTCGAACGCGTCCGCCCCGCGGGCCCCTTGCGCCCCGCCGGCTCCCCGCACCCCGCTGGGCCCCTGCGCCCCGCTGGGCCCCTGCGCCCCGCCGGTGTCCGTCGCCCCGTCCGCGCCGGCTCCCCGCGCCCCGCCGGTGTCCGTCGCCCCGTCCGCGCCGGGCGCCCGCCCGCCGCCGGAGCCGCCCGCCGCAGCCCCGCCCCCGCGGCCGTCCGCCCGGCCCACCGCCCGGCCGTCCGCCGCGCCGCCCGTCGCCCCGCCCGCCCCGTCGGCCGGGGGCCCGGGGGGCGTGCCGCCCACCGTGTCCGTCATCGCGCACCACCCGTCGTTCCGGCTCCCGACATGAGCCACGCGTACTCCGCGCTGTCCCGCAGCAGTTCCTGGTGGGTGCCGACCGCCGTGATGCGGCCCGCCGAGAGGAGGGCCACGCGGTCGGCCAGCATGACCGTGGACGGGCGGTGCGCCACCACCAGGGCGGTGGTGTCCCGCAGGACGTCCCGCAGCGCGGCCTCGACCAGCGCCTCGGTGTGGACGTCCAGCGCCGACAGCGGGTCGTCCAGCACCAGGAACCGGGGGCGGCCCACCACCGCCCGCGCCAGGGCGAGCCGCTGGCGCTGACCGCCCGACAGACTCAGCCCCTGCTCGCCGACCTGGGTGGCGTCCCCCTGCGGCAGCCGCCGCACGAACCCCGCCTGGGCCACCTCCAGAGCGCGCCGCAGCTCGGGCTCGCCCGCGCCGGCGGGACCGGCGCCCATGAGCACGTTCTCCCCGACGCTCGCCGAGAACAGCGTGGGCTCCTCGAACGCCACCGACACCAGCTCCCGCAGGCGCTCCCGGGGCATGTCCGCCACGTCGACCCCGTCCAGCAGGATCCGCCCGCCCGTCACCTCGTGCAGCCGCGGCACCAGCGCCGTCAGCGTCGTCTTGCCCGAGCCGGTGGCACCGACCAGCGCCATCGTCTCGCCGGGGCGCACGACCAGGTCGACCCCGTCCAGCACCGGCGGCGCGTCGTCCGGCGCGTCCGGGTAGCGGAACGTCACGCCCTCGAAGCGCAGCCCGCCCGACGACTCCGCCGGCGTACCGCGGTGCCCGCCCGGGTCCTCCTCCGCCTCGTCCATCACCTCGAAGAACCGCTCCACCGACGTCGCCGCCTCCTGGCTCATCGCCAGCAGGAACCCGATCGACTCGACCGGCCACCGCAGCGCCAGCGCCGTCGACAGGAACGCCACCAGCGTCCCGGCGGACAGCGCGCCGTCCGCCACCTGGACCGTGCCCAGCACCAGCGCCGCCCCGATGGCCAGTTCCGGCACGATGGTGATGACCGCCCAGATGCCCGCCAGCAGCCGCGCCTTGCCGAGCTCCGTGCCCCGCAGCCGCTCGGCGAGCGCGCCGAACGCCTCCGCCTGGCTGCGATGACGGCCGAACCCCTTGATGATCCGGATGCCGAGGACGCTCTCCTCGACGACCGTCGTCAGATCGCCCACCTGGTCCTGGGCGCGACGCGCGACCAGCGAGTAGCGCGTCTCGAACAGGGAGCAGACCACGATCAGGGGCACCACCGGCACCAGCAGGATCAGCCCCAGCGTCCAGTCCTGCACCAGCAGCACACCGCAGCCCACCAGCACCGTCACGCCGTTGACGAACAGGAACGTCATCGGGAACGCCAGGAACATCCGGATCAACGACAGGTCCGTCGTCGCCCGTGACAGCAACTGCCCCGACGCCCACCGGTCGTGGAACGCGATCGGCAGGCGCTGCAGGTGCCGGTACAGGTCGGCGCGCATCGCGGCCTCCACCCCCGCCAGCGGGCGGGCCACCAGCCACCTCCGCAGCCCGAACAGCACCGCCTCCGCGATCCCCAGCGCCAGCACCACCAGCGCCCCGAACCACACCCCGCCCGGCTCCCGCCCGGCCACCGGTCCGTCCACGATCCACTTCAGGACGATCGGGATGACCAGGCCCAGACACGACGCCACGACGGCCACGCACGCCGCCGTCCCGATCCGCGCCCGCACCGGGCGGACGTACGGCCACAGCCGCAGCAGCGTGCGAACGGTGGAGCGGTCCTTGGTCGTTGCATCCTCTTTCGGCATCAGGAGCGAGCCTACGGTTCGGCACTGACATCGCTCACGTGCTTTTCCGGAAGCTCGTCAACGGTCGTACCCCCGCATCAACCGATCGGCCGATGCCCTCCCCAGCGGGACGGCCGATGTGCCGGAGGAGCCCCCGCCAGCATGCTCGTCACATGTCGACGACCACCGGAATGATCACAGTGAACGGGCTGCGCAAGGCCTACGGCGGCAGGGTCGCCGTCGCGGACGTGTCCTTCGCGGTCGCGGAGGGCGAGATCTTCGGCATCCTCGGGCCCAACGGGGCGGGCAAGACCACCACCGTCGAGTGCGTCGAGGGCCTCAGGACCCCGGACGCCGGCACCGTGCGGGTCGCCGGACTCGACCCGGTGGCCGACCACCGCGAGGTCACCCGCCTCCTCGGCGCCCAGCTCCAGGAGAGCGAGCTCCAGCCGAAGATCACCGTCCGCGAGGCACTGGAGCTGTACGCCTCCTTCCACACCCGCCCCGCCGACTGGCGCCCCCTCGCCGAACGGCTCGGCCTCACCGACCACCTCGCCGTCCGCTTCGCCAAGCTCTCCGGCGGCCAGAAGCAGCGGCTGTCCATCGCGCTCGCCCTCGTCGGCGACCCGAGGGCCGTCGTCCTGGACGAGCTGACCACCGGCCTCGACCCCCGGGCCCGCCGCGAGACCTGGGCGCTGATCGAGGACGTGCGCGCCCGCGGCGTCACCGTCCTGCTGGTCACGCACTTCATGGAGGAGGCCCAGCGGCTCTGCGACCGGATCGCCGTCATCGACGGCGGACGGGTCGCCGCACTCGACACCCCCGCCGGCCTCATCCGCCGCGCCACGGTCTCCACCGTCGTCTCCTTCACCCCCTCCGCCCCGCTCGACGACCGCGAACTTGCCGCGCTCCCCGGCGCCGCCTCCGTACGGACGCAGGAGGACGGCCGGGTCGTCGTCGAGGGCACCGACGACACCGTCGAGGCGGTCGTCTCGCTGCTCGCCCGCCACCGGGTCACCGCCCACCAGCTCCGCGTCGCCGAAGCCACCCTGGACGACGCCTTCCTCGACCTCACCACGGGAGCCGACCGATGAACACCACCGTCCTGAAGACCGAGGCGCGCCTCTTCGCCCGCGAACCCGGATCCGTGTTCTGGGTGACCGTCTCCCCGACCCTCCTCCTGGTGGTCCTCGGCCTCATCCCCTCCTTCCGGAAGGCGTCCGACGACCTCGGCGGGCTGCGGGTCGTCGACCTGTACGTCCCCGTCTCCGTCCTCTTCGCCCTGATCATGGCCGGGCTCCAGGCCATGCCCCCGGTCCTCACCGGCTACCGGGAGCGCGGCATCCTGCGCCGCATGCGCACCACCCCCGTGCGCCCCTCCGCCCTCCTCACCGCCCAGCTGCTCGTCCACGCGGCCGTGGCGCTGGTGTCGGCCGCCCTGGTCGTCACGGTCGGCCGGGCCGCGTTCGGCGTCCGCCTCCCCGGGCAGCCCGCCGGGTACGTCCTGGCGCTGCTGCTCGCCGTCGCGGGCGCCCTCGCCCTCGGCGCGGCGGTCTGCGCGGTCTCCCGCACCCAGAAGATCGCCACGGCCGTCGGCTCGGCGGTCTTCTTCCCCACCATGTTCACCGCCGGCGTCTGGGTCCCCGTGCAGGCCATGCCGGACACCCTGCGCGGCATCGTCCACCTCACCCCCTTCGGCGCGGCCTCCGAGGCGCTGGGCGACGCGGCGGCGGGCGGCTGGCCCGGCTGGACGCACCTGGGCGTCATGGCCCTGTGGACCGCGCTGCTGACATGGGCGGCGGCCCGCTGGTTCCGCTGGGAGTGAGCCACCGGGAGACTGGTCCCATGACACCGACGACCGTCGAGGAGCGCTGGGAGCGGTTCTTCCGCTGGGGCCCCTACGGCCTGCTGGCCCTGGCCACCGCCATCGGGGCGGTGACGGCGGAGTTCTTCATGACCCGCACCGAGGTGTACGCGGCCGGGGCGCTCGTCCTGGCCGTCCTCGCCCTCCAGGCGTGGCGGGGCGCGCCGGCTCCCGGTCACCCGGTGGGCGGGCAGGTGCACTTCGCCGTGCGGACCGTGCTCGCCGCCGTACTGACCTGGCTCAACCCGCTGTTCGCCATCTACGCCGTCATCGGCTACTTCGACGCGGGCCGGCTGCTGCCCGCCCGCCGGGCCCGCCTCGGACTGCTCGCCACCGCCGTCACCATGGCCGGTTCCCAGTCCGGGGGCCTGCCGCCGGCCTCCGCGCTCCAGTGGGCGCTGTTCGCCGCCCTGCTGGTCCTCAACGTCTGCCTCGCCCTCGTCTTCGCCCACCTCGGCGACAAGGAGGCCGAGCGCACCGCGGAGCGCGCCGCCACCATCGCCGCCCTGGAGCGGGCCAACGCCCGTCTGGAGCAGGCCCTCGCCGAGAACGAGGGCCTCCACGCCCAGCTGCTCGTCCAGGCCCGCGAGGCGGGAGTGGCCGACGAGCGCCGCCGGCTGGCCGCCGAGATCCACGACACCCTGGCCCAGGGCCTGGCCGGCATCGTCGCCCAGCTCCAGGCGGTCACCGCGGCCCCGGACCCGCGCGTCGCGCGCGAGCACCTGGAGCGCGCCACCGCACTGGCCCGGCACAGCCTCGGCGAGGCCCGCCGGTCCGTGCACGGCCTCGCCCCCGCCGCCCTGGAACACGCCACGCTGCCCGACGCGCTGCACCGGACCGTCACCGACTGGTCCGAACGCACCGGCGTGGCCGCCCGCCTCACCGTCACCGGCACCGAGGAGCCCCTGCACGACGAGGTGGCCGCCACCCTGCTCCGCATAGCCGAGGAGGCGCTCGCCAACACCGCCCGGCACGCCGGGGCGTCCCGGACCGGCGTCACCCTCTCCTACATGGGCGACGAGATCACCCTGGACGTGCGCGACGACGGCCGCGGGTTCGAGCCCGCCGCCGTGCCGCCCCGCTCCCGCACCGGCGGCTTCGGCCTGGACGGCATGCGGGCCCGCGCCGCCCGGCTCGCCGGCACCCTGTGCGTCGAGTCCGAACCGGGCGGCGGTACGGCGGTGTCGGCCCGCGTACCGTTGGTGCCCCATGGCTGACCACACCATCACCCTGCTGATCGTCGACGACCACCCCGTCGTGCGCGACGGCCTGCGCGGCATGTTCGCCACCGAGCCCGGCTTCGAGGTGCTGGGCGAGGCGTCCGGCGGCACCGAGGGCGTCGAGCGCGCGATGCGCCTGGACCCCGACGTGGTCCTGATGGACCTGCGCATGCCGGACGGCGGCGGGGTGGACGCGATCCGCGAGCTGACCCGGCGCGGCGCCCGCGCCAAGGTGCTCGTCCTCACCACGTACGACACGGACTCCGACACCCTCCCGGCCATCGAGGCGGGTGCGACGGGCTACCTCCTGAAGGACGCCCCGCGCGAGGAGCTGTTCACCGCCGTACGGGCCGCCGCGGACGGCCGTACCGTCCTGTCGCCCGCCGTCGCGACCCGGCTGGTCTCCGCCGTGCGCTCCCCGTCCGCGCCGGGTGGCGAGACGCTCTCCGCCCGTGAGCGGGAGGTGCTGCGGCTCGTCGCCCGGGGCACCTCCAACCGGAGGATCGCGGCCGAGCTGTTCATCAGCGAGGCGACCGTCAAGACCCACCTCACCCACGTGTTCGCCAAACTCGGCGTGGGCGACCGGGCCGCCGCGGTGGCCGCCGGGTACGAGCGGGGGATCCTCGGCCGCGCGCAGCCCGCCCCGTAGACCCTCCCCCCGGCGCCCCGCCGCCCCGCCTGCGTGCCTAGCTCCGCACCCGCCACAGCAGCACCGACCTCGCCGGCACCGTCACCACCTCCCCGCCCGGGTGCACCGTGCCCGGGGCGCGGGTCTGGTCCTCCCGCGCGGTGTCCACCTCCAGCTCGTACTCCTCCGCCCACGGCGGCCCCGGCAGCCGGAAGTCCACCGGCTCGGCGCCCGCGTGCAGGACCGCCAGGAAGCTTTCGTCCGTGACGGGTTCCCCGCGCGCGTCCCGCCCCGGGATGTCCCGCCCGGACAGGTACATCCCGATCGTCGCCGTCCGGGCGTACCAGTCGCCCTCCGTCATCTCCGCGCCCGCGGCCGTGAACCACGCCAGGTCCCGCAGCCCGTCCGCGCCCTGCGGACGGCCGGAGAAGAACGCCCGCCGGCGCAGCACCGGGTGGGCGTGGCGCAGCGCCAGCAGCCGGCGGGTCAGCTCGAGCAGGCCCTTGGGGCCGGGGCGCCGGGGCAGCGACCAGTCGACCCAGCCCAGCTCGTTGTCCTGGCAGTACGCGTTGTTGTTGCCGCCCTGGGTGCGGCCCATCTCGTCGCCCGCCACGAGCATCGGCACGCCCGTGGACAGCAGCAGCGTGGTCAGCAGGTTGCGCACCTGCCGCCGGCGCAGCGCGTTCACCTCCGGGTCGTCCGTCTCGCCCTCGGCGCCGCAGTTCCACGACCGGTTGTCGTTCGTGCCGTCCCGGTTGCCCTCGCCGTTCGCCTCGTTGTGCTTGTGCTCGTACGACACCAGGTCGCGCAGCGTGAACCCGTCGTGCGCGGTGATGAAGTTGACGGAGGCGTACGGGCGCCGGCCGCCCCACGCGTACAGGTCGCTCGACCCGGACAGCCGGTACCCGAGGTCGCGCACATCGGGCAGGGCACCGCGCCAGAAGTCGCGGACGGCGTCCCGGTAGCGGTCGTTCCACTCGGTCCACAGCGGCGGGAACGCGCCCACCTGGTAGCCGCCGTTCCCGACGTCCCACGGCTCGGCGATCAGCTTCACCCGCCGCAGCACCGGGTCCTGGGCGATCGTCGCGAGGAACGGCGACAGCATGTCGACGTCGTGCATCGAGCGGGCGAGCGCCGCCGCCAGGTCGAAGCGGAAGCCGTCGACGCCCATCTCCGTCACCCAGTAGCGCAGCGAGTCGGTGATCAGCCGCAGCACGTGCGGCTGGACGACGTGCAGGGTGTTGCCGCAGCCGGTGTAGTCGGCGTACCGGCGCGCGTCCGCAGCCAGCCGGTAGTAGCCGCGGTTGTCGATGCCCCGCAGCGACAGCATGGGACCCAGCTCGCTCGCCTCGGCGGTGTGGTTGTAGACCACGTCCAGGACGACCTCGATGCCGGCCGCGTGCAGCGCCTTCACCATCCGCTTGAACTCGCCGACCTGCTGCCCGGTCGTGCCCGACGCGCTGTAGGCGGCGTGCGGCGCGAAGTAGCCGATGGAGTTGTAGCCCCAGTAGTTCCTCAGGCCCCGCCGCAGCAGGTGGTCCTCGTGCGCGAACTGGTGCACCGGCAGCAGCTCGACCGCCGTCACCCCCAGCGACACCAGGTGCTCGATCGCGGCGGGGTGCGCGAGGCCCGCGTAGGTGCCGCGCAGCTCCTCGGGGATGCCCGGGTGGCGCCGGGTGAAGCCGCGGACGTGGACCTCGTAGATGACGGAGTCCGCCCACGGGGTCTTGGGCCGCCGGTCGTCGGACCAGTCGTCGTCGTCGTGGACGACGACCCCCTTCGGGACGTACGGGGCCGAGTCGCGGGTGTCCCGGACGGTGTCGGCGACGTGCTGCTCGGGCCAGTCCCGCACGTGGCCGTACACCTCGGGCGGCAGCGAGAAGTCGCCGTCGACCGCCCGCGCGTACGGGTCGAGGAGCAGCTTGGCCGGGTTCCAGCGGGCGCCGGTCCACGGGTCCCAGCGGCCGTGCACCCGGTAGCCGTACCGCTGCCCCGGGCGTACGCCGGGCACGAAACCGTGCCAGATCTCATGGGTCAGCTCGGTCAGCGGAAGCCGGGTCTCGGCGCCCCCCTCGTCGAACAGGCACAGCTCCACCGCCTCCGCCCCGCCCGCCCAGAGCGCGAAGTTCGTCCCCGTCGCCCCGCCGGGCCCGGCGCGGAAACGGGCGCCCAGCGGCGTGGGCGCGCCCGGCCACACGGGCGGGGAGGGCGCGTCGGGATTCCGGGGGAGGCCGCCCGGCCCGTGGCGCCGTGCCCCGGCGGGGGCGGGACTCCCGTCCAGCAGTGCGTCACCCACCGCACGCTGCACTGCCTGCTGCTCGGCTGCGCTCGACACCTGCGGGCCTCCTGCGGCTGCCTCTTGTGGTGGCTCGGTCCCCTCCGGGGCGCGCCGGCCCGTGCCGGCGGTCGATCGTGCTCGGGCCGCTCGTTCCTCACGGCCCCGCGCGCGTTCTCCCTTTCGACACCGTCGCGCCCCTTCGGCTCACTCGCCGCGAGGCCGCGGCGTCCCTGCCGCGGCCCCGCACATGGTCCTCCACCTGTTCTGCCCGGACTGCCTGCCTCCCAACATGACCCGCACTGACGTTTCCCCTGGAGGGGGGCAGTCGTTGGTCGCATCGTGAGACACGTACTGAAGCGGGCAGGGCTCGGCATCGCCGCTGCCGTGGCATGCGCAGGGCTGATGGCGGGGCTGGCCGGGTGCACCAGTGACGGTGGTCTGGACATCGGCGTCGGCGGCAAGGGGCGGTCACCGGAGGACACCATCCGGGTGATGCCGCAGGACAAGGCGGAGGGCGTGGCCCCGGACGGGCGGGTGGAGGTGCGCGTCCCCAGCGGGCGGCTGGAGCGGGTGGAGGTGGTGAAGGTCGAGGACGACCGGCCGGCGCGGGTGCCCGGCGCCATCTCGGAGGACGGGCTGCGCTGGCGGCCGCTGCCGGGTACCCGGCTCGCGCTGGCCGCCAAGTACCGGGTGGACGCGGTCGCGCTGGACGGCCACGGGCGGCGTTCGGCCCGGCACACCACGTTCACCACCGCGGTCCCCGAGCACCGGTTCATCGGCTACTTCAAGCCGGAGAACCGCTCCACCGTCGGCACCGGGATGATCGTCTCGTTCTCCTTCAACCGGCCGATCGAGAACCGCGCGGCCGTCGAGCGGGCCATCCGCGTCACCTCCCGCCCGCCGGTGGAGGTGGTGGGCCACTGGTTCGGCAAGGAGCGGCTGGACTTCCGTCCGCGGGAGTACTGGGAGCCGGGCACCGAGGTCACCGTCGACCTGCGGCTGCGTGACGTGGAGGGGGCGCCGGGGGTGTACGGGATCCAGCACAAGAGGGTCGGTTTCACCGTCGGCCGCTCCCAGGTCTCCCTGGTGGACGCGGAGAAGCACACCATGGAGGTGCGGCGCGACGGCCGGCTCGTGACGACGGTGCCGATCACCGCGGGGGCACCGAAGACCACCACGTACAACGGCAGGATGGTGGTGACGGAGCTGTTCGACGTCACCCGGATGAACGGCGCCACGGTGGGCTTCAAGGACAAGGACGGCAAGGGCGAGTACGACATCAAGGACGTGCCGCACGCCATGCGGCTGACGGACTCGGGCACGTTCCTGCACGGCAACTACTGGGCACCGGAGTCCACCTTCGGCACCGCGAACGTGAGCCACGGGTGCGTGGGGCTGCGGGACGTGAAGGGCGGCAGTGCCGAGTCCCCGGCGGGCTGGTTCTTCGACCGGACGCTGATCGGGGACGTCGTGGAGGTGGTCAACTCGACCGACCGGAAGGTGTCCCCCGACAACGGCCTGGGCGGGTGGAACCTGGACTGGGCCCGCTGGAAGGCCGGTTCCGCCCTGCGCTGACCCGACTCGTGCCGTGCGGTGCGGTGGCCTCCTCTCGCCGTTACCGCACGATCCGGCATGGCCCGCCTCCGCCCTGGACAAGTTGGGACTGAACGGTGACATCCGCGGGAGCTCGGCAGCGCCTGCGGTGTGATTATCTATCGCGGTGCACGCGCGAGTGGGCGTGCGGGGGTGCGGGCCGTGGCGGGGCCAGGCCGTGCGAGGGGAGAACACCGAAGTGAACGTGCAGCCGATATCGGGGGCATCGGCCGGGGCGGGCAGGAGCGGATCCGGGACCGGCAGGGGACTGCTGGCGCTGGTGCTGGGGGCGCTGCTGCTGCTGGTGACGGCATGCGGCGGGTCGGGCTCGGCCGACAGCGGCAAGGGCCGCGAGAAGGCGAAGGACGGCGGGAAGGTCGAGAACGCGGCCTCGCAGGCGGTCGTGACCATCGCTCCCAAGGACGGCGCCGCGTCGGTGGCGACGAGCGGCGCCCTGAAGGTGACCGCCGAGAAGGGCAAGCTGACCACGGTCACCGTCGCCGACTCCAAGGGCAACAAGGTCGAGGGCCGGCTGACCGCCGACAAGACCGGCTGGGAGCCGGTGCGGCACCTGGCGGCCGCCACCAAGTACAAGGTGCACGCGGTCGCCGAGGACGCCGACGGGCGTGCGTCGGCGAAGGACACCACCTTCACCACCCTCGTCCCGAAGAACACCTTCATCGGCCACTACACGCCGGAGGACGGCTCGACCGTCGGTGTCGGCATGCCGGTGTCGATCAACTTCACGCGCGGCATCACCAACCCCGAGGCCGTGGAGAAGGCCGTCAGGGTGACGGCCGTGCCGTCCGTGCCGATCGAGGGCCACTGGTTCGGCAACGACCGTCTGGACTTCCGTCCCGAGAAGTACTGGGCCGCGGGCACCAAGGTGACCGTGCAGCTGAACCTGGACGGCGTCGAGGGCCGTCCGGGCGTGTACGGCAAGCAGTCCAAGACCGTGCGCTTCACCATCGGCCGCAGCCAGGTCTCGACGGTCGACGCGAGCGAGAAGACCATGAAGGTGGTCCGCGACGGCAAGCTGATCAAGACCGTGCCGATCACCGCGGGCGCCCCGTCGACGACGACGTACAACGGCCAGATGGTCATCAGCGAGAAGTACAAGGTGACCCGGATGAACGGCGCCACCGTGGGCTTCGGCGGCGAGTACGACATCAAGGACGTGCCGCACGCCATGCGCCTGTCCACCTCGGGCACCTTCGTGCACGGCAACTACTGGGCCTCCAGCGGCACCTTCGGCTCGGCCAACGTCAGCCATGGCTGCGTCGGGCTGCGGGACGTGCGCGGCGCGTACGACGACGCGACCCCGGCGGCCTGGTTCTACAACAACTCGATCATCGGCGACGTGGTGGTCGTGAAGAACTCCAAGGACAAGCAGATCCAGCCGGAGAACGGTCTGAACGGCTGGAACATGGCCTGGTCGGAGTGGATCAAGTAGGGCCGCACGGCCCGCGTCGTACGGGCCCGGTGCTGTTCCTCACAGCACCGGGCCCGTTGTCGTTAACGGCGGCTAACCTGCCCTGCATGACAGTCACTCTCGAAGTCTCCGAAGGCGTCGGCACCATCCGCCTGGACCGCCCGCCGATGAACGCTCTGGACATCGCCACCCAGGACCGCCTGCGCGAGCTCGCCGAGGAGGCGGCCCGGCGCGACGACGTCCGCGCCGTGGTGCTGTACGGCGGCGAGAAGGTGTTCGCGGCCGGCGCGGACATCAAGGAGATGCAGGCCATGGACCACGCGGCCATGGTGCTGCGCTCCAAGGCCCTCCAGGACTCGTTCACCGCCGTGGCCCGCATCCCCAAGCCCGTCGTCGCCGCCGTCACCGGGTACGCGCTGGGCGGCGGCTGCGAGCTGGCGCTGTGCGCCGACTTCCGGATCGCCGGCGACAACGCCAGGCTGGGCCAGCCCGAGATCCTGCTGGGCCTGATCCCCGGAGCGGGCGGCACCCAGCGCCTGGCCCGTCTCGTCGGCCCGTCCAAGGCCAAGGACCTCATCTTCACGGGCCGTCATGTGAAGGCCGACGAGGCCCTCGCGATCGGGCTCGTCGACCGGGTCGTCCCGGCGGCCGAGGTGTACGAGCAGGCGCACGCGTGGGCCGCGAAGCTGGCCCAGGGCCCCGCGCTGGCACTGCGCGCGGCCAAGGAGTCCGTCGACGCCGGTCTGGAGACCGACATCGACACCGGCCTCACCATCGAACGCAACTGGTTCGCCGGGCTGTTCGCCACCGAGGACCGCGAGCGCGGCATGCGCAGCTTCGTGGAGGAGGGGCCCGGCAAGGCCAAGTTCCTGTAAGGGCAAGCGAGTTGTCCACCGTCCGGGTGGTTTAGGGCAGTCTTAAGGGCGCCTTAAGCGCTGAGCGGCACCTGGCCCGGCGCCCGGTGCGGACCTCTGGCGTCACCGCAGGTCACCGCCGCTTTTCCCGCCCTTGTGTGCCACGGGCATATGCCGGGAGCTGCCCCGGGAACGGTTCGTTCCGGGGCAGCGATTCCGCGGGAACGGCCACGCGGGAGCCGTGCGGCGGCCATCATGGTGGGCATGGCGGGGCTGGATGGTGTGGAGCAACCGGGGCAGCGCGGCGGCGCTACGGCCGCGCGGTGGGTGGCCGCCGCGGACGACGAACAGGCGCTCAAGGCGGTCGAACTGTTCGGCAACCCGACGGAGGAGGAAGTCCGGCTGCCGTCCCGCCCCGAATCCGCCGCGACCGCCCGCCGGCTCACCCAGTGCGTGGTGCTCCGCCAGTGGGGGCTCGGCCCGCAGATCGCCGAGCACGCGATCCTGCTCGTCTCCGAGCTCGTCGGCAACGCCGTCCGGCACACCGGGGCGCGGGTCTTCGGACTGCGCATGCTGCGCCGCCGCGGCTGGATCCGGATCGAGGTGCGCGACCCGTCCCGGGGGCTGCCCTGTCTGATGCCGGTGCACGAGCTGGACACCAGTGGCCGGGGACTGTTCCTGGTGGACAAGCTCTCCGACCGCTGGGGTGTCGATCTGCTGCCGCGCGGCAAGACCACCTGGTTCGAGATGCGGGTGTCGGACCGCTGACGCACGGAAAGCCCCCTTGCGCCGTGGTGGGGCGCCGCGGGGGCTTCCATGAGGTGCGCCGCGGACGGGGGTGGGGTGTGTCCGCGGTCGCCGGAACGACCTGGCCCGGGTCAATGGGGGTCGTGTCTCCGACTATGGCAGACGGGGGGCCATGCCGCCAAAAGACCGAACCGGGACAAAGTTCAGCAAAACGGTCCAGCTGGGAAATGAATCGTAGGTGAGGTGAGCCACGGACCTCATAAACCATGAATAAATATGGGTTCCGATGGGTGAATCCTCGACCTCTCCGCAATGTGCCGACGGAGCACCGGACCCCGTGGGAAGCGGACCGGAGGGCCCGGACCCTCAATGGGGTCCGTGACGATGCTGCGCCTGACGAAGCGATCCAAGAGCCTCCTCGCGGCCACCGCGCTGCTGGCCGCCGCCGCGGCGCTCCCCGGCTGCGGTGGCGGCGGCGAGCGGCCGGAGGCGCGCGGCAGCCGGGCCGCCGTCCCCGTCGCCGTACCGAAGAGGACGGCCCCGGCGGGGCTGCCCGGGATGCCGCCCCTCCTGGACCCCGAGGACGTCTACGCGGCCGACCGGCCGGGCATGCTCTCCCCGGTGGTCAGGGGCTTCCCCTCCCGGGTGTACGTCCCCAACACCCTGTCCGACACCGTCTCGGTCATCGACCCCAGGACCTACAAGGTCGTCGAGACCATCCCGGTCGGCAACCAGCCGCAGCACGTCGTGCCGTCCTGGGACCTCAAGACCCTCTGGGTCAACAACAACCGCGGCCACACGCTCACCCCCATCGACCCCGCCACCGGCGCCCGCGGCGAGGACGTCGACGTCCACGACCCGTACAACCTGTACTTCACCCCCGACGGCGCGTACGCGATCGTGATGGCCTCCCTCGACCGGGAGCTGGTCTTCCTCGACCCGCACACCATGGAGCGCCGCCACACCGAACCGGTCGGCTGCTACGGGGTCAACCACGCCGACTTCTCCGCCGACGGCCGCTACTTCATCGTCAGCTGCGAGTTCTCCGGAGAGCTGCTGAAGGTCGACACGGAGCGGAAGAAGGTCGTCGCCCAGCAGAAGCTGCCCTTCCGGGGCGCCATGCCCCAGGACGTGAAGGTCTCGCCCGACGGCAGGACCTTCTACGTGGCCGACATGATGGCGCACGGGGTGTGGGTCCTCGACGGCGACTCCTTCGCCGCCCCCAGGCTCATGCCCACCGGCAAGGGCGCCCACGGCCTGTACGTCTCGCGCGACTCCAGGGAGATGTACATCCCCAACCGCGGGGAGGGCTCGGTCTCCGTGTTCGACTTCGCGCGCAAGGGGCTGACCAAGAAGTGGTGGCTGCCGGACGGCGGCTCGCCCGACATGGGAGGCGTGTCGGCCGACGGCAAGGTGCTGTGGCTCTCCGGGCGCTACGACTCCGAGGTGTACGCCATCGACACCAGGACCGGCAAGCAGCTGGCCCGCATCCCGGTCGGCGGCGGCCCGCACGGCCTGGCCGTCTACCCGCAGCCCGGCCGCTACTCGCTCGGCCACACCGGCGTGTTCCGCTGACCGGCCGCGGCGCACGGCACCGCCGGCCGGGTCCCGGCCGCACGGCACACGGCTGACACGCCGCCGATCGAGTGAAGATCCACGGTGTGACCCGGCGCGACGGCCAGGGTGAGCGCCATGATCACTTCCCGTCCGCGGCGCCGTGCCGCCGCGCTCGCCGTGTCCCTCGCCGCGCTCCTCGTCCCCGCCGCCGCCACCGAGGCCGCCCCGGCCGCCGCCACCCCGGCCCCGGCCGCGGCGAGCCGGGCCCCCGCCCTTGCCGCGCCCGCCCTCGCCGCGCCCGCCTTCGCGGCGAAGGCCGCGGCGAGCTGCCCGGTCGTCGAGGACCGGCTGTACCCGGCGGCCGACCGCAGGGTCGACCCGGACCGCATCACCCCCGCCCCCTCGTGGCGGGCCGACTGCAAGCAGCTCTACCGCGCCGACAACCGCCCCCCGGCCGTCGTCTTCGAGCAGGGCTTCCACCCCAAGGCCCCGCTGGACGGGCAGTACGACATCGAGAAGTACGTCCTGGTCAACCAGCCCTCGCCGTACGTCTCGACCACGTACGACCACGACCTCTACAAGAAGTGGAAGAGCGGCTTCAACTACTACGTCGACGCCCCGAAGGGCGTGGACGTCAACGGGACCATCGGCGACACCCACAAGTACGCCGACCAGGAGGAGGTCGCCTTCCCCGGCGGCATCGCCCGCAAGCACATCGTCGGCGTCTGCCCCGTCGACCTGGTGAAGAAGATCGAGATCATGGCGGAGTGCCAGGACAACCCGCACTACGAGCCCTGGCGCCGCTGACCCCCGTCCCCCTGGCCGGCGGATCCGGGCCCCCGGCCGGAACCCACCGGCACGGCCGATAATCTGACCGCCGTCAGTTATGCACCAAGAAGGGGTGGACCAGTGGCGGACATCGAGGCGGCGCGCAAGGCGTTCGAGCGGTACGACGTGAACGGGGACGGGCTCATCACGGCCGCCGAGTACAAGAGCGTCATGGCGCAGCTCGGCGACTTCAACGTCACGGAGACCGTCGCCCAGGCCGTGATCAACGCGCAGGACGGCAACGGCGACGGGCTGCTCACCTTCGACGAGTTCTGGGCGCACCTCAACAAGGCGTGACCATACCGACGAACGGCGCCGCCCGGGCCACCGGGCGGCGCCGTGCGCGTACCGCGCTCGTGGCGGGCGGGCTCGCCGCGGTGGCGGCGGCCGTGTTCGGCGCGGGCCTCGCCGCGCGCGGCACCGGCGAGCTGCGCATCCCCGCGCCCGGCACCACCACGGTGCTGCGCGCGGCGGTGTTCGCCGCCCTCGCCGTGCACCTCGGCGAACTGGCCGGCACCCGGCTCGCCGCGGCCGGCCCCGCGCCCCGCCCCTGGGCCCTGTGGGCCGCCCTGGGCGGCGCCGCCGCGTCGGCGGGGCAGATCCTGCTGCTGGCCGAGGTGAGCGAGCTCGACCTCACCGCCACGTACGGGACGCGGGACGGCGGGCTGCTGCTGGCCATGGCCAACGGGTTCGCCCTGGCCGCCGGGTGCGTCGCGCTCGGGCGCCCCGGCTGGGCGGGCGGGCCGCTGGCGCTGGTGATCGGCGCCGAGGCGCTGCGGGCGCACCCCGAGCCGTACACCCCGGAGCTGGGCACGGCCCTCACCGTGGTCCACCTGACGGCCGCCTCGCTGTGGGCCGGCGGGCTGCTGTACGTGCTCCGGGTGGCGTGGCTGCGCGGCGGCGGGCGCGAGGTACTGGCCCGGTACGCGCGGCCGGCCGGATGGCTCTACGTCGCGCTGGCCGTGACCGGCACCTGCTCGGCGCTGCGGCGCCTGCCGGCGGAGGTGGTGTTCGCTTCGGCGTACGGCAGGGTGCTCCTCGCCAAGCTGGCGCTGCTCGCGGTGGTGAGCGCGCTGGCCGTGACCGCCCGCCGGCGACTGGCCCGGGGCGGGGACGCGACGGCCCCCGCCCGCACCGAGCTGGCGGTGCTGGCGGGGGTCGTCGCGGTGTCGGCGGTGCTGACCGTGGTGCCCGACCCGCACTGGCTCAGCGTGCACTCGGCGGTCCTCAGGTGACCGAGGCCGCCAGCACCGAGGCCGCCCGGGCGACGAGGAGGTCGTCCGCGGCGGCCTCCTGCTCGGGCTTGGTCGTCAGCACCACCAGGACGACCGGGGTGCCGTCGGGCGTCCAGGCGACCCCGGCGTCGTTGTTCGTCCCGTACGCGCCGCCGCCGGTCTTGTCGGCCAGCCGCCAGTCCTCCGGCAGGCCGGCGCGGAACCGGTGCGTACTGGTGGTGTTGCCCAGCAGCCAGCCGGTCAGCCGCTCGCGGTCGCCCCGGTTCAGCGCGTCACCGAGCACCAGCCGCTCGTAGGTGCCGGAGAGCGCCGCCGGTGTCGTGGTGTCCTCGACCCGCCACGGCTCGCAGGTGTTCAGCTCGGGCTCCCAGCGGTCGAGCCGGGTGGTGGTGTCCCCGAGGGAGCGGCAGAACCGGGTGACGGCGGCCGGGCCGCCGAGTTCGCGCAGCAGCAGGTTGGCGGCGGTGTTGTCGCTGAAGCGGATGGTCGCGTCGCACAGCTCGGCGACGGTCATGCCGGTGGCCAGGTTCTCCTCGCACTTCTTCGAATTCGGCACGAGGTCCGCCGCGGTGTAGCGGATGCGCTTGGCGAGCACTTCGCCGTGCCGGTCGAGGTCCCGCAGCACGGCCGCCGCCGCGAGCGTCTTGAACGTCGAGCACATGGGGAAGCGCTCGTCGGACCGGTACAGCACGGTGGCGCCGGTGACCGTGTTGCGGGCCACCGCGCCCAGCCGCGCCCCGTGCCGCCGCTCCAGCGCCCGCAGCCGCCCGGTGGCCGCCGCACGGCGCGAGGCACGCCTCGCGGCCCCGGCCCCGGCGCCGGCAGCGGCCCCGGCAGCGGCGGCGGGGGCGGCCGCACCGGCGGTCAGCAGCGCGGCGGCGCCGGCCGCGGCGGTCAGCAGGGTCCGGCGGGAGGCCCGGCCCGGTAACGTCGCGATCTTCTCGTTCTGCGTCATGGCGCGAGCCCATCACGCGCCCGCCGACGGAGGGAAACGTTCCGGCGGCGTGTCAGCGGCTCAGCACTCGATGATGTTGACCGCCAGACCGCCGCGCGCGGTCTCCTTGTACTTGACGCTCATGTCGGCGCCCGTCTCCTTCATGGTCTTGATGACCTTGTCCAGGGAGACCTTGTGGCTGCCGTCGCCGCGCATCGCCATGCGGGCCGCCGTGACCGCCTTGACCGCGGCCATGCCGTTGCGCTCGATGCACGGGATCTGGACCAGGCCGCCCACCGGGTCGCAGGTCAGGCCCAGGTTGTGCTCCATGCCGATCTCGGCGGCGTTCTCCACCTGCTCCGGGCTGCCGCCCAGCACCTCGGCGAGCGCGCCCGCCGCCATCGAGCAGGCCGAGCCGACCTCGCCCTGGCAGCCGACCTCGGCGCCGGAGATGGAGGCGTTCTCCTTGAAGAGCATGCCGATCGCGCCCGCGGCCAGCAGGAAGCGGACCACGCCCTCCTCGTCGGCGCCGGGCACGAAGTTCATGTAGTAGTGCAGGACGGCCGGGATGATGCCGGCGGCCCCGTTGGTGGGGGCGGTGACGACCCGGCCGCCGGCGGCGTTCTCCTCGTTCACGGCCATGGCGTAGAGCGTGATCCACTCCATGGAGAGGGCCAGCGGGTCGCCCTCGGAGCGGAGCTTGCGCGCGGTGTTCGCGGCGCGGCGGCGGACCTTCAGGCCGCCGGGGAGGATGCCCTCGCGGGACATGCCGCGGTCCACGCACGCCTGCATCACGCGCCAGATGTCGAGCAGGCCCGCACGGATCTCGTCCTCCGTGCGCCAGGCCTTCTCGTTCTCCAGCATCAGCGCGGAGATCGACAGGCCGGTCTCCTTGGTGAGCCGCAGCAGCTCGTCACCGGTGCGGAAGGGGTACTTCAGCACGGTGTCGTCGGGGACGATCGGGTTCTCGCCCGCCACGGCGTCCTCGTCCACGACGAACCCGCCGCCGACCGAGTAGTACGTCTTCTCCAGCAGGGTGGCGCCCTCGGCGTCGTACGCCCACAGGGTCATGCCGTTGGCGTGGTACGGCAGCGCCTTGCGGCGGTGCAGGACCAGGTCCTCGTCGAAGTCGAAGCCGATCTCGTGGGCGCCCAGCAGGTTGATGCGCCCGGTCGTGCGGATCCGCTCGACCTGCTCGTCGGCGGTCTCGACGTCGACCGTGCGCGGCGAGTTCCCCTCCAGGCCCAGGAGGACGGCCTTGGGGGTGCCGTGGCCGTGGCCGGTGGCGCCCAGCGAGCCGTACAGCTCGGCGCGCAGCGAGACGGTCGGGGCGAGCAGGCCCTCGTTCTTCAGCCGGCGGGCGAACATCCGGGCGGCCCGCATGGGGCCCACCGTGTGGGAGCTGGACGGGCCGATGCCGATCGAGAACAGGTCGAAGACCGAGATGGCCACGGGGGGACTCCTTGGTTGGAAGACGTCGCTGTCTGCCGGGGTGGTGCAGGGACAACGGGGTGGGGCGGAAGAGCGGGGCAAGGGACGGGGCACCGCACTCACTGTCCAGTGTGCGCGGTGCCCCGCAGATCAGTCTGTTGCGTACCTAACGCCGTAAGGGCTACAGACCAGGGTAAAGCGGGTGCTTCGCGGCGAGCGCCGAGACCCGGGCCTTGAGCGCGTCAGCGTCGTAGGACGGCTTCAGCGTCTCGGCGATGATGTCGGCGACCTCGGTGAAGTCCTCGGTCTGGAACCCGCGGGTGGCCAGGGCCGGCGTGCCGATCCGCAGACCCGAGGTGACCATCGGGGGCCGCGGGTCGTTCGGGATCGCGTTGCGGTTGACCGTGATGCCGACCTCGTGGAGGCGGTCCTCGGCCTGCTGGCCGTCCAGCTCGCTGTTGCGCAGGTCGACCAGGACCAGGTGCACGTCGGTGCCGCCGGTCAGGACCGACACGCCGTGCTCGGTGACGTCCGGCTGGACCAGGCGCTCGGCCAGGATGCGGGCGCCGTCCAGGGTGCGCTGCTGGCGCTCCTTGAAGTCGTCGCTCGCGGCGACCTTGAAGGCCACGGCCTTGGCGGCGATCACGTGCTCCAGCGGGCCGCCCTGCTGGCCGGGGAAGACCGCGGAGTTGATCTTCTTGGCGAGCTCGGCCGTGGAAAGGATCACGCCACCGCGCGGGCCGCCCAGCGTCTTGTGGGTCGTGGTGGTGACCACGTGGGCGTGCGGCACCGGGTTGGGGTGCAGACCGGCGGCGACGAGGCCCGCGAAGTGGGCCATGTCGACCATCAGGTACGCGCCGACCTCGTCCGCGATCCGGCGGAAGGCGGCGAAGTCCAGCTGGCGGGGGTAGGCCGACCAGCCGGCGACGATCAGCTTGGGCTTGGACTCCTTGGCCAGGCGCTCGACCTCGGCCATGTCGACCTGACCGGTCGCGTCGTCGACGTGGTACGCGACGACGTCGTACAGCTTGCCGGAGAAGTTGATCTTCATGCCGTGGGTCAGGTGACCACCGTGGGCCAGGTTCAGGCCCATGATCGTGTCGCCCGGCTTCAGCAGCGCGAACATCGCGGCCGCGTTGGCCTGCGCACCCGAGTGCGGCTGGACGTTCGCGTGCTCGGCGCCGAAGAGGCCCTTGACGCGGTCGATGGCGATCTGCTCGACCACGTCGACGTGCTCGCAGCCGCCGTAGTAGCGGCGGCCGGGGTAGCCCTCGGCGTACTTGTTGGTCAGGACGGAGCCCTGCGCCTCCATGACCGCGACCGGAGCGAAGTTCTCCGAGGCGATCATCTCGAGGGTGGACTGCTGGCGGTGGAGCTCGGCGTCGACGGCGGCGGCGACGTCCGGGTCCAGCTCGTGGAGAGGGGTGTTCAGAAGCGACATCGGGGAGGGTCCTTAGCTGCCGGAGAACTCGGTGTACTCGTCGGCGGAGAGCAGGTCCTTCGGCTCCTCCGTGACGCGTACCTTGAACAGCCAGCCGCCCTCGAACGGGGCGGTGTTCACCAGCGACGGGTCGTCGACGACGTCCTGGTTCGCCTCGACGACCTCGCCGGTCACCGGGGAGTACAGGTCGCTGACGGACTTGGTCGACTCCAGCTCACCACAGGTCTCGCCCGCGGTCACCGTGTCGCCGACCGCCGGGAGCTGGACGTACACGACGTCGCCGAGGGCGTTCGCCGCGTGCTCCGTGATGCCGACCGTCGACACGCCGTCCTCGGCGGCCGACAGCCACTCGTGCTCCTTGCTGTAGCGCAGCTGCTGGGGGTTGCTCATGACTGGGATTCTCCTGTACGCGGGGGAGTGCTGGTGAACGGGGGAGTGGTGCGGGTGGTCACTTCTGGCGCTTGTAGAAGGGCAGCGCCACGACCTCGTACGGCTCATGGGTACCGCGGATGTCGACCCCGACCCCCTCGGTACCCGGCGCGGCGTGCGCCGCGTCCACGTACGCCATGGCGATGGGGCTGCCCAGCGTCGGCGACGGCGCGCCCGAGGTGACCTCGCCGATCACCGTGCCGTCCGCCACGACCGACATCCCGGCGCGCGGCACCCGGCGGCCCTGGGCGACCAGGCCGACCAGCTTGCGCGGCGGGGCGATCCGGGCCCGCTCGGCGGCGGCCGTCAGGGCCTCCCGGCCCACGAAGTCGCCCTCCTTCTCGAACTTGACCACCCGGCCCAGACCCGCGTCGAACGGGGTGAGGGCGGTCGTCAGCTCGTGCCCGTACAGCGGCATGCCCGCCTCCAGGCGCAGCGTGTCGCGGCAGGACAGGCCGCACGGGATCAGGCCGGCACCGGCCCCCGCCTCGGTCAGCGCCTGCCACAGCTCCTCCGCGTACCGCGGCTCCACGAACAGCTCGAAGCCGTCCTCGCCGGTGTAGCCGGTGCGGGCGATCAGCGCCGGGACGCCCGCCACGGTGCCCGGGAGGCCCGCGTAGTACTTCAGGCCGTCCAGGTCGGCGTCCGTGAGCGACTTCAGGATGCCGGGCGACTCCGGGCCCTGGACGGCGAGCAGCGCGTAGGCGTCGCGGTCGTCGCGGACGGCGGCGTCGAACCCGGCGGCGCGGGCGGTGAGCGCGTCGAGGACGATCTGCGCGTTCGAGGCGTTGGCGACGACCATGTACTCGGTCTCGCCGAGCCGGTACACGATCAGGTCGTCGAGGATGCCGCCGTCCTCCTGGCAGATCATCGTGTAGCGGGCCCGGCCGGTGCCGACGCTGCCGATGTTGCCGACGAGCGCGTAGTTCAGGAAGTCCGCGGCCTGCGGCCCTGTGACGGTGATCTCACCCATGTGGGAGAGGTCGAAGAGTCCGGCCTTCGTACGGACGGCGTTGTGCTCGTCGCGCTCGCTCCCGTACCGCAGCGGCATGTCCCAGCCCGCGAAGTCGGTCATGGTCGCGCCCAGCGCACGATGCACGGCATCGAGGGCGGTCAGGCGGGGGGCAGTGCTCATGGATGTGGCTCCCAGGTCCCAGGACGGGCATGGCTCGAAGACGATCCTCCCCATCTGTCATCGGAACCTGAGAGGTTCACCGTGACCGTACGGGGACGGTCCTCGGCTTGCACCTTGGGTGGAGCCGCCACGGCGGCCCGCTTTTCAGATCTGCCTCATCCACGCGGTACGGGGCCTGAGAGATTCAAGGGAGGAACTTGCTCCTTCGGCGCCCGGGCGGGACCCGGGACTCTCCCGCGCGGATTCAAGCGGCCGGTATGCGGTTGTGGCGCAACGGTGTGCGTCGGCGCGCACATCATTGCACGAGGGTTCTCCTCGGCAAATCGCTTGTGGCTTATTACCCTTTCTTTACACTTCTTGGGCAAGGGTCGGGTCAGCCGACCCAGGGATCCGACAGGGCCCTAGCAGGGGGAGTAGCGATGACGTTGCAGCACAGCGGGGCGTACGCGACGACCGCGGGCGTGCCCGCCCAGCCGGGCCTGCCCGCGCGGGGCCGTGCGGCGGCCCGCGCGCTGCCGGTCGTGCGCGACCTGCGGGACCGGCACGGCCGCGTCCCCCGGACGCTGACCTTCGCGGCCGGCGACCTGGTGGTCGTGTCGGGCCTGCCGGGCAGCGGCAAGTCCACGCTGATCGCCCGGACGGCCCAGGGCCGCGGCATCGACTCCCAGGACGCCCGGGAGCGCTGGGAGCGCCGGATGCCCGCCCTCCTGCCGTACGCCGTCTACCGCCCCCTCGTCCGGCTCGCGCACTACGCGGGGCTGTGGCGGGCACTGCGCTCCGGCGCCCCCGTCGTCGTCCACGACTGCGGCACGCAGGCCTGGGTGCGTCGCTGGCTCGCCCGGGAGGCCGCGCGGCGGGGCCGCTCCCTGCACCTGCTCCTGCTGGACGTCACGCCCGGCACGGCCCGGGAGGGCCAGCGCGAGCGGGGCCGCGGCGTGTCCGGGTACGCCTTCCACCGCCACCGCAGGGCGGTCGGCCGGCTGGTGCGGGACGCCGAGCGGGGCGCCGTGCCGCGCGGCTGCGCCTCCGCCGTCCTGATGGACCGGCCGGCGGCGTCCGCGCTCACCCGGATCGCGTTCCTCTGATCCACCCCGCGGGCGATCCGTCGCGCGGGCGCCCGCGTTAGGGTGCTGCGGGCAGCGACACGCACGCGCGGGAAGGACCGGGAGCACCTGTGGACACTGCATGGCCGGGCAACGAGCTGGAAGAGGTGCTCGCCGCCTCGCTCGGCAACCCCGCGGCGGGAGGACGGATCGTCGAGGTGCTGGGCCGCAGCAACGTCTGGGTGCCGCTGCCCGCCGGCGGCGGCCCCGACAGCCCGGACCTCGACCTGCCGGCCCTGGAGATCGACGGGCAGGCGTACGTGCCGGTCTTCAGCTCCGAGGCGCAGTTCGCCCAGTGCGTCGGCGCCCACATGGCGTACGCCGTCGCCCCGGCCGTCGAGTTCGCGCGCGGGCTGCCGCCCCAGCTCGGCATCGCCGTGAACCCCGGCGGCGCCGTCGGCGTCCCGCTGCCCCCGCTCGTCGTCGCCGAACTGTGCCGGACCGGCCGCACCCCGCTGGACGGGCCGGCGAGCGGCGCCCGGGTGCGGCTGTTCGAGCCCGACTGGCAGGAGGACCCGGTCGACTTCCTGTCCGCCGCCGCCGCCGAGTTCGACGCGACCGGCACGGTCCTGACGGCCCGCCGCTGCCTGGCCAGCGTCGAGGGCGACAGCCCGGCCCTCTTCGTCGGCGTCCAGCTCTCCTCCTGGGAGGGCGCCGAGCGCAACGTACCGATGGACGCCCTCGGCCGGGCCCTGGGGCGCGTCCAGGTGCCGTGGCCGGTCAACCTGGTACTGCTCGACATCGCACAGGACCCGGTGGGCGACTGGATGCTGGAGAAGGTACGGCCCTTCTACCAGCGCGGGCACGCATAAGCTGGTCGGGTGGACGGAAGAGGGGCGGGACCCAGGGTGAGCGCGTCAGGCACCGCGGCGGCCGGGCAGGTCGAGCACATGCTGAGCCAGGTGACGCCCGGGCGCTACGACGCGTACGAGCAGCTCCTGCACGCCCTCGCCGAAGGCCGGCTGTGGATGCTGCTGTGGCACGGCCGGGCGGGCTCGCCCGACGCCCAGTACGGGAACATGGAGGTCGACGGCCTCGGCTACGCCCCGTGCGTCACCTCCGCCCAGGAACTCGCCGTCTCCGGCTGGAACCGTGCCCACGAGGTCGTCGGCGGCCGTGACATCGCCCGCGCCCTCTACCCCGACCGCTGGGGCATCTGGCTCAACCCGCACGCCCCGGGTGGCGGCGTCGGCATCCCGTGGCCCGACCTGCGCCGCATCGCCACCGGCCTGGACCGGATGCCCGCCGGTCCGCTGAAGCTGTCCGAGCCGGGCATCCAGATCCCGCAGTTCTACGCCCTGCTCACGCAGAACGCCCACCGCACCCCGGCCGTCCGCTCCCTGCGCCGCGCCTGGATCCAGCCCGCCCTGGGGACCCCGTACCTGGCGATCGGCCTGGACCTCTACGACACCGGCCAGGCGTCCGTCGACGCCGTGCGGGCGATGATGCAGCAGTCCGTCGCCGCCGTCCCCGACGGCCTGCCCGTCTCCACGGTGGCCATGTCCGACGAGTACGACCCGGTCACCATGTGGCTGCGGGCCAACGCCCGCCCCTTCTACGACCGCGAGGCGCACGCCACCGCCCCCGTCGTCCCCGGCACCGGGTACGGCTACCCGCCCCGCGCCTGACCCCGCCGCGCGCCCGACCCGACGCGCGCCCCCTACGCGCCCCCGCGCCCGACTCCGCGCCCGGCCCGTCCCCGGCCGGCGGGCAGTGCCGGGGGCCGCGCGGCCGTGTGCCCGTTTCGGTGGAATACAGGCCGAGTTGGTCCGCTGAGTCGATCACCCCGTCCGGATAACGGAAGCCGACGACCCGCATCACGGTTGCGCAAACATTCCCGGTGAGGTCTGGCGGGTGATCGTGAACCCATTGAAGACTCCCCCTAACCAGGGGTGGTCGCACATGCGTGCAGCGCATTCGCGCATCCCCTGAACGGACCGCACCGCAGATCCGGGCGGACCGTCGAGCACTGTCGGCGACCGTCGGCACGGGCGAGCACGAGGGACGATGACCGCACCCATTGAGACCACCGGATCACAGGCCGAGGCGGCGCCCGAGGCCGTACTCGAAGGCGTGAAGTCCAAGCAGATCGAGGGTCGTTCACTCGGTCAGATCGCCTGGACCCGCTTCAAGCGGGACAAGCTGGCCGTCACCGGCGGCGTCATCGTCATCCTGCTCATCCTGGTCGCCGTGCTGTCCCGGCCGCTGCAGTCGCTGCTGGGCCTGGACCCGAACGCCTTCCAGCAGGACCTGGTCGATCCCAACACCTCCCTGCCCAAGGGCGGCTTCGGCGGGATGAGCTGGGACCACCCGCTGGGCGTCGACCCGAAGTTCGGCCGCGACATCCTGGCCCGCATCCTCGAGGGGTCCTGGGTCTCGCTGGTCGTCGCCTTCGGCGCGACGGTCCTGTCCAACGTCATCGGCGTGGTCCTCGGCCTCATCGCCGGGTACTACGGCGGCCGGGTGGACACGTTCATCAGCCGGCTGATGGACACCTTCCTGGCCTTCCCGCTGCTGCTGTTCGCCATCGCCATCTCGGCGACCCTGCAGGGCGGCGCCTTCGGTCTGGAGGGCCTGCCGCTGCACATCAGCGTGCTCATCTTCGTCATCGGGTTCTTCAACTGGCCCTACATGGCGCGTATCGTGCGCGGCCAGACCCTGGCCCTGCGGGAACGGGAGTTCATCGACGCCTCGCGCGGGATGGGGGCCAAGGGCCCGTACATCCTCTTCCGCGAGCTGCTCCCGAACCTCGTGGGACCGATCACGGTCTACGCGACACTGCTCATTCCGACCAACATCATCTTCGAGGCGTCGCTCAGCTTCCTCGGCGTCGGAATCCAGCCACCGCAGGCTTCGTGGGGCGGCATGCTGAGGGAGGCGGTCACCTTCTTCGAGGTGGATCCGCAGTTCATGCTCGTCCCCGGTCTCGCGATCTTCATCACCGTACTGGCCTTCAACCTGCTCGGTGATGGCCTTCGGGACGCTCTCGACCCGCGCAGCCGCTGACGTCTGCCACGTCATCCGCGGCGGCTGCACCACCGGCCGGGACCGTACCGGCACTTTTCCGAATACAAAGGGGAGTTCGACGAAAATGCGAAGGTCAGCAGTGGCCGCGATCGCGGTCGTCAGCAGTGCCAGCCTGCTCCTCGCGGGCTGCAGCAAGGCGGACGACGGCGGCTCGGACAACAAGGGCAACGCCAAGGCGAACGCCGCGACGACCGGTGTCGTCAACGTCTCGGACAAGAAGGGCGGCACGGTCACCTACGCGATGGCCGACGCCCCCGAGTCGTTCGACCCGGGCAACACGTACTACGCCTTCATCTACAACTTCAGCCGCCTGTACGCGCGTCCGCTGACGACCTTCAAGCCGGCCCCCGGCGAGAAGGGCAACGAGCTGGTGCCGGACCTCGCCGAGGGCATGGGTGCCCCCAGCGACGGCGGCAAGACCTGGACGTACAAGATCCGCAAGGGCGTGAAGTACAGCGACGGCACGCCGGTCACGGCCAAGGACGTCAAGTACGCCGTCGAGCGCTCCAACTTCGCCCGTGACGTGATCTCGCTGGGCCCGAACTACTTCCAGCAGCTCCTCGACGACCCGGCCAAGTACAAGGGTCCGTACAAGGACAAGAGCGAGAAGGGCCTGGCGTCCATCCAGACGCCGGACGACCACACCATCGTCTTCAAGCTCAACAAGCCGTTCGCGGACTTCGACTACCTGGTCAGCGCCCCGCAGACCGCCCCGGTGCCGAGGGCCAAGGACAAGGGCGTGGACTACACCAAGTCCATCGTGTCGTCGGGCTCGTACAAGTTCGAGACCTACCAGGACGGCAAGCAGGTCACGCTCGTCCGCAACGAGCACTGGGACGCCAAGACCGACCCGCTGCGCAAGCAGTACCCGGACAAGATCGTCCTGAACCTCAAGGTCAACCAGGCCACCATCGACAAGGACCTGCTCGCCGGTGACATCGTCGCCGACCTGGCCGGCCGCGGTGTCGACACCCAGACCCAGGCCCAGATCCTGGCCAAGGCGGACCTGAAGGCCAACACCGACAACGCGCTCGGCGGCCGCCTCGTCTACACGGCGATCAACAGCAAGGTGAAGCCGTTCGACAACGTCGAGTGCCGCAAGGCCGTGCAGTACGCCATCGACAAGGTCTCCGTGCAGACCGCCATGGGCGGTCCGATCCGCGGCGACATCGCCTCGACGGTGCTGCCGACGGACATCCCCGGCTACCAGAAGTTCGACACGTACGCCACGCCGGACAACAAGGGTGACGTCGCCAAGGCCAAGGAGCACCTGAAGGCCTGCGGCCAGGAGAAGATCTCCACCTTCATCTCCGCCCGCAGCGACCGCCAGAGCGAGGTCGACGCCGCCACCGCCGTCGTGCAGGCGCTGAAGAAGGCCGGCATCGACGCCAAGATCAAGCAGTACCCGTCGTCCAAGTACTTCTCGGACTACGCCGGTGTCCCGTCCTTCACCAAGAAGGAGAACATCGGTCTGATCATGATGCAGTGGGGTGCCGACTGGCCGACCGGCTACGGCTACCTCCAGCAGATCGTGCACGGCAAGGCCATCGGCCAGTCCGGCAACACCAACCTCTCCGAGCTGAACGACCCGGCGATCAACAAGCTGCTGGACGACGCCATCGCCAACACGGACGAGAACGCCCGCAACGCGGCCTACGCCGAGATCGACAAGAAGGTCATGGACCAGGCGGTCATCGTCCCGCTGTCCTACTTCAAGGTCCTGCTCTACCGCTCGCCGCAGGGCACCAACATGGTCTCCACGGCAGCCTTCAGCGGCCAGTACGACTACCTCAACATCGGCACCACGAAGAAGTAGCCCCGGAAGGCAGGTGAAGGCATTGGTGCCCGCGGGCCCACGCGTACTCCGCGCGGCCCGCGGGCACCGGCGCCGGTCCCCGTGATCTCGTACATCATCCGCCGGCTGATCGCGGCAGTGATCCTGCTGCTGGTCGTCACGGCGGTCACCTTCGGCATCTTCTTCATCCTGCCGAAGCTGGCCGGACAGACCGCCGATCAGCTCGCCCAGCAGTACATCGGCAAGAACCCCACGCCCGAGGACATCGAGGCGGTCAAGCGGAACCTCGGCCTCGACGACCCGGTCTACGTCCAGTACTGGGACTTCGTCAGGGGAATCGTCACCGGCGCCACGTATGAGCGGGGACCCGCCACCGTGCGGTGCGACATGCCCTGCTTCGGCTACTCCTTCAAGACCAACCTGGAGGTCTGGCCGGAGCTCGTCGACCGGCTCCCGATCACCATCTCCCTCGCCATCGGCGCGGCGGTGCTCTGGCTGGTGTCCGGCATCGTCGTCGGCGTCATCTCGGCCCTCAAGCCCGGCTCGTTCTTCGACCGGGCCGCCATGGGCGGCGCCCTCGCCGGCGTCTCGCTGCCGATCTTCTTCACCGCCCAGCTCTTCCTGCTGCTCTTCAGCTACAAGCTGGAGATCTTCGGGCGGACGTACGTCCCGTTCACCGAGAACCCCTCCCAGTGGGCCAACACGCTCTTCCTGCCGTGGTGCTCGCTCGCCCTGCTCTACGCGGCGATCTACGCCCGGCTCACCCGCTCCGGGATGCTGGAGGCGATGAGCGAGGACTTCATCCGCACCGCCCGCGCCAAGGGCATGCGGGAGCGCCGGGTCGTCGCCAAGCACGGCCTGCGGGCCGCCCTCACCCCGATCGTCACCGTCTTCGGCATGGACATCGGCCTGCTGCTCGGCGGCGCCGTCATCACCGAGTCGGTGTACTCGCTGCACGGCATCGGCGAGTACGCGGTGCAGTCGATCGTCGCCAACGACCTGCCGCCCATCCTGGGCGTCACCCTGCTCGCGGCGTTCTTCGTCGTCTTCCTCAACCTCGTGGTTGACCTTCTGTACGCCGTCGTCGACCCGCGCGTGAGGGTGTCATGACCGAACTGTCCAAGACCGGCGCCGTGGTGGAGGACCGCCCCGGCACCTCCGAGCCGCGCGCCTTCCTCGACGTGCGCGACCTCAAGGTCCACTTCCCGACCGACGACGGCCTGGTCAAGTCCGTGGACGGGCTCTCCTTCCAGCTGGAGAAGGGCAGGACCCTCGGCGTGGTCGGCGAGTCCGGCTCCGGCAAGTCCGTCACCTCGCTCGCCGTCATGGGCCTTCACCGGCTCGGCGCGCGCGGCAAGAACGTCCGGATGAGCGGCGAGATCTGGCTCGACGGCAAGGAACTGGTGGGCGCCGACCCGGACGAAGTGCGGCGGCTGCGGGGCCGCGAGATGGCGATGATCTTCCAGGACCCGCTGTCCGCGATGCACCCGTACTACACGGTCGGCAACCAGATCGTGGAGGCGTACCGCATCCACAACAAGGTGACCAAGAAGGTCGCCCGCACCCGAGCCATCGAGATGCTGGACCGGGTCGGCATCCCCGAGCCCGGCAAGCGCGTGGACTCCTACCCGCACGAGTTCTCCGGCGGCATGCGCCAGCGCGCGATGATCGCGATGGCGCTGGTCAACAACCCCGAGCTGCTGATCGCCGACGAGCCGACGACCGCGCTGGACGTCACCGTCCAGGCGCAGATCCTCGACCTCATCCGCGACCTGCAGAAGGAGTTCGGCTCGGCCGTCGTCATCATCACGCACGACCTCGGCGTGGTGGCCGAGATCGCCGACGACATCCTGGTGATGTACGGCGGCCGGTGCGTGGAGCGCGGCCCGGTCGACAAGATCTTCTACGAGCCGCAGCACCCCTACACCTGGGGCCTGCTCGGCTCGATGCCCCGCATCGACCGGGAGCAGACCGACCGGCTCATCCCGGTCAAGGGCCAGCCGCCGTCCCTCATCAACGTCCCGAGCGGCTGCGCCTTCAACCCGCGCTGCCCGTACGCGGACGTGCCCAAGGACGGCATCACCCGCACCGAGCGTCCCGAACTGCGTGAAGTGGGCTCCGGCCACTTCTCGGCCTGCCACATGGACCAGGCGGAGCGCACGCGGATCTGGACCGAAGAGATTGCGCCGAAGCTGTGACCAACGAACCGACGCGTACCGACTCCGGCCCCCTCCTCAAGGTCGAGGGCCTGGTCAAACACTTCCCCATCAAGAAGGGCCTGCTCCAGCGGCAGGTCGGTGCCGTCAAGGCCGTCGACGGCATCGACTTCGAGGTGTACCGCGGGGAGACCCTCGGCGTGGTCGGCGAGTCCGGCTGCGGCAAGTCGACCATGGGCCGGCTCATCACGCGGCTGCTGGAGCCCAGCGGCGGCAAGGTCGAGTTCGACGGCACCGACATCACGCACCTGAGCACCGGCGGGATGCGGCCGCTGCGGCGCGACATCCAGATGATCTTCCAGGACCCGTACGGTTCGCTGAACCCCCGGCACACCATCGGCTCGATCGTCTCCGCGCCCTTCCGCCTCCAGGGCGTCGAGCCCGAGGGCGGGGTGAAGAAGGAGGTCCAGGGGCTGCTGGAGCGGGTGGGCCTGAGCCCCGAGCACTACAACCGCTACCCGCACGAGTTCTCCGGCGGCCAGCGCCAGCGCATCGGCATCGCGCGGGCGCTCGCCCTGAAGCCGAGGCTCGTCGTCGCCGACGAGCCGGTCTCGGCGCTGGACGTGTCGATCCAGGCGCAGGTGGTGAACCTGCTGGACGACCTCCAGGAGGAGCTGGGCCTGACGTACGTGATCATCGCCCACGACCTGTCGGTCATCCGGCACGTGTCGGACCGGATCGCGGTGATGTACCTCGGCAAGATCGTGGAGCTGGCGGACCGCACGTCGCTGTACGAGGCGCCGATGCACCCCTACACCAAGGCGCTGATGTCGGCGGTGCCGGTGCCGGACCCGAGGCGGCGGGGCGCCAAGAGCGAGCGGATCCTGCTGAAGGGCGACGTGCCCTCGCCGATCGCCCCGCCGAGCGGGTGCCGGTTCCACACGCGGTGCTGGAAGGCGACGCAGGTCTGCACCGTCCAGGAGCCCCCGCTGCTGGAGCTGGCCCCGGGCCGCCGGGTGGCGTGCCACCACCCGGAGAACGCCCCGGACCAGGCGCCGGGCGACACGGCGCTGGCCTCGGCGGGCGAGGCGATCGAGATCGTCTCCGCGACGAAGTCGTCCGCCGCGGAGGGCTCCGCGTCGCCGGAGCCGTCGGCCCCGGCGGCCCCGGTGATCCCGGCCCCGTCCAAGGAGCCGTCCCCGGACGACGAGGCCCCGAAGAAGCCGTGACCCGCGCGGGGTGGTCCTCCGGGGCCACCCCGACGGACCCCGGTTCCCCGCGGGCGCCACGCCCCGGGCGTCGCCGTGCGCGGGTCGCCCTCCCGGGCGTCGGTCGCCGTGTGTTCCGCGCCCCGGGGCGTCTCCGTGCTCGGGGTGGCCCGCCCCGGCGTCGGTTGCCGTGGGCTCCCCGCCCGGGGGTGTCGCCGTGTTCGGGGTGGCCCGCCCGGTGCCGGTTGCCGTGGGGTCCGCGCCCCTGGCTGTCGCCGTGGTCGGGGTGGCCCGGCCGGTGTCGGTTGCCGTTGGGGGCCGCTCCGTGGCGGGTGTCCCGGGCTCTCCCTCGCAAGCTCGGTCGTTTTACGCCCGGAACACCCCCCACTGCGCGTCCCCCTTCCGGGGTGGGCCCGGGGTGGTTTGCGCCGGTGGGAGGGTGTCGGGGCCGGAGGCGGGGGGTGCTCGGACGTAAGACGAGCGAAGCGAGAGTCCGAGCATCCCCCGCCGCAGGACCCGGCACCCGCCCCCGCCCACCGGCAGAAGCCGAACGGCGAAACGTCCCGCCCACCGGGCAGGCGCCGAACGGCGAAACACCCTGCCGCCACCGGCGCCAGCCGGACGGCTCGGTGGGTGCACCGGCGGGTGACGCGCGGGGGGTGGCGGTCCGGCGGGGGCGGAGCCCCCGGGGGGAACCGGCACAATTGGCCGGTGCTCCAGGAATTCTTCACCCCCTCCGTGCAACACGCCCTCGACCTCGCGGGCATCTTCGTGTTCGCGATCTCCGGCGCCCTGCTCGCCGTGCGCAAGAACTTCGACGTCTTCGGCATCGCCGTCCTCGCCGAGGTCACCGCCCTGGGCGGAGGGCTGTTCCGGGACCTGGTGATCGGTGCCGTGCCTCCCGCGGCCTTCACCGACCTGGGCTATTTCGTCATGCCGCTCGTCGCCACCGTGCTCGTCTTCTTCCTGCACCCGGTCGTGGAGCGGACGCAGGCGGCCGTGAACGTCTTCGACGCCGCGGGGCTCGGGCTGTTCTGCGTCGCCGGGACGACGAAGGCGTACGAGTACGGCCTCGGCCTCACCTTCTCGGCCGTGCTGGGACTGGCGACCGGTGTCGGCGGCGGCGTGCTGCGGGACGTCCTGGCCAATGAGGTGCCGTCGCTGCTGCGCTGGGACCGGGACCTGTACGCCGTGCCGGCCATCGTGGGCGCCACGATGGTCGCGCTCTGCATCCGCTTCGAGATGCTGAACCCTTTCACCAGTGCGCTCGCCGCGGTGACCACCTTCCTGCTGCGCCTGTTGGCGATGCGCTACCACTGGCGGGCGCCCCGGGCGTGGAACCGGCGGTCGACGGCGAGGGAGGAGGAGCAGCTCTCCGGAAAAGCTACCGCTTAGTAATTTCCTGTTGTACTGTGCCGGACATGGACAGCGAGTTCGACCGCGACACCGCGGTGACCCTCCGCGAGCCCGGCGTCTACGACGCGGAGCTCTCCGCAGGCTGGACGATCATCCAGGCCGTCAACGGCGGCTACCTGCTCGCGCTGCTCGGCCGCGCGCTCGGCGAGGCCCTGCCGCACCCGCACCCGTTCACCATCTCGGCGCACTACCTGACGCCGTCGGTGCCGGGCCCCGCGGTCGTGCGGACGGAGACGGTCCGCACCGGCCGCACCCTCTCCACCGGTCAGGCCTCGCTCTTCCAGTACGCGGAGGACGGCACCGAGGTCGAGCGCATCCGGGTCCTCGCCTCCTACGGCGACCTGGACGCCCTCCCCGACGACGTGCGCACGACGGCCAAGCCGCCGGCGATCCCGCCGCGTGAGCACTGCCTCGGCCCGTCCGACGGCCCGGCGCCCATCCCCGGTTCCTCCGCCATCACCGAGCGCCTCGACATCAAGCTCGACCCCACCACCCTGGGCTGGGCGGTGGGCGCCCCGTCCGGCAAGGGCGAGATGCGCGCCTGGTTCGGCCTGGCCGACGGCCGCGAGCCGGACCCGCTGTCCCTGCTCCTCACCGTCGACGCCCTGCCCCCGACCTCGTTCGAGCTGGGCCTGACCGGCTGGACGCCCACCGTGGAGCTCACCACCCACATACGGTGCCGCCCCGCCCCGGGCCCGCTGCGGGTGTCCATCACCACCCGCAACCTCGCGGGCGGTTTCCTGGAGGAGGACGCGGAGGTCTGGGACAGCGCCGACCGGCTCGTCGCCCAGTCCCGCCAGCTCGCCCGCGCGCCCCGGGGTTAGGGCTGCCGCGGGTGGGCGCCCTCACCCGCGCGGGACACGGCGCCCTCAGCGGCGGATCTCGAGCCGCACCCTCTCGTCCGGCGTCCCGATGTCCCAGAAGCGGGCGGTGCCCCGCGCGTCGCGGTAGACGCCCGTACCGCCGGTGACGGCCATGTCGAGGGGCCCCGCGCCCTTGGTCCACAGCGACTGGAGGGTCACGGAGCCCTGGGCGACCTCCATCGTGAGCTGGCACTGGGACGTGAGTTCCGCGCCCTTCACATGGACGACCTGGCAGGTTCCGCCCCCGCGTCCGACGGCCTTCCCGTCCTTGACGGCGGTGCCGGAGTAGACGTCCATGTCGCCCAGGCCCGGCCCCTCGGGGCCGAGGTCGACGGCGGTGTACTGGTCGTTGCGCACCTCCAGTTCGAGGATCTCGACATCCCCTTTCCGCGCGGGGCCGGCGTTCGCGCTGCCCACGGCCGTGCCCCCGACCGCGACGACCGCGGCGAGCGACGCGGCGGCGACGACCGGCAGGGCCGCCCGTCGGCGCGTGCCCCGTCGGTCCCGTCGGGGGACGGCCGTGGTGGTGGGCGCCGGACCGGTGTTGCTCATGGTGGATGCTCCTCGTGGTGGTGTCGTCGTGTGCGTACGGCTGCGGCTGCGCCGCCGCCCGCGGCCGCGGGCGGTCCGGCCGGGGCCGGGCCGCGGTCAGGCGGGCTGGTCCTTGTCGGAGGGGAGCCAGACCGTCAGGGTCGCCGGGTCGACCGGGATGGAGACGTGCTCGTGCGTGATCGACCAGGTTCCGGCCGTCCGCCGGAGGCAGACGCTCTCGCGCACCCAGATGGACGCCTGGAGCCCGCCCTTGCGCTCCCCGGAGTCCAGGTGGAGCATGTGCGCGAACGCCGTGTCCTCGCCCGCGACGAGGGTGAGATCGTGCGTCTCCAGGCCGATGGGGCCGACGTAGCCGTCGAACCAGCGCAGGAAGTTGCGGCGTATCTCGTCGGTCCCCGTGAACCGCAGCGGGGGGACGGCGTCGTAGTAGACGGCGTCGGCGGCGTAGAACGACATGAGCCGGTCGATGTCCTTCGTCTGCTGGGCGTCGGCGCGGTCCGCCAGGAGCGCCCGGATCTCGGACTCGTGGGTGGTCATCGCGTACTCCTTCGGTCGTGGTGCGTGCGGGGGACGGCGGTCGTGTGCTCCGTGCCGGCGCACCTCCCGTTCCCTTCCGTCCCGTGCCGCTGCCAGTACGACGAGGCGGCCCCGCGGGATGTGAGGCGGGGCGCCGGTCTCACATTCCGGGGCGCCGTCCCGTCATAGGGATGAGGGCAGCCACGACCGAGGGAGCCGCGACACCATGACGACCCGTCCGACCGCGCCGCAGGACGGCCGCTTCGACCCGGTGCCGAGTGCGGTCACCGGCGAACGCCGCAGGCTGACCGACCTCGCGTACCGGATGCTGGGCTCCGTGGCCGAGGCCGAGGACGTCGTCCAGGAGACGTACGCCCGCTGGTACGCGATGTCCCCGCGGCAGCGGGAGGCGGTGCTGTCCCCCGGCGGCTGGCTGACGAAGGTCGCCGGCCGCATCTGCCTCGACGTGCTCCGCTCGGCACGGGTCCGCAGGGAGCGTTACGTGGGGGCGTGGATTCCCGAGCCGCTGCCCGCGCGCACCGAGTGGTCCGCGAGCGCGGCGGACGACACCGCGGCCGACCCGGCCGACCGGATCACGCTCGACGAGTCCGTCGGCATGGCCTTCCTCGTCGTGCTGGAGACGATGACCCCGGCGGAGCGCGTGGCGTTCGTCCTCCACGACGTCTTCCGCTACCCGTTCGCCGAGGTGGCCGCCATCGTCGGCCGCACTCCGGCGGCCTGCCGCCAACTGGCCTCCTCGGCCCGCCGCCGCGTCGAGGCCGCGGGGGCGCCCCTGTCGCCGACGGCCCAGCGCGCCCGTGTGGTCCGGGAGTTCAAGCTGGCGTGGGAGGCGATGGACATCGACGCCCTCGTCGGCCTGCTCGACGCCGACGCCACCGCCGTCGGCGACGGCGGCGGGGTCGTCACGGCCCTGCCCCACCCGATCGAGGGCGCCCGGCGCATCGCCCGCTTCCTCGCCGGCCGGCGCCCGGACCGGCTGGTGCTGCACGAGCGCACGGTCAACGGTCAGCCCGGTCTGGTGGCATACCTGGACGGCGCCGTGGTGTCGGTGTACGCGTTCGACATCAGGGACGGCAGGATCCGGCGGATCTGGGCCGTGCTCAACCCGGAGAAGCTGCGGCCCTGGAGGACGGCCTGACCTCTCCGTACGGACGGGACACCGCGACCCCGCGGCCCGACTCCCGGGCGGACGCCGGCCCTGTCCGGACACTCCCGGGGCGTCAGTCCAGCCAGTGGCGGCGGCCGAGGCCGACCAGGCGGAGCCGGCGCCGGGCCGTCCGGGCCACCCGGTCCCAGCCGGCCTCGGGCGTGGCCAGGAACTCCGAGGCGGTCATCACCATGTGGTCGACGTACAGCCCGGCGAGCATCAGCAGGTCGTCGGGCTCCCACCCGTCGCTCTCGGGGTGCTTGGCCAGCTCGGCGGCCACCTCCCGTACGAAGCGGTCGAGTTGGCCGCCGATCGCCTCGCGCACCGGCGCCACGCCGCCGTGTCGTTCGCGGGCGATGAATCGGACGTGAGCGGGGTACCCGCGTACGAGCCCGGCGATCAACTCGACGGTGGCGGCGATCCGTTCGTCGCTGTCGCCGGTCGTCGCCAGGGTCGTACGGATCGTGCCGTGCAGGCTGCCCAGGGCCTCGTCGACAAGGGCGACGCCGAGGTCCGCGGTGTCGCGGAAGTGGCGGTAGAAGGCCGCCGGGGCGACGCCGATCGCGCGGGTCACCTCGCGCAGCCCGAGGCTGCTCAGGCTCTGTGCCTCCAGGAGGCGGAGGGCGGCGTCCAGGAGCGCCTGACGGGTCTTCTGTTTCTGGGCCTGCCGTATCCCGGAGGTGTGACTCATGCCATTCAGTAAACAACCGTTCTCCGGAGTGATCCAGTGATGAGGCTGGCTAGACTGGGTAGTCAGTGAACAAGTGTTCATTATGCCAACCCCTCGAGGGAGGTCCACCGATGTTCGCCATCGTCGCCGCCCTGCTGATGCTGGGTGTCGTCCTCGGGACCGTGGCCCACGTGCCCGTCCCGGTCACTCTCGTCGCCGCCACCGTCATCGGCGTCTGGCTCCTGATCTTCGCCGTCCGCGAACGACAGCACCGCTGAGGAGGCCGCCATGGAACTCACCGCACACGGCTCCCGCACCACTGGCACCAGCCGTACCACTGGCACCGAGCACACCACCGGCGCCACCCGGGGCCGGCCCCGGGGCCGGATCCGCGACCGCATCCGCGACGCCGACGGGATGGCCGTCGCCGCGTTCGTCCTGGGCCTGGTGGGCCTGCTGGTGATGAACATCCTGCTGGGGCCCATCGCCATCGGCCTCGCCGTCCTCGCCCTCCGCCGGGGGACCACCCGCCGCGGGCGGGCCCTGCTCGGCCTCGGCCTCGGCGTCGCCGACCTCGCGGTGCTGGCCGCACTGGTCACCGCGGACGGCACCGTCTCCTGGAGCATCGCCTGACCCGGCCGGTCGGGGCGGCGGGCGGCGGGCCCCGCCGGACACCGGGCCGCGTCCGGCCGGTACGGCGCTGAACCTCCGCCGCCGGGGGGCTCGTAGAATCGTTGCACCATGGCTTACCTCGACCACGCCGCGACCACTCCGATGCTGCCGGAGGCGATCGAGGCGATGACCGCCCAGCTCGCCGTGACGGGCAACGCGTCCTCGCTGCACGCCGCCGGCCGCCGGGCCCGCCGTACCGTCGAGGAGGCCCGCGAGGCCCTCGCCGACGCGCTCGGGGCACGGCCCAGCGAGGTCGTCCTGACCTCCGGCGGCACGGAGGCGGACAACCTCGCCGTCAAGGGCCTGTACTGGGCGCGCCGGGACGCCGACCCGCGCCGCGTCCGGGTGCTGGCCAGCCCGGTCGAGCACCACGCCGTCCTCGACGCCGTGCACTGGCTGGGCGAGCACGAGGGCGCCACCGTCGAGTACCTGCCCGTCGACGGCCACGGGCGCGTGCACCCCGAGGCGCTCCGCGAGGCCGTCGCGAAGGACCCGGCGAGCGTCGCCCTCGCCACCGTGATGTGGGCCAACAACGAGATCGGCACCGTCTTGCCGATCACCGAACTGGCCGCCGTCGCCCGCGAGTTCGACGTCCCCCTGCACTCCGACGCCGTCCAGGCGTTCGGCCAGGTCCCGGTCGGCTTCGCCGACTCCGGCCTCGCCGCCATGACCGTCTCCGGCCACAAGATCGGCGGCCCCTACGGCATCGGGGCGCTGCTCCTGGGCCGCGAGCAGAGCCCCGTCCCCGTACTGCACGGCGGCGGCCAGGAGCGCCACGTCCGCTCCGGCACCCTCGACGTCCCGGCCGTCGCCGCCTTCGCGGTCGCGGGCCGGCTCGCGGCCGAGCGCCGCGAGACGTACGCCCGCGAGATCGGCGCCCTGCGCGACGAACTCGTCCGGGCCGTCATGGCCGCCGTCCCGGACGCGGTCCTCGGCGGCGACCCCGCCCCGGAGGGCCGCCTGCCCGCCAACGCCCACTTCTCCTTCCCCGGCTGCGAGGGCGACTCGCTGCTGCTGCTCCTGGACGCCCGGGGCATCGAGTGCTCCACCGGATCCGCCTGCACGGCCGGCGTGGCCCAGCCCAGCCACGTCCTGCTCGCCACCGGCACCGACCCGGACCTCGCGCGCGGCACCCTCCGCTTCACGCTCGGCCACACCTCGACCCGCGCCGACGTCGAGGCGGTCGCCGAGGCCATCGGACCGGCCGTGGAACGGGCGAGGACGGCGGGCCTCAGCTAGCGGTCACCGCCACCCGCGAGGCGTCCCGCACCAGCTTCATGTACCGGTCCCAGTCCCAGTGCGGACCGGGGTCCGTGTGGTCGGTGCCCTCCACCTCCACGTGGCCGATGATGTGGGTACGGTCCACCGGTATCCCGTACCGCGCGCATATCCCCGCGGTGAGCCGCGCCGACGACGCGTACATGGCCGCCGTGAAGTCCTGCGGCCGGTCCACGAACCCCTCGTGCTCGATGCCGATGCTGCGCTCGTTCATGTCGCGGCTGCCCGCGTGGAAGGCGACGTCCAGCTCGCGGATCATCTGCGCGACGTGCCCGTCCTTGCGTACGACGTAATGCGTCGCCGCGCCGTGGCCGGGGTCCTTGAACACCTTCAGGGCGGTGGGGAAGCTGCCCTGGACGACATGGATCACGACCCGGTCGATGGTGAAGTCGTCCGGCCGGTCCGCCCGCCGCCAGTTCGCCCGGGAGGCCGCCGTCCACTCCGCGCCCGCGTGGTCCAGCTCCCCCTCCACGCGGTCCTTCTCCACCCCGGGCACCCGGTACCAGGCGCGGCGCAGCTCGTCCCGCGCCACCACCGCCGCGCCCACGACCGCAGCCCCGCCACCGATCAGCACGGCACGACGGCCCACCGCGCCCTGCTTCTTCTCTCCCATGTGACCGTGAACGCATACTCGGGCGACCATGGTTCCCGGGGCCCGTACCCTGGTAGGGCTATGACTCACACTCCCCAGCGCCCGCTCCGTGTGCTCGCCGCCATGTCGGGCGGCGTGGACTCCGCCGTCGCCGCCGCCCGCGCCGCCGAGGCCGGCCACGACGTCACCGGCGTGCACCTCGCCCTGTCCGCGAACCCGCAGTCCTTCCGCACCGGCGCCCGTGGCTGCTGCACCATCGAGGACTCGCGCGACGCCCGCCGCGCGGCCGACGTGATCGGCATCCCGTTCTACGTGTGGGACCTGGCCGAGCGGTTCCGCGAGGACGTCGTCGACGACTTCGTCGCCGAGTACGAGGCCGGGCGCACCCCCAACCCGTGCCTGCGCTGCAACGAGAAGATCAAGTTCGCCGCGCTGCTGGACAAGGCGCTCGCGCTGGGCTTCGACGCGGTCTGCACCGGCCACTACGCCACCGTCGTGACCCGCGAGGACGGCACCCGGGAGCTCCACCGCGCCTCCGACATGGCCAAGGACCAGTCGTACGTCCTCGGCGTCCTCGACGAGAAGCAGCTCGCGCACGCGATGTTCCCGCTGGGCGACACCCTCACCACCAAGGACGAGATCCGCGCGGAGGCCGAGCGCCGCGGGCTGGCCGTGGCGAAGAAGCCCGACAGCCACGACATCTGCTTCATCGCGGACGGCGACACCCAGGGCTTCCTCGCCTCCCGCCTGGGCAGGGCGGAGGGCGACATCGTCGACGAGTCCGGCGCCAAGGTCGGCACCCACGAGGGGGCGTACGGCTTCACCATCGGCCAGCGCAAGGGCCTGCGCATCGGCCACCCCGCCCCGGACGGCAAGCCCCGGTACGTCCTGGACATCTCGCCCGTGAACAACACCGTGACGGTGGGCCCCGCCGAGGCGCTCGACGTCACCGCCCTGACGGCCATCAAGCCCCGCTGGTGCGGCACCGCCCCCTCGGGGCCCGGCGCCTACACCGCCCAGCTGCGCGCCCACGGCGACGAGACGCCGGTCACGGCGGCGCTGGAGGACGGCGAGCTGCGCGTCACGTTCGACGAGCCGGTCCGCGGTGTCGCCCCCGGCCAGGCGATCGTCCTCTACGACGGCACCCGCGTGGTCGGCTCGGCGACCATCGCCACGACGACCCGCCGGACGGCCGTCAGCGCCTGAACGACGGGCGGGCGCCGCCGACGGCGTGCCCGCCCGGACGGGCGTCAACCCGCGTCACCGCACGGTCACCGTCCGTGCGCGGCCCACCTTCACCTGCGCTAACGTCACCGCGCGCACGGCACGTCGCTGTGCGTGACCTACGACGTGCGGGGGATGGCGTACGTGACGTACACACAGCGCTGGCAGGACCTGCTGGACCTCACGCCGGGGCGCGGCGGCCTGATCCACAGCGGAGGGCCGTGGACCAGTGCCTCGGGCGCCGCCGACGAGCTGCGGATCAGGGCGGAGAGCGCCCGCCGCTCGCTCGGCACCGGCCATGAGGGGTGCCTGGGGGCGGCGGGAGCGGGACTGGCGTCCGTGGCCTCCTTACGGGCCGTCCTCACCTCCTGGGAGGACCGCCTCGGCGCCGTACGGGACGAGTGCGCGCACCTGACGGGAGCGCTGGCGAAGGTCGCCGAGGAGCTGGGTGAGACCGACCTGGCCGTGGGGCACTCCTTCACCGGCACCGCCGGGGACGGCGGGCGCCGGTGACCGCCACCTGGCAGGCCCTGCGGGACCTGCGGCCCGACGTGCTGGAGGACGCCGGCGACGCGTGGCACGCGGTGTCCGGCCGGTCGGGCGCGGACCGCGTCCGCGTGGACCGCCTGATGGCGGCGCGCCTGCGGGAGACGCAGGACAGCCGGTCCGCGGCGGCGGCCCTGGCGCGGCTCCAGCGGCTGAGCCGCAACTACCAGTACCTGCACACCGAGTGCGGTCTGATCCGCACCACCCTGAACGCCCTGGCGGCCGATCTGGCCGTGCCCCAGCGGCAGTTGAGGCAGGCCCTGGACGAGGCGGCCGAGCTGCGGTTCACCGTCCACGAGGACGGCTCCGTCAGCTTCCCGGCCGCCACCACTGCCACCCTTGCGGGTGATGCGCCCACCCCGGGCGGCCACGCCCGCGGCGACGCCCGCCTGCCCCTGGACCGGGCACCGGACCTGTCCGGCGCGCCGCCGGCGGTGCGGCCGCTGAACCCGAACGCGGAGAAGGCCCAGGCCCTCGCGGACCGCATCGCCCGAGCGGTGCGCGCGGCCGCGGACATCGACCGCAAGTACGCCGCGACGCTGGACCGGCTCCGGGCGGCGAAGGGCCTGGACGTCACCGCGGCGACCCTCGCCGACGCCGCCCGCGACACGGCGGGCGTCCGCGCGGCGGCGGGGCGCCACCTCGGCGACGGCATCCCCGCCGACCGGTCACCCGCGGAACTCAAGGCCTGGTGGGACGGCCTCCCCGAGGAGCAGCGCCGCGAGTACCTCGACATCGCCCCGGACCTCATCGGCGGCCTGGACGGCATCCCCGCGGCCACCCGCGACGAGGCGAACCGGAACCACCTGCCGGTGCTGATCGACGAGCTGGCGCGACGCCACGACGACGACTCCCGCACCAAGCTGGAGGCCCTGCGCATGATCCAGGACCGCCTCCGCGAACCGAGCGTCCCGCCGATGTACCTGCTGGGCATCGGCGACGAGGGCAACGGCCGCGCGATCATCTCCTACGGCAACCCGGACACCTCGCGCAACGTGTCGGCGTACGTGCCGGGGCTGGGGACGAAGCTGGACGGCGACTTCGTCGAGGACACGATGAAGCGGGCGGAGGATACGGCGATCGGGGCGCGTGATGTGGACCCGTCCAGCGCGTCCATCATCTGGCTGGGCTATGACGCGCCACAAAAGCTGGACGTCATGTCCGAAGGGGACGCTGAACGGGGCGCGCCCGCGTATCACTCCTTCATGTCGGGGCTGCATTCCACAAACGAGAACCGAGATCCGCACTTCACCGCGATCGGGCATTCTTATGGCTCGCTCACTGTGGGGAAGGCGGCTACTGCACCGGGTGGAATTCCGGGCGTTGACGACATCATCCTTCTGGGTAGTCCCGGTGTAGGCGTGCAGAAGGCGGAAGAACTTGGCGTCGGCCGGGAGCACGTGTTCGTCGGAGCTGCAGACAACGACCCGGTCACCCACCTTCCGGCGAAGGATGAGGTTGCCTTCGGCGGGCCGGGCGGAGCGCTGCTCACTCGCGACCTTCTGGATGCTGGAAACGATGACGTCTACTTCGGGAAGGACCCGGCAAGCAAGGCGTTCGGCGCCCAGCGCTTCATGGTCGATGACGGACCCCGCATGGTGCGCGACGCGGGCGCTTTCGCGGCTCATTCCCAGTACTTCACGCCCGAGAAGGACATGGTTTCCGCAGCGAACATCGCCACGATCGTCGGAGGTCGTCCGCAGGACGTCGTTGAGGAGAAACACCGGTGATGCTCATGAGGCGGTTGGCTTTGTGGGGCGCTGTGGTGGTGCTCGTATCGGGCTGCGCAGCGACGGGCGCCAGCGAGAAGGGTGGAATGGAAGAACGGATGAACATGCAGGCTGCCGCAGAGCACGCTGATGCCATGTTGGACGCAACCATTGGGGCAGTGGTCCCGGAGGTTGTTTGGGCTCATCACGTAACGACGACCGGGAGTTGTGATGTGTCGCGCCGCAGAAAGATCATGACCATTGTGTCACCACAGCGCCGGGGCGCTTTTCTGGGCGTAGTTGAGCGCTACTGGAAAAATAGGGGGTACATCGTCACGGCTGTGCGGGCGAGTGAGGAAAGGCCCGCGATCTTCGCGCGATCGCCCGAGGGGTTCGGCATTAGCCTCATCTTCGGTCACGCGGGCCAGGCGTTCTTCGAGGTCGCCACCCCCTGCGTGACCAAGTCCGACGTCGCCGAGCCCACCTCCGTGCCCAACGGCCCCGCCTACCCCCTGGGGGAGATCCCCACCCCCAACGTCCGGTCCGCGTTCTGGTCCGCGGAGGTGCCGGTCGGGGGGACCGGGCGGGGCGAGGGGGAGGGGAGGTGAACCGGCCGGGCGGGGGCCCGGTGGCCGTCACGCCACTTCGGTCTCGTAGAAGCAGAGGTGGTTCTTGATCCCGGCGACCTCGGGCTTGGGGTCGGGGTACGCCCACACCGCGTCCTTCGCGCCGGGCAGCGACCAGTAGGACGCCGTTCCCTTGAACGGGCAGTACGTGTGGGTGTCCGAGGCCGTCAGCAGCTCCGTGCGGACGTCCTCGGCGGGCAGGTAGTACCGCACCGGGCAGCCCGTCTCGCGCAGGACGAGCGGCCGCCGGCTCTCGGCGATCAGGTGGCCGTCGTGGACGACCCGTACGTGGTCGGTGCCCTGCTCGATGGTGATGCGGTGTCCCGTCGTCATGGCCGGTACAACGGGCGGGCCCGGCAGGGGATTCCCCGTACGGTTGCGCCATGAACATCTGTGTCTTCCTCTCCGCCGCCGATCTCGACGACCGGTACACCGTGCCCGCGCGGGAGTTCGCCGGGCTGCTCGGCAAGGCGGGCCACTGCCTGGTGTGGGGCGGCAGCGACACCGGTCTGATGAAGGTGGTGGCCGACGGGGTCCAGGAGGCGGGCGGACGGCTCGTCGGGGTGTCCGTGGACTTCCTGGCGGCCAAGGCGCGGGCCGGGGCCGACGAGATGGTGTTCGCGAAGGACCTCGCCGAGCGGAAGGCGCTGATGCTCGCCCGGTCGGACGCGGTCGTGATCATGGTGGGCGGGACCGGCACCCTCGACGAGGCGACCGAGATCCTGGAGTTGAAGAAGCACGGCAAGCACACCAAGCCCGTGGTGCTGCTGAACGCGGCCGGGTTCTACGACGGGCTCAAGGAGCAGTTCCGGCGCATGGAGGCCGAGGGGTTCCTGCCGCTGCCGCTCACGGACCTGGTGTTCTTCGCGGAGGACGGCGTGTCGGCCCTCGCGTACCTGGAGGAGAGCGCCGGGATCCGGTAGCCGCCGTACGGATGCGAGCATGGCCGTATGGCTACACACATGATCACCGGGGCGGGTTCCGGCATCGGCGCGGCCGTCGCCCGCCGCCTGCACGAGCGGGGCGACGACCTCGTCCTGCTGGCCCGTGACGCCGGACGCGCCAAGGAGCTGGCCGGCGCCTACCCGGGCGCCCGCACCCTCGTCGGCGACCTCGCCAATCCCGACCGGCTCTCCTGGGCCTTCTCCCACCAGACCCTGCCCGACCGGCTCGACTCGCTGCTGCACGTCGCGGGCGTCGTCGACCTCGGGCGGGTCGGCGACCTCACCACCAAGGCCTGGCGCAGCCAGCTGGACGTGAACCTCGTCGCGCCCGCCGAGCTGACCCGGCTCCTCCTGCCGCAGCTGCGGGTCTCCCAGGGGCACGTGGTGTTCGTGAACTCCGGCGCCGGGCTGAACGCGCACGCCGAGTGGTCCGCCTACGCCGCCTCCAAGCACGGCCTCAAGGCGCTGGCCGACTCGCTGCGGCAGGAGGAACACGCGGCGGGCGTCCGCGTGACGTCCGTCTACCCGGGCCGCACGGCCAGCCCCATGCAGGCCAAGGTGCATCAGCAGGAGGGCAAGGAGTACGACGCGTCCCGCTGGATCGACCCGGAGTCGGTCGCCACGGCGATCCTGACCGCCATCGACCTGCCGCGCGACGCGGAGATCAACGACCTGACGGTGCGGCCCGGACGATGAGCGACGACGACTTCAGCTGGGGCCCGGCCACCGGGATCGGGTCCATGCCGGGCGGCGACGCCCGGGAGGCCGCCAAGGCCGTCACCGGCACCTTCGAGGACTTCCCGCACCTGGCGGAGCTGCCCGCGCGCGGCCCGGGCGCCGACATGATCGGGCGGACCATCGGCCTGCTGGTGGAGATGTACGCGCACGTCGAGCCGAGCGGCTGGCGGATCAGCGACCGGCCGGGCCGCGACACCCGGCGGGCCCGGTCGTGGATGGGGGAGGACCTCGACGCCCTGGAGGAGTTCACCCAGGGGTACGAGGGCCTCCTGAAGGTCCAGGCCGTGGGGCCGTGGACGCTGGCCGCCGCCCTGGAGCTGCGCGGCGGCGAGGCGGCCCTCGGCGACCCCGGCGCCTGCCGGGACCTGGCGGCCTCGCTGGCGGAGGGGCTGCGCGCCCACCTCGCGGAGGTGCGGCGCCGGATCCCCGGTGCCCGGGTGGTGCTCCAGCTCGACGAGCCGTCGCTGACGGCGGTGCTCCAGGGACGCGTGCGGACCGCGAGCGGCTACCGCACGTACCGCGCCGTGGACCGGCAGGTCGTGGAGAGCGCGCTGCGGGACGTCATGGCGGTGAACGAGGGCCACGGCCCCGTGGTCGTGCACTCGTGCGCCCCGGATGTGCCGTTCGCGCTGCTGCGCCGCGCGGGCGCGGCAGGCATCTCGTTCGATTTCGGCCTGCTCACGGAACGTGACGAGGAACAGATCGGCGAGGCGGTCGAGGGAGGCACGAGGCTCTTGGTGGGCGTGGTCGAGTCGACCGACGTTCCATTGTCAGACCCTGCCGGTAGCGTCATGGGTGTCAGGACGCTGTGGCGCAGGCTGGGGCTGAATCCGGGGACTCTCGCCGAGTCGCTGGTGGTCACCCCGTCGTGCGGGCTGGCGGGTGCCTCGCCCGCGTACGCCCGTGCCGCGCTCGCCCACTGCGTCAAGGCGGCGAGATCGCTCGCGGACAACCCTGAGTGACGTCAGTAACGGGAGGAAAGACGGTGGCTGTCGAACAGCAGGACGTCGTGCCGGCGGAGGCACGGGACAAGCACGCGCAGCTGGCCGAGCAGGTCGAGGAGCACCGCTTCCGGTACTACGTGAAGGACCAGCCGGTCGTCAGCGACGCCGAGTTCGACAGGCTGCTGCGCTCGCTGGAGGCCCTGGAGGAGGAGTACCCGGAGCTCCGCACGCCGGACTCGCCGACCCAGAAGGTCGCCGGTTCGTACGCGACGGAGTTCACGGCCGTCCAGCACCGGGAGCGGATGCTGTCGCTGGACAACGCCTTCGACGACGAGGAGCTGGACGGCTGGGCGGACCGCGTCGCCAAGGAGGTCGGCACCTCCGCGTACCACTTCCTGTGCGAGCTGAAGGTCGACGGTCTCGCGGTCAACCTGACGTACGAGAAGGGCCGCCTCACGCGCGCGGCGACGCGGGGCGACGGCCGCACGGGCGAGGACATCACCCCGAACATCCGCACGATCTCGGACGTGCCGGACCGGCTGAGGGGCGACCGGATCCCGGATCTCGTCGAGATCCGCGGCGAGGTCTACTTCCCGATGGAGAAGTTCGAGGAGCTGAACGCCCGCCTGGTCGAGGCCGGTGACAAGCCCTTCGCCAACCCGCGCAACGCGGCGGCCGGTTCGCTGCGCCAGAAGGACCCGAAGGTCACCGCCACCCGCCCGCTCCACATGGTGGTGCACGGCATCGGCGCGCGGGACGGCCTGGAGATCGCCCGGCTGTCCGAGGCGTACGACCTGCTGCGCGAGTGGGGGCTGCCGACTGCCCGGCACAACAAGGTGGTCGACGGCATCGCGGGCGTGCGGGAGTTCATCGCGTACTTCGGCGAGAACCGCCACTCGGTGGAGCACGAGATCGACGGCGTGGTCGTGAAGCTCGACGAGATCCCGCTCCAGGGCCGGCTCGGCTCCACCTCGCGGGCGCCGCGATGGGCGATCGCGTGGAAGTACGCGCCGGAGGAGGTCAACACCAAGCTGGTCAACATCCGGGTGGGTGTGGGCCGGACGGGCCGGGTGACGCCGTACGCGCAGGTGGAGCCGGTCACGGTCGCCGGGTCGGAGGTGGAGTTCGCCACCCTGCACAACCAGGACGTGGTGAAGGCCAAGGGCGTCCTCATCGGGGACACCGTGGTGCTGCGCAAGGCCGGTGACGTCATCCCGGAGATCCTCGGGCCCGTCGCCGACCTGCGGGACGGTACGGAGCGGGAGTTCGTCATGCCCGCCGAGTGCCCCGAGTGCGGGACGCCGCTGCGGCCGATGAAGGAGGGCGACGTCGACCTGCGCTGCCCCAACGGCCGCACCTGCCCGGCGCAGCTGCGTGAGCGCCTGTTCTACCTGGCCGGCCGCAAGTGCCTGGACATCGAGAACTTCGGCTACGTGGCGGCGGCCGCGCTGACCAAGCCCCTGGAGCCCGCCGAGGCCCCGCTGGTGGACGAGGGCGACCTGTTCGACCTGACCATCGAGCGGCTGCTGCCCATCAAGGCGTACGTGCTGGACCAGGACAGCGGCCTGCCCAAGCGCGACCCGAAGACGGGCGAGGAGAAGATCGTCACGATCTTCGCCAACCAGCAGGGCGAGCCGCGCAAGAACGCGCTGGCGATGCTGGAGAACATCGCGGCGGCCAAGGAGCGGCCGCTGGCGCGGATCATCACCGGTCTGTCGATCCGTCATGTCGGTCCCGTGGCGGCGGAGGCACTGGCGCGCGAGTTCCGCTCGATCGACCGGATCGAGCAGGCGAGCGAGGCGGAGCTGGCCGCGGTCGAGGGGGTCGGCCCCACCATCGCGGCCTCGCTGAAGCAGTGGTTCGAGGTGGACTGGCACCGGGAGATCCTGCGCAAGTGGCGGGCGGCCGGCGTCCGCATGGAGGAGGAGGGCTCGGGCGGGGACGAAGGGCCGCGCCCCCTGGAGGGGTTGACCGTCGTCGTCACCGGCACCCTGCAGGACCACACCAGGGATGGCGCAAAAGAGGCCCTGCAGAGCCGCGGAGCGAAAGTGACCGGTTCCGTTTCGAAGAAGACCGCCTTCGTAGTTGTTGGTGACAACCCTGGGTCGAAGTACGACAAGGCGATGCAGCTGAAGGTTCCGGTTCTGGACGAGGACGGCTTCCGTGTGCTGCTCGAACAGGGTGCTGACGCGGCGCGCGAGGTGGCCGTACCGCTCGAACAGCAGGCCGGGTAGAGCCACTTCGGGGTCACCCGTTCGGCGCATACCAGATGGATAAGGGTGGCCGGGTCGCATTCGGGCAAGACCAGTAGAGCGCTGCCCGTCGAAGCCCTCAGCGGCCTACTGTTGAGACGGCGCCTGTCGTGCCCGGCCGGGGACTGATTCCGGCCGGGCCGGCACGACGACGGGTCAACGCGTGGCAACGGCACCGCCGGCTGTGAGAGGGACGGAATGAAACCGACCGAGAGTGCCGCCCCGGTCTCACGGCCGCGTGCGTACGCGGCCCGCACGGGCATCGCCTCCAGGCTCCCGAACGTCGTCCTGGCCGTCGCCGCCCTCGTCCTCACCGCCGGTCTGCACGGCGCCGTGAGCGGCGGCCACGCACTCTTCCCCGGCTCCACGGCCGGCTGGTCGCTCGCCGTCCTCACCGGCGTCATCGTCGGCCACCTCGTCGCGCTCGGCCGCGACCGCTGGTGGGGCGGCACCGGCTCGGGCGCCGCGCTCACCCTGGCCGTGCTGCTGCTGTACGGCTGGGTGCCCGCCGGCCTGGTCAGCCTCGCCGTGGTCGTCCTGGTCGGCGCGGCGCGGCGGCACCGCTGGCGGCAGGGCCTGCTGCACGGCGCGGCGGACATCCTCGGCATCGGGGCCGCGGCGCTCGTCCTCGCCGCCTTCGGCGACGTACCGACGGTCGAACAGCCGTGGCGGCCCCTCGAATGGGGGATCGAGGCCGTGCCGGAGGTGACCCTGGCGGCGACCGCGTACCTGGTGGTGACCCGGCTGCTGCTGTGGTACACCCTCGCCCCGCAGATCGGCGGGCTGCCCACCGCCGCCCGGACGGCGCTGCTGCGCCAGGGGCTCGTGGCCGTCGCACTGCTCGGCATCGCGCCGCTGATCTGCGTCGTCGCGGTCGCCCTGCCCGTGATGCTGCCGCTGTTCGCCGTACCGCTGATCGCCCTGGACTCCACGCTCTGGATCGCCCGCGCGCGGGCGGAGGAACAACTGCGCGACCCGCTGACCGGGCTGCCCAACCGCCAGTGGCTGCTGGAGCGGACCTGGTCCGCGCTGGAGGAGGCCGAGGGCGAGGGCGTCAGGGCGGCCCTGGTGCTGATCGACCTCGACCGCTTCCGGTCGGTCAACGACACGCTCGGTCACCTGGCGGGCGACCGGCTGCTGCTCCAGATCGCCGACCGGCTGCGGCTGGCGCTGCCGCGCGGCGCGGAGGCCGCCCGGCTCGGCGGCGACGAGTTCGCCGTGCTCCTGCCGGTCGCCGACTCCACGACCAGCGCCCAGCGGGTGGCCCGGCAGCTCGCCGCCGAACTCTCCTCGCCGCTCGACCTCGACGGGCTGACCCTCGTCCTGGAGGCCAGCGCCGGCGTCGCCGTCTTCCCCGACCACGCGCTGGACGCCGAAGGGCTGCTCCAGCGGGCGGACGTCGCCATGTACCAGGCCAAGCGCGACCGCACCGGCGTCGAGGTCTACGAGTCGAAGCGCGACTCCAACACCCCCGACCGCCTCGGGCTCCTGGGCGACCTGCGGCGCGCCCTGGACGCCGGCGACGTCGAACTGCACTACCAGCCGAAGGTCCGCTTCGACGGGCACGTCGCCGGGCTGGAGGCGCTGGTGCGCTGGGTGCACCCCGAGCGCGGCAAGGTCCCGCCCGACGAGTTCATCGCCATCGCCGAGTCCTCCGGCCTGATGCCGCACCTCACCGAGTACGTGCTGGAGACGGCCCTCGGCCAGGTCGCCAAGTGGCGCGCCCAGGGCCTGAACGTCCCCGTCGCCGTGAACGTCTCGCCCCGCGACGTCCACACCCCCGGCTTCGCGGGCGCGGTCGCCGCGCGCCTGGCCCGCCACGGGGTGCCTGCCGGCGCCCTCCAGCTCGAGATAACCGAGCACGTCCTGCTGGAGGACCCGGAGCGCGCCGCCGACACCCTGGCCGGGCTCACCGGGCACGGCGTCAAGATGTCCCTCGACGACTTCGGCACCGGCTACTCGTCCCTGGTCCACCTGCGCCGCCTCCCGGTGAGCGAGCTGAAGATCGACCGCTCGTTCGTGGCGCGGCTGGCGGTCGACAACGAGGACGCCGAGATCGTCCGCTGCACCGTGGACCTCGCCCACTCGCTCGGCCTGCTCGTGGTCGCCGAGGGCGTGGAGGACGACGAGACCTGGGAGCGGCTGAGGGACCTCGGCTGCGACGCGGTCCAGGGATGGCTGGTCGCCGCGGCGATGCCGCCCGCCGAGACGACGGCGTGGCTCCGCGCCCGCGGCGAGGCCGGCTGGCACCGCCCGCCGCGCGAGCTCCCGCCGGCCCCGCAGGACGCGGACCAGGTGGTGCAGTAACGGGACGAGCACCCGGCGGGCCGCCCCGGGCGGCGCCCCCTGCCCGGTGCGCCACGGGTGGCGCGCCTCCGTGGTGGGCACGTCGCCCGTCCATCGGGGTGACGGGTGGGCGCAGAGGGCCGGTGGGCGGCGGTTCCCTCCGTCGTGCCCCACATGGCTGGTTACCCGTTGTGGGCATTCGTCCCGCTGGGGCGATGGGGGTCCCCCCTGCTCGAGCGGAGCCGAGAGCTTGGGGGAGGGTGGGCACAGCGGGCCAGGACGGTGCCTTGCTCCGGTGCCCCGAGGCGGTGCCCGTTCGCGCCCGGGTGCGGGCCGGTGGGCGGCGGTCGCGCCCGGCGGGTGGTGGGGCGGGGCCCCTCCGGGCTCACCTCCTCGGGGCCGGCGGCCATGGGTCACAGGTAAGGGAGCCCACCCCTTGCCGCCAACCCCTGCGGGGGCGACCCTGCACGGCCCCACCCCCGGCCGGACGCCGTCTGCGGCTCGGTGGGGGGCACCGCCTGGTCGGCTTGTGTGCTTCGGCCGGCGGCTTCGGGGTATGAGGGCTTGCCCGTCGCCGGCGGTCCCTGGAGGGGCGACCCTGCCCCGCCCCCGGCCGGATGCCGTCCGCGGCTCGGTGGGGGGGCACGGCCTGGTCGGCTCGTCTGCCCCGGGCGGCGGCTTGGGGGTGCGGGGCCTGCCCGTCGCCGCCGGCCCTCGCGGGGGCGGGCCTGCGCCGGCCGGCGGGTGGCGGCCGACAGGGCCCCGGGGCAAACCGTTTAACGGGTAGCGCGCCCCGACCCATAGGATTGGGCCAAAACCATCACACTCACCCCTGAGGATCGCTGCATGCCTGGCATCACGCGCGAGGAGGTCGCCCACCTCGCCCGGCTGGCACGTCTTGAGCTGAAGGACGAAGAGCTCGACCACTTCGCCGGACAGCTCGACGACATCATCGGCGCGGTCGCCCGCGTCTCCGAGGTCGCCGACCAAGACGTACCCCCGACCTCCCACCCGCTGCCGCTGACCAACGTCATGCGCGCGGACGAGGTCCGTCCCTCGCTCACCCCCGAGCAGGCGCTCTCCGGCGCGCCCGCGCAGGAGCAGCAGCGTTTCAAGGTGCCGCAGATCCTGGGGGAGGACTGACATGACGGCCAAGAACACCATCGAGAGCTGCATCAAGCTCACCGCCGCCGAGGTCGCGGAGAAGATCGCCTCCGGCGAGCTCACCGCGGTCGAGGTCACCGAGGCCCACCTGGCCCGGATCGAGGCGGTCGAGGAGAAGGTGCACGCCTTCCTGCACGTCGACCGCGAGGGCGCCCTCGCGCAGGCCCGCGCCGTCGACGAGAAGCGGGCCAGGGGCGAGAAGCTCGGTCCGCTCGCCGGCGTACCGCTCGCGCTCAAGGACATCTTCACCACCCGGGACATGCCGACCACCGTCGGCTCGAAGATCCTGGAGGGCTGGCTCCCGCCGTACGACGCGACGCTCGTGACGAAGCTGCGCGCCGCCGACGTGGTCATCCTCGGCAAGACCAACATGGACGAGTTCGCCATGGGGTCCTCCACCGAGAACAGCGCCTACGGGCCGACCGGCAACCCCTGGGACCTGACCCGGATCCCGGGCGGGTCGGGAGGCGGCTCCAGCGCGGCGCTCGCGTCGTACGAGGCGCCGCTCGCCATCGGCACCGACACCGGCGGCTCCATCCGCCAGCCCGCCGCCGTCACCGGCACGGTCGGCGTCAAGCCGACGTACGGCGGCGTCTCCCGCTACGGCATGGTGGCGTTCTCCAGCAGCCTCGACCAGGGCGGGCCCTGCGCGCGGACCGTGCTGGACGCGGCGCTGCTGCACGAGGCCATCGCGGGCCACGACCCGATGGACTCCACGTCCATCGACGCGCCGGTCCCGCCGGTCGTCGAGGCCGCGCGCAACGGCTCGGTGCGGGGCATGCGCGTCGGCGTCGTCAAGCAGTTCCGCGGCGAGGGCTACCAGGCCGGTGTCGTCCAGCGGTTCGACGAGTCCGTGGAGCTCCTGAAGGAGCTGGGCGCCGAGATCGTCGAGCTCGACTGCCCGTCCTTCGACCTGGCGCTGTCGGCGTACTACCTGATCGCGCCCTCGGAGTGCTCCTCCAACCTCGCCCGGTTCGACGGCCTGCGCTACGGCCTGCGGGTCGGCGACGACGGCACGAAGTCCGCCGAGGACGTCACCGCGCTCACCCGTGAGGCCGGCTTCGGCGACGAGGTCAAGCGCCGCATCATGCTCGGTACGTACGCGCTCAGCTCCGGCTACTACGACGCGTACTACGGCAGCGCCCAGAAGGTGCGGACGCTGATCACGCGAGACTTCGAGAAGGCCTTCGAGCAGGTCGACGTGATCGTCTCCCCGACGACGCCGACCACCGCCTTCCCGATCGGCGAGCGCGCCGACGACCCGATGGCGATGTACCTCGCCGACCTGTGCACCATCCCGACCAACCTGGCCGGCAACGCCGCCATGTCGCTGCCCTGCGGCCTGGCGCCGGAGGACGGCCTGCCGGTCGGTCTGCAGATCATCGCCCCCGCCATGAAGGACGACCGGCTGTACAAGGTCGGCGCGGCCGTCGAGGCCGCCTTCGTGGCACGCTGGGGCCACCCGCTGCTGGAGGAGGCTCCGTCGCTGTGAGCGCACTGACCAAGGCCAAGGGCTTCAGGAAGTCCCGGGCCGGAACGTATCTGTCCATCGGCACCACCGCCTTCGGCGCGCTCAGCGTCATCAAGCAGGCCCGCAAGGCGCGTGGCGAGAGCGACACGCTGCTGCTGCTCGACGCCGTCGTGTCGGCCGCCGCGATCGCGACCGGCCTCGCCATCCTGGTGCGCGAGCTGAAGCGCGTCGGCGACGACGACGTCCTGTTCGGCTGAGAGGGAAAGTTTCACCGTGACCGTCATCACTGAGCTGGTGTCGTACGAGGACGCCCTCGCCGCCTACGACCCCGTCATGGGGCTCGAGGTGCACGTCGAACTCGGCACCAGGACCAAGATGTTCTGCGGCTGTTCGACCGAGCTGGGCGCCGAGCCCAACTCGCAGACCTGCCCCACCTGCCTCGGCATGCCCGGCTCGCTCCCGGTCGTCAACGCGGTCGGCGTCGAGTCCGCCATCAAGATCGGCCTCGCGCTCCACTGCGAGATCGCCGAATGGTGCCGTTTCGCCCGGAAGAACTACTTCTATCCGGACATGCCGAAGAACTTCCAGACCTCGCAGTACGACGAGCCGATCGCCTTCAACGGCTATCTGGACGTCCAGCTGGAGGACGGCGAGGTCTTCCGCGTGGAGATCGAGCGCGCCCACATGGAGGAGGACACCGGCAAGTCCACCCACGTGGGTGGTGCGACCGGCCGCATCCACGGCGCCTCGCACTCGCTGCTGGACTACAACCGCGCCGGCATCCCGCTGATCGAGATCGTCACCAAGCCGATCACCGGCGCCGGCGAGCGCGCCCCCGAGGTCGCCAAGGCGTACGTCGCCGAGCTGCGCGAGCTCATCAAGGCGCTCGGCGTGTCCGAGGCCCGCATGGAGATGGGCCAGATGCGCTGCGACGTGAACCTGTCGCTGCGCCCGCACGGCACCGAGAAGTTCGGTACGCGCTCGGAGACGAAGAACGTCAACTCCCTCCGTTCGGTGGAGCGGGCCGTGCGGTACGAGATCGGCCGCCACGCCGGTGTGCTGAACGCGGGCGGCACGATCATCCAGGAGACCCGTCACTTCCACGAGGACGACGGTTCCACGACGTCCGGCCGGGTGAAGGAGGAGGCCGAGGACTACCGGTACTTCCCGGAGCCCGACCTCGTGCCCGTGGCCCCGTCCCGCGAATGGGTCGAGGAGCTCCGCCGGGGGCTGCCCGAGCTGCCGCGCGTGCGCCGCAACCGGCTGCGCGAGGAGTGGGGCGTCTCCGAGCACGACATGCAGTCCATCCTCAACGCGGGCGCGGTCGACCTGATCGTCGCCACGACCGAGGCGGGCGCCCCGGCCGACCAGGCCCGCAAGTGGTGGATGGGCGAACTGGCCCGCAACGCCAACGAGTCGGGCACGTCGCTCGACGCGCTGCCCATCACCCCGGCGCAGGTGGCCCGGGTGACCGAGCTCGTCGCGTCCGGCGACCTCAACGACAAGCTGGCCCGCCAGGTCATCGAGGGCGTGCTCGCGGGCGAGGGCGACCCGGACACCGTCGTCGAGAAGCGCGGCCTGAAGGTCGTCTCGGACGAGGGCGCGCTGGGCGCCGCGGTGGACGAGGCGATCGCCGCCAACGCCGCCGTCGCGGACAAGATCCGCGGAGGCAAGATCGCCGCGGCCGGCGCTCTGGTCGGCGCGGTCATGAAGGCCACCCGTGGCCAGGCGGACGCCGCTCGCGTGCGTGAGCTGATCCTGGAGAAGCTCGGCGTCGAGGGCTGACGCCGGGTCCCGCACCGCAGTGCTCGGCCCCCGCACCCGGAAGTTCGGGTGCGGGGGCCGAGCCGTGGTCCGGCGCTCCCGCCACCGGGGGGGGAGGGTGGCGGGGGCCGGGGGTCGTCCCGTGGGGGGAGCGAAGGTGCTTCTGCCCCCGCTTCCACGGCTCATGCCCACATGGCGTGGAGTGGCCATCACCCGCCGGTGACATTCCCGGGCGACACGGGTCGAAGGCGGACGGAACACTTGGACTTCCCGCGCGGCCCCATGGACATTCACCCCTCCGTCGTCGCCAGGTCTTCCGGCCGACATCCGGTCTCATTACCGTCCGGCCCGTACCACCCAATGGATCGCAGGCGAACCATTGGGGCGTCGACGGGAGGTCGAGCTTGTCACCGGACATTTCGCGGCAGCGGGACGTGTCGCGCCGAAGGATGCTCGCGCTGGGCGGGGGCGCCCTCGGCGCCGCCGCGGCCGGATCGCTGCTGCCGCCCTCGCTGCGGGCCGCGATGGCGGCCCCCGCGCCGGCCGGCGGGCTGCGGGCGGTCAGGCACGTGGTGATCCTGATGCAGGAGAACCGTTCCTTCGACCACTACTTCGGCACCCTGCGCGGCGTCCGGGGGTTCGGCGACCGCAACGCCGTCGAACTTCCCTCCGGCAGGACGGTGTTCGAGCAGCCCGGGCCGCTCGGCCGCACCGTCCTGCCCTTCCCCGTCCGGGACGCGGCCGAGGCGCAGCGGAAGGACCTCCAGTACATCGGCGACCTCGACCACTCCTGGGGCGGCGGCGCCAGGGCCTGGCGGGACGGCTGGATGGACGGCTGGGTCCCGGCGAAGACCGCCGCGACGATGGCGTACTACGACCGCCGCGACCTCCCGCTGCACTACGAGCTCGCCGACACCTTCACCATCTGTGACGCCTACCACTCGTCGGTCCACACCTCCACCAGCCCCAACCGCAACCACCTGTGGAGCGGCTGGACGGGGTACGAGGCCGACGGCAGCCGGGCCGTGACCAACGCCGCGTACGCGGAGGGGACCCACCCCGGTTACCCGTGGCCGACCTACGCCGAGCGCCTGGAGAAGGCGGGCCGGACGTGGAAGACGTACACGGAGTGGGAGAACTTCACCGACAACAACATCGAGTTCTTCACCACCTTCAAGAAGATCGCCCGCAAGGCCCTCGCCGCGACCGGCGGCCACACCTACATGGAGTCCTTCTACGCGGCCGTGCGCGAGACCGGGGACGCCGCCGAGCGGGCCCGGCTCCTGGCCGCCCTGGAGGACGGTGTGGCCACGCTGGACGACCGGGAGCGGTCGCTGTTCGAGCGCGGGCTGCGCCGGGTCGGGACCGGTACCCTCGCCGACGCCTTCCGGGCCGACGTCGCCGCGGGGACCCTCCCCGAGGTCTCCTACCTCGTCCCCTCCGCGGCCGACTCCGAGCACCCCGGCGCGTCCTCCCCGATCGCCTCCGCGACCCTCGTGCACAAGGTGCTCGACGCCCTGGGCTCGCACCCCGACGTCTGGCGGCACACCGTCGTCCTGATCAACTACGACGAGAACGACGGCTTCTTCGACCACGTGCCGCCGCCGGTGCCGCCCGCCGACGACCCGGACGAGCGGTGGAAGGGGCTGCCCACCGGGCTGGGCATCCGGGTGCCGCTGCTCGTCGTCTCGCCGTGGACCGTCGGCGGCCACGTCTGCTCGGAGGTCTTCGACCACACCTCGGTGATCCGCTTCCTGGAGAGGTGGACCGGTGTGGCCGAGCCCCAGATCACCCCGTGGCGGCGCCGCGTCACCGGCGACCTGACGTCCGCGTTCGACTTCCGGCGCGGACGTCCGCAGCCGGAGGTGGAGCGGCCCGGCGCCGTCCCCCCGTTCACCGGCCGCTGGCGCCCGCAACCGCCGCAGGCGCAGCACATGCCCGTCCAGGAGCCCGGCACCCGGCCCGCGCGGCCCCTGCCCTACCAGCCGGACGCGCACGCACGCCTCCGGGACGGGGCCGTCGCCGTCACGCTCAGCAACACGGGCACCGCGCACGTACCCCTGGCGCTGTACCCGTACGCGGGCGAGTTCGCCGCCCCGCAGCACCTGGACGTGCGGGGCTCCGCGCAGTGGACGGTGCCCCTCGCCGGCGACGCGTACCGCTTCACGATCACCGGACCCAACGGCTTCCGCCGCGAGTTCGCCGGCAGGGCGACGGGCGCCGCCCAGGTCACCTCGCGCATCGACCCGCACGAGCGCGACCTGCACCTGACCCTGGCCGCCACCGGGAGCGGGCCGGTCACCTTCACCGTCCGCCCGCTCGGCTACGTCGACGAGGCCGACCTGGCCGGCTGGACCCGCAGGGTCACCGTCAAGCCCGGCCGCGGCCGCACGGTGGTGCACTCCGCCGCGGACGCCCACGGCTGGTACGACGTCGAGGTCACCGGCCCCGACGGCTTCCGGCGCCGGCTGATGGGGCACATCGAGAACGGGCGCCCCTCCGTCTCCGGCTGACCGGTCGCGGTGCGCGTGAGCCCGCCACCGAAGTTCTGGCCCGAGCTTGCGCGCACCGTCACGGTGAGCGGTGTGAGTATCGCCACGAAAAGGACAAAGGATCACTTTAGGCTGCCAGAGTGGCGGTACGTAGGTCATGCGTTCTTTACGGGCAGTTCCCGATAAGGAGCACGAACCACCCAGGGAGCACACCCGTTGGCAGCCCTCGCCCGTTGGTGCGTCACGCACCGCCTCACCGCCGTCCTGCTCTGGCTCTCCGCCCTGGTCGGCGTCACGGTGGCCTCCGGTATCGCCGGTTCCGCGTACTCCAACGACTACGAGGTCCCCGGCACCGAGTCCGGCCGCGCCGCGGCGCTCCTCGAGGAGAACTTCCGCGGGCAGGGCGGTGACCGCGACACCGTCGTCTGGCACACCGAGCGGGGCAGCGTCCGCGCCGCCGCGGTCCAGGACCGCATGAGCACGGTGCTCGACGACATCGCCGAACTGCCCGGCGTCGCCTCCGTCACCACCCCGTACGACCCCGCCGGCCCCGCCACCGCACCGGCGGGCACCCCCGCGGCCGGCACCGCCGGCACCTCCGCCGGACCCGGCCCGTCGGCCCCGGTCCACGAGCCCGGCCGGATCAGCGAGGACGGCCGCACCGCCTACGCCACGGTCGCCTTCGACCGGCCCGCCGACGAGATCCCGCCCGACCGGATCCAGGCCGTCGTCGACACCGCCCGCGCCGCCGCGACCGACGGCGTACAGGTGGAGCTCGGCGGCAGCGCCGTCGCGCTCACCGAGGCACCGGCCTCCCACACCGCCGAGATCGTCGGCGTCGCCGTCGCCGCCGTGGTCCTCTTCCTCGCCTTCGGCTCCCTCGCCGCCAGCCTGCTGCCGATCGCCACCGCCCTGGTGAGCGTCGGCACCGCCTACGCGGGCATCGGGCTGCTGGGCCACGTCATGACCGTCGCCGACTTCGCGCCCATGCTGGGCATGCTCATCGGCCTCGGCGTCGGCATCGACTACGCGCTGTTCATCGTCACCCGGCACCGCAAGGGCCTCAAGCGCGGCCTCCCCGTGGCCGAAGCCGCCCGGAACGCCGTCGCCACCACCGGCCGGGCCGTCGTCTTCGCCGGCGCCACCGTCTGCATCGCGCTGCTGGGCATGCTGATACTGCGCCTCGGCTTCCTCAACGGCGTCGCCATCGCGGCCTCCCTCACCGTCGTCCTCACCGTCGCCGCGTCCGTGACACTGCTGCCCGCGCTGCTGTCCTTCATCGGCATGCGCGCCCTGTCACGCCGCGAGCGCGCCCGGCTCGCCGAGCACGGGCCCGAGCCCGAGCTGCCGACCGGGTTCGCCGCCCGCTGGTCCGCGTTCGTCGAGCGCCACCCCAAGCTGCTCGGCGCCGTCGCCGCCGTCGTCATGGTGGTCCTCGCCCTGCCCACGTTCGGTCTCCACCTCGGCACCTCCGACCAGGGCAACAACCCCGCCGCCTCCACCACGCGCCAGGCCTACGACCTGCTCGCCGACGGCTTCGGCCCCGGCGTCAACGGCCCCCTGACCCTCGTCGCCGAGCTCGACGGCGCCGACGACCGGCTCGCCCTCACCACGCTGCCCGACGCCCTGCGCGCCACCGGCGGCATCGAGTCGGTCGGCCCGGTGACGTACAGCGGCAGCGGCAACACCGCGGTCCTCACCGTCGTACCCGAGACCGCCCCGCAGTCCCGCCAGACCAGCGACCTCGTCGACCGGCTGCGCGACGAGGTGCTGCCGACCGCCGAGCGGGGCACCTCCCTCGAGGTGTACGTCGGCGGCGTCACCGCCGGCTACGACGACTTCGCCCAGGTCATCATCGGCAAGCTGCCGCTGTTCGTGGGCGTCGTCATCGCCCTGGGCTGCCTGCTGCTCCTGCTCGCCTTCCGCTCCATCGGGATCCCGCTGAAGGCGGCCCTGATGAACGTGGCAGCCGTCGCCTCCGCCTTCGGGGTCGTCGTCGCGATCTTCCAGTGGGGGATCGGCAGCGAGCTGCTCGGCCTCGGCCGGGCGGGCCCCATCGAGCCGTTCCTCCCGGTGATCATGGTGTCGGTGCTCTTCGGACTCTCCATGGACTACCAGGTCTTCCTGGTCAGCCGGATGTACGAGGAGTGGCTGGAGACCGGCGACAACCGGCGGGCGGTGCGGGTCGGCCTGGCCGAGACCAGCCGGGTCATCAACTCCGCCGCGGTGATCATGATCGCGGTGTTCCTGGCCTTCGTCCTCTCCGGCGACCGGGTCATCGCGATGTTCGGCATCGGCCTGGCCGCCGCCGTGGCCCTCGACGCGTTCGTCCTGCGCACGCTCCTCGTCCCGGCCCTCATGCACATGCTCGGCGGCGCCAACTGGTGGCTGCCGGCCTGGCTCGACCGCGTCCTGCCGCGCATCAGCATCGAAAACCCCGAGTGCCGCGATCCCGATCATGCGAAGATCCCGTGGCAGCGCGCGAGCGACGACGGGCGGCTCGTGCCATAGCGGTGGAGGGCGTGGAGCGTGTTCGCGATATCCCTGGGTGACGACGGCGCCGAGCTGCGTCCGCTGGAACCGTGGCAGGCCGGGGAGTACCTGGCCCACATGGACCGGGGCCGGGACTACATCGGGCGGTACGTGGCGCTCCCGACCGTCTGCACCGACCTCGCGACGTCCCGCGCGTTCCTCCAGGCGTACGCCGACAAGGCCGCCGCCGACACCGGACGCATCTTCGGCATCTGGCTCGACGGCACCCTGGTCGGCGGCGTCATGCTCCGCCTCATGGACACCGCCGCCGGCACCTGCGAGGCCGGCTGCTGGCTGGAACCGTCGGCGGCCGGCCGCGGACTGGTCACCCGCGCGGTCCGCGTCATGATCGACTGGGCGGTGTTCGAGCGCGGCCTGCACCGCGTCGAGTGGCAGGTCTCCTCGGCCAACACCGCCAGCATCAGGGTCGCCGAGCGGCTGGGCATGACCAAGGAGGGCGTGCTCCGCGAGAGCTACCCCTACCGTGGCGTACGGCACGACATGGAGGTCTGGTCCGTCCTCGCCCCCGAGTGGCGCGCGGCACGGGAACAGCGCCCCTGAGAGCCGCCCCGCGCACGGCATCGGGCGGGCGCCTCAGGAGTCCTACGCACCCGGCTGAGGACCTCATGAGCGCGCCTAAGGACCCCGCACCGCCCAAGATGCGGCAGTCTCCCGATGCGGCCCCACCCCCTGGTGGACGAGAGTCGAGGCATCACCACACGCCACGACCTCTCAGGGAGAACCAGATGTTCGCCTACGAACTCCAGCAGGCCCGCCACGCCGACCTCCTCCGCGAGGCCGACGCCCAGCGACTGGCCAATTTCGCCCGGGCCGCCCGCAAGGCCCGCCGCTCCCTCGTCCGCCGATCCGGCGGCCATGCCTCCGAGGGGCGGGTGAACACCGACCACGGCCGGTACACGACGGCGGCCTGACGGGCGAGGGACCCCGGGCCATGACCGGCGCACCGATATCCAGTGCCCCCCTGCCGGAGGGCTGTGCGATGCTCGGCGACGTGGAGAACAGGTCCGTCAGTCCCGTATTCGTCGGCCGGGCCGGTGAGTTGACCGCCCTCACCGAAGCGCTCTCCCGCGCCACCGCGGGAGAGCCACAGGCGTTGCTCGTCGGCGGCGAGGCGGGCGTCGGCAAGACGCGCCTGCTGGAGCAGTTCCTCGGCGAGGCGTGCGCCCAGGGCGCCGTCGTCGCCGTCGGCGGCTGCGTGGAGATCGGCGCGGACGGCCTTCCGTTCGCGCCCTTCTCGACCGCGCTGCGCGCCCTGCGGCGCACCCTGCCCGACGAACTCGCCGCCGCCGCGCAGGGCCAGGAGGGCGAGCTGGCCCGGCTGCTGCCCGAACTGGGCGACGCGGCCGGCCCGGAGCCGTACGGCGAGGACTCCACCGCCCGGCTCTTCGAGCTCACCGTGCGCCTGCTGGAGCGCCTCGCCGCCGAGCGCACGGTCGTCCTGGCCCTGGAGGACCTGCACTGGGCCGACGCCTCCACCCGCCACCTGCTCGCGTACCTCTTCCGCACCCTGCACCGCGGCCGGCTCGTCGTCGTCGCCACCTACCGCGCCGACGACATCCACCGCCGCCACCCGCTGCGGCCCCTGCTCGCCGAGCTGGACCGGCTGCGCACCGTGCGCCGCATCGAACTGCCCCGGTTCACCCGCACGGAGGTCCACCGCCAGCTCACCGGCATCCTCGCCGCCGAACCCGCGCCCGCCCTCGTCGACGACATCTTCCGCCGCTCCGACGGCAACGCCTTCTTCGTCGAGGAACTCGTCGTCTGCCAGGAGAGCGGCTGCGAGCCCGGCGGCGGCCTCAGCGAGTCCCTCCGCGACCTGCTGCTGGTCCGGGTGGAGCGGCTCTCCGAGGACGCCCAGAAGGTCGCCAGGATCGTCGCCGAGGGCGGCTCCACGGTGGAGTACGGCCTGCTGGCCGCCGTCGCCCGGCTGCCCGAGGACGACCTCATCGAGGCGCTGCGCGCCGCGGTCAACGCCAACATCCTGCTCGCCGTGCCGGACGGCGAGGGCTACCGCTTCCGCCACTCCCTGGTGCGCGAGGCCGTCAGCGACGACCTGCTGCCCGGCGAGCGCTCCCGCCTCAACCGGCGCTGCGCCGAAGCGCTGGAGGCCGACCCCGGTCTCGTACGGGCCGACGAGCGCAGCACCCGCCTCGCCAGCTACTGGTACCACGCCCACGACGCCGCCAAGGCGCTGCCCGTCGTCCTGCGCGCCGCCGTCGAGGCCCGCAAGCGCCACGCGCACGCCGAGCAACTGCGGCTGCTGGAGCGGGCCATGGAGCTGTGGGACGACGTCCCCGCGGACGTACGCGCCTCCCTGCGGCCCATCGACTACGCCGAGGCGTATCCGGCGTGCGGCTGTCCCGACACGACCCCCCTGCGCTACCTGGACCTGCTGGCCGAGGCGGCCGTCGCCGCGCGGCTCTGCGGCGAACGCGAACGCGCCCTGAAGATCGTCAAGCGGGCGCTGCGGCTCCTCGACGAGGAGGGCGACCCCGCCGAGACCTCCGGCAAGGACCCCCAGCGCGCCGCCTGGTTCTGGACGGAGCGGTCCCGGCTGATGTCGAACCTCGGCCGGGGCGACGGCTGGGCCGAGCTGGCGACCGCGCAGGAACTGGTGCGGGGCCTGCCGCCGTCCGCCGTCCACGCCAAGGTCCTCGCCGTGGCCGCCGGCTGGGGCATGCTGCACGCCCCCGGCCCGGAGAGCCTCGCCGCGGCCGAGCGGGCCGTGGAGTACGCCCGCCTCGTCGGGACCGAGCCCGTCGAGCTCAACGCCCGGCTCACCCTCGGCGGGCTGATGGTCGACGCCGGCGACATCGAGGCCGGCCTCGCGGAGATGCACGCGGTCCTCGACCGCGCCCGCGTGCTGTGCGTGCGCAACGAGGCCGGACGCGCCTACGTCAACATCCCCTCCTGCCTGGAGTCCGTCGGGCGCTCCCGGGACGCGGTGCGGATCGCCCGGGAGGGGCTGGCCTACTCCCGCGAGTCCGGCCTGCGCGACAACGAGGGCTGGGTGCTCTGCAACCTGGTCGAGTCGCAGATCTCCCTCGGCCACTGGGACGAGGCGAGCGAGGGCGCACGCCGGCTCCAGCGCATCGCCTACAGCACCAAGCCGCGCGGCGGGGCGCACCTGAGGCGCGCCCAGCTCGCCCTGTTCCGCGGGGAGGCGTCCGTCGCCGCCGAGCACCTGGCGCTCGCCCGGGAGGCCTACGGCACGCACGACCCGATGATGCAGTACCTGCTGCCGCTGGCCCAGGTCGGGCTGGGGGCCGCCGCCGCGCAGGGCCGCATCGCCGACGTACGGGCCGGACTGGCCGAGGCGGCGCGCGACGGCTTCCCGACCGGCAGCCAGCGGTACGCGTGGCCGCTGCTGCTGGTCGCCGCCACGGCGGAGGCGGAGGCGCGCGGGCTGCCGGCCGCGGAGGAGGGCCGCACCGAGGCGCTGGAGCTGATCCGCTCCTGCGCCCGCCGGCTCGCCACCCACGTCCCGGTGTGGCAGGCGCACGCGCTGTTCGTCGCGGCGGAGGCGGCCCGCGCCGAGGGCCGTGACGACGCCGACCGCTGGGCGGAGGTCGTGGTCGCCCTCGGCCCGCTGGAGCGCCCCTACGAGCTGGCGCGCGCCCGGTACCGCTGGGCGGACGCGCTGCTCGCCCGGGGCGGCCGGCGCGACCGGGCCGCCGAGCTGGTGCGCGAGGCCCACCTGGTCGCCGCGCACCTGGGCGCCCGCCCGCTGCGCGAGGACCTGGAACTGCTCGCCGCCCGCGCCCGCCTGCCCCTCGCGGCGCCGCGGGCGGCCGCGCCGGAACCGGCGGACGAGGGCTTCGGGCTCACGCCCCGCGAGCAGGACGTCCTGCGCCTCGTCGCGGCGGGCCGCACCAACCGCCAGATAGCCGAGGAGCTGTTCATCTCCCCGAAGACGGCGAGCGTGCACGTCTCCAACATCCTCGCCAAGCTCGGCGTCTCGGGCCGCGGTGAGGCCGCCGCCCTGGCCCACCGTCTCCGGCTGCTGTCCGAGGTCCCGGCCTGATCGGCCTGATCGGCCTGATCGGCCCCGGCCCGTCCCGAGCCGGCCCGTCCGCCCTGCCCGCGAGGGACCGTCCCGCCCCGGGCGTCAGGCGTCCGGGGCGGGACGGGGCGCGCGGACGGTGACCGTGCCCGACGCGAGGTCTATCGGGCCCCGCGCCGGATCGTTGTCACCGAGGTCCTCCCGGGTCAGCTCCAGCCGCCTCAGCTCGTCGTCGGTGTGCTTGCGGCCCGGCGCGAAGAGTTCTTCCATCAGGTTGAACACGGATTGCCACCTCTCATGTCACCTCCAGCTGGAGGATCCTGTCGTCGCCCGCCTCCGGTGTGCCCCGGCCGTCCGTCTCGCTGGTCACCAGCCAGATCTTGTCGCCGCCCGCCGCCAGGACCGTGCGGAGCCGTCCGTACCGTCCTTCGAGGAACGCCTGCGGGGCCGCCGCGGGTTCCGCCCCGGCCAGCGGGACGCGCCACAGCCGCTCGCCGCGCAGCCCGGCCATCCAGACCGAGCCCCCGGCGACGGCGATACCGCTCGGCGAGGCGTCGGCGGTGCTCCACTGCGCGACCGGGTCGACGAAGCCGGTCCTGCCGCCCTTGCCCTCCGTGTTCGGCCAGCCGTAGTTCTTGCCGGGCTCGATCAGGTTCAGCTCGTCCCAGGTGTTCTGCCCGAACTCGGCCGCCCACAGCCGCTTGTCCCGGTCCCAGGCGAGCCCCTGCACGTTGCGGTGCCCGTACGAGTAGACGACCGAGTCCGCCGAGGGGTTGCCGTGCACCGGCTGCCCGTCGGGCGTCATGCGCAGGACCTTGCCGGCCAGCGACTTCTCGTCCTGCGCGAGGCCGGTGTCACCGGTCTCGCCGGTGCCCGCGTACAGCATCCCGTCCGGGCCGAACGCGATACGCCCGCCGTTGTGGACGGTGCCCTTGGGGATGCCCCGCAGCACCGTGTCGGGCGCGCCCAGCTGCTGGCCGGCCGGTCTGCGCTCGTCGTACAGCATGCGGGCGATGCGGTTGTCGGACTCGGTGGTGAAGTAGGCGTACACCAGGTGGTCCGAGGCGTACGACGGGGAGATCGCCAGCCCGAGGAGGCCGCCCTCGCCCGCCGGAGCCACCCCCGGCACCGAGCCGATCACGGTCTTCGCGCCGGTCTCGCCGTCGACCCGGGTGATCGTGCCCTCGTCGCGCGAGGAGACCAGCAGGTCGCCGTCCGGCAGGGCGGCCAGGCCCCAGGGCGACTTCAGCCCCTCGGTGAGGGTGGAGACGACCGCCACCGCGCCCTTGGCGGGCGGTGCGGACGGCTTCGGCGGGGTGGGCGAGCCCGGCGGGGCGGAGGCGGCGGGCGGCGATCCGGCGCTCCGGCCGCCCGTGGGGCGCCCGTCCTCGCCGGACGAGCAGCCGGTGCCCAGGAGCAGGGCGGCAGCGGCCAACACGGCCGTCACAGCAGGTCGTTGCACAGTTCCGATCCCTTCAACGGCGGGGTGAGCCGCGTGTCCACCCTTGATACACCGCCGGCGCCGGGGAATCAGTCCCACGACCCCCTCGCCGGCGGCAGGGCCGCGATCTCCGCCAGGTCCTCCGCCGTCAGCGACAGGCCGGCCGCCCGGGCGTTCTCCACCGCCCACCGCTCGTGCTTCGTCCCCGGCACCGGTACGACGTGCCGGCCCCGTCCCAGTACCCACGCCAGCGCCACCTGCGCGGGGGTGACCCCGGCCGCCTCGCCGCCGTGCCGCTCCGCCACCCGCCGCAGCCCCACCACGATGGGCTGGTTCGCCGCCATCATCTCGGCCGTGAACCGGGGGTGCCGCGCCCGCAGGTCCTCGGGCTCGAATCCGCCGCCCGGCGTCAGGGTCCCGGTCAGGAAGCCGTTGCCGAGCGGCATCGCCGCCAGGAACCCCACGCCGCGCGAGACGCACCACGGCAGCAGCCGCCGCAACGCCTCCGGCGACCACACGGACAGCTCGGCCTGCACCGCGCTCACCGGGAAGACCTGCTGCACCCGCTCCAGCTGCCGAATCGTTCCCTCGTACAGATCCGTCCGGGCCGCCCCCGCCGCGGCCCGGCGCGGGGACCGTACGGCCATCGCGCACAGTCCGAGCGCCCGCACCTTCCCGGCCGTCACCAGTTCCGCCATCGCCCCCCAGGTCTCCTCGACCGGCACCTCGGGATCCGCGCGGTGCAGCTGGTACAGGTCGATGACGTCCGTCTGGAGCCGCCGCAGCGAGGCGTCGCACGCCCGCCGCACGTACCCGGGCCGGCCGTTGGCCACGATGTGCTGGTCCCCGACGAGCAGCCCGCACTTCGTCGACACGAAGGCGTCCGCGCGCCGCTCCTTGAGCACCCGCCCCAGCAACAGCTCGTTGGTGAAGGGCCCGTACATGTCGGCCGTGTCCAGCAGCGTCACCCCGGCGTCGAGCGCGGCGTGCACGGTGCGCAAGGAGCGGTCACCACGCTGTCGCGAAGCGCTGTACGCCCAGCTCATCGGCATGCAGCCGAGACCCACAGCACCTACTTCGAGCGCCGTCGCCCCGATCGTCCTGCGCTCCAACTCCCCGTACCCCTCCTCGTGCCGCACCCCAAACTAACCTCCTGACCATGACTGCTGACGTGTGGCTCCCCATTCCGGCCGACGAGATCGCCGGGCTCCCCGCCCCCGCCGAGTCCGGCCTGACCTACCGCTTCTGGGACGGCGGCCCGGACTTCCCGGCCGACCCGGCCGACTGCGTGTTCTACGTGGTGCCCTACATGAAGGGCAGCGAGATCGCGGTGCGCCCGATGGCGGCCATGACCTCGCTGCGCGTGGTCCAGACCCTCTCGGCGGGGACCGACCACGTGACACCGGGGCTCGGCCTGCTGCCGCCCGGTGTGACGCTGTGCAACGCCAAGGGTGTGCACGAGGCGAGCACCGCCGAGCTGACCGTCGCGCTGATACTCGCGTCCCTGCGCGGCATCCCGGGTTTCGTGCGCGGCCAGGACCGTGAGGAGTGGCGGGCCGGCTTCTACCCGGCGCTCGCCGACAAGTCCGTCCTGATCGTGGGGTACGGATCGATCGGCGCCGCCATCGAGGACCGGCTCGCGCCCTTCGAGTGCGCGCGGGTGGCGCGCGTCGCGCGCTCCGCGCGCACCACCGAGCGCGGTCCGGTGCGGGCGCTCGCCGATCTGCCCGCGCTCCTTCCCGAGGCGGACGTCGTCATCCTGTCCACGCCCCTGACCCCCGACACCCACCACCTGGCGGACGCCGGGTTCCTGGCCCGGATGAAGGACGGCGCCCTGCTGGTCAACGTCGCCCGCGGTCCCGTCGTGGACACCGAGGCGCTCCTCGCCGAGGCCGGCAGCGGCCGGATCACCGCCGCCCTCGACGTCACCGATCCCGAACCCCTGCCCCAGGGGCACCCCCTGTGGCACGTTCCGGGGGTTTTGATCAGCCCGCACGTGGGAGGTTCCACATCGGCGTTCATGCCCCGCGCGAAGCGCCTCGTCGCCGGGCAGCTCACCCGTTTCGCCGAGCGCGCGCAGATGCGGAATATCGTCCTCACCACCTCCTGACCACGCTCCGAAGCGAATTGGGCGCCCTGCGTACCCATAACACTGATGATCGTCACGGAGCGTAGAGCACCCCTGTCCCTGAGTGACGATCCTGGTGTATCGTCCCGATCTGGGGGCCGCGTCGAGCACCAACCGGCGCTGGGGAGCGACGTGATGACCGATCAGAATCCGAGGGGGGCGACGGGCGATGCACGGTCGATGGGCGTACGAACCGACGCGACGGGGCAGCCGACTGCGACCCCCGACCGCGTCCGGGACACCGACGCGGGAGCCCGGCCGCGAAGCGGCACGGACACGGGCGCAGGCGCCGGACCCGGCACAGGCCGCGGCGGTGCCGGAGACGGCACCGCGGTCGGCGCCGACGGCGCCCCGGCGCCCGCACCGCCCCGAGCCGCTCGCGGGGGTGTCCCCGTGAGCGCCCCGGGAGTGCTCATCGAGCGCCCCGCCGTCACGGGCGGCGGGACCGGAGACGCGAGGAGCGGCGGCGCCCCGCACGACCCGGGCGGCTCCGGCGGCCCGATCTGCCAGCTGCTCCTCGCCGTGCTCTGCGGGAGCTACGCCACCGGCGCCGCCGTGGGCTGGGGCTCCGAGGAAATGGCGCTGATCATGGGGGACTTCGGCCTGAGCGCCGCCGCCCTGGTCGCCGCCGTCTCGTGCTTCGTGTACGCCCGCAGGCGCGGCAGCCGCTTCCGGGTCGCCTGGCTGCTGTTCGCGTTCTCCTCCGCGATGGCGGCCGGCGGCAACACCGTCTGGGGGTGGTACGAGGTCGTGCTCGACCGCGAGGTGCCGCAGCCCTCGGTCGCCGACCTGTTCTTCCTGCTCTTCGCGCCGCCCGCCATCGTCGGGCTGCTGGTCCTCGCCAAACGGCCGGTCACCCGCGCCGGATGGATCTGCCTCGCCCTGGACTCCTGGCTGATCGGCGGCTCGCTGCTGACCCTGTCCTGGAGCCTGGCCCTCGCCCACACCGCCCACTTCGAGGGCGAGAGCGTCGCGCGGGCCGCGCTCTCCCTGGCGTACCCGCTGCTGGACATCGTGCTGGTGAGCATGGTCCTGGCGCTGCACTTCCGGCGCTCCCAGGCCAACCGCTCGGCCGTGCACACGGCGATCGCCGCGCTCGCCCTGACCGTCCTGTGCGACGCGCTGTTCACCTCGCCGCTGCTGCGCGAGCACTACCAGTCGGGCCAGCTCCTCGACGCGGGCTGGTTCGCGGGCTCGCTGCTCCTGGCGTACGCCCCCTGGGGCGCCAGCCGCGCTCCCGAGCACCCCCACCCGCCGCGCGGGCCCCGGCCCCACAGCCGTCCCATCGCCGGGTCGCTGGCCGCCCTCACGCCCTACCTGGCGGCCGCCGTCTGCACGCTCGGCATCCTGTACAACGTCATCGAGGACCGCTCGGTGGACCGGGTCGTCGTCCTCACCGGCTGCACGGTCGTGCTCGCCCTGGTCGTACGCCAGGGGATCATGCTCCTCGACAACATCGCCCTCACCCACGAACTGGCGCAGAAGGAGAACCACTTCCGGTCACTGGTGCAGGGCTCCAGCGACGTGATCATGATCGCCGCCCCGGACGGGGTGCTGCGCTACGTCAGCCCGGCCGCCTCCGGTGTGTACGGACGGGAGGCGGACGAACTCATCGGCTCCGAGCTGGCCGCCCTCATCCACCCCGAGGACCTCGGCGGCGTCGTCCACGAGGTGCGGCGCTTCCTGGCCGCACCCCCGTCCGAGGAGCCCACGACCCGGATCGAATGCCGCTTCCGGTCGGGCACCGGCGACTGGCTCAACGTCGAGTCCACCGTCAACCGCCACCAGGGCGGCCTGATCTTCAACAGCCGCGACGTCACCGAACGGGTCCGCCTCCAGGCGCAGCTCCAGCACAACGCGGAACACGCCCCGCTCACCGACCTGCCCAACCGCGCCCTGTTCACCCGGCGCGTCCGCCAGGCCCTCAGCGGGCGGCGCGCGGGCGACGCGGGCACCGCCGTGCTCTTCATCGACCTCGACGGCTTCAAGGGCGTCAACGACCGGCTCGGCCACCAGGCGGGCGACGAGCTGCTCATCCAGGCCTCCCGCCGGCTCCAGGACTCGGTACGGGCCGGGGACACCGCGGCCCGCCTCGGCGGCGACGAGTTCGCCGCGCTGATCCTCGGCGACGGCAACCGGGACCTGTCGGCCCGCGAGCCGCAGGTCCTGGAGATCGCCGACCGGCTGCGGCTGACGCTCTCGCAGCCGTACCGGATCGAGGGCCAGGAGGTGCGCGTGGCGGCGTCCATCGGCGTCGCGTTCGCCGAGGCCGGCATCGGCGCCGGGGACCTCCTGCGCAACGCCGACCTCGCCATGTACCGCGCCAAGGCGGGCGGCAAGAACCGCGTCGAGCTGTACGCGCCCCAGATGCAGGCCGACGTCGTACGCCGCACGGAACTGGCCGGCCGGGTCCGCACCGCCGCCCGGGACGGCGAGTTCGTGCTGCTGCACCAGCCGGTGGTGGACCTCGCGACCGGCCGGATCACCGCCGTCGCGGCACAGGCCCGCTGGCGCTCCGCCAAGGGCGTCCTGTACACGCCGGCCGAGTACCTCCGGGTCGCGGAGGACTCCGAGCGCACCGCCGAGTTCGACGGCCGGCTCCTCGAGGAGGCCGTCGAGCAGGCGGCCGAGCGCCACCGGCTCGGCCACCACGTGCCCGTCTCGGTCCGCTTCCCGGCGCGCAGGCTCGTCGACCGGTCCATGCCGCTCGGCACCATCGAGGCGCTGCTCACCAAGTACCAACTCCCCTCCGGCTCCCTGATCATCGAGCTGTCGGAGAGCGACCCGCGGATCTCCTTCGACGAGCTCGAACAGCGCCTGGCCTCCCTGCGCCGGCTCGGCGTCCGGGTCGCGCTCGACGGATTCGGCAGCGGATATGCCGCGATCAACGCGCTCAAGCGGCTCCCGGTCGACATACTGAAACTGGACAGGGGCCTGGTCGAGGGCGTCGTGGAATCGGCCCGGCTGCACAAGATCACCAGCGGGTTGCTCCGTATCGCCTGCGACCTCGGCATGCAGTCGATCGCCGACGGCGTGGACGTACCGGAGCAGGTCCTGGCGCTACGCGCGATGGGGTGCACCCATGGGCAGGGCATGGCCTTCTCGGGCCCCCTCGACGAGCACCGGCTGCGCCGCGCCCTCGCGCGGGGCGCGTATCCGGTGCCCAGGGGCGCCGTGCTGCCCGCGTTCACCCTGGGGGGCCGCTCCGGCCGCCTGCCGGGTGTCCTGCCCACCGGCCTGGTCGGCGTCCTGCCCGGCTCCCGGTCCGGCTCCCGCTCCGGCACGGCCCTCCCGGCCGGCGTCCCGAGCACCGCGTCGCTCACCGCTCCCGACCCGGCGCCCCGGCCCCTGCCCGGCGGCGTCCCCGGCCAGGTACCCGGCCCCGCACCGGGCGGCCCGGCCGTCCTGCCCGGCGCCCGGCTGCCGGGCCCGCTGCCCGGCGGGTCCGGGGGGCAGCCGGCGGGCCCGGCCACCACGGTCGCTCCCGGCGACGGGCTGGACGCGACCCCCGGCACCACGCCGCCCCGCGGCGGACCCGGCGACACGGCGGACCCGGCCCCCGACACCCCGGACGGGCACGCCGCACCCGCCACGCACGGCACCCCGGACGTGCCCGGCACACCCGCCCCGCCCGCCCCGCAC
>NZ_LWBU01000362.1 GCF_001646665.1 Streptomyces noursei | reverse complement strand
GGGGCACGCTTCGGGGCGGGCGCGCCGGGGGAGCACGTCGCCGGGTGCGTCCGGGCGGTGCAGGGCCCCGTCCCGGGAGGGTGGGCGGTGGAAGGGCGCGCAGGGAGGGCGGGGTTGGCGTGCCGGCCCGGGGCTGACGCCGCCGGGGGGGGGGGGAGCGCGCGGCGGGGGGGGGGGGCGGGGCGGCCGGCGCGTGCGGCCGGCGGCCGCCGCCGCCGCCCGCCGCGGGCGCGCGCGAGCCGGAGCACGCGGAGGCGGCCGCCTCCGGACGGCCCCTGAGCCGGGTGCCCACCAGCACCGTGCGCAGCGCCCGTTCGGCGGCGTCCGCCAGCAGTTCGGCGGCACGGCCCAGCGCTTCCGGCAGGGGCAGGGGGCCGGGCGTCAGCGACTCGTAGGCGTCCAGCCCCGCCTCCCCGGCGCCCTCGCCCAGCGAGCCCGCCAGCGCCAGCACCGGTACCCCCGCCTCCCGGGCGCGCCGCGCCACCTCGCCCGGCACCTTGCCGCGCACGGTCTGGGCGTCCAGGGCGCCCTCGCCGGTGACCACCAGGTCGGCGCGGCCCAGCCGGGCGGCCAGGTCCAGCCCGTCGAGGAGCACCTCGAACCGCGGCAGCAGCCGGGCCCCCACCGCCGCGAGCCCGGCGCCCAGCCCGCCGGAGGCGCCGGTGCCGGGCGCGCACCGCAGGTCCACACCGGGGGCGAAGGCCGCCGTCAGCGCGGCCGCCCAGTGCTCCAGGGCCACCGACAGCTCCTCGCACCGCGCCGGGGTGCCGCCCTTCTGCGGGCCGAAGACCCGGGCCACCCCCCGCTCGCCGCACAGCACGTTGTACGGGTTGCACGCCACCAGCAGTTCGGTGTCCGCCAGTCGCGGGTCGAGCCCGCCCGGGTCGACGACCGCGAGCCGGGTCAGCGACGAGCCGCCGTGCGGGAGTTCGGCGCCGGAGGCGTCCAGCAGCCGGACGCCCAGCGCCCGGAGGGCACCCGCGCCGCCGTCCGACGTACCGGAGTCGCCGCACCCGACCAGGACGCGCCGGGCGCCCGCGTCGAGCGCCGCGCGGATCAGCTCGCCCACGCCGTACGTGGTCGTGGCGCCCGGGTCGCGGCGGTCCGGCGGCACCAGGGCCAGCCCGGCGACGGCGGCCATCTCCACCACCGCCGAACCGTCCCCCAGGAGCGCGAAGCCGCTGTCCACCGGATCGCCCAGCGGCCCGGTCGCGGGGCAGGGGACGATCCGGCCGCCCGTCGCGGCGGCCAGTGCCTCCGCCGTGCCCTCACCCCCGTCGACCAGCGGGACGAGGTCGAGTTCGGCGTCCGGCAGGACGCGCAGCAGCCCCTCGGCGATGGCCTCGGCGGCCTCCCGTGCGGACAGCGACTCCTTGAAGCCGCCGGGTGCGACGACGATGCGGTACGAGGGACTCACGGGTGGGCCTCCGGGGTGACGGGCACGCCGAGCAGCGGCCAGACGGTCAGGGCGAACAGCAGGACCAGGCCCGCCGTGAGCGGGGCGAGCACCGCCGACAGCCGCAGCAGGTCGCGCGGGGTGTAGGTGGGCACCCCGTCGGGGACGTCGGAGAAGAGCGCGACGGGCTTCGCCGACGCGGGCAGCGTGTGGCAGAACCCGGCCGCGGCGGTCGAGGCGAGCGCGGCGGCGACCGGGTTGACGCCCGCCGCGGACGCCGCCACGACCACCAGCGGGACGAGCACCGAGGAGCGGGCCGAGCGGGACTGGAGCACCAGGTGCGCCGCGGTGCTGACGACCACCACGACGCCGAGGAACAGCCACGGCGGCGCGTGCACCGGGAGGCCCGCCACCAGCCACCCCGCCGCCCCGGAGTCGGCGAGCGCCACGCCCATCGCCATCGTCGCCGCCATGAACAGCAGCAGCGGCCACGGCACCGTCCGCAGGCCGTCCTTGAGCCGTACCGTCCCCAGCGCCGGCGACGCGGCCACCACCGCGCCGATCAGCGCCACGACCGCGGGGGAGACCCGGTGCAGCGGCTCGCTGCACCACAGCACCACCACCGTGGCCAGCAGCAGCGCGCAGCGCGACTCGGCGGTGGACAGCGGTCCCGTCACGGGCGTGGGGGAGTGCTCCTCCAGGGCGGCCGCGGTGATGCGGACCGGGGAGCGCCGGTCGTCGCGCGAGGTGGCGGTCAGCAGGACCGCCTCGGCGGCCAGGTGGGACGAGACGACCGCGAGCGGCAGACCCAGCAGCAGCCACTCCACGAACCCCAGCCGCTGCCCGGTGTGCTCCCACAGCACGTTGACGGTGATCAGGTGCGCCCCGGCCCCGATCAGGGTGGCGACGGCGGACAGCAGCACCACGGTGGGGAACAGCAGCGCCAGCATCACCACCAGCCTGCGGCGGCCCTCCAGCACCTTGGCGAGGGCCAGGAACACCGGCAGCGCCAGGGCGGCGCGCCCCGAGGTGGCCGGCACCGCGAACGAGGTGACGACGAGCGCCGCGGTGGTCAGGTGCACCAGCTGGCGCACCGTCCGGGCGCCGGTGACCAGGAACGCGGCGGCCCGTCCCGCCAGGCCGGTCCGGGTGACGGCGGCGGCCAGGACGAACGCGCTGATCAACAGCCAGATCGTCTCGTCGCCGAGGGTGGCGAAGAGCGTCTCGCTGCTGATCACGCCCGTCGCGGTGAGCGCCAGGCCCGCGCCGAGCGCCACATAGGTGTCGTCGACGGGGGTGGCGATCCAGGCGACCGTGGCGAGCACGAAGACGGCCAGGGTGAGGCGCGCGTCGGCGCCGAGACCGGGGAAGAGGGCCGGCATGGCCAGCAGCGTGCACAGCCCCAGCCCGCCGCCGACCCACGCCGCCCGGCTGGGGGAGAGGGTCACGGTGATCAGTCTCGGTACGCGCCGTGAGTCCCGAATGAGTGTCCTGTTAAGGGAATTTCATGGAACGGGGCGCTTCACGGCATTCGGTAGCCCATCCCGCGCACCGTCTCCAGCCGCCGCGCGCCCAGCTTCTTCCGGAGCGCCCGCACGTACACGTCCACGATGTTCGAGCCGGGGTCGAAGTCGTACCCCCATACGTGGGACAGGATCTGCTCCCGGGACAGCACCTGGCCCGGGTGGCGCAGGAACAGCTCCAGCAGCACGAACTCACGGGCCGTCAGATCGACGGTCCGGTCCTCCGCGCGGGCGCGGCGGGTGCGCAGGTCCAGGCTGAGGTCGCCGCTGCGCAGCACGGTCACCTCGGGCGCGCGGGCCGCGGTGCGCAGCCGGAGCCGCACCCGCGCCAGCAGCTCCTCGAAGCGGAACGGTTTGGTCATCCAGTCGTCGGCGCCGCCCTCCAGGCCGGCGACGGTGTCGCGCACCGAGTCGCGTGCCGTCAGCACGATCACCGGCAGCGTGACCCGCGCCTCGCGCAGCTCCCGCAGCACGGTGAAGCCGTCCCGGCCGGGCAGGCCGATGTCCAGCACCATCAGGTCGAAGCAGCCGGTGACGGCGTAACCCAGGGCGGTGTCCCCGTCGGCGGCGACCGTGGTGGTGAAGGCGTTGGCGCGCAGCCCCTTCTCCACGAAGGAGGCGATCCGCTCCTCGTCCTCGGCGATCAGGATCCGGTTCACTCGTCCTCCTCCGGCGCCGGCACGTCCCGCGGTACGAGCGCCTCCTCCAGTACGAGGACGAAGGTGGCACCGCCGCCCTCGGTCGGCCGCAGTTCCACCCGGCCGCGGTGTCCCTCGGCGATGGCCTTCACGATGGACAGTCCGAGCCCGGCGCCGCCGCCCGCGCGGGTGCCGCGGCGGGCCGTGCCCCGGCGGAACCGTTCGAAGATCACGGCGGCGTCCTCGGCGCGCACGCCGGGGCCGGTGTCGGCGACGTACAGCTCGATCCGGCCGTCCGTCTCGCGCGAGCCGATCCCTATCCGCTGCCCGGGGACCGTGTGCTGGACGGCGTTCTGGGCCAGCTGCACCATCGCCTGGGTGATCCGCTGCGGATCCAGCTCGGCCTCCCGGTCGGCGACCGAGTCCAGCACCCACTCGCGCTCGCCGAGGGCGCGGGCCTTCACGAACACGTCGGCGGTCAGCTCGCCCAGCTGGACCGGCTCGGGCGTGACGAAGTCGGGGCGCTCGGCCTTGGCGAGCAGCAGCAGGTCCTCCACGATCCGGCTCATCCGGTCCAGCTCGTCGGTGACCAGCCGGACCGTCTCCGCCTGCTCGGCCGGGTCGTCACCCATCAGCTCCAGGTGGCCGCGGACGATCGTGATGGGTGTCCGCAGCTCGTGACCGGCGTCGTCGACGAACTGGCGCTGCGCCGCGAACGCCCGCTCCAGCCGGTCCAGCATCGCGTTGAAGGTCTCGGCGAGCAGCGCGATGTCGTCCCGGCCCCGCACCGGGATGCGCCGGGTCAGGTCCTGCTCGGTGAGCTGGGCGGCGGCCCGCCGGACCAGGCGTACGGGGGCGAGGATGCGGCCCGCGACGGCCCAGCCGATACCGGTGGTCATCAGCAGCGCCACTCCCGAGATGGCGAGCTGGGTGCGGAACGCCTCGGCGGCGATGGCCTGTTCGTCGGCGGCGTGGAACGCGACCACGAACGCCCCGGGCGGGGCGTCGCCGGCCGGGGCGATGGGCACCTTCGCCCAGCGGACCGGGCCCTGCGGGCGGTCGAGGGTGCCGGAGCGGGCGGGGGAGCCGAAGATCCGGGCGAGCGCCTCCCGGTCGCGGTGGAGGGAGGCCCCGGCGCTGTCGCGGGGCTGCCGCAGCACGGACGGGGCGCCGTCCGGCCCGCGCGTCAGGCCCAGCAGCTCCTCGTCGGGATCGGAGTACTGGCGCTGGAGGAACACCTCCAGCAGGCGGCGCGGCTCGGTGAACCCGGCGCCGGTGCTGGGGTCCACCCCCTGGTCCACGAAGTTGGCGAACTCGCGGGTCTCCTGGGTGAGCAGCTGGCTGATCCGGTGGTCGACGTCGCGCAGCAGGATGGAGCGGGTCGTCATCGCGACGGCGACCAGCGCGACGGCCATGACCAGCAGCAGCCACAGCAGGATGCGTACGCGTGCGGAGACGCGGCGGTCAGCCGTCGTCACCGGAGTCGTCACCGCGGTCGTCATCGTCGTCGTCCCCGGCGGTGGCCGGCGGCCCCGGCACCACGGCGTCGGTGGGCGCGGTCCCGGCGGGCGGGGTGCCGCCGCCGGACGTCCGGCCGCCCGGCGTGCCACCGGGGGTCGCGGCCGCTGCGGGGACGCCGGGGGCCGTGCTCGCGGGGGCGGGGCCCCGCGTCGCGTCCGGCCCGGTGCCGGGCGTCGTGCCCGGCCCGCCGCCCGGCACGCTGCTCGGTCCGCCGCTCGGTCCAGCGCTCGGGCCGCCGCTCGGTCCGCGGCCCGCTCCGGTGCTCCGCCCGGCGTCCGGTCCGGTGCTCGTGCCCGCCCCCGCTCCGGTCCCGGCCGGCCGGGGCGTGGTGCCCAGCCTCACCTCGGGCGGCACCCGCGGGGCCTCGGGAGTATCGGTCAGCAGGTAGCTGGTCGCGGCGATGCCGAGCGGGACGGCGACGACCGCGACGAGCGTCGCCAGGCGATGGGTGAAGGCCATGCGGCCATCCTGGGCGGGCGCCGGCGGCGCCCGAATGAGCGCCGGATGAAGGCTTCTTCATGAACCGCGCGGTTTCCTCCCACGTGGCGCGCCCCCCGGGAGGGACGCGCGGCGGGCCGTCCACCGGGCGCGCGCGGACCGCCGGGTGGCCGGGACCGCCACCGGGGGTCATCCGTCCGGGTGATGCCCGCACCGGCGTGCGCCCCCTGTCCGGGAGGCCCTACGCGTCGAGGCCGATCGCGAACGCGGCTTCCAGGTCGTGCTGCGAGTACGTACGGAACGCCACGTGCGTGTCCGTCGCCTCGACGCCCGGGATCTTGCTGATCCGGCCGGGGATGACGTCCGCCAGGTCGTCGTGCCGGGCCACCCGGACCATGGCGATGAGGTCGTACGTACCCGTCACGGAGAAGACCTCGCTGACGCTGTCCAGCGAGGCGATCGACTCGGCGATCTCGGGGATGCGGTCCACGCTGGTCTTGATGAGCACGATCGCGGTGATCACGGCTGTCCTTCTCCCTCGGTGGCCGCTGGGTGGGCCTTCACTCTAGCCCCCCGCCCGAACCGCACCCACGCGTAGAGGAAGCCCAGGCAGAAGCCCACCACGTGCGCCAGGTACGCCACCCCCGGGCCGCTGTCCGCGCCGCGCGCGGCCAGCCACTGCAGGACGAACCAGAAGATCAGCACGATCCAGGCCGGGAAGCGCAGCGGCAGGAAGAAGAGGAAGGGGAAGAGACTGGTGACCCGCGCCCTCGGGAAGAGGTGGAGGAAGGCGCCCAGCACTCCCGAGATCGCCCCGGACGCCCCCACCAGCGTCTGGTCCGAGCCGGCGTGCGCCGCCGCGTAGGCGAGCAGGGCGAGGCAGCCGGAGGCCGCGTAGAAGAGGGCGAACTCCAGATGACCCAGCCGCTCCTCGGTCATCGCCCCGAACACGTACAGGAACAGCATGTTGCCCAGCAGGTGCAGCCAACTGCCGCTGACGAACAGGGCGGTCAGCGGGGAGAGCAGGACGTCCGGCGAGCCGCTCAGGAGTTCGGCGGGGACGATGCCCCAGCGGCGGAAGTACGAGCTCTGGGCGGCGAGGAGGGCGTCGCCGGTGCCGTACGACGGGTTCAGCCCCGACACCGGGCTGATCAGGAAGACCAGGAAACAGGCGCCGATCACGGCGTAGGTCACGAGGGGTCCGCGCCAAGCGATCATGGACAGATCATGACGTAAACGGAGGGAGCGGGACAGGGTGCCTCGCCGCGCCACGGGGGTACCCGCAAGGCCGTAGGGTTACGGGACGCACACCCGCAGTTCGACGGCGCACCGCGGATCCCGCACCCGGCACGATGGAAGAGGACGGAACGATGACGACGGTTCCCCTGCCGACCGCGACGACCCGCTGGCGCTGCACGCTCTGCGGCAATCTGACGCGCTTCGACGTCACACGGTCGTCCAAGGTCGTGGAGTACGTCCATCTGGACCTCGCGGGCGAGCCCACGGTGGAGGAGCGCGAGGTGGTCAGTGAGACCATCGAGTCGGTCCGCTGCCGCTGGTGCAACGCGGTGGACCGGATCGAGCTGGTGGACAGGCCGGGCTCCGCCTCCTGAGTGACCGGGAGCGGCCCGGCGAGTCAGGACGGACGGGTAGTGGGGTGACGAATCGTGGAGCAGCCCGACAGCGGCGCTGAGCCGGCCGGTGCGGCCGGTGACGCCGCCGAGGCGCTCGACCGCCCGCTGCCCGACGGGGTGCGGCGCCGGGTCGTCGCCCTGGTCTCGGACGCCTTCGGCGGCCTGACGGTCGCGGAGCTGCCCGCGCAGCTGCGCCAGTACGCCCGGTTCACCCCCTCCCGGCGGGCCAAGTTCGCGGGCAACGCGATGGCCGCCGCCCTGGAGGGGGACCCGGTGTTCCGCCAGCGCATCGGCGAGCGCCTCAAGGAGGGGCAGCCGGAGCTGGCCCGCGCGGTCGAGTCCGGTGCGCCGCCCGCCGCCGCCGACCCCGTGGACGTCGCCGCGACGGCGTACGTGCTGCGGCCCGCCGGCTGGGTCAAGCTGGTCGCCGCCGCCGGCGAGGAGGCGCAGCGCGCCGACGCCGAGCGCGCCGACGAGGCGGGCCGGCGGGAGCTGGAGCGGCTGCGCGCCGAGCTGGCCGAGGCCCGCGCCCAGACCAGGGCCGAGACCGAGCGGCTGCGCACCGAACTGGACGCGGCGCGCAAGGAAGCCGAATCGCTTCAGCGCAAGCTGCGCAGCGCCCAGAGCGACGTCAAGCGCGGCGAGGCGGCCCTGCGCCGCAACCAGGCCGACATCGACGCCGTCCGCGCCGAGGCGGCCGCCCACGTCTCCGCCGCGGAGAGTGAGACGCGGCGCCTCAAGGCCCGCCTCGGCGAGACGGAGGCCGCGCTGGAGGCCAGCCGGCGGGCCGCCCGCGAGGGGCGCTCGGTGGAGGACATGCGGCTGCGGCTGCTGCTGGACACCGTCCTGGAGGCGGCCCAGGGCCTCCGCCGCGAGCTGGCCCTGCCGCCCGTGTCCGTCCATCCCGCCGACACCGTCGACGCGGTGGAGCCGGGCCGGATGTCGCCCAAGGACATCGCCGCCCGCGCCCTGTCCGAGACCGACCCGGCGCTGCTGGACCAACTGCTCGCGCTGCCGCAGGCGCACCTGGTGGTGGACGGCTACAACGTCACCAAGACCGGCTACCCGACCATGCCGCTGGAGAAGCAGCGGCTGCGCCTGCTCGGCGGCCTGTCGGCGCTGGCGGCCCGTACCGGCGCCGAGGTCACCTGTGTCTTCGACGGCGCCGAACTGGCCGCCCCCGTACTGCTCGCACCGCCGCGCGGGGTGCGGGTGCTGTTCTCCAAGCCGGGCGTCACGGCCGACGAGCTGATCCGGCAACTGGTCCGGGCGGAGCCGCCCGGACGGCCGGTGGTGGTGGTCTCCACCGACCGCGAGGTCGCCGACGGTGTGGCCAAGTCCGGCGCACGGCCCGTCGCGTCCGCCTTGTTGCTGAAGCGGCTTTCGCGCGTTTCGTGACACCGGCGGCACCTGCGCGTTATGCCCGGTTCCGGGAAACGGACCGTCAAGTCCCCATGACACACCGTGGGCCGTGTGTAAAGAATGTGGCCCCTGGGCGAGATTTTTCGCATGAGGATTTGAACTGATCACAAGATGGTCACTAGGGTCTGGCCACGAACCTCCGCGCAGTTGATCACTCATCGGGAGTGGCAGCGGGGGAACCGCCTAATTCCGTACGGTCCAGCCTGTTTCGCGGGGGAGCCGGGCCAGGTACGGAGCCGGGGCCCCGACCCCACAGCCCGGCAGGCGGCGCAGAGGAAGAAGGAGCTCGCCTCCGTGGCGTCCCACCGTCGTCCCAAGCAGCCGAGCCGCGCCCGCGTGACCGTGCTCACCGCAACCGCCGCCGCTGCCGTCGCTCTGTCCTCCCAGGCCGCTCAGGCAGATCCCAAGCCGAGCAAGAGCGAGGTCAAGGCGAAGGTCGACAAGCTCCACCACGAGGCCGAGGTCGCCACCGAGCAGTACAACCTCGCCGACGAGCAGCGCGGCAAGCTCCAGAAGGAGGTCGACGCCCTCCAGGACAAGGTCGCGCGCGGCCAGCAGGAGCTCAACGAGCTGCGCAACAACCTCGGTTCGGTCGCCACCGCCCAGTACCGCTCCGGTGGCATGGACCCCTCGCTCCAGCTCCTGCTCTCCTCCGACCCGGACAGCTACCTCGACAAGGCGTCCGCCGTCGACGCCATCAGCGCCAAGCAGGCCGAGGCACTGGAGACCATCCAGGCCAAGCAGCGGACCCTGGCGCAGCAGCGCGCCGAGGCGACCACGAAGCTCGCGGGCCTCGAGGACGTGCGCAAGACCCTCGCCGAGAAGAAGAAGTCCTACCAGGCCAAACTGGCCGAGGCGCAGCAGCTCCTGAACACCATGACCGCCGAGGAGCGGGCGAAGATCCAGGAGGAGGAGCAGCGCGCCAGCCGCGAGGCCGGCGAGCGCGTCGAACTCGGCAACGAGGTGCCCGCCTCGCAGCGCGGTGCCGCCGCGCTCGCCGCCGCCGACACCCAGGTCGGCAAGCCGTACGTCTCCGGCGCCGAGGGCCCCAACTCCTACGACTGCTCCGGCCTGACCCAGTGGGCCTACCGCCAGGCGGGCGTGAGCATCTCGCGCACCACCTACACCCAGCACAACGACGGTGTGAAGATCGGCCGCAGCCAGCTCAAGCCCGGCGACCTCGTCTTCTTCAGCAACCTGTCGCACGTGGGCCTGTACGCGGGCAACGGCCAGGTGCTGCACGCCCCCTACCCCGGCACCGTCGTGCGCTACGAGGCGATGGAGTACCTGGGCGACTTCCAGTTCGGCGTGCGGATCTGACGCCCGCACACCTCTGACGCGCCCGAACCCCGCGCCCGATCGGGTGGTTTACCGCCCTCCAAGCTGACGCTCCGCCCCGCCGGTGACCTTGTGGTCTCGGGCGGGGCGCCGCTGTTCGACCCCCGTACGGTCGCTGGCCGCACTGTGATCGCCCGGCTACTGTCTGGCGCGCAACAGCCCGCACGGCCGGTACGGCATCGGTCGCACGGCCTCACGTCAGCGGAAGGGAGCGCGGTTCGTGGCGTCCCATCGCCGGTCCCCGTCGTCCTCGTCATCGGTGTTCTCCCGGAGCGCGAAGGTCACCGTCCTCTCCGCCGCGGCGGTCACCGCCGCCGCGTTCGGCACCGCCCCGGCGACCGCCGACCCCGGCACCACCGAGCGGACCGCCCGGGCCGAGGTCGACCGGCTCTACGAGCAGGCGGAGAAGGCCACCGAGGGCTTCAACCGGGCCGACGAGCGCGCCCGGGCGATCCGCGAGCGGGTCTCCCAGGTGCAGGACGGCGTGGCGCGCGGCCAGGAACGCATCAACCGCATGCGCGGCGCCCTCGGTGCCGTGGCGGGCGCGCAGTACCGCTCGGGCGGCATGGACCCCGCACTCGCGCTGCTGCTCTCCGGGGACCCCGACAGCTACCTCGACAAGGCCGCCACCCTCGACCGGATCAGCGAGCGGCAGGCGGCCGCCCTCACCGAACTCCGGCGCGCCCAGCGGGACCTGGCCCAGCAGCGCGCCGAGGCCGGCCGGCTGCTCACCGAACTGGAGCGCAGCCGGGCCGCCGTGGCGCTCCACAAACGCACGGTCGAGCGGAAGCTCGCCGAGGCGCGGGCCCTGCTCAACTCCCTGCCCGCCGAGGAGCGCGAGGCCTTCGACCGCGCCTCCCGCTCCGGCCGCGACGACCTCCCGCCCACCGGCGGAGCCGCCTCGGGCCGCGCCGCCACCGCCCTGGCCGCCGCCCGCTCGGCCGTCGGCAAGCCGTACGTGTGGGGCGCCAACGGCCCCTCGGGCTTCGACTGCTCGGGCCTGATGCAGTGGTCGTACGCGCAGGCCGGCGTCGGCCTCCCGCGCACCTCGCAGGCCCAGCGCGACGCCGGACGGCACGTGCCCCTCTCCGAGGCGCGCCCCGGCGACCTGGTGACCTACCGGGACGACGCCAGCCACGTCGGGATGTACGTGGGCAACGGCCAGGTGGTGCACGCCCCCTACCCGGGAGCGCGCGTGCGGTACGACCCGGTGGGCATGATGCCCGTCTCCGCCGTCACCCGGGTCTGACGCCGGGCAGGGCCGTAGGATCGGCGGGATGTGGGTCCTGAGGCGTACGGCGGGGGTGGTGCTCGGCCTCTGCCTGCTCGTCGGCGGCTGCACGGACCGGGCGCCGGAGCCCCCGCTCGACACGGCCCCGCTCCAGGAGGCCGCGGACCGGCGGGCGGCCGCCCTGCGCGCCGGGGCGCTGGCCGGTGTGCCGCTCGGCTCCTGGTCGTACCGGATCACCGAGGCGCGGCGGGACGGCGGCGACCGGGTGACGGCGCGGGCCGCGCTCGGCTACCGCATCGCCGGGTACGACGGCGGCGCGGTGACCGGCGAGCGGGCCCTGGTGCTCACCCGGCGGGGCGGGCGCTGGCACGTGACGTCCGACCGGCCCGCCCCGGGTGACGCACCGCAGCTGTGGGAGCAGGGCGCCGTCGACGTCGTACGGGGGAAGCACAGTCTGGTCCTGGGCGTCGGGCAGGACGCGGCGCGGCTGCGGGCCGTCGCGGCGGCCGCCGACCGGGCGGTGCCCGCCGTGTCGGACGCCTGGCCCGGCGGGCTGTGGACCCGGCGGGTCGTGGTGCTCGTGCCGGGCTCGCTGACGGCGATGGGCGCGCTGCTGGGTGAGCCGGCCGCCGGGTACCGGGGGATCGCCGCGGTCACCACGGGCCGGGTCGGCGGCGGGCCGGACGGCCCCGCGGACCGGGTGATCGTCAACCCGGAGGCGTACGCGGAGCTCGGCGCGTACGGGCAGCGGTTCGTGCTCGCCCACGAGACGACCCACGTCGCCACCCGGGCGCACACCTCGAAGGACACGCCCCTGTGGCTGTCGGAGGGCTTCGCCGACTGGGTGGCGCACCGCGGGACGTCCCGCGACCCCGCCGGGGTCGCGCCCGAGCTGCGGGACGCCGTCCGCGCAGGTGACGTCCCGGCCGCGCTGCCGACGGACGGCGACTTCTCGTTCGCCTCCGACGCGGACGCCCTGGCCCGGGCGTACGCTGGCGGCTGGCTGGCCTGCGACCTGATCGCCGGGCGCTGGGGCGAGGCGAAGCTGCGGGACTTCTACCGGGCGGCGGGCGCGCGGGGGGCGGAGCGGGCGCTGGGCGAGGTGCTGGCGACCACCCCGGAGGCCTTCACCGCACAGTGGCGGGATCACCTGCGGGAGCGGCTGGGGTGACCTCCGGCCGGGACGGCTCGGCCGACTGAGCCGGTACCGCCGCGCGCTCGCGCAGACGCGGCTCGGTGACCGTCCGGCGCCACAGCTCGCGGCACGCCAGGAGCGTCGCGGCCACCAGCAGCCCGTTGCGCACGCCCAGCAGCACGATGCCCCACAGGTCGCTGTGCACGACGTGCGTGAACCAGATCGGGAACTCCAGCATCGTCACGCCCGTCGCCACCAGCACCATCTTCGCGGGGCGCACCATCCGGCTGGCGCGGAAGACCAGGCACACGGCCGCCAGCCCGACCAGCCAGACCATGTACTGGGGGCTGATCACCCGGCTCGTGGTGGTGAAGAGCAGCACCGCCGCGAACGCCGCGTCGGGAAGGGTCGTCGCCCCGAACTCACGGGCGCGCAGCCGCCACACCAGCAGCCAGCCGAACGCCACCACGGTGAGCGCCAGCGCGGCGGTGGACACCACCGGCACGTACGGGCCGAGGAACTCCACCGACCCGTAGTTGAGCAGGACCTGCCCCTCCCAGCCGAAGTTCCGCGCCACGTGGAACACCAGCGACCCCAGCGACTCCACCTCGGTGCCCCGGTCCCGCTGGAACGTGAGGAACGCCAGCGAGCCCGGCATCGCCGCCATGCAGGCGAGCAGGACCGCGGCCCCCGCCACCACCGCGGCCGTCCAGGAGCGCCGGGTGACCGCGCCCCGCCGGGTCCCGGCCAGCAGCAGCGCCGGCCAGACCTTCAGCAGCGCGCCGAATCCGGCCAGCACGCCGAGCAGCCGCGGGTGCCGGACACCGGCCAGCAGCGCGGCGACCGCGACGGCGGTGACCATCAGGTCGTAGCGCGCGTACGCCGTCGGGCCGAGCAGCGGCACGCCCGCGACCCACACCCACGCCCCCGACAGGCACTTGCCGGGGCGCCGCCCGGCGTACAGCAGCAGGCCGAGGACGGCCGCGTCGCAGAGGAGGACGAGGACGAAGAAGGCGGAGGTGTACTCCAGGAAGGGCAGCAGCCCGGGGGAGAGGATGGCGAGCGCGGCGGCCGGCGGGTACTGCCAGGTGACGTCGTCCAGCGGGTACGTGCCGGTGCGCAGCACGTCGTACCAGCCCTGGTAGATCACCGAGACGTCGCTCGTGACGTCCGGCCCCGGCAGGACGAGGACCTTGAAGACGCAGAGCAGCAGCAGCGCCCTGGTCAGGAGCCATATGCCGACGACTGGGAGCGGAAGCCGGGTGCCGCTGGGGCCCTTCATGCAAACCTCGTCCGGGTGGGTGGGCGGTCTGGGGTCGTGGTGCCGGGCGGGACTGTGCGTGAGCGGTGGAGCGGCGCCGTTCGGTACTGTCGGCATGCGATGCACAAGACCTTGATCGTAACCAACGACTTTCCGCCCAGACCCGGCGGGATTCAGGCGTTTCTGCACAACATGGCGCTCAGACTCGATCCGGAACGGATCGTCGTCTACGCCTCCACGTGGAAGCGCGGCCGGGAGGGGACCGAGGCGACCGCCTTGTTCGACGCCGAACAGCCGTTCAAGGTTGTCCGTGACCCCACGACGATGCTGTTGCCCACACCGCGGGTGACCACACGGGCGGCCGGGCTGCTGCGCGAGCACGGCTGCGAGTCGGTGTGGTTCGGCGCCGCCGCCCCGCTGGGCCTGATGGCCCCGGCGCTGCGCCGGGCCGGCGCCCGGCGGATCGTCGCCACGACGCACGGCCACGAGGCGGGCTGGGCCCAGCTGCCCGGCTCGCGCCGGCTGCTGCGGCGGATCGGCGAGGGCACGGACACGATCACGTACCTCGGCGAGTACACGCGCTCGCGCATCGCGGCGGCGCTGACCGCCGGTGCGGCCGCGCGGATGGTGCAGCTGCCGCCGGGGGTCGACGAGAAGACGTTCCACCCCGGTTCGGGCGGGGACGCGGTGCGCGAACGCCTGGGCCTGGCGGACCGGCCGGTGGTCGTGTGCGTCTCGCGGCTGGTCCCGCGCAAGGGCCAGGACACCTTGATCAGGGCGATGCCGGCGATCCTCGCACGGGTGCCCGACGCGGTGCTCCTGATCGTCGGCGGCGGCCCGTACGACAAGGACCTGCGCCGCCTCGCCGCGGACACCGGGGTGGCCGGATCGGTGCGGTTCACCGGCGTGGTGCCGTGGGAGGAGCTGCCGGCGCACTACGGGGCCGGTGACGTGTTCGCCATGCCGTGCCGTACGCGGCGGGGCGGGCTGGACGTCGAGGGCCTCGGCATCGTGTACCTGGAGGCCTCCGCGACGGGCCTGCCGGTCGTCGCGGGCGACTCCGGCGGCGCGCCGGACGCCGTGCTGGACGGCGAGACGGGCTGGGTGGTCCGCGGCGGGTCGCCGGCCGAGTCCGCCGACCGGATCGTCACCCTGCTGGAGGACCCCGAGCTGCGGCGGCGGATGGGCGAGCGCGGCCGGGCCTGGGTCGAGGAGAAGTGGCGCTGGGACCTGCTGGCCGAGGAGCTGAAGACCCTCCTCTGACGCCCCGCCCCGTCGCCCCGGAGCCCCGTCCCCGCGCCGGGGCGACGACAGGCCCGCGACGGGCCGCCCGTGCCCTCCTGGCGCCGGGTGGGCCGTCCTCGCGTGGGCGGTCCCGGGGCGGCGACCCGGCGTGCAGCCGGCGGTCCCGGAGAGCGCAGCCGTCCCGGTACGCCCCGGAGCCCCGCCCCCCCCGGCGGGCCCGGCCCCGTGCGCGGCGAAGCCCCCGCACGGCCGCGCCCCGCTCGTACGCGGGTCAGGGCCGGGCGGGGGCTCCGGTGTGACGGTCGGGCGCGGGCGGCGGGCCGTCACACCGGCCCCGCCCGGGCGCTCAGGCGCGGTAGATCGCCTCGATCTCGTCCGCGAAGTCCTTCGCCACCACGTTGCGCTTCAGCTTCAGCGACGGCGTGATGTGGCCCGCCTCCTCCGTGAACTGGGAGGTGAGGACGCGGAACTTCCGCACGGATTCCGCCTTCGAGACCGCCGCGTTGCCGTCGTCCACGGCCCGCTGCACCTCCGCCAGCAGGTCCGGGTCCTCGCGCAGCGAAGCCGCCGTCGAGCCGGCCGGCTTGCCGTGCTCGGCGGCCCAGCGGACCAGGAACTCCTCGTCGATGGTGACGAGCGCGCCCACGAACGGGCGGCCGTCGCCGACCACCATGCACTCCGCGACCAGCGCGTGCCCGCGGATGCGGTCCTCGATCACCGCGGGGGCGACGTTCTTGCCGCCGGCGGTGACCAGGATCTCCTTCTTGCGGCCGGTGATGGCGAGGTAGCCGTCCTCGTCCAGCGTGCCGATGTCCCCGGTGTGGAACCAGCCGTCCGCCAGCGCCTCCGCCGTCGCGGACTCGTTCTTCCAGTAGCCCGAGAAGACGTGCTCGCCGTGGACCAGCACCTCGCCGTCGTCCGCTATCCGCACCACGGAGCCCGGCAGCGGCTGGCCCACCGTGCCGATCTTCGGGCGGTCGTACGGGTTGAAGGCGGTGGCCGCGCACGTCTCCGTGAGGCCGTAGCCCTCCAGGACGGTGAGGCCGATGCCGCGGTAGAAGTGCCCCAGCCGCTCGCCCAGCGGCGCCCCGCCCGAGACGGCCGCCTGGCAGCGCCCGCCCAGGACCGCGCGGAGCTTGCTGTAGACCAGCTTGTCGAAGACGAAGTGCTTCAGCTTCAGACCCAGCGACGGGCCCTCGGGGGTGGAGGTGGCGCGGCTGTACTCGATGGCCGTCTGCGCGGCCTTGTCGAAGATCTTGCCCTTGCCCTCCGCCTGCGCCTTGGCGCGGGCCGAGTTGTACACCTTCTCGAAGACCCGCGGCACGCCCAGGATCAGCGTCGGCCTGAACGCGGCGAGCTCCTCGGTGAGGTCCTTGATGTCCGGTACGCAGCCCAGGCGGATCGGCGCCAGGACCGAGCCGACCTCGATCAGCCGGCCGAAGACGTGCGCGGCCGGGAGGAAGAGCAGCGCCGAGCACTCACCGGTGCGGAACAGCGGCTTCAGCCGCTCCACCACGTTGCCGCACTCGGCGAAGAAGTTGCGGTGCGTCAGGACGCAGCCCTTGGGGCGGCCGGTGGTGCCGGAGGTGTAGACGATCGTCGCGATGTCGTCGGCCTTGGCGGCCGAGGTCGCCCGGTCGACGGTCTCGTCCGGTACGCCGGCCCCGGCGGCGGTCAGTTCCTCCACACCGCCCCGGTCCAGGCGCCAGACGTGCTTGAGCTCCGGGAGGTTGCCGCGCACGGACTCCACCGCGGCGGCGTGCGTCCCGGTCTCCACGATCACCGCGACCGCACCCGAGTCGCCCAGGATCCACTGCACCTGCTCGGCGGAGCTGGTCTCGTAGACCGGCACCGTCACCGCGCCGGCGCTCCAGATCGCGAAGTCCAGCTGCACCCACTCGTAGCGGGTGCGGGAGATCAGGCCGACCCGGTCGCCGGGGCGCACGCCGCTGGCGATCAGGCCCTTGGCGGCGGCCCGGACCTCGGCGAGGAACTGGGTGGCGGTGACGTCCGTCCACGCGCCGTCCACCTTGCGGCCCATGACCGCGACATCTGGGTGCTGAGCGGCATTGCGGCGGATGAGATCCGTCAGGTTGCCGTCCGTGGGGACCTCGTACAGGGCCGGAAGGCTGAACTCGCGCAAAACTGCTGCTCCTCATCGGGCGCCGGCGCCACGGCTCTGTGTGATGCACCGGTTGCGGTCCAAGATCGGGCAGGTGCTCGGTGGGGGCGAGCACGACTGGACTGCCCGGACGTTACCCACCAGTACACGGTTCCCGATAGGGGCGCCGGTCAGATGTTCGCTGCGTCACACGTGAATGGCTGTACTTGACGCACAGTAGTCCACTCCTGTCAGCACTAGGAAGTAACCGCAGGTCCGACCGCCTATGGTGGGGTGCCATGCGAGTCCATGTGGTCAGTGACGTACACGGGAACGCCGAGGCCCTGGCCACGGCGGGGGAGGGCGCCGACGCCCTGATATGCCTCGGTGACCTGGTGCTCTTCCTCGACTACCACGACCACTCGCGCGGCATCTTCCCCGACCTCTTCGGCGTCGAGAACGCCGACCTGATCGTCGAACTGCGCACCGCCCGCCGCTTCGACGAGGCCAGGGAACTGGGCCGCCGCCTCTGGGCCGAGCTGGACATCGACCGCGAGACCGCCATCGAGGCCGCCGTGCGTCGGCAGTACGCCGCCCTCTTCGCGGCCTTCCCGACGCCGACCTACGCCACGTACGGCAACGTCGACATCCCCGGTCTCTGGCACGAGTACGCGGCGCCCGGCACCACCGTCCTGGACGGCCAGCGCGTCGAACTCGGCGGCCGGGTCTTCGGCTTCGTGGGCGGCGGGCTCCGCACCCCGATGCGCACGCCCTACGAGGTCTCCGACGAGGAGTACGCGGCCAAGGTCGAGGCCCTCGGCGAGGTCGACGTGCTGTGCTCGCACATTCCGCCGGAGGTGCCGGACCTCACGTACGACACCGTCGCGCGCCGGTTCGAGCGCGGCAGCCGCGCCCTGCTCGACGCCATCCGCCGCACCCGCCCCCGGTACGCGCTCTTCGGCCACGTGCACCAGCCGCTGACGCGGCGGATGCGGATCGGGCGGACCGAGTGCGTGAACGTGGGCCATTTCGCGTCCACCGGGCGGCCATGGGCCCTGGAATGGTGAGGCCCGGCCACGCGATAGCCTTCACCCCACAGCAACCCGGTACCGCACTGGAGGAGCCACGGCGATGGCGGAACACACCAGCTCGAGCATCGACATCGAGGCGGCACCGGCCGACGTCATGGGAGTGATCGCCGACTTCGCCCGCTACCCGGAGTGGACCGGCGAGGTGAAGGAGGCGGAGGTCCTGGAGAAGGACGCCGCCGGCCGCGCCGGGAAGGTCCGCCTGCTGCTGGACGCCGGCGCCATCAAGGACGACCACACCCTGGCGTACACCTGGACCGGCGACCACGAGGTCAGCTGGACGCTGGTGAAGTCCCAGATGCTCCGCGCCCTCGACGGCTCCTACCGCCTCCGGCCGCTCGACGGCGGCGCCCGCACCGAGGTGACGTACCAGCTCACGGTGGACGTCAAGATCCCGATGCTGGGCATGATCAAGCGCAAGGCCGAGAAGGTCATCATCGACCGCGCCCTCGCCGGGCTGAAGAAGCGCGTCGAGTCCGGCCCCGCCGCCTCCTGACCCCGGCGGGCCCCGTAGCGTCTGGGGCATGCGAACCATCCTGGTCACCGGCCCCGGCGGCGCCGGCCGCACGACCGTCGCCGCCGCGACCGCCCTCGGCGGGGCCCGCCGGGGACGGCGGGTCCTGTTCCTGACCGGTGAGCGGACGCTGCCCGACGGCTGGTTCGACCCGTCCACCGACGGCGGTGACCCACCCGTCGTGCGCCGCGTCGACTCCGGCGCCCACTTCCGTGCCGAGCTGCTGGCCCTCCAGGAGCGTGCCGCGACCGCCCTCGGCATGCTCGGCGCCACCCCGCTCGCCGGGGAGGAGCTCACCGAGCTGCCCGGCAGCGACCGGTTCGCGCTGCTCGGCGCCCTGCGCGAAGCCGCCGCGGAGGACTGGGACCTGCTCGTCGTCGACATGCCGCCCCTCCTCGACGCCGTCGCCGCGCTGGCCCTGCCCGAGCAGCTGCGCCGCTACCTGCGCCGCCTCCTGCCGCCCGAACGGCAGGCCGCCCGCGCGCTGCGGCCGATGCTCGCGCAGCTCGCCGGCGTCCCCATGCCCGCCGAGTGGCTGTACGAGGCCGCCGCCCGCCGGGACGCCGAACTGGCCGCCGTCCAGGCCCTCGTCGAGGACCCGGCGACCACCGTCCGGCTGGTCGCCGAACCGGGCCCCGCCGCCGCCCGCGCCCTGCGCACCGCCCGCGCGGGGCTGGCCCTGCACCGCCTCGCCGTCGAGCCGGTCGTCGCCAACCGGATGCTGCCCACCGAGTCCCCCGACCCCTGGCTGGCCGCTCTCGCCGCCCAGCAGCAGGCGCACCTCAAGACCCTGGGCGAGGCCCACGAGCTGCCGCACCTGGGCCACGAGCCCCGGAGCGCCGACGACCTCGCGCGGCTGGAGCCCCCCGCCGCCCCGCCGGCCCCCGCGCCGGAGTGGACGGTGGAGGACCGGCGCGACCCCGACGGCGTCCTGGTCTGGCGCATCGCCCTGCCCGGCGCGGCCAAGCCGGACCTCGGCCTCGTCCGCCGCGGCGACGAACTGGTGCTGACGTCCGGCCCCTTCCGCCGCGCCGTCCCGCTGCCCTCCGCCCTGCGCCGCTGCACCGTCTCCGGGGCGGCCCTCGACGACGGGGTGCTGAGCGTCCGTTTCGTACCCGACCCGGATGTGTGGCCCCGCACGCGGTAACGTCGGGGGTACCACCCGCGCTGCCGCAGGAGTACGCCATGAGCGATGCCACCCAGCATCCCGACGCCGACGCCTGGGCGAAGGCCTGCGCCGAGGACCTGGCCGGGGAGAAGGCCCGCCGCCGGGGCACCGAGGGCCCGCCGCCCGGCACCGCCGCCGAGGAACTGCGCAAGCTCGTCGACGCGGTCGCCGACAAGGTCGCCTCCCTGCGCACCCCGCTGCTCGGCATGGGCGCCCAGGGCGCCGTCGAGCAGTTCGTCAGCCAGGCGAAGGCCGCCGTCGAGCCGGTCATCGAGCGGAACCCGCAGGTCTTCGACCACCTCGCGGCCGCAGGCAACGAACTGCTGGCCGCCTACCGCTCCGCCGTCGAGGGCCAGGAGCGGCGCTGGACCCGCGGACCGGACACCCCTCCGCCCACCGGCGCGAAGCGCGAGGACGACGGCCCGGACCCGACCGAGCACATCGACCTCGACTGACACCGGGTACGGTTGGCCGTAGCGGGGCTCGACCGAAAACTGAGGGACACATGGGACTCACCATCGGCGTCGACATCGGCGGCACGAAGATCGCGGCCGGAGTGGTCGACGAGGAGGGCACGATCCTCGACACCCACAAGGTGCCCACCCCGCCGACCGCCGAAGGCATCGTCGACGCGATCTGCGCGGCCGTCTCCGAGGCCGGCAAGGGTCACGACATCGAGGCCGTCGGCATCGGTGCCGCCGGATACGTCGACGACAAGCGCGCCACGGTCCTCTTCGCGCCGAACATCCAGTGGCGGCACGAGCCGCTCAAGGACAAGGTCGAACAGCGCGTCGGCCTGCCGGTGGTCGTGGAGAACGACGCCAACGCCGCGGCCTGGGGCGAGTACAAGTTCGGTGCGGGCAAGGGCCACGAGGACGTCATCTGCATCACGCTCGGCACCGGTCTCGGCGGCGGCATCATCATCGGCAACAAGCTGCGCCGCGGCCGCTTCGGCGTGGCCGCCGAGTTCGGCCACATCCGGGTCGTCCCGGACGGTCTGCTCTGCGGCTGCGGCAGCCAGGGCTGCTGGGAGCAGTACGCCTCGGGGCGCGCCCTCGTGCGGTACGCCAAGCAGCGCGCCAACGCCACCCCGGAGAACGCCACGATCCTGCTGGGCCTCGGCGACGGCACCCCCGGCGGCATCGAGGGCAAGCACATCTCGGAGGCCGCCCGCCAGGGCTGCCCCGTCGCCGTCGACTCGTTCCGCGAGCTGGCCCGCTGGGCCGGCGCCGGCCTGGCCGACCTGGCCTCGCTGTTCGACCCGTCGGCGTTCATCGTGGGCGGCGGCGTCTCGGACGAGGGCGAACTGGTCCTCGGCCCGATCCGCAAGTCGTTCCGGCGCTGGCTGATCGGCGGCCAGTGGCGGCCGCACGCCCAGGTCCTCGCCGCCCAGCTGGGCGGCAAGGCCGGCCTCGTCGGCGCCGCCGACCTGGCCCGCCAGGGCTGAGCCACCCCGCCCGTACGACGGAGCCCGCCGCGTCCTCGCCCGGATGCGGCGGGCACCGTCATATCGTGCTCGTATGCCGATCACCGAGCTGCCCAACTCGCGCACCGAGCCGGACGGTTCCGCCGTGGTCCGGGTGCTCAGCTACAACATCCGCTCCATGCGGGACGACGAGGACGCCCTGGCGCGAGTGATCCGGGCCTGCGCGCCGGACGTGGTCCTCGTCCAGGAGGCGCCCCGCTTCTTCCGGTGGCGCAAGCACGCCGCCCGGCTCGCCGCCAAGAGCGAGCTGCTGGTGCTGGGCGGCGGCGCCACCGCGTCCGGACCGCTGCTGCTGTGCTCGCTGCGGGCGACCGTGGAGCGCACCGAGGACGTGCTGCTGCCGCTCACCCCCGGTCTGCACCGGCGGGGCTTCGCCACCGCGGTCGTACGCATCGGCGGCGCCCGGCTGGGGCTGCTCAGCTGTCATCTGAGCCTCCAGGACCGGGAGCGGTACGACCAGGCCGGGATGCTCCTCGACCGGCTGGCCGCCCTCGACGCCCCGCACGCGATCGCCGCCGGCGACATCAACGAGCGGCCCGACGGGCGCGCCTTCGGGCGGCTGGCGGCCGGCCTCCAGGACTGCTGGGCCGTCCGCCCCTGGGGCGGCGAGCACACCTGGACCCCCGGTGACCCGTACCAGCGGATCGACGCCGTCTTCGCCACCAAGGGGATCGAGGTGCTCGGCTGCGGTGTGCCGCGCCCGCAGGACCTGCCGGGCGTCACGGAGGCCGACCTCCGGGCCGCCACCGACCACCTCCCGGTGCTCGCGGCGCTCCGCGTGCCGGCCGGCGCCTGAGGGGCCTGCCGGAGACCCGGGCACCGCCCAGACGCCCCGCGGCGGCACGCACCCCGCGGCGGCCGCGCCGGAGGGCCTCGCCGACCCGCCCGCGACGACGCACCCGCGGGACGCGGGGGCCCCGCGCCACGGGTCAGACGACGGCTCCCCGGCCGGGGTCCTCGCCGTCCTCGTCGTCGTCGCTGCGCATCCGCGCGACCAGGGTGGCGAAGCCGCCCAGGAAGCCGCCGATGCACAGCGTGGTGAGCCACCAGGTCATGTCCCACCGCAGTATCACGGCGAGCAGCATCAGCACCGGACCGCCGACGACCCCGAGCCAGGCGAACTTCGCGGTCGCGTCGGCCTCCGGCAGCGGCGGCGGCTCCGGCGGCACGAAGTGGCCCTCGTCGGTGTCGTCGAGGTCCTCGTCCTTCGCCTCGGCCGGCTCGTAGTCGCGCGGGCCCGTGGTGCCGACGCCCGGCGCGAAGACCACGGAGCTGCCCAGCGGCTTGTCCGGCTTGCCCGGCTCGGCGGGCGCGGTCCCGGGTACGTCGTTGACGTCGTCCTCCAGCAGGGCCAGGTCCTCGATCGGCTTGAACGGCTTGGCGCCGGGCGGATCCGCCGGCTCCTCGCCGTACCCGGCGACGATGGCGGCCCAGGCCGCCTCCTCGTCGAACGGCTGCTCGTCCCGCTTGTCCGAGTCGTGCTGTTCAGCCACCGGTCGTGCTCCCTCCCCGGGCCTCCGGCATGGGGGACCCCAACGTGCCGGTACTCGGAGCGAGCCGGCCGACGAACGCGTAGCTCTCCTCGAAGATGCGCTCCGCGTCGTGGTCCAACGTCGCCACGTGGTAGCTCTGTTCCAGCAGGATCTCCTTGACGTCCGTGGAGGAGATCCGGCCGAGGATCCGCGCCGAGTCGGCGGGCGGCACGACGTGGTCCAGCGGGCTGTGCAGCAGCAGCACCGGCTGGGTGACCTGCGGCAGCTCCGCGTCCACGAGCCGGAAGAAGCGGCGCACCGAGTGGGCCGCGTGCAGCCCCACCCGGTCGTAGGCCAGCTCCCGCACGCCCTCCTTGGCGATGTCGCTGGCGATGCCGGGCTGCGAGGGCACCAGGTGGCGCACGACGGGCAGCGCGTGGGCGGCGATGCCGTGGATCTTGTTGGCCGGGTTCACCAGCACGAGGCCCGCCACCCCGTCCCCGTGCTTGGCGGCGAGCCGCAGCGCGAGCGCCCCGCCCATGGAGAGGCCGAAGACGAAGACCTGCCGGCACCGCTCCCGCAGCGACCGCAGCTCGCGGTCGACCTCGGCGTACCAGTCCTGCCAGCCGGTGACCTGCATGTCCTGCCAGCGCGTCCCGTGCCCGGGGAGCAGCGGCAGCGACACGGTGAGGCCGCGCTCGGCCAGATGTTCGGCCCAGGGTCGCAGCGACTGCGGCGAACCGGTGAAGCCGTGACAGAGCAGCACGCCGACCTCTCCGCCTTCGTGGCGGTACGGCTCGGCTCCAGGGAGGACCGGCACCGGGGTCTCCTGTTCGGGGGTTCGATGGGGCTCGGGAAGGTGTACTTCACCGTACGCGACCGGGCTGACACCGACCAGATCCGTCGCCGCCCGCGCACCACCGCGGTCGCCGCCCGCGCGCGGGCGCTCCGGGCGGGAGCGGGGCGGGAGCGGGGGCGCCACTCGGGTTAAGGTCTGATCGACGGAACACAGGAGGCATACGAGTTGATCTACGGCGCAATGAAGTTCTCCATCGGAGGGTCGCTGAAGCTGGCCTTCCGGCCCTGGGTGGAGGGCCTCGAGAACATTCCCGCCGAGGGGCCGGCGATCCTCGCGAGCAACCACCTCTCGTTCTCGGACTCCTTCTTCCTCCCGGCGGTCCTGGACCGCAAGGTGACCTTCATCGCGAAGGCCGAGTACTTCACCTCGCCCGGTGTGAAGGGCAAGCTCACCGCCGCGTTCTTCAAGGGCGTCGGCCAGCTCCCGGTCGACCGCTCGGGCGCGCGCGGCGCGGGCGAGGCCGCGATCCGCAGCGGTATCGAGGTCATCGAGCGCGGTGAGCTGTTCGGCATCTACCCGGAGGGCACCCGTTCGCCCGACGGCCGGCTCTACCGCGGCAAGCCCGGCGGCCTCGCGCGCGTGGCGCTGGCCACCGGCGCGCCGGTGATCCCGGTCGCGATGATCGACACGGAGAAGATCCAGCCGCCCGGCAAGGTCGTCCCCAAGCTGATGCGCCCGGGGATCCGGATCGGTAAGCCCCTGGACTTCAGCCGCTACCAGGGCATGGAGGGCGACCGCTTCATCCTGCGCTCGGTCACCGACGAGGTGATGTACGAGATCATGAAGCTGTCCGGCCAGGAGTACGTCGACATCTACGCGACGGCGGCCAAGCGGCAGATCGCCGACGCGGAGAAGGCGGCGAAGGAGGCCGCCAAGGAGGCGGCCAAGGAGGCCGCGAAGGCCGGGCGCGAGCAGCCCGGCGCGTAACCGCGTCGAACCGTCCGGGGGTGGGGGAGTTGGCCAGGCGCGAGCGTGTCGTGCGGATGTCCGTGGAGCAGCCGCTGTGGCGTGCGCTCACGGCGTACCGCGTCCTCACCATGGGGTACGCGGTGCTCCTGTTCGTCTTCACCCGGGACCAGTTCGAGCGTCCGTGGGTGGCGGTGGCGTTCCTCGCCGTCATGTCCGTCTGGACGCTGGCCACGCTGCCGAAGGTGGCCGGGGCCGCCGGCTGCACCACGCGCTTCCTGGCCGCCGACCTCACGGTCGCCCTCGCCGGCATCCTGCTGACACCGCTCGCCGACGTGCACGCCCAGACGTTCGACGGACCGACGCTGCCGAGCATCTGGACGGCCGGTTCGGTGCTGGCGTTCGCCATCAAGGGCGGCTGGCGCTGGGCCGCGTTCGCCTCGTCCCTGGTCGCCGTCGCCAACATCGTCGAGCGCGGCGATCCCAGCCGGGACACCCTGCACAACGTGCTGCTGGTGTGGGTCGCCTCCATAGCGATCGGGTACGTCGTCGAGGTCGCCCGCGCCTCCGAACGGACCCTGGCCCGGGCCCTGGAGATCGAGGCGGCCACCCGTGAGCGGGAGCGGCTGGCCCGCGACATCCACGACTCGGTCCTCCAGGTGCTGGCCATGGTGCAGCGCCGGGGCACGGCCCTGGGCGGCGAGGCCGCCGAGCTCGGCCGGATGGCGGGGGAGCAGGAGGTCGCCCTGCGCACCCTGGTCGCCGGCGGTCTGAGCCGCACCTCCCACGTGTCGGAGGACGAGTCGCTGGGCGCCGTCGTGCGCGAGGTGGAGGAGCCCGACGAGGACGACGGCCCCGCCGACCTGCGCGCCCTGCTCGCCCGGCACGCGGGCTCCCGCGTCACCTTCTCCGAACCGGGCGCCCCCGTCCTGCTGGCACCGGCCCCGGCGCGGGAACTGGCGGCCGCCGTCGGCGCCGCCCTGGACAACGTCCGCAGGCACGCGGGCGAGACCGCCCGGGCGTGGATCCTGCTGGAGGACTGGCCGGACGAGGTGATCGTGACGGTCCGGGACGACGGACCGGGCATCCCGGAGGGCCGGCTGGCACAGGCCGAGGGCGAGGGACGGCTCGGCGTCGCCCAGTCGATCCGGGGCAGGCTGCGCGACCTCGGCGGCACGGCCGAGCTGATATCGGTGCCGGGGCAGGGCACGGAAGTCGAACTGAAGGTTCCACGGGTCCCGCGGGGCCCACGGGGGAAGGCAGCGGAATGAGCGAACAGCCGATCAAGGTGATGGTGGTCGACGACCACCCGATGTGGCGGGACGCGGTCGCCCGCGACCTGGCGGAGGCCGGGTTCGCCGTGGTCGCCACCGCCGGGGACGGCGAGCAGGCCGTGCGCCGGGCCCTGGCCGCGGGCCCCGATGTGCTGGTCCTGGACCTGAACCTGCCGGCCAAACCGGGCGTCCAGGTCTGCAAGGAGCTCGTCGGCGCCAACCCGGCCCTGCGGGTGCTGGTGCTGTCCGCGAGCGGCGAGCACGCCGACGTGCTGGAGGCGGTGAAGTCCGGCGCGACCGGATACCTGCTGAAGTCGGCCAGCACCGGCGAGCTGCTCGACGCCGTGCGCCGTACCGCCGCCGGCGACCCGGTCTTCACCCCGGGCCTGGCCGGCCTGGTCCTCGGCGAGTACCGCCGCCTGGCCTCCGAGCCGCCGCCGGCCGCCGGCGCGGACGAGCCGAACGCCCCCCGGCTCACCGAGCGGGAGACCGAGGTGCTGCGGCTGGTCGCCAAGGGCCTGAGCTACAAGCAGATCGCCGAGCGTCTGGTCATCTCGCACCGCACGGTGCAGAACCACGTCCAGAACACCCTCGGCAAGCTCCAGCTCCACAACCGGGTCGAGCTGGTGCGGTACGCGATAGAGCGCGGCCTCGACGACGCCTGACGGGCAACCGCCCCGCCGCGCCCGCTCGGAACCCGCCTTCCGTGCCGTCGCGCTGGGCCGGGCTCCGGCCGGGGGAGGCGGGCGGGCGCCGCGCCCGCACACCCCCCCCGGCCGTGGCCCCGGCCCACCGCTGCCCCGGCCCCCGGGCCCGGCGCGGTCAGCGCCGGGTGACGTCCAGCGCCCGCACCAGCTCGCGCACGACCGACGCGCCGCGCAGCGTCAGCACCGACTCGGGGTGGAACTGCACACCCGCGAACCCCGGCCCGCGCAGCGCGTGCACCTCACCGGTCGCCGCGTCACGGCTCACCTCCACGCCCCGCGCCGCCAGCCCGGCGGCGGCCCCGTCGTCGCAGCGGGCGGTGAAGCTGTTGTAGAAGCCGACCGTCTCCTCCGTACCGAACAGGCTGATGCGCGCCTGCGCCCCCTGGAACGGCACCGCCTTGCGGACGATCGGCAGCCCCAGCTCGGCGGCGATCAGCTCATGCCCCAGGCAGACGCCCAGCAGCCCGTGCCGGTGGCCGCGCAGCAGCTCGGCGGTGAGCGCCCGCAGCGAGCGCATCCTCGGATCGGCCGCGTCGCCGGGGTCACCGGGGCCCGGCCCCAGCACCACCGGCCCCTCGTGCGCGAGCGCCGCCTCCCGCAGCCCCGGCTCGTCGAACCGGCGGACCGTGACCCGCAGGCCCGAGGCGCGCAGCAGGTGCGCCAGCATCGCCGTGAAGGTGTCCTCCGCGTCGACCACCAGGGCGTGCCCGGTCAGCTCCGTGGCCGGCTCCTGCATCTTCAGCCAGAACGGAGCCAGGTCCGCCCGGCGCGCGTCCAGCGCCGCCCGCACCCGCGGGTCGGCGGCGAGCCGGGGCCGGACCGCCTCCTCGCGCGGCCGCTCCGGGCGCACCCCCAGCGCGGCCAGGACGCCCGCCGCCTTGGCGTGCGTCTCGGCGACCTCGCTCACCGGATCGGAGTGCCGCACCAGCGTGGCGCCGACCGGGACGCGCAGCTCACCGGTGGCGGAGACGTCGACGGTACGGATCAGGATCGGCGAGTCCAGGGTCTGTGCCCCGCCCGCGTCGGTGCCGATCAGCGCCAGCGCGCCCGCGTAGTAGCCCCGCCCGCCGCTCTCGTGCCGTTCGATGACCCGGCAGGCGTTCTGCACGGGCGATCCGGTGACCGTCGCGGCGAACATCGTCTCGCGCAGCACCTCGCGCACGTCCAGCGACGTCCGGCCGCGCAGCTCGTACTCGGTGTGCGCGAGGTGGGCCATCTCCCTGAGCCGGGGGCCGATCACCACCCCGCCCATGTCGCCGACCGTGCACATCATCTTCAGTTCCTCGTCCACCACCATGGAGAGCTCGTCGGTCTCCTTGCGGTCGGCGAGGAAGCGCAGCAGGTCCTCCGGCGCCGGCCCGCCGGCCGGATAGCGGTAGGTGCCGCTGATCGGGTTCATCACGACCGTCCCGCCCGACATCCGCACGTGCACCTCGGGGCTCGCCCCCACCAGCGTGCGCTCCCCGGTGTGCACGACGAACGTCCAGTACGCGCCCCGCTCGCCGGCCAGCAGCCGCCGGAACAGCGCCAGCGCGTCGCGCCGTCCGAACCCGGGGATCCGCCCCGTGTACGTGCGGCGGATGACGAAGTTCGCGCCCTCGCCGCGCCCGATCTCGTCGTCGATGACGCGGCGCACGACCTCCGCGTACTCCTCGTCGGACACGTCGAAGGCGCCGTCCTCGACGGTCACGTCGTGCGCCGGGAGCTGGTCCAGCGCCGCCGCGAGCGGCATCTCGTACGTCTCGTCGGCGACCAGCACCGACAGCGGGGTGCCGTCGTCGCGCACGTCGAAGCCCCGCTCCCGCAGCTGGCGGAAGGGCACCAGAGCCAGGGCCGGCCGGTCCCCGACGGGGATGTCGGCGAGGTGCTCCGCCTCGTGCACGGCACCGAGCAGCACCTCGACCGTGTCGTGGTCGCGGCCGGGGGTGCGGCGGCGCAGCAGGGCGAAGGGCGGGCAGGAGTCGTCGAGCAGGCGGCTCAGGTCGATGTCCATGTGAAGCGTTCCTTCCGGGTCTGACAACCAGGTGGAGAGGAACGGCCCCGCGCAAACGGAAGAAGGCCGCCCCCCGGGCGGCCTTCGCGTGTATCGGTGTACGCGCAGTCAGTGGGCCGCCGGATGAGCGGTCCACCACCAGTTCTGGGTCGAGTGCGCGAACATGAGCCGCACCCTATCGCACCGGATCCCGGAAATTTCAAGATTCCCGTCTCATCAGGTGAGCGGCCAGATGGACGAATGGGAACAGGCCGTAAGGTTGTGCACGTGACCGTGAACGCTAAGCCCACCGCGACCGGTGGCAACACCTGGCGAGACCTTCCCGCGGCGCAGCAGCCCGAGTACCCCGATGCCGAGGCTCTGCGCGATGTGATCGCGGACCTCGAGTCGTATCCGCCGCTCGTCTTCGCGGGCGAGTGCGACCAGCTGCGCGCCCGGCTCGGGGCCGTCGCCAGGGGCGAGGCGTTCCTCCTCCAGGGCGGCGACTGCGCCGAGGCCTTCGACGCCGTGTCGGCCGACCACATCCGCAACAAGCTCAAGACGCTGCTCCAGATGGGCGCCGTGCTGACGTACGCCGCCTCCGTGCCCGTCGTGAAGGTGGGCCGGATCGCGGGTCAGTACTCCAAGCCGCGCTCCAAGCCGACCGAGACCCGCGACGGGGTGACGCTGCCCACGTACCGCGGCGACTCCGTCAACGGCTTCGCCTTCACCGAGGAGGCGCGGATCCCGGACCCGGAGCGCCTCAAGCGCATGTACCAGGCGTCCTCCTCGACGCTGAACCTGGTGCGCGCCTTCACCACCGGCGGCTACGCCGACCTGCGCCAGGTGCACGCCTGGAACCAGGACTTCGTGAAGTCGTCGCCGTCCGGCCAGCGTTACGAGCAGCTGGCGCGGGAGATCGACAACGCGCTCAACTTCATGAAGGCCTGCGGCACCGACCCGGCCGAGTTCCGCACGGTGGAGTTCTACGCCTCGCACGAGGCCCTGCTGCTCGACTACGAGTCGGCGCTCACCCGGGTCGACTCCCGGACCGGGCAGCTGTACGACACCTCGGGCCACATGGTCTGGATCGGTGAGCGGACCCGGCAGCTGGACGGGGCGCACATCGAGTTCGCGTCGAGGATCCGCAACCCGATCGGGATCAAGCTCGGCCCGACGACCACGGTCGACGAGGCGCTGACGTACATCGACCGCCTCGACCCCGAGCGGGAGCCGGGCCGGCTGACCTTCATCGTCCGCATGGGCGCCGACAAGGTCCGCGACAAGCTCCCCGAGCTGGTCGAGAAGGTCACCGCGTCCGGTGCCACCGTGGCCTGGGTGACCGACCCGATGCACGGCAACACCTTCGAGGCGGCCTCCGGCCACAAGACGCGCCGTTTCGACGACGTGCTCGACGAGGTCAAGGGCTTCTTCGAGGTCCACAAGGAGCTGGGCACGCACCCGGGCGGCATCCACGTGGAGCTGACCGGTGACGACGTCACCGAGTGCGTGGGCGGCGGCGACGAGATCTTCGTCGACGACCTGCACCAGCGCTACGAGACGGCCTGCGACCCCCGGCTCAACCGCAGTCAGTCCCTGGACCTGGCGTTCCTGGTGGCGGAGATGTACCGCGACCAGTGACCAGTGGCCGATGATCTTGGCTGAATACCGCCTTGCGCACTGATGGGGCGCGGATCCATGTGATCCGCGCCCCATCGGCGTTCACCGGGCTTTTGCGCGCCGCGGGCGCCGGGTAAGGTTAGGTTAGCCTCACCGATCAAGGCGGGGTCCTCAGCCAGTAGATCCCGTCGATCCCGCAGGGAGGTGAGCCGCGTGTACGTCTGCTCGTGCTTCGGCGTCACCGAGAAGCAGGTCCAGGAACACGCGGACGCCGGTGCCTGCACGCCCCGCCAGATCGCCTCGGCGTGCAAGGCGGGAACCGACTGCGGATCCTGCGTACGTCGCATTCAGGCCATACTCGGCCGCGGCAACTGCCCCCGGCGCGAGCTGGTGGACCAGGGCCGGCCGGCCCTGACGGGTGCCGGGGCCCTGGCCGACGCGGACGCGGTGGAGCTGCCCGAGGCCGCCTGAGGGCAGGCCGGGTCCGGCCGTGCGACGGCTCGCCGGTCCGGCGGCTCAGCTGTCCGGCTGCTCGATCAGCTGGGCGATGTACAGCGCCTCCCCGAGCTTCTCCACCAGCTCCAGCTGGGTGTCGAGGTAGTCGATGTGGTGCTCCTCGTCGGCCAGGATCGACTCGAAGATGTTCGCGGACGTGATGTCGCCCTTGTTGCGCATGACCTCGATGCCGCGCTTGAGCCGGTCGATCGCCTCGACCTCGACCTGGCGGTCCGCCTGGAACATCTCCGTGACCGTCTGGCCGACGCGGACGTGGAACAGCCGCTGGTAGTTCGGCAGGCCGTCCAGGAAGAGGATCCGGTCGGTCAGGACCTCGGCGTGCTTCATCTCGTCGAAGGACTCCGCCCGGGTGTACTTGGCGAGCTTCGTCCACCCGAAGTTCTCCTGCATCTTGGCGTGCAGGAAGTACTGGTTGATCGCCGTCAGCTCGGCGGTGAGCTGTTCGTTGAGGAACTCGATGACCTCGGGGTCGCCCTGCATCGCAGAGGCTCCTTCCGCGCGTGTGAAAGGGGCAGATGCCGCGCATCCTCGCACCGCTGGAAGGGAGCGTCCAGTAAGTGCATGCTTAGTAGGAGTTGCCCGAATCTGCCTCGTGCCTGTGTCATGACCACCCTTCCCGGTCTGTCACCATTGAGTCATGGGTCAGCCAGGGAGCGGGGAACACCGGGCAGCAGAGGAGTCCGAGCTTCCACCGGGACAGCGGCTCCAGCGCGGCTGGCCGGTCACCCACTACGGGCCGGTCCCCAAGTTCAAGCCGGACCGCTGGGAGTTCAGGGTCTTCGGCGCCACGGCGGGCGGCGACAAGCACTGCTGGAACCACGAGGAGTTCTCGGCGCTGCCGTTCTCGACGGTCGTGGCCGATCTGCACTGCGTGACGAAGTACAGCATGCTGGGGGCCGAATGGGGCGGCGTGCCCGCCCGTACGGTCCTGGAGCTGGCTCCGCCGGCCGCCGGTGTCACGCACGTGATGGTGTGGGCGGAGTACGGCTTCAGCGCCAACATGCGGCTCTCCGACTTCGCCTCGGACCGGACGATCTTCGCCACGCACAAGGACGGTGAGCTGCTCACCGCCGAGCACGGCTTCCCGCTGCGGCTCATCGTGCCGCACCTGTACGCCTGGAAGGGGCCCAAGTGGGTCCGGGGCGTGGAGTACATGACCGCCGACCGCCGGGGCTTCTGGGAGGAGCGCGGCTACCACAACATCGGCGACCCGTGGCGGGAGCAGCGGTACTCGTACCAGGAGGAGCCGGGGGACGGCCCGGAGCTCTGATACCCCTCAGTGGTATCGGTGCACCACCGCGTGCCCCTTGCCGCGGCCGATCATCCACTTGTTGACCGGTGTGGTGACGACGAAGGCGGCGAGGAGCGCGAAGGCGAGGGCGCCCCAGAAGAACCCGTCGGTGAGGTGTGCCTCCATGGCGCCGGGCCACAGGGCGAGCACACCGTTGTCGATCAGCTCCATGACGGCGATGGACAGCGTGTCCGCGGCGAGGGCCACCCGGAAGGCGGTCCGGAAGTCGACGCCCGCCTTCAGGACGCCGCGCAGGGTGAGCGCGTAGCCGAAGAAGAAGGCCAGGACGATCGCGAGCGCCATCGTCGGCACGGTGTCCCAGCCCAGGGCCGTCCCGATGACCATGCCCAGGACCTCGCCGATGGCGCAGCCCGTGAGGCAGTGGAGGGTGGCCCGGGCGGCCGTGGACCAGCTGGCCTTTCCGGTGGCGTGCCGGTCGTGCCCGGAGGCGTGGTCCGTGTGGTCCGTCTGCCGCTCGTGGTCGGTGTGCGGGGAGTGCTGGGTGTGGTCGCCGTACTGAGCGAGCGGGTAGTGCTCGGCGTGCTCCGCGTGGCCCACGTGCCGGACGCGGCTTTCGTGCCGGACGTGGCCCTCGTGCTGCGCGTGACTTCCGTGCTGTGCGTGGCTTTCGTGCTCCATCGGAGCCCCCAGGGTCCATGGCGAGTGGCGGTTCCTGCCGATGACAGCAACCGTATACCCCCTAGGGGTATTCCTCAACTGTCCCGGAGCTCCTTGAGGCGCCGGATGTCCGCCGCGTGGCCCTCCTTGCCGCCCGGGGTCTCGATGACCAGCGGGACGCCGTCCGTCGCGGGGTGGCGCATCAGCTCGCGGAAGGGGTCCGCTCCGATGTGACCGGCGCCGATGTTGGCGTGGCGGTCCTTGTGGGCGCCCACGACGTCCTTGGAGTCGTTGGCGTGGATGAGCTTCAGCCTGCCCTCGCCGACCGTGCCGACGAGCAGGTCCAGGGTCTGCCGTACGCCGTGCTCCCCGGTCAGGTCGTGCCCGGCCGCGAAGATGTGGCAGGTGTCCAGACAGATGCCCAGCTTGGGGTGGGCGTCGAGCGCCTCGAAGTACGGACCGAAGTCCCAGGTCCGGGAGCAGAGCGAGGCGCCCTGGCCGGCCGTCGACTCCAGGAGCAGGAACGGGTCGTCCTCGTCGAGTTCGTCCAGCAGCGGCAGCATGTGCGCGCGCACCTGGGCGAGGGCCTCCTGCCGGGGGCGTCCGCCGGTCGCCGAACCGGTGTGCACGACCACGCCCAGCGCCCCGATGTCACGGGCGCGGCGCAGCGAGTGGCGCAGCGACGCCACGGAGAACTCGACGGTCGCCTCCGTGTGGGAGCCGAAGTTGATCAGGTAGGGGGCGTGGACGTACGCGGGGATGCCCTCGACGGCGCACTCGTCCCGGAACAGCTCGTCCTGGACCGGGTTGCCGGCCGGGGTGGCCCAGCCGCGCGGATTGGCGACGAAGACCTGGACGGCTTCGGCGCCGATCTCGCGCGCGTAGGTGAGGCCCGTCTTGGCGAGGCCGCCGGCCACCGCGACATGGCCGCCGACCGGGTTGCGGACGCCTCCCGGGGCGGGGACCTCCCCCTGGCCGGGCGCGGCCGGGACCTTGGGTGCGGATCCGGGTCCGTGGGGGAGCATGTGTTTCTAGAGTCCCTTGGTCTTGATGGTGATGGTGCTGCCCTCCGGGGCCCGGCCGCCGCCGTCGACGGACTGGCTCTCCACGGTGTCGCCGAGGAAGGGGAAGGTCTTCTCGACCTTCACCTCGAAACCGGCGCCCTCCAGCTCCCGCCGGGCGTCGTCGACGTTCTTGCCGGTGACGTCCGGGACGTCGACCAGGCGGGGGCCCTTGGAGAGGGTCAGGGTGACCGTGTCGCCCTTGACGGCCTTTTCGGGCCCGGTGACGGACTGGGCGGCGACACTGCCCGCCTCCTGCGGGGAGTGCACCCGCGCGGCGGCGACCTTCACCGTGAGCCCGGCCTCCTCCAGCGTACGGGTCGCGTCCCCGACCGTGTCGCCGGTGACGTCCGGTACGTCGACGGGGGCGCCCTTGCTGACGACCAGGGCGACCGCGGAGTCCGGCTTGCGCGCGGTGCCCGCCCCCGGGGCGCTGCTGATCACGGTGCCCCGCTCGAACTCCTCGCTGAACGCCTGGGTGACCTTGCCCTGGGCGAGTCCCGCCCGGGTCAGCTCCCGCCGGGCATCGCCGAGCGGCAGGCCCTTCAGGTTCGGCACCTTCACGATCTCGGGGCCGCGGGAGACGGTGAGGGTCACCGAGTCGTTGCCGCGGATGCGCTCGCCGGGCGCGGGGTCGGCGGCCATCACGGTGCCCCGGGCGTACGCGGTGCTGTGGTCCCGCTCGACGGCCCTGACCTCCAGCCCGGCGTCGGCCAGCCGCTTCTCGGCCTCCGCCTGGGTCTGCCCGAGCACGGTGGGCACCCGGGTGAACTGGCCCGAGTTGATGTACCAGACGCCCGCGCCGACGCCCAGCACGAGCAGCACGGCGGCGACGGCGGCGACCATGCCGCGGCGGGCGTTGCCGAAGGGGAGCCGCCCGCCCGGACGCCCGGCGGGCGCCGGTGCGGGGGCGGGCTGCGGGGGCATGGACAACCGGCTGGTGTGCTGCACGCCGTCGTCCCCGCCGGCGCCCCCGCCGGGCCGGGGGCGCGCGATGACGCTCGTGGGGCTCTCGGAGCCCGCCTCCGCACCGCCGTCGGGCTCGGTGCGCACCTGCGGCGGCACCAGGTCGAGCTGCTCGTCGGTGAGCGCCGCGCGGGCCTCGCGGGCCTGGGCGAGGAGCGCCACCGCGTCGTGCGGGCGCACCTCCGGATTGCGGGCGGTGGCGCTCGCCACCAGGTCGTCCAGGTCGACCGCGAGCCCGGGGACGGCGGCGGACGGGGCCGGTACGTCAGCGTTCAGGTGCTGGTACAGGACCTGCGCGGGCGTGTCGCCCGTGTGCGGCTTGGCACCGGTCAGCATCTCGTACAGCACGACCCCGCAGGCGTACACGTCCGCGCGGGTGTCGGCGGTGCCGTGCTCGATCTGCTCGGGCGCGAGGTAGGACACGGTGCCGAGGACGGAACCGGTGGTGCTGGTGGCCGCGCCGACGGCGCGTACCAGCCCGAAGTCGGCGACCTTGACCCGGCCGTCGTCCCCTATCAGCACGTTCTCGGGCTTCATGTCGCGGTGGACGAACCCGGCCCGGTGCGCGGCCCCCAGTGCGGCGAGCACCGGCTCCAGGATGTCGAGCGCCGCCCGGGGCGCCAGCGCCCCCCGCTCGCGCAGCACGTCGCGCAGGGTGCACCCGGCGACGTACTCCATCGCCAGGTAGACGTACGCCCCGTCCGCGCCCTGGTCGAACACGCCGACCACGTTGGGGTGCGACAGCCGCGCCACGGACTTCGCCTCACGGATGAAGCGCTCCACGAACGTCGCGTCGGTCGCCAGGGCGGGGTGCATCACCTTCAGGGCGAGCACCCGGTCGAGCCGGGTGTCGACGGCCCGGTAGACCGTGGCCATGCCACCGACGGCGATGCGCGCGTCGACCCGGTAGCGGCCGTCGAGCAGCTGGCCGACGAGGGGGTCGTGCAGGGTCGTATCCACCCGCACGAGTCTACGAGCCCGTACCGACACCCCCGCCGCCCCGCCCCCGCCCCGGCCTGGACTGCAGCCGACCTGTGACACCGGCGCCGCGGCGCCCGCCCCCCGTGGAACGGGCGCCGCGCCGGTACCGGGGGCCGTCAGAACGCCGGCCGCTCCGGGTCCAGCACCGCCCGCCCCTCCACGGGCGAGGACGCCTCCGCGAAGTGCCGGCGCGGGATCCGTCCCGCCCGGTACGCGAGGCGTCCGGCCTCCACCGCGTGCCGCATCGCCTCGGCCATCAGCACGGGCTCCTGCGCCCGCGTCACCGCCGACGCCAGCATCACGGCCGCGCACCCCAGCTCCATCGCCAGCGCCGCGTCGGACGCCGTACCGGCACCCGCGTCCAGGATCACCGGCACGCGCGCGTGCTCCACGATCAGCTGGAAGTTGTGCGGGTTGCGGATGCCGAGGCCGGAGCCGATGGGCGACCCCAGCGGCATGATCGCCGCGCAGCCGGCGTCCTCCAGCCTGCGGGCCAGCACCGGGTCGTCGTTCGTGTACGGCAGCACCGTGAAGCCGTCGTCGACCAGCGTCTCGGCGGCGTCCAGCAGCTCGATCGGGTCGGGCAGCAGGGTCCTCTCGTCCGCCACGACCTCCAGCTTGATCCAGTCCGTGCCCAGCGCCTCGCGCGCGAGGCGGGCGGTCAGCACGGCCTCGCCCGCCGTGAAGCAGCCCGCCGTGTTCGGCAGGACCCGGATGCCGAGCCGGTCCAGGACCGACAGGACGGAGCCCTGCACGGTCGGGTCGAGGCGGCGCATCGCCACGGTCGTCAGCTCCGTGCCGCTGGCGGCCAGGGAGCGCTCCAGCACGTCGAGGCTGGGCGCCCCGCCCGTACCCATGATCAGCCGGGAGTCGAACGTGGTCCCGGCGATGGTGAGACGGTCGTCGGCCATGGCTCAGCCCCCCTGGACCGCGGTGAGGACCTCGACCCGGTCCCCGTCGCCGAGGACGGTCGCCGACCACCGGCCGCGCGGGACGACGGTCTCGTTGACGGCGGCGGCGACCCCGGAGGGCGCTGAGGTGAGCGTCGCGACCAGGGCGTCGAGGGTGGTCGGGCCGGCGAGCCGCCGGGCCTCGCCGTTGACGGAGACGTTCATGACACTCCTGCCGGAGAGAGGGACGAGGACGTGGACGGCGACGGGGACCGGAAGCGCGCCGGGGTGAAGGCGCGGGCCTCCTCCGGGAGCTCCCCGGTGGTCAGCACGGTGGCCATCACGTCGCCGGTGACGGGCGTCAGCAGCACGCCGTTGCGGTAGTGGCCCGTCGCCAGGTGCAGACCGGGCAGCACGGTGGGGCCGAGCAGCGGGGCGTTGTCGGGGGAGCCCGGCCGGAGACCCGCGCGGGTCTCGGTCAGGGGCAGCTCGGTGATCCCCGGCACCAGCTCGTGCGCGTCGCGCAGCAGCTCGTACACCCCGCCCGCGGTGACCGTGGTGTCCCAGCCGAGCTCCTCGCTCGTCGCCCCGACGACCAGCTCGCCGTTCTCCCGGGGCACCAGGTACACCTGGCTGCCGCGCACCACCGCCCGGACCGTACGGCTCAGGAAGGGCGCGTACGCGCGGGGCACCGACAGCCGCAGCACCTGCCCCTTGACCGGCCGCACCGGCGCCACCGCCTCCGCGGGCACGCCGCCGAGCCGGCCGCTCAGGCTGCCCGCCGCCAGCACCACCTGGCCGGCGGCCAGTTCCGTGCCGTCCTCCAGCACGACCCCCGCCGCCCGGTCCCCGGCCACGACCAGCCGCTCCGCCCCGGTGCGGTGGACCAGCACCCCGGACCGCTCGCACGCGGCGACCAGGGCGGCCGCCAGCCGCCGCGGATCGACCTGGTGGTCGCCGTCCACCCGCAGCCCGCCGCGCACGCCGGGCGCCAGCATGGGCTCCAGGCGGCGGCACTCGCGGCCGGTCAGCCACTCCGACTCCAGGCCCGAGCGCTGCTGCAGGGCGTGCAGCTCGCGCAGGTGGGCCCGGTCGTCGGCGTCCAGCGCGACGGCGAGGGTGCCGCACGCGCGGTAACCGACGTCGGCGCCGCCGGCCGCCTCCTGGAGTTCGGCGACGAAGTCCGGGTAGCGGCACGCGGACAGAAGGTTGAGCCCGAGGAGCGTCTCCTCGCCGTAGTGGAGTTCGGTGACCGCGGCGAGCATGCCCGCCGCGACCCGGGCCGCCCCCCCGCCCGGCTCAGGGTCGACGACCGCGACCCGCAGCCCGCGCTGCGTGGCCCGCCAGGCCGTGACCAGGCCGATGATCCCGCCCCCGACGACGAGGACGTCCGAGGTCGTGCGTGGACCTGTCGTACGTGGATGCATGGGCGTCCAGCCCCTCCCTTCGCCGGCATGACCCGGATCAGGTTCGTACGGTCGGAGGCCGTCCCAGCCTCCCTCTCAGCCCGGTGCGTCCGGGCTCCCGCGAGTGCTCTACGGTGGCCAGACTAACCCCACTCCGCAACCCGCAGTAAGGGAGCTTCGCCGTGGCGCGGTCGCTCGACGGACTGGTCCTGTCGCCCGTGGCGGACCAGGCCCCCGGCCAGGTCGGCACGGCGACCCGGTTCGCCTACCACGAGGAGGACGGGCGGGTGTGGGCCGAGTACGCGGGCGGTGACGTGGTGCGCGGACACCTCGTGGGAACGCGTGAGGGAGATCGGCTCGACTTTCGGTACGTCCAGTTGAAGCGCGACGGCCGTACGGCGTCGGGGCACTGCGTCTCCACGGTCGTGGAACTCCCCGATGGACGCGTTCGGCTGGAGGAGACCTGGGAATGGGAGTCCCAGGAGGGCAGCGGGACGAGCGTGGTGGAACAGCTCCCTTCCTGACACAGTGTCAGCTGCGTAAGGTGGGCGGGTGAGCGAGCGGATGGAAGCAGAGCGGCGCGTCGTCATCGTCGGAGCCGGGATGGCGGGTGTGCAGACGGCCGTGGCGCTGCGCGAGCAGGGCTTCACCGGCCCCGTGCGGCTGATCGGGGCCGAGCCGCACCAGCCCTACGACCGGCCCCCGTTGTCCAAGGCGGTGCTCCTGGGCACCGCCGAGGGATCCGCCTTCGACGTGGACTTCGAGGCGCTCGGCATCGAACTGCGCCTGGGCGTCGAGGTCACCGCCCTGCGCCCCGGCGCGCACGAGGTCGACACCGAGGCGGGGCCCGTCCCCTACGACGTCCTGGTCGTGGCCACCGGCGCCCGCCCCGTGGCGCTGCCCGGCTCCGAGGGCGTGCGCGGGGTCCACCTGCTGCGCACCCTCGACGACGCCGAGCGGCTGCGCCCGGTCCTGGCGGACAAGCACGACGTGGTGGTGGTGGGCGCCGGCTGGATCGGCGCCGAGTTCACCACGGCCGCCCGTGAGGCCGGATGCGCGGTCACCGTCGTCGAGGCCGCCGACCGGCCGCTCGCCGGCACGCTGCCCGCCGAGGTCGCCGCCCCGATGGCCGAGTGGTACGAGGAGAGCGGCGCCACGCTCCTGACCGACGCGCGCGTGGGGCACCTCGAACCCGGCGAGGTCGCCCTGGAGGACGGCCGGCTGCTGCCCGCCGAGGCCGTGGTCGTCGGCATCGGCGCCCGGCCCGCCACCGGCTGGCTGGCCGGTTCCGGTGTCGCCCTCGGCCCGGAGGGCGCGATCGTCGCCGACGAGCACCTGCGGACGTCCGCGCCCGACGTGTACGCGGTGGGCGACTGCGCCTCGTTCCCCTCGGCGCGCTACGGCGAGCGGCTGATGGTCCACCACTGGGACAACGCCCTCCAGGGCCCGCGCACGGTGGCCGCCGCCGTGATCGGCGAGGTCCCGCGGCCGTACGACCCGGTGCCGTACTTCTGGTCCGAGCAGTTCGGCCGCTTCGTGCAGTACGCGGGCCACCACGCCGCCGCCGACACCATGGTGTGGCGGGGTGACCCGGCCGGCGCCGCGTGGTCGGTGGTCTGGCTGCGGCGGGGCGCGCCGGTGGCGCTGCTGGCGGTGGGCCGCCCGCGCGACCTGGCCCAGGGGCGCAAGCTCATCGAGGCGGGCACCCCGCTCGATCCGGAACGCGTCGCGGACCCCGCCCTCCCCCTGAAGTCGGCCGCCCGGGGGTAGCGGGAGCAGGTCCGGCCCAGCCCGGCTACCGGCTGTCAGCGCGGGATGGCACGCTAGACCCGTGACCGAGATTGACGCAAAGATCGATGCTCTCGTCCCCGCCTGGCTCCACCTGCCCGACATCGCGGAGATCCTCGATGTCGAGGTGACGCGTGTGCGCCAGCTGGTCAAGGAGGGCCAGCTGATCGCCGTGCGCCGCGGTGAGAACCGGACGCTCCAGGTGCCGGCCGCCTTCATCAAGGACGGCAAGGTCGTCAAGGGGCTCTCCGGGACCCTGACGCTCCTGAAGGACGACGGCTTCACCGACGAAGAGATGCTGGAGTGGCTCTTCACTCCCGACCCCACCCTGCCGGGCACGCCCGCGCAGGCGCTCAGCGAGAATCGCGGCACGGAGGTGAAGCGCCGCGCCCAGGCGCTCGCCGTCTGACGTCCTGGCAGGGCCCGGCGGCGCAGGCCGGGCGGAACACCGACACCAGGCGGTGTCCGGGCGGGGCGGACCCGGCCCGGACACCGCCGTACCCACGGGGGGAACACCTCATGTCCACCGCACGCGCCCGGCTCGCCGACGCCCGGCTCTACCTCTGCACGGACGCCCGCAAGCGGCAGGGCGACCTGCCGGAGTTCCTCGACGCGGTGCTCGCCTCCGGCGTGGACGTCGTCCAGCTGCGCGACAAGGGCATGGAGGCCGGCGAGGAGCTGGAGCACCTGGCCGTGTTCGCCGACGCCTGCCGCAGGCACGGCACCCTGCTGGCGGTGAACGACCGGGCCGACGTGGCGCACGCCGTCGGCTCGGACGTGCTCCACCTCGGCCAGGGCGACCTGCCCGTGCCGGCCGCCCGCACCCTCCTCGGCGACGACGTGCTGATCGGCCGCTCCACGCACGCGGAGGCGGAGGTGGACGCGGCGGTCGCCGAGCCGGGCGTGGACTACTTCTGCACGGGCCCGTGCTGGCCGACGCCCACCAAGCCGGGGCGGTACGCGCCCGGGCTGGACCTCGTGCGGTACGCGGCGTCGCTGGACCAGCGGCGGCCCTGGTTCGCCATCGGCGGCATCGACGCGGGCAATCTGGACGAGGTGCTGGACGCCGGCGCCCGCCGCATCGTCGTCGTCCGGGCGATCACCGAGGCCGACGACCCGGCGCAGGCAGCGGCGGCGCTGGCGAAGCGGATCCGCGAGCGCTCCGCGTAACGCCTCCCGCGCCGGCCGGCTGTCCACGAGTGTCCAAGGCGTGGACAACAACCCGGCAAAAGCGACAAAAACCCCTGCTCTGGTTGGGTGACGACCGACCCGTGGCTAACCTGCCCGTATGGCCCTTGGCACTCCTTCCACCAGGACAGATCGCTCACGAACGGTGCGCGATCTGCTCGCGACCGGCAAGACGACGTACTCCTTCGAGTTCTGGGCGCCCAAGACGGAGAAGGGCGAGCGGAACCTCTGGAACGCGCTGCGCCGGGTCGAGGCGGTGGCTCCCAGCTTCGTCTCCGTGACGTACGGAGCGGGCGGGTCCACCCGGGCGGGGACGGTCAAGGCCACCCAGGAGATCGCCGCCGACACCACGCTCACCCCCGTCGCGCACCTCACGGCCGTCAACCACACGATCGCCGAGCTGCGCAACATGATCGGCCAGTACGCGGACGCCGACATCCGCAACATCCTCGCCGTCCGTGGCGACCCGCCCGGCGACCCGATGGGCGAGTGGGTCCCCCACCCCCAGGGCGTGCGGTACGCCGCCGACCTGGTCCGGCTGATCAAGGAGTCCGGCGACTTCTGCGTCGGCGTCGCCGCCTTCCCCGAGATGCACCCGCGTTCCACCGACTGGGACACGGACATCCGGCACTTCGTGGACAAGTGCAGGGCGGGCGCCGACTACGCGATCACCCAGATGTTCTTCCTCCCGGAGGACTATCTGCGGCTGCGCGACCGGGTCGCCGCCCAGGGCTGCGAGACGCCGATCATCCCGGAGATCATGCCGGTGACCAGCGTCCGGCAGATCGAACGGTTCGCCCAGCTCAGCAACGCCCACTTCCCGCCCGAGCTGAAAGAGCGGATCCTCGCCGTCAAGGACGATCCGGCCGCTGTACGCTCCATTGGCATCGAGTACGCGACGGAGTTCTGCGCGCGGCTGCTCTCCGAGGGTGTTCCCGGATTGCACTTCATCACGCTGAACAACTCCACCGCGACGCTCGAGATCTACGAGAATCTCGGACTGCACGAGCAGTCCTGACCGGCCGTACCCGCCACGTCCCGGGGCGGGGGGCCGTACGAGAGGGGCGGGCATGGGCTGGACGGTCCTCTACATCGCATTCGGTGTCGTGGCGTTGTGGCTGCTCGGTGAGGTGCTCCTGCAGTACAAGGCGCGGCTGCGCTGGCGGCTGCTGGCCTTCACCGGCTTCCTCGGCGTGGTGCTCGGTGTGCTGATGCCGTCCGTCCCCGTGATCGGGGCGGGCGCCATCGCCTTCGCGATCGGCCAGACCTACGTCACGCTCTCCTTCCGCCGCGGCTTCTCGACCGGGTGGGCGATCGGCGGCCGGCCCGGGGCCAGCCGCCGCCGCAAGGCCGGGGCCGCCGCTTCCGCCGGGCCGACGCTGGAGGTCTCGAACCTCGCCTACGAGGAGCAGGAACCGACGGCCGCGGAGACCACGGCCGTGTACGCCCCCGAGCCGCTGCCGGACGACACCGGGCAGTACGGGGTCTACGACGAGCCGGCCCCGACCGCCCAGGCCGCCCCGGCGGCCGCGTACGACGGCACCTTCGGCGCCTACCCGGCCACCGGGTACGACCAGCAGGGCACCTACGCCACGGCCACCTACGACTACGGGGCCACCGGCGAGCAGAGCTACGCCGCCTACTCCGACCCGTACATCGGCACCGCCCCGTACGACAACGGCTACGGCGGCCAGCAGCCGTACGCCGACCCCTACGCCCCGCAGTACGGCATGGAGACCCCGCCCGGCGGCGTGTGGGTCCCGCAGCAGCGCGACGGGGAGTACCAGCCCCCGCAGCAGCCGCCGTACGGCTACGACCAGGGGCAGGGACAGGCCGACCCGTACCGCTACTGACGGCGGCGGGCACGGCGGGGGCCCGGCCCCGGCACGCCGGAGCCTTTGACGGCACCGATCAGCCGGAGCGCACCCCGGAGCCGTGGCGACCGGCCGGGGCCGCGGCGGTCAGCGGGAGCCGCGGAAGTCCGCGCCCTCCACGATCAGCCCCGCCACCAGCGCTCCCGACATGCCGGCGTGCGCGAGCCCGCCGCCCGGGTGCGCCCAGCCTCCGGCGAAGTACAGACCGCCCAGCGGGGCGGGGTTCGCGGCCGGCAGCAGTGCGCCGCGCGCACCCGCCAGGGCCGGCCCCGGCACCTGGAACACACCCGTCTCCCGGAACGTGTCGGCCGGGGTGCGCACCACCCGCCACATCAGCCGCTCCCGCAGACCCGGCACGGCGGCGGCCGCGGCCTCGACCATCCGGTCGGCGAACGCCTCCACGGCCGGCCCCCCGACCGTGCCCCACAGGTTCTCCGACGCCCACACCCCGCCGGCCGCCACGGTCGCGGTGACCGTCACCGCCTCGTGGTCGGCGTCCGGGCGCAACCGCGCGTCGTCCGGGCGCAGCACCACGACGGTCGGCCGGTCGCACAGCCGCCCCCGCGCGAGGGCGTCCAGCTCGTCCTCCCGGTCGGCGGAGTGCACCACCGTCCGGTGCGCCGCGTCCTCCTCACGGGCCCCGCGCAGCGCCAGGCACACGGTGACCCGCCCCGTCCGCACGGTGTGCTGGTGCCGGGGCCACTCGTCCGTGCTCTCCCAGGCCAGGACCTCGTCCCGGTACAGCGCGGGCAGCGGGGCGCCCGCGACCACGTGGTCCGCCCCGACCGTCTCCCGGTCGTCCAGCTCGACGCCGACGGCCCGGCCGTCCTTCACCAGGACGTCGGTCACCCGCGTACCGAGAACGAACTCCACCCCGCGCTCGCGGCACCGCTCGTGCACGGCGTCCGCGAGCGCACGCATGCCCCCGCCGACGTACCAGCTGCCGAACGTCTGCTCCATGTAGGGCAGGACGGCGGCGGAGGCGGGCGCGGTCGCCGGGTCGAAGCCGTACGCCAGCGCGTGGCTCTCCAGGAGGGCCGCCAGCCGAGGGTCGCGCAGCTCACGCCGCCCGACGTCGGCGAGCGTGGCCGCGCGGCGGCGCAGCGGGCCGGTCCTCTCCGCCGGGTACGGGTCGCGGGCGAAGGGCTTCACGTCGGGCGGCAGCGGCTCCTCCAGCAGCGGCCTGCGCGAGCGGTCCCAGGCGTCCCGCGCGCGGTTCAGGAACTCGCCCCAGCGCCCCCCGGCGCCCCCGCCGAGCGCCGCGTCCAGCGCCGAGACGATGCCGGCCCGGGAGGCGTTGGGCAGGGACACCGCCGTACCGTCGGCGAAGACGTGGCGGCTCGCCGGGTCGACCTGGGTCAGCTCGACGCACCGCTCCAGCGGCTCCCTGCCCGTCTTGACGAACAGGTCCCGGTAGACGGCGGGCAGGTGCAGCAGCCCCGGTCCGGTGTCGAAGGCGAAACCGTCGCGCTCGAACCGGCCGACCGCCCCGCCGTACGTCTCCGCCTGCTCGTACACCGTCACCCGGTGGCCCGCCACCGCGAGCCGGGCCGCCGTCGCCATGGCGCCCATCCCCGCGCCGATCACCACAATCCGTGCCATGCCAGGGACCTTATCCGGCGCCACCGACACACCCGCCGGGCGGTCGGATCCACGCGCGCGTGGGCCCGGGCACGCACCTCTGAGTACCCGTACCTAGCCGTCGAGATGAGTAGGTACGCGGATGGGCCCCGCGGCGCCCGGACGGAAGAGTGGAGCCCACGGAAGGGGCGCGGGGCCGGAACCGCCGACACGGGGCGGCGGAACCGGCACCGCGCACCTGACGGAACGGGGGTACGTGGGAGGGCCGGGGACCGACGGGGGAACACGGGGGCCGGGCCTCTCCCACCCGGGGGAACGCACGGGGGAACGGAAGAACGGGGGACGGGGGGAACGGGGGACGACGCCGGTCCGGCGAGGCTCGGGGGGATCGAGCCTCACCGGACCGGCGTTCGTCGTGTCCGCCGCGTCCGGTGACGGCACGTACGGACGGTCCGCGTCAGCGGCCGGCCTACCGGCCGCTGACGCGCCCGTGCAGCAGGCGGGACAGAGCCGCGTGGACGTCGTCGATGGAGCGCTCCCGCTGGAAGGCCTGCCAGTCCAGCGCGGCGACCAGCACCATCCCGACGAGTGCCGCGGCGGTCAGCGGGATGTCGATCTCGTCGCTGAGTTCACCGCCCGCGACGCCCTCCCGCAGCACCGTCTCCACCACGGCGACGGCCTCCTGACGCACCACCAGCAGCGTGGACTGCCAGGCGCGGTTGGTGCGCCACAACTCCGCCACGTACAGCTGGGTGAAGGCCGGGTAGCGGTCGATGAAGACCAGGCCCGCGCGGATCATCGCGTCCAGTGCCTCGACCCTGGTACCGCCCCGCGCGGCCGTCTCGTCGGCGGCGCTCCGCAGGGACTCGGTGAGCAGCCCGACCCCGTGCCGCAGCAGTTCCTCGAAGAGCTCGGTCTTGCTCTTGAAGTTGTAGTAGACCGTGCCCTTGGCCACCCCGGCGCGCTCGGCGATCTCGTCCACTGTCGTCGCCGAGAAGCCCTGCTCGGCGATGAGGGTCACAGCGGCCTCGTAGAGCTTGGTGCGGGTGGCCTGCCGTCTGCTGCTCTGGGTGTCCATGGCGCCGATTCTCACAGGCTCAGCTCCGGGTGCAGGCGATCCATGGTCCACACCTGCCTGCGGCGCGCCGAGACGGCCGTCAGGGCGAGCGCGCCGGCGGTGAAGGCGGCCAGGACGGCGCAGCCCGTCCAGACCGGTTCGAGGCCGCCGCCGGTGATGAGCCGGCGCAGCGCCTCGACGACGTACGTCATCGGCAGGAAGGGGTGGATGGCGTTGAAGAACCCGGGGCTGGTCTGCACCGGGTAGGTGCCGCCGGCCGACGTCAGCTGGAGCATCAGCAGGGCGAGGACGAGGATCCGTCCGGCCGCGCCGAAGCGGGCGTTGAGCCACTGGATGATCGCCGCGAAGCAGCAGGTGACCAGCAGCAGGAAGGCCACCGTCCCGGCCGGGCGGGCCATCTCCAGGCCCAGGCCCGGTGCCCAGCGCAGGACGGACATCAGGGCGGCCACCTGGAGCACGCCGATCGCGGCCACCGGCAGCCAGCCGGCCAGCGCGATCCGCCAGGCGGAGGCACCGGCGGCGAGGGCACGGCGGTTGAGCGGCTGGATCAGCATGTACGCCACCATGGCGCCCACCCACAGGGACAGCGGGATGAAGTAGGGGGCGAAACCGGTGCCGTAGTTGGGCGCCTTGTGCAGCGACTGGGAGGCGAGCTTGACCGGGTCGGCCATCACCTCGGTGCGCTGGTCGCGGGCGTCCTTGTCGTAGTCGGGGATCTTGTCGACGCCGTCGTTGAGGCCGGTGGCCAGCTCGGTGGAACCGTCGGCGAGCTTGTACAGGCCGCTGTCGAGCTCCCCCGCGCCCTTCTTCAGCCTGCCGACCCCGCTGTCGAGTTCGGTGGAGCCGGACCGGGCGGTGGACAGACCGGTGTGCAGGGTGTCCGCGCCGGCGGCGACCTTGTGGGCGCCGGTGTTCAGCTCGTTGATCTTGCTCACGGCGTAGGCGAGGTCCGAGTCGAGGTCGGGCGCCCGCTTGGCCAGGGCGTCGGCCTTGGTCTGGAGGTCCTTGAGCTGCGCGTCCAGCTTCTTCAGGTCGCCGGTGCTGTCCGCGGCCAGGACGCCGATGTCGTCGGCGATCTTCGCCACGTCGGCGGACGCCACCTTCGCCCGCTGCATCTTGGGGCACAGCTCGGTGTCCGGCAGCGGCTTGTCCTCGCACTCCTCCTTGTGGATGGCGGCGATCTCGTCGGCCGCCACGTGCGCGCCGGACCGCAGGGTGGGCCCGGTCTTCACCACGAGGTCGAGGCTGTTGCGCATGCCCTGGGAGAAGTCCGAGACCAGGCGCGCGGAGTCGCCGATTTTCTTCCCGTTGTCCTTGAGGTACGGACGTACGTCGGCGGCCACGCCGTTGACCTTGTCGGCGAGCACCTGGGTGCCGCCGGCGACCTGCCGGGCGCCCGTCTCCAGGTCGGCCGCGCCGGAGTCGAGCTTCTTCAGGCCCCCGGCCAGCTCACCACTGCCCTTCTTGGCGTCGGTCAGACCGTCGGAGAGGTCCTTGGAGCCCTTCTTGGCCTTCGCGGCCCCGCTCTTGAGCTCGTCGGCCCCCTTGGCCGCCTTCTCGGTGGCGTCGTGGAGGTCGGAGAACTTGATGAAGATCTTGTCCAGGAACGACCGGGACGACTTGGTGGAGGCGGCCGTGCGGACCTCGGCGAACACCGTCCGCGATATCTGGCCCACGATGTAGTTGTTGGCGTCGTTGGTACGCACCTGGAGGGCGCCCGTCTCGGGCGTGTCGCCCGAGCTGGAGGCGATGCGCTCGCTGAGGTCGCGCGGCATGGTCAGCGACAGGTAGTACGTACCGTTCTCCACACCCTCGCGGGCCTGGGCGTCGCTCACCTCGTGCCACTCGAAGACCTTGCTCTCGCGCAGGTTCCTGGCGAGGTCGGCGCCCGCGGTGATCTTCTTGCCGTCCGCGGTGGCGCCCTTGTCCTCGTTGACCAGGGCGACGGGAAGCTTCTCGAGCCTGCCGTACGGGTCCCAGAAGGACCACAGGTACAGCGCGCCGTACAGCAGCGGCAGCAGCAGGATCGCCACGAGCGCGGCGCGCGGCAGCTTGCCCCTGCCGAACCGCTTCAGCTCAAGCGCGGCCAGTTTCGGCGAGCGCATCGGCTGCCCCCTTCTCGGTGTCGGTCTCGTCCGCGGTTCCGGTCCCGGTCCCGGTTTCCGTCTCGCTCGCGGTGGTGCGGATGGCGACGGTGCCGCCGGGTGCCTCGCTGCACACGGCCAGCACGGTCGTGCCGCCGTCGGCGATCGACCGGAGCAGGGCCCAGGCCTCGGCGCGGTCGGTGTCGGAGAGCTTGAGGTCCGCGTCGTCTATGGCCAGCAGGCGCGGTTCGCCGATCAGCGCGAGGGCGATCGACAGGCGCAGGGCCTCCAGCCGCTCCAGGTCCCGCACGGAGGTGCGGCCCGCCTTGGGCAGGGCGTCCAGGTCGAGTCCGGCGGCGCTCAGGGCCGCCTCGACGCGGGCGCGGGACGCGGCGGCGCGTTCGCGGCGCGGGCGCAGCAGGGCCAGTGGCGAGCCGTCGAACCGGCGCTGCAGCAGGGCACGCTCGCGCAGGTGCTCGGCGACCGTCAGGGCGGGGTCGAGGTCACTTACCCCTGGCACCGGGCCGAGCGCGCTGATCCGGCGTACGGCGGCCATCCTGCGCGGCAGCGCCAGCCCGCCGACCTCCGCGCGGCCCTCGGTGGGACGCATTCGGCCGGTCAGCGCGAGCAGCAGGCAGGTGCGCCCGGAGCCGGACGGCCCCTCGATCGTCACCAGTGAGCCGGGGCGGGCGTCCACCGCCACGCCGCGGAAGGACCAGCCGCGCGGTCCCTTCATGCCGAAGCCCTCGGCGACCAGCGCCGCCCCGTGCGGTTGCCGCCGGTCGTCGCCCGGCGCCGGAGTCCGTTCCTCGCCGGCGCCGCCGTTCTCCCCGTCACCGGTGCCGCCGTTCTCCCCGTCCCCGGCGCCGGTGTCGCCACCGGACGCGGTGTCGGTGCCGCCGGTGCCGGTGACGGCCGCGGGGCCGTCCTTCGCGCTTCCGCCCGCGGCGGCGTCCGTCTCCCGCTCGTCCGGGATCACCGGGTCGTCGTCCTGGCTGTCCACGAGCCCCCATTCCTTTGCACTGACCAGTCAGTTCAAAAACTACCCCGCTTCGTGGGTACAGGCAAAAGCACAGCTCAGGCCCGACTGTCAGTGGTGGCCTGCACGATGGGCCCATACGGCCGCAATTGCCGTCACCCGACGACTGGAGGTTCGTCATGGCCGGTACCCGCACGGCGGCGAGCGACATCCACCCCGTACTGCGCCGTGCCTCGGCGCCGCCCGCCGCCCTCGACCTTCTCGACCAGGCGCACGCGGCCCTGGAAGAGGCGAGCACCCTCGAGACCGCCAACGAGCGGTACGCCACCGCCCACCTCGCCGCCCTCCGGACCGCGGCCGCCGTGCTCGCCGTCCGCGGCCGGCCCGAGTCCACACCGCGCAAACGGCAGCAGATACGCAGCGCCTGGGACGTGCTCCCGGAGGTCGCCCCCGAGCTGACCGAGTGGAGCACCCTGTTCGCCGCCGGGGCCTCCCGCCGGGCACGCGCGGAAGCGGGCATACGGGGGGCGGCCACCCACCGCGACGCGGACGACCTGATCCGCGACGTGACCATGTTCCTCGGCCTGGTGGAGCGGCTGTTGGTGCCCGAACCGGTACTGCCGCGCCCCAGGCCCACGGAGGCCGGGACGGACCCCGCGGGCGGAGGGACCGGGCACGCCCCGTGAGGCCATAGGGTGGGGAGCGTTCGTAACCGTCACCGAGGAGTCAACTGCCGTGTCGGACCCGCAGCGCCCCCGCGCCTCCCTTCGTACCGCCGTGGTGTGGGACGTCCTGGAGGACGCCCTCGACCGCCGGGTCAAGGCGACCGGCAAGGACAGCCTGGACGTCCTCGACACCGGCGGCGGCAGCGGAAACTTCGCCGTGCCCGTCGCGCGGCTGGGCCACCGGGTCACGGTCGTCGACCCCAGCCCCAACGCGCTGTTCGCACTGGAGCGCCGCGCCGCCGAGGCCGGCGTCGCCGAGCGGGTCCAGGGCGTGCAGGGCGACATCCACGGCCTGTTCGACGTCGTCGAGCGCGGCGGGTACGACGCGGTTCTCTGCCACGGCGTCCTGGAGTACGTGGACGACCCCGCGGAGGGCGTGCGCAACGCCGTGGCGGCGCTGCGGCCCTCCGGCGCGCTCAGCCTCCTCGCGGCCGGACTCGGCGGCGCGGTCCTGGCCAGGGCGCTCGCCGGGCACTTCAGCGAGGCCCGCCGCGCCCTGACCGACCCGGACGGCCGCTGGGGCGAGGGAGACCCGGTCCCGCGGCGCTTCACCGCCGAGCAGCTCACCGAGGCCGTCGAGGCGGCGGGCGTGGAGGTCGGTGCCGTGCACGGGGTGCGCGTCTTCGCCGACCTGGTCCCCGGAGTGCTGGTCGACACCGAGCCCGGAGCGCTGGACGCGCTCCTCCAGCTGGAGGCCGCGGCGGCCGAGCTGCCCGCCTTCCGGTCGGTCGCCACCCAACTGCACGTGCTGGGCGAAAAGCGAGGCTGACGCGACCAGCGTGCTGATCAGCGGCGCAGCCGCAGATGGAGTACGCCACAGGCCCCCCGTTGGCGCCCGGATCCCCGTATGATCGAGGGACACCATCCGGCATGACGGATCGGAGGACGGGGAATCAACGCCTCACCACCCGAACCGGCATGGCGGTCCGATCGGTGAAAGGCACAGGGCGGGTTTCACGGGGGCGAATCCCTGCCTATCCTGAAAGGGCCGCATACCGGTCGCCCCCAGCGACCGACGACGAGGAGGACTCCGTGCCGCTCTCGGAGCACGAGCAGCGAATGCTCGAGCAGATGGAGCGAGCGCTGTACGCCGAAGATCCCAAGTTCGCGACAGCGCTCGAGGGAAGCGGGCTGCGTACACACACCCGGCGACGGGTCTACCAGGCAGTCGCAGGCTTCCTGGTGGGTATCGCGCTCCTCATGGCCGGAATGGTCGCTCAGCAGATCTGGATCAGCGTGGTGGGGTTCCTCGTCATGCTCGGCTGTGCGGTCCTCGCGGTCACCGGATGGCGCAAGGCGCCGAAACCGGGCGAGCAGCAGGCCGAAGGAGGCACGGCCCACGGCCGGCACCATCCCCGGCAGCGCCGCTCCATGATGGACCGGATCGAGCAGCGGTGGCAGCGTCGCCGCGACGAGCAGGGACACTGAGCGCACGGCCGCGAGGCCGCGCCACCATACGATGTACGAGTGAGGGGCGACCGCTTCGGGCGGTCGCCCCTCACCCGTACCCGTAAGCACCTAGCGCCCGGCCGCGCCGGACGGGACACCCCACGGCGCCACGTTCGGCCGCCGTCCCCCCCGGCCCCGGCCGGAACGTCTCCGCAGCTCGGCCACCCGCGGCGGGCGGCCCGTACACCTCCGGCCCCGGCCCCTGCGCCGCGCATCGCCGCGTCCGGGCCGCCTCCGCCCCCCGGTAGCCGGGCCGTTCGGGCCCGCCGCCCCGGCCGGAACGACGCGATCAGCACGCAGCGACCCCACCCACCCCCACCCCCCGCCGACCGGGCCCACCGTGGCGCATGCGAGAGGCCCCGGCCTTGTGGGCCGGGGCCTCTCGCGGGACAGATCCCCGGGGCCGGGGGCGGGTCAGCCGCGCTGCCGGGAGGGGCGGCGGACGGCGGAGGGCCAGCGGGCCACCAGACGGCGGCGCCGGTCGGCCCAGCGGCCGGTCGCCGTCGCCCACGCGTCCGTGACCGCCCACACCACCCGGACGGCCGAGCGCGGAGCGAACAGCGCCCGCAGCCGGCCCGTCCGGCCCACCGAAGCCGCCAGGGCCTCACGGATCCGGGCGGCGTCCTCGGCCAGTCCGGCAGTGGGGAGCGGCCGCGCGGCGTAGAGGACCTGCTCCACGGCACCGGCCACCCGGTGCACGGCGTCGGCCGGCGCTTCGTCCAGTTCGCCGAGCCGGACGATCCGCTCGGCCGTCCTCCGGGGCGTCTGCGACTCGTCCGGGGCGATGCCGTGATCCCACGCCGTGTCGATGATCTCCGCCCAGACGGCCAGCGTGCGGGCGGCCACCTCCTCGGGGCCCCGCCCGGCCGTACCGAGGCGCCGGGCCCGTACCCGTCTGCGCCACAGCAGCGGCAGGAGGGGGATCAGCACCACGGCCACGACGCCGGCGGCGACCAGCAGGACGGTGCCGAGCGGCGGTCCCGAGTCGGTGGGCGCCGCGGCGCCCTGCTCCTCGGGCTCACCGCACTCGCCCAGCCGCCGCGCCTGCGGCGGGCAGCTGTCCTGTGCGGACGGCTGCGCGGACGGCACGGCCGCGGCGCTCGCCTCCGGCTCCGGCGGCGCGCTCGGCTGGTTCGCCGGGGCCTCCGGCCGGGTGTACTCGGGCACCGAGCCGCGCGTCGGCGTGGGCTCGAACCGGGTCCACCCCACGCCCTCGAAGTACAGCTCGGGCCACGCGTGGGCGTCGCGGATGCCGACCGACATGACGCCGCCCGACTGCGGAGCCCCCGGGGTGAAGCCGACCGCGACCCGCGCCGGAATGCCCAGCGTGCGGGCCATCGCCGCCATCGAGAACGAGAAGTGGACGCAGAACCCCTCCTTGTTCTTGAGGAACTGCGAGATGGCCGCGGCGCCCGTCCCCGACGACACCTCGGTGTCGTAGCGGAAGCCGCCCTCCACCGCGAACCAGTCCTGGAGCTTCACGGCCCGCTCGTAGTCGTTCGTCGCGCCCCGGGTGACCCGGGCCGCGGTCGACCTGACGTCCGCCGGCAGGGACGAGGGCAGCCGCGTGTACTCGCGCACGAGGGCCGCCGGGGCGTCCGGGGCGTCGGCCAGCTGCCGCCGGGTCGGGTTCACGATCAGACTGGTCACCCTGTACTGGACGCCCTTGGTGGTCTGGCCCTTGTCACCGACGAGCGTGCGCCCGGCCGACTCGTACCGCCAGCGTCCCTCGGTCTCGACGCCCGTCGCGGGATAGGGCATCGGCAGCCACACCTGCGCGTACGAGTCGGACGCCGAGATGCTCGTGGTGATCTCGGTGGTGCCCACCTCTCCGCTCAGCCCGTTGGGCTGCGGGAAACGGTCGGGCACGTCGCCGATGGGCCGCTCGGTGAGCTTCCAGGACTCGCCGTCGAAGTCGTCGAGCGACGTCAGGCGCAGGTACAGCTGCGACGTCTCCGTGGCGTTGGTGCGGTAGCTCAGCACCTCGCGGTCCTCGGGCTGGGTCAGGTTGTCCTGGAGGGACACCAGCGGGTTGACCGCGGTGATCATGCCTCCGCCCGTTCCGCCCGAGGGGCCGGTGCCGCTCAGCAGCCCGCCGCCGAGCGACGGCAGCACCGCCGGCACGGCCAGCGCGATGCCCAGGGCCACCACACCGATCCGCCGTCCGGTCCGCACCGGGGCCAGCGGCCCGCCGCGCGGCGGGCCGTCGGGCCGTCCCGCGCCCCGGCCGCCCCGGGCCGTGCCCGCGCCGCCGAACACGCGGCCCCACTGCGACAGCCGGTCGCGGCCCTCCGCCAGCAGGAGCACCAGGTAGCCGGAGGCGGCCAGCAGGAACCACAGCCAGCTCGCCCCGCCGCCCGACAGCCCGGCGGCGACCGAGTACAGCGCCAGCAGCGGCAGACCCGCCGGAGCGGCGCTGCGGAACGTCACCGCCAGTACGTCGACCAGCAGCCCGATCACCAGCACGCCACCTACCAGCATCAGCCGGATGCCGTCCGTGGCGGGCGCGGGTATCGCGTACTGCCCCACGTCGTCCGCGCCGGCGGTCAGCAGCAGACCGAACCGCTGGACGGCGTCCGGCCCCGGAAGGAGGCCGGCCACCGCGTGGTCCCGCGCGAACACGACCGTCAGCGCCACCACGGCCACCACGGCCTGCACCGACACGGTCAGCGCCCGTGCCGACGACCACCGCCGCACCAGCGCGCCCGCGCCGCTCTGCACCGCCAGGAGCACCGCCGCCTGGACGATCCAGGTCGCCGGATCGACCAGCGGCAGCAGGGCGCCCGCCGCCATCAGCGTGGCGGCGAAGGCGCACAGCGCCAGCCTCCCGCGACCGCTCATGACCAACCCCCCGAAACCCCGGTCATCCCACTCGTACCGTCACCCGTCGCACCCTGCGTCGCAGGGGCCCGGCCCGCGTGCCGCCACAGTTCGGAGAGCGACGCCCCCGGTGGTACGGCCACCGCGGTCCACCCCGCGTCGCGCAGCCGCCGCAGCCTGTCCTCCACGGCGCCGGGCACGGCGCCTCCGGTCAGCCAGGTTCCGCTGTCGAGGACGAAGGCGACGGCGGCGCCGCTGCGCTGCCGCATCCGGGCGGCCACCGCGGCCTGCTCCTCGTCCAGGTCGCCGACGAAGGCGACCAGCAGTCCCTCGTTCCCGCCGCTCAGCAGGTCGTACGCGCGCGAGAGCCCCGCTCCGTCGGAGTGGTCGACCACCGCGAGCGCGTCCAGCATCATCCCCGCCGCCTCGGCGGAGTCCTGGGCGGAGCCGGTGATGCCGTCCGGGCCGTCGCCGGGCAGCGGGCTGCCCTCGTCGGTGAGCAGCCGGACGGTGAAGCCCTGTTCCAGCATGTGCACCACCACCGAGGCGGCGCCGGACACCGCCCACTCGAAGGCGGAGTCCGGTCCGGAGCCCTGGTAGCCCGCCTCACGGGTGTCCAGCAGGACCGTGCACCTGGCCCGCTGCGGCTGCTCCTCGCGGCGCACCATCAGCTCGCCGTACTTGGCGGTGGACCGCCAGTGCACCCGCCGCAGGTCGTCGCCGTAGCGGTACTCGCGGGGGATGAGGTCGTCCTCGCCGGCCAGCGCCAGCGACCGCTGGCGCCCCTCGCCGTACCCCGTCGCCTCGCCCGGCAGCCGCCCGGGCGGCAGCGGCTCGGTGCGCGGGATGACGGTGAGCATGTCGTAGGCGCTGAACGAACGGGTCAGCTCGCACATCCCGAAGGGGTCGCTCAGGCGCAGCTGGAGCGGCCCGAGGGGGTAGCGCCCCCGCAGGTCCGACCGCACCCGGTAGGACACCTCGCGGCGCCCGCCGGCCTCGACCCGGTCCAGCACGAACCGCGGCCGCGGCCCCAGCACGTACGGCACGTGGTCCTGGAGCATCAGCAGCCCCGTGGGCAGCCGCGAGACGTTCTCCATGCGCAGGTGCACGCGCGCCTCGGCGCCGGCCGGCACCCGCTGCGGCGACAGCCGCCGGCTGCCGGCCACCTGGTAGCGGGTGCGGTACAGCACCAGCACGCACACCAGCGGCAGGACGGCGAGCAGCAGCCCCACGCGCAGCAGGTCGCCCTGCCCCAGTACGTAGGCGCAGACCGCCGCGGCGACGCCGGCCGCCAGGAAGGACCGGCCGCGTGTGGTGAGGCCGCCGAGGGCGGCCCGTACCCCGCCCGTGGTGTCGCCGTCGTCCCGGCCGGCGGACCCCCCGGCCGCCATCACAGCCGCCGTGCGCCGGGCTGCTGCTGGCCGTACAGCGGGGCGCCGTTGCCCGGGCCGCCCGGGGCCTGGCCGCCGGGCATCCGGCCGCCGGACAGCGGGGAGCCGTGCATGCGGCCGCCGTGCGGCGGGGCCGCGGGCGGGGCGGCGGTCGGCACCGGGGTGCGCTGGAGGATGTCCCGCACGACTTGCTCGGAGGTGCGCCGGTTCATCTGGGCCTGGGCGGTGGGCAGCAGCCGGTGCGCCAGGACCGCGACGGCCAGTGCCTGGACGTCGTCCGGGAGCGCGTAGTCGCGGCCGCTGAGCGCGGCGGACGCCTTCGCGGCGCGCAGCAGGTGCAGGGTGGCGCGCGGCGAGGCGCCGAGTCTGAGGTCCGGGTGGGTGCGGGTGGCTGCGACGAGCTCCACGGCGTACCGCCGGACCGCCTCGGAGACGTGCACCCCGCGCACGGCGTCGATCAGCTTCACGATGTCGTGGGCGTGCGCCACGGGCTGGAGGTCGTCCAGCGGCGACACGCCGCCGTGGACGTCGAGCATCTGCAGCTCGGCCTCGGCGCTGGGGTAACCGATCGACACACGGGCCATGAACCGGTCGCGCTGGGCCTCGGGCAGCGGGTACGTGCCCTCCATCTCGACCGGGTTCTGGGTGGCGACCACCATGAAGGGGCTGGGCAGTTCGTAGCTCTGCCCGTCCATGGTGACCTGGCGCTCCTCCATCGACTCCAGCAGCGCCGACTGGGTCTTCGGCGAGGCGCGGTTGATCTCGTCGCCGATCACTATCTGCGCGAAGATCGCGCCGGGCTTGAACTCGAACTCGCGCCGCTGCTGGTCGTAGATCGAGACACCGGTGATGTCCGACGGCAGCAGGTCGGGCGTGAACTGGATACGCCGCACGGAGCAGTCGATGGACCGGGCCAGCGCCTTGGCCAGCATGGTCTTGCCGACGCCGGGGACATCCTCGATCAGGAGGTGTCCCTCGGCGAGCAGCACGGTCAGCGAAAGCCGTACGACCTCGGGCTTGCCCTCGATCACACCCTCCACCGACCGGCGGACCCGTTCCGCTGTGGTGGTCAGATCTGTGAGGCTCGCTCGATCGTCATAGGTCGTCACACGGCCCTCCTCGGCCCGTTCCATGGGCCGTGCGCGACTGCCGGCACGGTCCACCCTTGAAACACGGACACCGTCTCCGAACCATTCAGGAGTGGTGTCACCCCCGCATTCTTGTTGCCGTTGCCCGTAGGTGTCACCCGGCTGTGGACAACCGTGTGCGATTTGTCGGGAACAGCACGATCCGGGTGGGTGTCCCGTGCCGGAAAACCTCAGGAAGCCGGGAGGATCTCACGCAGGAGTCCGGTCTTCACGTCGAAGACGAACCCGCGGATGTCGTCGGTGTGCAACAGGAACGGCGAGGTCCGCACCCGCTGCATGGACTGCCGCACGTCCTGGTCGACGTCCCGGAAGGACTCCACCGCCCAGGCCGGCCGCTGGCCGACCTCCTGCTCCAGCTCGTGGCGGAAGTCCTCGGTGAGGGACTCCAGGCCGCAGCCCGTGTGGTGCACCAGCACCACACTGCGCGTGCCCAGGGCCCGCTGGCTGATGGTGAGCGAACGGATCACGTCGTCCGTGACGACGCCACCCGCGTTGCGGATCGTGTGGCAGTCACCCAGCTCCAGGCCGAGCGCCGCGTGCAGGTCGAGCCGGGCGTCCATACAGGCGACGACGGCGACGCGCAGCACGGGGCGGGCGTCCATGCCGGGGTCCGTGAAGTCGGCGGCGTAACGACGGTTGGCCTCGACGAGACGGTCCGTGACCGTGCCGCCGTCGGCTATCGGGGTCGGCGAGGGGTGCGCGGATGCGGAAGTCGACATGGCTAAGACGTTAATGGTCACGGGCCCGTACGGCTCGCTGTGAGAGGGGACAAAGAACATCAACGCGCCTTGTTGTGAGGTAACCCACAGGGGCGAGCGAAAGGCCGCCGATGAGGTGACTCGTCCTTGATCGTCCGCTTCCGCGGCCGCCCCGCGCGACGCGCTGCCCGGTTGATTGACCGGGCGGGGGAGTGGACTAAAGTGACGCGAAGTTCACGGAGACATCGAGCGAATCCCAGCGAATCCGCAGTTTCTCCCCCGCGTGTGCGGCGGTACGTACGGCTCGGCCTCCTCCCGCTCGCCGGTCGGCCGACGCCTCCCCGGCGCCGGCGGACCTCCCCTTCCTGAGCGGGCGGGGACCCGGCAGTACGTACGCCGCGCCGAATCTGAGAGGGCGCATGAGCGAGCGCAGCGAGGGTCGCGCATGAACGAGACCCGACACGTCCCGGTGATGCTCCAGCGGTGCCTGGACATGCTGGCACCCGCGCTGGGGCGACCGGGTGCGGTGGTCGTCGACTGCACCCTGGGCCTCGGCGGCCACAGCGAGGCGCTGCTGACCCGCTTCCCCGAGGCCCGGCTGATCGCGCTCGACCGGGACAAGGAGGCGCTGCGGCTCTCGGGCGAGCGCCTCGCCCCCTTCGGCGACCGCGCGACCCTCGTGCACGCCGTGTACGACGAGCTGCCCGGCGTCCTGGACCGGCTCGGCGTCCCGCGCGTGCAGGGCGTCCTGTTCGATCTCGGCGTCTCCTCCATGCAGCTCGACGAGGCCGACCGCGGCTTCGCCTACGCCCAGGACGCCCCGCTCGACATGCGGATGGACCAGACGACCGGCATCAGCGCGGCCGAGGTCCTCAACACCTACCCGCCCGGCGAACTGGTCCGCATCCTGCGCCAGTACGGCGAGGAGAAGCAGGCCAAGCGGATCGTGGCGGCGGTCGTACGGGAACGGGAGAAGGAACCGTTCACCAACAGCGCCCGCCTCGTGGAGCTGATCCGCGACGCGCTGCCGCAGGCCGCCAAGCGGACCGGCGGCAACCCCGCCAAGCGGACCTTCCAGGCCCTGCGCATCGAGGTCAACGGCGAGCTGACCGTCCTGGAGCGGGCCGTACCAGCCGCGGTGAAGGCGCTCGCGGTCGGCGGCCGGATCGCCGTCCTGTCCTACCACTCGCTGGAGGACCGGCTGGTCAAGCAGGTCTTCGCGGCCGGCGCCACCAGCACGGCCCCGCCCGGGCTGCCCGTCGTGCCCGAGCGCTACCAGCCGAAGCTCAAGCTCCTGACCCGCGGTGCCGAACTTCCCACGGAGGAGGAGGTCGCCGAGAACCGCCGTGCGGCCCCCGCCAGGCTCCGGGGCGCCGAGCGGATCAGGGAGGAGGACCTGTGAGCGGCGGGCCCGACGGCACGCACGCGTAGCGCGGGCGACGTGGACCACGAGGACGACGGCGGGGCGAACCGGGAGGACAGGTGACCAAGGCGGGACCGCTGAAGGGGCGGGCGGCGCGGCTCGCGCGGCTCATGCCCTCCGGGCCGAGCACCGCGGCCCGTACCCCCTTCGTCCTGCTGGTCGTCCTGCTCCTGGGCGGCGGCCTGATCACCCTCCTGCTGCTCAACTCCTCCCTCAACGAGGGCTCCTTCCGGCTCAGCGAGCTGAAGAAGCGGACCACCGAACTGACCGACGAGGAGCAGGAGCTCCAGCGGGACGTGGACGACCGCTCCGCCCCCGACGCCCTCGAACGCCGCGCCCGCGAGCTCGGCATGGTGCCCGGTGGCAGCCCCGCCTTCCTGGGGCCCGACGGCACGGTCCGGGGCGTACCCAGCAAGGCGACGGCCGAGCCCGCCCCGCCCACCGCCCCGACGACGCCCGGCAGGTGACGCAGTGCCCCCCGCCCAGCCCCCACGCCGCCGCGTTCCGGCCCCCGCCCGTCCCGCCGCCCGGCCCCCGCGCCGGCCGGCCCGCCGGCCCGCCCGCGCGGGCACCATCCGGCTGGGCAGCCCGCGGCCCCGGCTGAGGCTGGTCAGCCTCGGCCTGACGCTCGTCATGCTGGCGTTCGTCGTGCGCCTCCTCCAGGTCCAGGCGGTCGACGCCGACGCGTACGCGGCCAAGGCGGAGAAGAACCGGTACCAGGAGTACACGCTGTCCGCCGAGCGCGGCGAGATCACCGACCGTGCCGGCATCGCCCTGGCCACCAGCGTCGACGCGTACGACATCACCGCCGACCCGAAGATGTTCACACCCGCGGAGAGCAAGGCCCCCGACGCCCCGGAGCAGGCCGCCGCGCTCCTCGCGCCGATCCTCGGCAAGGACCCCGCCGAACTGGTCGCCAAGCTCAAGGCGCCCAAGTCCCGCTACGCGCTGCTGGCCCGCCGCCAGACCCCGCAGGTCTGGAACCAGATCAAGGACCTGAAGAACGTCTTCGCCGAGAAGGCCCGCTCCGAAAAGGGCACCGGCGGCACCGGCGTCAGCGTCCTCGCCGGCATCTTCACCGAGCCCAGCAGCAAGCGCGTGTACCCCAACGGCACCCTCGCCGCCGGGATACTGGGTTACGTCAACGCCGACGGCCGCGGTGGCGGCGGCCTGGAGTCCATGCTCGACAAGGAGCTGGCCGGCAAGGACGGCAAGATCAAGTACGCCCAGTCCGGCGGCCGCCGGGTGCCCACCGCCGGCGCCCGCGAGACCCCCGCCGTCCCCGGCTCCGACATCGAGCTGACCATCGACCGCGACATCCAGTGGGCCGCCCAGCAGGCCATCACCCAGCAGGTGGAGGAGTCCGCGGCGGACCGCGGCTACGTGATAGTGCAGAACGCCCGGACCGGCGAGATCCTCGCCATGGCCAACGCGCCCGGCTTCGACCCCAACGACCTCTCCGAGGCCAACTCCGCCGCCATGGGCAACGCCGCCCTCCAGGACGCCTACGAACCCGGCTCCACCGCCAAGGTCATCTCGATGGCCGCCGTCCTGGAGGAGGGCGCCGCCACGCCGTCCACCCACGTCGTCGTGCCCAACCGGCTCCACCGGGGCGACCGGCTGTTCAAGGACGACATCGACCACCCCACCTGGTACCTGACGCTCAACGGCGTCCTGGCCAAGTCCAGCAACATCGGCACCATCCTCGCCACCGGCCAGCTGGGCCCCACCCAGGCCCAGGCCAACCGGGTCCTCCACTCCTACCTGCGCAAGTTCGGCCTCGGCCGCCCCAGTGGCCTCGGCTACCCCGGCGAGACCTCCGGCATCCTGGCCAAGCCGCAGGACTGGTCCACCTCGCAGCAGTACACGATCCCCTTCGGCCAGGGACTGTCCATCAACGCCATGCAGGCGGCGTCCGTCTACTCGACGATCGCCAACGGCGGCGTACGCATCCAGCCCACCCTCGTACGCGGCACCAAGGGACCCGACGGCCGCTTCACCCCCGCGCCCGCGCCCGAGCGGACCAGGGTCGTCAGCGAGAAGACCGCCAAGACCCTGGCCGCCATGCTCGAATCGGTCGTCGACGACCGCGAGGGCACCGGGACCAAGGCCGCCATCCCCGGCTACCGCGTCGCCGGCAAGACCGGAACCGCCAACCGCGTCGACCCCCAACTCGGCCGCTACAAGGGCTACACCGCCTCGTTCGCGGGCTTCGCGCCCGCCGACGACCCGCAGATCACGGTCTACTGCGCCATCCAGAACCCCACCAGGGGCAGCTATTTCGGCGGCCAGATCTGCGGCCCCATCCACAAGAAGGTCATGGAGTTCGCCCTCAAGACCCTGCAAGTCGCACCCACCGGCAAACCAGCACCCCGCATGCCGGTCACGTTCAAACCCGGCGAGTGAGCCGGCGGGAGCAACCAGTGACGACCACCACCCCCACCCCCGGCGAGCGGTCCGGCGACCACGCTGCCCAGGCGCCCTCATTTAGCCCGATCACGGGTGCGCCCGGTACGCTCACCGCCGTGCCACACGCTGATCAGTCCCGAACCACCCCGACGGACACCCCCGCGAAACGTCCCGGGGCACCCCGACCGGCCCAGGCCCGCCCCACACCCCTGGGCGAGCTGGCGACCCGGCTGGGCAGCCCCGCGCCGGGCGGCGCGGAGGTGACCGGCATCACCCACGACTCCCGGGCCGTGCGCCCCGGAGACGTGTACGCGGCCCTCCCCGGCTCCCGCATGCACGGCGCCGACTTCGCCGGCCAGGCCGCCGACCTCGGGGCCGTCGCGATCCTCACCGACCCCTCCGGCGCCGAACGCGCCGCGACGACCGGCCTGCCGGTCCTGGTCACCGAGGACCCGCGCGGCCGGATGGGCGAGCTCGCAGCCGACATCTACGGCCGGCCGGGCAACGACCTGCTGCAGATCGGCATCACCGGCACCTCGGGCAAGACGACCACCGCCTACCTGGTCGAGGGCGGCCTCCGGGCCGCCGGCCGCCCGACCGGGCTCATCGGCACCGTCGAGATGCGCATCGGGGACGAGCGCATCAAGTCCGAGCGGACCACCCCGGAAGCCACCGACCTCCAGGCCCTGTTCGCGGTGATGCGCGAACGCGGCGTCGAGGCGGTCGCCATGGAGGTCTCCAGCCACGCCCTCGTGCTCGGCCGGGTCGACGGCTGCGTCTTCGACGTCGCCGTCTTCAACAACCTCAGCCCGGAGCACATGGAGTTCCACTCCGACATGGAGGACTACTTCCAGGCGAAGGCGCAGCTGTTCACCCCGCGCCGCAGCCGGCTCGGAGTGGTCAACCACGACGACGAGTACGGCAGGAGGCTGGCGAAGGAGGCGACCGTCCCCGTCGTCACCTTCTCCGCCGAGGGCCACCCCGACGCCGACTGGCGCGCCGAGGACGTCCACGTCGGCGCCCTGGGCAGCACGTTCACCATCCTCGGGCCCAAGGGCGAGCGGGTCCGCGCCAAGGCCCCGCTGCCGGGCACGTTCAACGTCGCCAACGCACTCGCCGCGGTGGTGACCCTGGCCGTGGCCGGGATCGACCCCCAGACCGCCGCCGACGGTGTCGCCGCCGTCCCCGGCGTCCCCGGCCGCCTGGAGCGCGTCGACGCCGGCCAGGACTACCTCGCGGTCGTCGACTACGCCCACAAGACGGACGCCGTGGAATCGGTCCTGCGCGCCCTGCGCAAGGTCACCGAGGGCCGGCTGCACGTCGTCCTCGGCTGCGGCGGCGACCGGGACGTCACCAAGCGCGGCCCCATGGGCGCCGCGGCCGCCCGGCTCGCCGACACCGCCGTACTGACCTCCGACAACCCCCGTTCCGAGGACCCCCTCGCGATCCTCGCCACCATGCTCGCCGGCGCCGCCGAGGTGCCGGTCCACGAACGCGGCGAGGTCGCCGTGTTCGAGGACCGGGCCGCCGCGATCGCCGCCGCCGTGGCGCGCGCCCGGCCCGGTGACACCGTGCTGGTCGCCGGCAAGGGCCACGAGCAGGGCCAGGACATCGCGGGAGTGGTCCGCCCCTTCGACGACCGCCAGGTCCTTCGCGAAGCAATCCAGAACAGTCAGGGATGAAGTAGTGATCGCCCTCTCCCTCGCCGAGATCGCCGAAATCGTCGGCGGGCAGTCGCACGACATACCGGATCCGGCCATCCAGGTCACCGGGCCCGTCGTCATCGACTCCCGCCAGGTCGGGCCCGGCTCCCTCTTCGCCGCCTTCGCCGGTGAGAACGTCGACGGCCACGACTACGCGCACCGCGCCATGGAGGCGGGAGCGGTGGCCGTGCTGGCCACCCGCCCGCTCGGGGTGCCCGCCGTCGTCGTGGACGACGTCCGGACGGCCCTCGGCGCGCTCGCCCGCGTGGTCGTCGGACGCCTGGGCACCAAGGTCGTGGCGCTGACCGGCTCGGCCGGCAAGACCAGCACCAAGGACCTGATCGCCCAGGTGCTCCAGCGCAAGGGCCCCACCGTCTGGACGCCCGGCTCCCTCAACAACGAGATCGGCCTGCCCCTCACCGCCCTGCGCGCGGAGAAGGACACCGAGCACCTCGTCCTGGAGATGGGAGCGCGCGGAATCGGCCACATCCGCTACCTCACCGAGCTGACCCCGCCGCGGATCGGGCTCGTCCTGAACGTGGGCAGCGCCCACATCGGCGAGTTCGGCGGCCGGGAGCAGATCGCCCAGGCCAAGGGCGAGCTGGTGGAGGCCCTGCCGTCCGCCGAGGACGGCGGCATCGCGGTGCTGAACGCCGACGACCCCCTCGTACGGGCCATGGAGAAGCGCACCCACGCGCGCGTGACGCTCTTCGGCGAGGCCGAGGAAGCCGCCGTACGTGCCGAGAATGTCCGGCTCACAGAGACCGGACAGCCCTCTTTCAGGCTTCACACACCCACCGGGTGCAGTGACGTGACCTTGCGCCTGTACGGTGAGCACCACGTGTCGAACGCGCTCGCCGCGGCCGCCGTCGCCCATGAGCTGGGCATGTCCGTCGACGAGATCGCCACCGCGCTCTCCGAGGCGGGCTCCCTCTCCCGCTGGCGCATGGAGGTCACCGAGCGTCCGGACGGTGTGACGATCGTCAACGACGCCTACAACGCGAACCCGGAGTCCATGCGAGCCGCCCTGCGCGCGCTCGCGGCCATGGGCCAGGCAGCACAGGCCAAGGGGGGCCGTACGTGGGCGGTGCTCGGTCAGATGGCCGAGCTGGGGGACGAGGCGCTCGCCGAGCACGACGCGGTCGGACGGCTCGCCGTCCGGCTCAACGTCAGCAAGCTCGTCGCAGTCGGGGGCAGGGAAGCGTCCTGGCTGCAACTGGGCGCATATAACGAGGGTTCGTGGGGTGAGGAGTCGGTGCACGTGTCCGACGCGCGGGCGGCGATCGACCTGTTGCGCAGTGAATTGCGCCCGGGAGACGTCGTGCTGGTGAAGGCATCAAGGTCGGTCGGGCTCGAGCGGATCGCCCAGGCACTGCTCGAGAACTCCACCGAGGGCGAGGTCACCGGCCGATGAGGCAGATCCTCTTCGCGGGAGCCATCGGGCTCTTCCTGACCCTGATCGGTACGCCGCTGCTGATCAAGCTTCTGGCCCGCAAGGGATACGGGCAGTTCATCCGGGACGACGGCCCGCGTACGCACGGCAGCAAGAAGGGCACGCCCACCATGGGCGGTATCTCCTTCATCCTGGCCACGCTCATCGCGTACGCGCTGGCCAAGGTCATCACCGGTGAGGACCCGACCTACTCCGGCGTCCTGGTGCTGTTCCTGATGGCGGGCATGGGCCTCGTCGGCTTCCTCGACGACTACATCAAGATCGTCAAGCAGCGGTCGCTCGGTCTGCGGGCCAAGGCGAAGATGGCCGGCCAGCTCATCGTCGGCATCGCGTTCGCCGTCCTGGCGCTGCAGTTCGCCGACAGCCGCGGCCAGACCCCCGCCTCCACCAAGCTCTCCTTCATCACCGACTTCGGCTGGTCCATCGGCCCGGTGCTGTTCGTGGTCTGGGCGCTGTTCATGATCCTGGCCATGTCGAACGGCGTGAACCTCACGGACGGTCTCGACGGCCTCGCGACCGGCGCCTCGGTGATGGTCTTCGGCGCGTACACCTTCATCGGGCTGTGGCAGTTCCAGGAGTCGTGCGCCAACGCCGGCACCCTGACCAACCCCAACGCCTGCTTCGAGGTGCGGGACCCGCTGGACCTCGCCGTCGTCGCCTCCGCCCTGATGGGCGCCTGCTTCGGCTTCCTGTGGTGGAACACCTCACCCGCCAAGATCTTCATGGGCGACACCGGTTCGCTCGCCCTCGGCGGCGCGCTCGCGGGTCTGGCGATCTGCTCCCGCACCGAGCTGCTGCTGGCTCTCCTGGGCGGCCTGTTCGTCCTGATCACCATGTCCGTGGTCATCCAGGTCGGCTCGTTCAAGATGACCGGCAAGCGGGTCTTCCGGATGGCGCCGCTGCAGCACCACTTCGAACTCAAGGGCTGGTCCGAGGTCCTCGTGGTGGTCCGTTTCTGGATCATCCAGGGCATGTGCGTCATCGTCGGACTCGGCCTCTTCTACGCGGGATGGGCAGCCGACAAGTGAGTACCTCCTGGCAGGGCAAGAACGTCACCGTCGCCGGCCTGGGCGTGAGCGGCATCCCCGCCGCCCGCGTCCTGCACGGCCTGGGCGCGCGGGTCACGGTCGTCAACGACGGCGACGACGAACGCTCACGGGCGCAGGCGGCGCAGCTGGAGGCGGAGGGCGTCACCGTCCGCCTCGGCGACGGGGACACCCTGCCGGAGGGCACCGAACTGGTCGTCACCACCCCCGGCTGGCACCCCGGAAAGCCGCTGTTCGCCGCGGCCGCCGAAGCGGGCGTGGAGATCTGGGGCGACGTCGAGCTGGCGTGGCGCCTGCGCGGCCCCGGCGCGGCGCCGTGGCTCGCGGTCACCGGCACCAACGGCAAGACCACGACGGTGCGGATGCTCGCCGCCATCCTGGAGGCGGCGGGCCTGCGGACCGCCGCCGTCGGCAACATCGGCGTCTCCCTGCTGGACGCGGTCCTCGGCGAGGAGGAGTACGACGTCCTCGCCGTCGAACTGTCCAGCTACCAGCTGCACTGGGCACCCTCCCTGCGCGCCCACTCCGCCGCCGTCCTCAACCTCGCGCCCGACCACCTCGACTGGCACGGCTCCATGCAGGCGTACGCCGCCGACAAGGGCCGCATCTACGAGGGCAACCAGGTCGCCTGCGTGTACAACGCCGCGGACCAGGCCACCGAGGACCTGGTGCGCGAGGCCGACGTCGAGGAGGGCTGCCGCGCCATCGGCTTCACCCTCGGCACGCCCGGCCCCTCGCAGGTGGGGATCGTGGACGACCTCCTGGTCGACCGGGCGTTCGTGGAGAACCGGCAGAAGCAGGCGCAGGAGCTGGCCCAGATCTCCGACGTCGACCCGCCCGCCCCGCACAACATCGCCAACGCCCTCGCCGCGGCGGCCCTCGCCCGCGCCTTCGGCGTCCCGGCCACCGCCGTACGCGACGGCCTGCGGGCCTTCCGGCCCGACCCGCACCGCATCGAGCTGGTCGAGGAGATCGGCGGCGTCCGGTACGTCGACGACTCCAAGGCCACCAACACGCACGCCGCCGAGGCGTCGCTGGCGGCGTACGACCCGATCGTCTGGATCGCCGGCGGCCTCGCCAAGGGCGCCACCTTCGACGAGCTGGTCGCCTCCGCGGCGAAGCGGCTGCGCGGCGTCGTGCTCATGGGCGCCGACCGGGCCCTGATCAGGGAAGCCCTCGCGCGACACGCCCCCGAGGTACCGGTCGTCGACCTCGACCGGACCGACACTGGGGCGATGTCGGCGGCGGTCGGGGAAGCGGCGGCGCTCGCCCGGCCCGGGGACACGGTCCTGCTCGCCCCGGCCTGCGCCTCGATGGACATGTTCGTCAACTACAACAAGCGGGGCGAGGCGTTCGCGGACGCGGTCCGCGCGCTCGCCGCCGAGCGCGCCTGACAGCCACCAGGTCCGGCCGCGCCGGGCACGACTGGAGGGGACTGCGACCATGCCGGCCGACCACGCCGCCGCGTACGCACCGCACCGCGCGGGCCTCGTCGCGGCCCTCGCCGCCGGCCTCGCCCTGCGCGGCCGGACCGCGGGGCTGCGGCGGCCCCCCGCCGCCCGCAGGACGCCCGTGCGCGGCCGCAGGGTTCCCGCGCCCCGCCCCCCGCGCGGGAGCGGGGTACGCGGGCTCTACGAGCGGGCCCGGAGGGCCTGGGACCGCCCTCTGACCGCGTACTACGTGATCCTCGGCGCCAGCCTGCTGATCACCGTCCTGGGCCTCGTGATGGTCTACTCGGCGTCGCAGATCAAGGCGCTGGAGCTGTCGCTGTCCGACACGTACTTCTTCCGCAAGCAGTTCCTGGCCGCCGCCATCGGCACCGGGCTGCTGCTGTTCGCCTCCCGGGTGCCGGCCAAGCTGCACCGGGCGCTCGCCTATCCGCTGCTCGTGGGCACCGTCTTCCTGATGGTGCTCGTGCAGATCCCCGGGATAGGGCACTCCGTCAACGGCAACCAGAACTGGATCTACCTCGGCGGCCCCTTCCAGCTCCAGCCCAGCGAGTTCGGGAAGCTCGCACTGATCCTGTGGGGCGCGGACCTGCTCGCGCGCAAGCAGGACAAGCGGCTGCTGACGCAGTGGAAGCACCTGCTGGTGCCGCTCGTCCCCGTCGCCTTCATGCTGCTCGGGCTGATCATGCTCGGCGGGGACATGGGAACGGCGATCATCCTCACCGCCATCCTCTTCGGCCTGCTCTGGCTGGCCGGTGCGCCCACCAGGATGTTCGTGGGGGTGCTGGCCGTCGCGGCGGCGATCGGCGTGACGCTGATCCGGACCAGCGAGAACCGGATGGCGCGGCTCGCCTGCATCGGCGCGACCGAGCCGGGCCCGGGGGACTCGTGCTGGCAGGCCGTGCACGGGATCTATGCTCTGGCGTCGGGCGGCTGGTTCGGTTCGGGACTGGGGGCGAGTGTGGAAAAATGGGGCCAACTCCCCGAACCTCACACCGACTTCATCTTCGCCATCACCGGGGAGGAACTGGGGCTGGCGGGGACGCTGTCGGTACTCGCCCTGTTCGCGGCTCTAGGCTATGCGGGTATCCGCGTGGCCGGACGCACGGAGGACCCCTTCGTGAGGTATGCCGCGGGAGGCGTGACCACCTGGATCACGGCGCAGGCCGTGGTCAACATCGGTGCGGTGCTCGGTCTGCTGCCGATCGCCGGTGTCCCGCTCCCGCTGTTCTCCTACGGGGGTTCCGCCCTGCTGCCGACCATGTTCGCCGTCGGTCTGCTCATCGCCTTCGCGCGAGAGGAGCCCGCGGCGAAGGCGGCCCTGGCCATGCGACAGCCTGGTCGAGGCGCAAAGGCCGGGGTGAGTTGGAAGTCGATGCGACGGCGCGTCAAGAAGCGTCCGTCCGGAGAGCGGTGAATTTCGGTGCATGTCGTACTCGCCGGTGGGGGGACCGCCGGCCACATCGAGCCCGCGCTCGCCCTCGCGGACGCCCTGCGCAGGCAGGACCCGACCGTGGGGATCACGGCCCTCGGCACGGAGCGGGGTCTGGAGACCCGTCTCGTACCGGAGCGGGGCTACGAGCTGGCGCTCATCCCCGCCGTCCCGTTGCCGCGCAAGCCCACACCCGAGCTGATCACCGTCCCGGGGCGGCTGCGCGGCACCATCAAGGCCGCCGAGCAGATCCTGGAACACACCAAGGCCGACTGCGTCGTCGGCTTCGGCGGCTACGTGGCCCTGCCCGGCTACCTGGCCGCCAAGCGGCTCGGCGTGCCGATCGTGGTCCACGAGGCCAACGCCCGGCCCGGTCTGGCCAACAAGATCGGTTCGCGGTACGCGGCCGGGGTCGCCGTCGCCACGCCCGACAGCAAGCTCCGCAACGCCCGCTACATCGGCATCCCGCTGCGGTACACCATCGCCACCCTCGACCGCGCCCGGGTCCGCCCGGAGGCGCGTGCCGCGTTCGGCCTCGACCCCAACCTGCCGACGCTGCTGGTCTCCGGCGGCTCGCAGGGCGCCCGCAGGCTCAACGAGGTGATCCAGCAGGTCGCCCCGGTCCTCCAGCGCTCCGGCATCCAGATCCTGCACGCGGTCGGCCCCAAGAACGAACTGCCGCACGTCGACAACATGCCCGGTATGCCGCCGTACATCCCGGTACCGTACGTGGACCGGATGGACCTCGCGTACGCGGCGGCCGACATGATGCTGTGCCGGGCGGGCGCGATGACCGTCGCCGAGCTCTCCGCCGTCGGGCTGCCCGCCGCGTACGTACCGCTGCCGATCGGCAACGGCGAACAGCGGCTCAACGCCCAGCCGGTGGTCAAGGCGGGCGGCGGCCTGCTGGTCGACGACGCCGAGCTGACGCCCGAGTGGGTCCAGGGCAACGTGCTCCCGGTGCTCTCCGACCCGCACCGGCTGTACGAGATGTCCCGCGCCGCCGCCGAGTTCGGCCGCCGGGACGCCGACGACCTGCTCGTCGGCATGGTCTACGAGGCGATCGCGGCACGCCACAGGGCGTGAGAAGGCAGGGAGCATGGCCGGCCCGACGACGACCACCGAGCGCGGCGCGCCGGGCCCGCGGGGCCCCAAGGGGGCCGGATCCAAGGGTGCCGGGTCCGGGCGGCCGCTCGCGGCCCGGCCCCTGCTCCGGTGGCGTCCGGGGCCCGGTGGCGGCCGCCGGGCGCTGCCCGGCCCGCGTGCCGTGCTCCTGCTCGCGGCCGCGCTGCTCCTCGTCCTGGGCGGCGTCTGGCTCTTCTACGGCTCCGCCTGGCTGCGGGTCGGGCAGGTCACCGCGTCCGGTACGCGGGTGCTGACGCCCGCGCAGGTCAAGGCGGCCGCCGCGGTGCCGGTCGGAGCGCCCCTGGCGTCGGTCGACACGGACGAGATCGAGGGGCGGCTGCTGCGCGCCCTGCCGCGCGTCGAGTCGGTGGAGGCCGTCCGGTCCTGGCCGGACGGGATCGCCCTCACGGTGGTCGAGCGCACGCCGGTCCTCCTCGTCGAGAAGGGCGGGAAGTTCACCGAAGTGGACGCGGCGGGTGTGCGTTACGCCACGGTCGACGCGGCCAGGGTGCCCAAGGGCGTACCGCTACTGGAGCTGACGGCGGACCAGTCGCCCAGTCTGCGCCGTTTCGGGACGGGCCGGCTGACCGCGGAGGCGGTCCGGGTGGCCGGCGACCTGCCGGCGCGGGTGGCCGCAGCCGCCAAGGTCCTCCGGGTCCGCTCGTACGACTCCATCACCCTGGAGCTGACGGGCGGCCGGACCGTGGTGTGGGGCAGTGGTGAGGACGGCGAGGCGAAAGCGCGTACGCTCACCGCACTGATGAAAGCGGCGCCCAAAGCGGGGCACTTCGACGTGAGTGCGCCGACCGCCCCTGCGGCGTCGCGGAGTTGACGCACATATGCGCTGGCCAGCACCCTGGTTGGTCAGCGCTATGGGTGATCACATAGGGTGAAAAGAAAAACGGGAGGTTCGGCGTGTTCGTTGAACGTGCGCCACTTGTCGACTTAGTGTCCTGTTCGGAAGAGTCCAGCGAACAGAGACACTGGTAACCCTAAACTTCAACGTTAGGGTTTGGGTCGGCGTTTCGGACCGTCCCATCGGCATCCGTCGTCGCGGCGCGAGACCACCGCGAAGTGGCGACACGTAACTCGAGGCGAGAGGCCTTCGACGTGGCAGCACCGCAGAACTACCTCGCAGTCATCAAGGTCATCGGTGTCGGCGGCGGTGGTGTCAATGCCATCAACCGAATGATCGAGGTCGGTCTCAAGGGCGTCGAGTTCATCGCCATCAACACGGACGCGCAAGCCCTGTTGATGAGTGACGCCGACGTCAAGCTCGACGTCGGCCGTGAACTCACCCGCGGCCTCGGCGCCGGAGCCAACCCGGCCGTCGGTCGCAAGGCGGCAGAGGACCACCGTGAGGAGATCGAGGAGGTCCTCAAGGGGGCCGACATGGTCTTCGTCACCGCAGGCGAAGGCGGCGGCACCGGCACCGGCGGCGCCCCCGTCGTCGCGAACATCGCGCGCTCGCTGGGCGCCCTGACGATCGGTGTGGTCACCCGGCCCTTCACCTTCGAGGGCAGGCGCCGCGCCAACCAGGCGGAGGACGGCATCGCCGAGCTCCGCGAAGAGGTCGACACCCTCATCGTCATCCCGAACGACCGGCTGCTGTCCATCTCGGACCGCCAGGTCAGCGTGCTGGACGCGTTCAAGTCCGCCGACCAGGTGCTGCTCTCCGGCGTCCAGGGCATCACCGACCTCATCACCACCCCCGGCCTCATCAACCTCGACTTCGCCGACGTCAAGTCGGTCATGTCCGAGGCCGGTTCCGCGCTCATGGGCATCGGCTCCGCCCGCGGCGACGACCGCGCGGTGGCCGCCGCCGAGATGGCGATCTCCTCGCCGCTCCTGGAAGCCTCCATCGACGGCGCCCGGGGCGTGCTGCTCTCCATCTCCGGCGGCTCCGACCTCGGCCTGTTCGAGATCAACGAGGCCGCGCAGCTGGTCAGCGAGGCCGCCCACCCCGAGGCCAACATCATCTTCGGCGCGGTCATCGACGACGCCCTCGGCGACGAGGTGCGGGTCACCGTCATCGCGGCCGGCTTCGACGGCGGCCAGCCGCCGGCCCGGCGCGACAACATCCTCAGCGCCGGGTCGAGCAAGCGGGAGGAGCCGGCGCCCCCGCCCCGGGCGACCGAGACGCCCCGTCCGGTGAGCGGCCTCGGCACCGTCCCGGTCCGCGAGGAGTCGCCCGCCCCGGCCCCCGAGCCGGCCCCGGCGGTGAGCGACAGCTCCCTGTCGGTCACCCCGCCGGCGGTCCCGCCGGCCCGCCCGTACCCGGACACCTCGGCCGAGGAGCTGGACGTCCCGGACTTCCTGAAGTGATCGTGGCGTGATAGGGCAGCACGACTCAGTGAGCGGCGCGCATTTCGCCTTCACCGACCGGTGGGGCGGGGTGAGCGCCGTTCCGTACGAAGAGCTCAACCTCGGCGGAGCGGTCGGCGACGACCCCGCCTCCGTCCTGAGCAACCGCAAGCTCGCCGCCGGGTCCCTCGGACTCGACCCGGCGCGGGTCGTGTGGATGAACCAGGTGCACGGCCGGGACGTCGCCGTGGTGGACGGCCCGTGGGCGCCGGACGAGGAGATCCCGGCGGTGGACGGTGTCGTCACCGCCCGGCGCGGACTCGCGCTCGCGGTGCTGACGGCCGACTGCACACCCGTCCTGCTGGCCGACCCGGTCGCGGGCGTGGTGGGCGCGGCCCACGCCGGCCGTCCCGGGATGGTGGCGGGCGTCGTGCCGGCCACCGTGGAGGCCATGATCGCGCTCGGTGCCGAGGCGTCGCGGATCACCGCCCGCACCGGCCCGGCCGTGTGCGGGCGCTGCTACGAGGTTCCCGCGGCCATGCGGGACGAGGTCGCCGCCGTCGTACCGGAGGCGTACGCCGAGACCGGTTGGGGCACTCCCGCTGTGGACGTGACCGCCGGAGTGCTCGCCCAGCTCGACGCGCTGGGGGTGCACGACCGGCGCGCGTCGCGGGTCTGCACGCTCGAATCGCGCGACCACTACTCGTACCGCCGTGACCGCACCACGGGGCGGCTCGCCGGATATGTCTGGCTCGATGGGGGCACCCCCCGGCCGACGGCTGGGGAAGGATGAGGCGGATGACGGACCGCAGGGCGCAACTCGCCGAGAACCTGGCGCGGGTGGAGGAGCGCATCTCCGCCGCGTGCGCCGCCGCGGGGCGTGAGCGCGGGGAGGTGACCCTGATCGTGGTCACCAAGACCTACCCCGCGAGCGACGTCCGGCTGCTGCACGAACTGGGCGTCCGCCACGTCGCCGAGAACCGGGACCAGGACGCGGCGCCCAAGGCGGCGGCGTGCGCGGATCTCGACCTGACATGGCACTTCGTCGGCCAGCTGCAGACCAATAAGGTCCGTTCTGTGGCGAGTTACGCACACCAGGTGCAGTCCGTGGACCGGTTGAAGCTCGTCACCGCGCTCTCGACCGCCGCGGCGCGCGCCGGGCGCGAGCTGGGGTGCCTGATCCAGGTCGCCCTCGACGCCGGGTCCGGTGAGCGGGGGGAGCGCGGCGGCGTCGCCCCGGACGGCATCGAGGAGTTGGCCGGCGCGGTGGCGGGTGCCCCCGGGCTCCGGCTCGACGGGCTCATGACGGTCGCGCCGCTGGCCGGCCCGTACGCGGGGCGCCAACGGGCCGCCTTCGACCGGCTGATGGAATTGGCATCCCGCCTGCGCGCGTCCCATCCGGCTGCGAACATGGTGTCAGCAGGGATGAGTGCGGACCTCGAGGACGCCGTGGCGGCCGGAGCGACACATGTGCGCATCGGGACGGCGGTACTCGGAGACCGACCCCGGCTCGGGTAACGTCGCGAAGCAAGTCGGACCACAGCAGAAAATATGGTCATTTCCGCCGAACAGCGGACAGGCCTCGTGGATCGCGGGCACTTGGTGACGCTGTGCCCACTAATGGTGAGGGCGATCCACCACAGAGCGGAGGACTCAGAGAATGGCCGGCGCGATGCGCAAGATGGCGGTCTACCTCGGCCTCGTGGAGGACGATGGGTACGACGGCCGGGGTTTCGACCCCGATGACGACTTCGAACCCGAGCTGGAGCCGGAGCCCGAGCGCGACCGACGGCGCCACCAGCCCCCGCACCAGCCCTCGCACCAGGTGGAGCGCGAGGAACCGGTGCGGGTCGTCCCCCAGCCCCCCGTGCAGCGCGATCCCGTTCCGCTTCCGGCTGAAAGCGGACGTCCGGCACGAATTGCCCCCGTGGCATCCATCACACCTGAACGACCGAGCCTGGAGAAGAACGCACCGGTGATCATGCCCAAGGTCGTGTCCGAGCGGGAGCCCTACCGCATCACCACACTCCACCCCCGGACCTACAACGAGGCCCGTACCATCGGGGAACACTTCCGCGAGGGCACGCCTGTGATCATGAACCTCACCGAGATGGACGACACGGACGCGAAGCGACTTGTCGACTTCGCCGCCGGTCTCGTCTTCGGGCTGCATGGCAGCATTGAGCGAGTGACGCAGAAGGTGTTCCTGTTGTCGCCTGCTAACGTCGATGTCACGGCGGAGGACAAGGCCCGCATCGCAGAGGGCGGATTCTTCAACCAGAGCTGAGAGCACGACACCGGGAACGGCCGGCCGCAGGGCCGGTGGACATGGGATCAGGGGAGAGGGAAGCGCGGGATGAGCGTCGCACTACAAGTGATCTACATCGCTCTGATGTGCTTCCTTGTCGTCCTGATCTTCCGGCTGGTCATGGACTATGTCTTCCAGTTCGCTCGTTCATGGGAACCCGGGAAGGCGATGGTGGTCGTACTGGAGGCCACCTACACTGTCACCGATCCACCACTGAAGCTTCTGCGGCGGTTCATCCCGCCGCTGCGTCTCGGGGGCGTGGCACTCGACCTGTCCTTCTTCGTTCTGATGATCATCGTCTACATCCTGATCTCCATCGTGAACAGCTTCATGATGAGGGTGTGAGGGTGTAGCGATACGGTCCTGCCGACTGCCGACGACTACGTAGAGGTGAAGGAAAGATGCCGCTGACCCCCGAGGACGTGCGGAACAAGCAGTTCACGACCGTCCGCCTCCGAGAAGGCTATGACGAGGACGAGGTCGATGCCTTCCTCGACGAGGTCGAAGCCGAACTGACGCGTCTGCTCCGCGAGAACGAGGACCTGCGCGCCAAGCTCGCCGCCGCCACGCGCGCGGCCGCGCAGAACCAGCAGCAGCAGGGTATGCGCAAGCCTCCGGAGCAGCAGGACCAGAGGCCCGTGGGCCCCGGTGCCCCCGTGCCCGCCGGGATATCGGGTCCGCCGGTCCAGCAGCAGCCCCCGCAGATGGGTCCCCCCCAGCTGCCCGGTGGTGCTCCTCAGCTGCCGGCCGGTCCCAGCCACGGCGGCCCGCAGGGCCAGCACGGCCCCGGTCCCATGCAGGGCGGCCCCATGGGTGGCCCGATGGGCGGTCCCATGGGTGGCCCCATGGGCGGTCACGGCCCGCAGATGCCGCAGCCCGGTCAGGGCCCCGGCGGCGACAGCGCGGCCCGCGTTCTCTCCCTCGCCCAGCAGACCGCCGACCAGGCGATCGCGGAGGCCCGTTCCGAGGCCAACAAGATCGTCGGCGAGGCCCGTTCGCGCGCCGAGGGCCTGGAGCGCGACGCCCGCGCCAAGGCCGACGCCCTGGAGCGGGACGCGCAGGAGAAGCACCGCGTCGCGATGGGCTCGCTGGAGTCCGCCCGCGCCACGCTGGAGCGCAAGGTCGAGGACCTGCGCGGCTTCGAGCGCGAGTACCGCACGCGGCTGAAGTCCTACCTGGAGAGCCAGCTGCGCCAGCTGGAGACCCAGGCGGACGACTCCCTCGCCCCGCCGCGGACGCCGTCCGCAGCGCCCTCGCTGCCGCCGTCGCCCTCGATGGCGTCGGCCGGTGCGAGTGGCCCGTCGTACGGCGGCAACCAGACCATGGGCGGCGGCCCGTCGATGGGCGGTGGCCCGTCCTACGGCGGCCAGCAGCAGATGTCGCCCGCGATGACGCAGCCGATGGCACCGGTGCGGCCGCAGGCGCCGCAGCCGATGCAGCAGGCTCCGTCGCCGATGCGCGGCTTCCTGATCGACGAGGACGACAACTGACGGGGCGGGTCGCGCGATCCGCGCGTAGCCGTCGGTAGGCAGAAGGGCCGGGGCCCGGGACGTTCACACGTCCCGGGCCCCGGCCCTTTGTCGTGCGCGGGGGGCGAGGGAGCACGGGGGCGGGGCGGGGCGGGGCGGGGGGGGGTGCCGGTGTGGCGGGCGTGGTGCGTGTGGTGCGCTTGGCCTTGGCCGCATTCCTCCACGGCGGAACCGGGGCGGTGCCTGTTCTCGGTTGGCCGACGGGGGGCTTCCACCGGTGGGTGGGGGCGTGGCCCCTCCGGGCTCACCTCCCTGCGGGGGCGCCCCTGCACGGCCCTGCCCAGGCCGGACGCCGTCCGCGGGCCGCGGGGAGCACGCGAAGGGCCCGGCCACGGAAGGTGGCCGGGCCCTCGCGGGTGGTGGTTACGCCTTGCGGAGGCGGAACGTGAGGGACAGGCCCTCGTCGGTGAACGCTTCGCCGTACGTGGCGTCCGCGTCACCGGACGCGAAGTCCGTGGCCAGGACCTCGTCGGCGATCAGTCCGGCGTGGTCCCCGAGGGCCTCGACGACCTCCGGGTCGGTGGACTCCCAGCGCAGGGCGATCCGGTCCGCGACGTCCAGGCCGCTGTTCTTGCGGGCCTCCTGGATGAGGCGGATCGCGTCACGGGCCAGACCCGCGCGGCGCAGCTCCGGGGTGATCTCCAGGTCCAGGGCGACCGTCGCGCCCGCGTCGGAGGCGACGGACCAGCCCTCCCGGGGCGTCTCCGTGATGATCACCTCGTCCGGGGCGAGGGTGATCGTCTCGCCGTTGACCTCCAGGGTGGCCTCGCCGCCGCGGAGGGCGAGCGAGAGCGCGGCGGCGTCGGCGGCGGCGACCGCCTTCGCCACGTCCTGGACGCCCTTGCCGAAGCGCTTGCCCAGGGCCCGGAAGTTCGCCTTCGCGGTCGTGTCCACGAGCGAGCCGCCCACCTCGGAGAGCGAGGCGAGGGAGGTGACGTTCAGCTCCTCGGTGATCTGGGCGTGCAGCTCGGGCGACAGGGCCTCGAAGCCGGTGGCGGCGACCAGGGCGCGGGAGAGCGGCTGGCGGGTCTTGACGCCCGACTCCGCGCGCGTGGCGCGGCCCAGCTCGACCAGGCGGCGGACGAGGGCCATCTGGGACGAGAGGGCGGGGTCGATGGCGGAGAGGTCCGCCTCCGGCCAGGTGGAGAGGTGGACGGACTCGGGGGCCCCCGGGGTCACCGGGACGACCAGGTCCTGCCAGACGCGCTCCGTGATGAACGGGGTGAGGGGGGCCATCAGGCGGGTGACCGTCTCGACGACCTCGTGCAGCGTCCGCAGGGCCGCCTTGTCGCCCTGCCAGAAGCGGCGCCGGGAGCGGCGTACGTACCAGTTGGAGAGGTCGTCGACGAAGGCGGACAGCAGCTTGCCGGCGCGCTGGGTGTCGTAGGCCTCCAGGGCCTGGGTGACCTGGTCGGTCAGCGCGTGCAGCTCGGAGAGCAGCCAGCGGTCCAGGACCGGGCGGTCGGCCGGCGCGGGGTCGGCGGCGGACGGCGCCCACTGCGACGTGCGGGCGTACAGGGCCTGGAAGGCGACGGTGTTCCAGTACGTGAGGAGCGTCTTGCGCACGACCTCCTGGATCGTGCCGTGGCCCACCCGGCGCGCGGCCCACGGGGAGCCGCCGGCGGCCATGAACCAGCGCACGGCGTCGGCGCCGTGCTGGTCCATGAGCGGGATCGGCTGGAGGATGTTGCCCAGGTGCTTGGACATCTTCCGGCCGTCCTCGGCGAGGATGTGGCCCAGGCAGACCACGTTCTCGTACGACGACTTGTCGAAGACCAGGGTGCCGACGGCCATGAGGGTGTAGAACCAGCCGCGGGTCTGGTCGATGGCCTCGGAGATGAACTGCGCCGGGTAGCGCTTCTCGAAGAGGTCCTTGTTCTTGTACGGGTAGCCGTACTGCGCGAACGGCATCGAGCCCGAGTCGTACCAGGCGTCGATGACCTCGGGGACGCGGGTGGCCGTCTCCCGGCAGGTGGGGCAGGGGAACGTGACGTCGTCGATGTACGGGCGGTGGGGGTCCAGCGACGACTGGTCGGTGCCCGTCAGCCCGGACAGCTCGTCGAGCGAGCCGACGCAGGTGAGGTGGTTCTCCTCGCAGCGCCAGATCGGCAGCGGGGTGCCCCAGTAGCGGTTGCGGGACAGCGCCCAGTCGATGTTGTTGTTCAGCCAGTCGCCGAAGCGGCCGTGCTTGACGGAGTCCGGGAACCAGTTGGTGTTCTCGTTCTCCTCCAGCAGCCGGTCCTTGACGGCCGTCGTGCGGATGTACCAGGACGGCTGCGCGTAGTAGAGCAGCGCCGTGTGGCAGCGCCAGCAGTGCGGGTAGCTGTGCTCGTACGCGATGTGCTTGAAGAGCCGTCCGCGGGCCTGTAGGTCGGCCGTGAGGGCTTCGTCGGCCTTCTTGAAGAACTGGCCGCCGACCAGCGGCACGTCCTCCTCGAAGGTGCCGTCCGGGCGGACGGGGTTCACCACGGGCAGGTCGTAGGCGCGGCACACCTTGAGGTCGTCCTCACCGAAGGCGGGGGACTGGTGGACCAGACCGGTGCCGTCCTCGGTGGTGACGTACTCCGCGTTGACGATGTAGTGGGCCGGGGCCGGGAAGTCGATCAGGGCGAAGGGGCGCTCGTAGGTCCAGCGCTCCATCTCGGCGCCCGTGAAGGTCTGCCCGGTGGCCTCCCAGCCCTCGCCGAGGGCCTTGGCGAGCAGGGGCTCGGCGACGACCAGCTTCTCCTCGCCGTCGGTCGCGACCACGTACGTCACGTCGGGGTGGGCGGCGACGGCCGTGTTGGACACCAGGGTCCAGGGGGTCGTCGTCCAGACCAGGAGCGCGGCCTCGCCCGCGAGGGGGCCGGAGGTCAGCGGGAAGCGGACGAAGACCGAGGGGTCGACGACCGTCTCGTAGCCCTGCGCCAGCTCGTGGTCGGACAGGCCGGTGCCGCAGCGGGGGCACCAGGGGGCGACACGGTGGTCCTGGACCAGCAGGCCCTTGTCGAAGATCTCCTTCAGGGACCACCAGACCGACTGGACGTACTCCGGGTCCATGGTGCGGTACGCGTCGTCCAGGTCGACCCAGTAGCCCATCCGGGTCGTCAGCTCGGCGAACGCGTCGGTGTGGCGGGTCACCGACTCCCGGCACTTGGCGTTGAACTCGGCGATGCCGTACGCCTCGATGTCCTTCTTGCCGGAGAAGCCCAGCTCCTTCTCGACGGCGAGCTCGACCGGAAGGCCGTGGCAGTCCCAGCCGGCCTTGCGGGCGACGTGGTAGCCGCGCATGGTGCGGAAGCGGGGGAAGACGTCCTTGAAGACGCGGGCCTCGATGTGGTGGGCGCCGGGCATGCCGTTGGCGGTGGGCGGGCCCTCGTAGAAGACCCACTCGGGGCGGCCCTCGGACTGCTCAAGGGACTTCTGGAAGACCTTGGCCTCGCGCCAGAAATCGAGCACGGCGTGCTCGAGCGCGGGCAGGTCGACCTGGGCGGGTACCTGGCGGTACTGCGACATCGAATCCTCCGGCGGACTGTTCCTCGTTCCGTCGGAGGGACGAGAGCGCCTGCGCTGCGGCCGGCTCCCGCGGTACCACCCTCCTTGGCCCCGGGCGCCTCGTCGGCGTCCTGAGCCCCCTCATTGGGGTCGCGATGCCGGTTCTACTGACCCCCGCGGCTGCCCGCGCGGGCGTTCTTCCGACGGCTCCGGGGTGATGCTTCACATCGGGCTCGCCCCCGGGCTCTCACCGTCCCCGGGTCGCTCATGGCTGCTTGCGACGCTACTCGTCCCCATCCAAGCCTTTCGCTGCGCCCAGTGTAAGCGCCCGGTCGGACAGCGGCCGACCGGTTTCCGGGCGGGCGGGTGAGTGACCCGAATGGCCACACCCCGGCGCGCGGGCCGGGGGCGGGAACGCCGGCGGATTACGGGGCGGGGAGCTGGGCACAACGGATGCAAGCCGCCCTCGCCACGGGTACGGGGCGTCCGGACCGGCGGCGTGCCCCGTTGCCGCGGGGCCCGAGTCGATTTATCGTCCCAGCACGATTCGCGAGCAAGATCACAATATGTGAAGGGGCCGCGAGATGGTGGCGAAGAAGACCGCCGAGAAGAAGTCGGCGTCCGGCAGAACCACCGCCACCGCCACGGGCGCGGCGGCCAAGGACGCGACGGGGAAGAAGAGCACGGCGTCGAAGCCCGCGACGGACCGGAGCGCCCCCGCGCGGGCGCGCAAGACGGTCACGAAGAAGGCCGTGGGCGCGTCGGCGGCGCCGCGCGGTGACGTCGCCGCCGCCAAGAAGGCCGACCGGTCCGCGAAGCGCGCCGAGACCGCGGAGGCCGCCGAGGTCGCGGCCTCGACGCCGAGGCGCCGACCCGCCGCCTCGTCCGGCCGCGCGGCCGGTGGGCGGGCGGGTCCGGCGGCCGCGAAGCGGACCGGGGGAGCGGCCGGCGCGGCGGGCCGGTCGTCCACCGCCGCGGGCGGCGGGGACGCGCTCCCCGGGAAGGCGCCGGCCGGGAAGGCAGCGGCCGACAAGACGACCGGTGCGGGTGTGGTCGCCGAAAAGGGGGGCAAGAAGGCGACGGCCGGTAAAGCGCCGGCCCCCGCGGACGAGACGCCCGCCAGGAAGGCACCCGCCCGCAAGGCGGCCGCCAAGAAGACACCGGCGAGGAAAGCGCCTGCCAAGGAGGCGGCCGGCAGGAAGGTGGCCGATCGCCAGGCGGGCCGTGGTGGTGTGGGTGCGGAGGAGGGCGGTGCGGTGACGGTGGAGGCCGCTGCCGAGGCGCCTGCCGGGACGGCGCCCGCCCGCAAGGCGGCCGCGAGGAAGGCGCCTGCCAAGGAGCCGGCCGCCCGCCAGGCGGGCCGTGGTGGTGCCGGTGCTGGAGAGGGCGGTGCCGTGACGGTGGAAGCCGCTGCCGAGGCGCCGGCCGAGAAGGGGTCTGCCCGGAAGGCGGCGAAGAAGGCGCCTGCCCGCGCGGCGGGTCATGGAGGTGCCGATGCGGTGACGGTGGAAGCCGCTGCCGAGGCGCCGGCCGGGAAGGGGCCTGCTCGGAAGGCGCCGGCCCGGAAAGCGGGCGCCGGGGCACCGGGGAAGGCGGCGCCGGGGCGGAAAGCAGCCGCCACAGCGGAGGCCGGGGCGGCGCCCCGGGTGGCGCGGGGCGGCACGACGGCGTCTCGTAGGAGGGCGACCGGTGCGGCGGGCGGTCACGAGGACCACACCGCCGGGAACCGGCCGGGGAACGGAAGCGCGGCCGGCGAGGCCGCGGACCAGGCCGCAGCCGCGGCCGAGGGGGCGGCCGAGGCCGCGGAACAGACAGGAGCCAGGACAGTGGCAGCGAAGAAGACCGCGGACGTGACCACGGCACCGGCCGGATCGGCCGTGCCCCCCGCCCGGGGCGTCGCCGGGACGGCACCGGAGGAGCTCGCCGTACGGCCCGGGGAGGAGCCCTGGAGCCCCGAGGAGGTCGCCGAGGCGAGGGCGGAGCTGGAGGGCGAGGCGGCCCGCCTCCAGGCGGAGATCGCCGCCTCCGAGGAGGCCCTGTCCGGGCTGATGCGGGACTCCGGGGACGGCGCCGGGCACGACGAGGCCGACACCGGCACCAAGAACATCACGCGCGAGCACGAGATGGCGCTCGCCGCCAACGCCCGCGCCACCCTCGAACAGATCGAGCACGCGCTGCAACGGCTCGACGCGGGGACGTACGGCCTGTGCGAGGTCTGCGGCAAGCCGATCGGCAAGGCGCGCATGCAGGCCTTCCCCCGCGCCACCCTGTGCGTGGAGGACAAGCAGAAGCAGGAACGGCGAGGCTGAACCCGCACGTGTGTGCCGTACCCTCGTGCACAGTAGGCACCTAGGTTGAGGGACTCACGTGGCAGAGGTGGAGCGCACCATCGGTACGCCGGATCTTGACGACGAGGCCGCGGCGCCCGCGGAGCCGCCCAGGGGCAGGCGCCGCGTGATGGCACTGTTCCTGGTGGCCATGGTGGCCTACCTGCTGGACCTCGGCACCAAGATGCTCGTGGTGGCCAGGCTGGAGCACCACGAGCCCATCCAGGTCCTCGGCGACTGGCTGAGGTTCGTCGCGGTGCGCAACCCGGGCGCGGCGTTCGGGATGGGTGAGGCCTTCACCGTGATCTTCACCTGCATCGCGGCGACGGTCATCGTGGTGATCATCCGGCTGGCGCGCAAGCTGTACAGCCTGCCCTGGGCGATCGCCCTGGGGCTGCTGCTCGGTGGCGCGCTGGGCAACCTCACGGACCGGATCTTCCGCTCGCCCGGCGTCTTCGAGGGCGCGGTCGTCGACTTCATCGCGCCCGCTCACTTCGCGGTCTTCAACCTGGCGGACTCGGCGATCGTGTGTGGCGGGTTCCTCATTGTGATCCTGTCGTTCCGGGGGCTGGACCCCGACGGAACCGTCCACAAGGACTGACAAGGCATACTCGACGGGTGAGCACGATTCCCGAGATCCGTACGCTGCCCGTTCCCGATGGCCTCGAAGGCGAGCGTGTCGACGCCGCCATCGCCCGTATGTTCGGGTTCTCCCGGACCAAGGCGGCCGAACTCGCCGCCGCCGGGAAGGTGCTCGTCGACGGCGCCGCCGTCGGCAAGTCCGAGCGGGTGAGCGGGGGCGCGTGGCTCGAGGTGGAGATGCCCGGCGCCCCGGCCCCCGTGCAGATCGTCGCCGAGCCCGTCGAGGGCATGGAGATCGTGCACGACGACGACGACATCGTCGTGATCGTCAAGCCGGTCGGCGTGGCCGCGCACCCGAGCCCCGGCTGGACCGGCACGACCGTGATCGGCGGCCTCGCGGCGGCCGGGTACCGGATCTCCACGTCCGGCGCGGCCGAGCGGCAGGGCATCGTGCACCGCCTCGACGTCGGGACCTCCGGGCTCATGGTCGTCGCCAAGTCGGAGCGGGCGTACACGCTGCTCAAGGCGCAGTTCCGGGACCGCACCGTCGACAAGCGCTACCACGCGCTCGTGCAGGGGCACCCGGACCCGCTGAGCGGGACGATCGACGCACCGATCGGACGCCACCCGAACCACGACTACAAGTGGGCCGTGACGGCCGACGGCAAGCCGTCGGTGACCCACTACGACCTGATCGAGGCGTACCGCGCGGCCTCCCTGCTCGACATCAAGCTGGAGACCGGCCGCACCCACCAGATCCGCGTCCACATGTCGGCCCACCGCCACCCGTGCGTCGGCGACCTGACCTACGGCGCCGACCCCACGATGGCCAAGCGCCTCGGCCTGACCCGCCAGTGGCTGCACGCGGTGCGGCTGGGCTTCGAGCACCCGTCCGACGGCCGGTGGGTCGAGTTCGCGAGCACCTACCCCGACGACCTCCAGAACGCCCTGGACAGGATCGCCGCGGAGAGCGCATGAGCGAGTTCGTCGTACGGGAGGCCGTGAGCGAGGCCGACCGGGAGGCGGGCTTCGCCGTCCGCCGTGAGGTCTTCGTCGTCGAGCAGGGCGTGCCCCAGGACATCGAGTACGACGCGTACGACGCCACCGCCGTCCACGTCCTGGCCGTCCGCCGGGGGGACGGGAGCGCCCTGGGGACCGGCCGGCTGCTGTACGGGGCGGACGCGGCCGGCAAGACCGGGGGCGCCGAGGGCGTGGGCTCGCTGGGCCGGCTCGCGGTGACCCGGGCGGCCCGGGGCCTCGGTGTCGGCGTCGCCCTGGTGCGGGCCCTCGAGGACGCGGCACGCGCGCGTGGCCTGGCCGCGGTCGACCTGCACGCCCAGACGCACGCGCTCGGGTTCTACGAGCGGCTCGGGTACGAGGCGTACGGCGAGGAGTTCCAGGACGCGGGCATACCGCACCTGGCGATGCGCCGGGTCCTGTGACGCCCGTGGCAGGGTTGACCTCCTGATCTTCGTGGGGTGAACGGCCGGAGGGCGCACCATGGACCAGCTGGCTCTGCTGCTCGCGCTGCTTCTCGGGGCGGTGCTGACCGTGCCCCTGGGGGAGCGGCTGGGGCTTCCCGCCCCGGTGCTGATGACGCTCGCGGGCATGGTGCTGGCGCTGCTGCCGTTCGTGCCGAACGTGGAGATCCCCCCGGAGTTCATCCTTCCGCTCGTGCTCCCGCCCCTGCTCTACGCGACGGTGCAGCGCACGTCGTGGCGCCAGTTCGCGGCGAACAAGCGGCCCATCTTCCTGCTCGCCGTGGCGCTCGTCTTCGTCACCACGGCCGCCGTCGCCGCCGTGGCGAGCGCCGTCGTCCCGGGCCTGCCGATCGCCGCCGCCGTCGCGCTCGGCGCCCTCGTCGCGCCTCCCGATCCGGTCGCCGCGACGGCCGTCGCGGGCTCCCTGGGGCTTCCGCGCCGACTGGTGTCGATCCTGGAGGGCGAGGGGCTGTTCAACGACGTCACGGCGATCGTGCTCTACCACGTGGCGATCGGCGCGGCCGTCGGCGGAACGTTCTCCTGGGGCGGGGCGGCGGGCGAACTGGTGCTGTCGGCCGTCGTCGCCGTCGTGGTCGGACTCGCCCTGGGGTGGCTGTCCGACAAGGTGATGGGGCTGCTCGGGGACGCCACGCTCCAGACCGGCCTCACCCTCCTGGTGCCCTTCGTCGCGTACGTCCTCGCCGAGGAGCTGCACGGCTCCGGGGTCCTGGCCGTTCTCGTCACCGCCCTCTTCCTTGCGGAGCACGCGACGGACGCCGACGACGTGATGGGCCGGATCGCCGGGCGCACCTTCTGGGAGATCGTCGACACCCTCGTGACGGGCGTCGCGTTCGGGCTCATCGGACTGGAGCTGCACAACGTCTTCGGCACGGCCGACGGGCGGGAGCTGCGGATGGTGGGCTGGGGCGCCGCCGTCGCCGCGTGCGTGGTGGGCGTACGCCTGCTGTGGCTGCTGCCGGCGACGTGGCTGGCCAAGCGGCTCCACACGCGGCGGGACTACGACGAGGAGATCCCCATGAGCTGGCGGGAGACCGTCGTCATGTGGTGGTCGGGCATGCGCGGCGTGGCGTCGGTCGCGCTGGCGCTCGCCATCCCGCTGCGGACGGAGGACGGGGCGCCCTTCCCGGGGCGGGACGAGATCGTCTTCATCGCGTTCTGCGTCATCATGGCGACCCTCGTGCTCCAGGGCCTCACCCTGCCGTGGCTGGTGCGCCGGCTCGGTGTGCGGGCCGACACGGACGCGGAGCGGGAACTGGAGCGGAAGCTCGCCGTCCGGGCCGCCGGTGCCGCGAAGCGGCGCCTGAAGGAGATCCAGGAGGTCGAGGACCTGCCGGAGGAGGTGCTGGAGCGGCTTCAGCGCGTCGCGTTCGACGTGGGGGTGCGGATCAGCCCCGACCTGGTGGACGAGGAGCGGCGGTCGGCCTCCGCGAAGCGGGCGGAGCGGTACCGGGCGATGCAGCGCATCCAGCGGGAGCTGATGTCGGCCGCCCGTCACGAAGTCCTGGCGGCCCGCAGCGAGCCCGGCGCCGACCCGGAGGTCGTCGACCGCGTCCTGCGCCACCTGGACGTCCGCAGCCTGCGGTGACGCCTGCCGCCGGGCGGCCGCGGCCCGTGGTGGTGCCTGCCGCCGGGCGGGTGGGGCGGGTGCCGTCAGCCGCGTCCCGTGCGGGGCGCGTCCTTGGCCGGGCCGTCGCCGTCCAGGACGTAACCGTCCGCGTTGTTGCTGTGGACCTCCGCCGGGCGGGGCTGCCGGGGGATCGCCGTGCCGCGCTCGGGCCACTGGCCGTCGGGCGGCAGCGACGCGGGGGAGGTGGCGATCCGGGGCAGGGCGTAGGGGTGCTTCTCGCACAGCCAGGCGATCAGCTGCTCGCGGACGACGCACCGCACCGTCCAGATGTCGTCGGCGTCCTTCGCCGTGACGACCGCCCGCACCTGGATGGTGCTCGGAGTGGTGTCCGTGACGGCGAGCGACCAGTCGCGCCCGTCCCAGGCGGGGCAGTCCGCGAGGACGTCCTTCAGCTTCTCCCGCATCAGCCCCACCGGCGCCGAGTGGTCCAGGTGGAAGAAGACGGTGCCGGTCATCTGGGCCCCGCCGCGGGACCAGTTCTCGAAGGGCTTGCTGGTGAAGTACGACACCGGCATGGTGATCCGGCGCTCGTCCCAGGTCCGTACGGCCAGGAACGTGAGGGTGACCTCCTCGACCACGCCCCACTCGCCGTCGACCACCACCGTGTCGCCGATCCGCACCATGTCGCCGAAGGCGATCTGGAAGCCGGCGAAGAGGTTGCCCAGCGTCGACTGGGCGGCGACACCGGCGACGATGCCGATGATGCCGGCGGAGGCCAGCATCGACGTACCGATGGTCCGGAAGTCCGGGAAGGTCAGCAGCATCGCCGCGACCGCCACCACGCCGACCACCGCCGTGACGATCCGCATGATCAGCGTCACCTGGGTGCGGACCCGGCGCACGCGCGCGGTGTCCCGGGTGGACGAGGCGTACCGGGCGTAACTGGACTCCACTATGGCCGCGGCGATCCGCACCACCAGCCACGCGCTCGCCCCGATCAGCACCAGGGACAGCGCCTGGCCGATCCCGGTCTCGCGGTCCTCGATCACCGACCACTTGGTCTGGCGGTACGAGCCGCGCAGGAGCGCGGTGAGGAGGACCACCTGGAGGGGCAGCCGGCAGCGGCGCAGCAGCCCCCACAGCGGCGTCTCGTGGTGCCGGGCGTCGGCTCGGCGCAGCGTGACGTCGGCGAGGTAGCCGACGACCAGCGTGAACACGACCGCCCCACCGACGACGGTCAACGGGCGCAGTACGTTCTCCATGGCTCCAGAATCCAGCTGGCAGGATGGCCGGATGAACATCATGCTCTTCCACTCGGCCTACGGTCCGCGCCCGGCCGTGCACGCCGCAGCCGACCGGCTGCGCGCCGCCGGGCACCACGTGCACGTGCCCGACCTCTACGACGGTCAAACGGCCGGAACCATGGAGGAAGGCATGGCGATCAAGGAGCGGATCGGCAAGGAGGAGCTGCTCAAGCGGGCCGTCATGGCCGCCGCCCCCTACTCGGAGCAAGGTCTCGTCTACGCGGGGTTCTCCCTGGGGGCCTCCGTGGCACAGACCCTGGCGCTCGGCGACGAGAAGGCGCGGGGGCTGCTGCTGTTCCACGGCACGTCGGACATCGCGCCGAACGCCTCCGTCGACGAGCTCCCGGTGCAGCTGCACGTCGCCGACCCGGACCCGTTCGAGCCGCACGACTGGCTGAACGCCTGGTACCTGGGGATGGGGCGGGCGGGTGCCGACACCGAGGTCTACCGCTACCCCGGTGCCGGGCACCTGTTCACGGACCCCGGCCTGCCGGATCACGACGAGGACGCCGCCGAGCGGGCCTGGGCGATCGCGTCGGCCTTCCTGGAGGACCTGTAGGGCCTGCCTGCCGCCCGTCTGCCCGCCAGCCCGTCGCCGGAGCGGAGTGGGGTCAGCCGGCGCGGTACGCCGTCCAGTGGTCCTTCATGCGCTGCACCTGGCCGCCCGTGAACTGGTACATGCAGGCGTCGTACGTGTAGTCCATGAAGTTGTGGACGGGGTCGGCGCCCGTCTTGTTGACGCAGGTGTCGCGGCCGGTCGGGCACTCGTAGGCCGGGCTCTTCTCGGCGGGCGTGTCGGTCACGTAGTCGCCGTTGCCGTTACAGCCGCCCTGGAAGGTGTGGTAGAGCCCCATCCAGTGGCCCACCTCGTGCGTGCCGGTGTCGCCCTCGGCGTAGTTGGCGGCCGAGCCGCCCGGGAGGGAGGCGTCGAGCACGACGACGCCGTCCATGGTCGGGCTGGACTTGTACGAGGACGGGAAGGTCGCCCAGCCGAGGAGGCCGCCGCCGAGGTTGGCGGTGTAGAAGTTGAGCGCCCCGGCGCCGCCCTTGCGCAGGGCCGACTTCATGGCCTTCTCCTGGGTGGAGCCGGAGGTCAGGTTGTACCAGGAGGCGTTGTCGGTCCAGTCGGTGCCCGCCAGCGCGAACTGGAAGCCGGAGTCGGTGTTCCCGGTTCCCTGGCCGCCGAACGCGGAGTTGAGGACGGCCATCTGCGCGTTGATGTCGGCCGTGTCGAGCTTGCCGGTCTCGCCGTCGTGGATGACGTGGAAGTAGACGGGGATGGTCGTGGCCGCGGCGGCGTCCGTGCGGCTGCCGTTCGCCCGCGCCGCCTCCAGTCTCTTCCTCAGGTCGGCGTCCATGGCCTTGGCCTTGGCGTCGGTCACCTCGTTGGGCTCGTGCGCGTGGGCGGCGCCCCCGGGGTGGATCTCGCGCGCGGTGGCGGTGGTGCTGCCCGAACCGTCGGCGCACTCCTCGGCCACCGTTGCGGCCGGCGACGAGGCGGCGGCGACGCCCGTCGGAGCGGAGAGCGGGAAGAGGGCCAGGGATCCGGCCATGACCGCCGTGCTCAGAACACGGCGGTGCATACGCGGAGATATTCGGGCAAGAGCACGCATGGTGACTCCTCGCGGGGGGTTGTGGGGAGGGCCTTCCTCGCCACCGCGGGGACATTACGTGGCCATGTCAGATCTTGATGAGCATTGAACAAGCCCAATCAATCGTTGAGTAGATGAAGACATCCGGGAGAAATCCTGCGGTCTGTTCCGGACTTCGAGACGTCCATGTAACGGAACAGGCCCCCAAGGCGGGCGGTGTGTCCCCATTCGATCTCCGGAACGCACCGCCCGCCACGGCGTGGTGATCTCCTGTTAACAGGAGAGGATTTGGCTGAAAATCATCGCTGAGGGGCCGTCAGCGGACCGGAGTGTTCACCCGCTCGACCTTCTGCGTTCCGTTCAGCGTCCGGTACGAGCGGATCCAGGCCGAGGACGCGTCCGGATCCGTCTTGTCGGAGACGGTGTAGTAGTCCATCTGCGAGCGCTCGGCGGTCACGTCGAGGACGCCGTACCCGTGGTTGTCCATGTCGAGCCACTTCACGTGGCGGTTGGCCCCGCGCAGGGCCGCGGCGGCGACCAGCGAGACCGTCCCCGGGGCGACGTGCAGGATGTCGTCCAGGTTGTCGGAGGTCACCGACGTCACCACGAACTCGGTCGCCGCCGAACGCGACACCGGGTAGGTGGCGGCCGTCACGGGCACGTCGTTGGCCCAGGCCATGTGGATGTCGCCGGTCAGGAACACCGTGTTGGTGATCGCCCGGTCCGTCAGGTGGGCGAGCAGCTCCCTGCGGTCGTCCGTGTAGCCGTCCCACTGGTCCACGTTGATCGCCACCCCACCCTTGGGCAGGCCCAGCAGCTCCGCGACCGGCCCCAGCAGATGGGCCGGGAGGGAGCCGAAGGCGACCGGGGAGATCATCACCGAGGTGCCCACCAGCTTCCAGGCGGCGTCGGAGGACGCCAGTCCCGCCTTGAGCCAGTCCAGCTGGGCGCGGCCGGTGATGGTGCGGGCGGGGTCGTCGACCCGGCCGCTCCCCGTCGACGCCTGCTGCGAACGGAAGGAGCGGAGGTCCAGCAGGTGGAGGTCGGCCAGCTTCCCGAAGCGCAGCCGGCGGTAGACCGTGCCCTCGGTGGAGGCCCGGACCGGCATCCACTCGAAGTACGCCTGCTTCGCGGCCGCCGCGCGGGCCGCCCAGTCGCCCTCCGTGCCCGGGGTGTGGTTGTCTGCGCCGCCGGACCAGGTGTCGTCGGCGAACTCGTGGTCGTCCCATATGGCGATGACGGGGTGCGCGGCGTGCAGCGCCTGGAGGTCGGGGTCCGTCTTGTAGGTGGCGTGCCGCACGCGGTAGTCGGCGAGGCCGGTGATCTCGTGCCGCGGCTCGTGCTGCCGGACGACGTAGTCCGGCTTGGGGTAGGCGCCCGTCCCGTACTCGTAGATGTAGTCGCCGAGGTGGAGTATCGCGTCCAGGTCGGCGCGGGCGGCGAGGTGGCGGTACGCGGCGAAGTGGCCGGCCTCCCAGTTGGCGCAGGAGACCACGCCGAAGCGGACGCCCGCCGTGGTGGCGTCGGCGGCCGGGGTGGTGCGGGTCCGGCCCACGGGGGAGGCGGCCGCCGAGGCGTCCGTACCGGCGGTGAAGCGGAAGTAATAGGCGGTCTCCTGGCGAAGGCCTCTTACATCCACCTTGACGGTGTGGTCGGACGCGGCCGTCGCCATGACCGCGCCGCGCGCCACGACCCGGGAGAAGGCCCTGTCCTCGGCAACCTCCCATCTCACCTCGGTGTCGGGGCCCTTGCCGGATCCGGGCAGGGCGTCGGGGGCGGGGGTCACGCGCGTCCACAGCAGGACGCCGTCGGGCAGCGGGTCGCCCGAGGCGACTCCGTGAAGGAAGGCGGGGGCCAGGACGTCCGCCACGGCGGGCGTGGCGGCGGCGAGGACGGGGGCGGCCACAGCGGTGGCGGCAGCGGCCTTGACGACCGTGCGGCGGCTGGGGGCGGGAAGGAATCGACTGGTCACGGCCGATCAGATTACTGATCGGTAGAGCGCGCGGGCGGGCGAACTACCCAGTGTTCGCCCGCCCGTTGGCCGAAAGCCGTGCCCCGCTCGCCCCGGCTACCCCTTCAGTGCCTTGTCGACGGCGGTGGTGAACGCGGCGGCGGTCATGGGGGCGTTCTTGCCGCCCGCGTCCGTGACCGGCTTGCCGTCCATCCGCAGCGTGGGCGTACCGGTGACGCCGCTCTTGTCGAAGGCCGCGGACATCTTCATCGCCCAGGCGTCGAAGGTGCCCTCCTCGACGTTCTTCTTGAACGCGGCGTTGCTCTTCAGCGCCGGGACGGTGTCGGCGATCTCCAGGAGGTAGGAGTCCTTGGCGAACTTGTCCTGGCTCTCCTCGGGGTGGAACTTCGCCGAGTAGAGCGCCGCCTTGTAGTCGAGGAACGCCTCGGGGCCGACGTCGAGGGCGGCTCCCAGCGCGGACAGCGCGTTCTTGGAGCCCTCGCCCTGGTCGCTGTTGTCGATGAAGGTGGCACCGACGTACTGGAGCTTGTACTTGCCGGCGGCGACGTCCTTCTCGATCGTCTCGCCCACCCCCTGCTCGAAGACCGCGCAGACCGGGCAGCGGGAGTCCTCGTAGATCTCCAGCGTCTTCTTCGCGGCCGGCTTGCCGATGACGACGGTGGTGCCGTTCTCGCCCGAGGTGTTCTTCGGCGCGGTGACGGTCCCGGGCTCCTTCGCCGCCTCCCAGTGGGTGGGCTTGTTCGCCTGCATCACGGCGTACCCGACGCCGCCCGCCAGCGCCAGGACGGCCACCGCCGAGACCGCGACGGTGACCTGCCGGCGGACCTTGTCCTTCTTGGCCTGGCGCTCGCGCTCCTGGCGGAGCCGCTCGCGGGCCGCCGCCTTGTTCGCCTGGCTGTTGCGTGCACTCATGATGATGTTCTCCGTGACGGATCCGTACGAAAGGGGGACTGCCGTGCTCAGGCGGCGAGAGCCGCCCGGCACGGCGGTCCGCGCCGGCCCACGGAGTGCACGAGGAGAAGGGTGCGGGAGGGGCGCGGCCGGTCTGCCGGCCGTACTCCCCGGCACACGGCCGGTCCCGCCGCGCCGGCCGCGGCCACCGCGAGCAGCAGCGGCCGGAACGCGAAGGCAGCCGCCGACCGCACCAGCCCGGCCAGCGCGCGCTCGCCCCGGCGCAGCCAGGCGGAGGCGACCAGCCCCACCGTGACGTGCGCGGCCAGCAGCAGCCAGGGCAGCGCCGGGTCGGGGGAGCGGAGCAGGGCGGCGGCGCCGCCCTCCGTGGCCGCGACACCCGGCAGCGGGGCGCCCACGGAGCCACCGCACAGCACGTCGACGCCCACCGACCGCAGGGAGCCCGCGACGGGGCCGCCGGCCGGTCCGTAGCAGACGTGCTGGCCGGTGGTGAAGACCGTGTCGGCGGCCAGCTCCAGGGGGACGAGCAGTCCCGCGATGTGCCGGAATCCGCGCTCGGTGCCCGCCGAGGCGTACGCGACGCCGAAGACCGCCGCGGTGACCCCCGCGACGGTCGCGACGGGCAGCGGGACGCCGGAGAGCAGCACGTGGGAGGCGACGGACAGCGTCACGACCAGTGCCGTGAAGAACGCTGCCCGCAGCCACCTGAGCCGGGTCCCCGATATGCCGTCCATCGCCGCCGAGTGTGCCACGACCGGCTGTAAGCGGTCCCTAAAGGAACCGGCCTCCCGGGCCGCTCGGGGCCGGTTCCCGCCAGGTGCCTACAGGCCGGGGATACGGCCGTTGCGGAACAGGTCGACGAAGATCTGGTGGTCCGCCCGCGCCCGGGCGCCGTACGCGTGCGCGAAGTCCACCAGCAGGTCGCCGAAGCCCTCCTCGTCGGCGGCGATCGCCGCGTCGATGGCGCGCTCGGTGGAGAACGGCACCAGGGAGTGCCCGCTCTCGTCGTCCGCCGCCGCGTGCATGGTGGCCGTCGCGCGGCCGAGGTCGGCAACGGTCGCGGCGATCTCCTCCGGGTCGTCGATGTCCGACCAGTCCAGGTCCACCGCGTACGGCGAGACCTCCGCCACCAGCTGCCCGGCCCCGTCCAGCTCCGTCCAGCCGAGCCACGGGTCGGCGTGCGCCTGGAGCGCCCGCTGCGAGATGACCGTTCGGTGCCCCTCGTGCTGGAAGTAGTCGCGGACCGCCCGGTCGGTCACGTGGCGTGACACCGCCGGGGTCTGCGCCTGCTTCATGTAGATCACGACATCGTTCTCGAGGGCGTCGCTGTTGCCTTCGAGCAGGATGTTGTACGACGGCAGCCCGGCGGACCCTATGCCGATGCCGCGCCGCCCCACCACGTCCTTGACGCGGTACGAGTCGGGCCGGGCCAGGCTGGACTCCGGCAGCGTCTCCAGGTACCCGTCGAACGCCGCCAGCACCTTGTAGCGGGTGGCCGCGTCCAGCTCGATCGCCCCGCCGCCCGCCGCGAACCGGCGCTCGAAGTCACGGATCTCCGTCATCGACTCCAGCAGCCCGAACCGGGTCAGCGAGCGGGCGACGCGCAGGGCGTCCAGCAGCGGCCCCTCGGCCGTGTCCAGCGTGAAGGGCGGGACCTCGTCGTTCTTGGCGCCCTTGGCCAGCGAGTGGATCCGCTCCCGGTAGGCGGCCGCGCAGATCCGCACCAGCTCGGTGATCTGGCCGTCGCTGAGCGCCTTGGCGTACCCGATCAGGGCGAGGGAGGCCGACAGCCGCTTCAGGTCCCAGGTGAAGGGGCCGACGTACGCCTCGTCGAAGTCGTTGACGTTGAAGACGAGCCGCCCGTTGGCGTCCATGTAGGTGCCGAAGTTCTCGGCGTGCAGGTCGCCGTGGATCCACACCCGGGAGGTCCGCTCGTCCAGGTACGCGCCGCCGTGCTGCTCCCGGCCGAGGTCGGCGTAGAACAGGCAGGCCGTGCCCCGGTAGAAGGCGAAGGCCGAGCCGGCCATCTTCCGGAACTTGACGCGGAAGGCGGCCGGGTCGGCCGCCAGGAGCGCGCCGAAGGCGGTGCCGAAGACGGAGAGTATCTGCTCACCGCGTTCCTCGGCGGTGGGCTGCGGGACCGACATCGCGGGGTGCCTCCTGGTGCTGGCGGGTGCGAGCGCACTCTTGATCGCGCGCATGACAAAAGGGACGGGCCCTCCGTCCCCCTCCAACGCGTGACCCCCCTCCCGAGTGCCCGGCCGCTGTCGGTGCGGCGACGTAGACTTCCGAGCTGTCCCCCATCCCCGACCGCCGGAGGCAGCAACCGTGTCGAAGCCGCCGTTCACGCACCTTCACGTGCACACCCAGTACTCGCTGCTGGACGGTGCCGCGCGGCTCAAGGACATGTTCAACGCCTGCAACGAGATGGGCATGACGCACATCGCCATGTCCGACCACGGCAACCTCCACGGGGCGTACGACTTCTTCCACACCGCGAAGAAGGCGGGGGTCACCCCGATCATCGGCATCGAGGCGTACGTCGCCCCCGAGTCGCGCCGCAACAAGCGCAAGATCCAGTGGGGCCAGCCGCACCAGAAGCGGGACGACGTCTCCGGCTCGGGTGGCTACACCCACAAGACGATCTGGGCGGCGAACGCCACCGGCCTGCACAACCTCTTCCGGCTCTCCTCCGACGCGTACAAGGAGGGCTGGCTGCAGAAGTGGCCGCGCATGGACAAGGAGACCATCGCCAAGTGGTCGGAGGGGCTCATCGCCTCCACCGGCTGCCCCTCGGGCGAGCTCCAGACCCGGCTGCGCCTCGGCCAGTTCGACGAGGCCCTGAAGTCGGCCTCCGAGTACCAGGACATCTTCGGCAAGGACCGGTACTTCCTGGAGCTGATGGACCACGGCATCGAGATCGAGCGCCGGGTCCGCGACGGTCTGCTGGAGATCGGCAAGAAGCTCGGCATCCCGCCGCTGGTCACCAACGACTCCCACTACACGTACGCGCACGAGGCCACCGCCCACGACGCGCTGCTGTGCATCCAGACCGGCAAGAACCTCTCCGACCCCGACCGCTTCAAGTTCGACGGCACCGGCTACTACCTCAAGTCCACGGACGAGATGTACGCCATCGACTCCTCGGACGCCTGGCAGGAGGGCTGCGCCAACACGCTCCTGGTCGCCGAGCAGATCGACACCACCGGCATGTTCGAGAAGCGCGACCTCATGCCGAAGTTCGACATCCCCGAGGGCCACACCGAGGTCAGCTGGTTCAAGGAGGAGGTCCAGCGCGGCATGGAGCGCCGTTTCCCCGGGGGCATCCCCGAGGACCGCCGCCAGCAGGTCGAGTACGAGATGGACGTCATCATCCAGATGGGGTTCCCGGGGTACTTCCTCGTCGTCGCCGACTTCATCATGTGGGCCAAGAACCAGGGCATCGCGGTGGGCCCCGGCCGAGGCTCCGCGGCCGGCTCGATCGTGGCGTACGCGCTGGGCATCACCGACCTCGACCCCATCCCGCACGGCCTGATCTTCGAGCGCTTCCTCAACCCCGAGCGCGTCTCCATGCCCGACGTCGACATCGACTTCGACGAGCGCAGGCGCGTCGAGGTGATCAGGTACGTGACCGAGAAGTACGGCGAGGACAAGGTCGCCATGATCGGCACGTACGGCACGATCAAGGCCAAGAACGCGATCAAGGACTCCGCGCGCGTCCTGGGCTACCCGTACGCGATGGGCGACCGCATCACCAAGGCCATGCCCGCCGACGTCCTCGGCAAGGGCATCCCGCTCTCCGGCATCACCGACCCCTCCCACCCCCGGTACTCGGAGGCGGGCGAGGTGCGCGGGATGTACGAGAACGAACCGGACGTGAAGAAGGTCATCGACACCGCGCGCGGTGTGGAGGGCCTGGTCCGGCAGATGGGCGTGCACGCCGCCGGCGTGATCATGTCCAGCGAGCCGATCGTCGACCACGTCCCCGTCTGGGTGCGGCACACCGACGGCGTCACCATCACGCAGTGGGACTACCCGAGCTGCGAGTCGCTCGGCCTGCTGAAGATGGACTTCCTCGGCCTGCGCAACCTCACGATCATGGACGACGCCGTCAAGATGGTGAAGGCCAACAAGGGGATCGACATCGATCTCCTGAGCCTGCCGCTCGACGACCCGACGACCTTCGAGCTGCTCCAGCGCGGCGACACCCTCGGCGTCTTCCAGTTCGACGGCGGCCCCATGCGGTCCCTGCTGCGGCTGATGAAGCCCGACAACTTCGAGGACATCTCCGCCGTCTCGGCCCTGTACCGGCCGGGCCCGATGGGCATGAACTCGCACACGAACTACGCGCTGCGCAAGAACGGCCAGCAGGAGATCACCCCGATCCACCCCGAGCTGGAGGAGCCGCTCAAGGAGGTCCTGGGCGTCACCTACGGCCTCATCGTCTACCAGGAGCAGGTCCAGAAGGCCGCCCAGATCATCGCCGGGTACTCGCTCGGCGAGGCCGACATCCTCCGCCGCGTCATGGGCAAGAAGAAGCCCGAGGAGCTGGCGAAGAACTTCACCATCTTCCAGGCCGGCGCCAAGAAGAACGGCTACAGCGACGAGGCGATCCAGGCGCTGTGGGACGTGCTGGTGCCCTTCGCCGGCTACGCCTTCAACAAGGCCCACTCCGCCGCGTACGGACTCGTCTCCTACTGGACGGCCTACCTCAAGGCGAACCACCCGGCCGAGTACATGGCCGCGCTGCTCACCTCGGTCAAGGACGACAAGGACAAGTCGGCCGTCTACCTGAACGAGTGCCGCCGCATGGGCATCAAGGTGCTCCCGCCGAACGTCAACGAGTCCGAGTCGAACTTCGCCGCCCAGGGTGACGACGTCATCCTCTTCGGCCTGTCCGCCGTGCGGAACGTCGGCACCAACGTCGTCGAGTCGATCATCCGGTGCCGCAAGGCGAAGGGGAAGTACAGCTCCTTCCCCGACTTCCTCGACAAGGTCGAGGCGGTCGTCTGCAACAAGCGCACCATCGAGTCGCTGATCAAGGCCGGGGCCTTCGACGAGATGGGCCACACCCGCAAGGGCCTGGTCGCCCACCACGAGCCGATGATCGACAACGTGGTCGCGGTGAAGCGCAAGGAGGCCGAGGGGCAGTTCGACCTCTTCGGCGGCATGGGGGAGGAGACCAGCGACGAGCCGGGCTTCGGACTCGACGTCGAGTTCTCCGACGTCGAGTGGGAGAAGTCCTACCTGCTCGCGCAGGAGCGCGAGATGCTCGGCCTGTACGTCTCCGACCACCCGCTCTTCGGCATCGAGCACGTCCTGTCCGACAAGACCGACGCGGCGATCTCCCAGCTCACGGGCGGGGAGCACTCCGACGGCGCGGTCGTCACCATCGGCGGCATCATCTCCGGCCTCCAGCGGAAGATGACCAAGCAGGGCAACGCCTGGGCGATCGCCACCGTCGAGGACCTCGCCGGTTCCATCGAGTGCATGTTCTTCCCGGCGACGTACCAGCTGGTGTCCACCCAGCTCGTCGAGGACACCGTGGTCTTCGTCAAGGGCCGCCTCGACAAGCGGGAGGACGTGCCCCGGCTGGTCGCCATGGAGCTGATGGTCCCCGACCTGTCGTCGGCCGGCACCAACGCGCCCGTGGTCCTCACCATCCCCACGGTGAAGGTGACCCCGCCGATGGTCAGCCGCCTCGGCGAGATCCTCAGCCACCACAAGGGCAACACCGAGGTGCGGATCAAGCTCCAGGGGCCGCGGTCCACCACCGTGCTCCGGCTCGACCGGCACCGCGTCCAGCCCGACCCGGCGCTCTTCGGCGACCTGAAGGTCCTGCTCGGCCCGGCCTGCCTGGCCGGCTGACCGGCGGCCCGGCCCACGGGCGGCGGTACACCGCCGCCCGGTGCCGTGCCGTCCCGGCCGAGCCCGCCCCCGTACGCGCGGAAGGGGCGCGCCCGTCGTCACGGGTGCGCCCCTTCCGTCGTCCGCGGGGTCGGGCCGGGCCTAGTTGTGGCCGAACCTCTTCTGCCGGCCCTTGCCGGCGACGTCCGCGGGAGTGACCTGGGAGATGCGGTGCTCGGCCTGGGCCTCCATCGAGGAGGTCTTCGCCTGCTGCGCGCCGCGCTCCGCGGGCGACGCCTTCTGACTGCGGTCCGACTTCTTGTTCTTGGCCATGGTGGTGCCTCCGTGGGGTGTAGGGGCCAGGGCCGCTGCCAGACTCACATACGCACATAGTGCGCGCATTTTGGATCATTGCGGACGGTAGTCGACCGCCATCACGGGGGGTCGGGACGATCCGCCACGCCGATGATCCAGTTCCGGCCGTTAACCCTGCGGCAGTCGGGCAGACTCGAAGGAAACCCGAAGCAACTTCCGATCCCGAGGTTCCCGAAAGAGGGTGGAACACGTGGACCGCTGCGTCGTTCTGGTGGACGCCGGCTACCTGCTGGGAGCCGCCGCCAGCCTTCTCGCCGGGGAACCGGCACGCTCACGGATCACCGTCGACCACACCGCCCTCATCCACGGCCTGCGGGAACGCGCCGAGGCCGACACCCAGCAGCCGCTGCTGCGGATCTACTGGTTCGACGGCGCTCCCGACCGCGTGCCCCAGCCGGAACACCGCAGGCTGCGCGTGATGCCCCGCGTCACCGTCCGGCTGGGCGCCCTGACGCGCAGCGACGGCCGGTGGGCCCAGAAGGGCGTCGACGCCGCGATGCACGCCGAACTCACCGAGCTGGCCCGCAACCGGGCCTGCTCCGACATCGTGCTCGTCACCGGCGACGGGGACCTGCTGCCCGGCCTGATGTCCGCCAAGGAGCACGGCGTCGCCGTCCACCTGTGGGCCGTCCAGGCCGCCGACGGCGACTACAACCAGTCCGAGGACCTCGTCGCCGAGGCCGACGAGCGCCGGGTGCTGGACCGCGAATGGATCACCCGGGCCGTACGCGCCAAGGAGCTCACCGGTCCCTGCTCGCCCCCGCCCGTGCCGCGCCCCGAGATCGCCGCCATCCTCTCCGCCCCCCTGCCGGAGTCCGCGCTCGCCGCCTCCGCCGAGCGCGCCGCCGAAGCCGCCGCCGCTGCCGCCGCGGGCAACGGCGTCACCGGGGTCGGCGGCGTCACCGGCGTCAACGGCACGGCGCCGTCCGTCAACGGCAGGCCCGCCGTCAACGGGACCACCGTCAACGGCCGGACCGTCCACGGCACGCCCCGTGAACCGTCGGAGGCCGCCACCGACCAGGCCGGCGCACCCTCACCCGGCGGCACCCGGGGCGGTGGCGTCCCCACGCCCAAGGACCTGGCCGCCCTCCACGCCCCCGGCCACCAGTCCGCCGGCGGCCCGGCAGCCGCGGCCACCGCCGCCCAGCCCGCCAACGCCACCCTCCGCTGGTCCTCCGACCGGGGCTGGGTCGACCGGCCCGGCGGCACGGTCGGCGAACCGCCCGAGACCGCGTCCCTGCCCACGCTCGCCCAGCTCACCAGCGCCGAGCAGCGCTGGGCCGACCGCGAGGAGGACATCACCACGGTCGGCGGCGACCCCTTCGAGGTCGGCCAGGTCTTCGCGCGGCGCTGGATGGAACGGCTCCCCGACCCGGCCCACGTACAGAAGCTCTCGACCATGTACCCGCGCATCCCGCACCGCATCGACGGCGAACTGCTGCGCTACGCGGCGCGCTTCGGTCTGCTCGCCCACAAGGACGACCAGATCGACGAGCACGACCGGTACGCGATCAGGGCCGGGTTCTGGCGCGAGATCGACGTGCGGGCGGCGGCCGAGCACGCCCCCGTGGGCGAATAGGGCACGGCGACCCTTTAGGCTCATCCCTCGTGAGTACGGTGTGCGTGGTGCGGGAGCTGGTCAAGACGTACCCCGCCACGCGCGGCAGGCGCGGGCGGCCCGCGACACCCGAGGTGCGCGCCACCGACGGGGTGTCGCTGGAGGTGCGCGGCGGCGAGATCTTCGGTCTGCTCGGCCCCAACGGCGCGGGCAAGTCCACCCTGGTCCGGCAGCTGACCGGCCTGATGCGGCCCGATTCCGGCACCGTCCAGGTGCTCGGACACGACCTGGTGCGCCACCCCGAGCGGGCCGCGCGCCTCATCGGCTACCTCGGGCAGGAGTCCACCGCCCTCGACGAGCTGACCGTCGCGCTCGCCGCCGAGACCACCGGCCGGCTGCGCGGCCTCACCGCCCGGGACGCCCGGGCGGAGCGGGACGCGGTGCTGGACGAGCTGGGCCTCACCCCGCTCGCCGGGCGCCCCCTGAAGAAGCTGTCCGGCGGCCAGCGCCGGCTCGCCTGTTTCGCCACCGCGCTGGTCGGGGAGCGGCCGGTGCTGGTCCTCGACGAGCCGACCACCGGCATGGACCCGGTCGCCCGGCGCGCCGTGTGGGCCGCGGTCGACCGCCGGCGCGCCCGGCAGGGCACGACTGTGCTGCTCGTCACGCACAACGTCATCGAGGCCGAGACCGTACTGGACCGGGTCGCCGTGCTGGAGCGCGGGCGGGTCATCGCCTGCGACACCCCCGCCGGGCTCAAGGAACGGGTGGCCGGCGAGGTGCGGGTGGAACTGGTGTGGCGCGAGCGGGCGCCGCTGGACGTGCCGGAGGTGGCCGCGCTGCGGGGATCGGCGCAGGAGTCCGGGCGGACCTGGGTGCTGCGCATGGCGCCCGACGAGGCACGGGCGGCGGTCGCGGCGGTGACGGGCGGTGCCGCGTTCGCCGCCCTCGACGACTTCACGCTGGCGACGCCGAGCCTGGAGGACGTGTACCTCGCCCTCGGCGGCGAGACGAAGGGCCTGGTCAAGGCATGAACAGGAGCATCCGTTGAGCATCATGCCCGCACAGGCCCTGGCCTCCGGCACGGTCGTCCCGGCGCAGGCCGGCGAACCCGCCGTGCGCGACGCGGCGCCGCTCGCCCCGCGGGCCCGGCTGCTGCCGGCGCTCGCCGCGGTGTACACGGCCCAGCTGTCGCGGGCCCGGGTGGCCCGCATCCCGCTGCTGTTCGTGGCGACGTTCCAGTCCGTCGGGATCATGGTGCTGATGCGCGGGGTCGTCGACGGGGGCGCCGAGGCGCGGGCCGTCGTCGCCGGGTCCTCGGTGCTGGTGGTCGCCTTCGTGGCGCTGAACCTGCTCGCCCAGTACTTCGGCCAGCTGCGGGCGAGCGGCGGCCTCGACCACTACGCCACGCTGCCGGTGCCGCCCGCCGCGGTGGTGCTCGGCGCGGCCGGCGCGTACGCGTCCTTCACGGTGCCGGGCACGATCGTGACGGCGGTGGCCGGCTCCGTCCTCTTCCAGCTGCCCCTCACCCACCTGTGGATCCTCGCGGCGGTCGTCCCGCTCGCGGGCGCCGCGCTCGCCGGGCTCGGCGCGGCGCTCGGGCTGCTCGCCCCGCGCCAGGAACTCGCCACCCTGCTGGGCCAGCTCGGCATGTCGGCCGCGCTGCTGCTGGGCGTGCTGCCGGCCGACCGGCTGCCGGGTCCGATCGGGTGGGCGCGGGACCTGCTGCCCTCGACGTACGGGGTGGAGGCGCTCGCCCGGACGTTCGACGCCCGGCCCGACTGGGCGGCCGTCGGGCTCGATCTCGCGGTGTGCGCGGCGGTCGGCGTGGTGTCGCTGGCCGTCGCGACGTGGGCGTACCGGCGGGCGGCGGTCCGGTGAGGCACCGCCCGGACACGCCTGGCACGATGGCAGGGTGACCGCACCGCTGACTCCGCCGCACCGGCCGTCCCCGCAGGACCCCGCCTGGCCGCCCCCGTACCCCGCCGCCCCGAAGGGCGCCGACGGCACGGACGACACGCCGGACGCCGCCACGGAGGTACGCCAGGGTCTCGTGGTGCTGCTCGCGGTGACCCTGGCGGGTCTTGCCCTCGGGCTGCTGTGGCTGTGGCTCGCCCCGCGCATCCCGCTGATCTCGGACGGCAAGGCGGTGTTCCTCAAGGACACCGAGGGGGAGAACGCGGTCGGCGCCGACGGCACGTTCACGCTGCTCGCGCTGGGCCTCGGGGCGCTGAGCGCGGCGGTGGTCTTCTGGTTCCACCGGCACGGCGGCATCGCGATCGTGATCGGACTCGCCCTCGGCGGGCTGCTCGGTTCGCTCCTCGGCTGGGGCGTCGGCACCCTGCTCGGCCCGGCGCACGACGTGGCGGAGCACGCCCGCGCGGTCGGCGCGGGCGTCACCTTCCATGCGCCGCTGGAGCTGAAGGCGCACGGGGCGATCCTGGCGTGGCCGGTGGCCGCGATGCTCGTCCACCTGGCGCTCACGGGCCTCTTCGGGCCCCGCGACCCGGAACCCGGCTGGGACGACGCCCTGCCGCCCCTGCCGCCCCCGCACGACACCCCGGCGCCCCCGCACGACGCCCGCCCCTGACACGGTGACGCCCGGCCCCGGACGGGCCCGCCCCTGACCGGCGGGCCCGTCCGGGCGGGAACCTAGGAGGGGCGGCGGCCGATCGGCGCCAGCACCGCGCCGGTGAGGGCCGCCAGGTCCGCCGGGGCGAGCTCGACCTCCAGGCCGCGGCGCCCCGCCGAGACGCAGACCGTACCGTGCTCCGACGCCGAGGCGTCCAGGACGGTGCGCAGCCGCTTGCGCTGGCCCAGCGGGGAGATGCCGCCCCGGACGTACCCCGTGGTGCGTTCCGCCGCGGCCGGGTCGGCCATCGCCGCCCGCTTGCCGCCCACCGCCGCCGCGAGGGCCTTCAGGTCCAGCTGGCCGGCGACCGGGACGACCGCGACGGTCAGCTCCCCGTCGACGTCCGCGACCAGCGTCTTGAAGACCCGGTCGGCCGGGACCCCGAGGGCCTCGGCGGCCTCCTCGCCGTACGAGGGGGAGGCGGGGTCGTGGTCGTACGCGTGCAGGGTGAAGGGGGTGCCCGCGGCGGTCAGGGCCACTGTCGCCGGGGTGCCGGCCGCCTGCTTCTTCTGCTTCTTCGCCACGTGGTCGTCGTCCCTCGCTCGCTTCAGTTGGGGCTCGTGGGCGCCCGGGTCAGGTCCACCGCCGGCAACGACGGCAGGTGCCGCAGCACGGCCGTCTCCGCCCGCAGCAGGTGCAGCTCCTCGCGCAGCCGCGTCGCCGTGTCGGGCGCCTGGAGGAGCCGCTGCTTGGCCGGGGTGTCCAGCACCGCCGCCGCGGCCACCAGGTAGGAGACCACCGAGGGCTCGTCGGGCAGTTCCTGACTCGACGTCACGGACCGCTCGCGCGCTCCCGCCAGCCGCTTCTGGTAGGCGCGGAACGCCCGCAGGACTCCCTCGGCGAGCGCGCCCGCCCCGTCGCCCTGCTCCTCCTCCAGCTCCTCCAGCTCCGCCGTCAGATACGGTCCGGTCGCGTCGACCGACAGCAGCTTCACCCGGGTCGTCCCGGTCGCCAGCACCTCGAAGCTGCCGTCCTCCCGTTCCCGGATCGTCGCCGCGTCGGCGATGCAGCCGACCCGGTGGAACGCCTGGGCCGGGTCCGGCCCGAAGCCCGCGGCCGGTCCCTTCTCGGGCAGCGCCGTCTGGTCGGGCAGCCCGGGCGCGGTGGGCGCGACCTCACGCCCGTCGCGGATCGCCACGACGGCGAAGCGGCGCGGCTCCGACTCGTCGGTCTTGAGCAGCTCGCGCATCATGGCGCGATAACGCTCCTCGAAGACGTTCAGGGGCAGCACGAGGCCCGGGAACAGCACCGCGTTCAGCGGGAAGAGTGGCAGGCGAGCGGTGGTCACAGCGGTCAAGCGTAATGGCCGCCCGGACGGCCGCGTCCGGCCCGTCCCCGCAACGGGACGGCGGACGCCACTTCGAGGCGTACGCCGTCGCGCGCGTCGAGGAACCGGCCCAGCGGATCCTCGCTCTCCGACGACCAGGGGAACGACGTCGCGTACGGGCCGATCAGCCGGAACTGGTCCAGCGCCGCCGCCCACCGCGCCCGCCCCGCCAGCACGTACACCAGGACGTTGCGGACCTCGGCCGGCCACGGGTCGGCCACCGGGTACCGCCCGGACAGCTCGACCGCCAGGTCCGCCGCCGCGTCGATCCGCTCCTCCGGGACCGAGCCGGCGTCACCCGCCGTCAGCCGGGCGAAGGCGGCCCGCACCGGCAGCGCCCTGACCAGCGACCCGGGCAGCGCGTCGGCGGCGGCCTGCTCGGCGAAGTCGAAGCACTCGCGGTGCGCGCCGCGCCGCTGCGCGGACAGGTACTTCAGGGCGGCCACGTGGCACCCGTAGTGGTGCGCGGCCCGGCGCACGGCCTGCTCCCACAACGCCTCGAAGGCGCCGTGCGAGGCGTGCGTGCCGCGCGCGTGGTCCAGCGCCAGCCGCCACGGCACCGGGTCGCGCGGGGCGGCCTCGGCCGCCGCCTCGATCAGCGGCCGCAGCCCGAGCAGGCGCTCGGCCCGCGCCGGGGACTCCCACGCGCGGCGGACCGCCACCTCGGCGCGCACCAGCAGCGCGTCCGGATCGTGCGGGGTGGCCGCGAGCCAGCCCGCCAGCCACTCGTCCCGGCCGCGCGCGAAGGCGGCCAGCCGCGTGACGTACCGGTCGCGGCTCTCCCACTCGGCGGCGCCGCGCGTGGCGGCCAGCAGCTTCGCGGCCGGTTCGTGGTCCCCGAGCGCGGCGGCGACCAGGGCCGGGGCGAGCCGCTCGTCGGGCGCGTCGAGCAGCACCGCGTGGTCCGGCGCCAGCCCGTCCGCGAGGTGCGGCGCGTGCCGGACCCCGCGGGCGGTACTGAGCAGGGCACGGAGCAGAGACATGGTGCGGACCATTGAAAGCCGCAGGTGGGAGCCGCGCCAGGGGCCTTGCTGTGAAGCTTTGGTAGGGGCGGAATGGTTGCACGCCCGATTGCCAAGAGAACGTAAAGAAAGAGGCGTACGGGTGTGTCAGCTGCGCCGCAGGAGACGGGAGGCACCGGCTGCGACCGTGGTGGCGAGGATCCAGCCCAGCAGGATGAGCACGGTCGACGTCCACTGCCAGGCGCCCCCCAGCCGCCAGTAGCCGTCCTGGCCGAGATTGATCACCGGCAGCAGCAGGTCCAGCGCGTACAGGGCCGCGTTCCAGTTCGGGTGCTCGCCCGGCTTGATCGCCGGCGGATCGCACCGCGAGAAGGCGAGGGTCCCCGCCGCCCACAGCACCGCCATCCACAGCGCCGCCCGCCCCGGCCGGTAGCCGTACGCCACCGTCCAGTCCTGGAGGTAGCCCCACATCTTGGCCGCCAGCGGCAGCGTCTCGCGCCTCCTGCGCTGCTTGGCCAGCAGCACCTCCCGGGCGTCGGCGTCCTCCCCGCTGTTGCGCAGCACCGTCGCCAGCCGCTCGTACGGCTCGGGGGCGAACTCCGGGGTCGCCGCCGCCACCCACTCCAGCCGGCGGGAGAGCGGGAAGTGGCCGTACGGCACGAGGTTCTCGTAGACGAAACCGCCCATCGCCAGCCCGCCGGGGCCGGGCCAGCTGGTCGACAGGTCGATCAGCGTCACGACCTTGGCGCCGTTGAGCACCACCCGCCCCTCCTCCGGGCGCTCGCCGTTGAAACGCAGCTCGGGGGTGACGATCCGGCGCAGCGACAGCTCCTCGCGCTGCTCCGACGACAGCAGGAACCGGGCGTGGTGGAAGTCCACCGCGTCCCCGAACCGGCCGTCGTCCAGCCGCACCCCGCCCCGGCACTCGAACGGCTGAATCCGGGTGCCGCGCATCGGTGTGTTGAAGTTGGCCAGCCCGCCCGGCGGTGTGGCACCCGCCGCGTTCCCCGTCCGGTCGCTGACCCACGCGTACGTCAGGTACAGCGTCCGCTCCACGGTCAGCTGCGGCGCGTTGAGCGCCCGCCGGCCCTCCGCGCCCCGCAGCCTGCTGCCGCGCAGGCTCAGCGAGACGCCGACCTTCGCCCCGCGCAGCGAGAACTCCCCCTGCGTCTCGATCAGCTCCGCCGTCAGGTCCTGCGCCACCGACATCCCGTCGGCCACGATCGCCCTGCCCCGCCGGTCGGAGCCCACGTGGATCTGGCTGATCAGCAGGTCCGTGCCGATCTGCGCGTCGGTCAGCCGCATGCCGCGGTCCACCCGGCAGCGCGGCAGGTGCAGGTCGCCCTCCGTGTGCAGCCGGGCCGCCTCCAGCCGCGGTATCGCGCACTTGACCATGCGCAGCGTGGTGAACCGCGACTCCGGCAGCACCACCTCGTTCTCGAACCGGCAGCCGTGCAGCTCCACGTACGGCCCGACCGTGCCGCCCGCGAGGTCGAGCGTGCCGGTGATGTGCACCCCGCGCAGCTTCAGCGCCGAGACCCGCCCGGCCAGTGCGGGCGGTCCGTCCAGCAGCAACAGCGCCACCTTGTCGGCCCGCACGCTCCGCTCGGGCGGCCAGACCCGGGGCGAGAACGGGTCGTCCAGCATCGCGTTGCCGGTGCTCAGGTCGTACGTGGCGCCGATCCGGAAGGCCTGCCACATCCCCACCTCGGACGGGGTGAGGTCGGCCGGCACATCGTCGTCGTGCGGCTCGGTCACTGCCGCCCCCTCCGCTTCCCCTGTTTCGTACGGTTGTTCTTCCCGCTCTGTGACGGACCGAACGCTAACGGTCAGGTGTGACAACAAGACGCCACTGCGGCGTGTATCAGCCAGTGATACGGACGCTCGGACGCGCGACGCCGTCTGCGAGAATTGACCTGTGATCTCACGAATCGATCTGCGCGGCGACGCCCTCCCGGAGGGTGGCGCTCTGCGCGACCTGCTGCCCCGTGCCGAGTTCGACGTGGAAGCCGCCCTGGAGAAGGTGCGGCCGATCTGCGAGGCCGTGCACCATCGGGGGGACGCGGCGCTGATCGACTACGCGGAGAAGTTCGACGGGGTCGTCCTCGACCAGGTGCGGGTTCCGGCCGCCGCGCTCACGCGCGCGCTGGAGGAGCTCGACCCGGCCGTCCGCGCCGCCCTGGAGGAGTCGATCCGCCGGGCCAGGACGGTCCACCGCGCGCAGCGCCGCGAGGAGCACACCACCCGGGTGGTGCCCGGCGGCACGGTCACCGAGAAGTGGGTCCCGGTCCAGCGCGTCGGCCTGTACGCGCCCGGCGGCCGCTCCGTCTACCCCTCGTCCGTGATCATGAACGCCGTGCCGGCGCAGGAGGCGGGGGTCGAGTCGATCGCCCTCGCGTCGCCGCCGCAGAAGGAGCACGGCGGCCTTCCGCACCCCACCATCCTCGCCGCCTGCGCCCTGCTCGGCGTCGACGAGGTGTACGCGGCCGGAGGCGCCCAGGCGGTCGCCATGTTCGCGTACGGCACCGAGTCCTGCCCGCCGGCCAACATGGTCACCGGCCCCGGCAACATCTGGGTCGCCGCCGCCAAGCGGTACTTCACCGGCCGGATCGGCATCGACACCGAGGCCGGCCCGACCGAGATCGCCGTCCTCGCCGACGACACCGCCGACCCGGCGCACGTCGCCGCCGACCTGATCAGCCAGGCCGAGCACGACCCGCTCGCCGCCGCCGTCCTGGTCACCGACTCCACCGACCTCGCCGAGGCGGTCGAGAAGGAGCTGGAGCCCCAGGTCGCCGCCACCCGGCACGTCGACGACCGGATCGTGCCCGCCCTGCGCGGCCGGCAGTCCGCGATCGTGCTGGTCGACGGCCTGGAGGAGGGCCTGCGCGTCGTCGACGCGTACGGCGCGGAGCACCTGGAGATCCAGACCGCCGACGCGGCGGCCGTCGCCCGGCGCGTCCGCAACGCCGGCGCGATCTTCGTCGGGCCGTGGGCGCCGGTCTCGCTCGGCGACTACTGCGCCGGCTCCAACCACGTGCTGCCGACCGGCGGCTGCGCCTGCCACTCCTCGGGGCTGTCCGTGCAGTCGTTCCTGCGCGGCATCCACATCGTGGACTACACGCGCGACGCGCTCGCCGAGGTGGCGCACCACGTGGTCACCCTCGCCGAGGCGGAGGACCTGCCGGCGCACGGCGCGGCGATCAAGGCCCGGTTCGGGTGGAAGGTGCCCGGTCAGTGAACGTGAACATCGACGACCTGCCCATCCGCGACGAGCTGCGCGGCAAGTCCCCCTACGGCGCCCCGCAGCTCGACGTGCCCGTGCGCCTCAACACCAACGAGAACCCGTACCCGCTGCCCGAACCGCTCGTCGAGCGGATCGCCGAGCGCGTCCGGGAGGCGGCCCGCACGCTCAACCGCTACCCCGACCGGGACGCCGTCGAGCTCCGTACGGAACTGGCCGCCTACCTCACCCGCACCACCGGCCACCAGGTCGGCCTCGCCAACGTGTGGGCCGCCAACGGCTCCAACGAGGTCCTCCAGCAGCTGCTCCAGACCTTCGCCGGGCCGGGCCGCCTCGCGATCGGCTTCGAACCCTCGTACTCGATGCACGGCCTCATCTCGCGCGGGACCGGGACGGGCTGGATCTCCGGGCCGCGCAACGACGACTTCACCATCGACGTCGCCGCCGCGACGGCCGCCATCGCCGCGCACCGCCCCGACGTCGTGTTCATCACCTCGCCCAACAACCCCACGGGCACCGCCGTCGAGGCGGAGACCGTGCTGGCGCTGTACGAGGCGGCCCAGGCGGCCAAGCCGTCGCTGGTCGTGGTCGACGAGGCGTACGTGGAATTCAGCCACCGCCCGTCGCTGTTGTCCCTCATCGAGGACCGCCCCCACCTGGTGGTCTCCCGCACCATGTCCAAGGCGTTCGGCGCGGCGGGCCTCCGCCTGGGCTACCTGGCGGCGCACCCGGCCGTGGTCGACGCCGTCCAGCTCGTCCGCCTGCCGTACCACCTGTCGGCCGTCACCCAGGCCACCGCGCTCGCGGCCCTGGAGCACACCGATACGCTGCTGGGGTACGTCGAGCAGCTGAAGGCGGAGCGGGACCGGCTGGTCACCGAGCTGCGCGCGCTCGGTTACGAGGTGACCGACTCCGACGCCAACTTCGTACAGTTCGGACGTTTCACTGGTGAGGGCGGCGCGCACACCGTGTGGCAGAAGATCCTCGACCGGGGCGTCCTCGTCCGTGACAACGGCGTACCCGGCTGGCTGCGGGTCACCGCCGGCACACCGCAAGAGAACGACGCGTTCCTGGATGCGGTTCGCGCACTGAAGAAGGAGCAGAGCTCATGAGCCGCGTAGGACGGGTCGAGCGCACCACCAAGGAGACGTCCGTCGTCGTCGAGATAGACCTCGACGGCACCGGAAAGGTCGACGTGTCGACCGGCGTCGGCTTCTACGACCACATGCTGGACCAGCTCGGCCGCCACGGACTGTTCGACCTCACCGTCAAGACCGACGGCGACCTGCACATCGACTCGCACCACACCATCGAGGACACCGCCCTCGCCCTCGGCGCCGCCTTCAAGCAGGCCCTCGGCGACAAGGTGGGCATCTATCGGTTCGGCAACTGCACGGTGCCGCTGGACGAGTCCCTCGCCCAGGTCACCGTCGACCTCTCCGGCCGCCCCTACCTGGTGCACACCGAGCCCGAGAACATGGCGCCGATGATCGGCTCCTACGACACCACGATGACCCGGCACATCCTGGAGTCCTTCGTCGCCCAGGCCCAGATCGCGCTGCACGTCCACGTCCCGTACGGGCGCAACGCCCACCACATCGTGGAGTGCCAGTTCAAGGCCCTCGCCCGCGCCCTGCGGTACGCCTCGGAGCGCGACCCGCGCGCGGCCGGCATCCTGCCCTCCACGAAGGGCGCGCTGTGACGGGTCTTTCGACCATCCTGATCGTGGTCGGCCTCTTCCTCGCGGGAGGCGTGTACTCCTTCAGCAAGCAGGGGATGCCCCGGGGCGTCATCGTCCTGTTGGCCGTCGCCTCGGCGATGTGCCTGGTGGCGGGCGTCATGCGGATCCAGGGAATCTGGGAATGAGCGCGATGAACACCTCCAAGAAGGTCGTGGTCTTCGACTACGGGTTCGGCAACGTCCGCTCCGCCGAGCGGGCCCTCGCCCACGTCGGCGCCGACGTCGAGATCACCCGCGACTACGACAGGGCCATGAACGCCGACGGGCTCCTCGTCCCCGGTGTCGGCGCCTTCTCCGCCTGCATGGCCGGGCTGAAGGAGGCCCGCGGCGACTGGATCGTGGAGCGCCGGCTCTCCGGCGGCCGGCCCGTCATGGGCATCTGCGTCGGCATGCAGATCCTCTTCGGCCGGGGCATCGAGCACGGCGTGGAGACCGAGGGACTGGACGAGTGGCCCGGCACGGTCGGCCCCCTGAAGGCCCCCGTCGTCCCCCACATGGGCTGGAACACCGTCGAGGCCCCCGAGGACAGCGAGCTGTTCGCCGGCCTGGACGCCGACACCCGGTTCTACTTCGTCCACTCCTACGCCGTCCACGACTGGACGCTGGAGATCGCCAACCCCGCGATGCGCGCGCCCAGGGTCACCTGGTCCACGCACGGCGAACGGTTCGTCGCCGCCGTCGAGAACGGTGCCCTGTGGGCGACCCAGTTCCACCCCGAGAAGTCCGGGGACGCCGGCGCGCAGCTGCTGACCAACTGGCTCGACACCTTCTGAGCCGCCCCGGCCGGTGCGGGCACCGTCCCGTACCGGCCCCCGACCCGTCCCGACCCGCCAAAAGGATCCAGGAACCGCTGAGATGAGCAAGCTCGAACTCCTCCCCGCCGTCGACGTCCGCGACGGCCAGGCCGTCCGGCTCGTCCATGGCGAGTCCGGCACGGAGACCTCCTACGGCTCCCCGCTGGAGGCCGCCCTCGCCTGGCAGCGCGCGGGCGCCGAGTGGCTTCATCTGGTGGACCTCGACGCCGCCTTCGGCACCGGGGACAACCGGGAGCTGATCTCCGAGGTCGCCGGGGCCATGGACATCAAGGTGGAACTGTCCGGCGGCATCCGGGACGACGCGTCGCTCGCCGCCGCGCTCGCCACCGGCTGCACCCGCGTCAACCTGGGCACGGCCGCCCTGGAGACCCCCGAGTGGGTCGCCAAGGTCATCGCCGAGCAGGGGGACAGGATCGCGGTCGGCCTGGACGTCCGCGGCACGACGCTGCGCGGCCGCGGCTGGACCCGCGACGGCGGCGACCTCTACGAGACCCTGGCCCGCCTCGACTCCGAGGGCTGCGCCCGCTACGTGGTCACCGACATCGCCAAGGACGGCACGCTGCAGGGCCCGAACCTGGAGCTCCTGCGCAACGTCTGCGCGGCCACCGACAAGCCGGTCGTCGCCTCCGGGGGCGTCTCGTCGCTGGACGACCTGCGCGCGCTGTCCGGGCTCGTCCCGCTCGGCGTCGAGGGCGCCATCGTCGGCAAGGCCCTGTACGCCAAGGCGTTCACCCTGGAGGAAGCGCTCGCGGCGGTGGCCGGATGACCGGCTCCGACGTACGCCGGGTGGTGACCGGCGCGCCGTGGGAGGAGCAGTTCGGCTACTCCCGTGCCGTCGAGCTCCCCAACGGGCTGGTCCTGGTCTCCGGCTGCACCTCGATCGTCGACGGCGAGATCGCCGGCGGCGGCCCCCACGAGCAGACGGTCAACGCCTTCAACGTGGCCTTCGCCGCGCTGGGACAGCTCGGACTGGGCCCCGCCGACGTGGTGCGCACCCGGATGTACCTCACCCACGCCCGGGACGTGGAGGAGGTCGGCCGCGCCCACAAGGAGCTGTTCGACGGCGTCCGTCCCGCCGCTTCCATGATCATCGTGTCCGGTTTCGTCGACCCGAGCCTGGTCGTCGAGGTGGAGGTCGAGGCGTACCGGGCCGACACCACCCGAGGAGGTGCCGCGTCATGACCCTCGCGGTACGCGTCATCCCCTGCCTGGACGTCGACAACGGCCGGGTCGTCAAGGGCGTCAACTTCCAGAACCTCCGCGACGCGGGCGACCCCGTCGAGATGGCCAAGCTGTACGACGCCGAGGGCGCCGACGAGCTGACCTTCCTCGACATCACCGCCTCGTCCGGGGACCGCGAGACCACCTACGACGTGGTGCGCCGCACCGCCGAGCAGGTCTTCATCCCGCTGACCGTCGGCGGCGGCGTACGCAGTGCCGACGACGTCGACCGGCTGCTGCGCGCCGGCGCCGACAAGGTCGGCGTCAACACGGCCGCCATCGCCCGCCCGGAGCTGATCCGGGAGATCGCCGAGCGGTTCGGCCGCCAGGTGCTCGTCCTGTCGGTGGACGCCCGCCGCACCCCCGAGGGCACGTTCGAGGTCACCACGCACGGCGGCCGCCGCGGGACCGGCATCGACGCCGTCGAGTGGGCCCACCGGGCCGCCGAGCTGGGCGCGGGCGAGATCCTGCTCAACTCGATGGACGCGGACGGCACCAAGGACGGCTACGACACCGAGATGATCGCCGCCGTCCGCAAGCACGTCACGGTGCCGGTGATCGCCTCCGGTGGCGCGGGCCGCCTGGACCACTTCCCGCCGGCGATCGGAGCGGGCGCCGACGCGGTGCTCGCCGCGTCCGTCTTCCACTTCGGCGACCTGCGGATCTCCGAGGTGAAGGCAGCCCTGCGCGAGGCGGGTCACCCCGTCCGCTAGGGAGTGTCCGCGAAGTATCGGCGTCCGCCCGGA
>NZ_LWBU01000361.1 GCF_001646665.1 Streptomyces noursei | reverse complement strand
CGCGGCGGGGTGGTCGCGCGCGCGTGCCCGGTCGTGGCGACCGGGCACGGGTCGACGGGGAGCGGAGGCTCAGACGGTGAGGCCCTTGTCCCGCAGCCAGGCCAGCGGGTCGATGCCACCGCCGCCCGCGGTGTGCACCTCCAGGTGCAGGTGCGGCCCGGTGACGTTGCCCGTGGAGCCGACGCGGCCGATGGTCTCGCCGGTGCCGACCTT
>NZ_LWBU01000360.1 GCF_001646665.1 Streptomyces noursei | reverse complement strand
CGGCCCCCAGGCCCCGCAGTTTGTGCCGCGTGCCCGCCCCGCCCCCCACCCCCCCCGCCGCCCCCCCCCCCGCCCGCGCGGGCGCCGCCCCGCGGTCAAAGAGGTCCCGGCGCGTCCCCGCCCCCCCGCCCGCGCGCAGCCCCCCCGGCGGCCCGCTGTGCACCCCCCCCCCGCCGTGCTCGCCCGCCCGCGGTCCCACGTCCCCCAGCCAGTCGGCCCGCCGCACCACGCCCAGGTGGTGCTCCACCACGAGCACCGAGTTGCCCGCCGCCTTCAGCCGGTCCAGCACCACCAGCAGCGCCTCCGTGTCGGCCGGGTGCAGCCCCGCCGACGGCTCGTCCAGCACGTAC
>NZ_LWBU01000359.1 GCF_001646665.1 Streptomyces noursei | reverse complement strand
CGGTGGGGGGGGGGGGGGGGGGTCGCGGACCGGGGGGTTCGCAGCGGAGGCCCGCGGGGGGGGGCGGGTTGCGGGGTTTCGGGTCGCCGGTGGGCGGGGGGTGGCGGGGGGGGGTGTGGTGCGGGGGCGGGGTGTGGGTGGGCTCGGTCACGCGGCCGCCGTAGGGGCATCCGGGGCGGTTCGCCCGTTGTGGGGACTTCGGGGGCCGCCGCTTCCCACGGATGGCGCCGGGCGGCGGTGGCTCTGCTGTCCTGGGGGGATGACCTCCCCTCCCCGTACGCCCCTGCGTCCCCTGGT
>NZ_LWBU01000358.1:6181-23877 GCF_001646665.1 Streptomyces noursei | reverse complement strand
CATCAAAGAGACACGCGCTAGGGCCGCCGGGTGTTCGGCACCCCGGACGCGCACCAGATTTCGGCTGCCTCGGCGTCACGGTCGTCACTGGGCGGGGGTGCGGGGCGGTTCCGTGCGACGGGGTCCGGCAAGATCCACCGGGGGGCTCGGGCGCAACAACTGCGCGATCCGGCCGCCCGTGGCCTTGGTGAGGCCGTCGACCGGGTAGAAGCCGAGTTGGCGGGCCAGATCCGGGGCGTACAGCTGGGCGGCGGCCTCCAGGAGTGTGGCGTAGGTGTGGGCGGCCGCGCGCACGCGTAGATGCGCGGCGACGGCGAGCACGGCCGCGACGATCAGTGCGGGCCACCACCAAAGGGCGAGCGGCAGGTACAGCCCAGCCCAGGCGCCCAGCGTGGTGGCCCGGGTCAGCGCCTGGCGGGCCGCAGTGACCTCTTGGCGGGGCGTGTCGGGAAGCACCAGCCACAGGCGCGGCCAGAGCGTGGCGAGGTCGAGCCGAAAGTCCCGCTGCAGGCGTACGGCGACTGCCTGGATCCGGTCCCCGCTCCAGGTGGGCCGGGCGGGCTCCTCCAGAGCGATGCGGTCCTTCGCCGCGCAGGCGTCGCGGGCGGCGTCGCGCGCGGCCTCCAGTGCTGAGGGGTCGCTGCCGGGCTGCCGGTGGAGCTCCGCCCGTTCGAGCCCGACCTCGTTCTCCGCGCGCCGCCACCGCTCCGCGGCCACATGCCAGCGGCGTTTCCGCCGCTCGGTCAGTCGCCTGGCCACGCCTCTAGGTCCGGCGGGCCAGTCTGCACAGTTGTCGGCGAGTTGGACCTGTTCGACCAGGGAGCCGAGTGCTTGGGCGACCACTCCGACGGCTGCGGCGCCGACGAGTACGGCAACCAGCACAACCATCTGGCCGCCGGTGCTCTTCGCCGCGGGTGCCTCGGCCCACCGGTTGACCTGTGCCGTCAGCACGGCCGGGTCGAACGGATGCCCGTTGCCCAAGGTGAGGGCGGCCGCCGCGACCGCCAGGTAGAGCGCGCCTGGCAGGACCAGCAGGGCGACCCACCGTTCGGCGAGCTTCTTCCCCAGTTCTCCGAGCACTCCGCCCATCCGGCTACAGCTCGCTGCTGAGCAGGTTGGCCCCGGTTACGGCGCACCGGGGCGCCTCGGCGGCGCCGCTCGGCCAGGTGAAGCGCAGGCAGGTCCGGGTGGGGCACAGCCACACCGCCCCGTTCGGGGTGCCCCGGTCGACGCCCGCAGCGTGCACGCCCCGGTCGCCCGCGCCGCTCAGGCCGGTGTACCGGTCCAGGCCGTCGGGGTCGCCGATGGCCTGCAGCACGGCGTGCAGTGTATCGAGGGGGCCCGTCAGGTCGCCACCGCCGCGCGCCGCCGTGAGCACGTTCTCCAACACGGTCGCATCGCCGACCGGCCCGGCACGGAGGCGGCGGCGGATGTCCGCCTCGAATTCGCACGCCCCCGCCAGGCGGAGAGCGATCAAGTCACGAGCCACTGAGGTCCCTTCCGAGCCGTCCGGGCGAAGGCTGCTCTGCCAGCCCATCCGGTCAACTTGCCTATGGGCAATGGAGGTTGTGAGTACCATCACACCACATGAGAGACGGTTCGAGCGTCCGGGCCAGACAACTTGCCAAGCTCACATCGCTCCTCCAGGACACCCGGCGGTCGGGCGACGCCTCGGCGCTGTTCCGGTCCCGTACGGTCCGCCGGGTCATCGAGCTTCACGAGACAAGGGAGCCGAACGACCTGAGGGTCGGTCTGGTGCTCGGCTGGTTCCACTGGTTCCGGTATCTGGCCCTGCCACAGGGGGCGGACCGCCCGGAACTGCAGCGGGCCATAGACGAGTTCGTCCCGTGCTTCCTGGCCGGCCTGGAGGAGCTGCCAGCCGACCTGCTGACGGTGCTTGCCCGCGAGGCAACGCTCCCGGCCCGCGCCTTGGCCGCCCAGTGCCTGCACTCGACCGACCCGGAGACGCTGACGTCCGCGATCGAACTGTGCCGCCGGGTCGTGGCCGCCGCGGACGAACGCGACCCCGGGTACCCCCGCATGCTGCTGACGCTCGTCAGCACGCTCCAGGCGCGCTTCGAACGCGACCGCAAATCGGACGATCTGGACGAAATCATCAGTTTAGCTGCGCAGGCGGCGGTGCTGGGCGGGCCCGACGACCCCAGCCACGCCGAGGCCCTGTCGCTCGTCGGAGTGGGGGTACTGGCCCGGTACCGGCGGACGGGGGACTTGGCGGATCTGGCCAAGGCCGAGAACGTCACACGACGCGCAGTGGATGCCTCCGCAGCGGGCGGCTGGGAACGCTCGGGGCGGATGTCGAACCTGTCGAACGTTCTGACGGCGCGGTATCACCATTCTGGCAACCTGGCCCACCTCATGGAAGCCATCGCAGTGGCCCGGGAGGCCGTGGCGACGGTCCCGCCCGACCTGCCCCCATTCGCGGCCCTGTCCTCGAACCTGTCCGGCGCGCTCGTCGCCGCCTTCGAACGCCTCGGTCGGCTCGCAGACCTCGACGAGGCGGTCACCGCGACGCGGAACGCTGTGCAGGCGACTCCGACCGGCCGTCCCGACCGGCGAATATACCTATCCAATCTCGCGGCGGCGCTGCGGATCAGGTACATCCGCCTCGGCGCGACGGAAGACCTCGTCGAGGCGCGGGAGTCGGCGCTGGAGTCCTATGGAACCTGCCCGCCCGAGCATCCCCACCACGGACGTTTCCTGTCTGTCAGCCGGGCCGTCCACCAGACCGCGTACGAGCACTCCGGCGCGGCCGAGCACCTCGAGATGTTCTCCGCGGCCGCGTTCATCGCTTTGATAGCGACCCCGGTCAACCACCCCGAATTTCCGCTGCGCGCATCCGAGTTCGCCGACATCACCCGACTGCGGTTCGAACACGGCGGATCCGAGGAGGCCCTGCAAGAGTCGATCGACTGGTCTCGGCGCGCCCTCAACAGTTCGTCCGCCGCAGGTGAACGCCCCGAGCTGGTATTCCGTTACGCGCAGGTGCTGCGCACCCGGTACACGGCCAGCGGGGCGCCGTCAGACCTCGACGAGGCCCTGGCCTGGGCGCAAAAGGCCGTCGACCTCCCAACCACCGACCGCACGAGGCGAATCGCCCATCTGATCAACCTGGCTGGCTGTCTCCAGCTCCGCGCCGAGCACCGCGACAGCTGGAGCTACACGGAGCGTGCGGCCGGGGCCTGGACGGAGGTCGCCCGGGACGAGTCGGCCGCGCCGTCGCAACGCATCGAGGCCGGCCTCCAGGCGGCCACCCTGCTCGCGCGGCTGGGCCGGTACGCAGCCGCGGCGGAATCGGCCGAGGAAGCGGTCCTGCTGCTCCCGCAGGCGGCCGCGCGCCGGCTCGGGCGCCGCGACCGCCAGCAGGCGATCGGCCGGTACGCCGGACTCGCGGGCACGGCCGCCGCCCTAGCCCTCGAAGCCGCAGCACCGGACGACCCCGAGGCCGCCGAACGCGCCGCCGGGCTCCTGGAGGTCGGCCGCGCGGTATTGCTGGGCCAAGCGCTAGAAGTCCGCGGCGATCTTGCCGAGCTGACCGAGCGGCGCCCCGAGCTCGCGGCCCGATTCCGTGAGTTGCGAGAGCACCTGGACCAGCCCGAAGCGGTGGAGATCGGCATGCGGGACCGGGTCCAGCCGGGCGGCGGAACCGATGCCCGGCACTACCTGAACCAGGAACTCGTCGAGCTCCTCCGAATCATCCGCTCCCTGCCCGGCCTCAACAGATTCGGGCTGCCGCCCAGCCCCGCCGAACTCCGGGAGGCAGCGGCCGAGGGCCCCATTGTCCTGATCAATGTCAACGGCCAGCGCAGCGACGCCATCCTGATCACCCCTGACCGCGTCCGCGCCCTCCCACTGCCAGGGCTCACGCCTGACGCCGTGGCCCGGCAGGTCGAGGCGTTCGACCGCGCACTGGGGCGGACAAGCAGCGACGAAAGCGCCGAGGAGCGCTCGACGATGCTGGCGGGTGTACTGCAGTGGCTGTGGGACAACGCCGCCGGGCCGGTCCTGACCGCCCTCGGCCACACCCGCACACCCGGCCCGGCCGACGCCGACATCCATGCCGCCACCCACAAGACTCAACAGCCGAGTTGGCCGAGGATCTGGTGGGCCCCCGGCGGACTTCTCGGCACCCTGCCGCTGCACGCGGCCGGCCACCACACCGAGAAGCCCGCCGACCCCGCCCAGCGGCGCACCGTCCTCGACCGCGTCGTCTCCTCTTACACACCGACCGTCCGAGCACTGCGCCACGCCCGTGAACGCGCCCGCGGGCCGATTGACCACAGCACGGCACACTCGCTGGTCGTCGCGATGCCCGCCACCCCGGGCCTGCCGAACGACGGTAGGCTCTGGCAGGTCGACGACGAGGTTCGGGCCGTCCGCCGCCACCTGCCCGACGCCGAAGTACTGCTCGGACCGGAACCCGATAGCTCGTCAACCGGCGGCCCGGACATGGTCCCCACCCGGGCGAACGTCCTCGTCCGGCTGCCTCGCAGCGCCATCGCGCACTTCGCCTGCCACGGCACCACCGATCCCGACGACCCGTCCCGCAGCCTGCTCCTGCTGCACGACCACGCCACCCACCCGCTGACCGTCGCCCAGCTGGCACCCGTCTTGCATGACTGCGCCCAGCTCGCCTACCTCTCTGCCTGCAGTACCGCCGTCACTCACGCAGACACGCTGGTCGACGAGGCCATCCACCTGGCCACCGCCTTCCAGATCACCGGCTACCCCCGGGTGATCGGCACCCTATGGACGATCAAGGACAACATCGCCGTCACCATGGCCGACCTCTTCTACCGGGGCCTGGCCCTGGGAAACGGCCCCCTCGACCCCGGCCGGTCGGCGTACGCACTCCACCACGCCGTCCGCAGTATCCGGGATGGCTATGGCCTTCCGCAGGGCTTCCACCGCGCGGCGACCCCAGCGCTCTGGGCCGCCCACATCCACGTCGGGGTCTGAGGCGTGAACGGGCACGGTGGGCACGGGAAAACTCCACGGGCTGCATGATGAGGAGCAAGGCTCAGGTCTGAGACCTTTGACGTGTTCGTCGACCTTGATGTCCCGGTCCCACGACTGAGCACGTTCGTCTATACACGGCTTAGCCGCCGCGCGGCCCCGACGCAGCGGCGGCAGGCGGACGTCGACGGTACAGCGGGCGAGCTGGCCCTGGCGTAGGGGCTAAGCGGGAGGGAGCGGCCCGGTGGTACTGCCCCAGCGTGCTGGCACCGGACCTGGCTGCGATCTGAGGCGGCCGGTGCTGCGCCCTCACCCGCCCCGTAGCGGGGGGGCGCAGCAGTGTAATGGATCGGAACGGGATGGATCGGCCGCGACGGTTCGGCGTGCGGCTCATGGGGCCACGGCGGAGCATGTCTGTCAAGCAGGCTGGGGTTCGGGACGAGGGCCGGTGTGGGGAACTCCCGAGCACAAGCGCTTCGTGTATCGCGCAGGCTGCGATTCACCCGGCTGCTGACCGCTGGGAACGGTGTCGACCCCGTCATCGGCCGGTAGCTCGTGCCGGTATGGAGTGTGCGGGGCCGCACAGACAAGATCGCACACCGCGCCGGAATAGGCCGGCCGGTGCGCGGCCTATGGCTGTTCGACCAGCGCTCCCCGCGCTCACTGCCGATCGCGTCGCGGGTGCTCATGGAACTCGGGGCGGCCGGATCAGCGCCGTGCCCGCCCGCGCCGTACGGCGGCTGACGGGGCCGGCGCGGGCAAGAGCACGCTCATGGACGCCGTGCCGGATCGCGTGGGACGCCACCGGCTTCACGTACGCGGGCGCGTGCCTGTCGGCGGTCGGCGCGCAGGGCCTCACCGACGCCTCCGCCATTCCCGCGCGCACCGTGGCGTCCTGGCTGAAGCGGATCGAGTTGGGCGAGGGGCTGACCGGGATCGACGTCCTGGTCGTCGATGAGGCGGTGATGACCGACGACCGGTCCGCCGCGCAGCTGTTGACCGAGGCGGCCCGCACCGGTACGCAGGTCCTCGCCATTGGCGACCCGCTTCAGCTCCAGGCCGTCGGCATCGGCGGCTGGTTCCGCGAGGTGCACCGCCTCGTCGGCGGCCTCACCCTCTACGAGAACCGGCGGCAGCGCGATGCTTCCGAGCGGGCCGCGCTGGACATCTGGCGCACCGGCGACCACCGCCAGGCACTGGAAATGCTCGCAGCCGCCGAGCGCGTGCACCCGGCGGCCACCGCCGACGAGGCGCGCTCACAGATGCTGATGGCCTGGGACAAGCTGCGCGCCGACTGGCCCGACGAGCTCGACCTGCTGGAGAACCTCGCCGTCCTCGCGCCCACAACGACGACGTGGACCTCCTCAACGCCGGCGCCCAGGAGCTGCGCCGCCAGAACGGCGCAACCACCTGCCCGTCCACGACGTCGACGCCCGCCAGCGGACCGTTCTCGAACCGCGGATCCGTGCCACCCGCACTAGTCGCGGCCGAGGCCACCTTCCGCCCGGCTGGCGCGACGTCGACGACGGCCTAGCGGTGCGCGCCGGACGGGACGCAGCCGCCGGAGAAACGGCGACGCAGGCTCTCCGGCTCCCTCTGCTTGGCCTCCGACATCCTGCTGCCCTAGGTCCTGTCTGACAAAAGGTCTTGGATGGGTTCGCGGAGCCAGAGGATGAGTGAGGCGAGGTGGACTCCGGCCTTGTAACGGGCGGCGAGTTTGTCGAAGCGGCTGGCGATCGCGCGGAACTGCTTGAGTCGGTTGAAGCAGCGTTCGACCACGTTGCGGGCCTTGTAGAGCTCGCGGTCGAAGGCCGGCGGTCTGCCGCCGGCCTTCCCTCGCCGCAGGCGGTTGGCCTTCTGGTCCGCCCGCTCCGGGATCACCGCCCGGATGCCGCGCCCGCGCAGGACCTGGCGGATCGCCCGGGACGAGTACGCCTTGTCCGCGATGACCGCGTCGGGCCTGCGGCGGGGACGTCCGGCGCAGATCCGGGGCACTCTCAGCTCGGCCATGACCCTGTTGAAGACGGTGGAGTCGTTGACGTTGCCGGGCGTGACGACGACGGCCAGGGGCAGGCCTCGGCCGTCGCAGGCGAGATGGATCTTCGTGGTCAGCCCGCCGCGGGACCGGCCGAGCGCCTGGCCAGCCGACGGATGTGCCGGATCTTCCAGTTCGTCCCCCGGCCCCGCCCCCTTTTGCGGGCACCGGCGGCGTGCTGGTGGGCCCGGCTGATCGTGGAGTCGACCGACACGGTCCACTCCACGGCTCCGACGGAGTCGTCACGGACCTGCACCTGTTCGAGCAGACGGGCCCAGGTGCCGTCCGCTTCCCAGCGGGCGAACCGTTCATAGGCCGTCTGCCACGGCCCGTAGCGTTCCGGCAGGTCACGCCACGGAGCACCGGTCCGCAACCGCCACAGCACCCCGTTGATCACCTGCCGGTGATCCCGCCACGGCCGCCCACGACCGTCAACACCAGGCAACAACCGCGCTATCCGACCCCACGCCGCATCCGTCAGCTCACCACGACCCACCACAAGATCAATTATCAGACAGGACCTAGTGGTGAAGGGTGCAAGGCGTCTGCTGCACATCCGGTGAGGGGGCAGCGCAGTATTCGCACGGCCCAGATGGCACACGAATGCTGCACAGAGAGCAAGGCCGGCCTAACCCGAGCAGCAGGGAGGAGCAGCAGGGCCACCGGGCCGCCGCCGTCTGTTCTTGTTTCCTCTTCTGGAGGGCTGTTCGCCGCGGATCGAGGAGCCCGCGCTGCTAAACCAGCACCGGCTCGTGCTGGTGCTGCACCAGCACGGGCGCCTTCTCCTTGGGGAGGGCGAGCCACTGAACGGGCCAACCAGCAGGGCGTCGGCGGCCTGGGATAGAACGGGGGGCCTGCTCGCTGGTGGTCTGTTTGACCAAGTGTCGCAACGAGTGCTCGACCCATCCAGCTGGCTGCTTGGCGCCCAGCCCCTCCCTACTTGGTGATGTTTTGGTGTGGTTTGAGTCGCTTGAGTCGCTTAAGCGGTAGGGCGGCATCCAATGCAGCGACTGAAGGTCAGCACCGGCCATTCCTTCGGTCGCTGAGGCATACCTGCAGGTCAGTGGCCGTCTTGCTTGATATGCAGCGACTCAAGCGACTCTGGCTTAGGTATATCAGCCGAACTGTGTGTGCGCGTGTGCGTCATATATAGGGAAGTTCAGTCGCTTCAGTCGCTGTTTGGCAGCCTGCAAGCCTCTGAGCTGCTACTTTTTCGAGCGTCTCACCGTGTACCAAGAGTCGCTGAGTCGCTGGTCTCCACCTTCGGTCGCTGATGGGACGTCTCGGCACGCCGCCGAAGGGCAGGTTGATTCGCCGAACAGACGTTTTCGCTAGGCTGTGTCCGTCGTTGAGTCGCTTCGGTCGCTGATGGGGGAGTCGCATGCCTGCTGAGCTGCGGTTTTCTCCTAGCGACTCAGTATCTGCCCTCTCTGCTGCTTCAGTCGCTGAGTCGCTGGCCATCGCGCGGTGGTGTGTCAGCCATGGTTGGCCCGTTCATCCCCTGGCGCCGGGGAAGAAAACTCCGGCCTCGAACTGCTCAACGTGTCAGCAGCGTGACCACAAACGTGAGACCTGCACCTGCCGCATGGCAGGCCGCTGGTGCCACGGCTTTCACGCCGCCACCCTGGACATGGCCCGTCTCGCCCAGTGGTGGGGCCCCCGCCCCCAGATGGGCGTCGGCGTCTCTTGCGGCCCAGCCAACCTGGTCGTCATCGACGTCGATGCCCACGCAGCCACGCCCCCCGCCCGCGACAAGCTCCTGCCAGGCATTCCCATCGCGGCTGAAATCGACGTCTCCGCCATGACCACTGGCTTCCACACCCTGGCCGTCCTTGCGGCTCTGCGCGGTCAGCCCAGCCCCGCCGACGACGACGCCACGCTGCGCGTACGCACGCCATCTGGAGGCCTGCACATCTGGTACCGCGCAACCGACTCCCGCCGCTGGCAATGCTCCGCCGGCTCAGGCGCCAACCGTGCCCTGGCCTGGCAGGTCGACGTCCGCGCCCACGGCGGATACATCATCGCGCCCGGCACCCAAACCTCGGCAGGCACATATCGACCAGTCGGTCCGGCCCGCACCCCCGCCCCGCTGCCGGACTGGCTCGCACTCGAGCTTGAGCGCACCAACCACCTGCCCGCCGCGCACATCCCCGCCCCAAGACCCGTTCCAGCGCGTGCGCGGCAGGCGGTCGTAGCCGCTGGCGGAGGCCGTGACCGGGCAACCAAAACCCTCGCGACCGTCCTTGCCGAAGTCGCCGCCTGCGCCGCGGTCCCAGAAGGCGCTGGCTTCTCCGAGAAGCTCAACCGTGCCGCTTTCACAGTCGGAGGACTCGCAGCCGCCGGCCACCTCACGGAGCACGCTGCCGAACAGGTCCTCCTCGAGACCGCCACCATGGCCCGCCCAGGGCAGGAACGCCACTGTCTGCAAATCATCCGCAGCGGTATGCGCGCCGGCTCCCAGCATCCCCTGAGCCCTGGGAGGCGCCCATGAACACCCCCCTCGGCGGCGACAACGTCCTGTTCGACTTCGATCCCCAGGCCATGGCCGAGCAGATCATCGCCAAGACCGTGGCTGCGCCGCTGCCCGCCCAGGCCGCAGGCGAGACCAACGCTGCCCAAGGACCCGCCACCGCTCACGGACTGCTGCCCGACACCCTCACCGACCGAGGCAACGCCAAGCTGTTCGTCCGCATCTACGCCTCTGACTTCCGCCACGTCCCCGGCCTTGGCTGGTACCGATGGGACACCACCCGCTGGCAGATGGACGAGGACGACACAGTCCTGTGGGCCGCCGGCGACCTCGGCGAGCACATCGCTGCCAGCGACCCCCGCGGCCTCTACACCGCCGAAGCGCTCAAGAAGCACCGCCGACGAGCCCTGAGCACCTCCGGTATCAACGCCATGCTCGCCCAGGCCAAATCAGCCCCCGGCATGGTCCTCAACGCAGCCCTCCTGGACGCCGACCCCTACGCCCTGTGCACCCCGGCCGGAGTCGTCGACCTGCGCACCGGGCTCGTCCGCACCCCCGACCCGAACAAAGACTTCCACTCCCGCTCCACCACAACCGGACCAACCGCAGTACCCACCCCGCGCTGGCAGCGCTTCCTCACCGACACCTTCGGCGACGACACCGAAGGCGCCGAAATGATCCGATTCCTCCAACTCCTCCTGGGCTACTCCATCACCGGAGACGTCGGCGGCCAAGTCATGCCCTTCCTCTTCGGCGCAGGAAAAAACGGCAAATCGGTCCTGCTCGACGTGCTCATGAAACTCCTCGGCGACTACGCCGACGCCGCCCCGCCCGGCTTCCTCATGGCACGCCCCTACGAAGGCCACCCCACCGACCTCGCAGAACTCCACGGCCGGCGCGTCATCGTCTGCTCCGAGGTCAAACCCGGCGACAAGTTCGACGAAGCCCGAGTCAAGCTCCTGACCGGCGGCGACCGCATCAAAGCCCGCCGCATGCGCCAGGACTTCTTCTCCTTCGCCCCCACCCACAAACTCTGGCTGCTCGGAAACCACCGCCCAGAAGTCGGCACCGGCGGCTTCGCCTTCTGGCGCCGCATGCGCCTCATCCCCTTCGAACGCACCGTCTCCGACGACCGCAAGATCGACAACCTCGCCGACATCCTCGTCGCCGAAGAAGGCCCCGGCATCCTCAACTGGCTCATCGAAGGCGCCCGCCGCTACCTCAGCGGCGACAAAGACCTCACCGGCCCCGACAAGGTCCGCATCGCCACCAACGCCTACGCCGAAACCGAAGACCACACCGGCCGCTTCTTCGACGAAGCCTGCATCCTCAACCCAGACGCACGCACCGAACAATCCAGCCTGTACACCGCATACAAAGCCTGGTGCCAAAGCGAAGGCTCCCCACCCGTCTCCAGCCGCGCCTTCGCCGCCCGAGCCCGGGAACTCGTCGGCCTGTCCTCCCCCAAAGAGATGATCTTGTCCAATTCGCGGAAGTACTACCCTGGTATCGGACTGCTCGCCGACGAGGAGATGGCATGAGCGCCCTGATCAGCGACGACGAGATCAAGCACGAAACCGAACTCGTCTGGCTCGAGGACATCACCAACCTCGACTACGTACGCCAAAGCCTGGACCGCCTGCCCACCCGCAGCGGCAAACCCGCCTACTTCCGCGACGGCCGCATGATCGGCTACGCCATCCTCGGCCCCAAAGCCAAAGCATCCCGCGCCTCAGGCACCTTCCGCCGCCGCGTCTTCTGGCTCCTGCCCCACGACCGCGACACCGCCCCCGACGGCCTCTACGCCACAGGCGCACCCGCCGAAGCAGTCGACCCCCGCACCCTGACCGCTGGCAGCAGAGGCCGCAAAACCGAACGCTCCGAAGGCGGACCCCCCTCCGCAGCCATGCAAGAACTCGGAATAACGCTCCCCCTGTGAGCTCGTCAGCAGTCTGACGTGATCTGGAGCGAGTCGTATGCCGTAGGCGAGCCGGTGGCATGGTGTGGACCTCGAACTTTGAGCCCTACCCGCACCATCGCCATGGTCACCGGCCTAGCAGGACGCTGTCGACGGCCGGACCGTAGGGGGCCGGACGCGATGCCGGGACGCGGGGGCGCAGATCAGGAGGTCGTGCTCGATGCCGATACCTCGGCGGTCCCTGTTGGCCAGGAACGCGAGACGCCTGGGCCAAGGGCTGGGCACTATGTGCACCCGGTGGACGGCAGTACCTACCTCGACATTGGCGAGGGCCTACGGCTCGACTCATCGAAGGGAACGCGGTTCTCGAGGCAACGGTGGAGTTGGCCGAGCACGCGGTGAGAGGTGGTCGATCGCCTTCCCCCAGGGGGCAGCCGCTGCAGGGTGATTAGGCTGCTACTCCTCCGGCAGAGCCATGGCGAGACCGGAGCTGACGGGACACTCGTCGTTGACAAGACTGAGCCGGTTCCCGGCCCAAGCATCGAGCCGGTCGCACGCCCAAGCGGGGTCATACGCTGCCGTGGGCATCTGGGGTATGCGCTTTCGACCGGTGTCGTCGAGCCGATAGGGAACCTCGAATGCCGTGCTCCAGCCGTCCAGGTTTGAGGCAAAGCGCTCTTCCGCTTCTGCTGGACTGATGCCCAGGTAATGAGCGATCTCCGTCCAGGAGCTGCCTCGCTCGCGTTCGTAGATCACAGCCGAGACCAGGGCGCGCTCAGCGAGTTCGAGGAGTCGGAAGGCCTGGCTGACCCGGCCCCCGGGGCCGGTGTCAGGGTCATTCCCGGTGGCGACCAGGCCAGCGGCGCCATCGGCGACGTCCACGGCGTGATCGCAGAGGACCAGGCGTGCCAGCGCCTGGCGGGTGAACCGGGCACGGTCGGCGTCATAAGGAGTTCTCTCAGTCACCCGCACAGCCTCCCAGGCGGAGCCGCATCGAGGCCACCGAGAACATCCACAACCGGCACAACCTCAAAGCTGGTGTGGCTGATGCTGCGACGGAGGGTTGCATGCACGGGCCTGGGCGGGGTGAGGCCGATCGCGGTCTGGAACCACCACAACCGATATCGACCGTGCCGCCGCCCTCATCGCACAGGCCGCACGCACCATGGCCACACCCACGCTTAGGGCCTGATAAGCCGGGCGCCGCGCACGTCCGTTGGTCCGTTCGGAGTCGTGACTGTGGAACTGTTCCGAGACGCGGCCACAGATGAGAGATCTGTTCAGGACGAAGTACGGGATTCGGGCCACCGCTGCCCACGTTCCGGTGTCTCAAGGATCCAGGACCTGATTTTATCCCCCTGCCGGTCGGCCTCGCGGGATGCCTCCGACCTCTCGCTGGCGAACCTCCGTCCGACCTCCGCGGCCTCCTCAAGGGCGTCGAAGGCCTCTTGGCGGCGCCCCACGTCGGCCAATCGGACGGCGAGGTTGTTCAGGCTCGTCGCAAGGTCCGCACCGACGTCGGCGGAGCTGTGCGCGGCCAGCTCGCGGTAGAGCAGGACGGCCTCTTTGGCCGCTCGCAGTGCCTCCTCCCGTCGGCCGAGGCCGCCCAGCCGGTTGCCCAGATTGGTCAGGCTCCTCGCCAAGGCCGCGCCGTGGGGCCCGGCGTCCAGGTCGGCCAGCTCGCGGTTGATCCGGACGGCTTCCTCGATCGTATCGAGGGCCTCGCCCGAGCGGTTCACGTCGGCCAAGCGGTTGGACAGGTTGCTCATGAGGGCGGCGAGACCGGGGCCGTACGCCGCCGGTTCCCGCCGCGCCAGCGGCCGGTATAGCGATACCGCCTCGTAGCCGGCGGCGAGCGCTTCCGTGGCCCGGCCGGTCTCGCCCAGCCGCACGGAGTGATTGCCGAGGGCCTCGGCGAGGTCGGCGGCGACGGCCTCGGAGCTGCGCGCGAACTGCTGCCGGAGGAGCTGCACTGCTTCGTGGACGGTCACGAGCGCCTCGTCGAGACGCCCGTCGTCGGCCAGCCGGTTCGACAGGATCCGAAGACTGCGCGCGAGGTGGAAGGCGTACGCGTCCGGATTCTGCCGCATGAGCGCGCGGTAGTGCCGGACGTTGTCGGCGGCAATGGAGGAGCCCGCTTCCTTCGGCTTCTCACTCCTTGGCTCTGCTCTCTTCGGTTCCGGTTTCTCCAGCTGCGTCCCCGCCCTTGCCCGCCCCGGAGACGGCCTGTCGAGCGGACTCCCGGGCGAAGGCCGCCGCGAGCGTGGCCGCGGAAGGTCTGCGGGTCGGGTCCTTGTCCAGGCACCTCCACAGGGCGTCGGCGAGCTCCGGGGCGATCCCCGACGCCGCCACCGCGCGCCGTCCGTCGTGGGTTCTGGAGTCGGACCACGTTCCCGTGAGGACAGACAGGAGCAGGGCGCCGGCGGCGGCCACATCGCTTCGGGGTGAGCGAGGAGCCGCCGTCGTCCGGCCCGAGATACGCGTCGCTGCGCGGGAAGTCGACACCGTGGTCGTTGTCGGCTCCGTCGACGCTCGCCGCCATCCAGCCGACCAGCCGGACATCGCGGTCGGTCACCAGGACGGCCCTCGGCGCGAGCCCTCCGTGGACGAGTCCGAGACCATGGGCGCGATCGACCGCGCGGGCCACGTCCTGGCCGATCCTCAGGAAGACCGCTTCCAGGACCGAACTCCCGAGCTCCTCGAGAAACGCGCGCAGGTTCGGCGCCGGACCGGAGGACGGATCGTCCGCGCGCCGGTGCACCAAGGCCGCCGCGATCCATGGCCGCATGTGGGCGGGGGACGTCCGTATGTGGGTGAGGTTGTCCAGTTCGTCCGAGCCGATGATGACGTTGTCTGCTCCCTGCGTGGCCGTCTGGCCGGGACGCGGCTGGCTACTCGAGTCCGTGACAGCCCCTGCCGCAACCTGGCCGGCCCTCTGCAGCACGGTCAGCTGTGGCAGGGGCGTCCGATCACTCTTGGCACAGGTCGTCCCATGCGCATGCGTCCAGGGCGTACGGAACCGGATTGGCCCGCGCTCGTTGATCAGCACGTGCGGCTCTTGGCACACCAGCAACTACCCAGCTCAGTCCCCCTCCCAGGGTCAACTCATGTGCCCAGTCTCACCAGTCCCGACGCACTGAGGCACGCGGCGTGCCACGTCCAGCCGCTTCACCCGCGGCGACCGTGTGGCGGCCGTCCAGCACGGACTCCCGTCCCGTGCCCCGGCCGATACCGCGCTCGTCGCCGCCGTCATCGCCCTCGGCGTCCCGTTCCTCGTCGCCATGAGCATGTTCGCCGCGTACGTGGTCTTGCAGCACCCCGGCGCCACCTCGCCCATCGGCATCGCCGCCGGTGCCCTCGGCGCTGTCCGGCACCGTCGCCGCCGGGGCGTGACCGCCATACTCGGCGCGCTGCGCCGTCGGCAGCGTTGACTATAGGTGTCGTCACTGCCTGTGGTGGTAGCGGCCGTGGTCAAGGAGATTCGCCGCCGGCACGGCCCCTGGTCCGTTACGGCTAATGGCGGACCAGGAGGCCGTGCGGGCGGCATCAGCCTGCGGCCACCCGTACGCGGCGGGCGACAAGAAGCAGATGGCCGTGGGGTGCTCGTAGCTGGCACGAGTCCCAGGCGGCGGCTGGCAGGCGCCCCGCCGCATTCGCGTGCGGCTGACGTCTGGGTGTCAGTCGCCGTAGCGTCCCGCGGAAGTGATCAGGGCGACCAGGACGAGGAGGCTGACGGTAAGGGTGACGACCTGCTGCGCGTCCCACCCTTGCTGGATGGCCAGCACGATCACGGCGGTGATGGCGTAGGGCCATGAACGGTGGCGCGGCTGCTGCGAGTTGGGGGTAGACACGATGACCTCTCGGATCGGCTGATCTGCTGGAGGTCCATGTTTGTTTGTGGTGTGATTGTTCGCCCTGGCGGATTTGCGTCGCCGCAGGTCGCCGTTCATTCATCCGGGACAACTGCTGATTGTCCCTTGGACAAGCCCGGTTCGGGGGACAGCATGGCGCGGCCTCTGGGGCCACTGAAGGGCCTGACCGACGAGGCCGACGAGTTCGCCCAGTGGCTGCGGAAGATCACGGCCGGGGTGACGGTACGCACCCTGGAGACCCACTTCCCCTACGGCAAGTCCTCCTGGAGCGCGTTCCGCGACGGCAGCAAGCTCCCTACCCCCCAGCTCGTCGAACAGGTGACGCAGCGCTACGTACGCGAGCCGGCCATGCGGGCCCAGTACACGGCCGACGGGTTACGCCTGCTGGCAGCCGCCCAGCAGGCGGCCAAGACATCCGCGAGCAGCAGTAGAGACGTTCCGGTGCCCCGTCCTCGGCAAGCCGACCTCACCCACGAGGCCTTCTTGCGGCTTGACGATGCTCGACAGTGGCAGCTCAAGGCGATGGAGCAGCTCGCCGCCTCCGAGCGGCAGCGGCGAGAACTGGAAGACACCGTCTCCTTCCTGCAAGAACGTTGCACCAGGCTGGAGAGCGAGCGGGACCGCGCCCGAGAAGACGCCCGGGCAGAGCTCCAACACGAGCTGCAGATGTCGCTGGAGTACCAGCGCCAAGCCGACGACAAGCTCGAGCAGGCCCGCCGCGCCGAACAAAAGGCCTATCAGCTACGCCTGGCCGCCGAGAACAAGGTGACTCTCGAGCGGATGGCCCTCAGGCACATCCTGCATGAGGACCGAGCGCAAGAGCCCGCTCCGGAACCTGGCGTGGGCCCGTCCATCGCCCAGGAGCTGAACCTTCCGCCACTGGACCAGGTCCACGCGTTCCTCGAAGCCAAACAGCGACAACTGGATGACCAGGACGACGACCTCGCCCATCTGGGCGAGCAGATTAGTCAGGGAGCGGTCCACACCGCCGATGACCGTGAGCAGCCCACCCGCCTCGTAGAGGGCCGCGTGGTCGGCAACGAGCTCCGGTATGTCCAGCACCATCCGCTGGACAACGCCGGAAAACCTCTGAACAGCGAAGACGGCCCGCAGAACCTTAACCAGAACGTGCACGGCCACCGTGCCGGCGGATCCCAGCAGACACCCACCAACCGTGTGGGCGAGGAACTGGTGACGGGTCTGCAGACGGTCAGCACCCCGGCAGCTCTGTCTACTGCTCTCTCCCGGCTCCTGCAGCGCGCGGGCAGGCAGTCGATCGCCAACCTCACCAAGGATGCCTTCCCTGGTAGCCTCAAGGACGACCTGCTCCTAATGACGGTCATGCGCTGGATCGACGGACAGGTGCTGCCCGACACCTGGCCCCACCTCGAATCCCTGGTACGTGCCATAGGCGCCACCGACCGCGAGGTCGAAGCGTTCCGCCAGGCCTACACCCGCATCGTCGACAACTTCCCCACCGGACCAGACACCTCACCCGACCTCGCCGAGCTCCCCTCCACCCCCCGCGGGCTAACCGACATCGCCAGGAGACTCACCCGCCCCCCAGCCCACAAGCAAGGCTGGCTCACAGCCGTCCTCGCCCCCTGCACGATCGCCGTCCTCACGACCAGCTACACCGCTGGCCTACAAGCTGACCCCGGCCCCGAAGCCTGGAAGCTCACCGGCTACGGCGCCCTCGCCCTCCTCGGCTGCGTCCTTGCCCTGCTGACAACCCTCAGGCCGCCGCCTGCTGAGAGAGGAAGAAGGGCCGAGACCAGCCTCGTCGGCATGGGCCTCAGCCTCAGCCTGCTTACCCTTCCAGCCGGACTGATCCTGCCGTGGGCTCTCAACTCGGATGCGGCCGGACACTGGCTCGCCGCCCTCGTCGGACTCCTGTGACCACCCCAACATGTCATCAATCCGCTCAGCGCCGCGATCCTTGTGGTGGGTGGGGTGGTGGGCTGACTTGTCTACCGGTACACCTGGTCCTTCGCCGGCCCAGCGAGCCGGGGACGTGTTCGTATGCAGCAACTGCCACGCCGGTGACGTCTCCCGCAAGGAGGCCGCTATCGAAGCAGCCCGCCTCCAGGCCGCCACGCCATCCGAGTCGGATCACGACCACGCCCAGGAGCCGGGCAAGCTCCGCGGCCTGTTCCGCCGCCGCGGCTGACCACACACGTCGACGCCGCGCCTTCCCCAGATACGGGGGAGAGGCGGCGTCGACAAGTAGCCCGGATCAGGCCGGGGCGGCCTCCTTCGCCAGCGCGGCAAGCGGGGGAGCGCCGGCCTTTCTCCACCGCGCGCGCAGTTGCTCCAAGTCGACCTCCGGGTGTGCGGGGACGACCGCGTCGACGGACGCCGTGGTGGAGAGCGCGACGTCGACGGCCCCGGCCCGGCCTAGGGAGTGTCCGCAAAGTATCGGTGTCC
>NZ_LWBU01000358.1:0-6089 GCF_001646665.1 Streptomyces noursei | reverse complement strand
CGTGCAGGGCGCCGCGGGCCAGGCGAGACTTTGCGGACACGACCTAGGCCAGGCGGCCCGCGGGCATCTCACCCGAGGCGAGGATCAGCTTGTCCAGGTTTTGATTTGGGCGGCGACTTCACGCACCGGGAGTCCGTCCCGCGCGGCGCGGGCCAGGGGGAGGACGGTGTCCAGGCCGGGGCTCACCGGCAGGCCGCATGCGGACAGGTAGGCAGCCGTCACGGTCGCCGCGAACAGCAGGTTCCGCACCTCCAGGCTTGGGTTCCTCGCCAGCTCGCACAGCAGTGCCGCAGCCTTGTGATGGGGCTCGGGGTAGACCTCGTGGTCCAAGATCTCCGCCCGGTGACGTGCTTCCGCCGCGACCGGCACGCCGTAGTCGACGACCTGGGGATCTCCCGGGACCTGCTGTGCCACCGCCAAGATCCAGGCGAGATCGATGCGAACGTTCACGCGGCGTCCCTCGGCGCGGTCCGCTCCATCCCCGCAGGGAGGCCGGGGTACCGGTCCTCACCCACCTCCGCCTCGAATGCGTCTGCGTACCCAGCCAGGAACACCGCAGCGCCGGCCATGAAGGCGGCGCGAGACTGGTTCACATCGGCTTCGATCAGGTCGGCCACGTAACCCTGAAGGCTTTGACCGCGGCGTGCGGCCCGGTCCTCGGCGGCTGCCCTCACGTCGTCGCTCAGTCGAATATTCGTCTGCTTTGCCATACCCACCACGATAGCTAGCCTCTGATACCAGTGGCTAGCTCTCGGTGAGGTCGGTCCCTTGTCATGTGATCCGCATCATGCTGTCGAGTGGTGGTCAGGATCGGCCGCCTGGGCCTCGGCGAACGTGCCGAAGTCAGTGCCGCGGTCGATCAGAGTGAGGTCCATGTCCCCTGTGGTGAACCGGCCGGTGAAGTATCGGCCCGTCGCCGCTGTGGGCACGCGACCGGTGACCGAGATCCGGGCCGCCCCTTCGTGGCGCGGGCTCCGCGGCTGGTGCTCGACACGCGGAGTGCTCTCGTAGAGGAAACGGATCTCGGCGGTGCCCGAGTTCTCGGGCGCGTTCACGGTGGCGTTGCTCGAGTGGGAGGAGCTCTCTGCAGTCCGCAGGGTCGCGTGGAGGCTCCAGTAGGTCTGCTCGATGGTGAGGTACGTGGTGATGGGGCCGCGGTTCCCCCCCTCAGGTATAAGGCTCTTTGGACTCGGTGTAAGGACGGCCCTCCAAGTGCCGCCCACCCATGGCCGCCCGTTGAAGTGGTGGATACCCGGCCAGCGCCAGGCCCACTTGTCGAAGACGATCACCAGGTACCCGATGAGGGCTGGGATGTACGCGAAGGCGAAGCGCAGCTGGGTGGGGTAGAGGCCGAGGGCGAGAAGCACGCCCGTGTACACGGTCGCGGCGACGGTGGCGCCCAGGCGGATGGTGGCGGCGGGGGTCATCTCATCCTTCATCCGTAGTTGAGGTAGGTCCACGCGGCGCGGACCAGCTTCCGTCCGTCGGCCGGCTGCCACTTCTGGCCGCGCCCGAACAACGGCTTGATCCCGTTGGGCTCCACCAGCGACTTCGGCTCCATGAGCCAGGGATGGAGACTGCGCTGGAGGTGCTGCAACGCCTCACGAACGGCATCGTCGAACGAGCCCGCTGCCAGCACGTGATCCGGCACGTTGTAGACGAGGCACTCGGAGAAGTACGACGGCAGCGGATCGATTACCTTCTGCTCAGCGAGGTCGTTCTCGACCGACTTGAGCACGCGGACGACGAACTTGTAGCGGTGGTTGGTGCGCTCGTTCTTAGCCCTCCCGTTCACCAGCTGCTGATGGGGCCAGTTGACGATCTCCGTCCCATCGCGGCAGTAGACGATGCTCCCCTCAATGCTCTGGCTCAAGGACTCATCGGTGAACTGCACGTACTTGAAGCAAGGCACGACGTCGGCGCTCGGCCGACTGCCGGGCACCTCGGGGATGCAGAAGGCGACATTGTGGCTGTCGTCGACCGTGTCGAACGCGTTCTCCAAGGCCGCGTGCAGCTCCTGCCGTAGCACGCGAGGCTTCCACGGCCCGTCATACCTGTGCATCCAGCGCCCACCGAACCAGAACCTCTGCGGGTCAATCTGTGCGTGGAATGGGTCGTTGATCTGAACCTTGATATCGACGTCGCTGTCATTACGCACGTTAGTCTTGTTCGGGTATGACCCCTTCGCCTCCACCATGATGTCGAGGTCCGCGAAGGCACCGTGGGCGGCCACTGCCTCCCTAACCAGCCGCTCGGCACGTCGCTGCCGCTCGGCCTCAGCAGCCCCCGCAGGCCTCTGCCATCTCAGCAGCCGTTCCAGCCGTTCTTCAACACTCAGCTGACGGTCCATCCGCGCCCTCTCTCACTACCGGACCCACACCCGAGCGGAGTCTCCCAGACTGCACTTACCAAGGCATGCCCCTTCGCACGAACTTGTGCCTGCAGCAGGAGACGGACAGCACCGACTCTTCCAAGAGCGCGGTGTCTCGGTAGCGAGGGTGCCGGTATCCCGACAGCCAGCCCAGGTTGGCAGCGACAACCGGTTCGGGAGGCGAGGCGACCCTGTACTGCCATCCCACCACACGTGCCGCCGCTGCCATGACCTCAGCACGGTGTGCGAGCCGGGGAGAGACCTCCCCTCGCCCGGCACAGTCGAGCAGCAGACCCCCGCCGTCGCTGAACCGTGCCATCAGATGCGTAACATGCGGCACCCCGGTCCCATCAGATTCCCGCCAGGACAGCTCTACAGGGCGGCACGCCATTGCCATGAGCGAAGGAATGCCAGGGCACCGGCGAGCGGCAGCGGCGAACATCTCGCCTCTCTCCCCAGCGAGGCCAGTCCTTCCCCTCGTTCATCGTGCCGGTTTCAAAACCGATCGGGCGTGTGCAGCGCTGCCGCTGGTTTCCAGGAGCCACGCACCGCGCCGGTGTTCCGGTAGGACACGGCCTCGGGCGGGGGAGGGGGCGTACGGGGCCTCCGGCTCGGACGCGGGCCCGTTCATGGTCTCTCCGGCCGGTTGGCGGCGGGGTGGCTCAGGCGTAGGTCATCGGGCAGCCGTGTCGCAGGGAGTACTGCGCGGCGCGCAGGTAGAGCGCCACGTAGAAGGCCGCGTCCCGGTCCTCGGCCCACGGTCTCGACCGCACCCGGGTGGTCTGCTTCGCACCGCCCTGCAGGAACCACAGGCTCAGTGCGAGGTTCTCGCCCGCCGGTATCGCGTCCACGGGCAGTCCGACGGCACCGGCCAGCCGCTCGGCCAGGGCGAGCACCTGCGGGGCCCCGGCGACCGCTGTTTCCTCGCCGGTGTACGCGGTGCCGACGGGGAGCACGATCTGCTCCTCCAGCGCGAACGGAACGAGCACGCTCCAGTCGAGGAGGGCCGACAGCTCCACGTCGGTCAGCTGCGTCCTGCACAGCGCCACGAAGCCGTCCATGGACGGGCTGACCTTCTCCTCGAACCAGCCCAGCGCCTCCCGTGCGGCCTGCCGCGGCTCATAAGGGGGCAGCCCCCGCCGCTCCAGCTCGGTGTTCAGCGCGGTGGCGACGTCCCCGTACCCGTCCTCCCCCGGCCGTGACCAGTCCTGCGCGGCGACACTCACTAGATAGATGCCCATGATCGCAACGTACCGGCCGCCACCGACAACGTCGGGAGTGCCCGGCATCGGCTCCGGCAGCGTCCACGTCACACCGGATGCCCTCCACGGATGCCCCACGACTTCCGCGTGGACGTCCGCACCCTTACCGTCCTGCTCTTCGGCTCCGGCGGCAGTCGGCGATCGAGGAGCGGGATATCCAGATCTGACCCGGCTCGGTGACGGCCTCAACGCCAAGCGGGTCTGCCAGTTTCTCCGAGCCCACGACCTGTTGATCGAGGACCCGGACCGACACCGGGACGCGGACCTCACGTGGATCGACGTGGCCGTCAGCGCGCTGCCCGATCCCCTCGCCGGGGAGGTGCGCACCTGGACGGCGGTGATGCGCGGCCAGGGACGGCGTGAGCACGCGCCCCGCAGCTACCAGACCATCCGCCGCTACCTCGGACGTCTCACCCCCTCCTCGCTGCCTGGGCGGACCAGGGCATCAACACCCTGCGGGAGATCACCAGCGAACACATCACCACCGCGATGACCGGGCTCACCAGGCATCCCCGACGCATGACCGCCACCGCCGTGCGCAGCCTGTTCAAAGCCCTGAAGCAGGAGCGCGTCATCTTCCGCGATCCCGCCCGCGGCCTTCCTGTCGGCTGGACCGCCGGCGTCCCGCAGGCGGTGCCCTCCGACCTGCTGGCCGAACTGCTTGACCAGGTGAAGACCCCGTTCGGTCGCCTCGTGGTTGCCCTGGCCGCCGCGCACGCCCTGCCTAGCCGTGAGACCAGACGACTGCGGATCGCGGATCTCAGCCTCGCCCACGGAACTCTCCACGTACGCCGCGGCCTGATGCGCCACACCCTGTATCTCGAGGAGTTCACCCACCGCCTCGCCGCCGAGTGGCTCGCCTACCGCCATCACCGCTGGCCCACATCGACCAACCCTCACCTGCTCGTTAGCCGACGCACCGCACTCAACCCAGACCAGCCGACCGTTGCCAGGAGTACGGGCGTCGTTGGTGGTTGGCCGTTCTACGTCTTCTTCGGTTGGGGGAGAAGATCGGTTCGGTGAGGGCAGGCCATTCGACGGCCATGGCTCAGGTGACTTCCATGCTCAAGGGGCACGCGAAGGAGGCTTAGGCTCGTTAGCTGACCATGATCGTTCTTAACGGGCCCTGTACGCCAACTACCCGTCGCACGAGGGCGGGCGCTCTGCACAAGGCCCCGCCCCAGTTAGCCTTTTGATGGACGAGCCGGGCGACCGGCTGCCGCTGCTCACCGCTGGTGAGGCCCGCGCCGTCGTGGCGCTCCTCGGCTATCTCCAGAACGGCGGCGGAGCTGCCGGACGCGGCCGTGTGGGCGAGCGAGCTACAGGGCTGGATACTGCGCCGCATCCCGACCCCGTGACGGGGCAGCGCCCCTCAGGCGAGTGACCGGCGAGGTGTATCGGGAGTCGGCCCTACGTCGGGTCGCTCCTCGCAGCTGGCGGACTCGTCCGACAGATCCCGCTGGGGCGTCCGGCGCCCATGGGGGGATCCGTTGATGATCGAAAACGGGCATAGGATGGCGCTCGTGGAGAACATCGGGGCAGAGATCGAAGAATTGGTGAAGGAAGCGGAACGGCTGATCCGCGATCAGGTGTGGGTCCTGTCGTTCGACGACCGCGCCGTCGCGGCGAAGGCCGCTGCCGATCTGCTCGCCGCCGTGGGCAACCCGGAGACCCAGCAGACCTTGCCCGAGGTCGACCGGCTGGAGCACCTGCGGGAAGCGCTCGCTGCTGTGGCCATCGCCCTGGCCCACGTCCACGGGCGCCTGGCCTGGTTCCTCGGCGCCGCTGCCACCGCCCTCTCGCCGGTCCTGCACTGGCGTGCGATGCCCGCAGAGGACGGCTCGACCTTCGGCGCCGTTCCGCCGTCCCTGGAGGAGTACGTGGAAGCCGAAGAGGCGATCCGTCGGCTCCAAAGCATCCTTGCCAGCATCGCCATCGTCTGACGCCACTCGCCCGGACGAGACCTAGTCGGCGGTGGTGGACGTAGCGGGTCTTGGTGCCCACCCCGACCCGCACCACGACGCCCTCGTCCGCCCACGTCTTCAGCCAGCCAACGACCGTCTGTCGGGTGGTGCCGTACTCGTCACGGCCTCGGGACATCCGGCCGCTTGCCGGGCCCCGGAGCCCGCCTGCGACGGAGTGCGTCCCGGCTGACGCCCGTCAGCGTGCCCTCCCGGGCCAGGTAAGCGCGGGCCGCTGTCACACCCCGCTCCCACGCGGCCGCCCGGCCGCCGCCGGCCTTCGGCGCCGCGGGGGCCGGTTCCGGCGCCGCGACGCCGAGCGCGCCCAGCCGCTCCCGCTGCGCCTCGACACCGGCGTCGCGCCCTGATGGTCGCTGGGCCGACTCGCCCATCCGTCCGGCCCGGGGCACGCTGGGAGGCGTGAGCAGCGCGCCGATCGTCGTGCACCGGCCCTCCCGTTCGGGTGGCCGGAGAGTCACCGTGCACCGGCACGGC
>NZ_LWBU01000357.1 GCF_001646665.1 Streptomyces noursei | reverse complement strand
ACAGGGACGGGGACGGGGACGGGGACGGGGACGGCGGCGCGTACGGTCGACGTGCTCGTCGTCGGGGCGGGGCCCGCCGGTCGTGCCGCCCCCGCCCGGCTGGCCCCTCGGGCCGCGGGCACCGGGGAAGGCCGGGCGCGGCCGCCGGCGCCGGACCCCGCGGGCGGCCGGTGTCGGGCGGACCTGGCGGCTCGGGCGGCGGCGGAGATCCCTGCCCGGGCCGCGGCCACGCGGCGCTCGTCGCGCCGGC
>NZ_LWBU01000356.1 GCF_001646665.1 Streptomyces noursei | reverse complement strand
CCCCCCGGCCGCGGACGGCCCCCCCCCCGGCGGCCCCCGCCCCCCCCGGGCGCCCACGCCCCGCGCGGCCCCCCACCGGGCCCCCCCCCCCCCCCCGGCCCCCCCCGCCGCCCCAGCCCCGGCCGTCGCCCCCGTCACACCCCCCCAGGCGGTCTCCGCCGCCGTACTTGTCCCGGCCGCCGAATCAGCTTCAGACGCCGAACCAGCTTCAGACGCCGCGCCCGTCACAGCCGCCCAACCGCTCCCGGCCGCCGCACCCGTCACAGCACGGTGCGGACCGGGCGCAGGGCGGACGGCGCGGCCGCCCCGCGCGCACCGCCCCGGA
>NZ_LWBU01000355.1 GCF_001646665.1 Streptomyces noursei | reverse complement strand
GGGGGGGGTGGTGGGGGTGTAGGGGCGTGGGGAGGGGGGGGAGGGGGGGGGGGGGGGGGGGGGGGGGGGGGGGTGGGGGGTTGGGGGGGGGGTGTTTGGTGGTTTTTGGGGTTGTCGGTGAGAGGTGGTGGGGGCGGGGGGGTGTGCGCGGGGGTGGGGGGCGGGGGGGCTCGTCGGGGGCGGTTCGGGGGGTGCGCGGGGGGGGGGGGGGGGG
>NZ_LWBU01000354.1 GCF_001646665.1 Streptomyces noursei | reverse complement strand
GGTGTGGGGGTTGAGGAGGGTGGCTTTGAACCAGAGGCGCCCGCCCGCGCGGGCGGGGCCGAGGACGGCGTGGCGGCGGGTGAGGAGGGCGCGGGGGGTCTGGGCGACGGTGTGGGCGGGGGCGCCGGCGGGGCGGAAGAGGGCGGTGCTGAGGGTGGGGCGGGCGTACAGGTCGAGGCAGGGGTCGGTGTCGACCAGGTCGGCGAGGTGCTGGGCGGTGTCGCAGACGCGGTCGACGAGCCGGCCGAGGCCGGTGCGGCCGAGGGCGCGCAGGGTGACGGCGATCTTGAGGATGTCGGGGCG
>NZ_LWBU01000353.1 GCF_001646665.1 Streptomyces noursei | reverse complement strand
CAAGGAGAACGTGCTGTCCACGCCGTACGTCCGGCCCGAGATCACCGACCAGCTGCTGCCCAAGTCCCGCAAGGTCAGCGACCGGGGAGCGGTCACGGAGAAGTTGGGGCGGGCGAGGAGGATCTTCGGGGAGGAGGTCGGGCGGCGGCGGCGGTGGAAGGGAAAGCTTTCAATGCGGGCCAGGGGGGGGATGGCCGGGGGCGGGGGGGGGCGGGAACCGCGGAGGGCAATGCAAAGGGGGGGGCTCCGG
>NZ_LWBU01000352.1 GCF_001646665.1 Streptomyces noursei | reverse complement strand
CGTGGTGGGTGTGACGGGTGCGACGGCCAGGGCTGGTGCGGCGGTTGGGAGCGGTGCGGCGGTTGGGGCGGGTTGGGCGGGCGGGGGGGGTTCGGCCGCTGGGACGGGCAGGGCGGCCGTGACGGGCGCGGCCCTCGGGACCGGGTCGGCGTCCAGGGCCGGTGCGGCGGCTGTGGCGGGTGCGACGCCCGGGGCCGGCTCGGCGTCCAGGACCGGTGCGGCGGCCGTGACGGGTGCGACGCCCGGGAGCACCGGCGCGGGCCGCGGTCACCGGTGCGGCCGCGGTGGCGGACGGGGCGGTCGTGGCCCGCCGTGCGGCGGGGCGCGGGCCCCGGGGCCGGCGATGAGCCGGACGCCCGGGCCGCGGCGCGGCGCGCTGGGACTGCTGGCCGCCACCCAGCTGCTGATGGTCATGGACACCGCGATCGTGAACGTGGCACTGCCGGCCGTCGGCGAGGGCCTTCGCCCCGGGTCCGCCGGGCTGTCATGGGTGGCCCACG
>NZ_LWBU01000351.1 GCF_001646665.1 Streptomyces noursei | reverse complement strand
AGTACGACAGGTCTCAGCGGCGCAGCAGGGTGATGCCGTCACGCTCGGCGATCTTCCGGTAGCCGTGGCGCGCCTGCGCGGCGGCCAGCTCGGCCTCCTGCTGCTCTGCGGGGTACGGCCAGTGGCCCGTCTTGTACGGCCAGGCCTCCGGGGCCCGCCGGTCGTGGACGATCCACTCGGCCGTGGGGGGCGGGAGGCGCTTCCTGTCGTACTCGTACAGCCTCCCCTCCACCGGGAAGGTCGGGAAGAC
>NZ_LWBU01000350.1 GCF_001646665.1 Streptomyces noursei | reverse complement strand
CCGGGGCCGCAGGCCGCCGCCCCCACCGCGCGAAGGCACCGCCACCGCCCGCCCCCGGCGAGGAGCCGGGCCCCCGGGGGCGGGGCCCACACCGTCCGCACGGAAGACAGAAGGAGGGGCTCGCCGATGAGCGGGACCCGGAGCAGTACTCACGCGCTCCCCGCGCTCGGCCTCGGCGCGTTCGACATCGGCACCGCCGCGCTGGTCGTCGTCGGCGTGCTCGGCCTCGTCGCGGGCGACCTGGACGTGTCCGTCGGGACGGCCGGGCTGCTGGTGACGGCGTACGCGCTGGGCATCTCGCTCGGCGGGCCCGTCGTCACCGCCGCGACCATCGGCATGCCGCGCCGCACCCTGCTGTGGCTCGCCCTCGCCGTGTTCGTCGG
>NZ_LWBU01000349.1 GCF_001646665.1 Streptomyces noursei | reverse complement strand
GGGCGGGGGGGGGGGCGGCGGAGGGGGGGGCGGCGGGGCGGGGGGGGGCGCTGGTGGCGCACGGGGGGGAACTGGCGATCTGTCGCCCGGGACGGCGGGACGGGGAGGGCACCGGGGTGACGCGGCGGGGCGGGGTGACGGGGGCGGGCCCGGGGGGCGGGGTCTTGGGCGGGGGGGGGGGGGGGGGGGGGGCGGGGCGGCGCCGGG
>NZ_LWBU01000348.1 GCF_001646665.1 Streptomyces noursei | reverse complement strand
GGTCACGCGGAACATGTGGTGCGCCAGCACCTCCATGCCCGGGAACAGCTCCTCCAGGTGGGCGGCGATGACGTCCTCGAGGGGGACGTAGCGCTGCGGGGAGGCTTCGAGGAAGCGGGAGAGCAGCGGCGGAACCTTGACGCGGGCGAAGTGGCGGTGGGCGCTGACCGGGGTGCGCACGACGACGGCCAGGGTGAGGGGGAGGGCGGGGGTGTAGGGGGAGGGGGGCGCGGGGGCGGCGGCGAGCGGGGGGGGGGCGGGGGAGATCTGCTGGCGGGACAGCGTGAAGAGGCGGGCCTGCTCCTTCTCGGTCAGTTCGGGGCAGGGGGTGAGGGGGATGGCCTCGTCGGGCAGGGCGGGGGGGGTGGTCTGCTGGGAG
>NZ_LWBU01000347.1:12529-220268 GCF_001646665.1 Streptomyces noursei | reverse complement strand
GAGGCATTTTTGCGTTCCGGGCCTATTTGCCTGGATGAGGCGGTGTCAGTCCGAGCCGCTCCGCCGCTACTTGGACGTCTGCCGGCCCGTCAGTGCCGGTTGGGCATTCCCGCTCGTTCGGGGTATGCTTTATCTCGTTGCCGAGGGGGAAACACCGAAGCGACAAGCTGGCCCCTATAGCTCAGTCGGCAGAGCGTCTCCATGGTAAGGAGAAGGTCAACGGTTCGATTCCGTTTGGGGGCTCAGAGAACGAAGAAGGCCCCCGCCCTAGTGGCGGGGGCCTTCTTCGTATTTCCGGGCGCTCAGTCCGTGTGAGGCTCCGGGAGGCGCATCGCCAGGATGGCCATGTCGTCCGACGGGGGCTCCGCGGCGAAGCGCTCGACCGCGCGCATGATGCGGGCGGTGACCGCGCCGGCCGTCAGGCCCGTACACGTGGTGAGGACCTCGGTGAGGCCGTCGTCGCCCAGCATGCGGGAGCCCTCGCGGCGTTCGGTGACGCCGTCGGTGACGCAGAGCAGGACATCGCCCGGGGCGAGGGTGACGGTCTCCTCGTACAGCTCCAAGTCGTCCATGACGCCGAGCAGCGGCTGCGGCTCGGCGGCCGGTTCGACCGTGCCGTCCTGGCGGAGGCGCAGCGGGAGGGGATGGCCGGCGCAGACGACCTTGAGGAGCGCGCTGCCGTCCTCCTGGGGCCACAGCTCGCCGTACAGCAGGGTGAGGAAGCGGCTGCGGGCGCCCTCGTCGAGGATCGCGGCGTTGAGACGCTCCAGGACCGCCGGGCCGCCGAGGCCTTCGCGGGCCAGCAGGCGCAGGGCGTGGCGGGCGAGGCCCGTGACGGCCGCCGCTTCCGGGCCCGTACCGCAGACGTCGCCGATGGCGAAGCCGTAGGCGTCGTCATTGATGGGGAACAGGTCGTAGAAGTCGCCGCCGACCTCGTTGCCCTCGCCGGCGGCGCGGTAGATGACGTCGACCTCGACCCCGGGGATCTGGGGCAGGCCCGGGGGCAGCAGGCTGCGCTGGAGGGACTGGCTGATGGCCATGCGCTCCGAGTACAGGCGGGCGTTGTCCAGGGCCAGGGCCGCTCGGCGGGAGAGGTCCTCTGCGAGTTCCAGGATCTCCTGGCGGAAGTGGTCGTCCGTCGGCCGGCCGAGGGTCAGCATGCCGATGACGCGGTTGCGGGCGACCAGGGGGAGGACGACGGTCTCGCCGCCGACCGCGGCGGCCGTGGCCAGGGTCGTACCGATGCCGGACGAGAGGGGGGTGGAGGCGAGACCCAGCTCGCGCATGGACGTGCGCAGGGCCGCGCGATGGGCGACGTCGGCGGGGGCCGTCCAGACGCGGGCGCCGGGGGAGGGGACCGGCTCGGGCGGGGGGATCTTGGCCAGCAGGGCCTTGAGGCCGTCGATGCGCTCCTCGTCCTCGTGCAGTACGTACGAGAGGTAGGGCTCGGAGGTCGGGTCGGCGATCGTGTAGACGGCGCACCAGGTCGCGAGCGTGGGGACCGTCATCTGCGCCATCAGCGCCAGGGTCTGGTCCCGGTCGAGGGTGCCGGCGAGCAGGTCGGAGGCCTCGACGAGGAAGCTGAGGGAGCCGCGGCGCAGGCGTTCGAGCTCGCCGAGGCGGGCGGACTCGACGGCCAGGGCGATGCGGTCGGCGGCGAACTGGAGGCGCAGTGCCTCCTCGTTCGAGTACCGGCCCGCGGCCTCGGCGGCCACGCCGAGCGAGCCGGTGAGGCGGCCCTCGACCTTGAGGGGGACGGTGACGACCGAGCGCATGCCGGTGCCGTTGAGGAGCGGCACCGAGCCGGGGACGGCCGACAGATCCTCGTGGACGGCGGGCATGCGGGCGGAGGAGTAGCGGCCGGTGCCGGCGGCCTCGACGGGGACGCGGGCGAAGCGCTGGCGCGCGGAGGGCAGGCCGGTGGTGGCGCGTACCTCCAGCTCGGTCTCGTCGTCGGTGGCGAGGAGGAGGAAGGCGGCGTCGCCGTCCAGCATGTCGCGGGCGCGCTCGACGGTCCGCTGGAGCAGGCCGTCCAGGTCGTCGGGGGCGGGGGAGCCGATGAAGACCTCGAACGGGTCGGTGCTGCGGCTCTCGTTGCTGGAGTCGACTGGGGTGCGGTGCGGGGACTGCAGGACGGCGCGCTCGTAGTCCCGTACCAGCAGGCAGACGGTCGACGGTTCACCGTTGGTGTCGCGTACGCGCAGGTGGGAGGCGTACACCGGGATGACGCGGCCGTCGGTGCCGCGGATGCCGTAGCTGCCCTCCCAGCGTGACAGGCGGAGCGCCTCGGCGATGCCGGTGCCGATTCCGGGGGTGTGGGGCCAGGCGGCGAGGTCGCCCAGCGGCTTGCCGACGACCTGGTCGGCCGCGTAGCCGAAGAGGTGCTCGGCGTCCTCGTTCCAGGCGGTGATCGCGCCGTGGCGGTCGATCTGGGCGACGGCGACACGGACCCGGTCGTCGGCGACCGGGAGGAGCTCGGTGGGCAGGACGGGGCCGGCGGAGCGGGTGCCGACGGGGCGTTCGGGGAGGTCGAGCTGGAACCAGACCTGCTTGCGGGTGGGGGAGTACTCGACGCCCCAGCGGGACGCGAGCGCGGCGCACAGGAGCAGTCCGCGGCCGTTCTCGCTGTCGGGGTCGGTCAGGGAACGGCTGCTGCCCTGGAGGGGGACCTCGCGCTCCGGATAGCGGTCGGCGACCTCGATGCGCACGCCGTTCTCGGTGCGCAGGCACAGGACGTCGGCGGCCGTTCCGGCGTGGATCACGGCGTTGGTGACGAGTTCGCTGGTCAGGACGACGGCGTCGTCGACGACGTCGGTGTACCCCCAGCCTTGGAGGGTGTCCCGGACGAAGGCCCGGGCGGTCGCCACGGACCGTCCCACGGGTTCGAAGGTGGCGGCCGCCCGAGCGGTGATCACAGAACTCCTCGTACACGTATCGACGCCCGGCTCTGCCATGATCGGCCCTGCCCCTCCCCGTGCCCGGTGGTCTTGCAGCGTCGCGCCGCCCCTGCCGGGCGGACCGGGGCGGTTGGACAGCCGGATGCCAGGTTACTTACCTTCGCTGTCCGGGCGGATGGAGGTCACCGCTGTTTCCGTCCCCCGAGGACGGGGACGTTATGCGAAGCTGCCGAACTGTTATGGCCGGGTTCCGTCGTGGTGAAACACTGGGAAGGCTTCCAGCGGCAGCGGGAGCGGCAATGCCCGAGCAGTACGGTCAACCCCTTCGGGAGGGACACGGTGGAGTCTGGCGTGACGGCGCGGGGCGGTAGCACGCGCGCGAAGGGCGGACGGCCCCGGAGCGGCGGGACCGTCGAGGTGGACGCCGCCGCCCTGGATCGGCTCCTGGCGGCTCTGGTGTCGATGCGGGACGGCAATTTCCGCAAGCGGCTGACCGTGACCGGCGACGGGGTGATGGCGGAGATCTCCGCCGTCTTCAACGAGGTCGCTGACCGGAAACTGCACCTGACCGGTGAGCTGCAGCGGGTACGGCGGATGGTCGGGCGCGAGGGCAAGCTGTCCGAGCGGCTGGAGGTCGGGGCCAGCGAGGGCGCGTGGGCGCAGGCCATCGAGGCCGCGAACGCGCTGGTGGACGACATGACCCGGCCGGTCTCCGAGGTCGGGCGGGTGCTGTCCGCGGTCGCGGAGGGTGACCTCGACCAGCGGATGGAGTTGCGGTCGGAGGGTACGGACGGGTCGGCGCGGCCGCTGCGGGGCGAGTTCCTGAGGGTCGCCCGCACCGTGAACAACCTGGTCGACCAGCTGTCGGCGTTCACCGACGAGGTGACGCGGGTGGCGCTGGAGGTCGGCACCGAGGGCAAGCTGGGTGGTCAGGCGCAGGTCCGGGGCATGTCGGGTTCGTGGAAGGACCTGACGGACTCGGTGAACACCATGGCGTACCGGCTGACCGCTCAGGTGCGGGACATCGCGCTCGTCACGACGGCGGTCGCCAAGGGCGACCTGTCACGCAAGGTCACCGTTCATGTGGCCGGCGAGATGCTCCAGCTGAAGAACACCGTCAACACGATGGTGGACCAGCTGTCCTCGTTCTCCTCCGAGGTCACGCGCGTGGCCCGCGAGGTGGGTACGGAGGGCGAGCTCGGCGGCCAGGCGGAGGTGCCGGGCGTCGCGGGCGTGTGGAAGGACCTGACCGACTCCGTCAACACGATGGCGGGGAACCTGACGTCCCAGGTGCGGGGCATCGCCGAGGTGACCACGGCGGTGGCGAACGGTGACCTGTCGCAGAAGGTGACGGTGAGCGCGCGGGGTGAGGTGGCGCAGCTCGCCGACACGATCAACCAGATGACCGAGACGCTGCGGACGTTCGCCGACGAGGTGACGCGGGTGGCGAGCGAGGTCGGTGCCGAGGGGCTGCTGGGCGGTCAGGCGCAGGTGCCGGGTGCGGCGGGGACGTGGAAGGACCTGACCGACTCGGTCAACACGGTGTTCCGGAACCTGACGACGCAGGTGCGGGACATCGCGCAGGTGACGACGGCGGTGGCGAACGGCGACCTGTCGCAGAAGGTCACCGTCGATGTGGCCGGCGAAATGCTGGAGTTGAAGAACACCGTCAACACGATGGTGGACCAGTTGTCGGCGTTCGGCTCCGAAGTGACCCGGGTGGCGCGGGAGGTGGGCGTCGAGGGCCGCCTGGGCGGTCAGGCCGAGGTACCGGGTGCGGCGGGGACGTGGAAGGACCTCACCGACTCGGTCAACACGGCGTTCCGCAACCTCACCGGTCAGGTGCGGGACATCGCCCAGGTGACGACGGCGGTGGCGAACGGCGACCTGTCGCAGAAGGTCACCGTCGATGTCGCGGGCGAGATGCTGGAGTTGAAGAACACCGTCAACACGATGGTGGCGCAGCTCTCCTCGTTCGCCGACCAGGTGACGCGCATGGCGCGGGACGTGGGCACGGAGGGCCGGCTCGGCGGCCAGGCCCGCGTACCGGGGGTGTCCGGTACGTGGAAGGAGCTGACGGACTCCGTCAACTTCATGGCCGGCAACCTCACCTCGCAGGTGCGTCAGATCGCGCAGGTGACGACGGCGGTGGCGCGCGGTGACCTGTCGCAGAAGATCGACGTGGACGCGCGCGGCGAGATCCTGGAGCTGAAGAACACCATCAACACGATGGTGGACCAGTTGTCGGCGTTCGCGGAGCAGGTGACCCGGGTGGCCCGCGAGGTGGGCACCGACGGGCGGCTCGGCGGTCAGGCGCAGGTGCCGGGCGTCGCCGGGGTGTGGCGCGACCTGACCGACTCGGTGAACGGCATGGCCGGGAACCTCACCGCGCAGGTGCGCAACATCGCCCAGGTCGCCACGGCGGTGGCGCGGGGCGACCTGTCGCAGAAGATCGACGTGGACGCGCGCGGCGAGATCCTGGAGCTGAAGAACACCCTCAACACGATGGTGGACCAGCTGTCGAACTTCGCCGAGCAGGTGACCCGGGTGGCCCGCGAGGTGGGCACCGAGGGCATCCTGGGCGGGCAGGCGGAGGTGCAGGGCGTCTCCGGCACCTGGAAGGACCTCACCCAGTCCGTCAACTCGATGGCGAACAACCTCACCTCGCAGGTGCGGAACATCGCCGAGGTGACCACGGCGGTCGCGAAGGGCGACCTGTCGAAGAAGATCACCGTGGATGCGCGGGGGGAGATCCTCGACCTGGTGACCACCGTGAACACGATGGTGGACCAGCTGTCGAACTTCGCCGACGAGGTGACCAGGGTCGCCCGCGAGGTGGGCACGGAGGGCATCCTCGGCGGGCAGGCCCGGGTGCGGGGCGTGACCGGCATCTGGAAGGACCTGAGCGACAACGTCAACGTGATGGCCAACAACCTGACGTCCCAGGTGCGGAACATCTCGCGGGTGTCGTCGGCGGTCGCCAACGGTGACCTGACCAAGAAGGTGACGGTCGAGGCGCGCGGCGAGGTCGCCGAGCTGGCCGACACCGTCAACACGATGGTGACGACGCTGTCCTCGTTCGCCGACGAGGTGACGCGGGTGGCGCGTGAGGTGGGTACGGAGGGTGAGCTGGGCGGCCAGGCCCGGGTGCCGGGTGTCTCCGGCACATGGAAGGACCTGACCGAGTCGGTGAACTCGATGGCGTCCAACCTGACCGGTCAGGTGCGCCAGATCGCCACGGTCACCACCGCCATCGCCAAGGGCGACCTCACCAAGAAGATCGACATCGATGCGCGCGGTGAGATCCAGGAGCTGAAGAACACCATCAACACGATGGTCGACCAGCTGTCGTCGTTCGCCGAGGAGGTGACCCGGGTCGCCCGCGAGGTGGGCACGGAGGGCATCCTCGGTGGCCAGGCCCGGGTGCGCGACGTGGACGGCACCTGGCGCGACCTCACCGAGTCGGTGAACGAGATGGCCGGGAACCTGACCCGGCAGGTGCGCGCCATCGCGGCCGTGGCCACGGCGGTGACCCGCGGCGACCTGAACCTCAAGATCGACGTGGACGCGGCGGGCGAGATCCAGGTCCTCCAGGACAACATCAACACGATGATCGCCAACCTGCGCGACACGACGCTGGCCAACGAGGAGCAGGACTGGCTCAAGGGCAACCTCGCCCGGATCTCAGGCCTCATGCAGGGCCGGCGCGATCTGGAGGACGTGGCCTCGCTGATCATGAGCGAGCTGACGCCGGTCGTGTCGGCGCAGCACGGCGCGTTCTTCCTGGCGATGCCGACCGGCGGGGGCAACGAGATCGGCGCGGACGAGGACGGCTCGTACGAGCTGGTCATGCGCGGCAGCTACGGCTACTCGTCCGGAGCGATGCCGACGTCGTTCCGGCCGGGCGAGACGCTCATCGGGACGGCCGCGGAGGAGAAGCGGACGATCCAGGTCAACGTGCCGCCGGGGTACCTCAAGATCTCTTCCGGGCTCGGGGAGGCGGCCCCGGCGCACGTGATCGTGCTGCCGGTGCTGTTCGAGGGGAAGGTGCTCGGGGTGATCGAGCTGGCGTCGTTCCAGCCGTTCACCCAGATCCAGCGCGACTTCCTCAACCAGATCGCCGAGATGATCGCGACCAGCGTCAACACCATCAGCGTCAACTCCAAGACCGAGGTGCTGCTCAAGCAGTCGCAGGAGCTGACCGAGCAGCTGCGCGAGCGGTCGGCCGAACTGGAGAACCGGCAGAAGGCGCTCCAGGACTCCAACGCCGAACTGGAGGAGAAGGCCGAGCTGCTGGCGCAGCAGAACCGCGACATCGAGGTCAAGAACACCGAGATCGAGGAGGCGCGGCAGGTGCTGGAGGAGCGGGCCGAGCAGCTCGCGGTCTCCATGCGCTACAAGTCCGAGTTCCTGGCGAACATGTCGCACGAGCTGCGTACGCCGTTGAACTCGCTGCTCATCCTGGCGAAGCTGCTGGCGGACAACGCGGACGGGAACCTGTCGCCGAAGCAGGTCGAGTTCGCCGAGACGATCCACGGCGCGGGCTCGGACCTGCTCCAGCTGATCAACGACATCCTGGACCTGTCGAAGGTCGAGGCGGGCAAGATGGACGTCAGCCCGACCCGGATCGCGCTGGTGCAGCTCGTCGACTACGTGGAGGCGACGTTCCGGCCGCTGACCGCGGAGAAGGGGCTCGACTTCTCGGTGCGGGTCTCGCCGGAGCTGCCCGCCACGCTCCACACCGACGAGCAGCGGCTGCTGCAGGTGCTGCGCAACCTGCTGTCGAACGCGGTGAAGTTCACCGACAGCGGGGCGGTGGAGCTGGTGATCCGCCCGGCGAAGGCGGACGTGCCGCAGTCGATCCGGGAGCAATTGCTGGAGGCCGGTTCGCTGCGCGACGCGGAGGGCGACCTCATCGCCTTCTCCGTGACGGACACCGGGATCGGCATCGCGGCCAGCAAGATGCGGGTGATCTTCGAGGCGTTCAAGCAGGCGGACGGGACGACCAGCCGCAAGTACGGCGGTACGGGCCTGGGGCTGTCGATCAGCCGGGAGATCGCGCGCCTGCTGGGCGGCGAGATCCACGCGGCGAGCGAGCCGGGCCGCGGGTCCACCTTCACCCTGTACCTGCCGCTGCACCCGAGCGAGCTGCCGCCGCAGGGGTACGGGCACGGGCAGGGCGCCGACCATCTCCACCACGGTACGGACGAGGGCGCCCTGGACGTCCACGGGCTGCCCGCCGCGGGACCGGGCGACGAGCGCTCGGGGCGCCGCTCCGGCGCGGGCGCGCTGTTCCGGCACCGCCGCAGGGCGGCGCTGGGCGCCGCGGACCAGCGGACCGCGCTGCCGGGCCGGCCGGGCCAGCCGTCGCAGGCGGGTCAGCCGGGGCAGACCGGTGCGCCGGCCGGTGCGCAGGGGCAGGGGGCCTCCGGTTCCTCCGGCGCGCAGGCGTCCGGGCAGGGGCCTTCGGGGGCGGCGGCGGGCTCCGGGGGTTCGGCGGCCGCGGAGGCGTGGCCGGCGGCCGGGCAGGAGGCGCACGAGCCGAGGCCGAGCTTCTCGTTCCACGGCGAGAAGGTGCTGATCGTCGACGACGACATCCGCAACGTCTTCGCGCTCACCAGCGTGCTGGAGCAGCACGGGCTGTCGGTGCTGTACGCGGAGAACGGCCGGGAGGGCATCGAAGTCCTGGAGCAGCACGACGATGTGACGGTCGTACTGATGGACATCATGATGCCCGAGATGGACGGCTATGCGACGACCACCGCGATCAGGCGCATGCCGCAGTTCGCCGGCCTGCCGATCATCGCGCTCACCGCGAAGGCGATGAAGGGCGACCGCGAGAAGGCGATCGAGTCGGGCGCTTCCGATTACGTTACGAAGCCGGTGGATCCGGATCATCTGCTCGCCGTCATGGAGCAGTGGATGAGCGGAGAGTGAGCGGTGGCGAGGAAAAACCTGGCGAGTTGCTGACTGACTGTGGTTGAAAGCGTGTGAGAGGGCGCTGTTCGGGGAACCTTCTGGTCTCCCACTACGTTTCTGCTATGTGCACAGTGACATCGCGGTGACAGGGTGTGGTGACAGGCGGGGTGCGGCTACCATGACCGGCACAAGGACGGACGGCGCAAGGGAGTCGTCCCCTGGGGCGGCGCCCGGCCAACTGCCGGGGCGAGGAGGACGGGCCATGGTGCAGAAGGCCAAGATCCTCCTGGTCGATGACCGACCGGAGAATCTGCTGGCGCTGGAGGCCATCCTCTCTGCGCTCGATCAGACGCTGGTGCGGGCATCGTCAGGGGAGGAAGCGCTCAAAGCGCTGCTGACGGACGACTTCGCGGTCATTCTGCTGGACGTCCAGATGCCAGGAATGGACGGTTTCGAGACCGCCGCGCACATCAAGCGTCGGGAACGGACACGGGACATCCCGATCATCTTCCTGACGGCGATCAACCACGGCCCGCACCACACCTTCCGGGGGTACGCGGCCGGGGCCGTCGACTACATCTCCAAGCCGTTCGACCCCTGGGTACTGCGCGCCAAGGTCTCCGTCTTCGTCGAGCTGTACATGAAGAACTGTCAGCTGCGCGAGCAGGCGGCGCTGCTGCGCCTCCAGCTCGAGGGCGGCGGCCAGGGCGGAACGGTCAAGGAGTCCCCCGGCCTCCTGGCGGAACCGTCCGCGCGGCTCGCGGCGGTCGAGGAGCAGGCGGAGGCGCTGTCCAAGCAGCTCGACGACGACTCGGCGGACGCCGCGGCCGTCGCCACCGCCGCGCACCTGGAACGCAAACTCACCGGGCTGCGCCGGGCGTTGGACGCGCTCGAACCCGGAACCGGCAGCGGCGGCCCGCCGTTGCCGCCGGCGCAGAACTGACCCTCCGGCGACCGACCGTCCGGTGAAGAACGGCGGGCCCGCCCACCGAAGGACGGCGGGTCCCGTCCCGCCCCCCTGTTGACGGCGTCGCCCGTGCGGCACGCCGTCCCGCTGAGTGCGCGTCAGCACCGCGCGTCCGCCGGGACGACACGAACGGGTGAAGCGGTGGGCACACGTGTCCACCGCGCCCCACACCGGTAACCTCACCACCATGGCCTCACGTACGTCCGGCAAGGGTTCCCAGGGCGCGGCGGGCACCGCGCGGCCGCGCGCCGGCCGTACCACCGGCGCGGCGAAGAAGGCCGCCCCGGCCAAGCCCCCCGCGAAGAAGTCCGCATCCGCGAAGGCGGCCGGGCCCGCCGCCCGGGGCGCGAGGAAGGCACCCGCCAGGAAGGCGGCGGCCAAGAAGGCCGCGCCGAGGACGGCACCCTCCCCGACCGCGGGCGTCTACCGGCTCGTGCGCGCCCTCTGGCTGGGCCTCGCCCACGCGGTCGGCGCCATGCTCCGCGGCATAGGGCGCGGCGCCAAGGGGCTCGACCCGGCGCACCGCAAGGACGGCCTGGCGCTGCTGCTGCTCGGCGTCGCCCTGATCGTCGCGGCCGGGACCTGGGCCAACCTCCAGGGCCCGGTGGGCGACCTGGTGGAGATGCTGGTGACCGGCGCCTTCGGCCGGCTCGACCTGCTCGCCCCGCTCCTCGTCGGCTCCATCGCCGTCCGGCTGATCCTCCACCCCGAGAAGCCGGAGGCCAACGGGCGGATCGTGATCGGCCTGTCCGCGCTCGTCATCGGCGTACTCGGCCAGGTGCACATCGCCTGCGGCTCGCCCGGGCGGGACCTGGGCAGCGAGGCGGTGCGCGACGCGGGCGGTCTGATCGGCTGGGCCGCCTCCAAGCCGCTGATCTTCATGATGGGCGAGGTCCTCGCCGTACCGATGCTGGTGCTGCTCACCGTGTTCGGACTGCTCGTCGTCACGGCCACCCCCGTCAACGCCATCCCGCAGCGGCTGCGGGCGCTCGGCGTACGGCTCGGCATCGTCGAGCCCCTCCCCGGCGAGGTGGGCGTCGACGACGAGCGGTACGACGAGCAGTGGCGCGAGGCACTGCCCGCCCGCTCCCGGCGGGGCGGGGCGCAGCCCTCGGCGTACGACCCCGAGGACGCCGAGGAGGAGGCGCTCACCCGGCGCAGGCGGCCCCGCAGGGCGGCCGCCCCGGCCGCCGAGCCGGACTTCGACCGGCCCCTGGACGCCGTCGACGTGGCCGCCGCCGCGGCCGCCGCGCTGGACGGTGCCGTGCTCAACGGCATGCCGCCCTCCCCGGTGGTCGCCGACCTGACGCGGGACGTGACCGGCGACCGGGGACGGGACGCCCGGGAGGCCAGGGACACCCGGGGCGCGCGGGTTGCGCGCGGGGCCGGCGACACCGGCTCCGTACCGCCCGCGCGGGAGGCGCAGACGCCCGGCGGCCTCGTACCGGACCTCACCAAGCCCGCACCCGTCCGCGACGAGCCGCAGGAACTGCCGCAGCGCGCCGAGCAGCTCCGGCTCGCCGGGGACATCACCTACGCCCTCCCGTCGCTCAACCTGCTGGAGCGCGGCGGCCCCGGGAAGACACGCAGCGCCGCCAACGACGCGATCGTCGCGTCACTGACGAACGTGTTCTCCGAGTTCAAGGTGGACGCCGCCGTCACCGGCTTCACCCGCGGTCCGACGGTCACCCGGTACGAGGTGGAGCTGGGCCCGGCCGTGAAGGTCGAGCGGATCACGGCGCTGACGAAGAACATCGCGTACGCCGTCGCCAGCCCCGACGTACGGATCATCTCCCCGATCCCCGGCAAGTCCGCCGTGGGCATCGAGATCCCCAACACCGACCGCGAGATGGTCAACCTCGGCGACGTGCTGCGCCTCGCGGACGCCGCCGAGGACGACCACCCGATGCTGGTGGCGCTCGGCAAGGACGTCGAGGGCGGCTACGTGATGGCCAACCTCGCGAAGATGCCGCACATCCTGGTCGCCGGTGCCACCGGGTCCGGCAAGTCGTCGTGCATCAACTGCCTGATCACCTCGGTGATGATAAGGGCGACCCCCGAGGACGTCCGGATGGTGCTCGTCGACCCCAAGCGGGTCGAGCTGACCGCCTACGAGGGCATCCCGCACCTGATCACGCCGATCATCACCAACCCCAAGCGGGCCGCCGAGGCCCTCCAGTGGGTGGTGCGGGAGATGGACCTGCGCTACGACGACCTCGCGGCGTACGGCTACCGGCACATCGACGACTTCAACGCCGCCGTGCGCGCCGGCAAGGTCAAGCCGCCGGAGGGCAGCGAGCGCGAGCTCCAGCCCTACCCGTACCTCCTGGTCATCGTCGACGAGCTGGCCGACCTGATGATGGTCGCGCCCCGGGACGTCGAGGACGCGATCGTCCGCATCACCCAGCTGGCGCGCGCCGCCGGCATCCACCTCGTGCTGGCCACCCAGCGGCCCTCGGTCGACGTCGTCACCGGCCTCATCAAGGCGAACGTGCCGTCCCGGCTCGCCTTCGCCACCTCGTCGCTCGCCGACAGCCGGGTCATCCTCGACCAGCCGGGCGCCGAGAAGCTGATCGGCAAGGGCGATGGCCTGTTCCTGCCGATGGGGGCCAACAAGCCGGTCCGCATGCAGGGCGCCTTCGTCACCGAGGAGGAGGTCCAGGCGGTCGTACGGCACTGCAAGGACCAGATGGCGCCCGTCTTCCGCGACGACGTCACGGTCGGCACCAAGCAGAAGAAGGAGATCGACGAGGACATCGGCGACGACCTCGACCTGCTGTGCCAGGCCGCCGAGCTGGTCGTCACCACCCAGTTCGGCTCGACGTCCATGCTCCAGCGCAAGCTGCGCGTGGGCTTCGCCAAGGCGGGCCGGCTGATGGACCTGATGGAGTCGCGCAACATCGTCGGACCGAGCCAGGGGTCCAAGGCGCGGGACGTCCTTGTCAAACCGGATGAGCTGGATGGAGTACTCGCCGTCATCCGGGGGGAGTCGGAGTCGTAGGACTCTCCGCGTGACAAGTTCGGGAGCAACCGTTTCCCTCCGCCGTACGTCAAGTTGGAAGGAGGGGCGGGGGCAGTTGTCCCGCCCCTCGGACGCCCGGCCATTCCGATGGCGTACAAAGTGCGTCCGCCCGGTTGCTCCACCCTTTCGTACCACCCATAGACTGAACCTCCAGCAGGTGGTTACACGCTCGAAAGGCGCCCCCGTGTCCATCGGCAAATCCCCCGAAGACGACCGTCCTTCGACCCCCGACACCACGGACGACACGCGTACCGCGGGCGCCGAGGGCGTCGCGGACGTCCCTGACAATCCCGAGGACGACCGGCCCTCGATCGGCCGTGCGCTGCAGCAGGCACGTATCGACGCGGGTCTGACGGTGGAGGAGGTCAGCACCTCCACGCGCGTCCGCATCCCCATCGTGCACGCCATCGAGGAGGACGACTTCTCCCGGTGCGGCGGCGACGTGTACGCCCGTGGCCACGTCCGCACGCTCGCCCGCGCGGTCGGCCTCGACCCCGCGGCCCTGGTCGAGCAGTACGACGCCGCGCACGGCGGCCGCCCGTCGCCCACGCCCGCCGCACCGCTGTTCGAGGCCGAACGCATCCGCCCGGAGCGGCGGCGGCCCAACTGGACGGCCGCCATGGTCGCCGCCATCGTGGCGGTGATCGGCTTCGTCGGCTTCACCCTGTTCAACGGGGACGGCGGCGGATCGCGCTCCACCCATGTCGCCGAGGGCCCGGCCCCGGCGCAGAAGGCCACCGGCAAGCCCAAGCCGCCCAAGGTGGTCGCCCCGCCGCCCGCACCGTCCGAGAGCGCCATCGCCGCCGCGCCCAAGGACAAGGTGACGGTCAAGCTCACCGCGATCGACGACAAGAGCTGGATCTCCGCCAAGGCCCGCGACGGCAAGCTCCTCTTCGACGGGCTGCTCCTCAAGGGCGACTCCAAGACCTTCCAGGACGACGAGCGGCTGGACCTGATCCTGGGCAACGCCGGGGCGATCGAGATCTTCGTGAACGGCAAGAAGGTCGCCGACGAGTTCGAGCCCGGCCAGGTCGAGCGCCTCACCTACACCAAGGGCGACCCCGAGGTCGGATGACCGCCCCGTGCGGGTGACCGCAGGGGCGCGGTCGGTGAGGTGGTTCTTCCCCGGGGCGGTTCACCGCCCCGGGGTTTCGTCTTCTTCCGGTGCGGCCACGGGGGGCGCGGGACGGGGCGGGCCGGGGCGCGGGCGGGCCGTGGCCCGGGGCGCGGGCGGGCCTGGGGCCGGGTGCGCCCGGGGCGGGGGCGGGGGCGGCGGCGGACCACCGGACCGGGTGGTTTCGCGGGCGGGGCAGCGGGGGCGACCGTCCCGTCGTGCGGCGGGACGGGCGGGGAGGTGCCGCCGGGACCCCTGAGCGGCGGGGGTGTCGCTGGGACGAAGTAGTCTTGAGTCCATGCCCGAACGCCGTACCGTCGCCCTTGTCACTCTTGGCTGCGCCCGTAACGAGGTGGACTCGGAGGAGCTCGCAGGCCGCTTGGCAGCGGACGGCTGGGAGCTCGTCGAGGAAGCCGCCGACGCGGACGTCGCGGTCGTCAACACCTGCGGCTTCGTCGAGGCCGCCAAGAAGGACTCCGTCGACGCCCTGCTCGAAGCGAATGATCTCAAGGACCACGGCCGCACCCAGGCCGTCGTCGCCGTCGGTTGCATGGCCGAGCGGTACGGCAAGGAGCTGGCCGAGGCGCTCCCCGAGGCCGACGGCGTCCTGGGCTTCGACGACTACGCCGACATCTCCACCCGCCTCCAGACCATCCTGAGCGGCGGGAGCGTGGAGGCCCACACCCCGCGCGACCGGCGCAAGCTGCTGCCCCTCAGCCCGGTGCAGCGCCAGGAGGCCGCCGCCGGGATCGCCCTGCCGGGCCACGCGCAGGAGGAGCCCGCGCCCGCCCCCGAGGACCTGCCCGAGGGTGTCGCGCCCGCGTCCGGGCCGCGCGCGCCGCTGCGCCGCCGGCTGGACACCAGCCCCGTCGCCTCGGTGAAGCTCGCCTCCGGCTGCGACCGCCGCTGCTCGTTCTGCGCCATCCCGTCCTTCCGCGGCTCCTTCGTGTCCCGGCGCCCCAGCGACGTGCTGGGCGAGACGCGCTGGCTGGCCGGACAGGGCGTGAAGGAGATCATGCTGGTCTCCGAGAACAACACCTCGTACGGCAAGGACCTCGGCGACATCCGGCTCCTGGAGACGCTGCTGCCCGAGCTCGCCGCGGTCGACGGCATCGAGCGCGTCCGCGTCAGCTACCTCCAGCCGGCCGAGATGCGGCCCGGGCTCATCGACGTCCTGACGTCGACGGAGAAGGTCGCCCCCTACTTCGACCTGTCCTTCCAGCACTCGGCCCCCGACGTGCTGCGCGCGATGCGGCGCTTCGGGGACACCGACCGGTTCCTGGAGCTGCTGGACACCATCCGGGGCAAGGCGCCGCAGGCCGGTGTGCGGTCCAACTTCATCGTCGGGTTCCCCGGCGAGCGCGAGGAGGACTTCGCGGAGCTGGAACGCTTCATCACGCACGCCCGGCTCGACGCCATCGGCGTGTTCGGGTACTCGGACGAGGACGGCACCGAAGCCGCCACGTACGAGGACAAGCTCGACCAGGAGGTCGTCGACGAGCGGCTCGCCCACCTGTCGCGCCTCGCGGAGGAGCTGACCGCGCAGCGCGCGGAGGAGCGGCTCGGCGAGACCCTGGAGGTGCTGGTCGAGTCGGTGGACACGACGCCGGGCGGCGACGGCGCCGTCGGGCGTGCCGCGCACCAGGCGCCCGAGACCGACGGCCAGGTGGTCTTCACGTCGGCCGACGGGCTGGTGCCGGGCCGGATGGTGACGGCCAAGGTCGTCGGCACGGAGGGCGTCGACCTGGTGGCCCAGTGTCTTGAGGAGGCGGGCAGATGACCGGAGCCCCGGCCTCCGCCGCGGGCGGTACGGGTAGGCCGGCGCCCGGCGGCAAGCTGGGAGCCGCGGCGGTCAATCAGGCCAGCCTGTGGAACATCGCCAACATCCTCACCATGGTGCGGCTGGTGCTCGTGCCGGCGTTCGTCGTGCTCCTGCTCCAGGACGGCGGCTACGACCCGGCGTGGCGGGCGTGGGCATGGGCGGCGTTCGCCGTCGCCATGATCACCGACATCTTCGACGGCCACCTGGCCCGCGCGTACAACCTGGTCACGGACTTCGGGAAGATCGCCGACCCGATCGCCGACAAGGCGATCATGGCGGCCGGCCTGATCTGCCTGTCGGCGCTGGGCGACCTGCCCTGGTGGGTGACCGGAGTGATCCTCTTCCGGGAGCTGGGCATCACCCTGATGCGGTTCTGGGTGATCCGCCACGGAGTCATTCCGGCCAGCCGCGGCGGCAAGATGAAGACGCTGGCGCAGGGCACGGCGGTCGGGATGTACGTCCTGGCGCTGACCGGGCCGCTGGCGACCCTGCGCTTCTGGGTGATGGCGGTGGCCGTCGTGCTGACGGTCGTGACCGGGCTCGACTACGTGCGGCAGGCGGTGGTCCTGCGGCGCCGGGGGCTCGCGGCCGAGCGCGCGCTGAAGGCGCCGCCGCGCACCGGGACGGAGCCGGGACGATGACCGCGGCGGCACGCGCCCTGGCCCTCCTCGCGGAGAGTGACCAGACGGTCGCGGTCGCCGAGTCGCTCACCGGTGGTCTGGTGGCGGCGGAACTGACGTCCGTGCCCGGCGCCTCGCGAGCCTTCCGGGGGTCGGTCACGGCGTACGCGACCGCACTGAAGCGTGACCTGCTCGGTGTGGACGCGGCCCTGCTGGAGCGGCGCGGTGCGGTCGATCCGGATGTCGCGCTGCAGATGGCGGCAGGTGTGCGGGACCGGCTGGCGGCCGGATGGGGCATCGCGACGACCGGTGTGGCGGGTCCCGACCCGCAGGACGGACAGCCCGTGGGGACGGTGTACGTCGCCGTCTGCGGACCGGCCGGCGGGGCCCTCGGTGCGGGGAAAGTCGCCGCACTGCGATTGAACGGCGACCGTGCGGAAATTCGTAGAGAGAGTGTACGGAGCGTGCTGGAACTGCTCGTGGGCGAACTCTCGGGAAATGCGCGGGCACAGGATACGGAACAGAACGGGGGGAACTGATGTTTGCAGCCCTGAGTGAACACGTCATCGCTCCCCGCACGGCCGCAGCGCGAGGCGGTACGGTGGGGCGTGAAGGATGCGGCTACACGGTCCGAGGAGGGAGCCACCGATGATTCTGCTCCGTCGCCTGTTGGGTGACGTGCTGCGTCGGCAGCGCCAGCGCCAGGGCCGTACTCTGCGCGAAGTCTCCTCGTCCGCCCGAGTTTCGCTCGGCTATCTCTCCGAGGTGGAGCGGGGGCAGAAGGAGGCTTCCTCCGAGCTGCTCTCCGCGATCTGCGACGCGCTTGACGTACGGATGTCCGAGCTCATGCGAGAGGTGAGCGACGAGCTCTCGCTGGCTGAGCTGGCCGAATCGGCAGCGGCGAGTGAGCCGGTGCCGGCACCAGTACGCCCGATGCTCAATTCTGTGTCCGTGACGTCGGTGGCAGGCGTGCCGACCGAGCGGGTGACCATCAAGGCACCAGCGGAGGCGGTGGACGTCGTCGCCGCCTGAGTGCCCTCAGCCGCGCTCCTGCGAGCGCTCGCACGAGGGCATGCGGGACTCTCTTCGGAGATCGCACGTTTTGGGCTGAGCCCCGGTCGGGTACCCGAATGGCCGACCGGGGCTTTCGTTTACTCCGAATGCCCGTTTTAGGTCATATGTGCAATGGTGGTCGGGCGTGCGATCCCGTCGCGCGCCGGGAACGGAGGATTCGGAATGTCTGTCGTCAAGAGCCCGCTGTCCGACGCCGACCTGAAGGTGGTCGGCGAAGCCCTGCAGGGCGCGTTGATCGACGCCGTGGACCTGTCCCTCGTGGCCAAGCAGGTGCACTGGAACGTGGTCGGGCCGCGGTTCCGCTCGATCCACCTTCAGCTGGACGAGGTCGTGGCCACCGCCCGCCAGCACTCCGACGTCATGGCGGAGCGCGCGTCGGCCCTGGGCGTCACCCCGGACGGCCGAGCCGGCACGGTCGCGTCCAGCACGGCGATCAAGAACGTGCCGACCGGCTGGATCAAGGACGACGAAGCGGTCAGGATCATGGTCGATGCGCTCGTGGTCGTGATCGGCCGTATGCGGGAGCGGATCGAGACCACCGACAAGCCGGACCCGGTCTCCCAGGACCTCCTGATCGCCCTCACCGCGGACCTCGAGAAGCACGCGTGGATGTTCCAGGCGGAGAGCCGCCAGGCGGACAACCCGTGATCCCGTCGAGCGCTGGACGTTGAGCGCCGGGACGGGAAGAACATGAACGGGAGGGTGTACCGAAGCGCCCGGCGTGCGCCGGAGGCGCGCACCGGTACGCCCTCCCGCCATGTGATCGTCCCGGTCTAGCGTCGACCGGAGGAGGCGGCCATGGTACGGCGACGGATTCCGCTGCCCGCCCTCGTTCTCGCACTGGTGGTGGGCGGGCTGTGGTGGTGGGCGGTGTTGAGGCTGGCGCTGACGCCCGGTCAGGCGGGGCTCGTGGAGGGCACCGTGGCGGCGGGCGGCTGGGGACTGAGCCTGTTGCCCGTGCACGTGGCCTCGGCCCGCACGGCGCCCGCGGCGCGCACCCGCTCCAGGCTCCTGCGCCTCACGGCGGTATGGCTGCACCACCGTTCGGGTGAAAGGTCCGGCCGGTCCTGAACGGGGGCGCTGGTCACACCGGACGGCGGGCCCCACGACGGGTTCGCCCGGCCCCGTTCACCCGCCGGGTGGAGCGCCTCGGGGTTGTGTTCACCCGCCCGGCCGAGCCGGGGGTGCCGGGCCGGACTGGCAGCCCGGGCACCAGTAGGAGATGCGGTCGCGGCCCGACTCCTCCTGGCGGCGGATGAGCGTCCCGCAGCGGTAGCAGGGGTGGTTCTTCCGGCTGTAGACGTAGAGCTTCCGGTCCGGGCGGTCGGTGGTGAGGATGGTCCGCCGGTCGAAGCGCTCCTTGTTCGCCTCCAAAAGCCGGTGGGCGGTGGCGATCAGCCGTTCGGGGACGCCGGGCTCGAGCTCGCCGACGGGGAGCCAGGGCGTGACCCGTGCCATGAACGCCAGCTCGCACTTGTACACATTGCCGATGCCCGCGAGGTTCCGCTGGTCGAGCAGCGCCTCGCCGAGCGGGCGCGAGGGATCGGCGCACACCCTGCGCACGGCTTCCTCGGCGTCCCAGTCCGGCCCCAGGAGGTCGGGCCCGAGATGGCCCACGACGGAGGACTCGTCGCTGGTGCGGATCAGGTCGAGGACCGGGAGGCGGTAGCCCACGGCCGTGTGGGTGGCGGTGCCGAGGATGGCCCGGATCTGGTGGTCGGGGCCGCCGTTCCAGCGCTGACCGGGGGTGTAGACGCGCCAGGAGCCGTCCATCCGGAGGTGGGAGTGGAGGGTGAGCCCGCCTTCGATGCGGGTGAGGAGGTGCTTGCCGCGCGGGGTGACGTCCAGCAGCGTCCGCCCGGTGACGTCGACGGTGGCCAGGCGCGGGACGCGGAGGTCGGAGCGGGTCAGGGGCCGGCCCGCCAGGGCGGCGTGCAGGCGGTGGGCGGTCAGCCAGACGGTGTCTCCTTCGGGCATGGATCCATGATGCGGGACGCGGCGGCGTGCGAGGGCGGCGCGGGGGCGCGAGGGGCGGCGCTTGGCGGGGGAGCCCGGCGCCCGTGGGGCGACCCGTGAGGCCCGGGCGGCGTCGAGCGGCGTCCCGGGCGTCCCGGACGGGCCGCGGGCGGGTCAGGCGCGGAGGCGGAGGCCGCGGGGGGTCGCGTGGAAACCCGCCGCTTCCAGGGAGCCCGACAACGGCGAGGTGAGGGCCGCTGCGCCGTTGATCCGCTCGACCGTGACGGTGCCCAGGGCGCCCGCCCGGGCGGTGGCCGCGAGGGCCTCGGCGGCGGCCCGGAGGGACGGGTCGTCCGGCTCGGCGGGCCAGGACAGCACGGTCTTGCCGCCGCGCTCCACGTACAGGGTCAGCTCGCCGTCGACGAGGACGACCAGCGCGCCCGCCTTGCGACCGGGCTTGTGACCGGCGCCCGTCGGGGGCTCCGGCCAGGGCAGGGCGGCGCCGTACGCGTTGGCCGGGTCGGCGGCGGCGAGGACGACCGCGCTCTGGGGGGCGCCCGGTTCGGCCCGGTCACGGGCGTTGGCCGCCGCGCGGAGACGGTCGACGGCGCCGTCCATGGCGAACTGCGCCGCTCCCAGCCCCTCGACGACATAGCCGCGGCGGGCCTGGCCGCTGTCCTCGAACGCCGACAGGACGCGGTACGTCGCCGAGAAGCCGCCCTCCACGCCCTCGGCGGCCACCGCTCCCCGGGTGACCACGCCGTGCCGGTCCAGCAGGGTGCGCGCCAGGGCGTGGGCCCGGTGGGTGGGCTCCGGCTCCGGCGGCGGGAGGAGTGCCCAGCGGCCACTGACGGTGGGCGGGCCGGAACGGGAGGCCGTGCGCGCCGCGGCGGCCAGCGTGCCGTACCGGCCGCGGGGGACGGTGCGCCTGGCGCGGTGGGCGGTGGAGCCCGCCGTACGCCCCGAACCGAGCACGGCGCGCAGCGGGGCCAGGGTGTCGTTGGTGAGCCGGCCCGACCAGGCGAGGTCCCACAGGGCGTCGGCCAGCTGGGGGTCGGTCGCCTCCGGGTGCGTGGTGGCGCGGATCTGGTCGGCGATCTGGCGGAAGAACAGGCCGTAGCCGCCGGAGAGCGTGGCGAGCACCGACTCGTGCAGTGCGGTGAGCTCCAGCGGATGGGGCTGCGGCAGCAGCAGCGGCGCGGCATCGGCCAGGTAGAGGGAGACCCAGCCGTCCTTTCCGGGCAGGGCTCCCGCTCCCGCCCATACGACCTCGCCCGTGGTCGTGAGCTCGTCGAGCATGGCGGGGCTGTACCCGGCGACGCGGGACGGCAGCACCAGCTTCTCGAGCGCCGAGGCGGGGACGGGCGCGCCCTGCAACTGCTCGACCGCGCGGGCGAGGCCGTCGATGCCCCGCAGGTTGTTGCCGCCCAGGTGCTGCCACTGGGGCAGGAAGGTGGCGAGCGCGGCCGGCGGCACCGGTTCCAGCTCGTGCCGGAGAGCGGCGAGCGAGCGGCGGCGCAGCCGGCGCAGTACGGCCGCGTCGCACCACTCCTGGCCGATGCCGGAAGGGTGGAATTCGCCCTGGACCACGCGGCCCGCGGCGGCCAGGCGGTGCAGGGCGCCGTCGGTGACGGCGGCGCCTAGACCGAACCGGGCGGCGGCGTGGGCGGAGGTGAAGGGGCCGTGGGTGCGCGCGTACCGCGCGAGGAGGTCGCCGAGCGGGTCCTTGACCGGCTCGGTGAACGCCTCCGGCACGCCGACCGGCAGGGCCGTGCCGAGGGCGTCGCGCAGCCTGCCCGCGTCCTCGACGGCCGCCCAGTGGCCGGCGCCCGCGACACGGACCTGGATGGCCCGGCGGGTCTTCGCCAGGTGCCGGGGCCACTCCGGGTCGGCGCCGCGCTCGACGAGCTCGGCGTCGGTGAGCGGCCCGAGGACCCGCAGGACGTCGGCCACCCCCTCCACGTCCTTGACCCGCCGGTCCTCCGTGCGCCACTGCAGCTCCGCCTCCAGCTCGGCCAGCACGTCCGCGTCGAGCAGCTCGCGCAGCTCCGCCTGGCCCAGCAGCTCGGACAGCAGCCGGGAGTCCAGGGACAGGGCGGCGGCCCGGCGCTCGGCGAGCGGCGAGTCGCCCTCGTACAGGAACTGCGCCACATAGCCGAAGAGGAGGGACCGGGCGAAGGGGGACGGCTCGGGGGTGGTGACCTCGACGAGCCGGACGCGACGGGACTCGATGTCGCCCATCAGCTCCTTGAGGCCGGGGACGTCGAAGACGTCCTGGAGGCACTCCCGGATCGCCTCCAGGACGATGGGGAACGAGCCGAACTCGCTCGCCACCTGGAGCAGTTGGGCGGCGCGCTGCCGCTGCTGCCACAACGGCGTGCGCCTCCCGGGGTTGCGGCGCGGCAGCAGCAGCGCCCGGGCGGCGCACTCGCGGAACCGGGACGCGAACAGCGCCGAACCGCCCACCTGGTCCGTGACGATCTGGTCGACCTCGCCCTGGTCGAACAGCACGTCCGCGGCGCCCACCGGCGCCTTCTCGTCGTCGTACTCCAGGCCGGGGGCGGCCGGTGCCTGGTCCAGCAGGTCCAGGCCCATCAGGTCCGCGTCGGGCAGCCGCAGCACGATGCCGTCGTCGGCGTGCATCACCTGGGCGTCCATGCCGTACCGCTCGGAGAGCCGGGCCCCCAGGGCGAGCGCCCAGGGGGCGTGCACCTGCGCGCCGAACGGCGAGTGCACCACCACGCGCCAGTCGCCCAGCTCGTCGCGGAACCGCTCCACCAGGATGGTCCGGTCGTCGGGCACATGGCCGCACGCCTGGCGCTGCTCGTCCAGGTACGCCAGGACGTTGTCCGCCGCCCAGGCGTCCAGGCCCGCCGCCAGCAGCCGCAGCCGCGCGTCGTCCGGTGCGAGGGACCCGACCTCGCGCAGGAAGGCGCCCACCGCGCGGCCCAGCTCCAGCGGGCGGCCCAGCTGATCCCCCTTCCAGAACGGGAGCCGGCCCGGCACGCCGGGCGCCGGGGAGACCAGCACCCGGTCGCGGGTGATGTCCTCGATGCGCCACGACGAGGTGCCGAGGGTGAACACGTCACCGACACGCGACTCGTACACCATCTCCTCGTCGAGCTCCCCGACCCGGCCGCCGCCCTTCTTGGGGTCGGAGCCCGCCAGGAAGACGCCGAACAGGCCCCGGTCGGGGATCGTGCCGCCGGAGGTCACGGCGAGGCGCTGCGCGCCCGGCCTGCCGGTCACCGCACCGGTGACGCGGTCCCACACCACGCGCGGGCGCAGCTCCGCGAAGGCGTCCGACGGGTACCGCCCCGCGAGCATGTCCAGGACGGCGGTGAACGCCGACTCCGGAAGGGACGCGAACGGCGCCGCCCGCCGGACCATGGCGAGCAGGTCGTCGAACTGCCAGGTGTCCAGCGCCACCATGGCGACCAGCTGCTGGGCCAGCACGTCCAGCGGGTTGGACGGGATCCGCATCGACTCGATGGCGCCGGAGCGCATCCGCTCGGTGACGACGGCCGCCTGCACCAGGTCGCCGCGGTACTTGGGGAACACCACGCCCGTGGACACGGCGCCCACCTGGTGCCCCGCGCGGCCCACGCGCTGGAGGCCGGAGGCGACCGACGGGGGCGACTCGACCTGCACCACCAGGTCCACCGCGCCCATGTCGATGCCCAGCTCCAGGCTGGAGGTCGCCACCACGGCCGGCAGACGGCCCGCCTTGAGGTCCTCCTCGACCAGGGCCCGCTGCTCCTTGGACACCGAACCGTGGTGCGCCCGGGCCAGCAGGGGCGGGGCGCCCTGCGCGGCGCCGGACTGCGCCATCAGGTCGGCGGGGGAGTGGCCCTCGGGGAGCGCCTCGCCCGTGGCCCGCTCATAGGCGATCTCGTTGAGCCGGTTGCACAGCCGCTCGGCCAGCCGCCGGGAGTTGGCGAACACGATGGTCGACCGGTGCGCCTGGACGAGGTCGGCGATCCGCTCCTCGACATGCGGCCAGATCGACGGCCGCTCGGCCTGGTCCGCGTCCGGGGGCGAGCCTCCGCCCGCCCTCGACGGAGGAGCCCCCAGCTCGCTGAGGTCCTCGACCGGGACCACCACGGAGAGGTCGAACTCCTTCCCGGAGGCGGGCTGGACGATCTCCACCCTGCGCTGCGGCGACAGATAGCGGGCCACCTCGTCCACCGGCCGTACGGTCGCGGACAGGCCGATGCGGCGGGCCGGGCGGGGCAGCAGCTCGTCGAGCCGCTCCAAGGAGAGGGCCAGGTGGGCGCCCCGCTTCGTGCCGGCCACGGCGTGGACCTCGTCCAGGATCACCGTCTCGACGCCGGACAGCGCGTCCCGCGCGGCGGAGGTGAGCATCAGGAACAGCGACTCCGGGGTGGTGATCAGGATGTCCGGGGGCCTGGTGGCCAGCGAACGCCGCTCGGCGGCGGGGGTGTCGCCCGAGCGGATGCCCACCCGCACGTCCGGCTCGGGCAGACCGAGGCGGACGGACTCCTGACGGATGCCGGTCAGCGGACTGCGCAGGTTCCGCTCCACGTCGACGGCGAGCGCCTTCAGCGGGGACACGTACAGCACACGGCAGCGCTTCTTCGCGTCGGCGGGCGGCGGCGTGGACGCGAGCCGGTCAAGCGACGCGAGGAACGCGGCCAGCGTCTTGCCTGACCCGGTCGGCGCGACGACCAGGACGTCGGCCCCCTCCCCGATGGCACGCCACGCGCCCTCCTGCGCCGCGGTGGGCGCGCTGAAGGCCCCCGTGAACCAGCCGCGGGTCGCGGGGGAGAAGGAGTCGAGCGCAGTCCTGGCCATGCCCCCCATCGTGCACCCCGCCACTGACAATGCGGCGCGGCAACGCAGCCCGCGGCGGTCCGGGCAGTGGACACGCAGGTCGGGAGCGCGGGCCCGGGCGCAGAATGGAGGAATGGCGAGCGGGCGGGAGAACGGGCGGGACGGCGAGTGGGCCAGGCACTGGCAGTATCCGGCCGTGCCCGGGCTCGACCTGCTCCGCGCCCGCTACGTACGCCACTCGTTCACCCGGCACAGCCATGAGGGGTACGTCTTCGGGGCGGTGCGGCGCGGGGTGGAGGACGTCGTCATGCCGGAGGGCACCATCCGGGCCCGCCCCGGCACCGTCGTCATGATCAACCCGGAGGTGCCGCACTCGGCCCACGCCGGGGTGCCGGAGGGCTGGTCATACGCGACCCTCTACCCGTCGACGGCGCTCGTCGGCTCGATAGCGCGCGAGGAGACGACCCTGCGCGGCACGGTCGGTTTCGCCGAGACCATCGTCGAGGACGAGGACACCGCCTTGCTCATCCGGGCCGTCCACCGGGCCGCCGAGGAGGGCAACGCGCTCGCCGCCGACAGCCTCCTGCGGGTGGCCGTGGCCCGGCTGCTGCGCCGCCACGGCCGCCCGCTCCCCCGGCGCGAACCGCTCGCCGCGGGGGCCCGCACGGCCGCCCTGGCCCAGGAACTCCTCCGGCAGCGCATGGCCGATCCGCCGTCGCTGGAACAGCTCGCCGGCGAGCTCGGCACCAGCCCGTTCGCCCTGCTCCGCGCGTTCAAGGCCGCCTACGGCATGCCCCCGCACACCTGGCTGACCAACGCGCGCGTGCGCACGGCCCGCCGGCTGCTGGAGTCGGGTACGGCCCCGGCGGCCGCCGCCGTCACCGTCGGCTTCACCGACCAGCCCCACCTGAACCGCCACTTCACCCGGATCGTCGGGGTGCCTCCGGGCGCCTACCAGCGGGAGCGCGCAAGAACGTACAAGACCGGGAAGCCGCCGGGTTCGTAACGTCGCCCCCGTGGCAGATCGAACAGCACCCGCACCCGCACCCCCGTCCCCGCGCACCGGTCCCGGGGCCGCCCACCGCCCCGACCGTGCCGTCGTCCGCGACGCGCTCGGCGTCGGAGTGGCCGTCGGCCTCTCCGGCTTCGCCTTCGGCGTCACCTCCGCCAGCGCGGGCCTGAGCATCCTCCAGACCTGCGCGCTCAGCCTGCTCGTCTTCACCGGCGCCTCGCAGTTCGCCCTCGTCGGCGCGCTGGCGGCCGGCGGGAACCCGTTCACCGCCGCGGCGGGCGCCTTCTTCCTCGGCACCCGCAACGCCTTCTACGGGCTGCGGCTCTCGCAGCTCCTCGCCCTGCCGCGGGCCGTGCGCCCCCTCGCCGCCCACTGGGTCATCGACGAGACGACGGCCGTGTCCCTCGCCCAGCCGGACCGGCGCGCCGCCCGGCTCGGCTTCACCGTCACCGGACTGACCCTCTACGTCCTGTGGAACCTGACCACGCTGCTCGGGGCGCTCGGCGCGGAGGCCATCGGCGACACCGACGCCTGGGGGCTGGACGCCGCCGGACCGGCCGTCTTCCTCGCCCTGCTGGCCCCCATGCTGCGCACGGCCACCGAAAGGGCGGTCGCCGGTCTCGCCGTCCTCCTGGGCCTCGCCTTCCTGCCGGTGCTGCCCGCCGGCGTGCCGGTGCTCGTCGCGGCGCTCGCCGCGCCCGCCGTGCTGTGGTTCCAGGGCCGCGCGGCCGACCGTACGGAGAAGGGGACGGACCGATGATCGTCTGGCTCGCCATAGGCCTGACCGCCGCCGGCTGCTACCTCCTCAAGCTGGTCGGGCTCCTGGTGCCCGCGGGGGCGCTGGAGCGGCCGCTGGTGCAGCGGCTCGCGGCACTGCTGCCCGTGGCCCTCCTGGCCGCGCTGACCGCCCAGCAGACCTTCAGCACCGACAGCGCGCTGGTCGTGGACGCCCGGGCGGCCGGGCTCGCCGCCGCGGCGCTCGCCCTGGTGCTGCGCGCCCCGTTCCTCGTCGTGGTCGCCGCCGCCGTCGCGGTGACGGCCGGCGTACGGGCCCTCGGCGGCTGACGGCCGGGGGCTTGCCGGGCCCCGGGGCTCCCCGGGGTCGGGCTGTGGGCGGCTCATGGGGGCGGACGCCGGTTCAGCCGCCGATCGGGCGGCCGTACGCCCGCAGCGTCCGCAACGCCTCGACCGTCACGATCGGACGCCACTCCAGGGCCGTGCCGGGGGCCCACCGCCGCCACCTGATCGGCCAGCCGCCGTCCTCGTCCTGCTCGGCCGCGAGCAGGTCCAGGGAGCGGGACATCTCCTCGTCCGTGAACCAGCGGCGGGCGAGCGAACCCGGCACGCGCGCGTAGTCGTGCGGGAAGTGGTGCTCGCCCGGGGCGTACCCCGGCGGGACCGGGTGCCCGTCCGCCTCCCGGGGGTCCAGCACCACCAGGCGCTGGTCGCGCACCAGGCGGCCGAGCCGGTCCGCGGCGGCCTCCGCGCGGGCCCGGTCCGGGACGCCGTCGAGGAACGCCACGGCGGCCTGGACCTCGTACGGGTGGGTCTTGTCCAGCGCGTCGACGGCGGCCCAGCAGAAGTCCGTGGCGCGGAACAGCCACGCGTGCCACACCTGGTTGCGGTGGAGCAGCCCGACCACCGGGCCGGTGGCCAGCAGGTCGCTCGGAGGATCGTCCACGACCGGGACGAACGGAGCGACCGGATAGCCCCGGATGGAGGGGTGGAGCGCCGGAAGGGCCCCCTCATGGGTGGACACCGCCGTCAGGTAGCGGCAGACGCGCTCCACGCGCAGTCCGCCGCAGCGGCCAATGGAGTCCAGAACGCGCAGCGCGTGCGCGGTGTGCAGCGGCTGGCTGACCGGCCCGCGCAGGTCCGGTTCCAGGGCGTGTCCGTAACCCCCGTCCTCGTTGAGGTACGCGGTCAGGGCGGCCTCCACGGGGTCGGCGCCACCGCCCAGGAAGTGGTGAGCGAACCGCCGCTGTTCGAGCACGCGGGCCGTGAGCCAGATGAAGTGCTCGGCGCGCGAGAGGGGAGTTCCAGCCATGCTCCGACCGTAGGGCGGAAAGGGCTTTCGGCAAGGGCCGCGGACCGGGCTGCACTCCCAGGAGCGGGATAATCGAGGCATGCGGTTGACGATTTTCTGGGAGCGGATGGCGGACCACTTCGGTGCGGCGTACGCCGAGTCCTTCGCCCGGGACCATGTGATGTCCGAACTGGGCGGCCGGACGGTGTACCAGGCGCTGGAAGCGGGGTGGGAGGCGAAGGACGTGTGGCGCGCGGTCTGCGCGGCCGTCGACGTCCCCGCGGACAAGCGCTGACCCGGGGCGCCCCGCGGGCCGCGCCGTCGTCCGGGGGCGGGCGGGCACAGGCAGGGGTGCGGCGGGCGGAGGCACGGGGTCCGGGGCCGGGGTCCGGGGCGTCGGGACGTCGGGCGGAGGCACGGGCCGGCAGCCGTGCGGGACGGTCGCGGGCGGCGATGTCCGGGCTGGTCCGCCGTATGTCGTAGCCGTACGCGAGACTTGCCCCGTGGCCCCGACTGACGAGACCGAGACGACGACCACCGAGCCGGTGACGGGCGACCCCGCGTCACCGGACACCGACGCGCCCGCGACCGTGCCCCCGAGCAGGACCGCGCCCGGAGCGCCCGGCCCGGCCGGGGGCGGGGCCCCCGCCGTCGCGCGGATGCCCCGCTGGCTGCCGAGGGCCATGGTGCTGGCCCTCGCCCTGTACGCCTGCTTCCAGCTCGGCAGTTGGGCGTTCCATCAGCTCATCGGCCTTTTGCTGAACATCCTGATCGCCTTCTTCCTGGCCCTGGCGATCGAGCCCGCCGTGGGCAGGATGGCCGCCCGCGGCATGCGGCGCGGGCTCGCCACCTTCCTGGTGTTCTTCGCCGTCCTGGCGGCGGGCGTCGGGTTCGTCGTCCTGCTCGGGTCCATGCTGGCCGGGCAGATCATCGAGATGGTCGAGGACTTCCCCCGGTACCTCGACTCGCTCATCAACTGGATCAACCACACCTTCCACACCGAGCTCTCCCGGGTCGAGGTGCAGGACAGCCTGCTGCGCTCGGACTGGCTGCGGAAGTACGTGCAGAACAGCGCCAGCGGCGTGCTGGACGTCTCCGCGACCGTGCTCGGCGGCCTGTTCAAACTGCTGACGATCTTCCTGTTCTCGTTCTACTTCGCCGCCGACGGGCCCCGGCTGCGCAGGTCCCTGTGTTCCGTCCTGCCGCCCGCCAAGCAGGCCGAGGTGCTGCGGGCCTGGGAGATCGCCGTCGACAAGACCGGCGGCTACCTCTACTCGCGCGGGCTGATGGCGCTGATCTCCGGCGTCGCCCACTACGTCCTGCTGCAGATCCTGGCGGTGCCGTACGCGCCCGCGCTCGCCGTCTGGGTGGGCCTGGTCTCCCAGTTCCTCCCCACCATCGGCACGTACCTGGCCGGTGCGCTCCCGATGCTGATCGCCTTCACCGAGAACCCGTGGTACGCCCTGTGGGTGCTGGCGTTCGTGGTGGTGTACCAGCAGTTCGAGAACTACGTGCTGCAGCCCAAGCTCACCGCGAAGACCGTCGACATCCACCCGGCGGTCGCCTTCGGGTCGGTCGTCGCCGGCACGGCGCTGCTGGGCGCGGTCGGGGCGCTCATCGCGATCCCGGCGGTCGCCACCCTCCAGGCCTTCCTCGGCGCGTACGTGAAGAGGTACGACGTGACGGAGGACCCGCGCGTGCACGGCCACCGGCGGCACGGCGAGGCCGTCCTCGCCCGGGTGCAGCGGGCCCTGCGGGCCAAGAAGGAACTGGACGAGCAGGCCCCGCCGCCCGGAGGCGCCTGACGCCCCGCCGGACGGCGGCCCGCGCGAGCGCCTTCAGGGGTGTTCGGGCGCCGGTTCCGGCAGGCGGCGGGCCCGCGCGGCCGGGAACCACCACGCGCCGCGGCCCAGCAGGCGCATCACCGCCGGGACGATCCGGCCAGCAGGAAGACCTCGTAGTCCATGGACAGCCCGAAGACGATCGCGAAGATCATGACCGGGATGAAGGCCTCGATCGGGCCCGCCTGCACACCGAACCAGCCGTGCTGGAAGACCAGCGTGACCACCCCGAGCGCCGCTCCGATGCTCACCAGGTTCAGCAGGGCCGCCTTCAGCGGGATGAGCACCGACCGGAACACCACCAGCAGGAGCAGCGCCGACAGGCCGACGACGATCGCCACGAACAGCGGCATCCGGTCGGTGACGGTGGCCGCGAAGTCCTCGGTGGCCGCGGTCGGGCCGCCGACCAGCAGCTCGGCGCCCGTCTCCCGCTCCAGCGCCGGCAGCACGCCCGTGCGCAGCCGCTGGACAAGCTCCGAGGTCGCCTCGTCCTGCGGGGCCGACTCCGGGAACCCGACGACCGTCCGCACCGACGCGTCGTCGGTGGGCAGGGGCCCCGCGGTCGCCGCGATGCCCGGGACGGAGTCCAGCGCCCGCCGCACATCGGCCGCCACGCGCGCGTGGCCGCCGTCCACGACCACGACGAGGGGCCCGTTGAAGCCCGGCCCGAAACCGGAGGCCAGCATGTCGTACGCCTGCCTGCTGGAGGTCGTCGCCGGGTCGTTGCCCGCGTCGGCGAAACCGAGGCGCATCTGGGCGGCGGGCAGGGCGAGCGCGCCGAGCGCCACCATGGGCACCAGGAGGGCCGCCCAGGGGCACGCCGGTCGCCCAGCGCCGCCACGCGGCCCCCTCGGGCCGTCCGCCGGCCCGTGCCGCCCTCGCGCCCACCCAGTAGGCGACGCAGGCCAGCAGGGTGACCACCGCGACCGCGACGGGCCGGTGGTGGCGGAAGCGGAGGGCGCCGCAGCCGGCGGCCACGAGCGCCCAGCCGATCACGGTGCGGGCGGCCGGCTCGCTCCCGTCCTCCGCCCGGAGCGTCGCCACGACCGTCCAGACGACGACGAACAGTCCGACGGCGAGCGTGACGCCCGTGCCGGCCACCCATGCGACCGCACGGCTGCGACGAGCACGGGAGGGGAGGGCCATGCTACGAAGAATGGGCGCCGCCCGGCGGCCCGGCGGCGGCCCGCCGGCCCCCGGTTCACCCGCGCGGGCCGCGCCCGCGACGCCCCGCCGCGGACCGGTGTGGCTCGCTTGACACCAAAATCGAACATCCATTCTTATGGGGTTCCGGCCCGGAACCACGGGGACGGCAGGGTGCCGGCCGCTGGGTTATCCACAGGTCGGAGGGACGTCGGGGCCCATTGTCAGTGGCAGGGGTTAGCGTCTTTGACGTGAAGCGATCGACTCAAGCAAATCGGGTGGAACCCATGGCAGGAACCGACCGCGAGAAGGCGCTCGACGCCGCGCTCGCACAGATTGAACGGCAATTCGGCAAGGGCGCAGTGATGCGCATGGGCGAGCGGTCCAGGGAGCCCATCGAGGTCATCCCGACCGGTTCGACCGCGCTCGACGTCGCGCTCGGCGTCGGCGGCCTGCCGCGTGGTCGTGTGGTGGAGATCTACGGCCCGGAGTCCTCCGGCAAGACGACCCTGACCCTGCACGCCGTGGCCAACGCGCAGAAGGCCGGCGGCCAGGTCGCGTTCGTCGACGCGGAGCACGCCCTCGACCCCGAGTACGCCCAGAAGCTCGGCGTCGACATCGACAACCTGATCCTGTCCCAGCCCGACAACGGCGAGCAGGCCCTGGAGATCGTGGACATGCTGGTCCGCTCCGGCGCGCTCGACCTGATCGTCATCGACTCCGTGGCGGCGCTCGTGCCGCGTGCGGAGATCGAGGGCGAGATGGGCGACTCGCACGTCGGTCTCCAGGCCCGTCTGATGAGCCAGGCACTCCGCAAGATCACCAGCGCGCTGAACCAGTCGAAGACCACGGCGATCTTCATCAACCAGCTCCGCGAGAAGATCGGCGTGATGTTCGGCTCGCCCGAGACCACGACCGGTGGCCGGGCGCTGAAGTTCTACGCCTCGGTGCGCATCGACATCCGCCGCATCGAGACCCTCAAGGACGGCACGGAAGCGGTCGGCAACCGGACCCGCTGCAAGGTCGTCAAGAACAAGGTCGCGCCCCCCTTCAAGCAGGCCGAGTTCGACATCCTCTACGGCCAGGGCATCAGCCGCGAGGGCGGCCTGATCGACATGGGCGTCGAGCACGGCTTCGTGCGCAAGGCGGGCGCCTGGTACACGTACGAGGGCGACCAGCTGGGCCAGGGCAAGGAGAACGCCCGCAACTTCCTCAAGGACAACCCGGATCTCGCCAACGAGATCGAGAGGAAGATCAAGGAGAAGCTGGGCGTCGGCGTCCGGCCCGAGACCCCGGCGGCCGACACCGGTGCGGACGAGACGGGTGCGGCGGGCGCCCCGGCCGCGGACGAGCCGGCGAAGTCGGTCCCGGCCCCGGCGGCCAAGGCCACCAAGGCGACCAAGACCGCGGCCGCCAAGGCCTGACCCCATGGCCAGGCGCACCGAATGGCCGGGCGACAGCGCCGACTCGTCGAGGGCCGAGAAGGAGCTGTCGCCCCAGGATCCGGCTGAGCGGGCGCGGGCGATCTGCCTGCGCCTGCTCACCGGGACCCCGCGCACCCGCAAGCAGCTCGCGGACGCGCTGCGCAAACGCGAGATCCCGGACGAGGTCGCCGACGAGGTCCTCTCCCGCTTCGAGGACGTCGGCCTGATCGACGACGCGGCCTTCGCGGGCGCGTGGGTGGAGTCCCGGCACCACGGCCGGGGCCTCGCCCGCCGCGCCCTCGCACGGGAGCTGCGGACCAAGGGCGTGGACGCCGAGCTGATCGACGAAGCGGTGGGGCAGCTCGACTCCGAGCAGGAGGAGGAGACGGCCCGGGAGCTCGTCGCCCGCAAGCTCCGGGCGACCCGCGGGCTCGACCGTGACCGTCGGCTCCGCCGCCTCGCGGGCATGCTCGCCCGCAAGGGCTACCCGGAGGGCATGGCCCTGCGGGTGGTGCGGCAGGCGCTCGAAGCGGAGGGGGAGGACACGGAGGACCTGCCGCCCGAGGGGTTCTGACCGGAGGGGGAGGACCGGGGGAACGACGGGCCGGGGGACCAGGAAGGACCGGAGCGCCGCTGGGCCGGACGATCGGGCGGGCCGGACGACCGGGAGAGCCGGAGGACCGGAAGCACCGGGCGGGCTCCCGGCCTTCAGGGCTGGAAGCACCGGAGGCCGGGCGGGGGACCCCAGGGCTGGAGGGCCCGGAAGGGGGAACGCGCTGGGGCGGCAGCCGACGGGGCCGCCCGCCCGCGGGACGGGGGCGGGGGCCCGGCGGTACCGGCGCGCCCGCGGGGGCGAGCACGCCGGGCAAGGGCCTCAGGGCGCGGTGACCGGCAGGCCGTCGGCCTTCCACGCCTGGAAGCCGCCGATGAGGTCGGTCGCCCGGTGCAGGCCCAACTGGTGCAGGGAGGCGGCCGCGAGGGAGGACGCGTACCCCTCGTTGCACACCACCACGACCCGCAGGTCGTGGCTCACCGCCTCCGGGGCGCGGTGGCTGCCCAGCGGGTCGAGGCGCCACTCCAGTTCGTTGCGTTCGACGACCAGCGCCCCCGGAATCAGCCCGTCGCGCTCGCGCAGCGCCGCGTAGCGGATGTCCACCAGCAGCGCGTCCCCCGCCTCGGCCGCGGCGAACGCCTCCCGCGGGCCCACCCGGTCCAGGCCCGTCCTGACGCGCTCCAGCAACTCGTCGATGTTCACTGCCAGTCCTCCGGCCGCTCGACCTGCTCCAGCCGCAGCACCGGGCCGGTACGGCTGAAGCGCCGGATCAGGGGCAGCGGCGGGTAGTACGCGTGCACCGAGACGGCGTGCTCGGTGCGGGACTCGTTGAGCACCTCGTGCACATGGTGCCGGCCGAAGGCCCGCCCCTGGCCGGACCGCAGCAGGCGCTCGCGGTCGACGCCCTCGTTCAGTTCGAGCGCCCGCCAGCCGCCCGAAGGCAGCCGCACGGCAAGGGAGTTCTCCTTGAGCGCGCCCCGCGCGGTGGCGAAGGCGCCGAACGACTCGGCGTGGTCGTGCCATCCCGTACCGGTTCCGGGAGGCCAGCCGATGAGCCAGGCCTCGCTGCCGCCCGGACCGTCGAGCCGCACCCAGGTGCGGCCCTCCGGGTCGAGGGGGAGCGAGGCGATCAGTCGGGCGTCGGCCGCGGCGCGGCGGACGAAGTCGTGGAGATGGGCAGCGGTCGGCGCCGCCGCCTCAGTCCCTTGTACGGGAACGGAGACAGACTGGGACACGGGAAACCGTCCTGGGGGCCTGGACTCGAAGTCGCGGAAACCGCGCGCGGGTCACGGGCACGGACGGACCTGTGGCCCGGCACCGGCGCGCGCGGAAAGGGAAGGGCGAGTTCAGCAGGACGGACGACACACGCAGCCCGCATAGCGGACCAGGTCCATATGGACCCTCCGCCACAGGCGCACATCGGTGCCGTTCATGATCGGGAGTACAGCACGGACTTCCGCACCCGTCAAACGACGTCCACCGCGACACGAGGTCCGCCACCGGACCCCGGCGTCGGCCGGCCCGGGGACGGCGTCCACCGGGCCGGTGCGGCGCGGTGCACCGTCACACGACGTCGGCCGTCCGGTCCGTGTGCTCGTGGGAGGGCGCGCCGCCCCTCACCGCGTCGGCCGCCGCGTACAGCTCCTCGGGGCGTACGCCGCCGAAGGCCGCGGCCAAGTGCCCGTCGGGCCGCACCAGCAGGACGGTGTGCGCGGCCGCGCCGGGGTACGCCTCGGTGACCAGCACCTCGCCCTCCACCGGCAGCGCGGACACGGCCTCCACCAGCCGGGGCATCACGCCCGCGGACATCCAGTGCCGCCGGTCCCACACCCCCGTGCCCGGCGCGACCAGCACGGCGAGGAGCCGGCCGCGTCCCAGCCGGTCCCGCAGCCGCGCCGTCGTGCCGTCCTCCGGAGCCGTGACCCGTACGTCCTCGACCGGCGCCCCCAGCGGCGTACCGACACCGGTGTGTCCCTCGGCGTGCGGGGGCGCGATGGGGGAGTGCGGGTAGGCGGGCGGCGCGCCGAGCGGGCCGCGCCCCACGTGGCCGTCGGTCAGCAGGGAGTCGTGCCCGCCGCCCCGCAGGTACGTCCGCAGGCCGCCGGCGCCGCGCAGCACCGGCAACGACTGGTCGGCCGCGCGCAGCCGGGCCGCGACCGCCGTGCGCCGCTCGGCCTGGTAGCTGTCCAGGAGCACGTCCGAGGCGCCGTGGTGCCAGGCCGTCGCGAGCTTCCACGCCAGGTTCTCGACGTCCCTCAGCCCCTCGTCCAGGCCCTGCGTGCCGAGCGCGCCCAGCAGGTGCGCGGCGTCCCCGGCGAGGAACGCCCGCTCCACCCGCCACCGCTTGGCGAGCCGGTGGTGGAGGGTGTAGACGCCGGTGTCGACCAGGTCGTACGCCGGGGTGTCACCGCACCAGCCGGTCAGTGTCTCCCGGATCCGCGACACCAGCGCGTCGGGCGTGACCAGGTCGCCGCGCGGAGGCAGCAGCCAGTCCAGCCGCCAGCCGCCGTCGGGCAGCGGCCGGGCCGTGACCTCCTCGCCCACGCCGCGCCACGGCGGCTGACGGTGCAGCAGGGCCTCGTCCGGCCAAGGCAGTTCGGCGTGCAGGGCGGCGACGGCGTGCCGTTCGACGGCCGTGCGGCCCGGGAAGCGGACGCCCAGCAGCTTGCGCACGGTCGACCGGGCCCCGTCGCAGCCGACCAGGTGGCTGCCCCGCCACCAGGGCTCCCCGGGCCCGCGGGTGTGCGCGGTGACGCCGTGCGCGTCCTGTTCGATGCCGTCCAGGCGGCTGTGCGTGACCACCCGCACCAGTGCGGGGTCCGGCAGGGCGGCGATGGCCTCCCGCAGTCCGCGGGTCAGGGCGTGCTGCGGGATGTGCAGCGGGGACGGGGCCCCGGGGCCGAACTCGACGTGCCGCATCTGCTGCCTGCGGCGCATCGACCGCCAGCCGGTCCAGCGGGCTCCCTCGTCGCGTACGGTGGCGCAGCCCAGCCGCTCGACGAACAAGGCCGTGTCGGGGCGGAGTACGGCGGTGCGCGCCGCGCGCGGCTCCTCCTTGCCGGGGCCCTCGTCCAGGACGACCGCGGGTACGCCCTGCGCGGCGAGGGCGAGGGAGAGCGCCAGCCCGACCGGGCCGGCGCCGACCACGATCACCGGGTCCACGGTGCGACTCCTGTGGCGTGTACGGCCATGCGGTGAGCAGGGGAAACACGGGAGAGTGCGGCTGGAGCCCGACGCGACGCGATCACAGAACGTATGCAACCCACTGCGAGTGCTTGCGTCAAGTGACGGAGGCAGCGGCGCGACCGCCACTGCCCCCGTCACTCGCTCAAGACACCCGGATGATGTCACATGGTGTCAGCTGCCGGTCCCGCCGGTGCCTTTGTCAATGGCCCCGCCGGCCCCACCGTCGCCCCCGCCGAGCAGGATCGTGTTGGCGGCGGCGTTCCCGGCGTCGCCGCCGAGGACGGCCGCGTTGCCGGCCGGCGCGGCCGGTCCGATGCCGGTCTTGGCGCGGCGGCCCCGCTTCTCGATCCAGGTCGCGAGCGCGGAGAGCGCCAGGCACATCGCCACGTAGATCGCGCCGACCACCACGATCGTCGACACGTACGGGTACATGCCGTTGACCTGCGTGTTGGACGCGATGAGGCGGGCGGTCTGGAGGAGTTCGGGGTACAGGATGATGAAGCCGAGCGAGGTGTCCTTGAGGGTCACCACCAGCTGGCTGATGATCGTCGGCAGCATCGCCCGGACGGCCTGCGGCATCAGGACGGTCGTCATGACCTGCGTCTTGCTCATGCCGAGGGCGTACGCGGCCTCCCGCTGGCCCTTCGGCACGGAGTTGACACCGGCGCGCAGCACCTCGGCCTGGACACAGCCGTTGTAGATCGACAGTCCGACTGCGAGGGCCCACATCGAGTAGTCGGTGAGGAAACCGACCCACACGGCGTAGATCGTGATGAGCAGCGGGATGGAGCGGAACAGCTCGATGAAGCCGGTCGCCAGCCACCGGACCGGCTTGTGGTCGGAGAGCCGGGCGACGGCGAGGAGCACGCCCAGCACCAGCGAGCCGACGGCCGCGATGCCGAACGCCTTGAGGGTGGCGAGGATGGCGTCGGCGATGTTCTGCCGGATGCCCGCGTAGTTGAAGATGTCCCACATCTCGGGGGCGAGGTGCCCCTTGTCGCTCAGCCGGACGATCGTGACGGCGAGCAGCCCCAGGATGGCCAGGGTGCCGAGGACGGCGTAGACGCGGTTGCGGATGACGGCCTTGGGGCCGGGGGCGTCGAAGAGAACGCTGGCGCTCATCGGGCGACCTCCATACGGCGCTCAAGGATGCGGAAGACACCGCTGATGGAGAAGGTGACCACCAGGTAGGCGAGGGAGACCCAGAGGAAGATCGGGATGATGTCGTACCCGTCCTCGCTCATCAGCTTCTGCCATCCGAAGAGCTCGGTGACGCTGAAGGCGCCGGCGATGGCCGAGTTCTTGGTGAGCGCGATGAAGATCGAGCTCAGCGGCGGCAGCACGGTCCGGGTGGCCTGCGGCAGCACGATCAGCCGCAGCGTCTGCGAGAAGGTCATGCCCAGGGAGCGGGCCGCCTCGGCCTGGCCCAGCGGCACCGTGTTGATGCCGGAGCGGACGGCCTCGCAGACGAAGGACGACGTGTAGAAGCCGAGCGCGATCGATCCGAGGACGAAGGCGCTCATGCCCGGGAAGAGGATCTCCGGGACCACGAACGTCGTCACCAGGAACAGCAGCGTCAGCGGCGTGTTGCGCAGCAGGGTCACCCATGCCGTGCCGAACCAGCGCAGCGGCGGGACGGGGGAGACCCGGAAGCCGGCGATGGCGATGCCGAGGACCAGCGCGATGGCGGTGCTGACGGCGGTGATCGACACGGTTCCTATGAAGCCGTCGCGGAACTCTGAGAAGTGGTCGAGCAGTACGTTCATGGGGTCTCCGCGTCGGCGGTCAGCGGCTGGCGGTCAAGGTGCGTGCGAGCGGTGTACGGGGCGGTGTGCGGGTGTCGGATGCATGGGGGAAGCGGCGTGCACGGGGGGTGCGGGCGCGGGTGCGGCTGCGAGCACCGGTGCCCGTGCCCCTTCCCGTGCCGTGGCGCTCGCGGGGCGCGTCGCGTGCCGTGTGCGTACGTGCGTCCGCGACGCGCCCGCGGCGTGCCGGGCGCGTCCGGTCGGGCGGCGCGCCGGGCACGGGGCGGAGCGCCCCGTACGCGTCGGTACGGGGCGCTCCGTCCCGGAGCGGCGTCGGTCAGTAGCGCTCGAGGGCCGGCGGCGCGGTGTACTCCGAGCCGGACAGGCCCAGGGTGGCCTCGTAGATCTTCTTGTAGATGCCGCCCTTGATGTTCTTGTCCAGCGCGTTGTTGACCGCCTCGCGCAGGACCTTGTCCTCCTTGTTCATGCCGATGCCGTACGGCTCCTGCGTGAACGGCTTGCCGACGACCTTCAGCTTGCCGGGGTTCTGGGCGGCGTAACCCTTGAGGATCGCGTCGTCCGTCGTCACCGCGTCGACCTGCTTGGTGAGGAGCTGCTGGACGCAGTCCGAGTACTTGCCGAGCTCGGTGGTGCTCGCGCCGTACTTCGGCTGCTTGATCTCCTGCAGCGGCGTGGAGCCCTTGATCGAGCAGACCTTCTTGCCCTTGACGGTCTCCGGGCCGGTGATCGCGGTCTCGTCCTTGCGGACCAGGAGGTCGGCGCCGGCCTTGTAGTACGGGCCCGCGAAGCCGACCTGCGCCTTGCGCTTGTCGTTGATCGTGTAGGTGCCGACGTAGTAGTCGACCTGACCCTTGGAGATGGCCGTCTCGCGGGTGCTGGAGTCGACCGTCTTCCACTCGATCTGGGACTCGGTGAAGCCCAGCTCCGCGGCGATCATCTTGGCGATCTCGACGTCGAAGCCGGAGCGCTTCTTGGTGGCCTGGTCCTCGAAGCCGAGGTACGGCTGGTCCGCCTTGGAGCCGATGATCAGCTTGCCGCGCTCCTTGGCGGCCTTGAAGGTCGCCGAGCCCTTCAGGTCGACGTTCGTCGCGACGACGTACTGCGGCAGCGCCGGCGCGTTCGTGGCGCCGGGCTGGACGCCGGCCGGCTTGTCGCCCGCGGAGCCCTCCTTGCCACCACAGGCGGTCGCGGACAGCGCGAGCACAGCAACGGCCAGCGCGGCCGTCTTGCGGAGCTTCATGGTGAACATCCCTTATGTCGTGGTTCGTTGGTCGTCGTCACCGCTGGAGGCCAGCGGGATCCGTCAGTGGTGAAGGATCTTCGACAGGAAGTCCTTGGCCCGGTCGCTGCGCGGACTGCTGAAGAACTGCTCGGGCGTCGCCTCTTCGACGATCCGGCCGTCCGCCATGAAGACGACCCGGTTGGCGGCGGACCGCGCGAAGCCCATCTCGTGGGTGACGACGATCATCGTCATCCCGTCCCGCGCCAGCTGCTGCATGACCTCGAGGACCTCGTTGATCATCTCGGGGTCGAGCGCCGACGTGGGCTCGTCGAAGAGCATCACCTTCGGGTCCATCGCCAGGGCGCGGGCGATCGCGACGCGCTGCTGCTGGCCGCCGGACAGCTGCGCCGGGTACTTGTCGGCCTGCGAGCCGACGCCCACCCGGTCGAGCAGCGTCCTGGCCTTCTGCTCCGCGGCCTTCTTGTCGGCCTTGCGGACCTTGACCTGGCCCAGCACGACGTTCTCCAGCACGGTCTTGTGCGCGAAGAGGTTGAACGACTGGAAGACCATGCCGACGTCGGCACGGAGCCGGGCGAGCTCCTTGCCCTCCTGGGGCAGCGGCTTGCCGTCGATGGTGATGCCGCCCGAGTCGATCGTCTCCAGGCGGTTGATGGTGCGGCACAGCGTGGACTTGCCGGACCCGGACGGCCCGATGACGACCACGACCTCGCCACGGGCGATGGTCAGATCGACGTCCTGGAGCACATGCAGCGCGCCGAAGTGCTTGTTGACGTTGCTCAGCACGACCAGGTCGCCCGCCGTCGGTACGGCATCCTCCGCGCCCTTGGTCACTGACACTCCGCTCATCGGCTTCTTGCTCCGTCCTGCTCGGTTGGAGAGGACATTAAGCACGCGGTGCGACCAGCGTCATTACATCTGAGCGGAAATTGAGCATAACGATCCGGCTTCAACCGGACACTATGCGTGAACGGGACGGCGCCGGGGCGGTGGTGTGGAGAACGGGTGCATAACGGAACCCGCCCGGCGGCCGGAACCCTCTTGACTGGCGGGCCGCACATCAGCGTTCATGCCGAGGTGGCCTTAAGGTCACCGAAGCGATCGCACCTTTCGGAGGGGGGCCATGAGACTGCTGCTCGTCGAGGACGACGACCACGTCGCCGCGGCCCTGTCCGCGATCCTCAAGAAGCACGGCTTCGACGTCACCCACGCCCGCAACGGCGAGGAGGCGCTCCAGGCCGTACTGCCCGCCGCCAACGCCGGACGGGCGCCCTTCGGCGTCGTCCTCCTGGACCTCGGCCTGCCCGACCAGGACGGCTACCAGGTGTGCGGCAAGATCCGGAAGCTCACCACCACCCCGGTGATCATGGTGACCGCGCGGGCCGACGTCCGCTCCCGGATCCACGGGCTGAACCTGGGCGCCGACGACTACGTCACCAAGCCGTACGACACCGGTGAGCTGCTCGCCCGCATCCACGCCGTCAGCCGGCGCTCCGCCGCCGCGGACCCTGACGACAGCGGCGGCGGTACGGGCGGCTCCGGCGGCACGGACGAGGCGGCGGCACTGCGGCTCGGCCCCGTCACCATCGAGCTGTCCACCCGGCGGGTGAGCGTCGAGGGCGCGGAGGTCCAGCTCACCCGCAAGGAGTTCGACCTGCTCGCCCTGCTCGCGCAGCGGCCCGGTGTCGTCTTCCGCCGGGAGCAGATCATCAGCGAGGTCTGGCGCACCAGCTGGGAGGGCACCGGCCGCACCCTGGAGGTCCACGTGGCATCCCTGCGCGCCAAGCTGCGGATGCCCGCCCTCATCGAGACCGTCCGCGGCGTCGGCTACCGCCTGGTCGCGCCGGCCGCGTAACTCCCTGAAGCCCCTGTGCGCACCCGACTGCTCCCCCTCCTCCTCGTCCTCATGGCGGGCGTGCTGCTCGCGCTCGGCTTCCCGCTCGCGGCCAGCCTCGCCGCCGCCCAGCAGCAGACCGTCGTGGTCGACCGGATCGACGACACCGCACGGTTCGCGGCGCTCGCCCAGTTCGTCACCGAGCGCGGGCCGGGCATCGACGAGCGGCAGTCCACCCTGCACGGCGAACTCGTCCGCTACCACGAGGTGTACGGGATCCAGGTCGGCGTCTTCTACCGCGACACCACCACCATGGCCCGCGCCCCCAAGGACTGGGACGTACCCGAGAGCGGCGAGCCCCGCCGCGCCTTCCGCGAGGCCCTCCTGGGCCGCCGCAGCCACGACCCGCCGCAGGTCTGGCCCTGGCAGCGCGACGCCCGCCTCGCGGTCGCCTCACCCGTGGTACGGGACGGCGACGTGGTCGCCGTGGTGCTCACCGACTCGCCCACCGGGCAGCTGCGCTCCCGCATCCTGCACGGCTGGCTGCTGATCGCCGCCGGTGAGGTCGCGGCGATGCTCCTGGCGGTCGGTGCCGCGTTCCGGCTCACCGGGTGGGTGCTCAAGCCCGTCAAGGTCCTGGACGCCGCCACGCACGACATCGCGACGGGCCGGATGAACTCCCGGGTGGCCGCGGCCGGCGGCCCGCCGGAACTGCGGCGCCTGGCGCGCTCGTTCAACGAGATGGCCGACAACGTCGAGGAGGTGCTGGAACAGCAGCGGGCCTTCGTGGCCGACGCCTCGCACCAGCTGCGCAACCCGCTCGCCGCGCTCCTGCTCCGCATCGAGCTGCTCGCGCTGGAACTGCCGCCCGGCAACGACGAGATCGCCTCCGTACGCACCGAGGGCAAGCGCCTCGCCCAGGTGCTCGACGACCTCCTGGACCTCGCCCTCGCCGAGCACGCGTCCGCCGATCTGCGGCTGACCGACATCGGGGAGCTGGCGGGCGAACGCGTGGCCGCCTGGCGGCCCCTCGCCGACGAGCGGGGCGTCCGCCTGACCGGCCGCGGTACGGCCGTGACGGCCTGGGTCGATCCCGTCGCCCTGTCCAGCGCGCTCGACGCGGTGATCGACAACGCGCTGAAGTTCACGCCCTCGGGCGAGGAGGTGACCGTGACCGTCGCGGCGGACGGCGACACCTCCACGATCGTGGTCACCGACCGGGGCCCCGGTCTGACCGACGACGAACTGGCGCGCGTCGGCGACCGCTTCTGGCGCAGCAACCGCCACCAGAACGTCAAGGGCTCCGGCCTCGGCCTCTCCATCTCGCGCGCCCTGCTCGCCGCGGGCGGCGGCTCGATCACGTACGCCCACCACGAGCCGCACGGCCTGCGCGTCACGGTCACCGTCCCGCGCAGCGCGCCGGACACGGCCTGAGCGGTCGGCCCGGGCCGCCGGGCCCGCGCGGCCGGCCGCGGGGCGCAGGGTGCGGGGCGCCCAAAGCGGGCGGGACCGTACGGAACCGGCGCGGAGCGAGTCCGCGGAGTCCCGCCCGGCCTCCGGGCGGACGCCGATACTTTGCGGACACTCCCTAGGGCTTCACCGAACGGTAGTAGCGCCGCGCGCCCTCGTGCAGCGGCAGCGGATCCGTGTAGACGGCCGTCCGCAGGTCGACCAGCTGCGCGGGGTGCACCTCGCGGCCGATGCGGTCCCGGCTCTGGATGACCGTGCGCGTGAAGGCCTCCGCCAGCGCCGGGTCCGTACGGTCGGTGGTGACGAGCAGGTTCGCCACGGCCACGGTCTCGACCGGCCGGCCCTCCTGGGCGAGCGCGTACGCGTCGGCGGGCACCACGGCCGAACGGTAGTAGCGGCCGCTGCCACCGCCCTCGTGCACGCCGTTGATCAGCTCGCCGTCCAGCGGGACGAGGCGGATCGGGAAGCGCTCGGAGAGCTTCTGCACGGCGCTGGTGGGCAGGCCGCCCGACCAGAAGAACGCGTCGAGCCGCCCCTTCTCCAGCAGGGCGGGCATGGTGTCGATGCCGGCGGACACGGGCTCGATGTCCGTCTCCGGGTCGATCGCGGCGGCCTGCAGCAGCCGGTTCGCGATCAGCCGGACGCCCGACCCGTCCTGCCCGACCCCCACCCGCAGGCCCCGCAGGTCACGGGTGGAGCGCACCTTCGAACCCCTGGGCACGACGAGCTGCACGTAGTCGTCGTACAGCCGGGCGCAGCCGCGCAGGTCGTACGCGCCGGGCCGGCTGTCCCGGATGTACGTGGCGACCGCGTCGGCCGTGGCGATGGTGAAGTCGGCCTCCCCGGACGCCAGCCGCGCCAGGTTCTGGCGGGAGCCCTCGCTGTCGAGGAGGGTGATGGCGACGTCGGGCACGTTGCGCCCGAGGGCCTCCTCCAGCAGCTCGCCGTACCGCTGGTACACCCCGGTCGGCACACCGGTGCTGAAGGTGACCTTGCCGCGCGGGGACGGTTCCCCGGCGGGCACCAGCCACCACAGGAGCAGACCCAGCACCACGAGACCCACCGCCGACCCCTGGAGGGTGCGGCGGCGGGTGATGCGGGACGGGACCTGGAGCATGGCGCGATCCTGCCAGCTCGCTCCGGGTGCTGGCCAGGCGTGTTCGGCGACGGGCCGGTCGCCCTACGTGACGCCCTGCGTGAGACGCCGGACATGGGGCGCCGGACGTGACGCGGTCCACGACGTCCTGCGTGGCGCCTTGAGGGACACCGGGCCCCGGCGTCGTACGTGACGCCGTGCGTGAGACGCGATACGGGACGCCGGCCCCGATGCCGTATACGGACGCCGTGCCCGGCGCCCCGCACGACGTGCCCCCGCCGCCGCGCCTCGCACGGTGCCGCCCCGGCCGGCCGGGGCGGGTCGCCACCTGGCGGGGCCCAGGGCGTTAGGGGTGTCGAGTACCACCGCCGCCGGTCCGACCGCTGGAGCCCCCGTGACCACCTGCCGCACCCCCCTCGCCCCCGTCCCCGGCCCGCGGGGCCTGCCCGTCCTCGGGAACCTCCCCGCGTTCGGCAGGGACCCCCTCGCCTTCCTGGAGCGGCTGCGCGACGACCACGGCGACGCCGTCCTCTGGTCGCTGGGGCCCCGGCGGAGCGTGTTCCTCTCCCACCCCCAGCACATCGCCGAGATGCTGGCCGCCCGGGAGCACACGTACGACATCCTGGACATCGGCTGGGCGTTCAAGCAGGTCGTCGGCGAGAGCGTGATCATGAGCGGCGGCGCCGACTGGCGCCGCAAGCGCTCGCTCGTGCAGCCGACCGTCCGGCCCCGTCAGGTCAGGACCTACGCCGCCACGATGGTCGACTGCGCCCGGTCCGCCGCCGACGGCTGGCGGGACGGCGAGCGGATCGACGTGCGCCGGCAGATGGCGCTGATCACCCAGCGCGTGGTGCTGCGCTGCCTGTTCGGCAACGACCTCGGCGACGCGACCGGGGAGCTGGCCCGCGCGATGAACGTGGCGGAGCACGAGATCGGCGCCGAGCTGCGGAGCGTCAGCCTCTTCCTGCCCGGCTGGGTGACCACGCCGGCACGGCGGCGGCTGCGGGCGGCCGTGGCCACGATCGACGCCGAGGTCCACCGGCTGATCCGCGCCCGGTCGGGCGGGGCGCGGGAGGCCGGGAACACAGCGGGCGGCGGCCCGGGCGGCGGGGAGGGCCGCGACGACCTGCTGGACCGCCTGCTCGCCGCCCGTGACGAGGACGGCATGCCCCTGTCGCCCCACGAGGTGCGGGACGAGGCCGTCACCCTGTGGGCGGCCGGGCACGAGACGACGTCGACCGCGCTGACCTGGATCTGGTACCTGCTGTCGCGCCACCCCTCCGTCCGGGAACGGCTCGACGCCGAGCTCGACCGCGTCCTGGCCGGACGTCCGCCCACCATCGACGACCACGACCGGCTCACCTGGACCCAGCAGATCGTCAAGGAGGCCCTCCGGCTCTACCCGCCCGCCTGGCTCCTCGCCGGGGTGGCCCGGGAGGGCGCCGTCCTGGGCGGCAGGCGCGTCCCGCCCGGCACCGTCGTCTGGTGCAGCCCGTGGACCACCCACCGGGACCCGCGCTGGTTCGCGGGGGCCGGCGAGTTCCGCCCGGAGCGGTGGGACGGGGGCGGCTCCGGTGACGTGCCCGATCACGCCTGGTTCCCGTTCGGGGGCGGACAGCGCACCTGCCTCGGCGCCCGGTTCGCCCAGGTGGAGGCCGTGCTCGTGCTCGCCGCGCTCGCGCAGCGCTTCCGCCTCGACCTCCCGGACGCCGAGGTGCGGCCCCGGGTGGGCCTGCTGCTCCTGCCCTCGGCCCCGCTGTGCGCCACCCTCCGCGCCGTGACCTGACACCGCGCCGAAGGGCGGGACCCGCCCTTCTCCCCGACGGCCCGGCGTTCCGGCGGCCCGGCGGCCCGGCGGTCCGGATGCAGCAGGGCGGGCCGACGGGACCCCTTACCCTGGACGGGTGAGCGGTAACGACGTGGCTGGCGGAGTAGTGGACGGTTTGAAGACGTACGAGGTGCGCACCTACGGGTGCCAGATGAACGTTCACGACTCCGAGCGCCTCTCCGGCCTGTTGGAGGGCGCCGGTTACGTACGGGCCCCCGAGGGCTCCGACGGCGACGCCGACGTCGTGGTCTTCAACACCTGCGCGGTCCGCGAGAACGCCGACAACAAGCTGTACGGCAACCTCGGCCGCCTCGCCCCCATGAAGACCAAGCGGCCCGGCATGCAGATCGCCGTCGGCGGCTGCCTCGCCCAGAAGGACCGCGACACCATCGTCAAGAAGGCGCCGTGGGTCGACGTCGTCTTCGGTACGCACAACATCGGCAAGCTGCCGGTGCTCCTGGAGCGCGCCCGCATCCAGGAGGAGGCGCAGATCGAGATCGCCGAGTCGCTGGAGGCTTTCCCCTCCACCCTGCCGACCCGGCGGGAGTCCGCGTACGCCGCATGGGTCTCGATCTCCGTCGGCTGCAACAACACCTGCACCTTCTGCATCGTCCCGGCGCTGCGCGGCAAGGAGAAGGACCGCCGTCCCGGCGACATCCTGGCCGAGATCGAGGCACTGGTCGCCGAGGGCGTCTCCGAGATCACCCTGCTCGGCCAGAACGTCAACGCGTACGGCTCCGACATCGGCGACCGGGAGGCGTTCAGCAAGCTGCTGCGCGCCTGCGGGAAGATCGAGGGCCTGGAGCGCGTCCGCTTCACCTCGCCCCACCCGCGCGACTTCACCGACGACGTCATCGCCGCGATGGCCGAGACGCCCAACGTGATGCCGCAGCTCCACATGCCGTTGCAGTCCGGCTCGGACACCGTCCTGAAGGCGATGCGCCGCTCGTACCGCCAGGACCGCTTCCTCGGGATCATCGACAAGGTGCGGAAGGCCATCCCGCACGCCGCCATCTCCACCGACATCATCGTGGGCTTCCCCGGTGAGACGGAGGAGGACTTCGAGCAGACCATGCACGTGGTGCGCGAGGCGCGGTTCGCCCAGGCGTTCACCTTCCAGTACTCCAAGCGCCCCGGCACCCCGGCGGCGACCATGGACGGGCAGATCCCCAAGGAGGTCGTGCAGGACCGCTACATGCGCCTGGTCGCCCTCCAGGAGGAGATCTCCTGGGAGGAGAACAAGAAGCAGGTCGGCCGCACCCTGGAGGTCATGGTCGCGGAGGGCGAGGGCCGCAAGGACGGCACCACGCACCGCCTCTCCGGCCGCGCCCCCGACAACCGCCTGGTGCACTTCACCAAGCCGGAGCAGGACGTGCGCCCCGGCGACGTGGTGACCGTCGAGATCACCTACGCCGCCCCGCACCACCTCCTCGCCGAGGGCCCGACCACCACCGTCCGCCGCACCCGCGCGGGCGACGCCTGGGAGAAGCGGAACGCCGCCGAGGCCGCCCGGCCCGCCGGCGTCATGCTGGGCCTCCCGCAGATCGGCGCCCCGGCCCCGCTCCCGCCGGTCACGGGCGGCTGCGCGGTCGGCTGACGGCCGGCTGACGGCCGGCCGGCACCGGCAGGGCGCCCCGGCACCGCCAGGCGTCACGCCGGCAGCCGCCGGGGAGCGCCGGTAGCCGCCTGGGCGGGCCGGCACCCGGGGGTACGCCCGGCCCGCGGGGGCACGCCGGGGCGGTCGCGTCCGTCCGCGGACCGGCCGCGCCCCCGCGCCCGGTCACGGAAAGCAGGTACGGCGGCACCGGCTACGCTGCGGATCATGCTTGTCGCCGCCGCCGTCTGCCCCTGCCCCCCGCTCCTCGTCCCCGAGGTCGCCGCCGGCGCCGCGCCCGAGCTCGACGGGGCGCGCACGGCCTGCTCCGACGCGCTCGCGGTGCTCGCCGCCTCGCGCCCGGACCTGCTGGTCGTGGTCGGCCCGGGGGCGGCGGAGGAGCCCGAGGAGTACCCGGCGGGGACGGCGGGCGACTTCCGGGGCTTCGGCGTCGACCTGGACGTACGGCTCGGTACGGGGCCCGGCGGTGTCCGGCGGCTGCCCGCGCCCCTCGCGGTGGGCGCCTGGCTGCTGGAGCGCGCCGGCAGGTCGCACGCCCCGGTCGAGGGCCTCGCCGTGGGCGAGCGGCTCCCGGCCGCGAAGTGCGCGGGAGCCGGCCGCGAGGTCGCCGCACGGGCCGGGCGTGTCGCGCTGCTGGTGCTGGGGGACGGCAGCGCGTGCCGCACTCTCAAGGCGCCGGGCTACCTCGACGAGCGGGCCGCCGGTTTCGACGAGGGGGCCGCCCGGGCGCTGGGCTCGGCGGACACGGCCGCCCTCGCGGCGCTGGACGAGCACCTCGCGTACGAGCTGAAGGCGGCCGGGCGGGCGCCGTGGCAGGTCCTGGCCGGTGCCGCCGAGGGCGCGGGACTGGAGGGGCGCCTGCTGTACGAGGACGCCCCGTACGGCGTCGGCTACTTCGTGGCCGCCTGGTCCTGACCGCGTCCGCGCCCCGAGGGGGGCGCCCCCGGTCACCCGGCACGGAACGGCGGACGGCCGCGGAGCACGGTGGTGTGCTCCGCGGCCGTCCGTGATGCCGTGGCCGGCTGTACGGGGTCAGGCGGCCGGAGGGGCCGGCGGGGTGGGCGGCGTACCGCTCCCGTCCATGTGGGCGATCCGGCCCACGGCGTTCTTGGCCTTGCCCGTACCCGACTGGATCTTGTCGCTGTACTTGCCCTTGGTCTTCCGGTCGACCATCCTCGCGGCCTTCTCCAGCCCGTGGTCGATCTTGCCCTCGTGCTGCTGCGCGAGGTCGGAAACCTTCTCCTTGGCGGGACCGAGCTTGGCCTTCAACGAATGCAGGAAGCCCATGGGGCACCTTCCCTCGGAGTAACCGTCGTGAGGATCCTACTTTCGGGCGCTCTCGCCGGCCTCGTTGTCCGCCGCCTCCTCGGCCCTCTGCTGCTTCGGGATCTCCACGCCCTCGGCGGCGGCCTCCGGTTCCGTGCCCGCCGGGTCGGTCGCCTCCGTCGCGTCCGCCGCGTCCGTCGCGCCGGGCCCCTCGGCGGCGTTCTCCGCGCCCTCCGCCGCCTGGTCGGCCGACGTCACGGCCGACTCCTCCTGGGGCGAGACCTCGGCAGACTCCTTACGTCGGCGAAACCGTGCAAAAACGCCCATATCAACTCCATAGCGTACTCGTGTGGGCGAAATCCCGCGCCGTCCGGAGCGTCCCATTGCGTCGCCCGGTGGAAGCCGGTCCGTAAACCGGCGGTCGGAACCTCGCAACAGGCAACGACGCCGATGTCGCGCCGTCACGTAACTCGTTCGGGGACCCGGTGCGAGGTTTGCGAGACTGGGGCGGTGAGAACTGCACCTCCCGCCCCGCGGGTCATCGCCGTCGTCGGCCCCACGGCGGCCGGAAAGTCCGATCTGGGCGTCCACCTCGCCCAGCAGCTGGGCGGTGAAGTCGTCAACGCCGACTCCATGCAGCTCTACCGGGGGATGGACATCGGCACCGCCAAGCTGACGCCCGAGGAGCGCGGCGGCGTCCCGCACCACCTCCTGGACATCTGGGACGTCACCGAGGCGGCCAGCGTCGCCGAGTACCAGAGGCTGGCCCGCGCCGAGATCGACCGGCTGCTCGCCGCCGGCCGCACCCCGGTCCTCGTCGGCGGTTCGGGGCTGTACGTGCGCGGCGCCATCGACGCCCTGGAGTTCCCCGGCACCGACCCGGCCGTGCGCACCCGCCTGGAGGCCGAGCTGGAGGAGCGCGGCTCCGGCGTCCTGCACGCCCGCCTCGCCGTCGCCGACCCCGAGGCCGCCCGCGCGATCCTGCCCAGCAACGGGCGCCGGATCGTCCGTGCCCTGGAGGTCATCGAGATCACCGGCCGGCCCTTCACCGCCAACCTCCCCGGCCACGACTCGGTGTACGACACCGTGCAGATCGGCGTCGACGTGGCCCGCCCCGAGCTGGACGAACGGATCACCACCCGCGTGGACCGCATGTGGGAGGCGGGCCTCGTCGACGAGGTCCGCGACCTGGAGGCGCGGGGCCTGCGCGAGGGCCGCACCGCCTCGCGGGCGCTCGGCTACCAGCAGGTCCTCGCCGCGCTCGCCGGCGAGTGCACCGAGGACGAGGCGCGCGCCGAAACCGTACGCGCCACCAAGCGTTTCGCGCGCCGCCAGGACTCCTGGTTCCGGCGCGACCCGCGCGTCCACTGGCTCAGCGGCGCCGCCGCGGACCGCCCGGAACTTCCGCGTCGGGCGCTGGCGTTGGTCGAACGAGCGGTTACAGCCTGATCACGTGATGGCATCGGGACGCCCTGCCCGTCATTCCGGCGGTCAAGGGCGTGCCATCATCGAGCATCGATCGACCAGTGGAATCCGAGTGGGGAGGGCGCGTGGCGATGGAGGCCGGCCCTCGCGACAGAGAACACCAGGAAGCACCGGACGAGCCACGGGTGGCCGGTGACGCACCGGGCCTGAGCCCGGACGGCCCCGACCTCAACGAGGACGGGACCCCCGCGATCGCCCCCGACGAGGTCGAGGTCGAACTGCGGCCGCAGCGCAAGCTGCGCATCTGGCAGCTCGCGCCCATCGTCGGGCTCGCCGTGATCGGCTCGCTGATGTTCGGATTCCCCCTCGCCTTCGGCTCCGGCGACGGCGGCGCGGTCCTCGCCATGCTCGGCCTGCTGCTGTGCGGCTGCGCCGCCGGGTGGGGCATGATGGCCGCCCGCCGCGTCGGCTACACCTGGCCGGGCCTGCCCGCCCGCGGCTCCGGCGAGCGCCCGGACTGGCGCGTGATCGCCCTGTACGTCGTCGGCGTCGCCGTCCCGGTCGCCCTGGCCGTCTGGCGCGTCGCCCGCCTCCGCTGACGCCGCCGCCCGGCTCGGCCGCCTGCGGAGCCGCCGGCGCCCCGCTCGTCCGCCCGCCGGGCCCCGGCCCCCCGACCCGGCCGGCCCCGGCGAGCCCCGCGGAACCAGGGGCGGGTGGCGCTACGGGCCGACCGGCCGGGTGTCCGGCCGCACCCGTACGATTGATCCCGTGACCACCGCACCCGTGACCAGCGCTCCCGTCGCCTTCCTCAAGGGCCACGGCACCGAGAACGACTTCGTGATCGTGCCCGACCCGGAGAACGCGCTCGACCTGACCCCCGGCGTCGTCACCCGCCTCTGCGACCGCCGGGCCGGCATCGGCGGCGACGGGCTGCTCCACGTCGTCCGGTCCGCCGCCCACCCCGACGCGCGGGACATGGCCGACGAGGCCGAATGGTTCATGGACTACCGCAACGCCGACGGCTCGGTCGCCGAGATGTGCGGCAACGGCGTACGGGTCTTCGCCCGCTACCTCCAGCACGCCGGACACCTCACCGCCGGGGACGTCGCGGTCGCCACCCGCGGCGGCGTCAAGCTCGTCCACCTCGCCAAGAACGGCGACGTCACCGTCTCCATGGGCCGCGCCCGGCTCCCCGAGGACGGGGTCACCGTCACCGTGGACGGCCGCAGCTGGCCGGCGCGCAACGTGAACATGGGCAACCCGCACGCCGTGGCGTTCGTCGAGGACCTCGACCACGCCGGCGACCTGTTCACCGAGCCGCCCTACACGCCCGCCGCGGTCTACCCAGACGGGGTCAACATCGAGTTCGTCGCCGACCGGGGCCCCCGGCACGTCGCCATGCGCGTCCACGAGCGCGGCGCGGCCGAGACCCGCTCGTGCGGCACGGGCGCGTGCGCCGTGGCCGTCGCCGCGGCCCGCCGCGACGGCGCCGACCCGGCCGAGACGGGGACCCCGGTCACGTACACCGTCGACGTCCTCGGCGGGACGCTCGTGATCACCGAGCGGCCCGACGGCGAGATCGAGATGACCGGTCCCGCGGTCATCGTCGCCGAGGGCCGGATCGACCCCGCCTGGCTCACCGCCGCGCTCGTCTGAGACCCCTGCCCGACCTTTGCGCAACCGTCGCTCGAATGGGTGATCCGGTTCACGCTGAGCGAGAGCGGGTCAGCACTACGTGGTGGGCTCGGTAGCATCAAGCACCGGCCCGGCGGGCACGCCTGCCCGCCCCACCGCCGGTCGACGCCGTCGGAGGTGCCCATGAGCGCAGAGGCCACCAACCTGAGTGCAGAGGCCACGAACCCCGCGCCCAGCCGTCGGCGCGGCCGCCCCAGGATCGACCTCCGGAGGCTCGGCCGCGCCGCACTCCTCGGCCCCGGCGCCAGGGACCGCCTGCCCGACGCCATCAGCCACGTCGCCGAGGCCCACCGCGCACACCACCCGGACGCCGACCTGGCCGTGCTGCACCGGGCGTACGTCCTCGCCGAGTCCTCGCACCGCGGCCAGTTCCGCAAGAGCGGCGAGCCCTACATCACCCACCCGCTCGCCGTCACCCTGATCCTCGCCGAACTGGGCGCCGAGACCACCACGTTGACCGCCTCCCTCCTCCACGACACGGTCGAGGACACCGACGTGACCCTCGATCAGGTCCGCGAGGAGTTCGGCGAGGAGGTCTGCTACCTCGTCGACGGCGTCACCAAACTGGAGAAGGTCGACTACGGGGCCGCGGCCGAGCCCGAGACCTTCCGCAAGATGCTCGTCGCCACCGGCAACGACGTACGGGTCATGTCCATCAAGCTCGCCGACCGGCTGCACAACATGCGCACGCTCGGCGTGATGCGCCCCGAGAAACAGGCCCGGATCGCCAAGGTGACCCGCGACGTCCTCATCCCGCTCGCCGAACGGCTCGGTGTCCAGGCCCTCAAGACCGAGCTGGAGGACCTGGTCTTCGCCATCCTCCACCCCGCCGAGTACGAGAACACCCGCGCCCTCGTCGCCGACAACGCCACCGCCGGGGACGCCCTGGCCGCCATCGCCGACGACGTCAGAACGGTGCTCAGAGAGGCCCGCATCCCGGCCGAAGTGCTGGTGCGGCCACGCCACTTCGTCTCGGTGCACCGCGTCCGGCTCAAGCGCGGCGAACTGCGCGGCACCGACTTCGGGCGGCTGCTCGTCCTGGTCGGCGACGACGCCGACTGCTACGGGGTCCTCGGCGAGCTGCACACCTGCTTCACCCCGGTCATCTCCGAGTTCAAGGACTTCATCGCGGCGCCCAAGTTCAACCTCTACCAGTCGCTCCACACCGCCGTCGCCGCGCCGGACGGCGCGGTCGCCGAAGTCCTCATCCGTACCCACCAGATGCACAAGGTCGCCGAGGCCGGCGTCGTCGCCCTCGGCAACCCGTACGCGGCACCCGCCGAGGGCACCGAGCCCGTGGGCGAGGACGGCGAGCGCACCGACCCCACCCGGCCGGGCTGGCTCTCCCGGCTGCTCGCCTGGCAGCGGTCCACCCCCGACCCCGACACCTTCTGGACCTCGCTCCGCGCCGATCTGGCCCAGGACGGCGAGATCACCGTCTTCCGCCCGGACGGCGGCACCCTCGCGCTGCCGGCCGGCGCGACCTGCGTGGACGCGGCGTACGCCCAGTACGGCGAGGCGGCCCACACCTGCGTCGGCGCCCGCGTCAACGGCCGCCTCGCGGCGCTCGGCACCGTCCTGAACGACGGGGACACCGTGCAGCCGCTGCTCGCCCGGGAGGACGCGGCGCCGGGCGACCTGCCGGGGCCCGCCGCGGCCGGGTCCGCCCGCACCGGCGCCGCGGTCCGCACGCCGGTGCACGACCCCGCGTCCGGGCCCTCGCCCGACTGGCTGGAGCACGCCCGCACCCCGGCCGCCCGCATCGCCATCACCGGCTGGCTCGCCGCGCACCCGGAGGGCGTGAAGGTCCCGGCGGCCGCCCCGCGCCCCCCGGCCGCGACCGTGTGCGCCGACGCCCCGGCCCCCCGGGACGCCGCGGCGAACGCCGTCGTGGCCGACCTGCCGGGCGCCCAGGTGCGGCTGGCCCGCTGCTGCACGCCCGTGCCGCCCGACGCGGTCACCGGCTTCCCGGTACGCGGCGGGAACGTGACCGTCCACCGTGTCGGATGCCCCGCCGTGCGGCGCATGGAGGCGGCCGGCCGGGTGCCCGTCGGCGTGCGGTGGGGGGAGGCGGCCGAGTGCCGGGTCACGCTGGTCGCCGAATCGTTCGGGCGGCCGAGGCTGCTCGCCGACCTCACGGAGGCCATCGCGACGGCGGGCGCGGCGATCGTCTCGGCCACCGTGGAGCCCCCCAGCGAGCAGCGCGTCCGGCACACGTACACCCTCCAGCTCGCCGACGCCGCCGAACTGCCCGGCCTGATGCGCGCCATGCGCGACGTGCCCGGCGTGTACGACGTGAGCCGCGCCCAGCAGCCGGCGGCCACCACCGGCTGACCGCCCCGCCCCATCCCATCCCATCCCGGCGTCCCGCGCCGACTCGCGCCCGCCCCCTGCGTCCCACGCCACCCCGCCGCCTCCCGGCTCCCGCGCCGAGCCCGTTCGGGTGCGCGGGGCGCGCGCCGTCGCGGTCCTGGACCGGCGCGCTGGTAGCGGTTGCCTCATGTCCCTCACATCGCGTGCACCACGCACAGCCCGCACCTCCCGGCGCCTCCGGGTGGCCCTGGTGGCTGCGGCGTCGGCCGGTCTGATCGGCGCCGCGCTGCCCGCGCCCCAGCCGCTGGGCATCGGCGACCCGCTCTTCCCGCAGCTCGGCAACCCCGGCTACGACGTCCTCGCGTACGACATCGCCCTCACCTACCGGGGCGACAACAGCAAGCCGCTGGACGCCGTCACCAGGATCGACGCACGGGCGACCGACCGGCTGGACCGCGTCAACCTGGACTTCACCCACGGCACCGTCCACGGGGTCGAGGTCGACGGCCGGCCCGCCGAGTTCGCGCTCAGCGGCGAGGACCTCGTCGTCGAGCCGGCCCGGGCGGTCGGGCCGGGCGAGCGGTTCCGCGTCTCCGTGACGCACACCAGCGACCCGGCCGGGCCGAGGAACACCGGGGGCTGGGTCCGCACCGGCGACGGCCTGGCGATGGCCAACCAGGCCGACGCCGCCCACCGCGTCTTCCCCGGCAACGACCACCCCGCCGACAAGGCGTACTTCACCTTCCGGGTCACCGCGCCCGAGGACCTGACGGTGGTCGCCAACGGCCGGCTCGTCGCCCGCGCCCTCGCCGGCGGCGACCGCACCTGGCTGTACCGCGGCTCCCACCCCATGGCCACCGAGCTGGCCCAGGTGTCCATCGGCCGCTCCACCGTGGTCCGCCGCACCGGACCGCACGGCCTGCCCGTGCGCGACGTCGTGCCGTTCGCCGACGCCGACCGGCTGGAACCCTGGCTGAAGCGGACGCCCGACCACCTGGAGTGGATGGAGCGCAAGGTCGGGCGCTACCCCTTCGAGACGTACGGGGTGCTCGTCGCCGACGCGGACACCGGCTTCGAGCTGGAGACGCAGACGCTCTCCCTCTTCGAGCGCTCCCTGTTCACCCGCGGCGGCCTGCCGAAGTGGTTCGTCGAGTCGATCATGGTGCACGAGCTGGCGCACCACTGGTTCGGCAACAGCGTCTCACCGCGCCGCTGGGCCGACCTGTGGCTCAACGAAGGGCACGCGACCTGGTACGAGGCGCTGTACGCGGAGGAGACGGCGAAGCAGCCGCTGGAGCGGCGCATGCGCCAGGCGTACCTCGACTCCGACCGCTGGCGCGCGGCGGGCGGACCGCCGGCCGCGCCCCGCCCGCCCGCGGCGGGCCAGAAGATCAGCCTGTTCCGCCCGGTCGTCTACGACGGCAGCGCCCTGGTCCTGTACGCACTGCGGCAGGAGATCGGGAAGCCGGCCTTCGAGCGGCTGGAGCGGCGCTGGGTCGACCGGTACGCGCACGGCACGGCGAGCACGGACGACTTCGTGCGGCTCGCCTCGGAGGAGGCCGGCCGCGACCTGACCGCGTTCATGCAGGGGTGGCTGTACGGCGAGCACACGCCGAGGATGCCGGGGCACCCCGACTGGCGCAGCAAGGCGCCGGCCAAGGGTTCCACCAAGGCGCCGGCGCCCTCCGCCAAGCGCTGAGACCCGGGAGGAAACCCGGGTGACGGCCCCGGTCGTGCCGTGCGACCATCAGGTGGTCGGCGGCGCGGCCGGGACCCCGGAATGACGGGGACCCGCCCCGGGAATGATCCGGGGGAGTCACGCGTTGTGACTGACGAGCAGCTCGTCCCGGCGTGGGCCGGGCGAGTCATCCCACGACGTAAGGATCCAATGACCTCCTCTTCATCCCCTTCCCAGGACGCGCAGAGCTTCGCGGACACCAACCGCACCGAGAGCCTTCGGGCCGATGCCCTGATGGAAGAGGACGTCGCCTGGAGCCACGAGATCGACGGAGAGCGGGACGGCGACCAGTTCGACCGCTCCGAGCGCGCGGCCCTGCGCCGTGTCGCGGGTCTCTCCACGGAGCTCGAGGACGTCACCGAGGTCGAGTACCGGCAGCTGCGGCTGGAGCGCGTGGTGCTCGTCGGCGTGTGGACCTCGGGGACGGTGCAGGACGCGGAGAACTCCCTCGCGGAGCTGGCCGCGCTCGCCGAGACGGCGGGCGCGCTGGTGCTCGACGGAGTGATCCAGCGCCGCGACAAGCCGGACCCGGCCACCTACATCGGCTCGGGCAAGGCGACCGAGCTGCGGGACATCGTGCTGGAGACCGGGGCCGACACCGTCGTCTGCGACGGTGAGCTCAGCCCCGGCCAGCTGATCCACCTCGAGGACGTCGTCAAGGTCAAGGTGGTCGACCGGACCGCCCTGATCCTCGACATCTTCGCCCAGCACGCCAAGTCCCGAGAGGGAAAGGCGCAGGTCGCGCTCGCGCAGATGCAGTACATGCTGCCGCGGCTGCGCGGCTGGGGTCAGTCGCTGTCCCGGCAGATGGGCGGCGGCGGCGGTGGCGGCATGGCCACCCGTGGTCCCGGTGAGACCAAGATCGAGACGGACCGGCGACGGATCCGCGAGAAGATGGCGAAGATGCGCCGTGAGATCGCGGAGATGAAGACGGGCCGTGACATCAAGCGCCAGGAGCGGCGCCGCAACAAGGTGCCGTCGGTCGCCATCGCCGGCTACACCAACGCCGGCAAGTCGTCCCTGCTCAACCGGCTGACCGGCGCGGGCGTGCTGGTGGAGAACGCGCTGTTCGCCACCCTGGACCCGACCGTGCGCCGGGCCGAGACGCCCAGTGGCCGCCTGTACACCCTGGCGGACACCGTCGGGTTCGTACGGCACCTGCCGCACCACCTCGTCGAGGCGTTCCGCTCCACCATGGAGGAGGTCGGCGACTCCGACCTGATCCTGCACGTGGTGGACGGCTCGCACCCGGCGCCGGAGGAGCAGCTGGCCGCCGTGCGCGAGGTGATCCGCGACGTCGGCGCGGTCGACGTGCCCGAGATCGTCGTGATCAACAAGGCGGACGCCGCCGACCCGCTCGTCCTGCAGCGGCTGCTGCGCATCGAGCGGCACTCGATCGCGGTGTCGGCCCGGACCGGCATGGGCATGCAGGAACTGCTCGCACTGATCGACGCCGAGCTGCCGCGACCGCAGGTCGAGATCGAGGCGCTCCTGCCGTACACGCAGGGCGCGCTGGTGTCGCGGGCGCACGCCGAGGGCGAGGTGCTCTCCGAGGAGCACACGCCGGAGGGCACGCTGCTCAAGGCACGCGTCCACGAGGAACTGGCCGCGTTCCTGGCTCCGTACGTCCCGGCGGCGCACTGACGTCCTGACGTCCTGACGCCCCCGGCGGCGCACCGGCGTGCGTCCCGGCGGCGCGCCACCGGCGGCCGGCCGAACGGCGAAGGCCCGCCCCCTCGCGAGGGGGCGGGCCTTCACGTGTGCCGGACGGTCACCGCCCAGCGAACTTGTCGCTCATCATCGTGTAGATCTGCTCCGCGCCCCGGTCGAGGCGCGGGCCGGCCAGCCAGCCGGCGGTCACCGGGCCGATGGACGTGTTGGACACCAGCGCCAGCTTCCCGCCCGGCTTCTCGATGAACCAGCCACCGCCGGAGGACCCGCCGGTCATGGTGCAGCCGATCCGCCACATGGTCGGGGTACCGGGCGTGAGGGTGAGCCGGCCGGGGCGGTCGACGCACTTGTGCATCAGCGCACCGTCGTACGGCGGGGCCGCCGGATAGCCCCAGGCGCCCATCGCGGGGATGCCCGCCGCCTGCGGGGCACCGAAGTCGACGTCGAGCGCGACACCGACCGTCTCCTCCAGGGACTTGGTGCCGTTCTCCGGCTTCACGTGCATCACGGCGTAGTCGTACGGGGCGCCCCCGCCGCCGGTCGGACCGCCCTGCGAGATCCACTCGCCGGAGGTCGAGACCCAGTCCGCCCAGTACACGCCGTAGGGCGCGACCTCCTGCGGCGGGGCCTTCTCCAGCGCGTCGGGGGACCGGCCCAGGTCGTTGTACGCGGGGACGAAGGCGATGTTGCGGTACCAGCCGCCCTCCTTGCCGGCGTGCACGCAGTGGCCCGCGGTCCAGACGAGGTTGGACCTGCCGGGGTTCTTCGGGTCCTTGACGACGGTCGCGGAGCAGACCATCGAGCCGCCGGGGGCGTCGAAGAAGACCTTGCCGACCGGTGCGGCGTTCCGGTGGTACGGCTTCTCCTCCGCCACGGCCTCGACCGGCCTCGGCTCGGGGTCGGTGGCGCCCTGGTCGCCCGTGGCGGTCCCGGCGGCCATCGTCTTCGCCGGGGACGTGGCGGACCGCATCCGCTCCGGCTTCCACAGCCCCTCGATCACCGGGTTGACGAAGTCCTTGGCCTCACGCAGCCAGGTGTCGCGGTCCCAGTTCCGCCACTCGCCGTTCTTCCACTTCTCCGGGTCGACGCCGTGCTCCCTGAGCTTGTCGGCGAGGTCGGCGGGCAGCTCCGCGCCACCGCCTCCGGTGCCGGCGGGGCTGGACGCGGCGGGCTTGCCGGCCGCCTCGTCCCCGGTGGGGCCGCAGCCGGTGGCCGTCAGCGTGAGAGCCGCGGCGAGGCCGGCAGCGGCCAGCAGCGGACGTATGGATCGCATGGTGACGATTCCCCCTGATAACGCATGTGCCGTACGGAAATGCCATGAACCTGACATGCAAACGGGCGGTCTTCCGGGACCGCCCGTCCGAGATCGCGCCCCTACTTTATGCCGGGCCCGCGCGCGGCCGTCGCCACCGGCGATGACCTGCACGGAGTCTCCACCGGGCGAGGCGCCGGGCCCCGGCGCCAGGAGCTCACGGGGCCGGGTCCACCGGCCCCCGGCCCACCGGCCCCCGGTCCGCCAGGCGCCGCGTCCGACCGGGCGCCGCGGCCCCCGCCGCGACGCCCGGACCGCGGGCCTACCGGCCCGCGAACTTCTTGCTGACCTCTTCGTAGATGCCCTTCGCCTCGTCGCCCAGCCGCGGACCGGCCAGCCAGCCCGCCGTCACCGGGCCGATGGAGGTGTTGGACACCAGCGCGGGCTTGCCGTCCTTGCCCCGCGCGACCCAGCCGCCGCCGGAGGAGCCGCCCGTCATGGTGCAGCCGATGCGGTACATCGTGGGCTGCGCCGCGTCGAGGGACAGCCGGCCCGGCTTGTCCGCGCACTGGTACATCAGCTGGCCGTCGAACGGCGGAGCCGCCGGGTAGCCGGTCGCCTCCATCTCGGCGATCTCCGGCGCGGCCGGCGCGGCGAACTCCACCGGGAGCGCCGAACCGACCGTCTCCTCCAGCGACTTGCCGTTGCCGCCCTTCTCCGGGGTCACGTGGATGACCGCGTAGTCGTACGGGGCGCCCTGGCCGCCGGTCGCCGCCCCCTGGGAGATCCACTGCTCGGACGTCTGCGCCCAGTCGCCCCACCACACGCCGTAGGGCGCCATCTCCTCGCGGGTCGCGTTCTCCAGGTCGGCCCCGGTCCTCCCGCTGTCGTTGTACGAGGGGACGAAGGCGATGTTGCGGTACCAGCCGCCCTCCTTGCCGGCGTGCACGCAGTGGCCCGCGGTCCAGACGAGGTTGGACCTGCCCGGGTTCGCCGGGTCCTTCACCACGGTCGCGGAGCACACCATCGAGCCCTGGGGCCCGTCGAAGAGGACCTTCCCGGCCTCCGGGACGCCGTCGTGGTACGGCGCCTTCACGGCCGCCGCCTCGACCGGCTCGGGCGTCGGATCCGTGACGCCCTCGTCACCGGAGATGTCCCCGTCCTCGACGGGCCTCTCCGGCTGCTCCGCGTCACGCATGCGGTCCGGGTCCCACAGGTCCTCGATGATCGGGTTGACGTAGTCCTTGGCCTCCCGCAGCCACTTGTCCTTGTCCCAGTTCTTCCACTCGCCGTTCCGCCACTTGTCCAAGTCGATCCCGTGCTCCTTGAGCCGGTCCTTGAGGTCGTCCGGGATCGTGATCTTGCCGTCGGACGTCCGGTCGGCGGAGGCGGTCGGCTCACCGCCCGCGTTCTCCTCGCTCGGGCCGCACGCGGTGGCCGTCAGGGCCAGTGCCGCGGCGACGGAGGCTGCGGCGAGCAGCGGACGAATGGGTCGCATGTCGTGATCCCCCTGGGACTTCGTGACGTCGTGTTTCGTGACGGAGCACTTCCGCGTGCCTCCCGGCACGTGCGGACCCGGCTGCGCCCGGCCGGACTTCGGCCGGCTCCGGCACCGGAGTGCGGCCCCCCACTATGCCGGTGCCGTTGGGGACGGCGAGCGGCAGGGCCGCGGTTCCCCGGCCGTAAGGATCTTCACGAACACCGTGATCGGAAACACATCTCGTCGTTGGTACGTACGAGGGACACCAGGCCGGTGCTCATTCCGCCCGGAAGCGGGACGAGTCGTAGACCGGTGGGCAGCGCAACCGTTACCGGGAGGATCCGAAGCCGTGGCCGTGACCGACTCAGCCCCGGTGGCACCGACGAGCGCACAGGAGGGGATCCTGCGGCGCCAGTCGCTGCGCGAATCGGCCGCCCGCACCTACGCGCGCGCCCTGCCCATCGTGCCCGTGCGGGCCAGGGGCCTGACCATCGAGGGCGCCGACGGGCGACGCTACCTCGACTGCCTCTCCGGAGCCGGGACCCTGGCCCTCGGCCACAACCACCCCGTGGTCCTGGAGGCCATCAAGAAGGTCCTCGACTCCGGCGCCCCACTGCACGTCCTCGATCTCGCCACCCCGGTCAAGGACGCCTTCATCACCGAGCTGTTCGCCACGCTGCCGCGCGGCCTCGCCGACGACGCGCGGATCCAGTTCTGCGGCCCGGCGGGCACGGACGCGGTCGAGGCCGCCCTCAAGCTGGTGCGCAACGCCACCGGCCGGCAGGGACTGCTCGCCTTCACCGGCGCGTACCACGGCATGACGGCCGGCGCCCTCGCCGCCTCCGGCGGCGCCACCGACGTACGGGTCACCCGCCTGCCCTACCCGCACGACTACCGCTGCCCCTTCGGCGTCGGCGGCGAACGCGGCGCCGGGATCGCCGCCCGCTGGACCGAGACCCTCCTCGACGACCCCAAGTCCGGCGTCCCCGCCCCGGCCGGAATGATCCTGGAACCCGTCCAGGGCGAGGGCGGGGTGATCCCCGCGCCCGACGACTGGCTGCGCCGGATGCGCCGCGTCACCGCCGACCGCTCCATCCCGCTCATCGCCGACGAGGTGCAGACCGGAGTCGGCCGCACCGGCGCCTTCTGGGCGGTCGACCACAGCGGCGTCGTCCCCGACGTGATGGTCATGTCCAAGGCCATCGGCGGCTCCCTGCCGCTCGCCGTCATCGTCTACCGGTCCGGCCTGGACGTCTGGCAACCGGGCGCCCACGCCGGCACGTTCCGCGGCAACCAGCTGGCCATGGCGGCCGGCGCGGCCACCCTCGCCTTCGTACGCGAGAACCGCCTCGCCGAGCGCGCGGCGACCCTCGGCGCACGCATGCTGGGGCAGCTCCAGGGCCTCGCCGCCGCCCACCCCCGCATCGGGGACGTACGGGGCCGGGGACTCATGATCGGCGTCGAGCTGGTCGACCCGGACACCACGGCCGACGTCCCGCCGCCGGACCCCGCCCTCGCCGCGGCCGTCCAGCGCGAGTGCCTCGGACGCGGGCTCATCGTCGAACTCGGCGGCCGGCACAACGCCGTCGTACGCCTCCTGCCCCCGCTCACGCTCACCGACGAGCAGGCCGGGGCCGTCCTCGACCGCTTCGCCGACGCCCTGGGCGCCGCGGAGAACACCACGCCCCGCCCGAGCGACCCCGGGCCGTCCCGCTGAACCCGAACCTCCTCACCAGAAAGTCCCCGCCCGTGAACCCCACCCCCGTACCCGCGGCACCCGGCGCCGACGGCCCTCCCACCGCCCCCGCCGGCCACCGCCCCGGCGAGTCGACGACAGTGCCGCGCCAGCACGCGGGCGGGTACGAAGACCTGCCCGGCGGCCATGCCCCGGCCAAGGGCGCGACGGACGGGCACGGCGCCCACGCCGACGGCCCCGACCCCCTCGACCACCCGGACGCCCACCACGCGGCGGACGCGGCGACCGTCGAGAACCTGCTGCGCTGCTGGGTGCGGGAGAAGGGCCTGACCCGGCCCGGCGGCCGGACCCTGCGCGTCCCCCTCCCCGCCAGCGGCACCGCGCTCCTCGTCCCCGTCCACTACTGGTCGCCCACCGGCTGGCACCGCTTCGGGCCGCCCACCCTCGAAGGCGCCCCGCCGACCGCCCCGCCCGTCGACGCCGTGACCACCGCCGCCCTCATCGGCCGCGAGTCGGGCCCCGCCGGCGACCACCGCGAGGGCGCCGACCTGGTGGGCCGGGTCGCCGACTCCGCCCGCCGCACCGCCGTCTTCCTCACCCACCGGCGCCACCACCCCGGCCCCGCCGCGGACGCCGACCTCTTCCTGGCCACCGAGCAGTCCCTGCTGCTCGGCCACCCCCTCCATCCCACGCCCAAGAGCCGCGAAGGGCTCACCGACTCCGAGGCCCGCCTCTACTCGCCCGAGACCAGCGGCTCCTTCCCGCTGCACTGGATGGCCGTCGACCGGTCCGTGCTCGCCACGGACTCCGCCTGGACCGAACAGGGCCGCCCGCGGACCGCCGACCACCTCACCGCCCGCCTCGCCGAGGGCCTCGCCCTCCCCGACGGCACCGCCGCACTGCCGCTGCACCCCTGGCAGGCCCGCGACCTGCTCCACCGGCCCGCCGTCGCCGAACTGCTCTCCGCCGGCCTCCTCCACGACCTCGGCCCGCACGGCGCCCCGTGGCACCCCACCTCCTCCGTCCGGACCGTCCACCGGCCCGGCGCCCCGGCCATGCTGAAGCTCTCCCTCGGCGTACGCATCACCAACTCCCGCCGCGAGAACCTCCGCAAGGAACTCCACCGCGGGGTCGAGGTGCACCGGCTCCTGCGCACCGGCCTCGCCGAACAGTGGCAGGCCGCCCACCCGGGCTTCGACATCGTGCGCGACCCGGCGTGGCTGGCCGTCGACACCCCGTCCGGCGAACCCGTCCCCGGACTCGACGTCGTCCTCCGCCACAACCCCTTCGGCCTCGGGGACGACGCCGCCTGTGTCGCCGGCCTCACCACCCCGCGCCCCTGGCCCGGCAGCGCCCGGATGCGGTCGCGCCTCGCCGTCATCGTGTCCCGGCTCGCCGCCCGCACCGGCCGCCCCACCGGCGCCGTCGCCGCCGAGTGGTTCCTGCGCTACCTCGACCAAGTCGTCCGCCCCGTGCTGTGGCTCGACGGCACCGCCGGCATCGCCCTGGAGGCGCACCAGCAGAACACCCTGGTGATCCTCGACCCCGACGGCTGGCCCCGCGGCGGCCGCTACCGCGACAACCAGGGCTACTACTTCCGCGAATCGCACCGGACCGCCCTGGAGCACCGGCTCCCCGGCATCGGCACCCGCAGCGACACCTTCGTCCCCGACGACGTCACCGACGAGCGGTTCGCCTACTACCTCGGCATCAACAACATCCTCGGCCTGATCGGCGCCTTCGGCTCCCAGCGCCTCGCCGACGAGCAGCTCCTCCTCGCCGCCTTCCGGCAGTTCCTCACCAGCAGCACCGGCCTCGGCTCCCCCCTGCCGGCCCGCCTGCTGGAGAGCCCGACCCTGCGCTGCAAGGCCAACCTCCTGACCCGGCTGCACGGCCTGGACGAGCTGGTCGGCCCCGTCGACACCCAGTCCGTGTACGTCACCGTCCCCAACCCCCTCCGCCGCTGACACCACCCGCCCCGCCCCGACCGCCGAGAGGACAGCGCCCGTGCCTCCCACCGACGCGAGTGCCGACACCGGACCCAGCGCCCCCGCGCCGGCCGGGACCGGCACGGAGGACACCCTGGACCTCCGGCTGCCCGACGAACTGCTGACCCTGCTGCGCCCCGACGACCCGGGCCCCGGGCGCCGGCGGCCGGCCGACGACGCCGGCGACGACCTCCTCGACACCGTCGCCGGCTGGGCCCCCGCCACCACACCCCTGGGGCCCTTCCGGCTCGTCCCGGTGCACCTCGCCCGCGACCGGGACCTCATCAGCCGGTGGATGAACGACCCGGCGGTCGCCGCCTTCTGGGAGCTGGCCGGCCCGGCCTCGGTCACCGAGGCCCACCTGCGCGCCCAACTCGACGGCGACGGGCGCAGCGTGCCCTGCCTCGGCGTCCTGGACACCACGCCCATGAGCTACTTCGAGATCTACCGCGCCGACCTCGACCCGCTGGCCCGGTACTACCCGGCCCGCCCGCACGACACCGGTGTCCACCTGCTCATCGGGGGAGTCACCGACCGCGGCCGGGGCGTCGGCAGCACCCTGCTCCGGGCGGTCTCGGACCTCGTGCTGGACCACCGCCCGCACTGCGCGCGGGTCGTCGCCGAGCCGGACCTCCGCAACACCCCCTCCGTCTCCGCCTTCCTGAGCGCCGGCTTCCGGTTCTCCGCCGAACTCGACCTCCCCGACAAGCGAGCCGCCCTGATGATCCGCGACCGCACCCTGCGACACCTGCTGTGACCAGCGCGCTGCTCCACATAGACCGCTCGATCCACATCGGTTCCACCCGGAGGAGTCCCCGTGCCGAAACCGCCTGTCACCCCCGACTCCGCGGAGCCGCCCGCCCCGCCGACCTCCGCCGGTCCGCCCGAGCTCAACCCGCGGACCTGGGCCCGGGCCTCGCGCCTGCTGCTCGCGAAGATGCTCGGTGAGTTCGCGTACGAGGAGATCATCGATCCGGCCCGGCTCCCCGCAGCCCCGGACACCGACCGGACCGCGCCGGACGCCGACCGGGCCGCGCCGACCGCCGAGCGGGCCGAGGAGGGCGGCGGCCCGGCAGGGGCGGACGGCGACGGGGGCGTGCCGGACGCCGACCGGGCGGGGAGGGAGGGACGTCCGCCGACCGACCCGTACACGCTCCGGCTCGACGACGGGTCCGTCCTCGCCTTCGCCGCGCGCCGGACCGCCTACGGCAGCTGGCGGGTCGACCCCCGCTCGATCACCCGTGACGGCCGGCCCTTCACCGACCCGCTGGACTTCCTCGTACGCGCCCGCCACCTCCTCCGCCTCGACGGAGCCACGCTCGGGCACCTCCTGCGCGAGCTGACCATCACGCTCGCCGCCGACGCCCGGCTGCACCACACGGCACTCCCGGCCGCCCGGCTCGCCGACCTCGGCTACGCCGAACTGGAGGGCCACCAGACCGGCCACCCGTGGATCGTGTTCAACAAGGGCCGCATCGGTTTCTCCGCCGCCGACGCCGCCCGGTGGGCGCCCGAGGCGCGCCGCGCGGCCCCCCTGCCGTGGATCGCGGTCAGCACGGCGCTCGCCGCCTACCGGGGCGTCCCCGCGCTCGACACCCCCGCGCGCCTCTACGAACGGGAGCTGGCCCCCGCCCTGCGCGACGCGTTCGCCGCCGAACTCCGCGCCCGGGGCCACGACCCGGAGCGGTACCTGTACCTGCCCGTGCACCCCTGGCAGTGGGACGAGGTACTGCTCCCGCTGTACGCGCCGGCGATCGCCGAGGGCGCGATCGTGCCGCTCCCCGCCGACGGCGACCTCCGGCTGCCGCAGCAGTCCATCCGTACGTTCCTCAACGTCAGCCGGCCGGACCGGTTCAGCGTCAAGCTGCCGCTGTCCGTGCTGAACACCCTGGTCTGGCGCGGCCTGCCCACCGAACGCACCCTCGCCGCCCCCGCCGTGACCTCCTGGGTCCACGCCCTGCGCGACGCCGACCCCTTCCTGCGCGACGAGTGCCGGGTGATCCTGCTGGGCGAGGTCGCCTCCGTCACGGTCGAGCACCCCCTGTACGACCGCCTCCCCGAGGCCCCGTACCAGTACAAGGAGCTGCTCGGCGCGATCTGGCGCGAACCGCTGAGCCTGCCGGCCGGCGAGCGCGCCCGGACCCTCGCCTCCCTCCTGCACACCGACGCGGCGGGCCGCTCCTTCACCGCCGAACTGGTGGCCCGCTCGGGACTCCGCCCCGAGGTCTGGCTCCGGCACCTGTTCGCCGCCCTGCTGCCCCCCTTGCTGCACTTCCTCTACCGGTACGGCACGGTGTTCTCCCCGCACGGCGAGAACACCATCGTCGTCTTCGACGACCACGACGTGCCCGTACGCCTGGCGATCAAGGACTTCGTCGACGACATCAACGTCAGCGCCCACCCGGTGCCCGAGCACGGCACGATGCCGGACGACGTGCGTGCCGTGCTGCTCACCGAGGAGCCCGGTTTCCTCACCCAGTTCATCCACTCCGGGCTCTTCATCGGCGTCTTCCGCTACCTGGCGCCCCTGTGCGAGGAGCAACTGGGCGTGCCGGAGCGCGACTTCTGGTCACTCGTACGGGCAGAGGTCCTCCGCCACCAGGCCCGGTTCCCGGACCTCAAGGACCGCTACGAGCTGTTCGACCTGCTGACCCCGCGCATCGAGCGGCTCTGTCTGAACCGCAACCGCCTGCATCTGGACGGTTACCGCGACCGGGCGCAGCGGCCGCACGCCGCCGTCCACGGCACCGTCCCCAATCCGCTCGCGTGAGCCGGTTGTCAGTGCCGCGCCGTAGGGTGGACGGGCTATGACGAAGCCATACCTCCCCGAGCTCCTCCACACCGCCGTCACCGCCGTCGGCGGCGTGGAACGGCCAGGCCAGGTCACCATGGCCGAGGCCGTGGCGCAGGCCATCGACGACGGCTCCCACCTCCTGGTCCAGGCCGGCACCGGCACCGGCAAGTCGCTGGGCTACCTGGTGCCCGCGCTGGCGCACGGGGAGCGGGTCGTGGTCGCCACCGCGACGCTGGCCCTCCAGCGGCAGCTGGTCGAGCGCGACCTGCCGCGCACGGTGGACGCGCTCCATCCGCAGCTGCGGCGGCGCCCGGAGTTCGCCATGCTCAAGGGGCGGTCGAACTACCTGTGCCTGCACCGGCTCCACGAGGGCGTCCCGCAGGAGGAGGAGGACGGCCTCTTCGACCCCTTCGAGGCGGCCGCGCCGACCAGCAAGCTCGGCCAGGACCTGCTGCGTCTGCGCGACTGGTCCGACGACACCGAGACCGGGGACCGGGACGACCTGACCCCCGGTGTCTCCGACCGGGCGTGGGCGCAGGTGTCCGTCACCTCCCGGGAGTGCCTGGGCGCGTCGAAGTGCGCGTACGGAGCGGAGTGCTTCGCCGAGGCGGCGCGGGAGCGCGCCAAGCTCGCCGACGTGGTGGTCACCAATCACGCCCTGCTCGCGATCGACGCGATCGAGGGCGCCCCGGTGCTCCCGCAGCACGAGGTCCTGATCGTCGACGAGGCCCACGAGCTGGTCTCCCGGGTGACCGGCGTGGCCACCGGCGAGCTCACCCCCGGCCAGGTCAACCGCGCCGTGCGGCGTGCGGCGAAGCTGGTCGACGAGAAGGTCGCGGACCAGCTCCAGACGGCCGCCGAGGGGTTCGAGCGGCTGATGGAGCTGGCCCTGCCGGGCCGGCTGGAGGAGATCCCCGAGGACCTCGGGTACGCGCTGATGGCGCTCCGCGACGCGGCACGGACGGTGATCTCCGCCCTCGGTTCCACCCGGGACAGGTCGGTCCAGGACGAGGACGCGGTCCGCAAGCAGGCCATGGCCTCCGTGGAGAACGTGCACGCCGTGGCCGAGCGCATCACGCAGGGCTCGGAGTACGACGTCGTCTGGTACGAGCGGCACGACCGGTTCGGGGCGTCCCTGCGGGTGGCGCCGCTGTCCGTCTCCGGTCTGCTGCGCGAGAAGCTCTTCGCGGAGCGGTCCGTCGTCCTGACCTCCGCCACGCTGAAGCTCGGCGGCGACTTCAACGGCGTCGGTGCCTCGCTGGGCCTGCCGCCGGAGGGCACGGTCGGCACGGAGGACGAGGACGTGCCGGTGTGGAAGGGCCTCGACGTCGGTTCGCCCTTCGACTACCCGAAGCAGGGCATCCTGTACGTGGCGCGGCACCTGACCGCCCCGGGCAGGGAGGGCAGCCGCGGCGACATGATGGATGAGCTGGCCGAGCTGGTCGAGGCGGCCGGTGGCCGCACGCTCGGCCTCTTCTCGTCCATGCGGGCAGCCCAGGCAGCCGCCGAGGAACTGCGGGGCAGGCTCGACAAGCCCATCCTGCTCCAGGGCGAGGACACCCTCGGTGAACTGATCAAGAACTTCGCGAGTGACCCGGACACCTGTCTGTTCGGCACGCTCTCGCTGTGGCAGGGCGTCGACGTCCCCGGGCCGAACTGCCAGCTGGTGGTGATGGACCGCATCCCGTTCCCCCGGCCCGACGACCCGCTGATGAGCGCGCGCCAGAAGGCCGTGGAGGAGGCGGGCGGGAACGGCTTCATGGCCGTCGCCGCGACGCACGCGGCGCTGCTGATGGCGCAGGGCGCGGGCCGGCTGGTCCGGGCCACGGGCGACCGCGGAGTGGTGGCCGTCCTGGACCCCCGGCTCGCCACCGCCCGGTACGGCAGCTATCTGCGCGCCTCACTGCCCGACTTCTGGTACACCACGGACCGCAACCAGGTGCGTCGCTCCCTGGCCGCGATCGACGCCGCGGCGAAGGCCGCCACCGCGAAGGCCGCCACCGCGAAGTCCGGCGACGCGAAGTCCGGCGACGAGCGGGCGGACGAGACGCGGGCCGCCGACGTCTAGGCGGCACGGGGTCGTGAGCGGCCGGGCGGTCCGCCGCCGGGCCGGTCCGTCGGCACTCCCCGGGACCGGAACCGGGACCGGAACCGGGGCTGGGACCGGTCGGTGCATGAGTAGGACCCCGGGACCGGCGCAGTGGGTCCCGGGGTCCGGTCGGAGCCGGCGCGCGCTGTCACACGCGCCGCAGTACCGCCACCACCTTGCCGAGGATCGTCGCCTCGTCGCCGGGGATCGGCTGGTAGGCCGCGTTGTGCGGGAGCAGCCAGACGTGCCCGTCCTCCCGCTTGAAGCGCTTGACCGTGGCCTCGCCGTCCAGCATCGCCGCCACGATGTCGCCGTTCTCCGCGACCGGCTGGCGGCGCACGGTCACCCAGTCGCCGTCACAGATGGCCGCCTCGATCATCGAGTCGCCGACGACCTTCAGGACGAACAGCTCTCCGTCGCCGACGAGCTGGCGGGGGAGGGGGAACACGTCCTCCACCGACTCCTCGGCCAGGATGGGGCCACCGGCGGCGATACGGCCGACGAGCGGGACGTACGACGCGGCGGGCTTGCCGGTGGTGTCGGTCGGCTGGCTGCTCGGCTGGTCGGAGCCGCGGACCTCGTAGGCCCGGGGGCGGTGGGGGTCCCGGCGCAGGAATCCCTTCCGCTCCAGTGCCATCAGCTGGTGGGCGACCGAGGAGGTGCTCGACAGTCCCACCGCCTGGCCGATCTCCCGCATCGACGGCGGGTAACCGCGCCGCTGCACCGAGTCCCGGATGACCTCGATGACCCTCCGCTGCCGGTCCGTGAGCCCGGAGCTGTCGGCCCGGATGCCTGGAGGTCGCCCGGGCAGCGATCGTGTGGGCTTGGGCCCCTCCGCGTGCGTGGTCGCTTCGTTCATGGCATGCACCGGCTCGAGTCGGCTCTGGGAGCGGTCCTGGGCAGTGATGGTGGCACTGTCTGCGGTGGTGGTCACGTCGGCCCCTCTCGAATGGTCTCCCTAGCTGGACAACGGTAGTTGCTTTCGAAAGGTTGCGCCAAACACACGTTCGAGTGAAATATCGTAGATTGGCTTACGTGTGCGTGTGACTAGGTGTATGTGCGACCGTCGACCGACTGATTCCGGCCGCCGCGGCCGTGCTCCCACGGTAGCCCCACGGCCGCGCCCCTTCACCGGCACCCCCGCACCGCCGTCCCCTCGCCGTACCGCCGGCGCCGTCGGTCCGTAGGACCGTGCCCCGCCTGTGCGTACGCGGCAGGTGGTCCGAGGATCTCGCCGGGCGGTCCGCGGCCCCGCCGATGATGACGGAGGGTCCCCGCGATCCGCCCCGCGCGGGTGTCGCGCGCCGGAGCGCGGGTAGGCGCCGTGTTGTGGTCCGTGCGCCGCCGCGGGGCTCCCCTCGGGTGCCCGTCCGGGGCGGCGCCGTGAAGCGCCCCGGAGGGCCGGCGCGGGCCCCCGCACTCCGCCGCGCCGCCTCCTTCCCGTAGGCTCTGGGGCGATCCCCGGTGCCGCGACGCGCGACACGCGCTGTGGGGCCAAAAGGCGGCTCGACCCCAGATCTAGTGGTTGGATTGGCCCGGCCACCCACAAGTTGTGGTCCCCCTGTCCTTCGGGGGCGTGGTCATCGCCTATGCTGGTGGCTGCTTCGAGGGGCCCTCACCGGTCCTGACGAGGCTATTCAGTCGTGCTGTGAAGGAGGGTTGGGAGATGCACTGCCCCTTCTGCAGGCACCCCGACAGCCGCGTCGTCGACAGTCGCACCACCGACGACGGAACGGCCATCCGCCGCCGCCGCCAGTGCCCCGACTGCTCCCGCCGTTTCACCACGGTGGAGACGGCGTCACTCATGGTGATCAAGCGCAGCGGGGTCACCGAGCCCTTCAGCCGCACCAAGGTCATCTCCGGAGTGCGCAAGGCGTGCCAGGGGCGGCCGGTCACCGAGGACGCCCTCGCCAAACTCGGCCAGCGGGTCGAGGAGGCGGTGCGCGCCACCGGCAGCGCGGAACTCACGACCCATGACGTCGGACTCGCCATACTCGGACCGCTGCAGGAGCTCGACCTCGTCGCGTACCTGCGCTTCGCGTCCGTGTACCGGGCGTTCGACTCACTCGAGGACTTCGAGGCCGCCATCGCGGAACTCCGCGAGCGGCGGCCCCCCGCGGACGACTGCGGGACCGGCGCGGCCCCCGGGGTCCCGGTCCCCGCGACCGCCGCCGACTGACCGCCCGGTCCGGCGAGGGGCCGGCGGTCAGCCGCTGAGCGGCACATGACGTGTCACGGGTGCTGTGCGTGGTGCCCGGGACAACAGACAGAAAACGTGCCTTGGGAAGATCTGGGCACTTCAGGGTGTTTTTGCCCGTATATGGGAGGCGGCATGACAGAGACGGCGAGCGGCCCGGCACGAGGGTCCCGTACCAAGGGGACCAAGGTGAACAAGGGTCTGCGTATCGAGCGCATCCACACCACCCCCGGCGTGCATCCGTACGACGAGGTCGTGTGGGAGCGTCGTGACGTCGTCATGACCAACTGGCGCGACGGCTCGGTCAATTTCGAGCAGCGTGGCGTCGAGTTCCCCGACTTCTGGTCGGTGAACGCGGTCAACATCGTCACCAGCAAGTACTTCCGCGGGGCCGTCGGCACCCCGCAGCGCGAGACCGGTCTGAAGCAGCTGATCGACCGGATCGTGAAGACCTACCGCAAGGCCGGTGAGGACTACAACTACTTCGCCTCGCCCGCCGACGCCGAGATCTTCGAGCACGAACTGGCCTACGCCCTCCTGCACCAGATCTTCAGCTTCAACTCGCCGGTGTGGTTCAACGTCGGCACGCCGCAGCCCCAGCAGGTCTCCGCCTGCTTCATCCTGTCCGTCGACGACTCCATGGAGTCGATCCTCGACTGGTACAAGGAAGAGGGCATGATCTTCAAGGGCGGTTCCGGCGCCGGCCTGAACCTCTCCCGCATCCGCTCCTCCAAGGAGCTGCTCTCCTCCGGCGGCAACGCCTCCGGCCCGGTCTCCTTCATGCGCGGCGCCGACGCCTCCGCCGGAACGATCAAGTCCGGTGGCGCCACCCGCCGCGCCGCCAAGATGGTCATCCTCGACGTCGACCACCCCGACATCGAGGACTTCATCGAGACCAAGGTCAAGGAGGAGGAGAAGATCCGCGCCCTGCGCGACGCGGGCTTCGACATGGACCTGGGCGGCGACGACATCACGTCCGTCCAGTACCAGAACGCCAACAACTCCGTCCGCGTGAACGACGAGTTCATGAAGGCCGTGGAGTCCGGCGGCAAGTTCGGCCTGCGCGCCCGTATGACCGGTGAGGTCATCGAGGAGGTCGAGGCCAAGGCCCTCTTCCGCAAGATGGCCGAGGCCGCCTGGGCCTGCGCCGACCCGGGCATCCAGTACGACGACACCATCAACCACTGGCACACGTGCCCGGAGTCCGGCCGCATCAACGGCTCGAACCCGTGCAGCGAGTACATGCACCTGGACAACACCTCGTGCAACCTGGCCTCGCTGAACCTGATGAAGTTCCTCAAGGACGACGGCAAGGGCAACCAGTCGTTCGACTCGGTGCGCTTCGCCAAGGTCGTCGAGCTGGTCATCACCGCGATGGACATCTCCATCTGCTTCGCGGACTTCCCGACGCAGAAGATCGGCGAGAACACCCGCGCCTTCCGTCAGCTGGGCATCGGCTACGCCAACCTCGGCGCCCTCCTCATGGCGACGGGCCACGCGTACGACTCCGACGGCGGCCGCGCCCTCGCCGGCTCCATCACCTCGCTGATGACCGGCACCTCGTACAAGCGCTCCGCCGAGCTGGCCGCGGTCGTCGGCCCGTACGACGGCTACGCCCTCAACGCCGAGCCGCACAAGCGGGTCATGCGGCAGCACGCCGACGCCAACGCCAAGGCCGTCCGCATGGACGACCTGGACACCCCGATCTGGGCCGCCGCCACGGAGGCCTGGCAGGACGTGATCCGCCTCGGCGAGAAGAACGGCTTCCGCAACGCCCAGGCGTCCGTCATCGCCCCGACCGGCACCATCGGTCTGGCGATGTCCTGCGACACCACCGGCCTGGAGCCCGACCTCGCGCTGGTCAAGTTCAAGAAGCTGGTCGGCGGCGGCTCGATGCAGATCGTCAACGGCACCGTGCCGCAGGCGCTGCGCCGCCTCGGCTACCAGGAGGAGCAGATCGAGGCGATCGTCGCCCACATCGCCGAGCACGGCAATGTGATCGACGCGCCCGGCCTCAAGCAGGAGCACTACGAGGTCTTCGACTGCGCCATGGGCGAGCGTTCCATCTCCGCGATGGGCCACGTCCGCATGATGGCCGCCATCCAGCCCTGGATCTCCGGCGCGCTCTCCAAGACGGTCAACCTCCCCGAGACGGCCACCGTCGAGGACGTCGAGGAGGTCTACTTCGAGGCGTGGAAGATGGGCGTCAAGGCGCTCGCCATCTACCGCGACAACTGCAAGGTCGGCCAGCCCCTCTCCGCCAAGAAGAAGGAGCAGGAGAAGGCCGAGGTCACCGAGAAGGCCGAGGAGACGATCCGCGCCGCGGTCGAGAAGGTCGTCGAGTACCGCCCCGTCCGCAAGCGCCTCCCCAAGGGCCGCCCCGGGATCACCACCTCGTTCACGGTGGGTGGCGCCGAGGGCTACATGACCGCCAACTCCTACCCGGACGACGGTCTCGGTGAGGTCTTCCTGAAGATGTCGAAGCAGGGTTCGACGCTCGCCGGCATGATGGACGCCTTCTCCATCGCCGTCTCGGTCGGTCTCCAGTACGGCGTGCCGCTGGAGACGTACGTCTCGAAGTTCACCAACATGCGCTTCGAGCCGGCCGGCATGACGGACGACCCGGACGTGCGGATGGCGCAGTCGATCGTCGACTACATCTTCCGCCGCCTGGCGCTGGACTTCCTGCCCTTCGAGACCCGCTCGGCGCTCGGCATCCACTCGGCCGAGGAGCGCCAGCGCCACCTGGAGACCGGTTCGTACGAGCCGTCCGACGAGGAGGTGGACGTCGAGGGCCTGGCCCAGTCCGCCCCGCGCCAGCAGGAGGCCCCGAAGGCGGTCGCGGCCGCCGCGCCGGCGAAGACCGGGACGGAGGCGTCCGCCCCCAAGCAGGCGCACACCTCGGCGGAGCTGGTCGAGATGCAGCTGGGCATCAGCGCGGACGCGCCGCTCTGCTTCTCGTGCGGTACGAAGATGCAGCGGGCCGGGTCCTGCTACATCTGCGAGGGCTGCGGCTCCACGAGCGGCTGCAGCTGACGACCGTGGACGGCTGACCGCTGACAGCCGGCGCCGGCCGCACACGTGAGGAACGGGAGGGCCCGAGCAGGGTCCTCCCGTTCCGCGTGTCCGCGCCGGAGTCAGGCCGTCTCGGCGCCCATCAGCCCGGTGAAGGACTGCGGGTCGGCGTCGAAGCCCCGGACGGCGCGGCGCCAACCCCATCCCCCCGTACCCTCGCGGAGGAACTCGACGACCGTCACGGCGGTGGCGTCCCCGAGGTCGGCGAAGTCGTAACGGTCCAGCTCCCGGTAGCCCTCCTTGACGAGGACCAGGGCACCCGCGATGTCACCGAACGTCGTCCGCCCGCCGCCCTGCTGTATGGCCACCCCCACCATCACGCGCCCGTACGCCGGTGACAGGCGGTTCAGCTCCAGCGTCATCGCCTCGTCGAAACCGAAGCCCTGCCCGGTACGGCTCTCCCGCTGGAGGGTGATGGTCCCGTCCGGGGAGCGGCTGCCGAAGTGCACCACGTACGCGGGCGCGCCATGCGGCTCCTCGGCGCGGTAGACCGCGGCGATGATGTCGAGGTCACGGTCGGGGGCGCCCGAGGGGCTCGGGTCCCACTTGAGTGTCACCTCGACCTTGCCGACCCCCTTGTTGGCACTGCTCAACGGAATCCCCTCTCTGGTACCTGCTCGGCCAACTGCCCGTGGCAGACGGCTGCTTGCCATGGTGTCACGCGCGCTCAGTGCGGGATCCGGCGTGCGGGGCGCTGCCGTGGCAGCTCGTCCCGGAAGGCTTCCACCCGGCTGCTCACCTGACGGATCAGATGGGTGTCCTCGATGCGGTCCAGGTACAGGCACCGGCGGGCCAGGCCCTCCAGTTCGAAGGCGAAGTAGATCCCCATGAGCGGGTTGATGAACAGCTCGCTGCCCCGGGTGCGGGACGTGAACCGGACGTCGCCGAAGGATCCCTGGACCGCCGCCGCTATCGAACCGTTGACGATGCTCGGGAAGTCGGGGGTGTTGTCCCGGGCGTGGGCGACCGCGTCGAGGAAAAGAGCACCCTCACGGGTCGCGCGCGGCACCGAGAAGGCACCCAGATAGGCGCCGTCCCTCTCCAGGGCGGCGATGTTCTCCAGGACCAGGCCGTGGCTGACGCCGTGGTACGCGTCGACCCCGAAGCCGATCGAGGCGACGAGCCGCACCGGCACGTCCAGCCCGGCGAGCGCGGCGACGCTGGTCAGGTCCTCCTCCGGGGTGCCGAGCCCGGCCTCGTCGCCCCGCATGAGGATGTCGGTACCGCCGTCGACCAGGACGACCGCGTCGATGGCGTGGTGCTCGATCAGCGCCCGGTACGCCGCGCGCAGCGGCTGGACCCCTACGCGGGCGAAGGCGTGGACGGTGCTGGGGAGGCCGTGCAGCGCCAGCCACTGGGCGAGGGTGCGCTCGGGGAAGTACGTCTGGTGCGGCGCCGATCCGGGGGTGACGACGGCGACGTCGGGCGCCAGCCAGGAGTCCAGGGGCAGGCCCTCCACCGCGCTGAAGGCCAGGTTGGCGAGGTGGACCTCCTTGCCCTGGTGGCGCAGCGACAGGGCGAGCGGGAGCCCCGCGTAGATGTCGAAGCCGCCGCCGGCACCCGCCACGAGGACGCGTTCGGCGGATTCGAGGCGTGCGAAGAGCGGGTTGGTGTGCAGCGCGGTCATCCGATCATTGTGCCGGGGCGTTCGAACCGGGGGCGGGTGTTCGTGCCAGCCGGCCGCTGGCGGGGTGCGGTGCGCGAGACCGGGACCGGGGGGCCGCCCGGCGCCGTACGATGGCGCGGTGCTGGTCAAGTGGATTCGCTGCACCGTGGTGGACCGTCGTGGGTTCGAGCGGGGACAGCGGAAGTGGGCGGGGCTGCTGGGTGAGCCGGGTTTCCGTGGGCAGGGGGGCGGCTGGAGCCGGAGCCGGCCCGGTGTCGCCCATGTCTTCTCCTTCTGGGAGAGCCGGCCCTTCTACGACTCCTTCATGGCGCGCTCGCACGACCGGCTGGCCGCCGCGCAGTCCGGCACGTTCAAGGACGCGCAGGTCAAGCTGTTCGACCACCGGTTCGACGTGAAGACGGGGTTCGAGCCCCGCTTCACGGACGCCGACGTCGTCCGGGTCGCGCACAGCCGGATCCGCGAGGAGAGGGTCGAGCACTACGCGCTGATGCAGGAGAAGGTGTGGAACCCGGCCATGGCCGGTTCGCCGGGGATGCTGCGCGGACTGTTCGGCGAGGCGCCGGGCAACGAGTTCCTGGTCCTGTCGATGTGGCGGTCGGCGGCCGAGCACGGCAAGTACCGCACGGAGCGGGTGGAACGGCTCGCGCTGCGCGCGCAGATCGAGGCGGACGTCGCGGCCCTGACCGGCGACGTCGTGGATCTCGAAGCGGCCTGGACGGTCTGAGGGGCCCTCCGGGGCGGCGGGCGGCAGCCCCGCCGTGGAGGGGCGCTCGGCGGCGGGTACGCCGGATGGCGGCCGCCCGTACCGGGCCGGTGGAGCCGCCCCGGAAGGGGCGCTCTAGGGTCGGGGCATGGCACGACCACGGCGCATCGTTCTCGTACGGCACGGCGAATCGGAGGGCAACGCCGACGACACCGTGTACGAGCGCGAGCCCGATCACGCCCTGAGGCTCACCGACCGGGGGCGGCGCCAGGCCGAGGAGACGGGCGAACGGCTGCGGGCCCTGTTCGGGGACGAGCCGGTGAGCGTCTACATCTCGCCGTACCGCCGCACCCATGAGACGTACCACCTGCTCCGGCTGGACCCCGCACAGGTGAGGGTCCGGGAGGAGCCCAGGCTGCGCGAGCAGGACTGGGGGAACTGGCAGGACAGGAACGACGTCCGGCTCCAGAAGGCGTACCGGGACGCGTACGGGCACTTCTTCTACCGGTTCGCGCAGGGCGAGTCGGGGGCGGACGTGTACGACCGGGTCGGGGCGTTCCTGGAGAGCCTCCACCGCAGCTTCGAGGCGCCCGACCACCCGCCGAACGTCCTGCTCGTCACCCACGGCCTGACCATGCGGCTGTTCTGCATGCGCTGGTTCCACTGGACGGTCGCCGAATTCGAGTCGCTGACCAACCCGCGCAACGGCGAGACCCGGATGCTGGTGCTCGGGGAGGACGGGCGGTACGCCCTGGACCGGCCGTTCGACCGCTGGCGAGCCCCTGAGACGTACGGCACCACCGGATAGAGTGGCAGGGCGATGACCGCTGATTCCTCCTCCGAGCGGCGCTTCGAACGCGCCCTGGCCAGCCTGCGCGGGCTGGCCGTGGGAGACGCCCTGGGCTCCCAGTTCTTCGTCCCCGCCAACTATCCCCTGCTGAAGCGGCGCGAGCTGCCGCCCGAGCCCTGGCAGTGGACCGACGACACGGAGATGGCCTGCTCCGTGCTGGCCGTCCTCGCCGAGCACGGCCGCGTCGACCAGGACGCGCTCGCCCTGTCGTTCGCCCACCACCACGACTTCGACCGGGGCTACGGGCCCGCGGTCAACCGCATGCTCCGCCTGATCCGGGAGGGCGGCGACTGGCGGGAGCTGGCCGCGGGCCTGTTCAAGGGGCAGGGCTCCTGGGGCAACGGCGCCGCCATGCGCATCGCCCCGCTGGGCGCCTGGTACGCCGACGATCCGGAGCAGGCGACGCACCAGGCCGAGATCTCCTCGTACACCACCCACCAGCACCGCGAGGCCGTCGTGGGCTGCATGGCGGTCGCGGCCGCCGCCGCCCTCGCGGCCGATCCGGCGGGGCCGCCCAAGCCGGAGGACCTGCTGGACGGCGTCGTCGCGCTGGTGCCGCGCAGTGCGGTGGGCGCCGGGCTGCGCCGCGCCCGGGACATGCTCGACTACGGCGACGCGGCGACGGTCGCCGCCGTGCTCGGCAGCGGCCGGCGCACGAGCGCCCACGACACCGTGCCGTTCGCGCTCTGGTCCGCCGCCCGTTCCCTCGGCGACTTCGAGCAGGCGTTCTGGACCACCGCGCAGGTGGGCGGGGACGTCGACACGACGTGCGCGATCGCCGGGGGAGTGGTGGCCGCGACGGCTGCCGGGGTGCCGCCCGCCGAGTGGGCCGACCGTACGGAGGCGCTGCCCGACTGGCTGCCGACGGGGCCGGCCGGCGCCTGAGGCGACCGCCGGCGGCCGTCGGCTGCGGCTTGGTCGGGGGTTGGCGGTGGCCCGGTCGTATGTGGGCGGCGGCCCGGAGGCAGGCTGGTGGCGGCCCGGTCGCGGGTTGACGGTGGCCCGGTCACAGGCTGGTGGCGGCCCGGTCGCGGGCGCACTGTCACGGTCCTGCCACAGCGCGGCGGCCGAAGGGGATCGGAGCGGTTTCCGGGCTACCCTTTCGGCCACGCCGCCGCCTTGATCATGACAAGCGCGCGCCGACCAGACGCCGGGGTCGTACGGCACAGCCGCTTCGAGGTGTGCGGGCCCCGGTCGGGAGGGGGTCCCGTGCCAGACACGCCGTCCGAAACGCCACCGCCGTCGCCGTCGCGGCCGGCCGGATCGGAGCCGTCGTCCGCGCCTCCGCCGTCGCAGGCGGAAGCGCAGTCGCCGTCGCCGTCGTCCCCGGTACCGCCGGGGGAGCAACCGGCGACCGCCGGCCAGCCGGAGACGGGAGACGCCTCGGCGCCGGTGTCGCAGCAGGAGCCCTCACCGCGGCAGCAGTCGTCCTCATCCACCTCCCCGTCCTCGCCGCAGGACGCACGGCCCACGGCGCCCGCGCCGGCCCCTGATGCGGTCCCGGACACGGCCCTGGCCTCACCGGCCCCTCCGGCCGCGTCCATCCCTCCACCCCCGGCCCCGTCCCCAGCCACGTCACCCCAGCCTGCCGCCGGTGACGCGCGCGCCCGCGCGGGTGCCCATGCGGGCGGGGGAGCCGGGCCCGTACCCGGGTGGCCGGCCACGGCCGTACCGCCCTACCGGCCGCCCTCCGCCCCCGCCTCGCTCGACACCTGGCTGACGCGCATACGCCCGCGGCCGCCCGGCCCGATACCGGCGGCCGCCCTCTGGTCGGCCCTGGCCACCGCCGTCCTCAGCGCGCTCCTGCTCGGTGACGGGCTGGGCCTGAACCTCCTCATGGTCGCCGTACCGGCGAGCCTCACCGCCTACTTCGCCGCCGCCGCGGCCGGCCGCCGCGTCCGGCCCTGGACCGTCGTCTGGGGGCTGGGCGGTCTCGCCCTGCTGGTGGTGCCCGCCCTGCGCGACGCCGGCTGGCCCACCTTCCTCGCCGTGGTCGCCGCCCTGGGCCTCGCATCGCTCGCCCTGCACGGGAGCCGCGGCTGGCGCGGCATCGTCCTCGGACCGTTCGGCCTCCTCGACTCGATCGTCCCCGGCGTGCTCTGGGCCGGGCGCGGACTGCGCGAGCGGGCCGGCGGCGCCCAGGGCCGGGTGGCCCCCGTGCTCCGGACGACCGCCGTCGCGGTGGGGCTCCTGGTCGTGTTCGGCGGCCTCTTCGCGGGCGCCGACGCCGCCTTCGCCGACCTGCTCGGCTCGCTGGTGCCCGACGTGTCGGTCACCGAGGGGCCCTGGCGGTCCCTGCTGTTCGTCCTCGGGCTGCTGGGAGCGCTCGCCGCCGCCCGGACGGCCGCCGCCCCGCTGCGGTGGGACAGTCTGAAGGCCCGCCCCGGACGCCCGCGGTCACGTCTCGAGTGGGCGCTCCCGCTGATCGTCCTCGACCTGCTCTTCGCCGTCTTCAACGCCGTACAGCTCACCGTGCTGTTCGGCGGGTACGAGAAGGTGCTCAGCCAGACCGGCCTGACCTACGCCGAGTACGCGCGCCAGGGCTTCTGGCAGCTCCTGTGGGCCACGCTGCTCACGCTCGCCGTCATCGGTCTCGCCCTCCGGTGGGCGCCCCGCGGCGGGGCCCGGGACCGCACCCTGGTGCGGTCCGTCCTGGGCACCCTGTGCCTGCTCACCCTGGTGGTGGTGGCGTCCGCGCTGCGCCGGATGGACCTGTACGTCGACGCCTACGGCCTCACCCGGCTGCGTGTCTCGGTGGCCGCCATGGAGCTGTGGCTCGGCGTCGTCCTCGTCCTGCTCATGGTGGCCGGTGTCGTGGGGGCGCGCCGGCTGCAGCTCCCGCGCGCCGTCGCCGTCAGCGCGGCGGCCGGTGTCCTCGCCTTTGGACTGGCGTCGCCGGACGGGCTCGTCGCCGAGCGGAACGTGGAGCGCTACGAGACGACCGGCAAGATCGACGTCGGCTACCTGGAAGGTCTGTCGGCCGACGCCGCGCCCGCCCTCGACCGGCTGCCCGAGCCGCTGCGGTCGTGCGCCCTCCGGACCATCGCCGGGGACATGTACGAGGAGGACAAGCCCTGGTACGCCGTCAGCCTGGCGGAGGTCCGCGCCCGCGACATCGTCGACGACCGCGCGCTCACCTTCGAGGGGTACGTCTGTACTCCTGAGCGGGACGAGTACGGCGGCGAGCGGGAGGAGTACGGCGAGTTCGACGAACACGGCGAGGTGGGCAGCGACTGACGCCCGACGCCCGAAGCCGGCCGCCGCGCGGCTCGCGGCCGACGGCTCGCGGCGGCGCGGTGCCGGGCCACAGGCTCCCCGCCCCGCCCGCGATCCTGTCGAGGCCGCCAGGCGGGTCCGACCCGCTCCGATGACCCATCCCGCTGTTCGCGAATGCGACAGCAAGCCGACCCTCGGGCGTTCGCCGACCGCCTCCTCGCCGAGCGGCCGGTACTGCCGGCCGCCCCGCCGGATCGGCGTACGCCTGTTGCCTCCGGCGGATGGAGGTGGACCGGGCGGGTCCGTCAGCCCGGGACCCGGCTGCGGTGCGACCCCTGACCGGTCGCCCGCAGCGCACCGCTCGTACCGTGTGCGTCAGTGAACCGAACGAGGTGCGGACGAGCGCCTCGGCATGGCTCCGCTCCTGCGCTCCGGGCGGTTGAGGGAGCCTCTCGGCGCTCCCGGCCGGCGTGCCCGCCCGAGTGTCCCGGGGGCGCCGGGCGGCGCGCGCGACAACCCGTCGGCAGGGCCCCCGGTGGACCGCCCGGCCGGAGGATCGCAATCCGGGTATCGCGGGCGGGGCCGGGCGGCGTAACCTGTCTGGCGCCATGCCGTACGAACCACCCACACACACCGTCGAGCGCTCGCTCAGAGCGACCACCGGCGCAAAGATCGTCGCCGGGGTCGACGAGGTCGGACGCGGAGCGTGGGCCGGTCCCGTCACGGTCTGTGCCGCCGTCACCGGGCTGCGCCGGCCACCTCCCGGACTGACCGACTCCAAACTCATCAGCCCCAAGCGCCGCGCCGAACTGGCCGAGGAGCTGGAGAAGTGGGTCACCTCGCACGCTCTCGGGCACGCCTCTCCCGAGGAGATCGACGAGCTCGGGATGACCGCCGCCCTGCGGCTGGCCGCCGTCCGCGCCCTGGACGCGCTCCCCGTCCGCCCTGATGCGGTCATCCTGGACGGCAAGCACGACTATCTGGGGCGTCCTTGGCAGGTCCGTACGGTCATCAAGGGCGACCAGTCCTGTGTCGCCGTCGCCGCCGCCTCGGTGATCGCCAAGGTGAAGCGGGACGCGATGATGGCCGAACTGGAGGCGGAGTACGCCCAGTGCGCCGTCTTCGGGTTCGGGGACAACGCCGGATACCCGTCGCCCGTCCACAAGGCGGCGCTCCGGGAGTGGGGCCCCACGCCGTACCACAGGCTGAGCTGGTCCTACCTCGACGCTCTGCCCCAGTGGCGGCACCTCAAGAAGGTCCGCATCTCCGCGGAGGCGGCCGCACTGGAAAGCGGGGGCCAACTCGGCTTCGATTTCTGAACATCCGGCATCGTCCCGCCGCACAGCAGGCCACATGCGGACGTCGCGGGTATGCACCTTTCCGTGCACCTCGCATGTATGCGCCACCCGCCGGTGCCACTCGCACCGGCGTTTGATAGACATCCATTTATGCCTCTCATCCCCGAGGAGCCTCAGATTCACGAGAGTGCCCAGGGTCCCCGCGCCACTCCGGCCGCAGGCCGCCCCGCGCCGACCCCCCGACCCGTACCCGGCCCGCGTTCCGCGGCCTCGCCGCGTCCCGGACGCCCGGGCCCCGGCCCCGCGAGGCCCACGAACCCGGCGTCGCCCCGCCAGCACACCGGTGCGGCGCAGCCCCCGACGCCCCGGCCGGAGAATCGTTCCGCGCCGCGGCCCCCGTCACCGGCAGGCCCGCAGATCCAGCTGATCCCCGCCCCCGCGTCCGGCGCGCTCGACGCCGCCGAGGAAGCGGTCGACCTGCTGCTGGAGACCGGGCGGGCGCCGGGCGACATCCTGGTCCTGACCACCGGTGACCCGCACCCGTGGGCGACCCACGAGCTGTCCTTCGGCGACGCGGCCTACTGGGCCCAACACGACGCCCGCGACGACGTGTTCTTCGCGGACGCGGCCGCCGCGGAGCGCGCGTCGGCCCGGCCGGTCGTGGTCGTCGCGGTCAACGGCGGCGGTGACGACGCGGTCGCCCGCGCCCTGCCGGCGGCCATGGGCCGGGCGAGCGCGCTGCTGATCGTGTGCGGTGACCCGCAGCGGATCAACCCGGTGCTGGGCGCCGGCGTCTGAGCCCCGCGCGCAGGCGGCTCCGCGCGACGGGGCCCGCCTGCGCGGCCGGGACGGCGGCTCCTCCCGGGCCGCTGCCGCGCCCGCCCGGCGCTGCTGCCCGGGCGGCGGTCCCGCGAACGCCGTGCCGTCCGGCCGCCGGTCGCCGCCCCGGTCGCCGTGTGCCGTCGTCGTCGCCGACCACGGCACCCGGCCGCGGGAGCCCGTGCCGGTGCCTCAGCGTGCCGCGGTGCGCCGCAGGGGCTCCGCCGCGCCGCTCGCGGTGCGCGGAGCCGGGAGTATCTCGTCGGCCGAGGCGTCCGCCAGGTCGCCCGGGGGCGAGGCGGAGTGCGGGCGCCGCCCGCCGCGGCCCTCGCCCAGCACCTGCCAGCCCCCACGGGTGAGGGTGATGTACGCGCCGCAGCGCAGCCCGTGCAGGGTGCAGGCGTCCCGCAGCCCCCACATCCACGCGCCGTCCTCCTCCGTCCACCGCTCGTCCCCGTCACGGCAGTAGAGCAGGACGGCGGTACGCACCGGAGTGCGGCGCCGCAGGTCGTGCGGGATGACCCGGCGCAAGTGCGCCAGCAGGGCGTTGCGGAACTCCCAGCCGTCCGCGGGCACGGCCCGGCGCGTGAAGGAGGCGCTGGCGGCCAGCCGTTCCTCGTGGTCGAGGACGGCGACGACAGCGGTGGCGGGCGTCGGACGGTGGCGGGTGTGCAGGCCGCTGACGACCTCGCGCGGGTTGCGCAGCAGCGGGATGCCGGCCGCTGCCCACTCGGCGGGTTCGAGCATCCTGGCGAGGCGGCTGGCGGAGTCGGCGGGCGTGCTGATCGAGGTGGCTGCGGACGGAGCGAATCCGAAGGTCACGGTCCTCCCTTCGCATACGCGCCCACAGAGCGGGCAGGGTCGAGTGAGGGACGCACCGGCACAGCCCTTCTGGACCGCGAACGGGCCGTGCGGGAAGCGGATTCCAATTCTTGCTGGCGGAACGGGCAAGCGGCAACGAGCAATTGGGGCCGCTGTCTGGAATGGGCCGGTATGACACTCATATCCTTCCCCATCCATCCGGGGATGACGCGTCCCGTCACCCTTGGACGGCGAGGACCAGCGGAAACACCCCCTCCGCGCCGGCCCTGCGCAGCAGGCGCGCGGCGACCGCGAGCGTCCAGCCGCTGTCCGAGAGGTCGTCCACCAGGAGCACCGGACCGCCGGCCGAGGCCAACTCCCCGGCGAGCTCGGGCGGCACTGTCAGCGCCCGGTGCAATCCCAGCACCCGCTGCGCGCTGTTGGTCCGCGAGATCCGCGCGTCGGCGGCCTCCGGCACGTACTCGACCGAACCGAGCAGCGGCATCCGGCCCACCTCGGCGATCCGGCGCCCGAGTGAACCCACCAGCTGCGGCCTGCCGTGCGAGGCGACCGTGACGACCCCCGCCGGCCGCGGCGGCGCGTCCGGAGCCCCGGACGCCCAACCACCCGGCCCCCTGGCCCAGTCCGCCAGCACCCGCACCACGGCGTCCACCACGTCGTCCGGCACGGGGCCGTCCGGTGCCCCGGGCGCCAGCATCGGCCGCAGCCGGTTGCCCCAGCCGATGTCGGAGAGCCGTCCGAGCGCCCGGCCCGGGAAGGACAGCTCACCGGCCGGGATACGGCCCTTGAGGTCGACGCCCGCCGCCGGCAGCCCCGTCGGCCACATCTTGCGCGGCTCGACGTCCACGCCCGGGCGGCCCAGCTCACCGCGGGCGGCGTCCAGCGCGGCGGCCGACACCTTCACGTCGAAGCGGGGCCCCGCGCAGTTGTCGCACCGCCCGCACGGCGCCGCTTCCTCGTCGTCCAGCTGCCGCCGCAGGAACTCCATCCGGCAGGTGGTCGCCGACGCGTAGTCACGCATCGCCTGCTGCTCGGCCTCCCGCTGCCGCGCCACCCAGGCGTACCGCTCGGAGTCGTACGACCAGGGCTGCCCGGTCGCCGTCCAGCCGCCCTTCACCCGGCGCACCGCCCCGTCCACGTCCAGGACCTTGAGCATCGTCTCCAGGCGGGTGCGGCGCAGCTCCACCAGCGGCTCCAGGGCGGGCAGCGACAGCGGCCGGTCGGAGTGCCCCAGTACGTCGAGGGTCCGGCGCACCTGCTCCTCGGGCGGGAAGGCCACCGAGGCGAAGTACTGCCAGATCGCCTCGTCCTCCTTGCCCGGCAGCAGCAGCACCTCGGCGTGCTCCACGCCCCGCCCCGCGCGTCCCACCTGCTGGTAGTAGGCGATGGGGGAGGAGGGCGACCCCAGGTGCACGACGAAGCCGAGGTCCGGCTTGTCGAAGCCCATGCCGAGCGCCGAAGTGGCCACCAGCGCCTTGACCCGGTTGGCGAGCAGGTCCTCCTCGGCCTGCTGGCGGTCCGCGTTCTCGGTGCGGCCGGTGTAGGACGCCACGGTGTGGCCGCACTGGCGCAGGTGGGCGGTCACCTCCTCGGCGGCGGCGACGGTCAGCGTGTAGATGATCCCGGAGCCGGGCAGCTCGCCAAGGTGGTCGGCCAGCCACGCCAGCCGGTGTGCCGCGTCCGGCAGCCGCAGCACCCCGAGGCTCAGGCTCTCCCGGTCCAGCGGGCCGCGCAGCACCAGCGCGTCCGTGCCGGCGCCCGTGCCCAGCTGCTCGGCGACGTCCGCCGTCACCCGGGCGTTGGCCGTGGCGGTGGTGGCGAGGACCGGGACCCCGGGCGGCAGCTCGGCGAGCATGGTCCGCAGCCGCCGGTAGTCCGGCCGGAAGTCGTGGCCCCAGTCGGAGATGCAGTGCGCCTCGTCGACCACCAGCAGGCCGGTCGCCGCGGCGAGCCTCGGCAGGACCTGGTCCCGGAAGTCGGGGTTGTTGAGCCGTTCGGGACTGACGAGCAGCACGTCCACCGTGCCGTCGGTCACCTCCTGCTGGACGGTCTCCCACTCCTCCGTGTTCGACGAGTTGATCGTCCGGGCGCGGATCCCGGCGCGCGCCGCCGCCTCCACCTGGTTGCGCATGAGCGCCAGCAGCGGTGAGACGATCACGGTCGGGCCGCTGCCCCGCTCGCGCAGCAGCGAGGTCGCGACGAAGTACACGGCCGACTTGCCCCAGCCGGTGCGCTGCACGACCAGGGCGCGCCGCTTCTCGGCGACCAGCGCCTCGATCGCGCGCCACTGGTCCTCCCGCAGTCTCGCCGTGCCGCTGTCGTCCCCGACGAGGCGGGCGAGCACGGCGTCGGCGGCTGCGCGGAGGGTGCTGGATCCTGCGTTGCTCGTGTGCTCCATGCCCCCATGCAACAGCACGGGTACGACAACCGGCGAACCAGCGGCCGGGCGGCGGTCCGCCGGGCCGCGCCGCGCGCGTATACCAGCCGGCGGCGCCGCCCGCGAGCGGCCGGCGGGCCCTGTGGACGAAGCCGCCCGGCGCCGCGCGGCGGTTTTCCACAGGGGTCGACGGCCGACGGCGTTCGCGGGACCGTCGTGGCCATGAACAAGCACCACGACACCACCGGGCCCACCGGCGACCAGCAGCAGATCACCCTGCGCGGTCCCGCCGAACTGGCGGACGCGCTGCCGTACATGATGGGTTATCACCCCACCGATTCGATCGTGATGGTCGCGCTCCACGGCGACCGGGGCCGCTTCGGCGGCCGGCTCAGGCTCGGCATCCCGCGCTCGCCGAGGGAATGGCCACCCGTCGCCGAGCAGCTGGCCGAATGCCTCGTCGAGGGCTGCGAGCGGCGCGGGGCGCGGCCCGACGGCATCGTCGTCTTCGTGTGCCAGGACCCGGCCGAGGGCGAGACCGGCCGCCACGTCATGGAGCGGCTGCGTCCCCTCGCCCAGCGGCTGCGGACGGCCTGCGGCACCCTCGACGTGCCGGTGTACGAGGCGCTGTGCATCTCCGACGGCCGCTTCTGGTCCTACTGCTGCCCCGACACCCGCTGCTGCCCGCCCGAGGGCAACCCCCTGGCCCTCCCCGGTACGTCGGTGATGGCGGCCGCGGCGGCGTACGCGGGCATCCAGGTGCGCGGTTCGCTGCGCGACATGGAGGCGCGGCTGCTGCCCTGGCCGTACGAGACGTCCCGGTCGGCCGGGCAGCTGCGGGCGCTCGACGGCGGCGCCGCCGCCCTGGTGCCCAGGATTCTCGACGCGGAGGGGCGGGACACGGTGCGCACGGAGACGATCCGGCTGGCGGAGCAGCTGGTGCGCCGCCTCGCGGACGGCCCGCGGATCATGGACCCGGCGGCGGCCGACACCCAGGACGACGCCCTGATCGGCGACGACGAGGCGGCCGCCGTCATCCTCGGGCTGCAGGACCGGGAGACCCGGGACCGGGCGGCGGAGTGGATGGAGGGGCCCGACGCCGCCCCGGCCCTGCGGCTCTGGCGCGCACTGGCCCGCCGCTGCGTGGGCGCCTACGTCGAGCACTCCGCCGCGCCGCTGACCCTCGCCGGCTGGGTCTCCTGGTCGAGCGGTGACGAGCCCGGTGCCCGGGTGGCGCTGGGCCGCGCCCTGGAGGTCGACCCGGAGTACGTCTTCGCCAGGCTCCTGCACCAGGCGTGCAACGAGGGCCTCGACCCCGAGTCCCTCCGGCGGTGCCTGCGGGACGAGAGGGACGCGCGGGCGGCCGCGGAGGCACGGGCCGCGTCGGGGGCCCGGGCGAGGCTGCGGGGGCGGAGCGTGCCCGGCGGGCGGGCTCTTCCCGGCGGGCGCCCGGCCGCCCGGCGCGGGAAGCGCCGGTCCGCCCCGCCGGGCACCGGGAGCGGCACCCCGGTCGCCGCGCCCGGGACGGCCCGGCGGGACGGGGCCGGGGCCCGCACCGCCGCGGTCCGCCGCGGCGGGGGACGGGGGAGCAGGACCGGACGATGACGAGCGTGACCATGACGCCCGTGGCGCCGTTCCCCTTGGTGGCGGAGTCGCCCGACCCGTGCCGTCGTACCTCCAGCGGCTGTCCGGAGCGCACAGAAGGCTCAGCACACCACCCATGGACCTCACCGACCCGTCCCGGCCCACCGTCCCGCCGTTCCACCGGCCGCCGGCCGCCGGGCCCGCCCCACCGGTCACGGCCGGCCCGCCCGGGCTGCCGCCCGTGCACGACGCGCTCGTCTGCGTCGCCCTGCCGTCGTTCGCCGTCTCCCCGCGGCACGGCCAGCTCGGCGGCCAGGGCCTCGAAGGCGTCTACCACGAGGGCCGCCGGGTCCTTTCCCGCTGCCACCTGCGCGTGGCCGGACGGGACCCGCTCACCGTGCAGGGCCGGCTCCTCTCCGCCGAGCGGGCCCGGTTCCTCGCGGTGGTGCGCACGTCCGCCGACCCGGGCCCGGACCCGGGTGTCACCGTCGAACGGCTCCGGGACGCGGACGGCGCCGAACGGATCACCTTCCGCAGTTCGCTGGGGCGCACCCTCCGGCTGCCCGTCGAGGTCTGCCTGGGCAGCGACCTCGCGGACCTCGGCACCGTCGCCTCCGGCAGGCCCACCCCCGAGCTGCGCGCCACGGTCCACGACTCGGGGCTGCGCTGGACGGCTCCCGACGGCGGCCACGCGATCGTCACCGCCGACCCCCCGCCCAAGGACACCGTGGCCTCCGCGGGGCTCCTGCGCTGGGAGCTGGAGCTGCGCCCCGGCACCGCCCGCACCATCGCCATCCACGTCCGGGTCCGCTCCCAGGGCACCGCACGGCCCGGCGGCCGGACGCGCGGACGTGCCCTCACCGAGGCCCGTGCCGAGGGGGACGACCCGCGCGTCGACAGACTCCTGCGGACGGGCCTCGACGACCTGCGCGCCCTCCTGGTCCGCGACCCGGCGCACCCCTCCGACCTCCACCCGGCGGCGGGCGTCCCGTGGCGCTGCGGCCCCGCACCCGCGGAAGCGCTGTGGGCCGCCCGCATGGCCCTCCCGCTCGGCACCCGGCTCGCCGCCGGCACCCTGCGCACCCTCGCCCGCACACAGCTGCCCGGCCCGGGCCCGGGCGCCGGCCGCATCCCCGGACCGCTGCGCGACACCGGCCCCCACCTGCCGCCCAGCTGCACCGGCACGGAGGCGACCCTCGCCTTCCCCGCCGTCCTGGCCGAGGCCTTCCGCTGGGGCCTGCCGGAGCAGGACCTCGTCGAGCTGCTCCCGGCCGCCGAGCGGTGCCTCCACTGGCTGCGCGGCACCGCCGACCCGAACGGCCTGCTGCGGGAGCCCGGCCCGGCGGGGCTCCTGCGGGCCGAGACCCAGGCCCACGCCCACCGCGCCGCCCTCCTCGGCGCCGACCTCCTGGAGGCCTGCGGCCGCCCCGGGGCGGACGACTGGCGCGAGTGGGCCCGCACCCTGCGCGAGGTCTTCCAGGACCGGTTCTGGATCGACGACCGCACCGGCGGCCGTCCCGTCGCCGCCCGCACCTCCGCGGGCCTGCCGCTGCCGTACCTGGGAGGCGGCGCGGCGCACCTCCTGGACACCGGTCTCCTGGGCGGCGGCGGGTTCGCCGAGGGCCTGCTCGACAAGGTGCAGACCGAGCAGCTGGCCCGGCTGCTCGGCAGCCCCGCCCTCGACACCGGCTGGGGTCTGCGCGGCCTGGCCGCCAGGGAGCCGGCCCACAACCCCTTCGGGCACCGCTCGGGAGCGGTCCGGGTCCACGAGACGGCCGTCGCCGTCTCCGGGCTCGCCGCCGCCGGCTACGAGAAGGAGGCGGCGTCCCTGCTGCGCGGCCTGCTCGACGCCGCCGAGGCGTTCGCCTACCGGCTGCCCGAGATGTACGGGGGCGACCAGCGGACCACCGACAGCGAACCGGTGCCGCACCCCGCCGCGTGCCGTCCCGCCGCCGTCGCCTCGGCGGTCGGCGTCCACCTCCTCACCACCGTGGCGGGGGTCCGCCCCGACGTGCCGGCGCACATGGTGGCGCTGCACCCGATGCGCGGTGCCCCGCTGGGCGCCGTCCGGCTGGCCGGGCTCCGCGTCGCGGGCGAGCCCTTCGCCGTACGGGTCAACAGACTGGGACTCGGCATGGTCGAGGAGGCCGCGGCGGGCCTCCAGCTCGGCGTGTGAGCCGGCGCCCGCCGCCCGGGCGGGCACCGGCACCGGGCAGGCCGGCACGGGCGGAAGAAGTGCCGCCGGACCCTGCGTGAGGAGGTGTTTATCGTCAGGAAGACGACTATGATCGCCGCATGTCGCCCTACGACCCGTCGGCCTTTCCGCCCTTCGCCGTGACCGTCGACCTGGTGGTGCTCACGGTGCGCCGCCATGCGCTGTGCGCACTGGTCGTACGCCGTGGGGAGCCGCCGTTCCAGGGGCGGTGGGCACTGCCGGGAGGGTTCGTCCGGCCCGACGAGGACCTGGGCGCGGCCGCGGCCCGCGAACTCGTCGAGGAGACGGGCCTGTGCGCCCACGACCCGGGCTCCCCGCTGCCCGAAGCGGGCAACGGCGCCCACCTCGAACAGCTCGCCACCTACGGAGATCCTGAGCGCGACCCCCGCATGCGGGTCGTCAGCGTCGCCCACCTGGTGCTCGCCCCCGACCTTCCCGCGCCCCGCGCGGGCGGCGACGCCAACAGCGCCCGCTGGGCACCCGTCGACGAGCTGCTCGACCAGGAAGGCGGCGCCGGCCGCGAGGGCGAGCAGCCCGCGCCCCTCGCCTTCGACCACGCCCGGATCCTCGCCGACGGGGTGGAGCGCGCCCGCTCCAAGATCGAGTACTCGTCGCTGGCCACGGCCTTCTGCCCGCCCGAGTTCACGGTCGGCGAGCTGCGCCGGGTCTACGAAGCGGTGTGGGGCGTCGCCCTGGACCCGCGCAACTTCCACCGCAAGGTGACGGGGACGCCCGGCTTCCTGGTCCCCTCGGGGGGCACCACGACCCGTCAGGGAGGCCGTCCCGCCCAGCTCTTCAGGGCCGGCGGCGCGACCCTGCTCAACCCTCCGATGCTCCGCCCCGAGGTCTGACACCCGGCCGCCACCGCTCAACCCTGCACCAAAAGTCCGAAATATCGCGTTATCTTGCTGCGGTACCCGCCCTGCCGCCGAGCGGTTTCCTCTACCGCGGGAGAAGCGATGCTCCAGGCAATCGGACTGACCAGCACCCCCCGCCGAGACCGTCCGCCCGCCGTGGACGACCTGACCTTCGAAGCCCGGCCCGGCAGCGTCACCGCGCTGCTCGGCGCCACGGGTTCGGGCAAGACCACCGCCCTGCGGATGATGCTCGAACGCGAACCGGGCCGCGGGGTCACCTACTTCCGGGGCCGCCCCCTCCACCGCATCGCCCACCCCGCCCGCGAGGTCGGCGTCCTGCTCGGCGACGTACCCGGCCACCCCGCCCGGACCTGCCGCGGCCAGCTGCGCATGCTCTGCGCCGCCGCGGGCGTGCCCGCCTCCCGCGCGGACGCCATGCTCGACATCGTCGGCCTCGCCGGACTGCGCGACCAGCGGCTCGGCGCGCTCTCCCTCGGGATGGAACGCCGACTCGGCCTCGCCGCGGCCCTGTTGGGCGATCCGCACACCCTCCTGCTCGACGAGCCGGCCAACGGACTCTCGCCCCGCGAGAACAGCTGGCTCTTCGGCCTGCTGAAGGCCCACGCCGCGCATGGCGGCACCGTGCTCTACACCACCGACGACCCCAAGGAGGCCGCCCGCACGGCCGACCACGTCGTCACCATCAGCGGTGGCAGGCTGGTCGCCGACCAGGACGCGGCGGCCTTCTCCCGCACCCGGCTGCGCCCCCGCGTCGCCGTCCGCACCCCGCACGCCGCCCGACTCGCCGCCCTGGTCACCCGCGAGGCGCGCGCCGCCCAGCGCTCCGTCGAGGTGGTCACCGAGGAGGGCAACCGGCTGTGCGTCTACGGCAGCGACTGCGCCGAGGTCGGGGAGACCGCCTTCCGGCACGGCGTGCTCCTCCACCAACTCGCCGACGAGATCGGCGACACCGGACCGGGCCCGGCCACCCCCACCGCCACCCGCGCCCCCGTACCCGTACCGGCCCCCTCCCCGGCCCCGCCCACCGCGTCCCCCGCGGACCCCGAGCGCCTCACGCACTCCGAGCCCCCCGCAGACCCTGCGCGTCCCACAGCTACTGCAAGTCCCACAACGACACCCCCGTACCACTCGCATCACCAGCCCCACCCCCACCAGTTGCCGCCCCCGCTCGCGGTGAGGCCCCTCCGCAGCCCCCTGCGCCCCCTCCGGTACGAGCTGTGCCGTCTGCTGGGTGTGCCCACCGCCCGCGTGATCGCCGCGGCCACCCTGCTGGTGTCCGTCGCCCTCGCCGCGTTCCTGGCGCGCCACGGCACCACCCCCCTGCCCGCCGTGCTGGCCGCCTGGCCCACCCTCCTGCCGCTCCCGCCCGCCGCCCTGGCGGCCGGCCTGCTGGGCGCGCTGTCCTTCGGCGACGAGTACCGCCACCCGGTCCTCTCCGCCGGCGCCGGCACCGTCCCGCGCCGCCTGGGGCTGCTCCTCGCCAAGCTCGCCGTCACCGCCGCCACCGCGGTGCTGCTCGCCCTCCTGGCCGCGGCGGCCGACCTCGCGGCCCTCCGCCTCCTCTACGGCGGCGCGGTGATCCCCGTGCCGGGGGACTGGCCGGCGCTCTGTGCCGGTTGGGCCGGCCTCTCGGTGGGGTGCGCCTGGGCCGGGCTCCTGGCCGCCGGGGTGTTCCGGGCGACCATGGCGGGCGTCGCCGCCGTGCTCGCCGTGCCGGTCGTCGTCGCGCCCCTGGTGCAGCAGGTGTTGGCGGGTCCGTCCGTGCGTTCGCTCGCGGGGCTGCCGGGCAGGCTGCGCGAACTGTCCTGGACCGAGTGGCCCCACGAGGCGGACCGCTGGCTTCTGGCGGTGGCCCGGGTCGTCGCCCAACCCGTGGGCACGGCGCTGGTGTTGTCCGTGACAGCGCTTACGTGCGTTTATCTGTTCACCGGACTGCGCCGTCGGGCCCGTTGGTAGCCGTTGCGCGGCCGATGGTGACCGAGCGGTGATCGTGCCGCTCCAAACAGTCACAACTCACTTGAAAATTGCCCGGTTCCTTCCGATAAGGCGTCAATTGGAGAGCGAGCGCCGATCACCCTTTCGTGTGCTTTTCACCAAAGACCTCAAGGGTCGTGGAAGCGACGCCGACAAAGGATGCGTGAGTACCCTTGCGCACACCATGATGACCGCCGCCCGCCCCGTCGAGACCGGCCTGACGGCCCCGGGCGGACTGGACCGCTACACCTACCCGGAGACCCCCGTCGCCGACCGGGTCGGGCCCCCCTCGTGGGAGGGCGCCGACACGGACCTCGGCCGGGTGGGCCGGCGGGCGGGCGGCAGCCGCGGCCGCGGACTGCACGGCCAACTCGTCCAACAGCTCGGTCAGATGATCGTTTCCGGCGACCTCGGCGCCGACCGCCCGCTCGTACCCGAGGAGATCGGTCAGCGGTTCGAGGTGTCCCGCACCGTGGTGCGCGAGTCCCTCCGCGTCCTCGAGGCGAAGGGTCTGGTCAGCGCCCGTCCCAACGTCGGTACCCGGGTCCGCCCCGTCAGTGACTGGAACCTGCTCGACCCCGACATCATCGAATGGCGGGCGTTCGGCCCCCAGCGCGACGACCAGCGCCGGGAGCTGGGCGAGCTGCGCTGGACGATCGAGCCGCTCGCCGCGCGTCTCGCCGCCGGACACGGCCGCGAGGACGTCCAGCAGCGCCTGGGCGACATGGTCGAGATCATGGGGCACGCCTTCGCGCAGGGTGACGCGATCACCTTCTCCCGTGCCGACGCCGAATTCCACAGCCTGCTGATCCAGCTCGCCGGCAACCGCATGCTCGAGCACCTCTCCGGCATCGTCTCGGCGGCCCTCCAGGTGTCCGGATCGCCGACGATCAGCTGTGACCGCCCCGGCGAGCCCTGCCTCGCCCACCACGCGCGCATCGTCGACGCCCTGGCCAACGGCGACGGACCGGCCGCCGAGGCCGCCATGCGCCAGCTGCTGACCGTGCACCCCGAGGTGGAGCGGGTCGTTCCCGCCCCCCGCGAGCACTGAGCCGCCCCGCGGCCCAGGAGCGCTCACCCTCGCGCACGCGGCGTGTGCCGCCGGGCCCCGGACACCGTCCCGGGGGCCCGGCGCGCCCGTAGGACCCCGAACGGCGGCCGGCGCCCGCCCGGGGAGCAGGGGATTCGGTGGCGTGATAGGGGATGACCTCCCGATCTGGGGGTATTTGGATGCATACGGGGTGTGACTCGGGCCACGCGGATTGGGCGTAACGCTCCTCGATGCCCTGCGATGACCTAAGAGGTGACAGCCGAGGAGGGAATACAGCCGCCGGACACGGCGCTGTGCACCTCCGAGGTTCAGCCCGCGTCGTCGGCACATCCCCAGCCGACGGTCGTCGGCTCCGGCCCGATCATGGGCGGGGCCGGAAGCCGTTTCCATCGTTCCGAGAGGTTGTTCGTGTCGGCCAGCACATCCCGTACGCTCCCGCCGGAGATCGCCGAGTCCGAGTCTGTGATGGCGCTCATCGAGCGGGGAAAGGCTGATGGGCAGATCGCCGGCGATGACGTGCGTCGGGCCTTCGAGGCTGACCAGATTCCGCCAACCCAGTGGAAGAATGTTCTGCGCAGCCTCAATCAGATCCTCGAGGAAGAGGGTGTGACGCTGATGGTCAGTGCAGCGGAGTCGCCGAAGCGCACCCGCAAGAGCGTCGCAGCGAAGAGCCCGGCAAAGCGCACCGCCACCAAGACCGTCACCGCCAAGACGACCGTGACGAAGTCCGTCGCGGCCGCCGCGGCTCCGGCGGCCCAGGACGCGGACGCGCCGGCCGACGAGGCCGGTACCCCTGCCAAGAAGGCGGCAGCCAAGAAGACCGCCGCCAAGAAGACGGCGGTGAAGAAGACCGCCGCCAAGAAGACCACGGCCAAGAAGACCACGGCCAAGAAGGACGCCGACGAGGTCGTCGAGGGCGAGGAGCTGCTCGAGGACGTCGCGCCCGGCAAGGGCGAGGACGAGGAGGCCGAGGGCGAGAACAAGGGCTTCGTGCTCTCGGACGAGGACGAGGACGACGCGCCCGCGCAGCAGGTCGCCGTCGCCGGTGCCACCGCCGACCCGGTCAAGGACTACCTGAAGCAGATCGGCAAGGTCCCGCTCCTCAACGCCGAGCAGGAGGTCGAGCTCGCCAAGCGCATCGAGGCCGGTCTGTTCGCCGAGGACAAGCTGGCGAACTCCGACAAGCTGGCCCCGAAGCTCAAGCGCGAGCTGGAGATCATCGCCGAGGACGGCCGCCGCGCCAAGAACCACCTGCTGGAGGCCAACCTCCGTCTCGTGGTCTCGCTGGCCAAGCGGTACACCGGTCGCGGCATGCTCTTCCTGGACCTGATCCAGGAGGGCAACCTGGGCCTGATCCGCGCGGTCGAGAAGTTCGACTACACCAAGGGCTACAAGTTCTCCACGTACGCCACCTGGTGGATCCGTCAGGCGATTACCCGCGCCATGGCCGACCAGGCCCGCACCATCCGTATCCCGGTGCACATGGTCGAGGTCATCAACAAGCTCGCGCGCGTCCAGCGCCAGATGCTCCAGGACCTGGGCCGCGAGCCCACCCCGGAGGAGCTGGCCAAGGAGCTCGACATGACCCCCGAGAAGGTCATCGAGGTCCAGAAGTACGGCCGTGAGCCGATCTCGCTGCACACCCCGCTGGGCGAGGACGGCGACAGCGAGTTCGGTGACCTGATCGAGGACTCCGAGGCGGTCGTGCCGGCCGACGCGGTCAGCTTCACGCTCCTCCAGGAGCAGCTGCACTCGGTGCTCGACACGCTGTCCGAGCGCGAGGCCGGTGTGGTCTCCATGCGCTTCGGCCTCACCGATGGCCAGCCGAAGACGCTGGACGAGATCGGCAAGGTCTACGGCGTGACCCGAGAGCGGATCCGCCAGATCGAGTCCAAGACCATGTCCAAGCTGCGCCACCCGTCCCGTTCCCAGGTGCTGCGGGACTACCTCGACTGAGGTCGGACGGTCGTACGAGCCGGAGGGCCCGGATCCCGGAAGGGAACCGGGCCCTCCGGCCTGCGCGGCGAGGTCACGCCGTTGGGGTGCGGGCCGCGGCGCGCTGGTCGACTCTGGGTGAAGCTGGTTCACCGGAGAGTCAGGAGACCGCATGCGTCGTCCCATCAGCCGGAAGCGGACAGCGGCCGTGGCCGCCCTCGTGGCCTCGGCCGTCCTGCCGCTCAGTACGCCCGCGCCCGCTGCCGCCGACAGCGTCGTCGTCGGAGGCGAACCGGTGCGTGCCTCCGACAGTCCCTGGGCCGTGGCCCTCTCCAGCCGTGACCGGTTCGGGGGTACGCGGGCGGGGCAGTTCTGCGGCGGGGTGGTCGTCGCACCGACCAAGGTGGTGACCGCCGCCCACTGCCTGGGCCCGACGGTGCTCGGCACGGACGCGCGGGAGCTGAGCGACCTCAAGGTCATCGCGGGGCGCACGGAGCTGCGCGAGGCGGGCGGACGGGAGATCGCGGTGAGCGGGGCCTGGATCAGCCCCCAGTACGACGCGGACACCCAGTCCGGGGACCTGGCCGTGCTCACGCTGGCGAGTGCGCTGCCGCGCTCGTACGTCATCGAGGCGGCCCGCCGGGGCGACCCGGCCTACCGGCCCGGGACGAGCGCCGCGGTGTACGGCTGGGGCGACACGACCGGCGGCGGGGCGTACGCGTACACGCTGCGCGCGGCGAGCGTGAGCGTGCTGCCCGACGAGGTCTGCTCCCGCGCGTACCCTCCGGAGGCCGGCGGGGGGTACCTGCCCGCCACGATGCTGTGCGCCGGGGACCCCCAGGGCGGACGGGACGCCTGCCAGGGGGACAGCGGGGGGCCGCTGGTCGCGCGGGGGCGGCTCATCGGACTGGTGTCCTGGGGGAGCGGCTGCGGGGAGCCCGGCAGCCCGGGCGTCTACACCCGGGTCTCGGCGGTGCTGCCGCCCCTGTGAGCGCGGGCGCGGCAGGTGCGCCGGCGCCACCGGTGCCGGCGCACCTGCCGTCCGGCCCGCGCGAGGGCGCCCGGAAGGGCGTCACCGGCCGGGTTCGCCCGGCGACGGTATGAGAACGGGCGACCGGCCCCTCGGGAGGGACGGTCGCCCGTCGGCCGGTCCTGGACCGGCCCCTGGCTCGTCGTGGATGCGAGTGTCAGCGATCCTCATCGACTGCGGTCGGCACGGTGGTGAGCCGGTCCGTCTCATCCTGTATTTCCGCGGCGATCTTCTTGAGTTCCGGCTCGAACTTGCGCCCGTGGTGGGCGCAGAAGAGCAGTTCACCACCGCTGGTCAGCACGACGCGCAGATATGCCTGGGCGCCGCAGCGGTCGCAGCGGTCGGCGGCCGTCAGCGGGCTCGCGGGGGTCAGAACAGTAGTCACGTCGCCTCTTCTCTAGCTCGACGAGCTGTCGTACCAGGGTCAACATCCAACCAGGCCGAAAACGTTCCCGCTCGTGGCTTTTCCCTGAAAGTTTTTCCAAGGAGGCTGTCTGCTGCCGGTTGGCGGCGAATGAGCCGTATTGCTGTGCTCTACGGGTTTCGCGTTGCTTGTCTCGTTCAGTCTCGTTCAGCCCTCCCGGCGGTTGCCGGTTGTTCATGAGGACGTGCCCGGAGCCTAAATGGTTCATGCCTGGAAGGGAACGTGATGTCCACGTCACTCCATCGAGGGATCGAACACCCTTGCGACTCTGGACTAGCATGAGTTTTCACGTGGGTGGCGTGACAACGGCTCTACCAGGCCTCTGTACCCTCTGACCGGTGACAGACGCCGGGCCTTTACCCCCACAGGCCACCATCCAAATTCAGCGAGGAGCGAACCGCGTGACCGCCGATACGTCCGTGCCGTCCAGTGCGCTGCTGACCGCAGACCGTGACGGTTCCAACTACACCGCGCGGCACCTGCTCGTCCTTGAGGGGCTCGAGGCGGTTCGCAAGCGGCCCGGTATGTACATCGGGTCCACCGACAGCCGTGGCCTGATGCACTGCCTCTGGGAGATCATCGACAACTCCGTCGACGAGGCTCTCGGCGGCTACTGCGACCACATCGAGGTGATCCTCCACCACGACGGCTCGGTGGAGGTCCGGGACAACGGCCGCGGCATCCCCGTGGACGTCGAGCCCAAGACCGGTCTCTCGGGCGTCGAGGTCGTCATGACCAAGCTGCACGCCGGCGGCAAGTTCGGCGGCGGCTCGTACGCCGCCTCCGGCGGCCTGCACGGCGTGGGCGCCTCCGTGGTGAACGCGCTGTCTGCCCGGCTCGACGTCGAGGTCGACCGCAGCAGCTCCACCCACGCCATCAGCTTCCGCCGCGGCGTCCCGGGGATCTTCACCGAGTCCGGCCCGGACGCCCCGTTCGACCCCGCCAACGGGCTGCGGAAGACCAAGCGCGTGCCGAAGGCCCGCACGGGCACCCGCGTCCGGTACTGGGCGGACCGCCAGATCTTCCTCAAGGACGCCAAGCTCTCCCTGGAGAACCTGCACCAGCGGGCCCGCCAGACCGCCTTCCTGGTGCCCGGCCTCACCATCGTCGTCCGTGACGAGCGCGACCTGGAGGGCGAGGGCAAGAGCGAGGAGACGTTCCGCTTCGACGGCGGCATCAGCGAGTTCTGCGAGTACCTGGCCCAGGACAAGGCCGTCTGCGACGTGCTGCGGCTGACCGGCCAGGGCACCTTCAAGGAGACCGTGCCGGTGCTCGACGAGCGCGGGCACATGACCCCCACCGAGGTCACCCGTGAACTGGGCGTGGACGTCGCCCTGCGCTGGGGGACGGGGTACGAGTCCAGCGTCAAGTCGTTCGTGAACATCATCGCCACCCCCAAGGGCGGCACCCACGTCACCGGCTTCGAGCGCGCGATCACCAAGACCGTCAACGAGGTCCTGCGCTCCAGCAAGCTGCTGCGCGTCGCCGAGGACGACATCGTCAAGGACGACGCCCTGGAGGGCCTCACCGCCGTCGTCACCGTGCGGCTCGCCGAGCCGCAGTTCGAGGGCCAGACCAAGGAGGTCCTCGGCACGTCGGCGGCCAACCGGATCGTCGCCAACGTGGTCGCCAAGGAGCTGAAGGCCTTCCTCACCTCCACCAAGCGCGACGCCAAGGCCCAGGCCCGCGCGGTGCTGGAGAAGGCCGTTGCCGCCGCCCGCACGCGGATCGCGGCCCGCCAGCACAAGGAGGCGCAGCGCCGCAAGACGGCCCTGGAGTCCTCCTCGCTCCCCGCCAAGCTGGCCGACTGCCGCAGCGACGACGTGGAGCGCAGCGAACTCTTCATCGTCGAGGGCGACTCGGCCCTGGGCACGGCGAAGCTCGCCCGCAACAGCGAGTTCCAGGCCCTGCTGCCGATCCGCGGCAAGATCCTGAACGTGCAGAAGTCGTCCGTCTCGGACATGCTCAAGAACGCCGAGTGCGGTGCGATCATCCAGGTCATAGGAGCCGGATCGGGCCGGACCTTCGACATCGACGCGGCCCGGTACGGCAAGATCGTCCTGCTGGTGGACGCCGATGTCGACGGCGCGCACATCCGCTGCCTGCTGCTGACGCTGTTCCAGCGCTACATGCGGCCGATGGTGGAGGCGGGCCGGGTCTTCGCCGCCGTACCGCCGCTGCACCGCATCGAGCTCGTCCAGCCCAAGAAGGGCCAGGACAAGTACGTCTACACGTATTCGGACAACGAACTGCGCCAGACGCTGCTGGAGTTCCAGCGCAAGGGAGTCCGCTACAAGGACTCCATCCAGCGCTACAAGGGCCTGGGCGAAATGGACGCCGACCAGCTCGCGGAGACCACGATGGACCCGCGGCACCGCACCCTGCGCCGGATCAACATCGGTGACCTGGAAGGCGCCGAGCAGGTCTTCGACCTGCTGATGGGCAACGACGTGGCCCCGCGCAAGGAGTTCATCACCAGCTCCGCCGCGACCCTGGACCGCTCCCGCATCGACGCCTGATCCGCTTCCCCGGTGCCCCGGCTCCCCGCACGGACGGAGCCGGGGCACCGGGCGTCTCCGTCACCTGATGGGGTGAAGTGAGGGAGAGAAGAGTCCGGGAACCGCCCGGTCTGCCCATCCTTGTGCACGCGGCCGAAACGGTTCGCCGACAAGGAGAGTTGACCGGTGGAGAACAGGGAAGGGCTCGAAGCCGCGACCACGCGGATCGACGACCCGTGGTACGACGCGCTGGCCTCAGGCTGGGGCGAGGGCGACGGCGGAGGGACGCCGGCGGTGCCCGGCCCGGCCCGGCCGCCGCAGCAGCGGCGTGCCGCGGCCGACATCTACCTGGAGGTGCAGCGCAGCGCCGCCTTCCAGGAAGTACGCGCCCGCTACCGGCGGTTCGTCGTACCGGCCGTCCTGGCGTTCCTCGCCTGGTACCTGGCCTACGTGGTGGCGGCCATCACGGCGCCCCGCCTGATGTCGCACCCCGTCGCGGGGGCGGTGAACGTGGCGATGGTCGCCGGACTCGGACAGTTCCTCACCACCTTCGCACTGACCTGGGCGTACGCGCGCCACGCCCGGCTGTACCGCGACCGCGCCGCACTCGACCTGCGGTGGGACACCCAGGAGCTGACAAGAGGGGCGGCCGAACGTTGACCGGAGACCACCAGGCCCTGGCGCTCCTGCTGTTCGCCGCGTTCGTCGCGGGCACCTTGGCGATCACCACCTGGGCGGGCCGTCGGCGGCGCGGATCGGCCGAGGAGTTCTACACCGGGGGGCGGCTGTTCTCGCCCATGGAGAACGGCTTCGCCATCGCCGGCGACTACATGTCCGCGGCGTCCTTCCTCGGCATCTCCGGCCTGATCGCCCTCTTCGGCTACGACGGGATGCTCTACTCGGTCGGCTTCCTGGTGGCCTGGCTGGTGGTCCTGTTCCTGGTCGCCGAACTCGTGCGCAACTGCGGCCGGTTCACCCTCGCCGACGTGGTCGTGGCGCGGATGCGCGAGCGGCCGGTGCGGATCGCCGCCGGCACCTCCTCGGTGGCCGTGTCCGTCCTCTACCTGGTGGCGCAGATGGTCGGAGCCGGCAGCCTGGTCGCCCTGCTGCTGGGCGGCACGAGCGCGGCCGCCCGCTCCTGGACCGTGATCGGCGTGGGCGCGCTGATGGTGATCTACGTGTCGCTGGGCGGGATGCGGGCCACCACCTGGATCCAGATCGTCAAGGCCGTGCTGCTCATGGCGGGAGCCGCCACGCTCACCGTGCTGGTCCTGCTGCGCTTCCACGGCGACGTCGACCAGCTGCTCACCGCCGCCGCCGAACGCAGTGGCCACGGCAAGGACTTCCTCTCGCCCGGCCTCAGATACGGCGGGGACTGGACCGCCCGCCTCGACTTCATCAGTCTGGGCCTGGCGCTGGTCCTCGGGACCGCGGGACTGCCGCACATCCTGTCCCGGTTCTACACCGTGCCGACCGCCCGTGCCGCCCGCCGCTCGGTCGTCTGGGCCATCGGCCTCATCGGCAGCTTCTACCTGATGACGATCGTCCTCGGCTTCGGCGCGGCCGCGATCGTCGGCACGACGGAGGTCCGGGCGTCGAACGCCGCCGGCAACACGGCCGTGCCGCTGCTCGCCCTCGACCTCGGCGGCGGAGCGGGCACGACCGGCGGAGCGGTGCTGTTCGCGGTGGTCGCCGCGGTGGCCTTCGCCACGATCCTGGCCGTCGTCGCGGGCATCACCCTCGCCTCGTCGGTCTCGGTCGCGCACGACCTCTACGCCACGCTCGGGCGGCCGCACCGGAAGCGGCGGTTCACCGAGGTCGCGGTCGCGCGGATGGCGGCCGTCGGGGTCGGCGCGGTCGCGATCGCCCTCGGGCTGCTGGCCCAGGACATGAACGTCGCCTTCCTGGTCGGGCTGGCCTTCGCGGTCGCCGCGTCCGCGAACCTGCCGGTGCTGCTGTACTCCCTGTTCTGGCGGAACTTCACCACACGCGGTGCGGTCTGGTCGGTGTACGGCGGGCTCGTCCCGGCGGTGCTGCTGGTGCTGCTCTCACCGGTCGTGTCGGGCAGCCCCGGGGCGCTCTTCCCCGGAATGGACTTCCAGCTGTTCCCGCTGGAGAACCCCGGCATGGTCTCCATCCCGCTGGGCTTCCTCGCCGGCTGGCTCGGCACGGTCACCTCGCCCGAGGCCCCGGACGAGGCCCGGCATGCCGAGACGGAGGTACGCGCACTGACGGGCGCGGGCGCGGCCTGACGGGCGAGTCCGCGGCCCGGGAGCCGGGCCGGTGGCCGGGCGGGACGGCGCGCAGCGGGCCCGGTGGCCGGCCGGGCGGCTCACGAGGTGACCCAGGCGTAGCGGTGTTCCGGCCGGCCCGTCTCGCCGTACCGCAGCGACAGGCGCACCCGGCCGGTCCGCTCCAGCAGCTTCAGGTACCGCTGCGCCGTCTGCCGGCTCACCCCCGCCCGTTCCGCGATCTCCTGAGCGGACAGCGCGCCGTCGGCGCCGAGCAGTACCTGGCGCAGCAGCTCGGCGGTCGTGGGGGAGTGCCCCTTGGGCAGGTCCGGCGCCCCGGACCCCACCGACAGGGCGCCGAAGATCCGGTCCACCTCCGCCTGTTCGGCCTCGCCCCCGCCGTCGAGGGTGCGCCGCAGCGCCGCGTACGCCTCCAGCTTGGGGCGCAGTCCCGCGAAGTTGAACGGCTTGACCAGGTACTGGAGCGCACCGTGGCGCTGGGCCGCCTGGACGGTGGCCACGTCACGGGCCGCCGTCACCATGATCACGTCGGTCTGGTGCCCGCGGCCGCGCAGTTCGCGGACGACCGCCAGGCCGTTGCCGTCCGGCAGGTAGTGGTCGAGCAGGATCAGGTCCACCGCTGAGTCCTCGACCCGGGCGAGCGCCTCCGCCGCCGTGTGGGCCAGCGCCACGACCGCGAAGCCCGGGACCTTCGCCACGTACGCGGCGTTGATCTCCGCCACCCGTACGTCGTCGTCCACGACGAGCACGTTGATCACCGCGCACCTCCGCGCCCGGTCGACGACTCCGGCGCGGGGGTCTCGCCGGGAGGTACGGGCGCGGGTGCGCCGGGTGCCGGGCAGGCCGAGCCGTCCGGGCCCCGGGAAGGCCGCTGAGCGCCCGTGTGCGGGGCCGGCGGTGATCCGGCGACCGCCGGGGCGCCTGCGCTTTCCGCGGGCCCCTGGGCGCCCACCTGCCCCCGCGCCGCCGGCGGCGTACCCCACTCCTCCGGGTCACCGCCCCCGGCGCCACCACCGGCACCCGCCGACCGAGCCGCGTCCCCGCCGGCCGGGGCGGCATCCGCCAGGGCCTCGGGGAGGACGACGGTGAAGGCGGCGCCGCCGCCCGGGGCCCGCGCCACCCGCGCGGTGCCGCCCTGGCGCTCCGCGAGACGGCGCACCATGGCCAGCCCCAGGCCGCGCCGGCCCCCGTGCGCCGGGAGGTCCTTGGTGGACCACCCCTCGGTGAACACCAGCTCCCGCCGCTCGGGCGGGACGCCCGGCCCGCTGTCGGTGACCCGCAGCACGACCGTGCGGCCCTCCGCCCGCAGCTCGACCTCCACGAGGGGCTCCGCCGACCCGGCCGCCGCGTCGACGGCGTTGTCGACGAGGTTGCCGACCACCGTCACCAGCTCGCGGGGCTCGACCAGCCGGTCCGGCAGCAAGGTGCCCGGCGCCAGGCGCAGCGGGACGCCGCGCTCCGCCGCCACGGTGGCCTTGCCCACGAGGAGCGCGGCCAGCAGCGGATCGCGCACTTTCTCGGTGACCTGCTCGGCCGTCGCCCGGTGCACGCCCACCACCTCGGTGACGAACTCCACCGCCTGCTCGTGCATCTCCAGTTCCAGCAGGCCCAGCAGCGTGTGCATCCGGTTGGCGTGCTCGTGGTCCTGCGCCCGCAGCGCGTCGATCAGTCCGCGCGTGGAGTCCAGCTCGCGCCCCAGCCGCTCCAGCTCGGTCCGGTCGCGGAGCGTCGCCACGGCGCCCCCGTCGTCCGTCGGCATCCGGTTGGCGATCAGCACCCGGTGTCCGCGCACGGTCACCAGGTCCTCGCCCGACACCCGGCCGGCCAGCACGTCCGTCGTACGGCCCGGCCCGAGCGCGGCCTCCAGGGACCGGCCCGCCGCCTCCGGGCCCACGCCCAGCAGCCGCTGCGCCTCGTCGTTCAGCAGCCGGATCCGCCCGGCGCGGTCCAGCGCCACGACGCCCTCACGGATGCCGTGCAGCATCGCCTCGCGCTCGGCGAGCAGCGCCGAGATGTCCGAGAACGCCAGGTCATGGGTCCGGCGCTGGAGCCGCCGGGAGATCAGGTACGCCGCCAGGGCCCCGACGGCCAGTGCGCCACCCGCGTACGCCAGCAGGCCCGGGATCGCGGCCAGCAGCCGGGCGCGGACGCTGTCGTACTCGATGCCGACGGACACCGCGCCGACGATCCCGCCCACCGCGTCCCGCAGCGCCACCTTGCCGCGGGCCGAGCGGCCGAGCGTGCCGTCGTCGATCTCCATCACGTCCCTGCCCGCGAGGGCTTCGCTCGGGTCGGTGGAGACCACCCTGCCGATCTGTACGGGGTCGGGGTGCGACCACCGCACCCCGCGCCGGTCCATGATCACCACGTACTCGGCGCCGGTGGCCGTCCGGATCCGTTCGGCCTCCGCCTGCACCGGCCCGGTGGCACTCGGAGGCGTACGTGTCAGGTCCTCGGCGACCCGGCTCGACGCGGTCGTCTCGGCGATCGCCAGCGCGCGCCGCATCGCCTGGTCGTCGAGCTGGGCGCTGAGCGGCGCCAGGAACAGGCCGGTGGCCAGCACCGTCACGCCCACGACGATGGCCAGCTGCATCAGCAGGACCTGCGAGAACACCCGCTGCGGCCAGCCGAACCGGCGGCGCCGCCCCGCCGGCCCGCGTGAGCGCGGCGCGGGGGCGGGGGAGGGCGGCGGGCTCGGGGCGGGACTCATGCAGGAACGGTAAGGGAGCCCCGCCGCAGAGGAAATGTCCGGCGTCACGTACGAAATGTCCGGCCCGACGGCCGCCCGGCAGTCGTCCGGCAACCACCCACCGAGCCTCCGGCGACCGCCACCGGCGCCACCCCGCGCGCCTATCCTGGTGGCCGCCCGACGGCCGTGGGCGCGACTCCCGCGGGCGGGGCCGACCGACAGCCGACCGAGAAGGGTGCCCCTTGAGCAGCGTGCAGCAGATCCCCGTCGTCGTCCTCGCGGGCTTCCTGGGATCGGGGAAGACCACCCTGCTCAACCATCTGCTGCGCAGCGCCAGAGGCACCCGCGTCGGCGTCATGGTCAACGACTTCGGCTCGATCGAGATCGACGCCATGACCGTCGCCGGACAGGTCGGCTCGACCGTCTCCCTCGGCAACGGCTGCCTGTGCTGCGCCGTCGACGCGAGCGAGCTCGACACCTATCTGGAGGTCCTCACCCGGCCCTCCTCCCGCCTCGACGTCATCGTCATCGAGGCGAGCGGCCTGGCCGAGCCGCGGGAACTGGTGCGCATGATCCTCGCCAGCGACAACCAGCGCGTCGTGTACGGCGGTCTCGTCGAGGTCGTCGACGCCGCCGAATTCGACGCCACCCGCGCCCGGCACCCCGAGACCGACCGCCACCTGGCCATCGCCGACCTCGTCGTCGTCAACAAGGCCGACCGGGTCGGCCACGACGAGCTGCGCCGCGTCCACAGGGCCGTCGCAGGCCTCGCCGAGCGCGCCGCCGTCGTCGACGCCGCGTACGGCCGGGTCGACCCCGAGCTCCTCTTCGACCGTGCCACGCGCCGGGACGACGAGATCGAAGGGCAGCTCTCCTTCGACGACCTGCGCGAGGACGAGCACGACACCCACCCGCACGCGGCCTACGACACCGTCTCCTTCACCGCCGACGAGCCGATGCACCCCCGCCGGCTGCTGGACTTCCTCGACTCCCGCCCCGACGGCCTCTACCGGATCAAGGGTTTCGTCGACTTCGGCGCACTCGACCCCGCCAACCGCTACACCCTGCACGCCGTCGGCCGTTTCCTCCGCTTCTACCCGGAACCCTGGCCGCCCGGCGCGCAGCGCCTCACCCAGCTCGTCCTCATCGGCTCCGGGACGGACGGCGACGCCCTCCACAAGGCCCTGGACGGCTGCCGCGTCACCGGCCCGCAGGACGCCCCGGAGGAGCACAGCATGTGGGGCGTGCTGCGTTACGTACCGGAGCCCCAGGAAACGGCCGGCGAAGACGATTCATAAGATCGTGCCCGTGACACGGGGGACGACGCACTGGACACCGCCGGCCAAGACCGGCGCGGGCCGGGACCGAAGCGGGCCGTGGGCATGAGCTGGGTCCCGCCCACGCACATCGAGCGGCAGCTGTACGAGGCGGGACTGCGCGGGGACGTACAGGCGCAGCTGCGGGTCCTGGCGGGCGCCGAGCTGTTCATCGGCCAGGTCCGTCACGAGGTCGACGCCGAGCCCGACAGGGTCTTGTGGCGGGTGGCGGTGGACCCGGCGAGCAGGGGCACGTACAGGCCCCTGTTCACCCGCGGCATGCTCCCGCCCTGGCACCCGGACTGGGTGTTCCACGAAGTGACACTGGGCTGGGTGGCGGACCACCCCTGGTCCGCCCCCGGGCAGTGGCTCGCCGTCAACCCGTTCACCCCGGCCGCGCTGAACCTCCCCGCGTCGCCCCAGGACCGCGCCCAGTGGCGCACCCTGCACGCCGAGGCTGCCGCCGCCGCCAAGGAGGTCGAGGCCGACCGCTGCTGTGTGCCGAGCCTGACCGCCCTGCACACCGGGCCGCTCTTCGGACCGCTCGCCTTCGGGCTTGCCTGCGGGGCGCACCTCGCGGTGTCCAACGGCGTGCCCTGGAACGAGGCCGGCACGGTCTGCGGCGACTACACCTCGGAGCGGCGCAGGCTGCGCAGGTCCTGGGACATCACCGACCACGACGGCTGGCGGCGGCAGACCGCGTTCCTGCTGGACTACAGCAACAGTCCGGCGGAGCCCGAGTACGCGCTGCGCGTGCGTGAACAGCTCCGCCGGAGCATCGGCGAGCTCCCGCCCGCCGACCTGTGGCGCGAGACCGCCGCGGGAAGCCTCCAGGACCGGGGAGCCCCTCCGGCGCTGGTCGCGGAGATGGCGGAACTGGTACGCCGCATCCTGCGCTACGAGGCACGATTCCGGGCGGACGGGCTGCTGGCGGAGGACGGCTGGGTCACCACGGCCTCGGCGTACGACTACGGCAGGGCCGTCAACCTCGCCCGCTGGGGCCTGTCCGCCCGCTACTGCGACCCGCAGCAGGCCGAGCAGACCATCGTCCACGCGGGCGCGCTCGCCAAGGCCGCGTACTCCTCCTGGGAGGGCTTCTCGGCGGGGTACGCGCTCGGCAGGGTGCTGCGCTTCGACGGCGAGGAGTACGGGCACTTCTACGAAGGCGCCCTCGCCGCCCACCGGCTGCTCACCGACGACGAGGGCAGCCCCTGGCGGAACATCCCCTGGCGCTGACCCGCACCGGCGCGCCCGCGGCGGCGACGCGCCCGCTCCCCGGCGGGCGCGCGTCGCGGCGGGCGGGCGCTGCGGCCTTACGAGGACGGGCCGGCCAGCACCTCGACCTGCTTCGCGAGCGGGGTGCCCGAGCCGTCGCGGCGCGGGTCGATCTCCGGCAGGTCCACCGGGGTGCCGTTCTTCTGCGCCGCGCGGGCCGGCGCCGCGCCCGCCCAGGCCAGGACCAGGGCGTCCTCGCCCTTCAGGAACCGCTGGCAGCGCACACCACCCGTCGCGCGGCCCTTGCGCGGGTACTGGTCGAACGGGGTGAGCTTCACCGACGTGGCCGACGTCGGGTCGAGCGAGCCGGTCGACCCGGCGGCCGTGAACACCACGGCGTCCGCCGCGGGGTCGACCGCGGTGAACGAGATCACCTCGGCGCCCGCCGACAGCTTGATGCCGGCCATGCCGCCCGCCGGACGGCCCTGCGGACGCACCGCCGAGGCCGGGAACCGCAGCAGCTGCGCGTCGGAGGTGATGAAGACCAGGTCCTCCTCGCCCGTCCGCAGCTCGGCCGCGCCGACGATCCGGTCACCCTCCTTGAGGCCGATGACCTCCAACTCGTCCTTGTTCGCCGGATAGTCCGGCACCACGCGCTTGACCACGCCCTGGACGGTGCCGATCGCCAGACCGGGCGAGGACTCGTCGAGGGTCGTCAGGCACATCACCGCCTCGTCCTTCTCCAGCGTCAGGAACTCCGACAGCTGCGCCCCGCCCGACAGGTTCGGCGCCGACGCCGTGTCCGGCAGCTGCGGCAGGTCGATCACCGACAGCCGCAGCAACCGCCCGGCCGACGTCACCACGCCCACCTCGCCGCGCTGCGTCGCGGGCACCGCCGAGACGATCACGTCGTGCTTGGTGCGCCTGCCGCCGCTGTCCGGCAGCGGCTCGCCGCTCGCCGTACGGGCCAGCAGACCCGTCGAGGACAGCAGCACCCGGCACGGGTCGTCCGCGACCTCCAGGGACGCCGCCGCGACCGGCGCGCCCGCCGACTCCAGCAGCACGGTGCGCCGCTCCGTGCCGAACTTCTTCGCCACCGCGGCCAGTTCCGAGGAGACCAGCTTGCGCAGCTCGGCGTCCGACTCCAGGATCCGGGTCAGCTCCTCGATCTCGCTGTTCAGCCGGTCCCGCTCGCTCTCCAGCTCGATCCGGTCGAACCGGGTCAGCCGGCGCAGCGGGGTGTCCAGGATGTACTGGGTCTGGATCTCGCTCAGCGAGAAGCGCTCGATCAGGCGCTCCTTGGCCTGGGCCGAATTGTCGCTGGAGCGGATGACCCGGATGACCTCGTCGATGTCGAGCAGCGCCACGAGCAGGCCCTCGACCAGGTGCAGCCGGTCGCGCTTCTTGGTGCGCCGGAACTCGCTGCGGCGCCGGACCACCTCGAAGCGGTGGTCGAGGTAGACCTCCAGCAGCTCCTTCAGGCCCAGCGTGAGCGGCTGCCCGTCGACCAGCGCCACGTTGTTGATGCCGAAGGACTCCTCCATCGGCGTCAGCTTGTACAGCTGCTCCAGCACGGCCTCGGGGATGAAGCCGTTCTTGATCTCGATGACGAGCCGCAGCCCGTGCTCGCGGTCGGTGAGGTCCTTGACGTCCGCGATGCCCTGGAGCTTCTTGGCCGCGACCAGGTCCTTGATCTTCGCGATGACCTTCTCGGGGCCCACCGCGAAGGGCAGTTCCGTCACGACCAGGCCCTTGCGGCGGGCCGTCACGTTCTCCACGGTCGCCGTGGCGCGGATCTTGAAGGTGCCGCGGCCGCTCTCGTACGCGTCCTTGATGCCGGTCAGGCCCACGATCCGGCCGCCCGTCGGCAGGTCGGGACCCGGCACGTACCGCATCAGCGTCTCGAGGTCGGCGCCCGGGTGCCTGATCAGGTGGCGGGCGGCCGCGATGACCTCGCCCAGGTTGTGCGGCGGCATGTTGGTCGCCATACCGACCGCGATCCCCGACGCGCCGTTGACCAGCAGGTTCGGGAAGGCGGCGGGCAGTGCGACCGGTTCGCGCTCCTGCCCGTCGTAGTTCGGGTTGAAGTCGACGGTGTCCTCGTCGATCGACTCCGTCATCAGGGACGTCGCGTCCGCCATCCGGCACTCGGTGTACCGCATGGCGGCCGGCGGGTCGTCGTTGCCCAGCGAACCGAAGTTGCCGTGCCCGTCCACCAGCGGCAGGCGCATCGAGAACGGCTGCGCCATGCGCACCAGCGCGTCGTAGATCGACGCGTCGCCGTGCGGGTGGAGCTTGCCCATGACCTCGCCGACGACCCGGGCGCACTTCACGAAGCCGCGCTCGGGCCGCAGGCCCATCTCGTTCATCTGGTAGACGATGCGGCGGTGCACCGGCTTCATGCCGTCGCGTGCGTCCGGCAGGGCCCGGGAGTAGATCACCGAGTACGCGTACTCGAGGAAGGAGCCCTGCATTTCGTCGACGACGTCGATGTCGAGGATCCTCTCCTCGAAGTCGTCGGGCTGCGTGGTCTTCGTGCTGCGGCGGGCCATCGCGGCTGCGGCTCCTTCACCAACAAGGTTGATCTGACGCCGACCATTGTGGACCGTCGCACTGACAACGCCGACCGCGACCCGGAAGAGGGACGGAACGGGGATCCGGGAACTTCGCGGGGTGCCGGTCCGCTTGCATACAGTGGCAGGACTTCCACAGCGGTCCCGCAGCAGGTCGCGGCAGCTGCATACAGTGGCAGCGGACGTCCGCCGCGACCCGCAGCCGGACTCATCCCAAGCGATCGAAGGGACGTACATGCCCATGGGTCACACGGCCACAGCCCAGGCCGGCTCCGGCGGCCTGACAGCGACCGAGCACCGCCTGGCCAACGGCCTGCGCGTGGTGCTCTCGGAGGACCACCTGACCCCGGTCGCCGCGGTCTGCCTCTGGTACGACGTCGGCTCGCGCCACGAGGTCGAGGGCCGCACCGGTCTCGCCCACCTCTTCGAGCACCTGATGTTCCAGGGTTCGAAGCAGGTCCAGGGCAACGGCCACTTCGAACTGGTGCAGGGAGCCGGCGGCTCCCTCAACGGCACCACCAGCTTCGAGCGCACCAACTACTTCGAGACCATGCCCGCCCACCAGCTCGAGCTTGCGCTGTGGCTGGAGGCGGACCGGATGGGCTCCCTGCTCGCGGCGCTCGACGACGAGTCCATGGAGAACCAGCGGGACGTCGTCAAGAACGAGCGCCGCCAGCGGTACGACAACGTCCCCTACGGCACCGCCTTCGAGCGGCTGACCGCCCTCGCCTACCCCGAGGGCCACCCCTACCACCACACCCCGATCGGCTCGATGGCCGACCTGGACGCCGCCACCCTCGAGGACGCCCGGAACTTCTTCCGTACGTACTACGCGCCCAACAACGCCGTCCTCTCGGTGGTCGGGGACATCGACCCCGAGCAGACGCTCGCCTGGATCGAGAAGTACTTCGGCTCCATCCCCTCCCACGACGGCAAGCAGCCGCCGCGGGACGGGACGCTCCCCGAGACCATCGGCGGGCAGCTGCGCGAGGTCGTCGTCGAGGAGGTCCCGGCCCGCGCCCTGATGGCCGCCTACCGGCTCCCGCACGACGGCACGCGCGAGTGCGACGCCGCCGACATCGCCCTCACCGTCCTGGGCGGCGGCGAGTCGTCGCGGCTGCACAACCGGCTGGTGCGCCGCGACCGCACGGCCGTGGCGGCCGGCTTCGGCCTGCTGCGCCTGGCCGGCGCCCCCTCGCTCGGCTGGCTCGACGTGAAGACGTCCGGCGGGGTCGAGGTGCCCGACATCGAGTCGGCCGTCGACGACGAGCTGGCCCGGTTCGCCGCCGAGGGCCCCACGCCCGAGGAGATGGAGCGCGCCCAGGCCCAGCTGGAGCGCGAGTGGCTGGACCGGCTCGGCACGGTCGCCGGCCGCGCCGACGAACTGTGCCGGTACGCCGTCCTGTTCGGCGACCCGCAGCTCGCCCTCACCGCCGTCCAGCGCGTCCTGGACGTCACCGCCGACGAGGTGCGGGCGGTCGCCCAGGCCCGTCTGCGCCCCGACAACCGCGCGGTACTGGTCTACGAACCCGCCGGCACCGACCACAGCGAGCAGGAAGAAGAGGGGGCCGACCAGTGAGCGACGCCGCTGTGTCCCTGACGTCCATGGAGTTCCACCCGCAGCCCCGGCCAGGGACCGCCAAGCCGTGGGCCTTCCCCGCCCCCGAGCGCGGCACCCTCGACAATGGCCTGACCGTGCTGCGCTGCCACCGCCCCGGCCAGCAGGTCGTGGCCGTGGAGATCTTCCTCGCCGCCCCGCTGGAGGCCGAGCCCGAGGGCCTCGACGGCGTCGCCACGATCATGGCGCGGGCCCTGTCCGAGGGCACGGACAAGCACTCGGCGGAGGAGTTCGCCGCCGAGCTGGAGCGCTGCGGCGCCACCCTCGACGCGCACGCCGACCACCCCGGTGTCCGGATCTCCCTGGAGGTGCCGGTCTCCCGCCTGGCCAAGGCCCTCGGGCTGGTCGCCGAGGCACTGCGGGCCCCCGCCTTCGCCGACAGCGAGGTCGAGCGCCTCGTCCGCAACCGGCTCGACGAGATCCCCCACGAGATCGCCAACCCCGCCCGCCGCGCGGCCATGCAGCTCTCCAAGGAGCTGTTCCCGGCCACCTCCCGCATGTCGCGCCCCCGCCAGGGCACCGAGGCGACCGTCGCGGGCATCGACTCCGCGGCCGTACGCGCCTTCTTCGAGGCCCACGTACGCCCCGCCACCGCCACCGCGGTCGTCGTCGGCGACCTCACCGGCGTGGACCTCGACGCGGTCCTCGCCGACACCCTGGGGGCCTGGACCGGCGACACCGCCGAACCCCGCCCGGTCCCGCCCGTGACCGCGGACGACACCGGCCGCGTGATCATCGTCGACCGGCCCGGAGCCGTGCAGACCCAGCTGCTCATCGGCCGGATCGGCCCCGACCGGCACGACCGCGTCTGGCCCGCCCAGGTGCTCGGCACCTACTGCCTGGGCGGCACGCTCACCTCCCGCCTGGACAAGGTCCTGCGCGAGGAGAAGGGCTACACCTACGGCGTACGGGCCTTCGGCCAGGTCCTGCGCTCCGGCCCCCAGGGCGGCGCCGCCATGCTCGCCATCAGCGGATCGGTCGACACGCCGAACACCGGACCGGCGCTCGACGACCTGTGGAAGGTGCTGCGCACCCTCGCCGCCGAGGGCCTGACCGACGCCGAGCGCGAGACGGCCGTGCAGAACCTGGTGGGCGTCGCCCCGCTCAAGTACGAGACGGCCGCGTCCGTCGCCGGCACCCTCGCCGACCAGGTCGAGCAGCACCTGCCCGACGACTTCCAGGCCCAGCTCTACGCCCGGCTCGCGGAGACCGGCACCGTGGAGGCCACCGCGGCGGTCGTCAGCGCCTTCCCGACGGACCGTCTGGTGACGGTCCTCGTCGGGGACGCGGCTCGCATCAAGGAGCCCGTGGAGGCGCTCGGCCTCGGTGAAGTGACCGTCGTCACCGGCTGATTGGCAACACCTCCCCCCAGCAGGCGGACGGGCGAAGGGCCCCGGCACCACCCGGTACCGGGGCCTTTCCATATGTCCGTTTTATTGCGGAGGTTCAGTGTCTGACCTGTGGCGTGCGCTACAAAAAACCGTGTCTGTTTGGTGATTGAAAGATCGGCCGCTTAGCGTCTGATGCGCTGTCCGACCGGCAACCGTCGCACCCGCGGCACCGGGCAGCCATCGCCGAGTCCCCGTCAGGCGCGAGCCTGGGGAGCCGGGGACCCATGAAGTCCCTGGGGTGAATCGGACGCCTTCGCACCCGTGCGGAGGGGCCCGTAGGAGACCTTCCTGCTCCGAACCCGTCAGCTAACCCGGTAGGCGAGAAGGAAGGAAAGGATCAGCCACTTCATGGCGTTCACCCGTGCCACCGGGAAGCACCGTGCCCCGAGCCGTCTGAGCCGCAAGAGCGCACACGTCGCCGGAGTCGCGGCCATCGCCACCACCGGCGTCATCGGAACCCTCGCTTCCCCGGCCCTCGCCGCCGCCCCGGACGCCGCTCCGGGCTCGCTCGAGGACACCGGCCTCAACCAGGCGGTCATCACGGACACCCTCGCCGAGCAGGTCGACGCCCAGGCGGAGGCCCAGGAGCTGGAGGCCCAGGAGGCCGCGGCCAAGGCCGCCGCCCAGGCCAAGGCCGAGGCGGAGGCCAAGCGCAGGGCCGAGATCCGGGTCGAGGCGGCCCGCGAGGCCAAGGAGCGCGCCGACCGCGAGGCCGAGCGGAAGCGGCTGAACGCCTTCCAGCTGCCGATCGCCGGCACCTACGTGAGCACCGGCTACCAGACCGGTGGCGCCATGTGGTCCTCCGGCAGCCACACCGGCATCGACTTCCACGCCGCCTCCGGCTCCAGCGTGGTCTCCGTGGGCGCGGGCACCGTCGTCGAGGCGGGCTGGGGCGGCGCGTACGGCAACAACGTCGTGATCCGGATGAACGACGGCACCTACACCCAGTACGGCCACCTCTCCTCCGTCAGCGTGTCGGCCGGCCAGACCGTCATGCCGGGCCAGCAGATAGGCCTCTCCGGCTCGACCGGCAACTCCTCCGGGCCGCACCTCCACTTCGAGGCCCGCACGGGTGCCGACTACGGCTCGGACATCGACCCGGTCGCGTACCTCCGCTCGCACGGCGTCAGGGTCTGACCCCTCCAGTCCTTCCCGAAGGCCCCGGCCCGCTCTGCGGACCGGGGCCTTCGGCGTGCCGGCCCACTCCCGGCGGGCGCCCTGCCGCGGGCTCCCGGCGGCCGCCGGGGCGCGGCTCCCGGCGCGGCGTCCGGCGCGGGCTTCCTGGCGCGGGCTTCCTGGCCAAAAAGAACTCCATGGATTCCAGGTGGCTATCGGAAATGCGGGCTCTTTGCAATAGAGTCACTGAACAGGTGTCAATCGGCTGAGTTTCGCGCGGATTAAGTGGGGGTTCTGGTATGCGCATTCCAGCGCACTCGGTATGCACGGCGATCCGCGACGACATCGTCAACGGCGTCTTCGCCCGCGGCAGCCGGCTCACCGAGGAGCAGCTGGCCCGCCGCTACGGAGTCTCGCGCGTCCCGGTCCGCGAGGCGCTGCGCACCCTGGAGTCGGAGGGGTTCGTCACCACCCGCCGCCATGTCGGCGCGTACGTCGCCGAGCCCACCGACCAGGAGGCCGCCGACCTGCTGGAGATGCGGACCCTGCTGGAGCCGCTCGGCGCGGCGCGCGCCGCCCAGCGCCGGACCGAGGCCCACCTGAAGGTGCTGCGGGGGCTGGTCAGGCTCGGCCAGGAGAGGGCGCGCCGCGGCCAGGGCGAGGACCTGCGCTCGCTGGGCGGCTGGTTCCACGAGACGCTTGCCCAGGCCTCCGGCAGCCCCGCCCTGACGGCGCTGCTGACCCAGCTGCGGCACAAGATCACCTGGATGTACGCGGTCGAGGAGTCCGCCCGGCCCGCGGAGGCATGGGCGGAGCACGGCGCCATCGTCGACGCCGTGGCCCGCGGCGACGCGGAGCGGGCCCGTACGCTCACCACCCTGCACGTGGAGCGGGCTCTCGGCGCGCACCGGCTGCGGCGCGTGGAGCGGCCCGCGGCGCGGGAGCGCCCGGCCGGGGACGCCGTGAGGACTTCGCAACATCGCGTAAACACCGCGGGTGCCCGTAATTAACAGCGGCACCGTATACAAAGAAGGGGCAATTTCCCTGCCGTAATTCCCCCTGCCCGAAAGCGGCGCTCGAATTGCGTTCCGGGGGGAAACCGTCCGGGCGCCGAGGGCAATGAAAACGGCGGAGCCGCACCGCCCGGATTCCCGGGGGTACGGCTCCGCCGTGAAGCGATGCGGCGACGCGGCGCCGACGCGGGGGTGGGGCGACCCTGAGGTCAGACGGTCTCGGGAAGCTCCTCGAGCCCCTCGGCGACCAGCTTCGCCAGACGGTCCAGGGCGGCGTCCGCGCCCTCCGCGTCCGACGCGAGCACGATCTCCTCGCCGCCCTGCGCGCCCAGGCCCAGCACCGCGAGCATCGACGCGGCGTTGACCGGGTTGCCGTCGGCCTTGGCGATCGTCACGGGGACGCCGGTGGCCGTGGCGGCGCGGACGAAGATGGAGGCGGGGCGGGCGTGCAGGCCCTCGGCCCAGCCGACGTTGACGCGGCGCTCAGCCATGGTGTTGCCCTTCGAGTCTCAGAGGTTGTCTAGACCAGTTGTCGAACCCAGTCTCTCATGTCCCACAGGGTGCTCGAACCGGCCTTCCCGGGACCCGTCGCGGCCGGTCGGACGGCCCCGTCCCGCGTTGTCCACAGCACCTCCGCGACCGGCGGCCCGCACCGTACCCTGGGGCCCATGCGGACCCCGTCGGATCAGCCGGAACACGTGTACCCCGACCACTGGGAGGCCGACGTCGTGCTGCGGGACGGCGGCACCGCGCGGATCAGGCCGATCACCACGGATGACGCCGAGCGCCTGGTCAGCTTCTACGAGCAGGTCTCGGACGAGTCGAAGTACTACCGGTTCTTCGCACCCTACCCCCGGCTCTCCGCCAAGGACGTGCACCGCTTCACGCACCACGACTACGTGGACCGGGTGGGCCTGGCGGCCACCGTCGGCGGCGAGTTCATCGCCACCGTCCGGTACGACCGGATCAACGCCCAGGGCATGCCCGCGAGCGCCCCGGCCGACGAGGCGGAGGTGGCCTTCCTCGTCCAGGACGCCCACCAGGGCCGGGGTGTCGCCTCCGCGCTGCTCGAACACATCGCCGCGGTCGCGCGCGAGCGGGGCATCCGGCGGTTCGCCGCCGAGGTGCTGCCCGCCAACAACAAGATGATCAAGGTGTTCACCGACGCCGGCTACACCCAGAAGCGCAGCTTCGAGGACGGCGCCGTGCGCCTCCACCTCGACCTGGAGCCCACCGACCGGTCCCTCGCCGTCCAGCGCGCCCGTGAACAGCGCGCCGAGGCCCGGTCCGTGCAGCGGCTCCTCGCCCCCGGCTCGGTGGCGGTCATCGGGGCGGGCCGTACCCCGGGAGGAGTGGGCCGCACGGTCCTGCGCAACCTCCTCGACGCCGGGTACACGGGCCGTACGTACGCCGTGAACCGCGCTCTGCCCGACGCGACCACCTCGCTGGACGGGGTGCCCGCCTTCCGCTCCGTCGCCGACATCGGCGAGCCCGTCGACCTCGCGGTCGTCGCCGTGCCGGCGGAGCGCGTCCCGGAGGTCGTCGCCGACTGCGGCGAGCACGACGTGCAGGGCCTGGTCGTGCTGAGCGCCGGTTACGCCGAACAGGGCGCCGAAGGCCGGGCCCGCCAGCGGGAACTGGTGCGCCAGGCACGCTCGTACGGCATGCGCATCATCGGCCCCAACGCGTTCGGCATCATCAACACCGCCCCGGGCGTGCGGCTCAACGCCTCGCTCGCCCCGCACCCTCCCGTCCCGGGGCGGACGGGGCTGTTCACCCAGTCCGGCGCCATCGGCATCGCCCTGCTGTCCGGGCTCCACCGGCGCGGCGCCGGCCTGTCGTCCTTCGTCTCGGCCGGCAACCGCGCGGACGTGTCGGGCAACGACATCCTCCAGTACTGGTACGACGACCCCGACACCGACGTCGTCCTGCTCTACCTGGAGTCGATCGGCAACCCCCGCAAGTTCACCAGGCTCGCCCGGCGCACGGCGGCCGTGAAGCCGGTCGTCGTGGTCAAGGGCGCCCGGCACAGCGGCAGCGCACCCCCCGGCCACGCCGTGCCGGTCACCCGCATCCCCCACACCACCGTCTCCGCCCTGCTCCGCCAGGCGGGCGTGATCCGCGTCGACACGGTCACCGAGCTCGTCGACGCCGGCCTCCTCCTGGCCGGCCAGCCGCTCCCGGCGGGCCCCCGCGTGGCGATCCTCGGCAACTCGGAGTCGCTCGGCCTGCTGACCTACGACGCCTGCCTGACCGAGGGGCTCCGCCCCCGGCGCCCGCGCGACCTGACGACGGCGGCCACACCGCACGACTTCCGCACGGCCCTCGCCGAAGCGCTCCGGGACGATGCGTGCGACGCGGTCGTGGTGACCGCCATCCCGTGGGTGGGGGAGAACGGCGTCACCGAGCCCGGTGACGGCGAGGACCTGGCGGAGGCGCTGCGGGCGGCCACCGCGGAGGCGCCGGCCAAGCCGGTGCTCGTCGTCCACGTGGAGATGGGCGCCCTCGCCGACGCCCTGGCCGCCGCCACCAGCACGGCCCCGCCGACGCCGGGGGCCGCCCCGGAAGCACCGCGCCCCGAGTCCCCCTCCTCCGCGCCCGCCCCTGTGCCCACCCCCGCCGCCGACGGCGCCGGGGCGCCGGGGCCAGGCGCCCCCGAGGGCGGGTACCGCATCCCGGCGTACCCCGCCGCCGAGCGGGCCGTCCGCGCGCTGGCCGAGGCCGTCCGGTACGGGCAGTGGCGGCGCCAGATCGCCGACCCCGGGCGCGTCCCGGAGTACGAGGGCATCGACGAGACCGGGGCCGCCGCCCAGATCGAGCGGGCGCTCGCGCGAGGCGCCGACGAACGGGGCGTCACCCTCGCCCCCGAGGACGCCCGCGAACTGCTCGGGCGCTACGGCATCGCCGTACGCCCCACGCTGCCCGCGCCCACCCCGGACGAGGCCGTCCGCGCCGCCGCCGGCCTGGGCTACCCCGTCGCGCTCAAGACCACCGCCCCGCACCTGCGCCACCGGCCCGACCTGGGCGGCGTACGCCTGGACCTGGCCGGCGAGGAGCAGTTGCGCACCGCGTACGCCGAGCTGACCGAGACCCTCGGCAAGCCCGAGGAGCTCCAGCCGGTCGTCCAGGCCATGGTCCCGCGCGGCGTCGACACCGTCGTACGGGCCGCCATCGACCCCGGGGTCGGCGCCGTCCTGTCCTTCGGGCTGGCGGGCGCGCCGTCCGAACTGCTGGGCGACACCGCCCACCGCCTGGTCCCCGCCACCGACCGGGACGTCGCGGAACAGATCCGTTCCATCCGCACCGCCCCGCTCCTCTTCGGCTGGCGCGGCTCCGCGCCCGTCGACACCGCCGCCCTGGAGGAGCTGCTGCTCCGGGTGTCACGCCTGGTCGACGACCACCCGGAGATCGTCGCCGTCGGCCTGGAACCGGTGGTCGTCGCCCCGCGGGGGCTCTCCGTCCTGGGTGCCACCGTCCGGCTCGCACCCGCCCCCGCATGGACGGACCTCGGCCCGCGCAGGCTCCCGAGCTACTGACCCGGGCGGAACCGCCCGGCCCCCGGCCGCCCCGGCCCCCGGCCGCCCGGGGCCCGGCCGCCCCGGCCCCGGCCCCCCGCCCCCTCCCGGCGCCCGCGGTCCGGTACCGACCCGCCCCCGGCCCGCCCGCGGTCGGTACCGCCCCGGCGGCGACCCGGCTCCCGAGCGTGCCGTGCAGTCACCGCGCCCCCGTAGGATGGAGCCCATGGCGAAGACCGGTACGACCACCCAGGGGCTGCGCGCGGCGATCGAGCGCAGCGGCTACTACCCGGCCCTCGTGGCCGAGGCGGTCGAGGCCGCCGTCGGCGGGGAGCCGATCGCGTCGTACCTGGTCCACCAGGAGACCACCTTCGACGCCAACGAGGTGCGCCGGCACGTCACGGTCCTCGTCCTGACGAACACGCGCTTCATCGTCAGCCACACCGACGAGCAGAACGCCGACACCAGCTCCCCGACGCCGTACGCCACCACCTCCACCGAGTCGGTGAAGCTCGGCCGGATCTCGTCCGTCGTGCTCAGCCGCGTCGTCGCCAACCCGGAGTCGTACACGCCCGGCACCCTGCCGCGCGAGGTCGTCCTCACGATCGGCTGGGGCGCCGTCTCCCGGATCGACCTGGAGCCCGCCGCCTGCGGCGACCCGAACTGCGACGCCGACCACGGCTACACCGGCAGCTCGACCGCCGACGACCTGAGCCTGCGCGTCAGCGAGGCCGGTGACGGCCCGGAGACGGTCCGCCAGGCCCTCGCCTTCGCGCAGGCCCTGTCCGAAGCCACCGCGGCCACCCGCTGATGGCCCAGCCCGCACACATGGCGTCCGCCTGGCCCGACGAACCGGTACCGCTCTCCCTCGACACCGCCCCGGTGCCCGAGTACGGCACCGGCTCCCTCGCCGACCTCCTGCCGACCATCGCCGCCGGCCTGGAGGTGCCCGGTTTCGAGCACCGCATCGCCGAGCTGACGCCCGCCGACCGCAACTGCGTGTTCCTGATCGACGGCCTCGGCTGGGAGCAGATCAAGGCCCACCCCGGCGAGGCGCCGTTCCTGGCGTCCCTCCTCGGCAGCTCCCGGGGCGGCACGGGACGGCCCATCACCGCAGGCTTCCCGGCGACCACCGCGACCTCCCTCGCCTCGGTCGGCACCGGACGCCCGCCCGGCGAGCACGGCCTGCCCGGCTACACCGTGCGCGACCCCGCGATCGGCGAGCTGATGAACCAGCTGCGCTGGAAGCCGTGGACACCGCCGCACGCCTGGCAGCCCTACCCGACCGTCTTCCAGATCGCCGACACCGTCGGCGTCCACACCGCGCAGGTCTCGTCCCCGACCTTTCGGGACACCCCCCTGACCAAGGTCGCGCTCAGTGGCGGAACGTTTCACGGCCGGCTCACCGGCGAGGAGCGGATGGACCTGGCCGCCGGGCAACTGGCCGCCGGGGACCGCTCGCTCGTCTACACCTACTACAGCGAGGTCGACGGCAGCGGCCACCGCTTCGGCGTCGACTCCGACGCCTGGCGCGGCCAGCTGATGTGCGTCGACCGGCTCGTCCAGCGCCTCGCCGAGCAGCTTCCGCCCCGCGCCGCGCTGTACGTCACCGCGGACCACGGCATGATCGACATCCCGTTCGACGAGCAGTCCCGCATCGACTTCGACGAGGACTGGGAACTGCGCGCCGGCGTCGCCCTGCTCGGGGGCGAGGGCCGGGCCCGCCACGTCTACGCGGTGCCGGGCGCCGCCTCCGACGTACTGGCCTGCTGGCGCGAGGTGCTCGGCGAGCAGTTCTGGGTGGCGAGCCGCGACGAGGCGATCGAGGCAGGCTGGTTCGGTCCCACGATCGACGAGCGCGTCCACGGCAGGATCGGCGACGTCATCGCGGCCGCCCACGACGACGTCATCATCACGGCCTCCGTCAACGAGCCGAACGAGTCCGCCATGGTGGGTGTGCACGGCTCGATGACACCCGTGGAGCAGCTCGTCCCGCTCCTCGAAGTACGTTCCTGACCCGCCCTCCCCGCCGTCCCGCCGCGCCGCCCCCGACCCTGCCCCGAAAGGTCGTCACTTCCCCATGCCCGAGCTGGTGTTCTTCTCCGGAACCATGGACTGCGGAAAGAGCACCCTCGCTCTGCAGATCGAGCACAACCGCTCGGCGCGCGGCCTCCAGGGCATGATCTTCACCCGGGACGACCGGGCGGGCGAAGGGAAGCTCTCCTCCCGGCTCGGTCTCGTCACCGACGCCGTCGAGGCCGCCGAGGGCTTCGACTTCTACGCCTACCTGGTCGGGCACCTCTCCAAGGGCGGCCGCTGCGACTACGTGATCGCCGACGAGGCCCAGTTCCTCGCGCCCGAGCAGATCGACCAGCTCGCCCGGGTCGTCGACGACCTGGAACTGGACGTCTTCGCCTTCGGCATCACCACCGACTTCCGCTCCAAGCTCTTCCCCGGCTCGCAGCGCCTCGTCGAACTCGCCGACCGGGTCGAGGTGCTGCAGGTCGAGGCCCTGTGCTGGTGCGGCGCCCGCGCCACCCACAACGCGCGCACCGTCGGCGGCGAGATGGTCGTCGAGGGCGCGCAGGTCGTCGTGGGCGACGTCAACGCCGGTGACGAGGTCGGGTACGAGGTGCTCTGCCGCCGCCACCACCGGCGCCGGATGACGGCCGCCACCGCACGTGCCGCCGCCCTCTCGCCGGACGTGCTGCCGGTCCCGGCCGAGGAACTCAGCGACCGGCCGACCGCACGATCGTGAAGACCGTGCCCTCGGGGTCGGCGACGGTCGCCAGCCGCCCGGCCGGGTCGTCGCGCGGCGGCTGGAGCACCTGACCCCCCAGCTCGGCCACCCGTCGCGCCGCGGCGTCGGTGTCCGCCACCTCGAACCAGGTCATCCAGTGGGCGCCCCGGTCGCGCGGCAGGGAGGCGCCGACGCCGTGCAGGGAGGCGACGGGCCGGTCGCCGACCTTCAGCATCACCAGGTCCAGGTCGGCCGAGACGACCGGGTCGAGCTCGTACCCGAACACGGTCTTGTAGAACTTGCCGACCGACTCCGTCTCCTGGGTCAGCAGCTCGTTCCAGGCCGGTGTCCCGGGCACGCCGACGATGCCCGTACCGAGGTGCGCGGCGGCCTGCCAGACACCGAAGACGGCGCCGGTGGGATCGGAGCAGATCACCAGCCGCCCCGCGTCGGCGGCCGTGATCGGCCCGACGGCGACCGTGCCGCCGCTGCACCGGACCGCCTCCGCGGTCCCGCCCGCGTCGTTGCTCGCCAGGTACGTCGTCCAGGCGGTCGGCAGGTCCCGGTCGGCCGGCAGCTGGCCGATCCCCGCCACTTCCCGGCCGTCGAGCAGCCCGCGGACGTACGGGCCCAACTGCTGCGGCCCCGGCTCGAACTGCCAGCCGAACAGCTCCCCGTAGAACTCCTGCGTCGCGTCAAGGCGATGCGCCATCAAGCTCACCCAGCAGGGTGTACCGGGTTCGTGCCGAGTCGCCTCGGTCATCGTCACTCTCTCCTCGGACCATCGTCGTGGCCGTGCGGGGACCGGGCGTGCGCCGTGCCGCCGCGCCTCACCGGCACGGTGTCGCCACCGGCTGCGGCGGCAGCGGCACCACCGGCCGCGGCGCCGCTGAGGCACCGCTCGTCGGACCGGCCGTGGCACCGGCTGTACGCCCCGTCAGATGCTCGCACCGTCGGCCGCGCGGTGCGTCCCGGCCGCGCCGTGAGTTGGCGCGATTCGGCAGGAGGATGCCCGAAAAATCGTTGCCCATCCCCACGCAGGTGTACAGGCGGCGCCCGTGCGCCCGTGCACGCCCCTCCTTGCGCGAGGATGGCGTCATGAACCCCATCATCTCGGCAGCAGAACTCGTCGACGAGCTGACCGGCGCGCGCCCTCCGGTCCTCCTGGACGTCCGGTGGCAGCTCGGCGGTCCGCCCGGCAGGCCGGCGTACGACGCGGGGCACATCCCGGGAGCCGTCTACGTCGACCTGGACACCGAGCTGGCGGGCCGGCCCGGCGCCGGGGGCCGGCACCCGCTGCCGGACGTGACGGAGTTCGGCGCCGTCATGCGCCGCGCGGGCGTCCGTACCGGCGCGCCGGTCGTGGTGTACGACGGCGGCCAGGGCTGGGCGGCCGCCCGCGCGTGGTGGCTGCTGCGCTGGGCGGGGCACCCGGAGGTGCAGGTGCTGGACGGCGGCCTGGCCGCCTGGCGGGGCGAGCTGTCGACCGAGGCGCCGGCGCCCGAGCCCGGCGACTTCACCCCCGAGCCGGGTGCCCTGCCGCTGCTGGACGCGGACGGGGCGGCGGCGCTGGCCCGGACTGGCCTGCTGCTGGACGCGCGGGCGGGGGAGCGGTACCGGGGCGAGGTGGAGCCGATCGACCCCGTGGGCGGCCACATCCCGGGCGCGGCCTCGGCCCCGACGACGGAGAACGTCGACGGGAACGGCCGGTTCCTGCCCGCCGAGATCCTGTCGGCCCGCTTCAAGGCCCTGGGCGCGGGCGACGCCCCGGAGGTCGGCGTCTACTGCGGCTCCGGTGTCTCGGGCGCCCACGAGGTGCTGGCGCTGGAGATCGCGGGCATCCGGGCGGCGCTGTACGCGGGTTCCTGGTCCGAATGGTCGTCCGACCCCGCCCGCCCGGTCGCCAAGGGCCCCGCCCGCGGCTAGCCGAACCCCGCCCGCACCCCCGGGAGTCGTTCCGCCGCCCGCCCCACCGGCGCGGGCGGCGCGGCGACCCGCGCCCGGCGCGTGACGCGCCGCTCGCTCCGCCGTCGCGCCCTCTGCTCCCGTTACTCCTGCTTCTTGCGCCGCGTACCGAAGACGATCTCGTCCCAGCTGGGGACCGCCGCGCGGCGCCCGGGGCGGACGCCGTCCGCCTCGGCCTGCCGGTCGGTCGTGCCCGTCAGACGGTCGCGGTGACCGCTCACCGCGCGGGGCATCAGGACGTCCGCGTACGCCGAGCCGGCGCCCGCCGAGGCGGCGGGGGCCGGGGGCTCCTCCGCGTCGGGCTCCTGGACGGGGTCGGCCGTCGCGGGTTCGGCGGCCGGGCGGTCGGGCACGACCATGTCGCCCCGGAAGCTCGGCACCGCCTCCAGCAGGCTCGTCAGCGAGTCGCGCTCGGACTCCTCCTCCGGCTCGGGCGCCGGTACGGGTGCCGGGCGCTCCATCTGCCGGTCGAGGGCCCGGTCCAGCGGCCGGTCGCGCGGGAGGCGCGCGATGCGCGGGACGAACGGGAAGCTCGGCTCCTGGACGGCCACCGCGTCGTCGGTCTCGCCGATCAGCGCGCGTGCCTCGTCGTCCACGGCCTGGACCAGCCTGCGGGGCGGGTCGTACGTCCAGCTCGCCGAGTGCACCTCACCCGCGACGCGGTAGACCAGCAGCACTTCCCAGGTGCCGTCGTCGCGGCGCCACGAGTCCCAGATCACCGTGTCCTTGTCGGCGCCGCGCAGCAGCAGCCGCTCCTGGACCGCCTCGCCCAGCTGCGGTCCGGTGTTCTCGCCGGGCCGGCGCACCGGGGTCTTCCGGGCGCGCTCGGCCATGAAGGCGCGTTCGGCGAGGACGGGGCCCTCGAAGCGGCGTACCCGCTCGACGGGGATGCCGGCGAGCTGGGCGACCTCTTCCGCGGAGGCACCCGCGCGTATACGCGCCTGGATGTCGCGGGGGCGGAGGTGGCTCTCCACCTCGATCTCGATCTGGCCGAGGCGGGCACGGTCGTTGCGGACGGCGGCGCGCAGCCGCTCGTCGATCGGAAGCGTGTACTCCGTGTTGTCGGCAGCCTTCAGCACCAGTCGTGTGCCGTCGTTGGAGACGGCCACGACACGCAGTTCGGGCATGGGGACCTCCCGGGTGGTGCCTGCCGACGTCACCTGCGTCGCTGCTTCCGCTAGTCGAGTGTGGCCTGCCCGGGTGCAGCCTGCCACAACCTTGCCGAGTTGCCCGGCGTGTCGGGCATGGGCCCTGGAACGCCGTTATGGCACGGTTACCTGTTCGCCACTCAGGGTGACCGATTTGGTCACTCTGTGCAGCAGGCGGCCGTGCGGTGCTGCGGCGCCGCCGGAACGAGTGCCGCTTTCGGCCCCCTCCCGTTGGTCCCGGACGCCCGAAAGGGATCGGGGCCCAGGGCTCGCCACAGTACTCCATTCGGGCCACCTGGGTGGACCGGCGCGCCGCCGAAGTTCTCCCCCGGTACGGCAGTTGGATGCCCTGATCGCCCGTCATTCGTGGTGTCCTTCACGGAACCTCCAGAAACGGAACCATTCGATTCGCCTATAAGTCCCTTAACTCGGCATGCTGGTACGGATGGGTGAAATCAGATCTCAGATGGACGATAAGTCGTATGCGCGAGATAACGGGACAGAAGGGATGAAGGGCAAGGGCAAGCGGCTCGATCTGAACGCCGCCCAGGTCGCGGGCAGCGCCGTGGCCGCGGTCGTGGCGGCGAAACTCGCCTCCAAGATGGGGGTGTACGGCACGGTCCTGGGCGCGGGCGTGATCAGCGTCGTCGCCACCTGCGGGGGCTCGGTCCTCCAGCACGTGCTCGGGAGCACGGGGGAGCGGGTGCGTGCCACGGTCCGGGCGGCGCGTCCGAGGACCGGCCGGGCCCGGCCGCCGGCCCGTCCGGGCGGACCGCCCCTCCGGCGGGTGACGGCGGACGGTGCCGGGCGCCAGGGGGAGTTCGGCGGGGCCACGACGTATGGCACACGCGTCCGTGGCTGGAAACGTTCGGTGCTCGCGGCGGCGGTGGTCTTCGGCGTGGCCATGGCGGGCATCACCGCCTACGAGCTGATGTCCGGTCAGGACCTCAGCGGCGGCGGGGGGACCACGGTCAGCGGCGTCGTACGCGGGGGCGACTCCGCGCACCGGCCGGCCACCACCCCGTCGCCCGCGCACCCGCAACAGCCCTCGGACCTGCACCCGGAACGGCACCGGGACGAGCAGCGGCCCCCGGCGCGTACACCCGGACCGGACGGCGACGGCGGCCCCGGTGCTCCCACCCCCACCCCGGCCCCCACCGGCCCCACGACCACCGCGCCGGCACCGACAACCGGCCCGGCGCGGCCCGGCACGGCGCCGCCCTCCCCGGCCCCCGCGCCTCCGGAGGACACGGCTCCGCCCGCCCCGGCGCCGTCCGCGGACGGCCCGGCCGGCTGAGCGGTCAGGCGCCCAGGACCCGCCGCAGGTAGTCGTTGCCGAACACCCGGTCCGGGTCGAGGCGGTCGCGCAGCGCGGTGAACTCACCGAACCGCGGATACACCTCCGCGAAGTAGGCGGCGTCCCGCGTGTGGAGCTTGCCCCAGTGCGGGCGCCCCCCGTGCGCCGTCATGATCCGCTCCGCCGCCGTGAAGTACGACCGGTACGGCGTGCCCTTGTACATGTGCACCGCGATGTACGCGGTGTCCCGGCCCGAGGCGGTGGAGAGCGCGATGTCGTCGGCGGGTGCCGTCCGGACCTCCACGGGGAAGCTGACGCGCAGCGGCGACCGGTCGACCATCGCCTTCAGCTCGCGCAGCGCGCCGACGGCCGCCTCCCGCGGCAGCGCGTACTCCATCTCCACGAACCGCACCCGGCGCGGGCTCGTGAAGACCTTGTACGGGATGTCCGTGTACGTACGGGCGGACAGGGCGCGGCTGGCGACCCTGGCGATGGCGGGAACGGTCGCGGGCACCGCCCGGCCCAGCGAGTTCACCACCTGGAAGAGCCCGTTGGACAGCAGCTCGTCCTCGACGAAGGCGCTGACCCGGCCGGGCGGCGCCGCGGGGCCGGCGCTGCGGTTGTTGCGCTTGGTGTTGCAGTTGCCGGTGTGCGGGAACCAGTAGAACTCGAAGTGCTCGTTCTCCGCGTGCAGCGCCTCGAAGTCGGCGGTGACCCGGTCGAACGTCATGGGTTCCTCGCGCGCGGTGAGCAGGAAGACCGGCTCCACGGCGAACGTCAGGGCCGAGACGACCCCCAGCGCGCCCAGCCCGATCCGGGCGGCCGCGAAGATCTCCGGGTTCTCCTTCACGGAGCAGGTCAGCACCCGGCCGTCCGCGGTGACCAGCTCCAGCTCCCGGACCTGCGCGGCGATCGAGGCGGAGTCCCGGCCCGTGCCGTGCGTACCGGTGCTGGTCGCCCCCGCCACCGTCTGCTCCATGATGTCGCCCATGTTCGTGAGCGACAGGCCCTCCCGGGCCAGGGCCACGTTCAGCCGCTTCAGCGGAGTGCCCGACTCCACCGTCACGGTCATCGCCCGGCGGTCGATCCGGCGGATGCCGGTCAGCAGGTCCGGGCGGATCAGGACGCCGTCGGTGGCGGCGATCGACGTGAACGAATGGCCCGAGCCGACCGTCTTGACCCGCAGGCCCTCCCGGGCGGCGGACCGCACCGTCTCCGCCAGCTCCTCGACGGAGGCGGGACGCGCCTCCCGCACCGGCCTCGCGGCCACCGTCCCCGCCCAGTTACGCCACGTGTCCTTCTCGCTCCGGCTCCCCAGAGCCCTGAGAGTCCCGCTCACGCTGCCCCTCCCGCGTCGGCACCGGCCTGCGCAGCCGGCGGTACCCCAGGAACGCCACCACGGCCGCGAGCACTCCCGCGACGCCGGGGACCGCGTACCCCGCGGCCGCCCCGTGGGCGTCGACCACCCAGCCGGCGGCCGAGGAGCCGAGCGCCACGCCGACCGCGAGGCCGGTACCCGTCCAGGACATGCCCTCGGTCAGCTTGGTGCGCGGTACGTGGGCCTCGACGAGGGCCATGGTCGTCACCATCGTCGGCGCGATGGCGAGGCCCGCGACAAAGAGCGCCACGGCCAGGAACGGCAGGCTCCCGGCCAGTTGGAGGGGGATCATACTCACGGCCATCGCACACACACCCACGACCCACCTGCGCGACGGCTCGCCCTTGAGGTGCAGCAGGCCGAAGACCGCCCCCGCCACGCACGAGCCCAGCGCGTACACCGCCAGCACCAGGCTGGCCGCGGCCTTGTGGCCCTCCTCCTCCGCGAACGCCACGGTCACCACGTCCACCGCGCCGAAGATCGTGCCGGTCGCGACGAACGCCGCCACCAGCACCTGCAGACCGGGCGACCGCAGCGCCGAACCGCCGGTGTGCTGCTCGATCGGGTGCGGGCGGGGCTCCGTACCGCGCTGGGCGGTCAGCCACCACACGCCGACCGCCAGGAACACCGCGGCCAGCAGCGGACCCGCCTCGGGGAACCACACGGTCGACAGACCGATGGAGATGATCGGGCCGAAGATGAAGCACACCTCGTCGATGATCGACTCGAACGAGTACGCGGTGTGCAGCTCGCGCGGCGAACCCCGGTAGATCGTCGCCCACCGGGCCCGGGTCATGGCACCGATGCTCGGCACGGAGCCGGCGGCGGCCGAGAACACGAACAGCGTCCACTCCGGCCACCCCTGCTGCGCGCAGACCAGCAGGCCCGCCACGGCCGCGACCGTGACCAGGGTGGCCGGGCGCAGCACCCTCCGCTGCCCGTAGCGGTCGACCAGCCGGGAGACCTGGGGGCCGAGCACGGCGGCGGAGACGGCGAGGGTCGCGGAGAGCGCGCCGGCCAGCCCGTAGCGGCCGGTGAGCTGGGAGATCATGGTGACGATGCCGATGCCCATCATGGCCAGCGGCATACGGCCGAGGAAGCCGGCGGTGGAGAACCCCACGGTGCCGGGGGCGGAGAAGATCGCGCGGTAGGGACTGGGCAAGGGGGTACTCCGGCCGGTGAGGCGTAGGGCGCGTGAGGCGTAAGGCGTATGGGCAGCCTTGACAGATTACGTCCGAACGGGTGAGGGCGCACGGCGGTTTCCCCGCTGTCGGAACCGGGTGGCAGGATCGGCACCATGTCCGATGCCATGGCCGATCAGCGCGATCCAGCCCCGTACGACGCCCTGCTGCTGCTCTCCTTCGGCGGGCCCGAGGGCCCCGACGACGTGGTCCCGTTCCTGGAGAACGTGACCCGGGGAAGGGGCATCCCCAAGGAACGCCTCAAGGAAGTGGGGCAGCACTACTTCCTGTTCGGCGGCGTCAGCCCCATCAACGACCAGAACCGCGCGCTGCTCGCCGCACTGCGCAAGGACTTCGCGGACGCCGGTCTCGACCTGCCCGTCCACTGGGGCAACCGGAACTGGGCGCCGTACCTCACCGACACGCTGCGCGAGATGGTCACCGCCGGTCACCGCCGTATCGCGGTCCTCGCCACCAGCGCCTACGCCTCGTACTCGGGCTGCCGGCAGTACCGGGAGAACCTGGCCGACGCCCTCGCCACGCTGGAGGCGGAGGGGCTGCCGCTGCCCCGGGTCGACAAGCTGCGGCACTACTTCAACCACCCCGGGTTCGTCCGCCCCATGGTCGAGGGCGTCCTGACGTCGCTGGCGGAGCTCGACGAGTCGGTCCGCGCGGGCGCCCACCTCGCGTTCACCACGCACTCGATCCCCACCTCGGCCGCCGACACCTCCGGACCGGCGGACCAGCACGGGGAGGGCGGCGCGTACGTGCGGCAGCACCTGGACGTGGCCCGGCTCATCGCCGACGCCGTCCGGGAGCAGACGGGCGTCGAGCACCCCTGGGAGCTGGTCTACCAGTCCCGCAGCGGCGCCCCGCACATCCCGTGGCTGGAGCCGGACATCTGCGACCACCTGGAGGCCCTGCACGCCGCCGGGGCACCGGCGGTCGTCATGGTCCCGATCGGGTTCGTCTCGGACCACATGGAGGTCCTGTACGACCTGGACACCGAGGCCACCGCCAAGGCCGCCGAGCTGGGCCTCCCGGTGCGCCGGTCGGCGACCGTCGGCGACGACCCGCGCTTCGCGGCCGCCGTCCGGGACCTGGTCCTGGAGCGCGCTGCGGCCGAGCGCGGGACCTCGGTGGAGCGGTGCGCGCTGGGCGCCCTCGGCGCGTCGCACGACCTGTGCCCCGTCGGCTGCTGCCCGGCCCGCAGCGAGCGGCCCGCGGCGGCCGGTGCCGACAGCCCGTACGCCTGAGGAGACCCCGTGACCGATCCGCGTGACCCGCTCCTGACCGAGCTCCTCGGCGTGGCCCTGGAGGCCGGCCGCCGGGCCGGTGCCCTGCTGCGCGACGGCCGGCCGGCCGACCTCGGGGTGGCGGCGACCAAGTCGAGCCCGATCGACGTCGTCACCGAGATGGACATCGCCGCCGAGAAGCTGATCACGGACTTCCTCGCCGAGCACCGTCCCCACGACGGACTCCTCGGCGAGGAGGGAGCCGCCACGGAGGGCACCAGCGGCATCCGCTGGGTCGTCGACCCGCTGGACGGCACGGTGAACTACCTCTACGGCCTGCCGACCTGGGCGGTGTCCATCGCCGCCGAGCGGGACGGCCGGGCCGTCGTGGGCGTCGTCGAGGCGCCGGTGCGCGGTGAGACCTTCCGCGCGGTCCTCGGCGGCGGCGCCTTCCTGAACGACCGGCCCGTCCGCTGCCGCCCCGCCCCGCCGCTGGACCAGGCCCTCGTCTCGACGGGGTTCAACTACGTGGCCGCGGTCCGCGCCCACCAGGCCGACGTGGCGCAGCGCCTGATCCCCCGGCTCCGGGACATCCGGCGCAGCGGTTCCGCCGCCGTCGACCTGTGCGACGTGGCCGCCGGCCGCCTGGACGGGTACTACGAGCGGGGGCTGCACCCCTGGGACCTGGCGGCCGGGGCCCTGATCGCCCGCGAGGCGGGAGCGCTGACCGGCGGGCGGCCGGGTACGCCGCCGACGGGCGAGCTGACGGTGGCGGCGTCCCCGGGGGTCTTCGAGCCGCTCCAGGCCCTCCTGGAGGACTTCGGCGCCTGGCACGACTAGGACGGGCGCCCGGTACGACCAGGACGGGTCCTCCGCCGCCGCGGAGGCCCGCCGGGGCGGCGCCGGGACGGCGGCCCGCCCGCGCGGGTCCGGGCCGCCCCGGGCAAGCGGAAGGCCCCGGCCGTCCCGCACGGAATCTGCGGAGCGGCCGGGGCCCTGGCCCTGTCCTGCCCGGGGTCAGGCCATCGCGGTGGTGATCTCCACGCCGTGCTCCGCCGCGAGGCGGTGCAGGTCGTCGAGCTCAGCCTGCTCGACATCGGCCAGGAAGTCGTCTCCCGTCTCGCGAGCCCGAGTGAGGTCGGTCTCCGTGGCCCTTATGCGCTGCAGCAGTCCTGCGGTGAAAGCGTCCATCGTGCGCCCCCTCGTCATGGGTCGGTGGCACGGGGGTGTGCCGAGGGTTGTCGTTCGATCACGCACTGCACCTCTGGGGGACAGAGCGGTTTGTGGCGCGCCACATACGGGGCGTGATCTCGGGTGTGCAGTCGTCCTCCCCAAGGGCTTCCTCACGGAAACCTCAACTCGTCCGTGAATTCAGTTGATTCCCGTATCGCCGCACAGTGGTCGTCTGCCGTCCCAAGCCGCCTTACAGCCGGTTTACGCGCGTACGGGGCAGGATGGATGCGCACGGCCAGTGCGGAAGACCTGCCCGGCACCGGGCTCGGAGGAAGGAACCACCTGTGCGCGTACTCGTCGTCGAGGACGAGCAGCTGCTCGCCGATGCGGTGGCCACCGGTCTGCGCCGGGAGGCCATGGCCGTCGACGTCGTGTACGACGGATCGGCCGCCCTGGAGCGCATCGGGGTCAACGACTACGACGTGGTCGTGCTCGACCGCGACCTGCCGCTCGTCCACGGCGACGACGTCTGCCGCAAGATCGTCGACCTCGGCATGCCGACCCGCGTCCTGATGCTCACCGCCTCCGGTGACGTCAGCGACCGCGTCGAGGGCCTGGAGATCGGCGCGGACGACTACCTGCCCAAGCCGTTCGCGTTCAGCGAGCTCACGGCACGGGTGCGGGCGCTCGGCCGGCGGACGACGGTGCCGCTGCCGCCCGTCCTGGAGCGGGCCGGGATCAAGCTCGACCCCAACCGGCGCGAGGTCTTCCGGGAGGGCAGGGAGATCCAGCTGGCGCCGAAGGAGTTCGCGGTGCTGGAGGTCCTCATGCGCAGCGAGGGCGCCGTGGTCTCGGCCGAGCAGCTGCTGGAGAAGGCCTGGGACGAGAACACCGACCCCTTCACCAACGTCGTGCGCGTGACCGTGATGACCCTGCGCCGCAAGCTCGGCGAACCGCCGGTGATCGTCACCGTGCCGGGTTCCGGGTACCGGATCTGATCCCGTGGCTCCGACCCCCACCCCGATCCCCGCGCCACCGCAGGCGCCACCGAAGCCGACCTGGGACCCCAGGGAGCCGGTCCGGCCCTGGCTGCGTCCCACGATCCGCATACGGCTCACGCTGCTGTACGGCGGGATGTTCCTGATCGCCGGCATCCTGCTGCTGTCGATCATCTACCTGCTGGCCGCCCAGGCCCTCCACATCGGCAGCGAACTCCCGTTCAAGATCGTCAACGGCCAGGTGACGAGCAACGTCTGCAACTTCCCGGTCGAGGCCGGTCCCGACGAGTTCAACCGGGCGATGAACACCTGTGTGAACCAGCAGCGCGAGCACGCCCTGGACGACCTGCTGCGCCGCTCGCTCTTCGCCCTCCTGGGCCTCAGCGTCATCGCCTTCGCCTTCGGCTACGCCATGGCGGGCCGCGTGCTGTCCCCGCTCGGCCGGATCACCCGCACCGCCCGCAACGTGGCCGGCACCGACCTCTCCCGCCGGATCGAGCTGGACGGCCCGGACGACGAGCTCAAGGAGCTCGCCGACACCTTCGACGACATGCTGGACCGGCTGGACCGGGCGTTCACCGCCCAGCAGCGGTTCGTCGCCAACGCCTCGCACGAGCTGCGCACGCCGCTGGCGATCAACCGCACCCTGCTGGAGGTCCACCTGTCGGACCCCGGGGCGCCCGCGGAGCTGCACCAGCTGGGCAAGACGCTGCTGGCCACCAACGAGCGCAGCGAGCAGCTGGTGGAGGGCCTGCTGCTGCTCGCCCGGAGCGACAACGAGATCGTGGAGCGCAAGCCGGTGGACCTGGCGGAGGTCGCCTCGCGGGCCATCGACCAGACCCGGTCGGAGGCCGAGGCCAAGGGCGTGGAGATCCGCGGCGAGCGCGCCCCTGCCGGCGTACAGGGCAACGGCGTCCTGCTGGAGCGGATCGCCCTGAACCTGGTGCAGAACGCCGTCCGCTACAACGTGGACGGGGGCTGGGTGGAGGTCACCACCGAGACCCGGCCCGGCCAGGCGGTGCTGGTGGTCTCGAACACGGGGCCGGTGGTCCCGGCGTACGAGATCGACAACCTCTTCGAGCCGTTCCGGCGGCTCAGGCAGGAGCGCACCGGCAGTGACAAGGGCGTCGGGCTGGGGCTGTCGATCGCCCGGTCGGTCGCCCGGGCCCACGGGGGCCGTATCATCGCGGAGCCCCGCGAGGGCGGCGGCCTCGTCATGCGTGTCACGCTTCCGGTGTGACACGCCGGGCGAGCCGTCCATGCTGTTCGCTTTACGCGGAATTTTCGTGACCCGTTCACGAGGGTTCCGTGTGTGATCGATCACAAGGGACCGGTTCCGGCCATCTACTCTCCGTGATCAAGAATTCCCCCGGAAAACCGGGAAAAGTCCGGGTTTCCGGGGGGTGGGATCACGGGAAGTACACGGGGTGGCGCCCATCGGGCGCGGCTTCCGGACCGTGTACGGTCCCGTTCGCCATCCAAACCCGATCGCTCTCGAGGGGTCCGGTTGGGTGTCGATTGAGTAACAGACCTTGATGTGAGGCAAAATCTCCGCCTCAGGTCGGGCACAAGTCCGGCCTCTCACGCGTTACGTGCGCTGGAGACACCGCAACCACCCAGAGGGGGAGAGCGACATGGCAACGGATTACGACACCCCACGCAAGACCGACGACGACGTCGACTCGGACAGCCTTGAAGAGCTGAAGGCCCGGCGCAACGACAAGTCGACCTCGACCGTCGACGTCGACGAGTTCGAGGCCGCCGAGGGCCTGGAGCTGCCCGGCGCGGACCTCTCGAACGAGGAGCTGGCCGTCCGGGTGCTGCCCAAGCAGGCGGACGAGTTCACCTGCATGAGCTGCTTCCTGGTGCACCACCGCAGCCAGCTGGCCCGCGAGAAGAACGGCCAGCCGATCTGCCGCGACTGCGACTAGGGTCCGTCGGCCGTGGCAGGCGACGACACCCCTTCTCGGAAGCGACGCTTCCGGCTCCTTGGGAAGCCGGAGGCGTACCAGGGCGGCACAGGCCCGGCACCAGGCGCTCACGACGCGCCCGCCGAGCACTCCGCCCTCCTGCCCCCTCCCGGCGCGCGTGACGACGAGCGGGGCCCCTCGGCCTCGCTCGAGGCAGCCGGAAGGGCAGGGGCGCCGTCCGTGCGGGACACAACGGCCGGTACACCGGCCGGGACGTCCGCCGGAGGGCGACGCCTCGGCGCCGTCATGCGCGGCGTCCACAGGAGCCGTGAGGGCGCCAGGGCGGGCCTCGCCCACCTCGCCGACCGGCTCATCGAGAACGCCCCGCGCGTTCCCGTCCGGGACCTGGCGACCCTCCGCGGGCAGTTCCCGGGCCTCACCCCCGAACAGCTCGCGGACAAGCTGATCGCGGGCGCGGCCAACGCCACCTCCACGGTGGGCGCCGGCATCGGCGCGGCCGCCATGCTGCCCGTACCGCCGGCCATGCCGGCCGAGATGGCCGCCGAGATCACCGGCGTCGCGGCGATCGAGCTGAAGCTCATCGCCGAACTCCACGAGGTCTACGGCCAGCGGCCCCCGGGCAACCTCAAGGAGCGGGCAGCGGCGTACCTCACCTCCTGGACGGAGGAACGGGGCATCGACGTCACCAGGCCCGCCACCGTCAACGCCGCCCTCGGCGGCCGCATGAAGCGCGAGCTGCGCCAGCAGATCATGAAGCGCATGGTGCGCAACCTGCCGAACCTGATGCCGTTCATGGTCGGCGCGGCCGTCGGTGCCGTCATGAACCGGCGCGACACCAAGAAGCTCGCCGAGCGCATCCGTACGGACCTCCGCGCCCGCCAGGTGCCCTGGGACGCGCTGCCCTCCCTGCCCCCGCTGGAACAGTCGGAGAACCCGAAGGAGATCGGCTTCTAGCCCCCGCCGGCCGCGCGCCCCGCCCCCGCCCCTGGGCGTGCCCCCGCGCGACCTGTGCGTCCCTACGCCTGCGTCTGTGGCCGTACGCCGGCCAGCGCGGCCGCCAGGGCCCGCGGGTCGCGGCTGGACAGGTACAGGTACGGCGTCGGATCGGCCGGGTCCGTCACCTCCACGCGCACGGCGCCGGGGACGTACCCCCGCAGCAGCATGAACGCGCGCGGGTCCGCCTTGTGCGTCCGCCAGGCGCGCGCCTCCTCGGCGTCCAGCACCTCCGGCTCACCGAGCGCCGACACCGGGACGCGGGCGTCCCCGGCGACCAGCGATCCGGCGACCACCCGGATGCGCGCCGAGCCGTACGAACTGACCGCCATGCACGCCAGCGCACCGGCCAGGATGACGCCGCCCAGCATGGGCAGCGTGCCCAGCGGCAGCATGATCAACCCGCCGGAGACGCCCACCAGGACGGCCAGGAACCACCAGGAGCGGGGAGCGGTGAGACGCTCGTCGTACTGCGGGGCGGAGGCCGGTACGGAGGCCGCTGCGGAAGGCTGCATACACCCAAGCTTGGCACGGCGCGACCGCTGGTCGGCCGCGCGGGTAAGGTCTCCCGCTGTGAGCACTGCACTGACGCCCCCGGCCGACGCCATACCGCCGGTACGGCACCCCGACGCGCCCGCCCCGGGCGAGCTCCTGGGCGCCCACTACGAGCACTGCTTCGGCTGCGGCGGCGGGCAGCCCCACGGACTGCACCTGGAGGCACGGGCCGGCGAGGGCGTGACCATCACCGCCGAGTTCACCGTCACGTCCGACCACCAGGGCGCCCCGGGCCTGGCGCACGGCGGCATCCTCGCCACCGCACTGGACGAGACGCTCGGCTCGCTGAACTGGCTGCTGCGGGTCATCGCGGTGACCGGCCGGCTGGAGACCGACTTCGTCCGCCCGGTGCCCGTCGGCACGGTGCTGCACCTGCAGGCCGAGGTCACCGCCGTGCACGGCCGGAAGATCTACTGCACGGCGACGGGCCGGATCGGCGGACCCGAGGGGCCCGTGGCCGTCCGCGCCGACGCCCTCTTCATCGAGGTCAAGGTCGACCACTTCATCGACAACGGCCGCCCGGAGGAGATCCAGGCGGCGATGGCCGACCCCGACCAGGTCCGGCGCGCCCGCGCCTTCGAGGTGAACCCCTGATGCGCAACCCCGTCGACGTCCTGATCCGCCGCGTGGACCCGGAGGTGCCGCTCCCGTCGTACGGGCACCCGGGCGACGCCGGCGCCGATCTCGTCACCACCGAGGCCGCCGAGCTGGCCCCCGGAGAGCGCGCGGTCCTCCCCACCGGAGTGTCGATCGCGCTGCCCGACGGGTACGCGGCGTTCGTGCACCCGCGTTCGGGTCTCGCAGCTCGGTGCGGAGTGGCCCTCGTGAATGCCCCAGGGACGGTGGATGCCGGGTACCGTGGGGAGATCAAGGTGATCGTGGTCAACCTCGACCCGCGCGAGATCGTGCGGTTCGCACGGTTCGACCGGATCGCCCAACTGGTCGTTCAGCAAGTCGAGAAGGTCCGTTTCCACGAAGTGGCGGAGCTTCCCGGCTCGGCGCGGGCCGAGGGGGGCTTCGGGTCCACCGGCGGTCATGCCGCCACGGAGGGCTGGACGGGTGGGAATCGATACGCTTCGGTCGTATCCGACCGGGAAGGACAGTGACGTGTTCGGACGTCGCAAGAAGAGCGGTGCCGCTGCCGACGCAGCGGGCGAGGCCGAGCAGGTCGTCGACGAGGTCGGCACGGATGACGCGGACGACGAGCCGCGCCGGGTGAACCTTCCGCCGGCACCCCGGCCCGACGGTCCCTGGGACGTCTCCGAGGTCTCCCGCCCCGAAGAGGGCCGGGTGGACCTGGGTGGCATGTTCGTGCCCGGGGTCGAGGGCATGGAGCTGCGGGTGGAGGTCGCGGGCGACGCGATCGTCGCGGCCACGGTGGTGCTGCGTGACAGCGCCATCCAGCTGCAGGCGTTCGCCGCGCCCAAGAAGGAAGGCATCTGGGGCGAGGTCCGCGAGGAGATCGCCTCCGGCATCACGCAGCAGGGTGGCGTCATCGACGAGGTCGAGGGCCCGCTCGGCTGGGAGCTGCGCGCCCAGGTGCCCGTCAAGCTGCCCGACGGCACCGGCGGTGTGCAGCTGGTGCGCTTCGTCGGCGTCGACGGCCCCCGCTGGTTCCTGCGCGGTGTCATCTCCGGGCAGGGCGCGGTGCAGCCGCAGGCCGCGGGGCTGCTGGAGCAGATCTTCCGGGACACCGTCGTGGTTCGGGGCGAGGGGCCGATGGCGCCGCGCGACCCGATCGTCCTCAAGCTGCCGAACGACGCGCAGATGGTGCCCGAGGGCGTGCAGCAGGAGGACCAGGAGACGTCGCGCTTCTCCGGCGGCATGGGCCACCTCCAGCGGGGCCCGGAGATCACCGAGGTCCGCTGAGGTCCGCCGGGCCGTCGCCGGCACACCGACGAGGGGCCGCTCCCCGTACGACACGGGGCGCGGCCCCTCGCGTTCCCGCGCGTTCCCGCGCGTCGTCCACAGGCGTTGCGGGCCTTGATCGGCCCCCCGCATACTGATCACGGACGGGGACGGGGGAACTGATGTCCGAGCAGCGCAGCGGGGAGAACGCCGCCACGGCCGTCGCCGGGGGCCGGCCGCCCATGGTGCGGGTGGAGGACGTCCACCAGTCGTACGGGACGGGGGCGGCGGCCGTCCACGCGCTGCGGGGCGTCTCCTTCGAGATACCGCACGGTGAGCTCGTCGCGCTCAAGGGCCGCTCCGGCTCGGGCAAGACCACGCTGCTCAACCTCGTCGGCGGGCTCGACACCCCCGACCGGGGGCGGATCACCATCGACGGCACCGACCTCGCCGGCCTGGGGGAGACCGGGCTGCTGGAGCTGCGCCGCGACCGGATCGGGTTCGTCTTCCAGGGCTTCGGGCTGCCATAGCCCGCGCCCTGGCCAACGAACCGGCCCGGCTGATAGCCGACGAGCCGACCGGGCAGCTCGACGCCGAGACCGGCCTCGCGGTGATGGAGCTGCTGCGCGCCGTCGTACGCAGCGAAGGCGTCACCGCCCTCGTCGCCACCCACGACGCCCAGCTGCTCGGCCTGGCGGACCGGGTCCTGGAACTCGGCGACGGCACGCTGACCGAGCACTGAGCGAGCACTGAGCGGGTGTCGAGCGGGCACGGCCCGGGCGGAACCAGGGGCTCCGGCCCCCGGTCCGGCGCATCAGAATCCCGTCAAGAGGTCCGGGAAGCGACCTCCCCGTCCCATTTGCCGCAGGGCCTGGTCGTAAGGTCTACGCACACGCAGGCGAACGACACACAGCGACAATGAGGCCATGGGACGCGGCAAGCTTCGGATCTACCTCGGTGCGGCACCGGGCGTCGGCAAGACGTACGCGATGCTCTCCGAGGCGCACCGCCGCGTCGAGCGCGGCACCGACTGCGCCGTCGCCTGCGTCGAGCACTACGACCGTCCCCGCACGGAGGCGGTGCTCCACGGCCTCGAACAGATACCCCGCAAGGACCTCACCCACCAGGGTGCCGTCGTCGCCGAGATGGACGTGGACGCGGTCCTGGAGCGGCGGCCCGCCGTCGCCCTCGTCGACGAGCTCGCCCACACCAACGCCCCCGGCGCGCGCAACGCCAAGCGCTGGCAGGACGTCGAGGAACTGCTCGCCGCCGGCATCGACGTCATCTCCACCGTCAACATCCAGCACCTGGAGTCGCTCGGCGACGTCGTGGAGTCCATAACCGGCGTACGCCAGCGGGAGACCGTCCCCGACGAGGTCGTCCGGCGCGCCGACCAGATCGAACTGGTCGACATGTCGCCCCAGGCGCTCCGCCGCCGCATGGCCCACGGCAACATCTACAAGCCGGACAAGGTCGACGCGGCCCTCTCCAACTACTTCCGCCCCGGCAACCTCACCGCCCTGCGCGAGCTGGCCCTCCTCTGGACCGCCGACCGGGTCGACGAGTACCTCCAGCAGTACCGGGGCGAGCACAACATCCGCACCACCTGGCAGGCCCGCGAGCGCATCATCGTCGGCCTCACCGGCGGGCCCGAGGGCCGCACCCTGATACGCCGTGCCGCCCGGATGGCGGCCAAGGGCTCCGGCAGCGAGATCCTCGCCGTCTACATCGCCCGCAGCGACGGCCTGACGTCCGCGTCCCCCAAGGAGCTGGCCGTCCAGCGCACCCTCGTCGAGGACCTCGGCGGCTCCTTCCACCACGTCATAGGCGACGACGTCCCCTCGGCGCTGCTGGAGTTCGCCCGCGGGGTCAACGCCACGCAGATCGTGCTCGGCTCCAGCCGCCGCAAGACCTGGCAGTACGTCTTCGGCCCCGGTGTCGGCGCCACCGTCGCCCGCGACTCCGGCCCCGACCTGGACGTCCACATCGTCACCCACGAGGAGGTCGCCCGCGGACGCGGGCTGCCCGGCGCGCGCGGCGCCCGCCTCGGCCGCTCCCGGATCATCTGGGGCTGGGTGACCGGCGTCGCCGGCCCCGCGCTCCTCGCCCTGCTGCTCACCCACATCGACGCGGACCCCGGGCTCGCCAACGACATGCTGCTGTTCCTGTCCCTGACCGTGGCGTCCGCGCTGCTCGGGGGCCTGGCGCCGTCCCTGGCGTCCGCAGCGTTCGGCTCCCTGCTCCTCAACTGGTTCTTCGCCCCGCCGCTGTACCGGTTCACCATCGCCGACCCCAGGAACATCGTCGCGATCGCCGTCTTCTTCGGCGTCGCCGTCTCGGTCGCCTCCGTCGTGGACCTCGCCGCCCGCCGCACCCACCAGGCGGCACGGCTGCGTGCCGAGTCCGAGGTGCTGTCCTTCCTGGCCGGCAGCGTGCTGCGCGGCGAGACCGCCCTCGACGCCCTGCTCGAACGGGTCCGCGAGACGTTCTCCATGGAATCGGTCGCCCTGCTGGAGCGCGAGAGCGACGTCGAACCGTGGACCCGCGCCGGCAGCGTCGGCCGCCGGCCCGTCGCCCGTCCCGAGGACGCGGACGTCGACATGCCCGTGGGCGACCACATGGCGCTCGCCCTCTCGGGCCGCGTCCTGCCCGCCGAGGACCGCCGGGTGCTGGGGGCCTTCGCCGCCCAGGCCGCCGTCGTGCTCGACCGGCAGCGGCTGGTCGGCGAGGCCGAGGAGGCCCGCAAGCTCGCCGAGGGCAACAAGATCCGTACATCGCTCCTGGCGGCCGTCAGCCACGACCTCCGCACCCCGCTCGCGGGCATCAAGGCGGCCGTCTCGTCGCTGCGGTCCGACGACGTCGAGTGGTCCGAGGAGGACCGCGCCGAACTCCTCGAAGGCATCGAGGCGGGCGCCGACCGGCTCGACCACCTGGTGGGCAACCTCCTGGACATGTCCCGCCTCCAGACCGGCACGGTGACGCCCCTGATCCGGGCCATCGACCTCGACGAGGTGGTCCCCATGGCGCTCGGCGGCGTCCCCGACGGCAGCGCCGAACTGGACATCCCCGAGAGCCTGCCGATGGTCGAGGTCGACAAGGGCCTGCTGGAACGGGCCGTCGCCAACGTCGTCGAGAACGCCGTCAAGTACAGCCCCGACGCAGCGCCCGTCCTGGTGTCCGCCAGCGCGATGGCCGACCGCGTCGAGCTGCGGGTGGTGGACCGCGGCACCGGCGTGCCCGACGAGGCCAAGGACCGGATCTTCGCCCCGTTCCAGCGCCACGGCGACGCGCCGCGCGGCGCGGGGGTGGGCCTCGGCCTCGCCGTCGCGCGCGGATTCGTCGAGGCGATGGGCGGCACCATCACGGCCGAGGACACGCCCGGCGGCGGCCTCACCATGGTCCTCACGCTCAAGGCGGCGGCCGCCCCGGCCGCCACCATCCCCCAAGTCCCCCCGCTGGAGAAAGCAGGCCCCTCATGACGCGGGTGCTCGTGGTCGACGACGAGCCGCAGATCGTACGCGCCCTCGTGATCAACCTGAAGGCACGGAAGTACGAGGTCGACGCCGCGCCCGACGGCGCCACCGCGCTGGAACTGGCCGCCGGCCGCCACCCCGACGTCGTCATCCTCGATCTCGGCCTGCCCGACATGGACGGCGTCGAGGTGATCAGGGGGCTGCGCGGCTGGACCCGCGTGCCCATCCTGGTGCTCTCCGCCCGCCAGACCTCCGACGAGAAGGTCGAGGCCCTGGACGCGGGCGCCGACGACTACGTCACCAAGCCCTTCGGCATGGACGAGCTGCTGGCCCGGCTGCGCGCCGCTGTGCGCCGGGCCGAACCGGTGGGCCACGGCGACGGCGGCACGGTCGTCGTCGAGACCGCCGGCTTCACCGTCGACCTCGCGGCGAAGAAGGTGCAGCGCGACGGGCGGGACGTACGGCTCACCCCCACCGAGTGGCACCTGCTGGAGGTGCTCGTCCGCAACGGCGGCCGGCTCGTCAGCCAGAAACAGCTGCTCCAGGAGGTGTGGGGGCCGTCGTACGGCACCGAGACGAACTACCTGCGGGTCTACATGGCGCAGCTGCGGCGCAAGCTGGAGGCGGACCCGTCGCACCCCGAGCACTTCATCACCGAGCCCGGCATGGGGTACCGGTTCGAGCGCTGATTTCCCGGCAGTGAGGGCCGGTACGCTTTCTGTATGAGTGCTGCACCGCGAACCGAGAAGCAGTCCGGCCGTTTCCGCCGGATGCTCGGCCGGCTTTCGAGCTCCCAGGGTGAGCTCGAGTCGGAGGAGCTCCGGGAGGACACGCAGGCTTCGGGGTGCATCCGTATCTCGGACTGCGACGACCGGCAGATCGTCAAGGTGACTGGTACCTTGCGGACGGTCACTCTGCGCCCGCGGGCCGGTGTGCCCGCCCTGGAGGCGGAACTCTTCGACGGCACGGCCCCGCTGGACGTGGTGTGGCTGGGCCGGCGCTCCATCGTGGGCATAGAACCGGGCCGCAAGCTCATCGCCTCCGGCCGGATCTCCATGAGCCACGGTCGCAGGGTCCTCTTCAACCCCAAATACGAACTCCGACCGCTCGGACAGGAGTAGCCGGTGACGTCAGTCGACAAGCCGACCACCACCGATCAGGACGCCCCCGCGGGCGCGCACGACTCGAAGGCCGTGACGGAAGCGGCACTGTTCGACGCCTTCGGCGGCGTACGCGGCATGGTGGAGACCGTCCTCCCCGGTCTGCTCTTCGTCACGATCTACACGATCAACAAGGACCTGCACCTGTCGGCCATCGCCGCGCTGGGTGTCTCCCTGCTGCTCGTCGCGGTCCGCCTCATCCGCCGCGACACCGTGAAGCACGCCTTCAGCGGTGTCTTCGGCGTCGCGTTCGGCGTGGTCTTCGCGATGATGACCGGCAACGCCAAGGACTTCTACCTGCCGGGCATGCTCTACACGCTGGGCCTGGCGATCGCGTACATCGCGACCACCATCGCCGGTGTGCCGCTGATCGGCCTGATGCTCGGCCCGGTCTTCAAGGAGAACCTCTCCTGGCGCACCCGCAACCCCGGCCGCAAGAAGGCGTACGCCAAGGCCAGCTGGGCGTGGGGCCTGATCCTGCTCGCCAAGTGCGCGATCCTCTTCCCGCTGTACTGGTGGGCCGACACCACCCAGCTCGGCTGGGTGCTGGTCGCCCTCAAGATCCCGCCGTTCCTGCTCGCGGTCTACCTGACGTGGGTGTTCCTCGCGAAGGCGCCGCCGCCGATCGACGTGTTCGCGGAGATGGAGGCGGAGGAGCGCGCCGAGGAGGAACGCAAGGCCGCCGCCGCCCGCGCGGCCGCCGACCCGCAGCCCCGCCCCCACCACGGCGAAGCCTGACGGCACCCGCCGCCCCTGCCCGGCCCGCCGGCCGCGGTGCCGGTACCGGCGGGCGGCGCCCCGCACGCCGGTACGCGCCCGAGGCGGGCCACCCGCCCAGTGCGGGCACGGCCGGCGGCGCACCGCCCGCCCGGCGCCCCCGCGACGTACCGGACCCGCGCCTCCCGCCCGCACACGCGAAGGGCCCGGAACCGTCACCGGTTACGGGCCCTTCGGGTGTGGACGACGGGTCAGCCCGTGGCGTCCTCGCGGCGTACGGAGAGCAGGTCCTCCAGCTGCTCCTCGCGGGCCTGGGCCGCGACGAAGAGGAGCTCGTCGCCGGCCTCCAGGGTCTCCTCCGGGCCCGGCGTCAGGACGCGCGAGCCGCGGATGATCGTCACCAGCGAGGTGTCCTGCGGCCACTCCACGTCGCCCACCGACGTACCGGCGACCGCCGACTCCGGCGGGAGCGTCAGCTCGACGAGGTTCGCGTCGCCGTGGCTGAAGCGCAGCAGCCGGACCAGGTCGCCGACGCTCACCGCCTCCTCCACCAGCGCCGACATCAGGCGCGGCGTGGAGACCGCGACGTCGACGCCCCAGGACTCGTTGAACAGCCACTCGTTCTTCGGGTTGTTCACCCGGGCGACGACCCGGGGGACCCCGTACTCGGTCTTGGCGAGCAGCGAGACGACGAGGTTCACCTTGTCGTCGCCGGTCGCCGCGATGACGACGTTGCAGCGCTGGAGCGCGGCCTCGTCCAGCGAGGTGATCTCGCACGCGTCGGCCAGCAGCCACTCCGCCTGCGGCACCCGCTCCACCGAGATCGCGGTCGGCGCCTTGTCGATGAGGAGCACCTCGTGCCCGTTCTCCAGCAGCTCGCCCGCGATGGAACGGCCCACCGCGCCGGCGCCCGCAATAGCGACCCGCATCAGTGACCGCCCTCCTCAGGGCCTTCGGCGAACGCCGCCTCGACCTTCTCGATCTCGTCCGTCCGCATCATCACGTGCACCAGGTCGCCCTCCTGCAACACCGTCTGCGACGTCGGCAGGACCGCCTCGCCGAGCCGGGTGAGGAAGGCGACGCGCACGCCGGTCTCCTCCTGCAGCCGGCTGACCTTGTGCCCGATCCACGAGGGGGACGTGTGGACCTCGGCGAGCTGCACCCCGCCGCTCGGGTCCCGCCACAGCGGCTCCGCGCCGGAGGGCAGCAGCCGCCGCAGCATCTGGTCGGCGGTCCAGCGCACGGTGGCGACCGTCGGAATGCCCAGCCGCTGGTACACCTCGGCCCGCCGGGGGTCGTAGATGCGGGCGGCGACGTTCTCGATGCCGAACATCTCACGGGCGACCCGCGCCGCGATGATGTTCGAGTTGTCACCGCTGCTGACCGCGGCGAACGCCCCGGCCTCCTCGATGCCCGCCTCGCGCAGGGTGTCCTGGTCGAACCCGACACCGGTGACGCGCCGCCCGCCGAAGCCGGAACCGAGGCGTCGGAAAGCCGTCGGGTCCTGGTCGACCACGGCGACCGTGTGGCCCTGCTGTTCCAGGGTCTGCGCGAGTGCGGCTCCCACTCGCCCGCAGCCCATGATGACGATGTGCACGTCTGCTTACCCCGCACTCCTGGTCATCTTGCTGACCTGCGAAAACACCCTGCTCACTCTTCTCTCTCAGCCTGCGTGCGGTGTTGCCCGAAGACGAGCTTATGCCGCCACCGCGCTGTTGCCCTCATCCGAGGCGGCCGACGCGTCCTCCGGCTCCTTTAGGCCACCCACCGGTACGGAACCCTCCACAAGGACGCGGCCCGCGCCCGCCCGGTTGCCGCCACGACCGGAGAACGAACCGCAGCTGAACGGGCCCCGTGTACGCCACCGGAACCCCGCGTGAACGGGCGGTACGGGCGGATCGGTGGCGCGTCTCACAGCGTTTCGCGCCGTCCGCGTTAAGGGAGTGCAAGTTTCTGCGGGATCCAGGGGTGGTGGGTGGGCGGTGCTCATTTCAAGCGCTTACGATCCTCTGCGTGTCCAAACTGACCGACGTGCCCAAACGGATCCTGATCGGCCGGGCGCTGCGCAGCGACAGGCTGGGAGAAACCCTTCTCCCCAAACGCATCGCGCTCCCCGTCTTCGCATCCGACCCGCTTTCCTCGGTGGCGTACGCACCGGGAGAAGTCCTGCTGGTCCTCTCCATCGCGGGTGTGTCGGCATACCACTTCAGCCCCTGGATCGCGGTCGCCGTCGTGGTCCTGATGTTCACGGTCGTCGCCTCCTACCGGCAGAACGTCCACGCCTATCCCAGCGGCGGCGGGGACTACGAGGTCGCCAACACCAACCTCGGCCCGAAGGCCGGCCTCACCGTCGCCAGCGCCCTCCTCGTCGACTACGTGCTCACCGTGGCCGTATCCATCTCCTCCGGAGTGGAGAACCTCGGCTCGGCCATTCCCTTCGTCGTCGAGCACAAGGTCCTCTCCGCCATAGTGATAATCCTTCTCCTCACCCTCATGAACCTCCGGGGTGTGAAGGAATCGGGGAAGCTGTTCGCGATTCCCACGTATGTGTTCGTCGTCGGCGTCTTCATCATGATCGCTTGGGGCGCGTTCAAGGGAATCGTCCTCGACGAGACCATGAAGGCACCGACCGCCGACTTCGAGATCCGGCCCGAACACGAGGGCCTCGCCGGATTCGCCCTCGTCTTCCTGCTGCTGCGGGCCTTCTCCTCCGGCTGCGCCGCCCTCACCGGCGTCGAGGCGATCAGCAACGGCGTCCCCGCCTTCCGCAAGCCCAAGAGCAGGAACGCCGCCTCCACCCTCGCCCTCATGGGCGGCCTCGCCGTCACCATGTTCTGCGGCATCATCGGCCTGGCCATGGCCACCGACGTCAAGATGGCCGAGCAGCCGGCGCACGACCTGATCCGCGACGGCGTGCCCGTCGGCGAGGAGTACGTCCAGAACCCGGTGATCTCGCAGGTCGCGGCCGCCGTCTTCGGCGACGGCACGTTCTTCTTCATCCTGCTCGCCGCGGCCACCGCGCTCGTCCTGTTCCTCGCGGCGAACACCGCGTACAACGGCTTCCCGCTCCTCGGCTCGATCCTCGCCCAGGACCGCTACCTGCCGCGCCAGCTGCACACCCGCGGCGACCGGCTCGCCTTCTCCAACGGCATCGTGCTCCTCGCCGGCGCCGCCATGCTCCTGGTGTGGCTGTACGGGGCGGACTCCACCAAGCTGATCCAGCTGTACATCGTGGGCGTGTTCGTCTCCTTCACCCTCAGCCAGACCGGCATGGTGCGGCACTGGAACCGCCACCTGCGGACCGAGCACGACCCCGCCCGCCGGCGCCGCATGATCCGCTCCCGCGCGATCAACACCTTCGGCGCGTTCTTCACCGGCCTCGTCCTGGTCGTCGTCCTCGCGACGAAGTTCACCCACGGCGCCTGGGTCGCCCTGCTGGGCATGGTCATCTTCTACGGGACGATGACCGCGATCCGTAAGCACTACGACCGGGTGGCCGACGAGATCGCCGCGCCCGACGAGCCGAGCGACGACACCGTGCGGCCGTCCCGCGTCCACTCCATCGTCCTGGTCTCCAAGGTCCACCGGCCCACACTGCGGGCCGTCGCCTACGCCCGGCTGATGCGCTCCGACAAGCTGGAGGCGCTCAGCATCAACGTCGACCCGGCCGAGACCAAGGCGCTCAAGGAGGAGTGGGAACGGCGCGGCATCAACGTCCCGCTGAAGATCCTCGACTCCCCGTACCGGGAGGTCACCCGCCCGGTCATCGAGTACGTCAAGAACATCCGCCGCGAGAGCCCGCGCGACGCCGTCAGCGTGATCATCCCGGAGTACGTGGTCGGCCACTGGTACGAGCACCTGCTGCACAACCAGAGCGCCCTGCGCCTCAAGGGCCGCCTCCTGTTCACCCCGGGCGTGATGGTCACCTCCGTGCCGTACCAGCTCCAGTCCTCCGAGCTCGCGAAGAAGCGGGCGAAGAAGCGCCAGGAGTGGACTGCGCCCGGTTCGGTGCGCCGCGGCCCCGCCGTGGAGCGCCCCAAGGACCCGACGGCGAAGAGCTGACCCCGCGGGCACGTAGACTGGAGGGCTGCCGCCGCCTGGCAGCCCCCTAGCCCTTGGAGTCACCCCCACATGCAGAACGCACCCGAGTCCTCCCTCGTCGGGGTCGAGTACGAGGTCGAGGTCGGCCCCGTCGCGCATGGCGGCCACTGCATCGCCCGCACCGGCGAGGGCCGCGTCCTGTTCGTCCGGCACGCGCTGCCCGGCGAGAAGGTCGTCGTGCGCGTCACGGAGGGCAACGAGGACTCCCGCTTCCTGCGCGCGGACGCCGTGCGCGTCCTGGAGGCCTCCAAGGACCGGGTCGAGGCGCCCTGCCCGTACGCCGGCCCCGGCAAGTGCGGCGGCTGCGACTGGCAGCACGCCAAGCCCGGTGCCCAGCGCCGGCTGAAGGGCGAGGTCGTCGCCGAGCAGCTCCAGCGGCTCGCCGGCCTGACGCCCGAGGAGGCCGGCTGGGACGGCACGGTCATGCCGGCCGAGGGCGACAAGGTCCCGGCCGGCGAGGTCCCCGCCTGGCGCACCCGCGTCCAGTACGCCGTGGACGCCGACGGCCACGCCGGGCTGCGCAAGCACCGCTCGCACGACGTCCAGCCGATCGACCGCTGCCTGATCGCCGCGCCGGGCGTCAGCGAACTGGGCATCGAGCAGCGCGACTGGTCGGGCATGGAGTCGGTGGACGCGATCGCCGCGAGCGGTTCGCAGGACCGCCAGGTCGTCCTCACGCCCCGCCCGGGAGCACGCCTGCCCCTGGTGGAGCTGAACCGGCCGGTCTCCGTGCTGCGGGTCGCCGAGGACGGGGGAGTGCACCGCGTGCACGGCCGCCCGTTCGTACGGGAGCGCGCCGACGACCGCACCTACCGCGTCGGCAACGGCGGCTTCTGGCAGGTCCACCCGCAGGCCGCCGACACCCTGGTGCGCGCCGTGATGCAGGGCCTCCTGCCCCGCAAGGGCGACACCGCCCTGGACCTCTACTGCGGCGCGGGCCTCTTCGCGGGCGCGCTCGCCGACCGGGTGGGCGACAAGGGCGCGGTCCTCGGCATCGAGTCGGGCAAGCGCGCGGTGGAGGACGCCCGCCACAACCTGGAGCACTTCGACCGCGTCCGCATCGAGCAGGGCAAGGTCGAGCAGGCCCTCCCGCGCACGGGCATCACCGAGGTCGACCTCGTCGTCCTGGACCCCCCGCGGGCGGGCGCCGGCAAGCAGACCGTCAAGCACCTGGCCGGCCTGGGTGCGCGGAGGATCGCGTACGTCGCCTGCGACCCGGCCGCCCTGGCCCGTGACATCGCGTACTTCGCGGAGGTGGGCTACCGGGTGCGCACGCTGCGGGCGTTCGACCTGTTCCCGATGACCCACCACGTGGAGTGCGTGGCGATTCTGGAGCCTGCGGCAAAGGGTGCCTGACCTGCTGTTCTTCTGATCGCCTGGCCGCGGGCGGGCCGCGCCGGCGTGGGTCCGCCGACCCGTCGCCCCGGCAGGGCGCCTCGTGACCGTCAGCCGGCCGCGAGGGCGGCCGAGGCTTCGATGAGGGCGAGTTGGCCCCGGGCGGGTCGCCGGGCGCGGGCGTGCTCGACGAAACGGGCCAGCTCCGCGCGGGTGGTGGCCGAGTCGATGCGTCTGATCACGGGCAGCGCGGCCTCGACGACCTGGCAGGCGTCGTCGAGGCGGCCGGCGCCGGCGAGGGCCGTCGCCTGGCGAATCGCGAAGCGGGCCCGGGAGTTGCCGTCCGCCGGGGCGGCCGCCCGGAGTTCGGTGGCGAAGAGGTCGGCGGCCGGCTCGAAGCGGTGGAGGCCGAGCAGGCAGGAGGCCTCGATGAGGCGGGAGTTGCCGTTCTCGATGCGCGGGCCCCACGGAGGGGTCCGGTCGCCGACGGCCTCGGCGGCGTGGATCGTGAACCGCTCCAGCGCCTCCCGGCAGGCCCCCGCGTCGCCACGGCGCGCATGCCCCTGGGCCGCGCGTCGTGCGGCGTGCGCGCGGATCACCGGGGTGGCCGCCGGGTGCCCGGCCGCCTGGTCGGCGAAACGGATCACCGCACCGGTGTCACCGCGGTGCTGGGCGATGAACGCCTTGCGGACCAGGGCGTACGCGGCCACCGTTTCGTCCCCGCCGTGCGCGCCCCAGCGGACAGCGAGGCTCGTCCAGCGCAGTGCCTCCGCGGGATTTCCCGCCTCTTGCGCCATCCACCCCGTGTATTCGGCGAACCTCGATGCCAGCAGCCAGATCTCGGCACGCTGCTCGCCGACGGCGTGCGAACCGGCGTCCGTGAGGATCCGCGTGATCGACTTCATCGAAGCGGTGACGAACGTCGGCCCGGTCGATCTGCCGATGTCCTTCAACTCCCGCAGGACCCGCTCGTATCCGGCGACCACGGGGCCCGCCTCCACGACGGCCTCGGCGCGGGCGCCGCGACGGCCGGCCCCGGCCAGCTCGACGAGTTCCCCGCCGGTGCCGAAGGCCGCGTCGCACGCCGCCGCCACGGCGGGCGTCGGGTTGCGCAGCCCGCTCTCCAGATTGCAGATCTGCCCTTCGGACACGTTCGCGCGCCGGGCCACCTCGCGCACGCTCCAGCCCCGGCGTGCCCGGAGCGTGGCCAGGACGACGCCGAAGTCGCCCGGTGGCAGACGGGTGCCGGCCGATGCCCCTGCCGGGACCGTCCCTGCCGCGTCCTCCACCGGGTCCATACCAGTCAGCGTACGGAGCCGCGCGGCCGCTATTCAATCCCCGGCGAATAGCCACCGGGCGCGTACGCCACCCCTAGGGTGAACACGATTCCTGACGGCAATACCTGCCGGAGAGGGGGCAATTGTGCCGCGTATCTTCCTCAGCTTCCGCAAACCGGACTCCCGGTGGATGCGAGACCGCGTCTACCGCGCGCTGTCCGACCGCCTGGGTGCCGACGAGGTCTTCAAGTCGGGCCGGTCGATTCCGCCCGGGGCCGATTTCGCCGGGATCCTGCGGCGGCAGGCCGCCGAGTGCGAGCTCATGTGCGTACTGATCGGGCCGGGCTGGCTCGACGCCCGGGGCGAGGACGGCGGGCGGCTCCTTGACCGGGATCACGACTGGGTCCGCGTGGAGATCGCGACGGCTCTGCGGGCGGGAAACCGCGTCGTCCCGGTCCTCCTGGGGGACGCGACGATGCTGCCGGACGCCTCCGCGCTGCCGGCCGAGATCGCGGAGCTGGCGGGCCTTCAGTTCCTCCGCGTCCCGGAAACCCATCTGCCGGACGGGCTCGCGCACTTGGTCGACGCGGTGACCACTCTGCTGCCCGGTGCCGGTGCGCCCGTCGAACCCGGGCACGGCACGGCGCCGGCCGCGGATGCCGTGCCGCCGACGACCATGACGGCCCATGTGTCCGGCGGGGGCAGCGCCTACCAGGCGGCCCGGGACCAGACGATCAGGCTGGCGTGAGGGGCGGACGATGGATCATCCCGGAGCAGGCGGTACGCATCGGATCGGGCCCTACACGCTGCTCGGAAGGCAGAGCACGGTCGGCGGGAGTGAAGTCTTCGGGGCCCGCACGGACGACGGGCTGCTCGTCACGGTCACCGTCGTGGGACCCGGACTCGCCGCGGAGCCGGGCTTCCGGGACCGGTTCCGGGCCGGCGTCGAGGCGGCACGGACGCTGTCCGGTCCCTTCCTCGCACCGGTGCTGGATGCCGACGCAGACGCGCCGGTTCCCTGGCTGGCGACCGGGTTCACCGCCGGACTGCCGCTCCGGCGGGCGGTGGACCGGCACGGTCCGCTGCCCGAACCGGCTCTGCGGGTGCTCGCCGACGGCCTCGCCCGGGCGCTGGCCGCACTCCACGCGGCCGGGCGGGTCCACGGCGGGCTGGGCCCGGACTCGGTCATGCTGACCATGGACGGGCCCCGTGTCATCGCCCTGGGACTCACGGGACCCACCGGCGGTCCGGCGCCCGCACCGACGGACGACATGTTCGACCTCGGGTCGACCGTGCTGTACGCGGCTTCCGGGGGCGAGCCGGACACAGGCGCCCTCCCCGGGTCGCTCCGCGACGTGATCGGCGGCTGCCTGTACCCGGACCCGCCGGACCGTCCCACCGCCGAGCAACTCGTCGAGTACCTGAGGCGTCAGGACCTTCCGGCCCCCGCGGGCTGTTGGCTGCCGCCGGCGGTGACCGCCGACATGGCCGCCGCGACCGCGGCCCTGGGATCGGCGTCCGCCGGGGCCGGATGCCGGGGCACGGTGTTACGCCCGCCGCCGGTGCACGCCGCCGGCGCGGGTGTCAGCCGCCGGAAGCTGCTCATGGGTCTGGCCGGGGGCGCGGCGGTACTCGGCGGGACCGCGGCGGCACTCGCCTTCACCGGCGACCCGTCGCCGACACCCGGCGGCCGGGCCGGCGGGCCCGGACCCACCGCACGGCCGGCCACTCCGCCGGGCGTGCGCTCCCCGGCCTCCTCCGCGTCGCCGTCCCCGACGGACGGACCGGAAGCGCTCGTGCTGGCCGGACCCGACGCCGTCAAGGCATGGTCGAGCGTCGGGAAACACGCCCCCACCTGCCTGGAAGCCTCCGGCACGGTGGTCATGGTGGTCACGGACACCGCCACGTCCTTCCTGGACGCCGCGACCGGGAAATCCAGGTTCCCCGGGCTCAACACGGTCAACGAATACGGCACGACCAGCTTCAAGTACCCGACGGCGTACGCGGACGGAGTGTTCTACCTGCTCTGCGACACCCCCGATCAGTCGGGCCTGCTGGCGGCGTTCGACGCCGCCAGTGGGAAGGCGAAGTGGGCGACCAGGATGGCCGAGGTCGAATCCGGCGGGGGCAAGCCCACCGCGATGTACCGGAGCACCTATGTGGCCGTCGCGGGGAACACGGTGTACGTGTGCGGGACGATGGGCGTGTTGGACGGGTCGTACTCGTCCACGTCCCCGACCACCGGTTACATCCGTGCGTTCAGCGCCGCGACCGGCAAGGGACTGTGGCGGGTCAAGGGCACCGACATCAACAACGTGCTGGTGCCACCCACCGGGTCTCGCCTGCTGGCCACCTCGGCCGTACCGGCGAGCAGGCCCGGCCGCGTCCAGATGATCGACGCCGGAAGGAGAGGCGCCCGCGGCTGGAAGGTGTCCGTCCCGTACGGCGGGTTCTACTTCACCACCGGCTGGCCGCTGACGTGCTACGCCGCCGGGCTGTTCCTGTTCGCCGGCGGCGACGGCGACACGCTGTTCGCCGTCGACGCGGCCACGGGCAGCGAGAAGTGGCATCAGCGCTTCGAGTCGAGGAGCGGGGACCGGGTCCGGATCGGCGCCCCGTTCGCCGGCCTCGACGGTGCGACCGTCTACGTACCCGTCGGCAGCGACCTGGCCGCCCTGGCCACCGCCGACGGTACGCCCCGATGGGTCGCGAGGCTCGACGGGGCGAGCGAGACGGGCGGTTCCAACATGTTCAACGCCTCCCTCAGGATCTCCGGCAAGAGCGCGCAGTGTTCGGCCGACACCGTCTTCGCCACCGACAGCGCCAAGACGCTGTGGGCCATCGACGCGGCCACCGGCAGGGCCCGGTGGAGATACAGCGACCCCGGGCAGCCGGACGTGGGGTTCCTGTGGACGGTGGGCGGCGACCGCGTGTTCGTCGCCTCCCACCTGACGATGACCGCGATCGCGGCCCACGCACGGTAAGGAACGGGGAGAAGCATGGAGACGAGTGTGGAACTCGCCGGCCTGGCATCGGTGGCAGCGGCGCGTCTGATCGATCTGCTGGCGACGGACGGCTGGGCCGCGGTCAAGTCCTCGGTCCTGTCACTGTGGCGGTCCGCGCACCCGGAGCGCGTCGAGGAGGAACTCGGCGAAGCACGGGGCGAGTTGCTCCGGGCACGGCGGACCGGTGACGGGCAGGAGCTCCAAGGGATGCTGGTCGCCGAGTGGCAGGCCCGCATCGTCCGGCTCATGGCCACGCGGCCGGACGCCGTCGAGGAGCTGCGCGCGCTGCTCGGCGGGGAACCGCGCTCCGCCGGAGCCCCGGAACAGCTGATCACGGGCTCGATGACGATGGAGGCACATGTCTCCGGCGGCGACGCCTACCTGGCGGGCCGGGACATGACCGTCACCAGAGGCGGACAGGCGTGACGGAACGCGGCACCGGCGCCCCGTCCCCCGACGGGCCGCCCCTCTGGCAGCCGAAACGGCAGGAGGCGAGCGCGACCGGCGGCGGCAGCGTCTTCCAGGCCGGCCGAGACCTCCACGTCCGCTACGGCGCCGAGGGGCGAAGAACCGTGCCCGGCCCCGGAGCCGACCGGGTGCTGTGCCCGTACCCGGGCCTGGCCCCGTTCGGCGCGCAGCACAAGCAGTGGTTCCACGGCCGTGAGCGCATGGTCCACCTCGTGTGCGAGCGGATGGACGCCCGGATGCGTGAAGGGGGCCCGCTGGTGCTGATCGGCCCCTCGGGGGCCGGGAAGTCGTCCCTGCTCGCGGCCGGGGTGCTGCCGGCCCTGGACGACGGCCGGTTTCCGGTGGCGGGTTCGAGCACGTGGCCGCGGCTGCTGCTGACCCCGACGGCGTCCCCGGCCCTCGCGCTGGCCACCGCCGCCGGGCTCGACGCCGGGGCCGCCCGGAGCACGGCGGCGGCGTGGCGGGCCGATCCCGCACGGTGCCTCGCCGAACTGCGCGAGATCACCGGGGCCGGCGACCCGGCGCCCACCGGGGACGCCCCGCCCGCGGGACTGGTCGTCGTGGTCGACCAGTTCGAGGAGATCTTCACGGCCTGCGGCGACGAGACCGACCGGCAGTGGCTCATCGACGTGCTCGACCGCTTGGCCCGGCCCACGGGCGGTGCGGTCGTGGTGCTGGGGGTGCGCGCGGACTTCTACGCCGCGTGCACGGCCCATCCGCAGCTCCGGGCGGCACTGCGGGCCGGACCGGTCCTGCTGGAACCGATGACGGAGGACGAACTCAAGGACGCGATCCGCCGCCCGGCCGGCAGCGTGGGCCTCGACGTCGAGGACGGCCTGGTCGAGGTGCTGCTGGCGGACCTGGGGGCGGTCGGCGGACCGGTCGGCACCAGCACCACGGGCCGGCTCCCGCTGCTCGCGCACGCCCTGCGGGCCACCTGGCAGCAGCGGCACGGGCACACGCTCACCGTGGACGGCTACCGCGTCACCGGCGGCATCCAGGGCGCCATCGCCACCACGGCGAACAGGCTCTACGACATCCTGCCGCCGCCCTGCCAGGAGGCCGCGCGGTGGGTGTTCCTGCGGCTCGTCATCGTGGGGCGCGACGCCGACGACAGCCGCCGGCGCGTCCGGTACGACGAGCTGCTGCGTCACGCGCCGGACCGGGAAGCGGCCGTCAGGGTCCTGGACGACTTCACCCGCGGCCGGCTGCTCACCCGGGACCAGGACACGGTCGTGATGACGCATGAGGTGCTCATCCGCGCCTGGCCCCGGCTGCGGGGCTGGATCGAGCACGACCGCAGCGGGAACCTCGTACGGCAGGATCTCGAAGAGGCGGCCACGCACTGGGAACGGGCCGGCCGGGAGGCGGCCGCGCTGTACCGCGGCAACCGCCTGGAGGCCGCACTCGCCTGGGCCGGGACGCACGGGCCGGAACTCAGCGCCGCCGCCCGGGCGTTCCTGGCAGCCGCCCGCCACCACCAGCGGCGCGGGCAATGGCTCCGGCGCGCCGCGGTCGCCACCATCACCGCCCTGGCCGTGATCGCCTCGCTGACCGCGGTGTTCGCCTTCCGGCAGGAGTCCCGGGCCCTGCGCGCCCGCGACCAGGCCGTCAACGCCGCCGTCACGTCCGCGTCCGTGCAGCTGGCGCCGACCGATCCTTCGCTGTCCGCCCAACTCGCGCTGACCGCCTATCGCATGGACCCGACCGCGGAGGCGGCGTCCCGGCTCATCAGCACCGAGAACACACCGCTGGCCACCCGGCTGCCCGGCCCGCAGGGCGCGGTGAACACCGTGGCCTACAGCCCCGACGGGCACATGCTGGCGGCCGGGCATTACCGCCAGAACACCGTCCGGTTGTGGGACGTCTCCGATCCCGGCCGTCCGGTGGAGCTGGGCCGGCCCATTTCCGTGAGCCGTTCCGTGGCGTCGATCCGGTCGCTCGCGTTCAGCCCGGACGGCCGGGTGCTGGCCGTCGGGGGCCACTTGAGCGACAAGGGGGACGGTGGTTCCGGCGGATTCGTCGACCTGTGGGGCCTGACCAGCCCCAGTCACCCGGTCCCGCTCGGCCGGCCGAAGGCTCCCGCCATTCGGGGTTTCGACGCCGCGACGGCCGTCGAATCGCTGGCGTTCAGTCCCGACGGCCGCACCCTGGCCGCCGGATGGCACGCCGGACTCGTCAGCCTGTGGAACGTCACCCGCCCCGACGACGTCGACCCCGCGGAACCGCCCCTGAACCTCGGCTGCCCCGGAGTCTTCTCCGGTCGCATCGCGTTCAGCCCCACCGGGCGTACCCTGGCCGCCGCGTGCGACGACGAGGCCGGCACCATCAGCCTGTGGAACACCACCGACCCGGCCCGCCCCGGCCGGGGCCGTTCCGTCAAGGCCGGGCACCACGTCAAGTCCGTGGCGTTCAGCCCGGACGGCGGCACCCTGGCCGCCGGGTCCAACCCCGGCAGGGTCCACCTGTGGAAGGTCGCCGATCCCGGCCGCCCCGCCCCTCTGGGCAAGCCGCTGACGGGTCCCACCCAGTCCGTCACGTCGGTGGCGTTCAGCCCCGACGGTCACACGCTGGCGGCCGGCAGCGCCGACCACACCATCCATCTGTACAACGTCACCCACCCCAAGGCCATCGGCCTTCTGGGCCGGCCGCTGACCGGTCCCGGCGACGCGGTGACCGACGTGGTGTTCAGCCCGGACAGCCGCACCCTCGCCGCCGGGAACCACGACGGCAACGTCGATCTGTGGAATCTGCCGCCGACCCGGATCGTCGGCGCCGGCGGGAACGTGGCATCCGTGGCGTTCAGCCCGGACGGGCGGACCCTGGCCGCTGGGAACCAGAACAACACCGTCTCGCTGTGGGACACCACCGACCCCAACCACCCCGTTCCCCGCGGCGATCCGCTCACCGGCCCCGACGACCCGGTCGACGCCGTGGCGTTCAGCCCGGACGGCCGCACCCTGGCCGCGGGCGACAGCGGCGGCACGGTCACCTTGTGGAACGTTACCGATATCAGCCATCCCGTTCGCCTCCGTGAGACCCTCACCGGGGCGGACGGGCTCATCTTCTCGCTGGCGTTCAGCCCCGACGGCAACACCCTGGCCGCGGCCGGCGACCACAGGTCCGGCAGCATCGCCCTCTGGGACGTCAGTGACCCCGCACACCCCGTCTCCCGGGCCGGCATCTCCAATTCCCGTACGTCGTCCGTCATGTCCCTGGCGTTCAGCCGCGACGGCACGATGCTGGCGGCCGGCGGCGACGGCAGCAACGGCACCGTCGGACTGTGGAGTACGACGGCCCCCGGGGTCCGCATCGGGCAGCCGATCGACCAGCCGACCGCCACCAGCACCTGGGTGGCGTTCAGTCCGGACGGCCGCACCCTCGCCACCGGGAACAGTCGCGGCACCGTCACCCTGTGGGATGCCACCGACCCCCACCGCCTCTCGCGCAGGGGCAGCCCCCTGACCGTACCCGGGGGCAGCCTGTGGTCGGTGGCCTTCAGCCCGGACGGGCGCACCCTCGCGGCGGCCGGCCACACCGACAGCGGCACCATCCACCTGTGGGACGTCTCCGATCCCGACCACCCCACCGCCATCGGCGGGCCGCTGACCGTGGAGACCGGATTCGTCGCCGTCCTGGCGTTCAGCCCGGACAGCCGTACCCTGGCCGCCACCACCGACGACGGCGTGGCCACGCTCTGGGACCTGGACGTCGAGTCCGCCATCAGCCGCATCTGCGCCGGGAGCTCCGGCGCCCTGACCCGGCAGCAATGGAGCCGGTACGTCGTCCCCCTGCCCTACGACCCGCCGTGTGCGGCCACCCGGTAGGGCCTGCCCGGCGGAGGAGAGCCGCCACCCGGCACGAAGTCACGCCTCTCACGGGCGGATGAGGGCCTATGTCGGCGCGATGTGGTCCGAGCTTGGCTTATTTCAGCCTTGTCTCGGTGCGGTGGCTCCGCCCTTTCACTTTCAACTAAGGGTAGGCTAACCTCACGGCGTGCATGTTGGTGAAGAGACCTCCGCGGCCGGACGCCCCCGTGGTCATGAACTGTCGGCCACGGGTGTCACCGTGGCGTACGACGGCGTCGACGTCGTCCACGACGCCTCGCTGACGCTGCGGCCCGGCGAGGTGACCGCCCTCGTCGGACCGAACGGCAGCGGCAAGTCGACGCTCCTGCGTACGATCGCGCGCCTGCAGCGGCCCAGGACCGCGGAGCTCGTCATCGACGGCGACACCGACGGGCTCGCGCTGAGCCCGCGCGAGTTCGCCCGCATGGTGGCGCTGCTGACGCAGGGCAGGCCCACGCCCAGCGGGCTGACCGTCCGGGACGTGGTCGAGTTCGGGCGCTACCCGTACCGGGGACGCTGGGGCAGGACCGACCCGGGGGGCGCCGCCGCCGTCGACCGTGCGCTCGCGCTCACGGGCGTCGCGGAGTTCGCCGAACGCGGGGCCGAGCACCTGTCGGGCGGACAGCTCCAGCGGGTGTGGCTCGCGGGCTGCCTCGCGCAGGAGACGGGAGTACTGCTCCTCGACGAGCCCACCACCTACCTCGACCTGCGCTACCAGGTCGAACTGCTCGACCTCATGCGCGACCTGGCGGACCAGCACGGCATCGCCGTCGGCGTCGTCCTGCACGACCTCGACCAGGCCGCGGCCGTCGCCGACCGGATCGCCCTGCTCCAGCAGGGACGGATCGTCGCCGACGGCAGACCCGAGGACGTCCTGACGGCGCCACGGCTGACCGAGACGTACGGCATCCGCATCGACGTCGACACCGACCCCCTCACCGGCCGGCTGCGCACCCGGGCCATCGGCCGGCACCACTCGCGAAGCGAAAGGCTCAGCACCCCCTCATGAGACGACACCTGGTCACCGCCGCGGTCCTCACCACGGCGGCCCTCACCCTGACCGCCTGCGGGACCACCGAGCCCGCCGCCGACGGCAAGACCGAGAAGACCGCCGAGCGCATCACGCTCACCGACGCCTCCGGGCAGAAGGTCGAACTCGACGGCCCCGCCAAGAAGGTCGTCGGGACCGAGTGGCACGAGGTCGAGCTGCTGATCTCGCTGGGCGTGGACCCGGTCGGCGTCGCCGACGTCAAGGGCTACAAGACCTGGGACAGCGCGGTCCCGCTGAAGAACGAGCCCAAGGACATCGGCACCCGCGGCGAGCCGAGCATGGACACCATCGCCGCCCTGAAGCCGGACCTCATCGTCGCCAGCACCGACCTGCCGCCGGCCGCCGTGAAGCAGCTGCGCAAGGTCGCCCCGGTGGTGGAGGTGAAGTCGGCCGACGCGGCCGACCCGATCGGGCGGATGACGAAGAACCTCGACCTGCTCGCCCGGGCCACCGGCACCACCGAGAAGGCCGGCGAGCTGAAGAAGCGGTTCGAGGCGAAGATCGAGGAAGGTAGGAAGGCCCTCGCGGGAGCCGGACTCGCGGGTGCCAAGTACGCCTTCGCCGACGGCTACCTCGTCTCCAACCAGACCTCGATCCGCCCGTTCACCGGCGGCTCGCTGATCGGCGCGGTCAACGAGAAGCTCGGCCTGAAGAACGACTGGACGGTCAAGGGCGACCCGGCGTACGGCCTCGGCACCACGGACGTGGAGGGCCTCACCAAGCTCAGCGCCGACGTGCACTTCGCCTACATCGGCAACGACGGCGACCGGAACAGCACCCCGTTCACCGGCGCCCTCGCCAAGGACAAGGTGTGGACCTCGCTGCCGTTCGTCAAGAAGGGCAACGTCCACCGCCTGCCCGACGGCATCTGGATGTTCGGCGGCCCCGAGTCGATGAACCAGTACATCGACTCCGTCGTCACCGAACTGACGAAGAAGTAGGGAAGAGGAGCCAGCAGCACCATGGCCGTCACCGCGACCACCCCCGCCACCCCTCCGCCGGCGACCGCGTCCCGCACGGGCGCCGCCGCGGTGACGGCCGCACTGCTCCTCCTCGTCGCGGGCCTCGCACTCGTCGACATCACCCAGGGCACCGCCTCCGTCGGCGCCCCCGAGGTCCTCAAGGCCCTCACCGGCCGCGCCGACACCGCCGACGCGTCCGTCGTCATCGCCTCGCGGCTGCCGAGGATGACGGCGGGGCTGCTCGTCGGGGTCCTCCTCGGCATGGCGGGCGCCGCCCTGCAGACGGTCAGCCGCAACGTCCTCGCCGCGCCGGACACCCTCGCCGTCAACGCCGGCTCCTACTTCGCCCTCGGGCTCACCGCCGCCACCGGCCTCTCGCTGCCGCTGCTCGCCTCCTCCGGCGTCGCCTTCGCCGGCGGACTCGCCGCCGCGGCCGTCGTGCTCGGACTGTCCGGCCTCGGCACCGGCACCATCCGCCTCGTACTGGCCGGCAGCGCCCTCACCCTCGGGCTGACCGCCATGACCGAGGGACTGGTCCTGCTGTTCCCCCAGGAAGCCGAGGGCGTCTACCACTGGAACCAGGGCAGCATCTCCCAGAACGGCTTCGACGGCGTCCTGCAGATGGCGCCCATCGGCGCCGTCGGCCTCCTCGGCCTGCTGCTCCTCGCCCGCCGGGTCGACGCCCTGGCCCTCGGCGACGACGCCGCCCGCGGCCTCGGCGTACCCGTACGCGCCACCCGCATGACCGCGGTCGTCCTCGCCGCCCTGCTCGCCGCGGCAGCCGTCACCCTGGCCGGTCCGGTCGGGTTCGTCGGCCTGTGCGCCCCGGCGCTCGTTCGCCCCCTGGCCCGCCGGTTCCGCGGCTTCGCACGGTCCCGTGCGGGCATCCCGGCCGCGGGACTCGTCGGCGCCGGGCTCGTGCTCGGCGCCGACGTGCTGCTGCGCACCCTCGTGCCGGCGGACACGGCCGTCGCCGTGCCGACCGGCGTCGTCACCAGCCTCGTCGGAGCCGTCTTCGTGACGGTCATGGCCGCACGACTGCGGGACACCGCCGGCGTCGCCGCCGACAAGCTGCGCATCAGGAGCCGCACCGCCTTCCTCACCGTCGCGTCCGCCCTCGTCGCGACACTCGTGGGCGTGATCGTCGCGGCCGTCCTCCTCGGCGACGCCAAGCTGCTCCTCGGCGACGTCACCAACTGGGCACTGGGCCGCGCCGGACAGACCGTCGGCTTCGTCCTGGACACCCGTGTGCCCCGCGTCCTCGCCGCCCTCCTCGCGGGCGCCGCCCTCGCCCTGGCCGGGACGCTCGTCCAGGCCGTGACCCGCAACCCCCTCGCCGAACCCGGCATCATGGGCGTCTCCGGCGGTGCCGCCCTCGGCGCCGTGCTCCTCGTGACCACCGTGCCCATGGCGAGCGGGTGGGGCGTCGCCGGTGCCGCGTTCGCGGGCGCCGCGGCCGCCTCCGCCCTGCTCTTCGGACTCGCCGCGCGCGGCGGATTCCAGCAGACCCGGCTCGTCCTCGTCGGATTCGCCATCCACTCGGGCGCGGCCGCCCTCGTCAGCCTCCTCATCATCCTCACCGACCCGTTCAACGCCACCAAGGCGCTCACCTGGCTCTCCGGCTCCACGTACGGCCGGACCCTGCCCGACGTGGTGCCCCTCGCCGCCGCCCTCGCCATCGGCGTGGCCGTCGCGGTCGCCCGGCGCACCGAACTCGACCTCGTCTCGCTCGACGAGGACACCCCCCGCCTCCTCGGCCTCGACCTCGGACGCGGGCGCCTCGGCTTCCTCGTCCTCAGCGTGCTGCTCAGCGCCACCGCCGTGGCCGCCGCCGGCACCATCGGCTTCGTGGGACTCGTCGCCCCGCACGCGGCCCGCGCCCTCGTGGGCCGCCGGCACGCCCGCGTGGTACCGGTCGCGGTGCTCCTCGGCGCCGTCCTCGTGTGCACGGCGGACCTGGTGGGCCGCACCGTGATCGCACCGGCCCAGCTCGGCGCCGGTCTGATGACCGCGGTGATCGGCACGCCGTACTTCCTCCACCTGCTGGTGCGCAGCCGCCGGTAGGAAGGCGCCGCAACCGGCCCGGCGCCACCGGACCCACGACCTCGTGGCGGTGACGAAACCGGCCGGGTACTGCGCGTCTTCGTCGTGACGGCAGGCACTCGTGGGACGGTCATGGGGAGGCCGCGCCGATCCACGGGAGCGGCCCCGGGCGGTCCTTGGACCGGGCGAGCGGACGGGACGGGCGGTATGGCGGGATCGGCTGCTGCGGGAGCGTCGGGACCCGCGCCGACGGCTCGGCGTGTCCTGGCACCGCTGGCGCTGGCACAGTTCATCTGCAGCTTCGCGGGCTCGAACATGAACGTGATGATCAACGACATCAGCGAGGACCTGGACACCACGGTGCAGGGCGTGCAGGTCGCGATCACGATCTTCCTGCTGGTGATGGCCGCACTGATGATCCCGGGCGGGAAACTGACCGACAAGTGGGGGCGCAAGCGCTGCCTGCTGGCCGGGCTCGTGATCTACGGGGCGGGCGCGGTGCTCAGCGCGGTGGCGCCGGGACTGGGCGTGCTGATCATCGGCAATTCGATCCTGGAGGGCGTGGGTACGGCGCTGCTGATCCCGCCGGTCTACATCCTGACCACGCTGCTGTTCACCGACACGGCGTCCCGGGCACGGGCGTTCGGCGCGATCATGGCGATGGGCGGCATCGGGGCGGCCGCGGGCCCGCTGATCGGCGGGCTGATCACCAGTGGGATCAGCTGGCGGGCGGCGTTCGTGTTCCAGGCGCTGGTGATCGTGGTGATCGTGGTGCTCAGCCGCGGGATCGACGATCCGCTCCCGCCCGACCCCGCTCGGCCGTTCGACACCGTCGGGGCGGTGCTGTCGGCGGCGGGCCTGGTGCTGCTGGTGACGGGCATCCTGGCCGTCGACAACAACGGGTGGCTAGCGCTGGGCCTGCTGCTGGCCGGTGCGCTGGTGCTGGTCGGCTTCTTCGCCCGGGTGCGCGGCCGTGAGCGCGCCGGCCGGGAGGCGCTGCTGTCGACGGACCTGTTCCGCGACCGCACCTCCAACCTCGGTCTGGTCACCCAGAACACGCAGTGGCTGATGCTGATGGGCGTCTCGTTCACGGTCGCCGCCTACCTGCAGGTCGTACGCGGCTACGACGCGATCCGGACGGGCGTGATCTTCACCGCCGCGACCCTCGGCATCCTCGCTTCCTCCCTGGCTGCCGAGAAGCTGGCCCGGCGCCGTGCGCAGCGCACCCTGATCATGGCGGGCTTCGTCGTGACGACGGCCGGCATCGCGGTGCTGCTGGCCCTGGTCGCCTGGAAGCCCGGTGCCTGGGCGTTCGCCCCCGGCCTGCTGCTGATCGGGCTGGGTCTGGGGGTGATGCTCACTCCTTCGGTGAACGTGGTCCAGTCGTGCTTCGCCGAGACGCAGCAGGGCGAGATCTCCGGCCTGTCCCGCTGCGTCTCCAACCTCGGCTCCTCGCTCGGCACGGCCGTCGCGGGCACGATCCTGGTGTCGGGGCTCAGCAAGGGCGCGTACGCGGCGGCGATGGGGGCGCTCGCGGTCGTCGGGCTGGTCGGACTGACCGCCGCGGCTCTGCTGCCGCGCGTTCCCCGGCCCCCCGCCGCCGGAGCCGGCAGGGCGGATCCGCCGGGTGCGCCGCGCCGGTGACCCCGGCGGGGCGCGTCCGTCAGCCCGGCTCGTTCTCGGCGCGGTCCAGCTCCTCGTCCAGGGCGATCGCCGCGTCGATGAGTGCCAGGTGGGTGAACGCCTGCGGGAAGTTGCCGAGTTGTTCGCCGGAGGGGCCGATCTCCTCGGCGAACAGGCCGACGTGGTTGGCGTACGTGAGCATCTTGGAGAAGGCGTAGCGGGCCTGGGTGAGGCGGCCGGCCCGGGCGAGTGCCTCGACGTACAGGAAGCTGCACAGGTTGAAGGTGCCCTCCGACCCCCGCAGGCCGTCGGGTGAGGCGGCGGGGTCGTAGCGGTAGACGAGGCTGTCGCTGACGAGTTCGCCGTCCATGGCGTCGAGGGTGCTCAGCCAGTCGGGGTCGGTGGGGGTGAGGAAGCCGACCTTGGGCATCAGGAGCAGGGACGCGTCGAGGACGTCGGTGTCGTAGTGCTGGACGAAGGCACGCCGTCCGTCGTCCCAGCCGCGGTCGACGATCTGCCGCAGGACCTCGTCGCGTGCGCCCAGCCAGCGGGTGAGGTCGCCCGGGCGGGAGTGGGCGGAGGCGAGCTTGACGGCACGGTCGAAGGCGACCCAGGTCATCAGACGGCTGTACGTGAAGTTCTGGCGCCCGCCGCGGGTCTCCCAGATGCCCTCGTCCGGGCGGTCCCAGTGGTCGGCGAGCCAGTCGATGACGCGCGCGAAGGCGTGCCAGCCACGGATGCCGCCGATGTCCTCGGCCTGGGCGAAGGCGAAGGCGGCCTCGCCGTAGATGTCGAGCTGGATCTGGTCGGCGGCGGCGTTGCCGGCCCGTACGGGGGAGGAGCGGCGGTAGCCCTCCAGATGGTCCAGCACCTCCTCGGCGATGTGCGGTTCGCCGTCGACGCGGTACATGATCTGCAGCGGTTCGCCCGAGGCGGTGCCACCGGCGTCCAGGCGGTCGCGCAGCCACCGGCGGAAGGCGTTCGCCTCCGCGGAGAAGCCGAGGTCGATCAGGGACCGCACCGACAGGGAGGCGTCGCGGACCCAGGTGTAGCGGTAGTCCCAGTTGCGCTCCCCGCCGATCTGCTCGGGCAGTCCCATGGTCGCGGCGGCGATGGGGGCACCGGTGGGGGCGTAGGTGAGGAGCTTGAGGGTGATGGCGGAGCGCGTGACCATCTCGTGCCAGCGGCCGCGGTAGCGGGAGGCACGCAGCCAGTTCAGCCAGAACGCGCTGCACGCGTCGAAGTCGGCGAGGATCGCGTCGGTGGTGGGCGTCGCACCGCCGGGAAGGCCGCTGAGGCCGCCCGGGGTGCCGGTCTCGCTGGTGAGGACGACAGCGGCCCGTTCCCCGGCCCGGAGGGTGAAGCGGGCGGAGACGTCGGTGCCGTTCGGGTGCAGGGCGATCGGAGGAGTGACCTGCAGGTGCAGGTCCGTGCCGGGCCCCCGGAACAGTGCGGACCCGTCGTCCAGCCGGGTCAGCCCGTGCGGTGCCCGGCCGTAGTCGAAGCGCGGCCGGCAGATGAGCTCGAACGGCATGCTGCCGCGCACCACCCGCGCGACCCGGATCAGCCGGTGCCGGGCGGACGGTGTCGCCGACGGGTCCGGTGGCATGAAGTCGACGACCTCGCCGACACCACCTGGTGTCATGAAGCGGGTGATGAGGACGGCGGTGTCGGGGAGGTAGAGCTGGCGCACGGTGGCCTCGTCCCCGACATCGGCGGCGAGGCGGCAGGAACCGCCGCGGTCGCTGTCGAGCAGCGAGGCGAACACACTCGGGGAGTCGAACCGGGGGGTGCACCACCAGTCGAGGGTTCCGTCGGAGGCGATCAGCGCCGCCGTCTGCAGATCACCGATGATGCCGTGGTCCGCGATCGGGGGGTAGTCGTTCACAACGCCTCCTCGGCCCTCCGCGCCGGCCGCCGGCGCGCAGCCTCCTCGCGCCGGCGCGGCACCGGCGTGATCCCGCCGGTGGCCGCATCCCACGTGTGGCCGAGGGTGCCGGCACCACGGCCACGTACCGGCCGTTGTGCCCATCATCGCGACACCGGGCGCCCCCAGCCACCGCTGGCCGGAGCACCCCCGCGCCGACGGGGCGGCGGGGCCGGGGCGAGGGCGGCCGTCACCGGGCGCCGCGACCGAACGCCGGGGGCGAGGCACGCGCGCCCCGGGGCGGACCACGACCGACGAGGGGGCGGGGGACCTGGGGCGGCGGCACGCGTCTGCCGCTGCGGCACACCCGCCGCCGAGGGTGCAACGGACCGGAACGACGCGACGAGGGCGCCGGCCGGTGCCTGATCGGATGGCCGGGACGCGGGCTCGTGCCCGGCCGGTCGCCGGATCGCCGGGATGCCTGCCTGGGCATGACCGGACCACCGGGGGGACTGCGCGGCTGCCCGCCGGGCCCGACCGGGCACGCCCGGTCCGGGCATCGCCGCGTGCGGGGCGACAGGCGGGTCCGCCGCCTTGCCGAGCCGGACCTACGCGCGGTCCCGCACGATGGTCTTTCCCGTGTTCCGGCCGTGCAGCATGCCCACGAACGCGTCCACGATGTGCTCGAACCCGTCCACCACCGTCTCGTCCAGCGCCAGCCGGCCGCTCTGCAGGTGGGGCACCGCGAACTCGTACAACTCGTCCTGCAGACGCCGGTAGTTGCTGACGAGGAAGCCCTCCATGCGGAGGCTCTTCTCCACGACGTCCGCGTGGTCGAAGTGCGGCGGGGGCGCGTCCGGGGTGTTGTAACGGCTGATGGTGCCGATCCGGACGATGCGCCCGAACTCGCGCAGTGCGCCCACCGCGGCGGCCAGTTGTTCCCCGCCGACGTTGTCGACGTAGACGTCGATGCCGTCCGGTGCGGTCTCGGCGAGCAGTGCGGAGGGGAGGCCGTCGTGGTGGTCGAACGCCGCGTCGTAGCCCACCTCCCGGGTCAGATGATCGACCTTCGCCGCCGAGCCCGCGCTGCCGACGAGCCGGCCGGCGCCCATCAGCCGGGCGAACCGGCCCGTTGCGGTGCCGACGCCGCCGGCCGCGGCGGAGACGAAGACGTCGTCGCCCTCGCGGAGCCGGGCGATGCGGGTGAGACCCACGTACGCGGTCAGTCCGGTGCCGCCGAGGACGCTCAGGTAGGCCGTCGGGGGGACCTTGTCGAAGCGGGGGAGTCTGCGTGTCTCCTCGGGCCGGACCACGGAGTGGGTGCGCCAGCCCTGCCGATGGAACACGATCTCGCCCTCGGGCAGTTCGGGCGTCCGCGAGGCGACGACGCGCCCGAGGGTCCGGCCCTCGAGCGGTGTGCGGAGCGTGAAGCCGCCGGGCACGTCGTCCATCATCTCGCGGTGGTACGGGTCCACGGACCAGTAGAGGTTCCGCACGAGTGCGGTACCCGCCGCGGGCTCGGGGATCGCGGACTCGACGAAGGCGAAGTCCGCGGTGGTGGGGAAACCGTGGGGTCGGGCGGTCTGCTGGACGGTGACGGCGATCTCGGTCATGCCGGGACCGTAGAACGGGAATGGAGCCCTCGGGCAGGCGGTTGGGCTCATGCGACGCCCCGTTCCATGAGCAGTTCTCATACCTTGAGGTGAGCGCCCCGTGGCCCGCACGACCGACACCGATCTCGCTCCGCACGAACTGCGCGTTCTGGTGGCGGTTGCGGATGCCGGCGGCTTCTCGGCCGGGGCCGTGGCGCTGGGCCTGACACAGTCCGCGGTCTCCCACTCGGTACGCGGCAGTGAGCGCAGGATCGGCGCCGTGCTGTTCGAACGGGGCCGCAGCGGTGCGAGACCCACCCCGGCGGGGGAGAAGGCCGTGGCGCATGCGCGCCGTGTACTGCGGCTCCTGGACGTGCTCGTCGCCGAGGTGCGGGAGGCCGCCCGGGCCGAGGCGAAGCAGGGGCCGGAGGGCCCGCTGCGGATCGCGGCCTTCCGCAGCACCGCGCTGCACCTGCTGCCACCGGTCCTGCGGCGGCTGCGCGCGCGGTACCCCGGGATCGAGCCTCAGGTGCGGATCGTCCGTGAAGTCGGGCGCGGCACGGCGGGCGAAGTGGCCGACGGGCGGTCGGATCTCGCCATCGCCACCCTGGACGGGGCGCAGATGCCGGCGGGGCTGGTGGCGAGCGAGCTCTTCGAGGAGAGCTACTCCTTGGTGCATCCGGCCGGACACCCTGACCCGCGCTCGCTGCCGCTCGTCGACTGGGCCGAGAACTGCGGCTCGTACACCCGGGCCTGGTGGAGCGCGCAGGACTGGATCCCGAAGGCGACGATCGAGGCCGAGGACGACGGCGCGGTGCTGTCGCTCGTGAGCGGTGGGCACGGAATGGCGATCATGCCCGCGCTCTCCCTGGCCGGAGCGACGGACGCGATAGAGATCACCGATCTCGGTCCGGAACGCCCGACGCGCCGCGTCGGCTACGCCACCACCCCGGAGCTCGCCGGATCCGCCGTCGTACGGGCCCTGGTGCGGGAGTTGCGGTCCGCCGGTTCCGCCCTCTGACTCCGACGGGCGGCGGCCGCCGGTCGGGCCGGGACCACAGCGGAGCCGAATGCGGTCACCGAGGTGTTCGAGCACCAGACGGCTGCCCCGTGACCTCCGGCAACCGCTCGCGGCTGACACGCCGTGGAGGGAACCCGAACCTCTCCGGCACGCGGGCCGGCGCCGCGTCGGACGACGCCCGCCTGTTGCCGAGCATCGCGAGCCGGGTGCCCGGGCTGCGGGGGGCACCGCCTTCGACGAGGCCGTCCGGAACGCGGCCGGGGCCGCTGGTCGTCGTGCGGCGGCGCCTCACGCCCGCGCCGGGCGGCCTCGGCGGGGCCGGCGGCGCGGGCGGGGGTCACGCGGTCAGGGGCATGAGGAGCAGCGGGGCCGTCGTGGGGCGCGGGGAGCCGCCGTCGGGTTCGACGGTGAGCCCGACCGCTTCCGCGCCGGCGGTGCCGCCCTCGATGAGCACGGTTCCGTCGCCGTCGACGAAGCCCGCCGGACGCATGGTGCCGTCGTGGTCGAGCCACAGTTGGTAGGTGGTGCCCCCCGCCGGTGCCGGCAGGCCGGCGGCGGTGAAGACGGCCCTGTCGCGGGCCGGGGAGGACACCACCGTGGTCAGCGCCCCGTTGGAGGTCCTGCCGTGCACGGTCCGGGCATCGGGCGCGGCGAGGATGCTGCTGATCGCGTCGAGGCGCTGCTCGGCCCGTCCCGCGCGCTGCTCGGCCTCCCGGTTCTGCTGCGTCTGCCACACCGCGACGCCGCCGAGCGCCGCCGCCGCCACGCAGGCGGCCAGGGCCAGCGGTACGGCCCTGCGGCGCAGGACGCCCGAGAGGCGGGAGGGGGCCGTGGTGGCCACGCGCGGCGGCAGCTGGCGCACGCCGTCGATGGCGGACATGACCGCCGGCTTCAGGGCGGGCGGCGGGGCCTGGGAGACGGCCGCCGCCAGCCGGGCCGCGGTCGCCTCGAACTCCGCGGCCTCCTGCCGGCACGCCTGGCACTCCCGGAGGTGCGCGGTGAACTCCCGCCGCTCGTCCGGTTCCAGGGCTCCGAGGGCATAGGCGGCGGCCAGGGTGTGGGCATCGGATGCGTGGTGCTTCATGTGGTCACCCCCATGCAGTCGCGGAGCCGGATCAGCCCGTCGCGCATGCGTGTCTTGATCGTGGGAAGCGGCGTGCGCAGGGTCTCGGCGACTTCACGGTAGGTCAGGCCCCGGTAGTAGGCCAGGGTCACGGCCTGGCGCTGCAGCTCGGTCAGGCCGCTCAGGCAGCGGCGTACCTGCTCGCTCTCCAGCCTGGTCTCCACCTGCTCGGCGACCTCGTCGAAGGCGGTGTGGTGCTCGCGGGACGCCTGGGCCTGCTCGCGGTCGGCGGACGCCTGCGCGGAGCGGACGCGGTCCACGGCGCGCCGGTGGGCGATCGTCCCCGCCCAGGTGGTGACGCTGCCGGCCTCGGGCCGGTACCTCGCCGCCTGCCGCCACAGCTCGATCATGACTTCCTGGGCGACCTCCTCGCCCTGCGCCCGGTCGCGCACGACCCTGACGACGATGCCGAGGACCAGGGGTGCGAGGGCGTCGTAGAGGACGGAGAAGGCCTGCTTGTCCCCGTGGGCCACCTTCTCCATGACCTCGGCCAGGCCGCCGTCCCCCGCGGAGGAGGAAGCGGAGGCGCAGGCGGGGGCGGGGGCCGGGGCGGGAGCACCGGCACCGGAGGGAAGCGGTCGGTTCACCTGCGCCGCTGCTCCTGACGTGAGAAGGCGGAGTCGCGGCCAGGCGCGGCCGTCGGGGGGCGAGTCATCCATCGCATGCCGGTCCTTGTCCCTGGGGGCGTGAGAGAGGGGCGGGCGGAGCCGACGCTCCGGGCCCCGGGAGGTGTGTGAAGGTGTCGCTCTCTTCTTCGTAGCCGTCCGGCATGCGGATGGGAGAACTTTCCGGTGCCCGCCGTCACCCGGGGTGAACCCGGTCGTGCGGAGGTTCTTCTCACTCGTTCGGGTGGCCGACCCATCCGTCCGGCGGTCTCCGACGAATGCCGGTCGTGAGCACTTTCCGCAGCGGTCCGCACCGCACCGCCGTCGGCGCGACGGCCGGCCTCCTGGCCGCCTTCGCCGCCCTGGCCGTCGCCGAGCTGGTCGCGGGCCTGGTCAGGCCCGCCGCCGGACCGGTCACGGTCGTCGGCGGCGCGGTCATCGACCGCACCCCGACGCCGGTCAAGGACTTCGCCGTCCGCACCTTCGGCGAGGACGACAAGACGGTGCTCCGGCTCGGCATCCTCGCGGTCCTGGCCCTGTTCGCCGCCGCACTCGGGATCATCGCCCTCCGCCGCCGGTGGGCGGGCCCCGGTGGCGTCCTGCTCTTCGGGTTCATCGGGGCGGTCGCGGCCGCGAGCCGTCCCGACGCGCAGGGCGCCGGGGACGTCCTCCCGTCGCTCGCCGGCGCCGCGGCCGGTGCCCTGGCCCTCCACGTCATGCGGGAGCAGGCCGTCCGCGGGGCCACCGCGCAGGACGCCGCGGACGGCCCGGACGGCAGCGGGGAGGACGTGGGCGGCGGCGGAACCGGCGGGGGCCGGAACCGGCGCGGGTTCCTCGTCGCCGCCGGTGCGACGGCCGCCGTCGCGACCACCGGCGGACTCCTCGGGCGGTACGTGTCCGGCCGGCGGGCCCGCGGGGCCGTGGCGTCACGCGAGGGGCTGGTGCTGCCCGCTCCCGCGTCGCCCGCACCGCCCGTACCCAGGGGCGTCAGCCTCCCGGTCCCCGGCATCACCCCGTACACCACACCCAACGCGGACTTCTACCGCGTCGACACCGCCCTGGTGGTGCCCAAGGTCGACGCGGGAGCGTGGCGGCTGCGCGTCCACGGCAAGGGCGTCGCCCGCCCCCGGACCTTCGGTCTGGACGACCTCCTCGCCCGGCCGCTGATCGAGCGGGACATCACTCTGACCTGCGTGTCGAACGAGGTCGGTGGCCCCTACGCGGGGAACGCCCGCTGGCTCGGCGTCCGCCTCGACGACCTGCTGGCCGAGTGCGGCGTCGTGCCACCGTCCCGCGGTGGAGGCGCCGACCAGCTGGTGGCCCGCTCGGTGGACGGCATGACGCTGGGCTCGCCCGTGGAGGACGTCATGGACGGCCGCGACGCGATGCTCGCCGTCGGCATGAACGGCGAACCCCTGCCGTTCGACCACGGCTTCCCCGTCCGCATGCTCGTCCCCGGCCTCTACGGCTACGTGTCGGCCTGCAAGTGGATCGAGGACATCGAACTCACCACCTTCGACGCCTACGACCCCTACTGGGTCGAGCGCAAGTGGGCCCGCAAGGCGCCCGTCAAGACGCAGTCGCGCATCGACACCCCGAAACCCTTCGCCCGGATCGCGGCCGGCACCGTCACGGTCGCCGGCGTCGCCTGGGCCCAGCACCGCGGGATCACCCGCGTCCAGATCCGCGTCGACGACGGCCCCTGGCAGGACGCCGACCTCGCCGTCCGGAACACCACCGACACCTGGCGCCAGTGGTCCCACCGCTGGCCGGCCGCACCCGGCGGGCACCGCATCACCGTGCGCGCGACCGACGCCACCGGCAGCGTCCAGACGGAACGGCGCGCGCCCACCGTCCCCGACGGCGCGACCGGCCGGCACAGCGTGTTCGTCACCGTCACCTAGACCACCGGAAGCGCCTGGCGCCGTCCGGAGCAGCACCACCCGTCCCTCGCTGAACAAGTGATCCACCCATACAAGGAGAAACCGTGATGAACTCCCCGCGTATCCGCCGTGGCGCCCTCGCGCTGGCCGCCGCCGCGCTCCTCCCCCTCTCGCTCGCCGCCTGCTCGGACTCCGGCAGTGACACCAAGGCCTCCGCACCCGCCTCGGAGGCCGCCGGACCGGCCACCGGGAACGCGGCCCCCGCGACCGGGGACCAGCCCTTCGGCCCCGCGTGCGCCGGCGTCCCGAAGGAGGGCGCGGGCTCCTTCGACGGCATGGCGAAGGACCCGGTCGCCACCGCCGCCTCCAACAACCCCGCCCTGTCCACTCTGGTCACCGCCGTCAAGCAGGCCGGTCTGGTCGACACCCTCAACAACGCGCAGAACATCACGGTGTTCGCCCCGACCAACGACGCCTTCGCCAAGATCCCGAAGGCCCAGCTCGACAAGGTCCTCGCCGACAAGGAGACGCTGACGAACATCCTCACCTACCACGTCGTCGGTGAGAGGCTGACGCCCCAGCAGCTGGAGAACGGATCCTTCGAGACCCTCCAGAAGGGCATGCTCACCACCAAGGGATCGGGCGAGGACTACACCGTGAACGACAGCTCCAAGGTCGTGTGCGGCAACGTCAGGACGGCGAACGCCAACGTCTACATCGTCGACACCGTCCTCATGCCCAAGTAGTACGCACCCTCCGTACGCCCCGCGCCCCCCGGCGGCCCGCCGTCCCCCTCACCCGGACGACGGGCCGCCGACGGGCCGTCGGCCGGGCGGGCCGGGCGGGTCGGCCGGGCGGCGGCCGTCAGCCGGCGAACGTACGGCGGTAACGCGACGGCGTCGTCCTGGTCAGCGCGGTGAAGTGCACGCGCAGCGACGCCGCGGAACCGAAGCCACAGCGGTGGGCGATGTCGTCGACACCGAGACGAGTGGTCTCCAGCAGGACCCGCGCGCGGGCCACACGCTGCGCCGCGACCCAGTTCATGACGCTCGTGCCCGTCGCGGCAAGGAACCTGCGGCGCAGCGTCCGCGGGCTCATATGGCTGTGCCGGCTGATCGTGCCGAGGGTGAGCGGCTCGTCCAGGTGCGTCAGTATCCAGGTGGTCACGGCGGTGATGCCCGGGTCGCCGGCGGGCGGGAGCGGCTCGATGAACTGCGCCTGCCCGCCCTCCCGGTGCGGCGGTCCGACCAGGAAGCGCGCCATCGCGTTCGTGGTCGCCTGGCCGTGGTCGAGCCGCAGCAGGTGCAGGCACAGGTCGGCCCCGGCCAGGACACCGGCGGAGGTGAAGACGCCCGTGTCCTCGACGTACAGCTCCGCCTCACGGACCGTCACCGACGGGTGACGGTCCCTCAGCAGCCGCGCCCAGTGCCAGTGGGTGGTGGCGCCCCGGCCGTCCAGGATCCCGGCCGCGGCCAGGGCGAACGCGCCGGTGCAGATCGACACCATGCGGCTGCCGCGGTCGTACGCCGCGCGCAACCGCCGCACCAGCTCCGCGTCCGGGGGCCCGGTGGGGTCGTCCACGCCGGCGACGATCACCGTGTGGGCCACCTCCAGGCGGTCCAGCGGCTCGACCACGTGCGCCAACGGCGCCCGGTCCGCCAACGGTGGCCCCACCAGCGACAGTTCGTAAGGGGAGCCACCGGCCCGGGAGGCGGTCAGCTGGTCGGGCCAGGGGCCGAACACCTGCTGGGGGATGGCGACGTCCAGGGGGACGAAGCCCGGCTGCACCACCACCGCGACCTTGGCCGGATCCTTGGGCTCCTTGTCCACATGGCCATCGTACGGCGGCCCCGGTTCCTCCTAGCGTGGGCGCTGTCGCACCGATCCGGCGACCGCACACCGAGGAGAGCGCCACATGCACGCCCAGAACCCGACCCGCACCGGCCGCCCCGGCGGGGGGCGCCCCGACCCGGCCGCCGGGGGCGGTGGCACGGTGACCCCGCTCGACCGCCTCCCGGCCGTCCTGGGTTCCTGGCCGCGGACACCGGCCGCACAGGCCGCCCTCGCCCTCGCCGCCGAGCATTCGCCCGCCCACCTCCTCAACCACTGCGTCCGCAGCTTCTTCTACGCCCGTGCGATCGCCGCTGCCAGGGGACTCGTCGCCGGGACGCACTACGACGAGGAGACGCTGTTTCTCGCCACGGTGCTGCACGACATCGGCCTGACCGAGGAGGGGCGGGGGCCGAACCGGTTCGAGGTGGACGGTGCGTTTCGCGCCGCCCGCTTCGCCCGGGACCACGGTCTGTCCGACGCGGCCGCCGACCTGATCTGGGACGCGGTGGCGCTGCACACCTCGGCCGGGATAGCGGTCCACAAGCAGCCGGTCGTCGCCCTCGCGCACCTCGGCATCGGCGCCGACGTCTTCGGGTTCGCGGGCGAGGAACTGGACCGGGCGGTGCTCGACGCCGCGCACTCGGCGTTCCCCTGGCTGGACCTGCGGGAGCGGATCCTTCAGGACGTGGTCCGCCAGATCGACGAACAGCCGTCGAAATGGGCCCCCATGTCGTTCGTCGACGACGTGTACCGGAAGTTCCGGCCGGACAACCCCTTCCCGCGGCTCGACGACCTCCGCGCCGCTCCGGTGGTTCCGCACTGACCGGTGCCCACGGCCTCGGCGGCGCCGGGGGCGGGGCGGGGGGCGGGGCGAGGGGCGGCCGAAACATGCCGTCGGGCGGTCGGGGTGGCCGTAGCGTCGCGCCATGACCACTCTTGACGACACGGCTTACCGGTACCGCACCAGTGTCCCGGGGGACGCCGAGGCCATCGAGGCACTGGACGGGTCCTTCACCACCGACACCGTCTTCCGCGTCACCGCCACCGGGGACGGCTTCACCCTGCGGGAGGTGCCGGTGGACCCGCCCCTGACCAAGGTGTTCCCCGACGACGACTCGGACGACGGGGAGGACGGCGAGGACGGCGACCCGGACTCCCGGACGTTCGTCGCGTACGGGGACGCCGGCGACCTGGCGGGCTTCGTGGCCGTCTCGTACTCCGGCTGGAACCGCCGGCTGACCATCGAGGACATCGAGGTCGCCCCGGAGCACCGGGGCCGCGGGGTCGGGCGGGCGTTGATGGGGCTCGCGACGGAGTTCGCCCGCGAGCGGGGCGCCGGGCACCTCTGGCTGGAGGTCACCAACGTCAACGCACCGGCGATCCACGCGTACCGGCGGATGGGGTTCACCTTCTGCGGCCTGGACACCGCCCTGTACGACGGCACCCCCTCGGACGGCGAGCAGGCGCTCTACATGAGCATGCCCTGCCCCTGAGCGGCCAGCAGGCGCACCACGGACGGCGCGGCCCCGTCGCCCGGCGCCACCGTGACGGTCAGCAGCCAGGCCGGATCGGCGCCGGGGGACGGAGCCGGCTGATACCACTCCACCCGCGCGTCCAGCAGCCGGAGGCCCGCCGCACGCCCGTCGGCGTACCACCTCCGGAAGGGCTCCGAACGCCACACCGGGAGCGGGACCGCCCGCTCGCCCCCGGTGCGGCGGCCGCCCGTGCCCACCGCGCGCAGGGCCGCCTCCGCGGCCCCCGGCAGGGTGCGCTCCACCGGTACGCCGCGGGTGTCCGCGAAGTGCAGCAGATAGGCCATGCGTTCGGCCTCCGGGGGCGTTCCCAGCACGGCGCGGCCCGAGTCGTACCAGGCTCCCCACTTGATGTTCGAGACCAGTCCGGGGAGCCGTGCCATGTCCCGGGGGATCCAGAACAGCACCACGTCCGACCGGTGCATCGCCTCCTCCTCCCAGGCGATCTGGTCGGCGTACGCCGGGTAGTCCCCGCCGTCCGCGGGCTCCGGCAGGAAGACCGCCAGCCGCCCGGGCCCGGCCCAGGCGGCGCGCAGCGCGGCCACGGCGGCCGGGCGCCACGACGGCTCCGCCGGGTCGGTGGGCGTGGGCCCGCACAGGTACACGGAGGCGTCCCAGGAGTCGGGGGCCTCCCGGCCGACGTACACCACCTCCACGGAGGCGGAGGCGGGGTGCGTGGCGGGTGTCGTGGGGAGGGAGTCAGTGGACACGGGGTGCTCCGTCGGCGTCGGTGGTGTCGGTCGTGGTGAGGGCGGCGAGGGTGGCGAGGAAGTCGAGCAGGAGGGCGTTGAAGGCGGCGGGGCGTTCCAGGAACCCGAGGTGGCCGGTGTCCGCCAGCTCCGTGTAGCGGGCGCCGGGAACCGCGGCGGCCACCTCGCGCCCCAGGTAGGCGGGGGCCAGCACGTCGTCGGCGAAGCCGACCACCAGCACGGGCGTCGTGATCCGCGCGTACGCGGCCAGCCGGTCCGGGACCGGCGGGCGGGGGCGGTGCGCGGCGGAGGTGCCGCTCAGGGCGGCGATCTCGAACAGGTCCAGCCATTCCGTGACCGCGCCCTCGTCGGCCAGGGTCCGGGGGGAGAGGTTCTGCACCAGCCGTACGAACGCCTCGTACTCCGGCGGCAGTCGGTTGCCCGCCCGGGCCGGTGCCGTCCCGGGCGACGCGGACCCGGCGATCGCGGTCTCGGCGATCGCGGTCTCGGCGCGGGACAGCGCGTCACCGACCGCGTCGGGCCGTCCCCGTGTCGCGGCCAGCACCGCACCGCTCGCCAGGTGCGGATCGCTCACGAGCAGCTCCTGCACCGCCAGGGCGCCGAGGGAGTGGCCGACCAGCGGGCAGGGCGGCAACCCGAGCGTCGCGACCAAGTCCCGGACGATGGAAACGAGTTCCTGGACGGGGGAGCCGGCCGCGTCGTGGTCGAAGGTGATCACCTGGTGGCCCGCCTCGGTCAGCGCGGGCACCTGGTGGTGCTCCCAGATCCGGCCGTCGCCCCCGGCGCCGGCGACCAGGACCACCGGCCGCCCCGTGCCGTGCACCGTGTACGCCGTGCCGCTCACCGGGCCAGCCTCCGCAGCGCGGTCTCCACCCACGCCGGGCGACCTGTGTCCAGGCCCCGCAGCGCCACGTGGACCCAGAGGAACGACGCCCGGGCCAGGACGTGCGCCCGCATGCCGTCCCGGACCTCGCCGCCCGCCGCCCGGTAGGCGTCCAGGAGCCGGTCGAGGACGTCCGTGCCGCCGGCGTACAGCATGTCGACGAAGTCGGCCGCCGGGTCGCCGACGCCCGCGTTCGCCCAGTCGAGCAGACCCGACAGCGCCGGGGGGCCGGAGGGACGGGACTCCACCAGGGTGTGGCCGGGGTGCACGTCGCCGTGGACGAGCACCAGCCGGTCGGGCCACAGGCGGTCGTCGTCCAGCCACTTCCGCCACCGTGCCACCCGGTGGGCGGGAAGCTCCAGTTCGGCCCGGGCGCGGGCCAGCTTGTCCGCGATCCGCGAGCGTACGGTCCCGGGGTCCGCCGGGTGCGCGCCCGGCAGCTCCCACGTGCCGTCCAGCGGCGTGGAGTGCACCGCCACCAGGCAGCGGGCGAGCGGCTCCAGGTAGCGGTCCGGCCGGGCCAGCGGGTCCATCGACCAGCCGTAGACCAGGGTCTCCGGGTCCTCGCTGCCCGCCGCCACACCGGGGAGGCGGGGGTAGGCCACCAGTTCCGGCGTGTGCAGCCGCCAGTCGGGCACCGGAACCGCGACCCGGCCGCGCACGGCGGCCAGCACCGCGCCCTCGACGGCCAGTTGGGCGGACGCCTCCGGCCGCCTCGGCCGGCGCAGGATCCAGTGCGTGCCGTCGGTCGCGCGGATGTGGACGACACGGAAGTCCCAGCCGCTGTCGTCGGCCCGCGCGGACCCGGGCACGAGCTCCACGCCGAGCCGCCGCGAGGCGTACGCGGCCAGCTCCGCGGTATCCGCGCCCGGGTGCGCCGCGGTGTCCGTGCCGGGTGGTGTCGTGGCGTCGGCACCGGGTGGTGTCGTGGCGGCGGCGCTCATCGGGCGGCCTCCACGGTGCCCAGGTGGCGGTCCCGGGTGGCGTTCCGGTCCACCTTGCCGGTGTGGGTGCGCTCCAGCGCGTCGACCGGCACGATCAGGCCCGGCACCAGGTGCGGTGCCGTCGTCCGGGTCAGGCGCTCGCGGATGGCCGCGGCGACCTCGCCCGGCGCGAAGTCCGGCAGGGGGACGAAGAACGCGGCCAGTGACGAGTGCCCGGCGCGCTCCACCCGCGCGGCCGCGACCGACGACACCCCCTCGCACCGCCCGATCAGCGCCTCGACGTCGAGCAGGTCCACCCGGAAGCCGCGGATCTTGACCTGGTGGTCCGAGCGGCCCCGGAACACCAGGAGCCCGCCCGCCGCCTCGCCGACCAGGTCACCGGTGCGGTACCAGCGGGTGCCGTCCCGTTCGGTGAAGCGGGCGGCCGTCGCCCCCGGGTCGTCGTGGTAGCCGAGGGCCAGGCCGGGGCCGGAGACGTACAACTCGCCCGACCCGTCGACCAGTTGGCCGACGTGCGGCAGCGGCAGCCCGATCGGCAGGTCCCCGCCGGTCTCCGGCAGCACCGGGGCGCCCGGCCCGGCGAGCTGCAACGCGTGCGTGACCAGCGCGGTCTCCGTGGAGCCGTAGGTGTTGAGCAGCCGGACGTCCTCGGCGCCGCGCACCCGGTTCCAGCGCTCCAGCATGTCGGCGCGCACCGCCTCCCCGCCGATCACCACGGTGCGCAGGGACGCGGGCAGCCGGGCCCCGTGATGCAGCAGATCACCCGTCAGGCTGTCCCAGAAGCCGGTCGGCAGGACCGCGACCGACACCTGCTGCTCCTCCGCCACCCGCGCGAACCCCTCCCGCGCCCCGTCGTCCAGGACGAGGGTGCCGCCACCGGTCAGGGTCGGCAGGATCTCCTCCAGGCTGGTGTCGCCGCCCACGCCGTGGAAGTGCAGCACGGATTCGCCGTCGCCGATGCCGTACAGCTCGCGCAGCGGCGGCACCACGGCCGCCGGGGCACGGTGGGGGACCACCACGCCCTTCGGCTCCCCGGTGGACCCGGAGGTGAACAGGACGTACGCCGGGTCCTCGGGCCGCGGCAGCCGCGCGGACGCCCGCCCGGGTGACGCGGACGGCCCGGCGGCCGGCGTCCAGCGGGGCCGGATCACCTTCTCGACCGGGGGCTGCCAGCCGGTCTCCGCGGTCGCCACCGCCTCCCGGCACCCGACCCGCCGCAGGATCTCCTCCAGCCGGGGCTCCGGATGGTGGGCCTCCAGCGGGACGTACGCCCGGCCCGCCGCCAGCACGCCGAGGATCGCCGCCACATCACGCGCCGAGTGGTGCGCGACGACCCCGACGGGCGGCTGGGGCTCCGCCGTGCGCGGCTCCACGGCACCCGCCACCCGTGCCACCCAGGCGGCGAAGGTGCCGTAGGTCAGGACGAGACCGTTGTCGACGACGGCCGGCCGGTCCGGATCGTCGCGTGCCGTGTCGAAGAACGGTTCCAGAAAGGAGGGTGCGGAGGACTCCATTGTGAATTCCCGGATTCTGTTGGAATATTGGCGGGTGCGTATTGTTGTGGAACACGATGTGAAGATACCCGTGCGGGACGGCGTGTTATTGAGTGCCGACCTCTACCGCCCGGACACGGCAGGCGAAGTGCCGGTGCTCATCCGGCGGACGCCCTACGGAAAAGCGGGAAGCCCCGGCGGGGCCTCCGTCGACGGGCTGCGGCTGGTCCGCTCCGGATACGCCCTGCTGGTGCAGGACGTCCGCGGCCGGTTCGCCTCCGGCGGCACCTTCGAGCCGTACTGGAACGAGGCCCGGGACGGCGCCGACACCGTCGCCTGGGCGGTGCGGCAGCCCTGGTGCGACGGCTCGGCGGGCCTGTTCGGCCGCTCCTACGAGGGCATGGCCGCGCTGCTCGCGGCGGCCGAACGGCCGCCCGGCCTGCGGGCCGTCGCGCCCCACGTGGCCGGTTCGGGGTTCGACGAGGGCTGGACCCGCCAGGGCGGCGCCCTCCAGCTGGGCTTCCTCCTCTACTGGGTGCTGTACGACCTGCTGCTCGACGGGGCCGGCCTGAGCGGACCGGAGCTGGCCGAGGTGGCCGGCGCGGTCGACCGGATCGACGAGCTGTACCGGGACCCGGACGCGGCCGCCGACCTCCTGGACCGGCTCGCGCCCTATTACCGGGAATGGCTCGCGCATCCCACCGGACACCCTTACTGGAGACGTGCAGCACCCCGTGACGCGTATGCGGAGATCGACATTCCCGTGCTCAATATGACGGGGTGGTACGACATTTTCCTGGCCGGGGCCCTGGAGAATTACCGGGGAATTCGGGAACAGGGCGTGGAGACACGTCTGGTGGTCGGACCCTGGTCCCACTGCGTCACCGGCGGAACATTTCCGCAGCGCCGTTACGGGCTCGCCGCCGACGAGCAGCGGCTCGACGTCACCGGCCTGCACCTGGACCACTTCGACCGCCACCTGCGCGGCCGCCCGGCCGCCGGCCCGGCCCCGGAACCGGTGCGGCTCTTCCTCACCGGCGCCGACGAGTGGCGCGCCTTCCCCGACTGGCCGGTCCCGGGCACCGAGGCGTACGTGCTGCACCTGGACGGCCGGCGGCTCGTGGCCGGCCCGGCACCGGAGGCGCCCGGCAGCGACGTCATCCGCCACGACCCGGCCGACCCGGTGCCCACCGCCGGCGGGGCCACCGCCCTGCCCGGCCAGTTCACCGGCGGCGACTGCGGCCCCCTCGACCAGCGTGAGGTGGAGCGGCGCGACGACGTCCTGTGCTTCACCGGGGCGCCGCTCACCGCCCCGCTGACCGTGGTCGGCGACACCGTCCTGACGGTGTACGTCACTCCCGACGCGGCGGGCGCCGACGTGACCGGCAAGCTCGTCGACGTCTGGCCCGACGGCCGGGCGGAGCTGCTGTGCGACGGCATCCACCGGCTGGCACCGCAACCGGCGGCGCCGGTCCCCGGGGCGACGCCGGATCCCGGCCCGAAGGCGGACACCGTCCCGGACCCGGTGCCGGACGCAGGCCCGGGCCCGGTGCCGGACACCGGCCCCGACCCGAAGGCGGACACCGGCCCGGGCCCGGAGGCGGGCGGGGTGCCCGCCCCCGGCCGGCCGACGGAGGTCACCGTCCGCCTCGGCGCGATCGGCCATGTGTTCCGCACCGGCCACCGCGTGCGCCTGGAGGTCGCGGCCGGCAACACCCCGCGCTTCGACGTCCACCCCCGGGTGGTCGCGCACCACACGGTCCACCACGGCGGTGCCCATCCCTCACACCTGCTGCTGCCGCGCCTCGCCGGCGGCTGACGCGGCGGCCGGGCCGGCGGCGTCCGGATGGAAGACCGACAGGTCGGCCACCTTCTCGATCCGCCGGCCCGCCTCCCAGTGCGCCCGCCTCAGCCGCCGCAACTGGGCCTTGGTCAGGCGGGTGCTGTGCTGCGGGATCGACCGCACCATGCGCGCCCGCTTGGCCGAGGCCGGGTAGCGGTCCCGTACCCGGTAGGGGTCGTTGAGCAGGTGGTGCGCGGTACCCGCGTGGAAGGCCACCTTCAGCAGCGCGTAGTACGCCGCGGCGCCCGCGCCCTTGTCGCGGGCGCAGTGCACCAGGGTCCTGGTGGCCTCGAACAGCCGCCACAGCACCGGCACGGCCGGCGTGGTGAACACGCCCGTCTCCTGGGCGATGCCCTCGCCGACGCCGTAGCGGAAGTAGCTGCGCATGTTGGCGAAGCCGTGCTGGGCGTCGTGGAAGATCCGGGCCTCGGGCAGGTACACCACGGGGATGCCGGCCAGCTGGAGCCGGAAGTCGAACTCCCGGTCCTCGCACCAGTGGATCAGCTCGTCGAAGTGGTAGCCGCCGATGTGGTCGACGATCGCCCGGTTGTAGATGAGCGGCGGGGACAGGGCGCTGACGTAGTCGCCCTCGTCGAACTCCCGCACCCGGGCGGTCAGCCGGCTGAGCAGGCCGTCCGACTCCCCGTACACCACCTGGCCCTTGACCACCGGCTCGGTGAGGACGGCGCGGACCATCGCCCGCACCACGCCCGGTGCGAAGGTGCAGTCGGAGTCCATCAACAGCAGGTACTGCCGGTCGGTGGCGGCGGCCCCGGCGTTGTAGGCGGCGCCCAGGTTGCCGACGTCCTCGATCTCCGTCACCGTCAGCGGCCGCGGGTGGTCGGCGATCAGCTTCAGTACGGCGTCGCTGGGGCCGTTGAGCGCCAGGACGATCTCGACGTCCTCGTCGATCGACGCGATGCAGTCGGCGATCCGCAGGTCGTCGCGCAGCGCGATGACGACGGCCGTGCGGGCGATCCCCCGGTCCACCGCGGCCTCGTCCACCTGGTCGGTGGCCATCCCGTTCTCCCTCGTTCTGTTCGTGTGTCCGCGGGCCTCGCCGCGGCTGGGCGTACGGCTGTCCGTACGGGTACGCGGGCGGGTGGGCGCAGCAGGTGTTCCGCGCCCGTCCGCCGGCGGTGTCGTGGTCATCGCGTCGGCGCCTTGAACCGCAGGGGCAGCGCGCGCAGGGTGCGTTCGGCGATCGCCTCCGCCTCCGCCGAGTCACCGCCGTACGCGATCACCCCCGCCAGGACGTCCGCCCCGCCGCGGTAGGGCGGCACCACGGTGCCGGGCGCCAGCTCGATGCCCCAGAAGACGTCGTGCACCCCGGCCCGCCGGGCGACGTCCCGCGGGTCGCCCACCCACTCCACCACCCCGCCGTCCGCCGGCAGGAACCGCTGGACCGCCGCCCCGTCGCGGGTCGGACGCAGCTCCGAGAGGTCCAGCGGCCGGCCCAGCGCCAGGCGCACCACGTTGGGCAGCGGGTCCACGCCCGTCGCCAGCCGCATCACCTCGGTGGCGATCCGCGCGCCGGTGATCCGGCAGGTGATCTCCAACAGCACCACCCGGCCGTCACGGGTGCGCAGGATGTCGGTGTTGATCACCGCCGGGTCCAGCCGCAGCGCGAGTGCCCCGCGCCGCACCGTGTCGGTGACCTCCTCGATCTGCTCCCCGGTGAGCCGGCTGGGCAGGGTGTCACCGCCCTCGAAGAAGTACGGGGCGAACTCCTCCTTGCGCCCGTACTCCCGGTCGGCGAACCCGAACCGGTGCAGCTCGCCGTCGACCATGAAGGCGGCGAGCGTGTGCTCGGTGCCCTCCAGGAACTCCTCGACGACGATCCGCCCGACGGGGCTGAGCCGCAGCGCCTCGGCCGCCAACTCCCGTACCGCCCCGGGCGAGTCCACCTTGACGACGCCCAGCGACCCGGTCTGGTCACTGGGTTTGATCACGGCGGGCAGGCCCACCTCGGCGACCGCCCGCAGCGCCTCCTCCACGCTCTCGGCGGCCGCGAACCGGGGCAGGTCCAGGCCCGCCTCCCGCAGGATCGCCAGCCGCCGGTCCTTGAGCGTGCAGTCGAGCGCCGTCTCCAGGGGCAGGCCGGGGCAGCCGAACCGGTGCGCCACCACGCTGACGGCCGGCGGATTGTCGGCCCCCAGCGAGAACACGCCGTCCAGCCGGTCGATCTCCGCCGCCGACAGCTCCGCCAGGACCGCCGTGCCGTCGGCCGGGTCGCAGACCAGCAGGACGTCCGCCGCCTCCCGGGCCCGCTCGGTGGGCGTGTCGGTGACCACCACCAGCTCCCGCCGGGTCGAGCGCAGCTCGGCCAGCGAGCGGTCCATCCCCGAGCCGAGCCCGCAGACCAGCAGCCGCTCAGTCACGGACGCCTCCCGGTCCGCCGGCCGGCGGCGGGGTGCGCAGGCCCAGGACCTGGAACACCTCCGCGTGGCCCGTGCCCGTGGACACCGCGGACCGGTAGCGGGCCAGCCCGCGGATGGCCTCGTCCCAGGCGGCGTGGCGCAGTTGGGACACGTACGCGCGCATCGCCTCGACCTTGGTGCCGATCTGGCCGTCGATGTCCTCCGCGTACTGGAACCGGGCCATCGGCGCCCACACCTCGTACCCGAGGACCAGCCGCGGCGCGGGCATGGGCCGGTCGCCCGCCTCCTGGAAGAACTCCGACTGCGCCATCCACAACGCCTCGGTGGTCAGCTGGTGCACCATCCGGTGCTCGACGTCGTCGTCGTTGTCGTGCGGCAGGTAGACCACCTGCGGCCGCACCTCCCGCAGCACCCGCACCAGGTTCAAGTGCACGCGGCGGGAGAGCGTGAAGTCCCGCGACGGCTCGTCGAAGCGGATGCAGCGGTGCACACCGAGCGCCTTCGCGGCCGCCTCCGTCTCGGCGGCGAACTCGGCGTCGGTGACGGCGTCGTCGAGGGCGCTGCGCTCGCGCCCGATGACGATGACGACCGTCACCCGGGCGCCGTCGCGGACGTGTTTGGCGATGGAGCCGCCGCAGCCGATGACGTCGTCGTCCGGATGCGGTGCGACCACCAGCACATCGGTGACCCCGGTCACGACCGCACCTCCGGCACCTGCCGGGCCCAGCCCGCCCACTGCCCGGTCAGCCCGGCGCCCTCGGCGAAGGAGGTGCGGGCGGTGAAGCCCAGCAGCCGCGCGGCCTTGTCGTACCGGGCCCGGGCCGTCGAGCGGTACAGCTCCAGCTCCCAGTCCGGCACCGGGTCGCCGGTGCCGGAGCCCTGCGCCTCCGGCTCGCCCAGGCCCCGCAGCGAGCGGATCGCGTCGAAGAAGCGGCCCCAGCCGAGCTGCTCGCCGTTGCCGACGAGGAAGCGCTGACCGGCCGCCGCCCCGGTCCCGGTGGCCAGGAGCACCGCGTCCACCAGGTCGTCGACGTACACGGCGTTGCACACACCGGTGTCCTCGCCCGTCGGCAGCGCGGCGAAGTCGCCCTCCGGGCGCTGCAACTGGGCGGTGGTCCACTGGCCGCCCCACGGCCCGTAGACCACGCCCGGCTGGAGCACGACGGTCTCCAGGTCGGGGCCGTGGGCGTCGAGGACCAGCCGCTCCGCGGCGAGCTTCTGCTGCTCGTACTCGCGGTCGGCGGGGTCGGCCGGGCGGGCCGGCGACTCCTCGGTCAGCTCTCCGGTGACCGCGGGGTCGTAGACGTCGACGGTGCTCAGGTGCACCACCCGCCGGACGCCCGCCGCGCGCGCGGCGGCCAGGACGTTCGCGGTGCCCTCGACCGAGGCGGCCCAGCGGTCGGCCTCGTCACCGGCGCTGCCGAAGGCGCAGTGCACGACGGTGTCGCAGCCCTCGAAGGCCTCCCGCAGCGCGTCGGTGTCCAGCAGGTCCGCCCGGCGGAACTCCAGCCGCTCCTGCGGCAGCGCGGACAGCCGCGCGGCCCTGCCGAAGCCGCGCACCACGGGACGGACACGCGCCCGGGTGCCGAGGGCGAGCCGCTCGACGACGCGCCCCCCGATGAACCCGCCGGCACCGGTGACCGCCACCGTGCGGTCGGCGACCGCGGCGGCGCACTCGTCCGGGACGGCGCGCGCGGTCCAGGGCTGGACGGCCTCCTCGTGGGCGCCGCCGTAGCACTCCTGGATCAGCTCCACGACCCGCAGACCGTCCTCGGGGCCGGAGTGCACGGCGGCGGTACCGCGCACGGCCGCCGCGAAGTTGGCGAGCTGCTCGGTGAAGAGCAGCTCCCACTCGCCCTGCGCGGGCGCCACCGCCTCCACGTCGCCCCGGTGCAGCTCCACGCCGTCCGCCGTGACCAGGGTGCACTCGCCGGCCGGGAAGTCGGTGCCGATGGTGACGGTCGCCCGGGTGCCGGTCACCGTGCAGGAGATGCCGAGGTCGCGCACCCGGCTGAACGCGCAGTGCACGTCGACAGCGCCGAAGCGCAGGTGGGCCTCGGCGTCGGTCTCCACCCCGCCCAGCGTGTCGTCCCGGTAGCGGACGACCTCGACGTCGTGGCCGAGCCACCAGTGCAGCGTGTCGAAGACGTGCGAGGCGGTGTCGGTGAGCACCCCGCCGCCCGCGAGCCGCCGGTCGAACATCGACCACGAGACCGGCTCCCAGGCGTACGGGTGGCCCTCCGACCAGTCGACGCGCACCACGTCGCCCAGGTCACCGCTGTCGATGAGCCGCTTCACCCAGGCGTACGCGGGGAAGAGCCGCCGCGGATGGGCCATGGCGAGCAGCGGCGCGGAGGCGTCCGCGGCGAGCTCGACCAGGTGCCGGGCGTCCTCGACCGAGGTGGTCATCGGCTTCTCCAGCAGCACGTGCTTGCCGGCCGCGAGCAGGGACTCCACGGTTTTCGCGTGCGCGCTGTGCGGTACGACGACCACGGCGGCGTCGAAGTCACCGGCGGCCTCGGCGGGGTCGGTGGCGATCACCACCTCGTCGGCGCCCGTACCGCCCAGCTCGCGGTACAGCTCCAGCGCGTCCCGCGCCTGCCGCGGGTCGCGGTCGATGAGCGCGGTCAGCTGGACGTCGCCCTTCAGCGGCGGCAGGGCGGGCAGGTGGCAGCCGCGGGCGGCGGCACCGCACCCGACGATGGCGAGACGTACGGGAGGCATGGGTTTCTCCAGAGGGTCGGAAGGGAGTGGCGGGGATGGTCGGGGAGGGAGGCGCCCGGGCGGCCGTACGCCGTGGGGCGCGCGGTGCGGGTCAGGGCGCCCCGGCCGGGTGGTGCACCCAGACGTTCGGCTCGGCGTACGTGCCGTGCCCGTCGTCGCCGACCCGCAGCGGCACGAGGCCGCCGGGCAGCGGGTGGTCGCCCGGCCCCGGCAGGGGGAGGCTCAGGAACTCCTCCCACCGGGACACGGGCTGGCGGATCACCAGCGACCGGTGCGCGATGCCCAGCTGCCGGGCGCCCAGCTCCAGGTGCGTGCGCAGCCACGGGTCGAAGCAGCGCCCGTCGGGACGGCGCCAGGCGGCGTACTCCTCGATCGGCACCAGCGGGTAGCGCGGCTTGCGCGTGGGCCGCACCGGGATGATCACCCCGAGCGGGCACCGGTCGGCGGCCCTGGCGCGCACCTCGGTCAGCAACCGCTCGGCGTGGCCGGCCGCCCGGTGGGCGGGGTCGACGGACACCGAGAGCATGCAGACGGCGTCCGGCCGCTCCGGGGGGCCGTCGTCGACGGCCCGCACCAGGACCTCGTCACTGCCGGAGGGCAGCGACGAGGCCGTGCCGTCCCACCGCACCGGGAGCCCGTTGGCCGCCGCGACGAGTCTGCCGCCGCCGTCGACCAGGCACAGCTGGTGGTCCGGGTAGCGCTCGTACATCCCGTGCCAGCGCCAGTTGCCGGGGGACTCCCAGCTCATGAACGCGGGCATGTTGGCGCCGATCAGGGCGTCCACCTCGGGCAGCAGCCACGGGTCTCGGGACAGGTCGGTGAGGGTGAGTGCCACGGGTGCGCTCAGCCCAGCAGCCGGGTCTCGGCCGAGGCCCGCATCGGGCGCGAGCGCCGCAGGTCGGCGGTGACGCACACCCGCTTGAGCCAGCGGTCGGTGCCGTCGTAGCGGGCCCGGAACGGCAGACGGCCGTGCACCGCCCGGTGGTTGTCGATGAAGAGCACGTCGCCCTGGTCGGCGATGACCTCCCGCATACCGGCGTCCACCACCTTGAACAGCGCGTCGTACGCGCGCCGGGCGTCGGCGTCGTCCTCCGGCACGGAGGTGAAGTACGGGTCGAGCCGCATGTACGGGTCCTGGCGCGAGCCGTACAGCAGCGGGCCGAGCGGCCGCTCGTCGATCATCCGCTGGATGGTGGCGAAGCGGGCCGCCTCCTCCTCGGAGGTGATCGTGTTGTTTTTCGGCAGGTGGGACTCGTCCGGGGCGATGTAGAACCGCGACTCGAACAGGATGTCGATGTCCTCGTCGGACAGCGAGGACAGGTCCAGCTCGCCGATCGTGGTGGGCACGTGGTCCGGATTGCGCAGCGCGCCCAGGATCAGGTAGTCGCTGCGGTACGGGTGGAACGCGTCCTCGGTGTGCCAGGTCAGCAGCTCCTTGCTGCCCATGCCGAGCTGGTCGTTCTCGTGCTGGCGGATCGGGAAGATGTCGTGCACGAGGTGGCCGTCCTGCTGCGTGGCCCACCCGAAGGGCTCGCCCAGCACCGCCGAGTACAGCATCAGCAGCAGCTCCTCGGGGAACTCCGGGCCGGGCCGGTGGCGGCCGCGCCAGTGCTCGGGGGTGGGCCCGATGCGCCGCTGGTCGAACTCGTGGCCGCGGACGACCACATGGCCGTGGCGGTCGCCCAGCTTGAAGTCGCGCAGGAAGTGCTGCACGCCGAGCGGCAGCCGGGCCGCGAGCCGCGGCAGGTCGCGCAGGAGCTCCGGGTCGCCGAAGGACGGGTAGGTGGCGGCCAGTTCGCGGGTGAGCGCGGCGGTGGCGGCGGCCTCGTCGGAGGTGAGGGTGTAGCTGCGTGTGGACTGGTCGGTGAGGTTCGACATTGCCAACTCTCGCTGAGTGGTCGGGGATGGTTACCGCTCGCGGGCGGCCGGAGCCGGGCCCGCGGGCCCTCGGGTGGTGCGTGGTGACGCGATGGTCGGTGGGGTGCGCGTTGGCCCGTGTGATGCGCGTGGCGCCCGGTGGTCGGTGTGACGTGATGGCCGGTGGGACGCGTGTTGGTCGTTGTGATGCGCGGGGTGGTCGGTGTGGCGTGGTGGCCGGTGTGACGCGCCGGGCGCCCGCCCGCGCGTTGCCGCTGCCGGGGGGCCGGCCGGCGGCCCTCCGCGTGCGTGGCTGCTCGGGGCGGGGCGGCCGTGCGGGGCCGGTGGCCCCCCGCGGCGGACCGGTCTACCGGGGCAGGCCCGCCTCCTGTGGGCCGGCCTGCCGTGGGCCCGCCTCCCGTGGACCGGCGGTCGCGAGCGCCCCGGCCAGCAGCCGGGGGGTGGGACACCGGAGCAGGGCGCTCGCCCGCAGCCCGGCCGCCGAGGGGAGGAACTCGCGCAGCCGCGCAAGCAGCCGCATGGCGAGCAGGGACTGCCCGCCGTGCTCGAAGAAGTCGTCGTCCGGGCCGAGTTCCGGTGCGCCGAGGACCTCGCGGAAGAGGCCGAGGACGGTGGACAGCGGTTCACCGCCGGGTCCCGGGGCTCCGGGGACGGTGCGCCCGGCCCCCGTACCGGTGGCCGCCGTGCCCGTGCCCGTGGCCGCCGCCGCGTTCATGACCGTCGCCGTCGCCGTCGCCCAGTCGCTCAGCCGGCGCTTGTCGATCTTGCCGTGCGGGTTCTTCGGCAGGACGGACACCCGGTACAGCACCCTGGGCACGGCCCAGTCGGGCAGCTGCTCCTCCAGCGGCGCCACCAGCGCGTCCCTCTCCGCCGCCGTCAGGCGCACCGCCTCCCCGGGGAGCGGGGCCCGCTCCGGGTCGGCCGGGACGGTGAACGCCCACAGCACGGTTCCGGTCGCCGGGTCGGGGAACACCACAGCCTGTTCCACCGAGGGGTCCTCGCACAGGGCGCGTTCCACCCGCGCCGGCTCCAGCCGGTGGCCGCGGATCTTGACCTGGTCGTCGAGCCGCCCGAGGAAGACCAGGTTCCCGTCGGCGTCGATGCGCCCCAGGTCACCCGTCGTGTAGACCCGCGCGCCGGGGACGGCGGACAGCGGGTCGGGGACGAAGCGGCGGGCGGTGGCGGCGTCGTCGTCGAGGAACCCGCGTGCCAGCAGCGGCCCACCGATGTGGATCTCCCCCGACTCGCCCTGCGGCACCGGCCGTCCGTCGCGCCGGACGCTGATCTCCACGTCCCGCAGCGGGGTGCCGAGCGGAACCTCCCCGGCGTCCGCCGGGAGCAGCCCGGTGTAGAAGGTCGAGCTGACGGTGCACTCGGTGAGCCCGTAGACGTGGGCGAGTTGGGCGGGCTGCCGGGCCTGCCACTCCCGGTAGGGCCGCGGGTCCATGCGTTCGCCGCCGACCACCACCAGGCGCAGCCCGGGCGGGGTGGTCAGGCCCCGTGCGTCGAGCCAGCGGGCGTACTCCAGCCAGTACTGCGTGGACAGTTCCACCACCGTGGTCCCGGTACGGGCCATCATGGTGTGCAGCTCCTCCGCGTCCAGGGCCCGGGTGTCGGCCCTGCACACGACCGCCGCGCCGGCCACGAGGGCGGGGAACACCTCCTCGATCAGGACGTCGAAGCCCAGCGAGGCCACCTGGAGCCAGCGGTCCCCGGCGGCCAGCTCCAGCCGTTCGGCGACCGCCGCGGCGAACCTGCGCAGCGAGTCCCGCTCGATGAGCGTGCCCTTGGGCTGCCCGGTGGACCCCGACGTGAACAGCACGTACGCCACGTCGTGTCCGGCGGCCCGGGCCGGCGGCCGCACCGGGCGGCCGCCGACGTCCGCCGCCCCGGCCCCCTCTCCGGTCGCCGCCCCGCCGGCCGTCCCGTCGGCCGCGCCGCCGGCCGCGCCGTCCGGTACGTACGCCGCCGCGGGTGCGTGGGCGCCGTCGCCCAGCCACACCGCCGCCTCCGTACGGCGCACCAGCGAGTCCCGCGCGGCGGCGGGCAGCCGGTCGTCCAGGACGGTGAACCCGGCCCCCGCCTTCAGCGCCGCGAGCATGCCCAGCACCGTGCGGCCGGGGTCGGCGAACGCCAGCCCCACCAGCCGCCCGGGGCCCGCCCCGCGCCCGGCCAGGGAGGCGGCCCAGGCATCGGTCAGCCGGTCGACCGACCGGTGGGTGAGCACCCGGTCCGGTGTCACCAGCGCGGGCGCGTCCGGCTGATGGCGTACGCGCAGGTCCCACAGGTCCAGTACGTCGGGTGCGTCCACGGCGGTCACCGTCCCGCCCCGCGGGTGCGCAGGAACTCCGACAGCCCCGCGAGTCCGGCCCGGAAGCCCTCCTCCGGGCCGCCGAAGCCCAGCCGCGCGCCGTGCGGGGCGCCGAAGGCGGTGCCCGGCACCAGGAGCGTGCGGTGGCGCGACAGCAGCTCCAGGCAGAACCGTTCCACCGCGGCGGGACCGTCCGCCGCCCGCTCCAGCTCCCGGAAGACCGGCAGCGCGCACACCCCGCCCTCCGGCGGCGTCCAGCGCACCAGGTCCTCGTGCTCGGCCATCCACTCGGTGAGGTGCGCGAGGTTGCGCCGTGCCTCGGCCGCGCGCCTGCCGATCAGCACGTCGGCGTGGCGCATCGCCCGCTCGGCGATCAGCTCGACCAGCGGGGACAGGAAGAGCGTGGTGCGGTCGCGCAGCGGGAAGACGGCCGGGACGATGTCGGGTGGCGCGATGGCCCAGCCGACCCGCAGCCCGGGCAGGCCGAACGTCTTGGAGAAGGTGCCGTAGGAGATCGTGTCGCCACGGGTGGCGGCTGGGTCCGGGAGGACGTCCCAGCGGTGTGCGATCTCGGCGGTGGCGGCGTCCCAGACCAGGGTCGCGCCGGCGGCGGCGGTCCGCTCGGTCAGCGCCTTCAGGCCCTGCGGCGACAGTGTGACGCCGGAGGGGTTGTGCGGGAAGTTGACGACGACGGCCGCGGTGCCGGGCGTGACCAGGCCCTCCAGCACGTCCTCGTCGATCTCGCCGTCGCGCACGGCCGCGGCCGGCAGCTCGGCGACGTCGCAGCCCGCCGCCCGCGGGTAGTGGCCCAGCGAGTGGTAGATGCCCTGCTGGACGACCACCCGGTCGCCGGCCCGCAGCAGTGTGCCGAGGGTGAGGGCGATGGCCTCGCTGGAGCCGTGGGTGACCAGTACCCGGTCGGCGTCGCCGCCCGCGTACCGGTCGGCGATCGCCTGCCGGATGCCGGCGCCCCCCTGGGAGACGCTGTCGTCCATGACGACGGCGTCCAGGTCCTCGGCGGGGATGCCGCACAGTTCGCGTATCTCGGCGAAGGTGTACGGGTGGACGCCGCTGGAGCTGATGTCGTGGATGTCGGGGCCCAGGTGGCGGCGGTACCACTCCTCCAGCACCGGGGGGTCCTCACGCGGTGGACGCAGACTGCTCATGGGTGTGCAACTGTCCCTTCTACCCTTGACGGGCGCCCTGGTGGGTCTCCCGCCACCACTGCTGCCCGGCGAGCGGCAGCGTGTCGATGGGGTCGTAGTAGTGGTACGAGCCGTTGCGGGCCTCCGGGTCCGCCGCCTCCAGCGGGGTGAGGAAGCTCTTGCTCCAGTGCGAGACGCCGAGCACGCGGTCGTACGAGTCGGCCTGGTCCACCCAGCGCTTGCCGGCCAGCGGCACGTCGCACACGATGCGGGGCGTGGAGAACCCGGGCAGGTAGCCCATGATCTGATGCTGGATCAGTTGGGCCCGGTGCAACGGAACCCGCCAGTGCTCGGCGTTCGGGATCATGTCGCACATGTAGAAGTAGTACGGCGTGATCCCCGCGTGATCGATGAGCGCGAAGCACAGGTCGAGCAGGTCGTGCGCGCTGTCGTTGACGCCGCGCATGAGCACGCCCTGGTTGCGCACGTCGTGCAGTCCCGCGCCCAGCAGCGCCCCGGACGCCTCCGCCACCGCCGGGGTGATCTGCTGGGCGGCGTTGGCGTGGGTGTGCAGCGCGATGCGCACCCCGCGCGAACGGGCCGTCCGCGCGACCCGTGCGACACCCTCCAGCACCGGCCCGGAGCGCCAGTGCTGGGGCAGTCCGACCAGCCCCTTGCTCGCCAGCCGGATGTCCCGTATCGACTCGATCCCCAGCAGGCCGTCGATGAAGCGCTCCAGCCGCGGCCAGGGCATGTTGGCCAGGTCGCCGCCGGAGACCACCACGTCCCGGATGCCGGGGGAGGCCCGCAGGTGCTCCAGGATGCGGTCGGCACGGTCGGTCGGCTTCAACTGGAGTTTGTTCTTGGCGACCTGGGGCGTGGAGTTGCCCACCAGGTCCATCCGTGTGCAGTGCCCGCAGTACTGCGGGCACGTCGACAGCAACTCCGCCAGCACCTTGGTGGGGTAGCGGTGGGTCAGCCCCTCCACCACCCACATGTCCTGCTCGTGCAGGGAGTCCCGGGAGGCCATCGGGTGCGACGGCCACTCGGGGTGCCGGTCGGAGAGGACCGGCAGCATGTAGCGGCGTACCGGGTCGTCGTAGAACGCCTTGGTGAGTTCGCCCGGCCGGCCGCCGGCCGCTTCCGGCGCCATGGTGTTGATCATCTGGGGCGGCAGCAGCACCGACATGGTGGCGCGGTGCAGCCGGTCCTGCTCCCAGTCCTCGTAGAAGCCCTCGTCCAGCAGGTCGCCCATGACCGCGCGCAGGCCCTTCGCGTCCTTCACACAGTGGGCGCGCTGCCACTGGGGGTCCGCCCACTCGGCGGCGGTGACGTCGCGCCACCCGGGCAGGCGCCGCCAGTCCGGCTCCACGAGCGGACGGCTGCGGTACTCGTAGACGCCTTCCAGTGCTGCTGATTCCGTCTGGCTGCGTGCTGTGTCCACCAACCCGCCACCCAATCCCATCGGTTTCGGCCGTATCGCCTGCCGTCGATCTTGCAGAGCGTGAGGGGTTGTACACGAGGGGAAGTTGTACGGGGCGCGAACAGTGAGTGCCCCTGTACAACTCCGGGCCGTTCGGCGCGAAGCGGAAGACGCCCAGTGGGGTAGGAGGGGAGCGGACGACCGCGCTCGGGGGGCGGTGCGACCGGCTGCGACCGCTGGCCTGAATAGTTGGTTGATGAGTTGATGTGTATGTCACTGGCATGTACCAATGACCCCGGATCGGGTGCGAAGGTCTCCCTGCCGGGAGGCCGGCAGCCTCCGGCTGATCGTGCCGTCGGGACCGGACGCCGCTGACCACGGTTGTACGGCCCGCGGGACCTGTGCCTCGTCGAGACAACCGAGTACCAGGGGGGAAACATGCCCAGGCCAGAGCGGTTACTGGACCCAACTGCAGGACCACTGGAGGCGTTCGCCCACGACTTGCGCATTCTACGGAGGCGGGCCGGGAACCCGTCGTACCGCACCATGGCGAAACGGGCGCACTACTCCGTGGCCACCCTCGCCGAGGCCGCGCGGGGGCTGCACAAACCCTCGCTGAAGGTGACGCTCGCCTATGTGGCCGCGTGCGGTGGGGACGAGGAGGTGTGGTCGCGCCGCTGGCACAGTGTCAGCAGCGAACTGGAGGCCCGCGACGTCCTGAGACGGCGGCGCCCGGGCGGAGCGGAACGGGAACCTCCCCGGGAGCCGCTCCGTGCCGGTCGCCGCCGGCCCGCGCCGAGCCCTCCGGGCCACCACCCGGACCCCGAACCCGGACGGCACGCGGCCGGGGCGGCGGACCATCCCCCGCACCGCGGTCCGGGCGGGAACCGGGACCGGACCGCGGAACGGGCGGTGGACCGGGGCTCCGAACGGGTGCCGGACCGGCCCACGGACCGGGGCCAGGAGAACCGCGCGACCGACCGAACCGCCGGCCGCACAACGGACCGGACCTCGGACCGCACAACGGACCGCGGCCCCGACCGGACGACGGACCGCACAACGGACCGGACCTCGGACCGCACAACGGACCGCGCCACCGACCGGACGACGGACCGAACCCCGGGCCGGACAACAGACCGGACAACGGACGGCGTCACCGGCCGGGCAACCGACCGCGACGCCGGCCGGACCACGGATCGTGCCCCGGACCGCGGCCACCCCCGTGCCGCGGACCGGAGCCCGGACCGCGGCCCGGACCGGGCCTCGGCCCGCGGCCAGGACCCCGGTTGGCGGGACCACGGCGCCCCGGCGCCCGCCGCCTCCCCGACCGGCCGCGCCCCCGGCGCGCTGACCCGCGACGAACGGGCCGAACTGCGCAGGCTCCGCAGCGAGGTGGAGGAACTGCGGCGCGCGAACGAGGTGCTCAAGGCGGCGTCCGCCATCTTCGCCGCCGATCTCCGCACAACGTCGAAGGTCGTGTACAACTCCCCGGGTCGACAAGATCGGTCCGCGTGACCGGTGCACCCCGCGCCCACGAGGCGCGGGGTGCACCGCATGATCCCGACCGACCTTTGGGGACTGACCATGCGTGTGCTCGGAGTCAACGGCTGGCCCGGGGCCAGCCACGATGGTGCCGCCTGCCTCGTCGTGGACGGCGAAGTCGTCGCCCTCGCCGAGGAGGAACGCTTCACCAGGAACAAGCACGCCTACGGGGAGGCGCCCCTGAACGCCGCCGCGCACTGCCTCGCGGAGGGCGGCTTCACCCTGGACGACATCGACGTCGTCGCCCACGGCTGGGACCTGCCCAAGCTGTTCGGCGACCGCGGTCTGGACTGGTTCGCCGACGACGCCGCCGCACTGGAGCACCTGCTGCCCAAGGCGCTGTTCCCGCGCTCCCGCGACCCGCGCCTGACGTTCGTGAACCATCACATCGCCCACGCCGCGAGCGCCTACCACCTCTCCGGGCGGGACCGCGGCGCGATCCTGGTCCTGGACGGGCAGGGCGAGGACGTGAGCACCACGCTCGCCGTCGGCATCGACGGAGAGATCAAGACCCTGCGCAGCCACACGCCCGGCTGGTCACTGGGCTACTTCTACGCGGCGGTCTGCGAGTACGCCGGCCTCGGCGCCGACGCCGCGGGCAAGATGATGGGCCTGGCCTCGTACGGCACCCCCCAGGACCTCACCTTCGGCGGCGCCCTCGACTTCACGGACGAGGACTTCACCGTCGGCGTCGTGCCGCCCGACCTGCGGTCCACCGGCAGCACCGACGAGGAGACGGCCACCATCCGGCACTGGCTGCGGCACCTGGAGAAGGTGCTGCCGGACGCCCCCAACCGCTCCGTCCGCCGCTTCGACCCCCGCGTGGGGCGCTACACCAAAATCACCGACCGGGACCCGTTCGAGTACCGCGACATCGCGGCCACGGCCCAGGCGGCCCTGGAGCGCGCGGTCATGGCGCTCGTACGCGGCCTGCTCCGGGCGAGCGGCGAGACCACCCTGCTCGTCGCGGGCGGCGTCGGCTTCAACGCGACGCTCAACGGCAAACTCATGCGCATGCCCGAGGTCCAGGACCTCTTCGTCCAGCCCCTCGCCGGCGACCAGGGCGTCTCGCTCGGCGCGGCGGTCTGGTGCGCGGCCCAGGAGGGCGACCGCATCCGGCCCATGGAGGGTTCGGTGGCCTGGGGACCGCAGTGGGACGCCGACGCGATCCGCCGTGTCCTGGAGGCGTCCGGCACCGCCTACACCGAACCGGCGGACATCGCCGCCGCCACCGCGGACGTCCTGGCCGCCGGCGGGGTCGCCGGCTGGTTCCAGGGCCGGGCCGAGGGCGGCCCCCGTGCCCTCGGCCACCGCAGCATGGTCGCCGTGCCGAACCCCGAGGGGACCCGCGACCGGGTCAACGTCCGCATCAAGGACCGCGAGGCGTGGCGGCCGTTCGCCCCGAGCATGCAGGAGGAGGCGGCCGAGGCCCTCATCGGCACGACGACCCCGCTCCCGTACATGATCGTCACCACCCCGGTCACCGAGGCCGGCGCCGCCGTCATGCCCGCCGTGGTGCACAGCGACCGCACCACGCGGCCGCAGACCGTCTCCGCCGAGGTCGACCCGCTCTACCACCGGCTCATCGGCGAGGTCGGCGGGCACACCGGAACCCCGGTGGTGCTGAACACCTCCTTCAACGGCCGTGACGAACCGGTGGTGTGCAGCCCGCGCGACGCCCTCGCCACCTTCCACCGGCTGCCGATGGACGCGCTGGCCATCGGGCCGTTCCTGGTGCGCCGCCCCGACGGCGCCGTCGGCGAGGCCGGCGCATGACCGCCCCCACCCGCCCCGGCCCCGCGGACACGGCCCCGGAATCGCCCACGGCCCCCGCCCCCGGCGCACACCCCGACCGCTCGGTCACGGATCCCGACCACCCCGCCGCCGACGCCGAGCACCCGGGCGACGACCCCGCCGCTCCGGCCGTCGAGGACGTACGGGCCCGGCTGGAGGCATGGCTCGGCGACACCGTGCTCACACCGGAGGCGGACCTGTCGGCCCCGCTGCTCGACCTGGGCGTGGACTCCCTCGACCTGATCCGCACCGCCCGCCGCGTCGAGGCCGCCTTCGGCGTCCGGGTGCAGCTGCGGGAGCTGGCCGTGCCGACGATGACCACCGCCCGCCTGGCCGAACTGGTCGCCGAACGCGCCGCCCGGCGGCGTACCGCCGACACCGCCCCGCCCGGCGCCGGCCACGGCCCCGTCGCGCTCACCCCTCCGCAGGAACAGGCGTGGGAGGAGCAGAGCGGCGACCGCGGCCACTGGAACCAGGCCCTGCTCTTCACCACCCGGCCGGGGCTCGACGGGGAGCTGTTCGCCGAGGCCGTGCGCCGCCTGGTCGCCGGGCACGCCTCGCTGCGCCTCACCGTCGTGGCCCCGCCGGCCCGCAGGCCCCGCCAGCAGGTGGCGGCCGTCGCGCTCGACGGCCCGCCCGGCGCCGCCCTCGGCCCGGTGCTGGACACGGTCGACATCTCCGAACTGGCCGACGCCGACCTGGCGGCCGCCATCACCCTGCGCTGCGCGGTCGAACAGGGCGCCCTCGACCCGGCGACCGGCCCGGTGGCCCGGTTCGTCCGCTTCGACGCGGGCCCGACCCGGCCGGGGCGGCTGCTGATCGTCGTCCACCAGCTCGCGTTCGACATGGTCTCGTGGTCCGTCCTCCTGGAGGACCTGGAGGAGCTGTACACGGCGCTGGAGGCCGGCCGCACCGACGCCCGGTGCGCCGAGGGCACGCCGTACCCCGAGTGGGCCCGGGCGCTCACCGAGCACGCCCGTACCCCCGAGGCCGAGGCGGAGGCCGAGTGGTGGACGGACGTCGTACGCACCCCCGCGACCGTGCCCCTGGACCACACCCCCGACGACCCCCGGGCCGTGAATACCGCCCGCACGGCCGCCACGCACCGGGAGGAGTTCCCGCCGGAACTCACCGCCCGCCTCGACGCGGCCGCCCGCGCCCACCGCGCGCACCCAGGGGACCTGGTCCTCCACGCCCTGGGCGAGGCGCTGGCCGGATGGCTCGACGAGCCGGCCGTCCGGGTGGACGTCCTGCGGCACGGGCGGGAGGAGGCCGTCGGCGACTCGCACCTCGCCCGCACGACCGGCTGGTTCACCACCACCGTGCCCGTACGCCTGGACCTCGCACCCGGCACCGCGGCCGAACGGCTCGCCCGTACCGTCGGCCACCTCGCGGCCCTGCCCGGCGGGGGAGTGGGGTTCGGCGCGCTCAGCCGGCACGGCCGGCCGCGCATCTCGGCCGCCCTGCGCGCTGCCCCGCCCAGCGACGTCTCCTTCGACTTCGAGGGCGACGACGCCGACGCGCTGCCGCTGCGCACCGTGCTGCCGGACGTGGCACCGGAGCCCATCGGCGACATCACCGCCCCGCACTGGACACGGCCCCACCTCATCGAGGTGATCGCCACGACCGACGACGACGTGCTGCGCGCCGAGTGGTGGTACTCCACGGCCCTGCACGACGAGGCGACCGTACGCCACCTCGCCGCCCGCCACCGCGCCGCGCTCACCGCCCTCCTCGACGCGGTGGGCCACGGGTCGGCGGCACCCGGTGCGGCCGGGGCGGCGGACAGCTGAACACCCCCCGGACGGACAAGAGAAGAAGACACCTGCCATGACCCTGCCCAGCGTGCTCGATCCCTTCTTCGCCGCCGCCCGCTCGCACCCCGAGCGGCCGGCGGTCATCGACAACGGAATGACCGTCGGATACGGCCAACTGGCTTCCTGGGCAGGAACGGTGGCCGACCTCGTCGCCACCCGCACACCGGGACCGCACCCGCCCGTGGCCGTCGTCACCCACCACAGCGTCCGGGACATCGCCGCGATCCTCGGCGTCCTCGCCGCCGGCCGCGGCTACGTGGTCGTGCCCGGCGAGGACGCCGGCCGCGCGGGCGACGCCCTGCGCGCCCTCGGCTGCCGGGAGCTGATCGCCACCGCCGACACCGGCCCGCTGCCCGCCGTCGACCGGGTCCTGCGCCCCCGCTGGACCCCCTCCCGCGCCCCGGTCCGGCACGGTGGCCGGCCGGTGGGCGCCGACGACCCCGCCTACGTGCTGTTCACCTCGGGCTCGACCGGCGCCCCCAAGGCCGTGGCGGTGCCCCACCGCGCCCTGCACGCCGTACTGCCGCACCTGATCGAGCGGTACGGGGCCGGCCCGGACACCGTGTCGCTCAACTTCACCCGCGCGGACGGCGACACCAGCCTGGAGGAGATCCTCCCGCCGCTGCTGACGGGCGGCCTGGTCGTCCTGGACGGGGACGCCGAGGCGGACCTCGACCGGGTCCTCACCGACCACGAGGTCACCCTGATCAACCTGCCCGTCGACTACTGGCACATCTACACCGGCCACCTGCTGGAGACCGGCCGGAAGCTCCCCGGCAGCGTCGAGACCGTCGTCATCGGCGGTGAGGCGGTACGCCCGGACATGCTGGAGCGCTGGCACCGGCTCGGCGCCGACGGCGTCCGGCTGCTCAACACGTACGGCTCCACCGAGACCGCCCTCGTCACCCACAGCGCCGTCCTCGCCGGCCCGGGGGCCGAAACGACCGTGGCCGGGCCGGCGGACGCCGAACGGCCCTCCGATGGCGACCCGTTCGCGGACGGCGTCCCGATCGGCCGCCCGCTGCCGTCCGTACGGCAGGCGGTGGTGCCCCGCCCGGACGCACCCGACGGCCCCGGCGAACTGTTCGTCTCCGGCCCCCAGCTGGCCACCGGCTACCTCGACGACCCGGCCCGCACCGCCGCCCGCTTCGTCGAGGCGGACCTCGGCGGCGGCCCCGCCCGTTGGTACCGCACCGGCGACCTGGTGCACGAGGCCGCCGACGGCACCCTGGTCTTCCACGGCCGCGTCGACCACCAGGTCAAGATCCGCGGCCACCGGGTGGACCTGCTGGACGTCGAGGAGGCCATCGGCCGGCTCCCCGGTGTGACCGCGGTCGCCGCCGCGCCCCACAGCAAGGGCGAACACACCGCCCTGGTCGCCTTCGTGGTCCTCGCACCCGAAGCCCCCGCGCCGCACGACGACGCCCCCGCGCCCCACGACAGCACCGGCGCCGACGGCACCGACTCGGCCCACGACGCAACCGGCCCTGCCCACGACGCCACCGGCCCCGTCCACCGCACCGCCACCGCTCCCGCCCCCGACCCCGCCGCGCTGCGGGCCCGGCTGCGCGCCACCCTGCCGCACCACCTCGTCCCCGACCGGATCGTCGCGGTGCCCGAGCTGGCGCACACCCGCACCGGCAAGGTCGACCGCGCGGCCACCCGGGACCGGTACCTGTGACGAACCGGCTCTTCGACGCATCGGTGGCGCCCGCCGCCGTACCCGAGGCGGACGCCCGCGGCCCCTGGGCGTACCTGTGGTGGCTGGTGCGCATCCGGCCGTGGCCGCTGGTCCTCAGCGCCGTGCTCGGCACCGTCTGGATGGTGCCCCTCGCCCTCGTGCCGCTCGTCATCGGACGGGCCATCGACGAGGCGGGCCGGGGCGCCGGCCAGGGCGGCCTGTACCTGTGGTCGCTGACGGCACTCGGCCTGGGCGTGCTCCAGGCCGTGGCCGGCGCCGGGCTCATCCAGGCCGCCGTGAGCGCCGAGGCGCACGCCCTGTCGTACACCCACCGCGTGCTGGTGCGCCAAGTGGTCCGGCTGGGCGCGGCCCTGCGCGGCAAGGCCCGCTCCGGTGACGTGGCCGCCTCGGCCGCCGCCGACGTCGAAAGCATCGGCAACGCCTTCGAGGTCGTCGGGCGCACCATCGGCGCGGTGTTCGCCGCCGTGCTCGTGGCCGTCGCCCTCACCGCGACCTCGCCCGTGCTGGGGCTCGCCGTGCTCATCGGCGTCCCCGCGGCCGTCCTCGGCATCGGACCGCTGCTGCGGCCCCTCCAGGAACGCGACGAGGCCCAGCGCGAGCACATGGGCGTCGCCACCTCGCAGGCCGGGGACATCGTCGCCGGCCTGCGGATCCTGCGCGGCATCGGCGGCGAGGCCGGCTTCGCCGAACGTTTCCGCCGCACCAGCCAGGAGGTGCGGCGCGCCGGCGAGTCGGCCGGCCGGATGGAGGCGTGGCTTCAGGCGGCGGGCGTCCTGCTGCCCGGACTCGTCACCGTCGGCATCGTCTGGCTCGGTGCGCGCCTCGCGCTCCAGGGCACCATCACCGCCGGTGAACTGGTCGCGTTCTACGGGGCTTCCGCCTTCCTGACCCTGCCGGTGAGCACCGCGACCGAGGCCGCGGAGACGCTGAGCCTGGCCAGGGTCGCCGCCGGCCGGGTCTGCACCCTGCTGCGTCTCACCCCGGCCGTCACCCCGCCCGTCCACCCCCGGCCGCTGCCGCCCGGGCCGCCGGCGCTGACCGACCCGTACACCGGTGTCACCGCCGAGGCGGGCCGGCTCACCGTGGTCACCGCCCCCGCGGACCGCACCGGGGAGCTCGCCGACCGGCTCACCTTCCCTCCGGTCGCCGGGGACGACACCCCGGCCGTCCTGCTCGGCGGCGTACCCCTCGACCGGGTGGACCCGGCCGAACTGCGTTCCCGCGTCCTGCGGTCGGGGCCCGCCGACGCCCTGTTCAGCGGCACGCTGCGGGAGGAGCTGACCGGCCGGACCGCCCGGTCGCCCGAGGAACTGGACCGCGCCCTGCACGCCGCCGACGCCGCCGACGTGGTCGAGGCCCTGCCCGAGGGGCTGGACACCCGGGTGGACGAGGGCGGCCGGACGTTCTCCGGCGGCCAGCGCCAGCGCCTCGTCCTCGCGCGGGCCCTGCTCGCGGCCCCCGACGTCCTGGTGCTGGAGGACCCGACCTCCTCCGTCGACGCCCACACCGAGGCCCGGGTGGTCGAGCGGGTGGCCGCGCTGCGCGCCGGGCGGACCACCGTCGTGTTCAGCGACAGCCCGCTGTGGCACGGCGTCGCCGACCGAGAGATCCGCCTCGACGCGGACCGAGCCCCCGGCAGCACCGACCGCTCCGCAGGAGTGCCCTCGTGACGACGACCCCCGCCCACCGCACCGACGCCACCACCCCGTCCGGCAACGCCTCCCCGGCCCCGCCGTCCGCCTCCGCCGCGACCACCGGCGCCGGCACCGGTCCCGCCGGCGCGTCCGGCCACCCGGGGCGGCTGCCCCTCGCCGACCGGTCCGACGTCCGCGCCTGGGTCGGCGCGTTCCTCCGCGGCGAGGCCGCCCGGCTGCTCCTCACCTTCGCGCTGTTCGCCGCTGCCCTGGTGGCCGGCCTCGTCGGGCCCCGGCTCCTCGGCCACCTGGTCGAGTCCGTCAAGGCGGGCACCACCACGGGGCGGGTCGACCTGCTGGCCCTGGCCTTCGTGGCGATCCTGCTCTGCCACGCGCTCCTCGCCCGCGCCGCCCGCACCCAGGCCACCCTGCTGGGCGAGCGCGTCCTGGCCCGTACGCGCGAGAACTTCGTCCGCCGGGTCCTCCGGCTGCCGCTGTCGGAGGTGGAGAGCGTCGGCACCGGCGACCTCCTCAGCCGGGCCACCACCGACGCCGACCGGCTCAACGAGAGCATCCGGCAGGCCGTGCCGCGCATCGCCCTGGCCGCCGTCACCCTGGTGTTCACCTTCGCGGCGATCCTTCTGACCTCGCCCCTCCTCGCGCTGGGGCTGCTGGCCGGGGTGCCGTTCGCGGTCCTGTCGACCTGGTGGTACCGGCCGCGCGCCACCCGCGCCTACGAGCGGCTGCTCGCCCAGGAGGCCGACGTCCTGGCCGTCACGCACGAGACCGCGCGCGGCGCCGCCACCGTCGAGGCCCTCGGGCTCGGCCCCCGCCAGGTGCGGCGCCACGGCGCCGCCGTCGACCAGGTGGTACGCACCAGGCAGCGCACCACCTGGCTGCAGACCATCTGGTTCCCCAGCCTGGACCTCGCCACGATGGTGCCCATGGCGCTGACCCTGCTGATCGGCGGGCTCGCCTACCAGCGCGGTGCCGTGGGGCTGGGCGCGCTGACCGCTGTCGTGCTGTACGTGCAGGCCCTCGGCGAGCCCCTCAACGACCTGCTCACCTGGACCGACGAGCTCCAGATCGGCAACGCCGCGCTCCGCCGGATCCTCGGCGTGGACCGGCTCCCGCGCGAGGAGCCCCGGCCGCCGGCGGCCACCCAGGGCCACGCCATCCGGCTGGAGGGCGTCGGCTTCGGCTACGGCCCCGGCCGCGAGGTCCTGTCCGGCATCGACCTCGACATCGCCCCCGGCGAGCGCCTGGTCGTGGTCGGCGCCTCGGGCGCGGGCAAGTCCACCCTGGGCAAGCTGCTGGCCGGCGTGCACCACCCGACCCGCGGCACCGTACGCATCGGCGGCGCCGACATCGCCGACCTTCCGGTGGGCCAACTGCGGCGCGAGATCGTCCTGGTGACCCAGGAGCAGCACGTCTTCACCGGCACCGTACGGGACAACCTCACGCTCGCCCGCGAGGAGGCCCCGCCCGACGAGCGGCTGTGGGAGGCCCTGGACACCGTCCTGCTGGCCGACTGGGCACGCGCCCTTCCCGACGGCCTCGACAGCGAGATCGGCCCCGGCGCCGCCCCGGTGTCCCCGTCGGCCGCCCAGCAACTGGCCCTGGCCAGGCTGCTGCTGTCCGACCCGCACGCACTGGTCCTGGACGAGGCCACCGCACTCCTGGACTCCACCGCCTCCCGCCGCGTCGAGCGCTCGCTCGCCGCGCTGATCGAGGGCCGCACGGTGATCTCCATCGTGCACCGCCTGGACTCGGTCCGCGACGCCGACCGCATCGCGGTCATGGACCGCGGCCGGATCGTCGAACTCGGCAGCCACGACCAGCTCCTGACCGCGGACGGCGCCTACGCGTCCCTCTGGCACTCCTGGCAGACCACCCACCCCGACACCCCGAAAACCCGCCCCACCCCCGGACACGGCCCGACGGCAGGGTGACGGGCCAGGTCCGCACCACACCCGCCCGCCCCGCCCCGCCCCGCCCGCCCCGACGACGCCGCCGCCTACGATGGGCGGTCGGCGTCGGGCAGGTCGGCGAACACGGGGGGCGTACGCGTGGAGCGGCACATCGGGTTCGAGCGGTTGCACAACTTCCGTGACCTGGGCGGATACCGGACCGTCGACGGGCGGACCGTTGCGTGGGGGAAGGTGTACCGGGCCGATTCGCTCGGGAAGTTGCGGGGGGCCGACTGGGAGCGCTTCCTCGGGCTGGGCGTCCGCACCGTCGTCGACCTGCGCTACCCGTGGGAGATCGAGGCGAAGGGCAGGGTGCCCGAGGCGCACCGGTTCCGGTACGCGAACTGCAGCATCGAGCACCGGCCGTACGACCAGGCCGAGATCGACCCCGCCCTCGACCCGTGGCGGTACCTCGCGGACCGGTTCGCCGAGGTGACCGAGGACGGGCACGCGGAGATCCGGCAGGCCATCGAGATCATCGCCGGGGACGAGGGCCCCGTCGTGTTCCACTGCACGTCCGGAAAGGACCGCACCGGGCTCATCGCCGCGTTCGTGCTGACCCTGCTCGGCGTGTCCGCGGAGCAGGTGGGGGAGGACTTCGCGCTCACCGAGCTGGCCACCGAACGGCTCACCGCCGACTGGCGCGCCGCCCACCCGGGCCGGGAGCTGAAGTGGCCCGGGTACGGGCGCGCACCCGCCGCCGTCATGGAGCTGGTGTTCGCGGACCTGACGGCCCGGTACGGGTCGGTCCGCGGCTACCTCGGGCAGCGGGTCGGCGTCACGGACGCCGTGACCGCCCGGCTGCGGGACCGGTTGCTCGTGGCATGAGCGCGTGCAGCGCCCACTCCAGCGGCCCCCGCCTCAGCGGTGTCGAGCGGAAGACGAACGCCCAGACGGCGCACGCCACCAGCGAGACCCCGCAGAAGGCGCCCAGGGCCGGCCAGCCGTGGTGCGGGTGCAGTTCGGCGCGGGCGACGACGTGCACGGCGTACACCGACAGGCCCATCGTGCCGACGACGGCCAGCGGGCGCAGCAGCGCCGCGAGGACCGTGATGCGGCAGACCGCGACGGCCAGGCCCAGCAGCAGCAGGCTCGCGCCGATGTTGGCGACGGTCTCGAACGGGGTCTGACTGTACGGGCCGTCGACCAGCAGCCACGCCCACGAGGTGCTGGGGATCGCCCCCGCCTGCCGGTTCAGGACGGCCTGCACCGGATCGGGGGTGTTCACCGCGTACGCGTGGCTCTGCGCGATCGCCCGCAGCAGCACCTCGCGCCCGCCGCCCGGCCCGAGCGCCAGCGCGGACAGGCCGTGCCCGGCCACGGTGGCGAGCGCCCCCCAGCCGAGGAGCCGGCGCGCCGCACCGGGGCGGCGCAGGTCGACGAGGCGCCCCAGGGCCATGCCGACGACGACGTACGGGAAGTACGTCAGCCACGGGTACGCGCCCGACAGCAGCAGCGTGTCCAGCGCGTCGGTGAAGTTCGACCAGCTGGTCACGGCCTCGAAGCCCGGATAGCGCCCGCGGCCGACGACGCGGTAGCCGAAGAAGGGGCCCAGGACGTACGACAGGACGGGGCCGGCGACCACCGACACGGCGGCCACCGCCGTCAGGGCGCGGGTGCCCAGCCGGGCGAGGGGCTCGGCCGCGAGGAAGTACAGGGCGAAGAACGTGAGGATCACGGCGATGCCCGACCGCAGCTCGGTCAGCGCCAGCCCGAGGGCCGCGAGGACCGCGCACCGGATGAGCGTGGAGCGCCACGCGCCGGCCGGCGGCGGGCCGGGGCGCGGCCGGGCGCCGCCGCGCGAGAGCGTCAGGGAGAGCCCCGCGATCAGGGTGAAGATGGCGGGCGCCCGCCCGTCGAACGCCACCAGCAGGTGGCCCGCGCCCTCCGGCTTCGCGGGCGGGCCGATGTGCGCGGCGAACATGGCGAACACGGCGATCGCCCGGGCCACGTCGACGCTGATCAGCCGCCGCCCCGGCGACGGGGGCACACCGGCCCCGCCCGCCCGGTCGGGGGACTGCGGCCCGTCCGTCGCGCCGGTCGTGTCCGCCGTGCCCGCCGAGTTCGTGCGCATGGCGCCGGCGAAGTCCGCCGAGTCCGTCGCGTCCGGCGCGTTCTCCGCACCGGCCCCGTCCGTCGTACCGGCCCTGTCCGTCGTACCGGCCCTGTCCGTCGTACCGGCCGTGTCCGCCGCCCCGGCCGCCGCTTTGTCCGTCACCGTGCTGATCCGCCCCCGCGTTCTTCGTCCCCTTGTCGGTTCATTTGTATACGCCTGGGCGGGGACGCCCTCAGCCGGGGGTGCCCTCCAGCTGGTGCCCCAGGCCCGGTGCGAGCGGCAGCTCCACCACTCCCGTGCCCGGCGTCGACGCGAACGCGGCCGGGGCCAGTGGTTCCTCCTCCACGAGCAGCGGGCCCACCAGGTCCGGCGGGACCGTCGCGTGCGGCAGCGCCGCCGACAGGTGCGCGGCAGCCAGGGTCGCCACGCCCAGCTCCGGCATCGTGCCGATCTTCACCGCGAGCCCCGCCGACTCGGCCAGCGCCGCGACCTGCCGCGCCCGGTACAGCCCGCCCACCTTCAGGACCTTGATGTTCAGCACGTCGGCCGCGCCCCGGCGCACCACCTCCAGCGCGTCGTGCGCCGACTGGACCGACTCGTCCGCCATCACGCGCGCCCCGCCCCGCGCCCGCAGCGCCGCCATCCCCTCCAGGTCCCAGCGGGGCAGCGGCTGCTCCACCAGGTCCAGGCCCGCGTCCGCCAGCCGGCCCACCGCGCGTGCCGCGTCGCCCGGGGCGTACCCCTCGTTGGCGTCCAGCGACAGCTCCACCGCGTCCGGCACCGCCTTGCGCACCGCGGCCACCAGCTCCACGTCGAGCGCCGGGTCCTCACCGCCCTTGAGCTTGATGTGGCGGAAGCCGGCCGCCGCGTACCGGGCGGCCTCCTCCGCCATCTCGTCGAGCGTGCCCAGCCCCACCACCCATGTCGTCGGCACCGGGCCGGTCACCCGCCCGCCGCCCAGCAGCAGGTGGGCCGGCCACCCGGCGTCCCGCGCCGCGAGGTCGTGCAGCGCCAGGTCCAGCGCCGCCTTGGCGAGGTGCTGCCCCCGGATGGCGGTGTCCATCGCGGCATGGGCACCGGCCAGGTCGCGCGGGTCGCGCCCCACCAGCGCGGGCGCGACGTGCTCGGTCACCGCCGCGCGGAGCCCCGCGAGGGTCTCGCCGGTGTACGCGGTCATCGGCGACGCCTCGCCGAAGCCCGAGGCGCCGTCGGTCGTCCGCACCTCCACGACGAGGCTGACCAGTTCGGGGCTGGTGCCGCTGCTGATGACGAACGGGCGGCGGTAGCGGGCACGGACGACCCGGGTGTGGAAGGAGGCGATTCTCACGCGCGAGCTCCTTGGTCTCCGCCGTACGGCGCTCCCACCGCGGCGGCTGCGATGTCGGGGTTTCGGCCCTGGCCGCAATCGGTGGGCCGCGGGCTACAGGTGCACCCGGTAGACGATCGGAGGGCGGCCGGTCTGCCCCTCCTGGCGGCTCCCGGTCGGTACGGCGACGCCCGCCCGCTCCAGGCGCTTGAGGATGCGGCGGGCCGTGCGCTGCTGCACGGACAGGTGCTCGGCGACACGGTGGGCGGTCACGCCCGCGGCCCCGTCGGCGGCGGTCAGCTCCCGCAGCCGGTCCAGGGTCTGCGGGTGCAGGCCGACCCGGCGGGCCAGCAGTGCGGGGCTCTCCGGCGAGAGGGCGGACGGCCGTGCGGACCGGTCCCCGGCGGCACCGGCCGCCCCGGAAGCGCCACCGGTCACCCCGGCGGCACCGGCGGCCCCGGCCTCACCGGGGACACCGCCCGTCACCCCGGCGGCGTCCGGCGCGATCACGATGTCGACGTCGTCCGCCATGGACACCACCCCGGCCGCCGGGCCCACCGAGCGCGCCCGGTTGACGGCCCGCCGGGCCAGCGCCTCCGCCTCCGCCGCCGTACGCCCCAGACCGAAGCCCACGTACGCGGAGCCGTGCCGGGACGCCAGGGCGTCGAGGAAGGGGATCCGGGTGAACCGCTCCGTCGCCGTCTCCAGCACCCCGCGGGTCGTCACCAGCAGCCGCCGCCCGTCCGGCAGCTCGGCCAGACTGCCGCCGAGCACCCGTATGTCCTCCGGGAGCCGCGCGTCCACCCCGGTGCCCGCCGGCAGGTCGACGATGCCCAGCGCCACCTGCGCGTCCCCGCTGTGCCGTCCGGCCGTGGCGAGGACGAGCGCCTGGAGGGTCGCCAGTATCGAGTGCCGGGACGGGGCGAGGCGTACCGCGTGCGTGTGCTGCTCCAGCACGTGGAACGCCGACCCGAGGCAGGTGATGGCCACCCTGGTCTTCTGCGCGTCCCGCGCCTCGAGGTGGAAGTCGACGACGTCCTGCGACGTCAGGCCGGGCCGGTACGGCAGCACCCGCACCCGGTCCGTGGGCAGCTTGGCCTCCGTCATCGTCTCCAGGACCTCGTCCCTGCGCAGCGTGTCGATCGACACCCGGGAGACGTCGTGCCCGAGCCGCAGCAGCTCCACCAGCACCCGCAGCAGCGTCGCCCCGTTGTACGGCACGTACATCGCCGGCCGGTCCAGCACCCCGGCCGCGTCGGCCAGCGCGTGCGGGACCACCCCGGTGAACAGCAGCGCGTCCGCCCGTGACCGGGCGTCCGTCACCACCCGGGTGGTCTCGTCCTCGTGACGGTACGGCAGCGGCAGCAGCCGTGCCGATCCGGCGGCGCGGCCGCCGACCGCGACCACCTTGTGGACCAGGTCCTCGGGACCTATCACGCCGACCGTGAGCGGCATGGTCGGTCTCCGTTCTGCCGGGTGTACTCGCGGGTGCGACTTGCTCGGTGACGCCTGATTGACGGCCGTCGACAGGGGTTCTACTTTCGGCCCAGGCCATAATCGCGTGCTGCCGAGAGGATAATCCCCCGATGCCGCAACGGGAAATGCCGCTGCCCACAGTTCTGGACCCCCGGGGAAGGACGTTCGGCGAGGAGGAACGCGCGGCGGTGCTCCGGGTCCTCGACTCGGCCGTCCTGTGCGGGGCGTTCGGACGCGAGGCCCGGGAGCTGGAGGGCGAGATGGCCCGGCTGTACGGGCGCGCCGAGGCCGTCTCCTCCAGTTCGGGCACCGCCGCCCTGCACCTCGCCGTCGCCGCCGCCGGGGTCGGCCCCGGCGACGAGGTCGTCACCACCCCGATCTCCGACTTCGGCACGGTCGCACCCGTCCTCGCCCAGGGCGGGCGGGTCGTCTTCGCCGACGTGCGCGAGGACGACGGGAACCTCGACCCGGACGCCGTCGAGGCGGCGATCACCCCGCGCACCAAGGCCGTCATCGCCGTCCACCTCTTCGGCGGCGCCGCCGACACCGTACGGCTGCGGGAGATCTGCGACCGGCACGGACTGCTGCTCGTCGAGGACTGCGCGCAGGCCTGGCTCGGCGAGGACGACGACGGACGGCTGCTCGGCACCGCCGGCGACGTCGCCTGCTTCAGCCTCCAGCAGTACAAGCACATCACCGCCGGCGACGGCGGCCTGTGCGTCACCGACGACCCCGCTCTCGCCACCCGGATGCGGCTGTTCATGGACAAGGGCTGGGACCGCGCCGAGGGCCGCATCCACCGCACCATGGGCCTGAACTACCGCATGACCGAGCTGGCCGCCGCGGTCGCCCGGGTCCAGCTCACGCGCGTCGCCGACGTCGTGGCCCGCCGCCGGGCGAGCGCGCGGCGCCTGGCCGCCGCCGTCGCCGGGCTGCCCGGCGTGACGATGCCCCGGCGGCACCCCGGCCACGCCTGGTGGGTCGTCCCGCTGCTGGTCGACGACAACACCCGCTGGGCCACCGCGCTGGCGGAGCTCGGCGTCCCCGCCCTCCCCGGCTACCTGGAGCGTCCGCTGTACGCCAATCCGGCACTGTCCGGGTACCCGCCGGGCCTGTGTCCTCGCGCCGAGCGGCTCATCGACCGTACGTTGCTTGTTCTGCCGTGGAACGAGGCCTACCGCGAGGACGACGTGGACCGGATCGCGCAGGCGCTGGGGAAGGTCGCCGCATCATGAGCGAGTCGCCGCAACGGACGTACGCATGGCTCAGGCCCACCCCCGAGGAGCACGTCGGCTGGGACGTCGACGTCCTGTACGGGCCGTGGCCCCGCCACCACCGCGACACCGGCCTCGACGAGGTCCGCGCCCATCTGCGCGCCTCCCCGGTCGCGGGCGCCCTGGCGCTCTCCACCCGCGGCCCGCTCTACGACGACGCGGCGGGCAACGCCGAAACGCTCCGCGACCTCGCCGGCTGCCCGGAACTGCGGCCCGTCGGCACCGTCGACGTGCGCGACGCCCCGACCGCGGAGGACCGCCTCGACGAACTGGCCGCCGCCGGGGTCCGGTTCCTGCGGCTCTTCACCCTCGAACAGGCCGCCGAGCCCGGCTTCCCCGGCTACCGGCACGTGGTGGAGCTGGCGATCGGCCGCGGCATGGTGCTCCTCCACGACGGCGACCCCCGCCGCTTCGGTCCGCCCCTGATGGGGCGCGGCGCGGACGTCGTCTTCCTCGACCTGCACGCCTACCTGCTCGCCGACTTCCTCCTCATGGCCCGCGAGGAGCCCGGCTTCCGGGCCACCACCCGCATGCTGTCCGGCCCCGACTCCATCGAACGGGTCGTCGGCGCCGTCGGCTCCCGCCACCTGGTCTTCGGCTCCCGCACCCCCTTCATGGACATCTCGCCGCAGACGCTGAAGCTGCGGTACGCCGACATCTCGCCCGACGACCGTGCCGCCATCGCCACCAAGAACGTCGAGGAGCTGCTCGCCTGATGCCGATCATCGATGTGCACGCCCACGTGGGCCGCTGGCAGTTCCACCTGACGACCGGTGACGCGGACACCAACCTCGCCTTGATGGACCGCTACGGCATCGACCTGCAGATCGTCTCGGCGTCCGAAGCCGTGGTGTACGACGCGGTCGCCGGGAACGCCGCCCTCCGCGAGGCGCTGGAGACCCGGCCCCGGCTGTACGGGTACGCCGTCGTCAACCCCAACCGCATCGAGGAGAGCGCCGCCGACCTCCGGCGCTGCCTGGACACCGGCCGGTTCGTCGGTGCCAAGATCCACACCCACTACCCGGGGCGGATGCCCGGCTGCCGCGAGATGGCCGAGGCCTTCGACGTGGTCGCCGAGGCGGGCGTACCGCTGCTGCTGCACACCTGGGGCCGCGAGGTCACCCTTCTGCCCGAACTCGTCGACGCGCGGCCCGGGCTGCGCGTCATCATGGGCCACGCGGGCGGTGACGCCTGGCGCGAGGCGGCGCACGCCGCGGCCGCCTGCGACCGCCTCTACCTGGAGCACTGCCGCACGGCCACCGACGCGGGACGGATCGCGTACGCCCGCGAGGCCGGGGTCCCCGTCGAACGGATGCTGTTCGGCACCGACGCGACCCTGATCGACCCCTGCGTGTCCCTGGGCGTGGTCCGGGACGCGCGGTTCACGGAGGAAGAGCTGGAGCGAGTGCTGTGGCGCAACGCGGCGGAGCTGTTCGACCTGAAGGTCGGCACGGCCCTGCCACCGGTCGTGTGAGGCGATCCGAACCACCGGAACAGGAGAGGGACGCATGGAACGCAGGCGACTGCTCAACGCCGGAGCCGGGGTCACCCTGGCGGCAGTGGCGGGACAGACCA
>NZ_LWBU01000347.1:0-12509 GCF_001646665.1 Streptomyces noursei | reverse complement strand
CCCCCAGCGCGGCGCACGCCGCCACGACACCGCCGGCCGCACCCGCGCCCGCACCCGCCGACGGCGCCGGCACCACCGGGCACCGCTGCTCCGGGCCCGCGGTCACCACGTACGGCGTCGCGTCCCTGACGGCGGCGATCGTCGGGACGACCGTGCTCGGCGACCACGCCTACGTCGTCGCCCGGGGCCAGAACCCCACCCTCGTCGGCGAGATCGACCTGACGACGAGAAAGCTCACCAGAACCTTCCGGCTCGACCGCGGCGACGGCGGCTGGGCGGCCACCGTCTCCGGCGGCCAGGTGTACATCGGCACCTACCCCTTCCCGGACATCCACCGCATCGACCCCGCCACCGGCACCGTCACCCGCATCGGCACCGTCGGCCCGGCCGGCGGCTTCGTCTGGTGCCTCACCACCGCCCCCGACGGCACGGTCTACGCAGGCACCAGCCCGCGCGGCGAGGTCTGGGAGTACAAGCCCCAGACCGGGACGCTGCGCAACCTCGGCGCGGCCATGGCCGGCGAGCAGTACGTCCGGGCCATCGCCGCCGACGACCGGTACGTCTACGCCGGCACCCTGCCGCGCGGCTTCATCGTCGCCTACGACCGGGTCACCGGCGTCAGACGGAACATCACCCCGACCCCGTACGGCGGCGCCTCCGCCCTCCTGGCCCGCGGCGGCCGGGTCTACGGCTCCTTCGGGAAGACCATCCTCGACCTCGCCCCCGACGGCAGCGACGCCCACGTCATCCCCATCCCCGCCCCCGAGCGCATTGCCGACGCCATGACCGTCACCGCCGACGGCACCCTCTACTGCGTCGGCCGCCCCAGCGGAACCGTCTACCGCCGCGACGGCGACACCCTCGTCAAGGTCGCCGCCCCCGCCACCGGCGACGAGCACCGCGCCCTCGTGCCCCTCCCGGACGGCACGATGCTGGGCGCCGTGGGCAGCGGCCGGCTGTGGTGGCTGGACGTGTCCACCGGCAGATCCGAGCTGGTCGAACTCATCGACATCGGCCTGTCCGGCCCCGACCCCGTCCAGTCCATCGCGTACGAGTCCGGCGGCACCGTCCACGTCGGCGGGCACTACTCCCTGACGACCCACCGGCCCGCGCACGGCACCTCGAAACGCATCCGCATCCCCGGCGAGCCCAAGACCCTCCGGGCGATCGGCGGCAAGGTGTACGCGGCCATGTACCCCAGCACCGAGTTCCTGGAGATCGACCCCCGCCGCGGCAGGGTCCGCTCGATGGGCTTCATCGACAACGACCAGCAACGCCCCACCGACATGGCCTACGTCCCCGAGCAGGACCTCCTGCTGGTGGCGAGCGCGCCCCCGGCCGGCGGCCTCAAGGGCGCCCTCACCCTGGTCGAACGCTCACGCGGCAGGCTCACCGTCCACAAGGACGTCATCACCGACCAGAGCGTGATGTCCGTCGCCCTCGACGACCGGATCGGCCACCGCACCGCGTACCTCGCCGGCGACACCTGGGGCGGCGGCAGCATCACCCCGACCCGCCCCAACGCCACCGTCGTCGCCTACGACGTGCGCCGCCGCACCGTGCTGTGGGAGGTGACGCCCGTCGAGGGCAACGCCAGCATCCAGCACATCGAGGTGCACAACGGCATCCTGTACGGCGTCTACAAGCGGCAGGCGGGCTCCTGGTTCGCCATGGACATCGAGACCCGGACCGTCCTCAGGACCGGCAAGCTCCCCAGCTACGGCGAGATCAGCGTCCACTTCGGCCAGGTCTACGCCTCGGTCTTCGGAGGCTCCGTCTACCGGCTCGGGCCGTTCGAACCCGGGGAGGGCGAGGCGGCCCTCGTCCTCGGCGGGCTCGGCGACGGCTGGTACAACCCGCCGCAACTGGCCTGGGAACGCGCCACCTGGCACGCCTGGGGCGTGTCCACCCGCGCCCTCGCCCGGCTCCGGCTCGACCCGCTGTGCCCGTCGGGAAGCCCGTCGGAGATCACCGCCCAGTACGAGGCGGTCCTGAAGGGCCTGCTCGCCAACTGACGGCCCCTCACTCCGCACCGCCCGCTCGCCCCCGGCCGGCCGCGCCGGGGGCCACGGCCCGGCCACCCCTTCGGCCACGGACCCCGTGCGGACCGCGCACGGGTGTGCCGCGCCGGGGTCACGCCCCGGCGCGGTCCTGGGCCGGCTCCTTGGCGAGCGCCTCCAGGCAGTCGACCACCGCCCGCCGCTCACCCTCCGGCAGCGCCGGGCCGTACGGATCGTGCGCCGCCTCCTCCGGGACCAGCCCCTCCCACACCGCCGCCCACAGCATCCGCTGCACATAGCCCTCGATGGGCGCGCGGAACGTCACCTCCGCGAACCGGTCCAGCCGCGCCGAGGCCCGTACGAACCGCTCGTGGTCCGCCGCCCGCCAGGCGTCGAGCACCGCGCTCGTGAGCGGCACCCGGGCCGCCGCGATCCCCACCAGGGCGGTGTCCGCGCCCCACATCAGCGAGGGCCCGAACATCCGGTCCTCGCCGGTGATGACCAGCCGTCCGCTCGGCCGGGCGGCCCCGATGGCGTCCTGACAGGCCATCGCCCGGTCCAGCGTCGCCAGCTTGACGCCCACCGCGGACGGCAGCGCCAGCAACCGCTCCACCAGACGGGGCGGATACGGGTACCCGCCCGCCTCCCCGTGCAGGAAGAACCCCACCACCGGCAGCCCGCTCACCGCCGCCACCCGCTCGTGCAACTCCACCGCAGCGTCGTCGTCCCCGTCCAGCTGCGCCAGCGGATAGACCATCACCGCGTCCGCGCCGCCCTCCGCGGCCGCCACCGCCATCGCCACCGTCGCCTCCACCGCGTCCGCGAGGCCCACCGCCCCGGCCGCACGCGGCACCCCCCCCCCCGCCCCCAACGGCCCTTCGACAACCCCCCGCCACACCGCGAGGACCCGGCGCCGGTCCCGCTCCGACAGGTACAGCCCGCGCCCCGTGTGGGCCCACACCGCCACCCCGCCGACCGGTTCGGCGGCGATCCGCTCCGCGTACCCGCGCAGCGCCCCGGCGTCCACCACGCCGGCCGCGTCCATCGGGGTCGCCACCGCCGGAAGGACGGTCCCGCGCAACCGCCGTACCAGCTCCTCACGTGCCGACATGGGTGTGCTCCCGTCTGTCGCGGCCGTTCTCGACACGCTAGCCTTTACGGTCCGGACCGTAAAGGAAGGGCCACCGACGAAAGGGACGGCGCTCTGATGCGACTCGGTCTGTACGTCAACCTCTACGCCGACCGGGCCGACCGGCCGCGACTCGCCGACGCCGTGGAGCAGGTGCGCCTCGCCGAACAGGCCGGTTTCGCGTGGGCCGTCCTCGGCGAACGGCACCTCCACCGGCCCGGCTACCACGAGGCCCTCACCTCATTGGCGTACCTCGCCGCCCACACCGACCGGATCGGGCTGGCGACCGCGGGCCTCATCGCCCCCGTCCACCACCCGGTGGCCCTGGCCGAGACGCTCGCCCACGTCGACGTCCTCTCCGGCGGCCGCCTCACCGCCGGCTTCGTCCTCGGCTACCGCCCCGAGGAGTTCGCCCTGTACGGCACGCGGCCGCAGGAGCGGGTGTCGCGGTTCGAGGAGTGCCTGGAGCTCGTCACCCGGCTGTGGACCGAGGACGAGGTCACCCACCACGGCCGGCGGTACGCGGTCGAGGGCGCCTTCCTGTCGCCGCGGCCCGTCCAGCGCCCCCGGCCCCGCATCTGGAACGGCGGCCGGGTGCCCGCGGCCCTGGAGCGCACCGCCTGGACGTGCGACGGCTGGACGACGTCCTTCAACGAGACCGACGAGGAACTGCCGAAGAAGATCGCCCTCTACCGGTCGTACCCGCGCGGCCCCCGCTCCCTGGGCGCCGAGGTCATCGTCTGCCGGGAGGGGTACGCCGCCCCCACCGGCGCCGCGGCCCGCGCCGCGCTGGAGAGCCCGCTGCGCAACCTCTACGACGCGTACGGCGACTGGAAGCGCACCTCCGCCGACGCCGCCCGCTACGCCCAGCCGTGGGACGACATCGTCGCCCGCTCGGTCATCGGCTCGACCGCCGCGTGCGAGGAACGGATCGGCCAGTACGCGGAGATGGGCGCCGACGGGATCGTGCTGCGTGTCCAGCCGCCCGGCATGCCCCAGGCGGACGCGCTGCGCGCCATCGAGGCGTTCGGCGCGCTCACGGCGTAGCGGCGGGCACGGGGCTCGTCCGCCCGGCCCACAGCGCCGCACCCGCCAGCAGGGCCACCGCCCCCACCAGCCACGGCAGCGGGCCGGCCGGCAGCGTCCCGGCCACCAGGCCCGCCAGGGCCCCGGCCGACTGCAGGGCCAGGGACTGCACGGAGAGGGCGGTGGCGCGCACCGAGCCGTCCACCCGGCGGTGCAGCAGGTCGTTCTCGTTCGGGCCCGCGGCCCCCAGACCCAGATAGACCAGCCCGTACGCGCACGCCGCGAGGACCGCCGCGGCCGTGCCGTCCCAGGCGGCCGTCACACCGAGCAGCAGCAGACCGGACCCGCTCACCGCGAGGCTCGCCAGGGCGGCGCGCTCGCTGCCGCCCGTCCACCGGGCGACGAGCGGCGCGCCGTGGCTCCCGGCCGCGGTGCACAGGAAACCCGCGCAGGCGAGCGCCGCGAACAGCACGGCCCCGGACTCGGGCGCCCCCGTCAGCCCGGCCGCCCGCCCGGGGGTGAGCAGTTCGACGGTGGCGAGGGCCGCTCCGGCCGCGGCGGCCGTCAGCAGCACCCGGCGGAGCAGCGGCTCCCGTACGGCCAGCCGCGTTCCGCCCGCGACCGTCGCGGGGACGCCGCCCAGCACCGACCGCAGGGTCGCGGGCGGCCGGGGCGGCTCCGGCAGGGCGGACAGCACGTGGACGACGTACAGGGCGCTGACGGCCGCGGCGAGGAGGCCGGGCACCGAGAGCGGGACGACGAGCCCGTCGGTGGCGCGGGCGAGCCGGGCGCCCGCGCCGGAGCCGGTGCCGAGCAGCAGCGGAAGCACGCCGCCGGCGAGCGTCCCGGCGGCGAGCGCGGCGGCGCAGGCGGTGCCGCCGCGGGCCAGGCCGGTGCGCAGTTCGGCGTCGGTCCCCGAGTGTGCCTGCACCGTGTCGACGTACCACGCCTCGGCCGGCCCGCTGGACAGGGCGCGGCCCGCGCCCATCAGCAGCATGGCGGCGGCCAGGGCCCACAGGGTGGTGCCGAGCGCGAGGGCGGTGAGGGCGCAGACGTTGAGCAGGCCCGCGGCGGCCAGGACGGCACGGCGGCCCACGACGTCGGACAGGCCGCCGGTGGGCAGTTCCATGACGGCCACGGTCACCGAGTACACGGCGTAGAGCCCGGCGACGGCCGCGAGGCTCAGGCCGCGCTCCGTCAGCAGCAGCACCTGTGCCGGGAGGTAGAGCCCCACGGGCAGCCAGAACAGGAAGGTGACGGTGGCGAAGCGGCGGCGGGCCGTGGCGGGGTCCAGTGGCTGCTTCACGGTTCCCGGCCTTCCCGGGCGGGCGGCTCGCCGGCGGGAAGACCGGTGCCGACGGGGAGACCGGCGAGGAAGAGCGCGACCTGTTCGGCCCGCGGATCGTCGCCGTCGCGGGCGGCCAGGTCGCCGATGGTGCGCTCGACCACCTCGAACAGTTCGGTGAGGGACTCGGGCGTCAGCCGCACCATGAGGTCCATCACGCCCGACGGCTCCAGCCACTCCGGCGGGACGAGCCCGGCGTCCAGCCGGCGCTGGTGCCCGGCGAGCGACCGCGCGAAGTGGTCCGCCTGGGCGCGGTGCACCGCTGCGAGGAAGGCCCGTCCGGCGTCGTCCGAGCCCGACATGGCGGCGTTGCTCCAGGTCGTGACCTCGTGCACCGCCTTCCAGCGCCGCTCGCGGCCGTCGCGGTGCTCGGCCTCGGCGATGAAGCCGTACTTGGCGAGGACACGCAGGTGGTAACTGGCCGACGCGGACGACTCGCCCGTCGCCGCGGCCAGTTCGCTCGCGGTCGCCGCCCCGTCCTGCCGGAGCAGTCCCAGCAGCCGGATGCGCAGGGGATGGGTCAGCGCCTTGAAGGCGGCCGTGTCCTCCTGCGGGTCGAGGACCCGCCGGCTGCCGGCGGCGGGGAAGGTGTCGTCGGTCATGAGGGGGAGCGTAGGGCGGCGGAACGATTCCGCCAACAGAATTTTGCAAAATTTTCTTGGCAGTGAAGTGGGGGGCGATGACGGAAAAGCCCCGCCGGAGACTCCGGCGGGGCTCGCCCGTCTTGCTTCTCTGCTGCCGGCTACTCGAACGTCACCGAGAAGCGCTTGGACTCCTCGCGCGAACTGTCCCGCTCCTGTACTTCGAGCAGGAGGTCACGGATCCGGTCGAAGGCGTCCTCGCCCAGTGCGGCCCTGCTGAGGTCCGCGTCCTTCCAGACGAGCTCCACCGGCCGTTCGACGTCCGTGGTCAGCCGATCCCACAGGGCGCTGAGGTTGGCCCCGTAGAAGGGGCCGAAGTCCAGTGCCCGGGACAGGAGCCCGTGGAGGTCCGGCACGGTGCGGACGGCCGCACCCTCGATGACGACCTTCATGACCATCACTTCCAGTTGGGGAGCAGGACGAAGCTCTTGTAGTGGTCGAACGTCACGTACGCGAGTCCGTCGTCCGAGAACACCAGCCGGGTGCCCGGCTGCTTGGACCTCTTCATCGTATTGGTGAGTCCGATGTCCGCCTCGTACCACGTCCGGCCCGGGTAGTCGGGCAGCAGCCCGTCCTTGTTCTCGAAGACGTCGCCGCCGATCTGGCCGTCCTTGAGGTGGTTGCCCAGGGCCTTGCCCTCCTCCCAGCCGGCTGCCCTGGCCTGGTCCTTGGTGACGTAGTGCGAGGGCAGCTTGCCGGTCTTCTTGAGGCTCTCGATCAGCTCGTTGGCCATCTCGGCGGTCTTGAGCGCCGCGCCGTAGAGCTTGCAGGTGGAGTTGTGCGCCAGGACCGGGGCGTTCCCCGCCAGCACGTAGTACGTGTGCAGGTCGTCGACCGTCAGGTTGTGGACCCGCAGCGGCTGGTTCCAGGCACGCACACCGACGAGTTCCCTCGTCGAGCCGTCGGGCGTACGCAGCAGGTCGCCGGCCACGAGGTCGGCGGCGTCCACCCAGTCGTGACGGTTGACGACCCAGAAGGGGTGCCCGTCCGTGGCCGTGAGGGTGCCGGTCGCGTCACCGGCCGCACCGTCGGTGTCGACGGTGAGCGCCCGCAGGGACTTCTGCCCCTCGCCGGTGATCAGGCGGGTGACGGCGCGCCCACCGGTGTCACCGGTGGCGGGGTCGGTCGCCAGGACCCGCTCCCCGACGCGTATGTCCCTGATCCGCTTGTACGTGCCGTCGGCCATCAGCACCCGGGTGGCCGGCGTGAAGCTGTTGCCGGGGTCCGGGCACGGCGGGTTCTTGCGGAACTTGTCGATCAGCTCCTGGCTCTTGGAGATGAGCTTCTTCGCCGCCGCCGACTGCTCGAGGAAGTCGTCGAGACCGCCGACGATCTTGACGAGCGCCTTGGTGATCGCCGGCGTCTCCTTGATCACCTTCAGGGCCTTGCCCCAGGGCAGGGCGCCGACCACGGCCCAGAAGCAGCTCTCGAAGTTGCCCTCGCTGAAGCACTTCTTGATGTCCTCGAAGAGGAGGTCGGCGATGATCTGGCCACCGTTCTCGACCAGGAAGTCGAGGATGTCCTTGTCCGCGAGCGCGCGTGCCTTCTCGAAGTCCTCCGGCGAGATCCCGGCGGCCTTGAGCGCCTCGAGCTCCCACGGGGTGAGCTTCGCGGTGCTGCCCTTCTGCTCCGCGGCCTTCGCCGCCGCCTCACGGGCCTTGCGCTCCTGCTCGCGCTGGTACTCCTCGGCCTTCTTCGCGGCCTCGTCCGCCTCGCGGGCGTAGGTGTTGGCGTTCTTCGCCGCCGCCTCCGCCGACTTGGCGTGGCCCTCGGCGGACTCGGCGAACTTGTTCGCGTCGGCGGCGTCCTTCTCCGCCTGGGCGGCCGCGCCCTGGGCGACGCTCGCCTCCTTCTCGGCCAGGCTGGCCGCGCTGTTGGCGGCGACCGCGTGGCTGTCGGCCTCGGCCGCGGCGCCCCGGGCGCGGGCCGCCTCCGCCTCCGCCTGGTTGGCGGCGTTGCGGGCGGCCGTGGCGTCCGCGTACGCCTCGTTGGCGGCCGCGCGGGCGAGCTTCGCGTCGGCCTGGGCCTGGGCGTCGGCCTGATTGGCGCGGGCCGCGGCGGCCCGGGCCTTGGCGCCCTCCTCGGCGGCCTGCGCGGCCGACTTCATCGCCGCCGCGGCGGAGCGTGCGGCGTTCGCGGACGAACGCGCCGCGTCGGCGGCGGCCTTGAAGGCGGGGGCGACCTGGGCGTTGGCCCGCTTCGCGGCGGCTTCCGCTGCCTCGGCGGCCTTCACGGCCTCGGCGGCCTTCGCCTCGGCCGAGGCGACCTGCTCGGCGCCCATCTGCTCCGCGGCGGCGGCGACCGCCGCGGCGAAGTCGGCGTCGACGTCCTTGCCGCTGAACGGCGCGGTGAGCGTGATGGCCGTGTTGGCCGGCTCGGCGATGCCGGCGGCGGTGTCGCGGGCCGCGGCGGACGCGGCAACGGCGATCGTCGACTGGACGCGCGCCGTGGCCGCCTCACGGACGGCGCCCTGGGCCTCGTCCTTGGTGCGGTTGGCGGCCTGGAGGGAGTTGTTCGCCTCCATGGCGGCGAGACCGGCGAGCCGGGAGGACTCGTGCGCGGCGATGCCCGCCCGCGCCTCCTGCGCGGTGGCCTCGGCGGCCTTCTGGTTGGCGCGCTGCGCGGCGGCGCGCGTGAGGGCCGCCTCGGCCTCCGCCTTGTTGGCGGCGGCGTTCGCGGCGGCGGCAGCGGCCTCGGCCTTGTTCGCCGCGGCGTTGGCGCGCGCGGCGTGCGCGGTGGCCTCGGCGGCGGCGGCCCGTGCCCGGGCGGCGGCGCCCGCGGCCTCCGTCGCGGCGGAACGGGCCCGTACGGCCGCGCCGCTCGCGGTGTCGGCGGCGCTGCGGGCCTGACCGGCCGCGGCACCCGCCGTGTCGGCGTCGGCACGGGCGGCGTCCGCGGCGGCACGGGCGACACCCGCGTCGATGGTGCCGCGGCCGGAGGCGGCGATCGCCTCGGTGGCCTTGGCGCGGGCCTCCTTGGCCTGGTGGTTCTGCTCCGCCTTGAAGGCGGCGTTGCGGGCGTTGCGGGCGTTGGTCTCCTCGCCCTGCGCCCGGCGGTCGGCGTCGGCGGCGATGCCGTCCTGGCGGGCGGCGTCCGCCCGCGCGGCGGCGGCCGTGGCGGCGGCGGCCTGGGCCTGGGCGCGGGCGGCGGAGGCGGTACGGGCTTCGGCCTCGGCACGTGCGCGTGCGGCCGCGGCGATGTCCCGTTCCTTCTCGGCCCGGGCGCGGGCGGCGGCGGCGAGGTCGCGCTCGCGTTCGGCGATTACACGCTGCTCGGCGGCGATCTTGGCCTGGCGCTGGGCCTCGATACGGGCGTCGCGGGTCTTGCGGGCGTGCTCCCACGCCTCCTTCTCGGCCTGCTCGGCCGCCAGGCGTGCCGTCCTGGCACGCGCGGCGGCGGTCGCGGCGATCTTCGCCTGGGTCTCGGCGGCCTCGGCGAGGCGGGCGGCGGCCTTGGCGTGCTCCTCGGCGTTGGCACGCCACTTGGCGGCCTGCTGGGCGTGCAGTTCGGCCTGGTTCTTGGCGTTGAGACCGGCGGCGTCGGCGGCGGTGGCGTCCACCGCGTGCCGCGCGGTGGCGGCGGCCTTGGCGGCGGCGTCCGCCGCACCGGCGATGCCGGAGGCGACCTCGGACCACTGGGTGCCGTGCTCGAGGCCGGTCTCCACCAGCACGCCGGCCTGCACCTTGGCCTGGGCCGCGGCGACCTGGGCCGCCTTGGCCGCGTCCTCGGCGTACCCGACCTGCCGCGCGACCTCCGTCTTGACCGGGCCGTAGTCCGACAGGCGCTTGCCCGCCTTGTCGGCCGCCAGCATCCGGTCGGCCTCACGGGACTGGGCGGCGGCGGCGCTCATCGCGTTCGACGCGCTCTTCAGCGCCTTCACCGCGTCACCGTGCGCGGCGATCAGCTTGGTACGGGCCTCGGCCGCGACGGCCGCCTTGCGGGCCAGCTCGCGCAGCTTCTCGGCGGCCTCCTGGGCCTCCTTCTGCGCCTTCTCGTGCGCGGCACGGTCATCGGCGTCCTGCTGCGCCGCGGTCTGGTAGCCCGTCTCCAGGAACTGCGCGATCACCGCGTCGTCCTTGGACTCCAGCGCCGCCAAGGCGGCCCGCTTGACCGCGGGACCGCCCACGGAGGCCAGCATCTCGACGCGCTTGCGGTTCTCCTCCGCCCGCTTGGCGGCGTTCTGCTTGTCCGCCTCGTCACGCTGCTTGGCGATGTCGGCGCCGAAGGCCAGGAAGTCGGCGCGGTCCTGCGCCGTGCCCTTCAGGACCCGCTCCACCTCGGCGTTGAAGAAGGAGCCGCCGGTGCCGCGCAGCGCCTCGATCTTCCGGCGGTTCTCCACATCGGCGCCGGCACGCTTGTCCTTGGCACGCTGCCGCGCCTCGGCCTCGCCGCGCTCCAGGAAGTCGCGGATCGCGTTGGGGTCGGTGCTCGCCAGCGCCGCCTTCGCGGCCTCGCGGACCTCCTCCTCCTCGTCGAACTCCGCGAAGTCCTCGACCAGCTGCCGGTCCCGCTCGTCGCTGATCCGGTCCAGCTCGGACGTGGCGGCGGGGGCCGGCGCGGTGCCGCCGCGCGGCTTCACCGCCTCCGCGAGCCGGTCCAGCGACTGCAGCGTCCGCGTCAGCGACACCTGCTCGTCGCGCACGGAGGTCGCGGCGGCGGCCTCACCGGTGACGGTGCCCAGCACCGCCACCGCGACCGCCACGGACACGGCCCTCGTCATGTTCCCGGCCACGCCTGCGCGCAGCCCTCCGGCCCTGGGCCGGACTCTTCCCCACACGGGAAACCCCCTCGATGATGGATCACAAGAACCCCGCCCGAGGTCAGCGGGCGGGGTGGTCGAACGCCGTCCGGCCGGCCCGGGTCCGGGCCGGCCGGACCCCGGGGCTCAGCCCCGGGTGCGGCTCTCGCCGTCCCGGGCGCGCGCGAAAGTGGTCACAGCCGCCGGGGCGGGGTCCGCACGAGCGGCCCCGCCCCGTCCGCGGCCTTCTGCTCACGGCGGGCTCACGGGGTGGTTCGGACCTGCCAGAGCTGGGCGTCGGTCCGGTTGCAGGTGTGCAGCTGCACGTCGACGCCGTTGTCCTTCTTGGCGCCGGGCACGTCCACGCACGTCCCGTCGGCGTGGGCCGGCTGGAGCTCGTACAGCTTGCGCACGGGGTCGACGAGCAGCAGCTGCCAGCGCTGGTGCGTGCCCTGACCGCAGGTGAACTGCTGCACGGCCGTACCGGGCTTGGCGGCGGCCTTCTGCACCTCCAGGCACTTGCCGCTCTTGACGTTGCGCATCTCGAAGGTCCCGCCCGGAGCCGCGTCGGCGGTCCACTTCTGGGCCTCGGTGCTGTTGCATGTGTACTGCTGGGCGTTGACGCCGTCCGTGCTCTGGCCGCCCTCGATCTCCAGGCACTTGCCGCTGTGCGCGGCCGTGAGCTGCACGACGACCGGCGGCATCCTGAGACGGGACGCCTTCTCCGAGCCCACGGCAGCCGCGATCACGGCCAGCTCGCGTGCCGCGACGGCCGGGTCGTCGTCGGCGGCCCCGGCGGCCTTCTCGGCGGCGGCACGGGCGGCTTCGGCCGCCGCTCCGGCCTTGGCGCCCCCGTCGGCCTGCACGGCGGTGGCGGTGCCGGCCAGGACGGCGGCCGTGGCTCCCAGCGCCAGGGCTGCGCGGATGATCCGGGACATGATGGATCGGTTTCCTCTCACGGGTTCGGGGGTGCTCAGGCGGCCGTGACCGGCTCGAGGCGCCACTTCTGGGCGCCCGAGCCGTTGCAGGGCCAGAGCTGCGCGCTCGCGCCGGCGTCCTTGCCCACGGGTGCGATGTCCAGGCAGCGGTTGGTGCCCGTCGCCGTGTGGACGGGCCGCAGCTCGTACGACTCCTTGGCGATGTCGACCATGATCATGCTCCAGCGCTGGTGCTGGCCCTGCCCGCACCACCACTGCTGGACGACCGAACCCGCCTTGGTGCCCGCGCTCTGCACTTCGAGGCACTTGCCGCTGTGCCCGGCCCGCAGTTCGAAGGTGCCCGCACCGGTGGGCACCAGGTCGAACCGCTGGTTCTCCGCGTCATCCGCGCACGCCGACGCGGTGGCGTCCGTACCGTTGCGCAGGCTGCCCCGGGCGATCGTGAGGCAGAGGTCGCCGACGCCGGCCCGCAGTCGTACGGCGGTGGGCGGTGCGACCGCGGCGGCCCTGGCGGCGGCCGCAGCGGGCGGTTCGTCGGCGACGGCGACGGCGACGGTCAGGCCGCCGGCGAGCGCGGCGACGCCGGTCCCGATGGCGAGGACGGATCGGACGATCCGGGACATGGGATGGTTTCCGTTCTTCTCAGGTCTGACGTGTCGACTCGGCGGGCGGCGGTCAGCGCGCGAGGGGGG
>NZ_LWBU01000346.1 GCF_001646665.1 Streptomyces noursei | reverse complement strand
CCCGCCCACGCGTGCTGGGGGGCGGCGCCCGCCCGCGCGGCCGCGGGGCGCGCGGGGGAGCCGCGCGGCCGGGCGGGCCGCCCACCGGGGTGCGGGGGCCAGCGGGCGCCGGAGGGCGTCGTACAGCGGGGCCCAGCCGTTGACATGGGCCGCCAGCCGGGCGACCACGGCGGCCGGGCCCTCGGCGAGGGCCGCCCGCGTCATCTCCCGCTGGGCCTCGAACCCGGCCGTCACCGCCCGGTACTGGTCCGCCGCCATCGCCGCCGACACCGCCTTGGAGATGGCGAGGAACGGGGTGCGGCGCGGTACCTCCAG
>NZ_LWBU01000345.1 GCF_001646665.1 Streptomyces noursei | reverse complement strand
AGCTGGGCGCCGAGGAGGCGGGTGACCTCGCGGTGGTCGGCCACCGGGTCGAGTCCGGCGACCCGCACCGTGCCGGCCTCCGGGGGCCTGCGGCCCTCGACGCACCCGACCGTGGTGGTCTTGCCCGCCCCGTTGGCCCCGAGGATGCCGAAGATCTCGGCCTCCGCGACCGCGACGGACACGTCCGCGACCGCGTCCCTGCCCCCGTAGGCCTTGCGCAGCCCGTTCACTGTGCTCATTACGGTGGTCG
>NZ_LWBU01000344.1 GCF_001646665.1 Streptomyces noursei | reverse complement strand
GCAGGTGGTCCTCGAGCCAGGTGAGCGCGGCGTCGTCGAGGTGGTTGGTCGGCTCGTCCAGCAGGAGGACCTCGGGGGCGGACGCGAGCAGGGCGGCGAGGCGCAGCCTGACCTGTTCGCCGCCGGAGAGGCCGGCTGCGGTGCGGTCGCGGGGCAGGTCCGGGAGGCCGAGGCCGTGCAGGGCGCGCTCGACCCGGGCGTCGGCGTCGTAGCCGCCGCGCAGTTCGAAGGCGGTGAGCAGGTCGGCGTA
>NZ_LWBU01000343.1 GCF_001646665.1 Streptomyces noursei | reverse complement strand
GAGCTGCGCGCGTTCCTGATGAGCCGCCGCGCCCGCGTCAGCCCCGCCGAGGCGGGTCTCCCCGGCGGAGCCCGGCGCCGTACGCCCGGCCTGGGCCGGGAGGGGGTCGGCGTCCTCGCGGGCGTCGGCGTGTCCTGGTACCAGTGGCTGGGACAGGGCCGCGAGATCAGCGTGTGCCCGCACGTGCTCGACGCGGGGGCCCGGGTGCTCCGGCTGAGCCCCGGCGAGCGGCGGCCCCTCTACGTGCTGG
>NZ_LWBU01000342.1 GCF_001646665.1 Streptomyces noursei | reverse complement strand
GGAGACGACGGTCGAGGTGACGGTGCGGTGCTCGTCGATGAGCCACTGGAGGGCGTCGGTGATCTCCAGTTCGCCCCGCGCGGACGGTTCGATGGAGCGCACCGCGTCGTGCACGGCGGGCGTGAAGAGGTAGACCCCGACGAGCGCCAGGTCGCTGCGGGGGTGCGGGGGCTTCTCCTCCAGGCGGGCCACCCGGCCGTCGACGTCCAGCTCCGCCACCCCGAAGGCGCGCGGGT
>NZ_LWBU01000341.1 GCF_001646665.1 Streptomyces noursei | reverse complement strand
GGGCGGATCGCCATGGGCTCACGGCCGCGGTCCGGGGAGAGCGCCAGGCGGCGGGCGGGGCGGAGCGGGGTGCCCCTGGGGTTCGCCGCCCCGGGGAGGGGGGTCGCGCCCGACGCCCCCGTGCCCGTGGCCGACGCCGTGGCCGACGGGCGGGTGGGGGGGATCGCCGACCGGGAGGCGATGGCCCGCCGCTACCCCCGCCCGGGGCTCGTCCTGCCCTACCCGTTCTCCCTGGCCGCCTCGCCCCTCG
>NZ_LWBU01000340.1 GCF_001646665.1 Streptomyces noursei | reverse complement strand
CCACCCCCCGCCCACCCGGGCCCCCCCCCCGCCCGCCCTGCCCCCCACCCGCCTTACGGTGCTGTAAGCCTCCGCCCTCGCCGGGGCCGCAGGGGTCGCCGCGGCCTCCTGCTCCACCGAGTCCAGGCTGGGCCCCGCGAAGACGCCCACCCCCTCCGCGCCGTTGGACCTCTGCGCGGCGGACGCCGTCCCGGTCGGCGGCGCCAAGCTCTTCCGCGACCAGCGCCTGGTGGTAAGCTGTCCCGCCAAG
>NZ_LWBU01000339.1 GCF_001646665.1 Streptomyces noursei | reverse complement strand
GCACCCGTGAGACCCTCGCCGCCTCCCACCACCCCCAGGGGGACCCCCCCGACCCCCCCCCCCCCCCCCGCGCCCGTCGCGAGCCCCCCCCGCCCCGGCCCCCCCGTCGCGGGGTCCCGATCGCCCACAACCCCGTGGGGCCCCCCCCCCCCGAGCGCCCCCGCCTCGTCCGCGACGAACACCTCGCGCAGCGCCAGCAGCACGCACTGCGCCACCACGTCCCGGTAGAGCGCACGCCGCTGCGTCACCGGCCGGGGAACCGGCTTCTCCTGATCCGTACCGACCAGGTACCGCACCCCCTTCGCCTCCGGCACCACGTCGAACCCCGGCAGCGCCCAGTCCAGCACCAGCTGCCGGGCCCCCCGGTCGTAGGCGGCCGACACCTCCCGCGGAAAACCCTCC
>NZ_LWBU01000338.1 GCF_001646665.1 Streptomyces noursei | reverse complement strand
GGCCCGGCCGCGCCCCCCCCCGCCCGGCCGACCCCCTTCCCGCCGACGTCCCGCTCCCGGCCCCGCGCCGCCATCACCCGGGCCGCGCCCTACCCGCCCGCCCGCGGGCCCCTGCCCGGGCCGCGGACCCCGCCGGAGCGCGCGTGCGCCCGGTCCCTGCCCGGCTGCCTCCCCAGACCGCCGCCCCCGCCCCGGCCCCCGGGTGCGCGGACGCTTGGGGGCCCGCCCCTGGAGGGGCGGGCCCACACGC
>NZ_LWBU01000337.1 GCF_001646665.1 Streptomyces noursei | reverse complement strand
GCTAGGCCATACCGGACACCGGCTCTTCCGCATGTGGAGGACGACCAACTAACAACCTCCCCTCGCTCTTCGAGACACGCTTCGGCCCCGCCATATGGCGGGGCCGAAGCTGTTTCCCGGCACCCGACAGCTCGCCAGCCCCCACTCCCCCACAGGCGCCATTGCTGATAAGGACTTGCGGCCTGCGGCTGGCGACGGCTCGAGCGCCCAAGCGACAGGAAGCAGAGCCACCGTAGGGAGCACGGGATCT
>NZ_LWBU01000336.1:14044-58414 GCF_001646665.1 Streptomyces noursei | reverse complement strand
AAACGACGCGCCGCCAAGAAGCCCGGGAGCCAGGTCACCGGTGACGACCTGGCGTCCCCGATGCAGGGAACCGTCGTCAAGGTCGCCGTCGAGGACGGACAGCGGGTGGAGGAGGGCGACCTCGTCGTCGTGCTGGAGGCCATGAAGATGGAGCAGCCCCTCAACGCCCACCGCGCCGGCACCATCAAGGGCCTGGCCGCCGAGGTGGGGGGCTCGCTCTCCGCCGGCACCGTCGTCTGCCGGATCACGGACTGACGGGCGATGCCGCCATGCCTCTGAGGTGGATCCTGCACAAGAGCCGGTTCGGGGTGAAGCGGCTGCTGCGGCGGAGCGGCCGCCCGCGCCCGGTGTCCCCGGAGCGGGGGCCGATACCGCGCCGGTGAACGACGTCCCGGGCCCGTGGCCCCTGTGGCCACGGCAGCTGTAACCACCACCGCACCGCACGGGGTACGCCGACGCCCCCGTGCCCGAACGGGCCGCCCGCGCGGCCCCACGCGCCGGGCGGCCACCGTCCGGGCCCCGCCCGCGGGCCGCCCACCATCCGCCGCTCACCCGCGCGGCCGCCGCTCGGCCCCGACCGACATCGCGTTCCGTACCGCCTGCCGGTACCGCGTCCCCCACCACGAAGCGAGGGATCATGCACTTCCGGATACTCGGCCCGCTCGAGGTCATCGCGAGCGGCCGCCCCGTGGCCCTGGGCGGTGTCAGACAGCGCTCCGTCCTCGGACTGCTGCTGCTCCAACCCAACCGGGTCATGTCGACGAGCCGGCTCATGTCGGCGATGTGGCCCGACGAACCACCGCCCTCCGCGCGCAAGGTCGTGCAGAACTCCATATGGGCGCTGCGGCGCCTGCTCACCGAGGGGGCGCAGGACCGTCCGTGCGAGCGGCGGGTGAGCCTGCTGACCAAGCCGCCCGGCTACATGCTGAGCCTCGACGCCGACCAGGTGGACATGTACCGCTTCCAGCGGCTGGTGGAGCAGGGCCGGACCGCCCTGACGGGCGGCGACCCGGAGCAGGCCGCCCGGCTGCTGCGCACCGCCCTGGACCTGTGGCAGGGGCCCGTGCTCGCCGACCTCGTCGAGTCCGGGCTCGACACGGCCGAGCTGGCCGCCGTGCAGAACTGCGAACTGGCCGCCCTGGAGGACTACTTCGAGGCCCAGCTCGCCTGCGGCCGCCATCTCGCGGTGCTGGGCGGGCTGGAGTCGACGGCCGCCTCGCACGTCCACCGCGAACGGCTCTGCGGGCAGCTGATGCTCGCCCTCTACCGGTGCGGGCGGCAGGCCGACGCGCTCGCCGTCTACCGCAGGACCCGCACGGCGCTGCGCGAGCGGTACGGACTGGAACCGGGCCACGAACTGCGGCGACTGGAGATGGCCATCCTCAACCAGGACCCGGCGCTCGACCCGCCCAGCACGCGTGCGCAGTTCGCACTGCTCGGCAGCAGCGTCGCCTGAGGCCCTACCCGGCACACCCGCCGCCCGCGGCCCTCCCCGATTCCCCGGCCTCCCCGATTCCCCGGCCCCCTGTTTTCCCGGCCTCCCCACCTTCCCCGGCCTCCCCGTTTCCTTCCCGGCCTTCCCCTCCCATCCGTTTCCTTCCGCTTCCTCACGACAAGGAGTTCACCCATGTCCCTGTCCCCGGACACCGTGCGGACCGACCGGGCGGCGCCCGCCGCCGCCCGGCCCGTACCGCCACCCGAACGCATGGGAGCCCGGCGCTGGTGCATCCTCGCCGTGCTGTGCGCCGCGCAGTTCATGGCCGCGCTCGACTTCTCCATCGTCAGCGTGGCCCTGCCCACCATCGGTGACGACCTGGGCTTCGAGCTCTCCCATCTCCAGTGGGTGATCACCGCGTTCGCCCTGCCGTCCGGAGGCTTCCTGCTGCTGTTCGCCCGGGCCGGCGACCTCTACGGCCGGCGCAGGTGGTTCCTGGTCGGACTGTCACTCTTCACGGTGACCTCGCTCGCCGGAGGACTCGCCCAGGAGCCGCTGCCGCTGCTCGCGGCACGTGTGGGCCAGGGGCTCGCGACCGCGATGATCGTGCCCACCGGCATGGCGCTGATCACCACCTCGTTCCCCGAAGGCCCGCTGCGCAACAAGGCGCTGGGCATCAACGGGGCGCTGCTGTCGCTCGGCTTCACCGCCGGTGTGATCCTCGGCGGTGTCATCACCGAGTCGCTGAACTGGCGCTGGACCATGTTCATCAACGTCCCGTTCGGGATCGTCGCCGTGCTGGTCACCCTGCTGCTGGTCGCCGAGTCGCGCAACGCGGGGAAGGGCACCCTCGACGTGCCCGGCGCGGTGACCGTCTCCGGGGGACTGCTCGCCGTCATCCACGGGGTCACCACCGCCGACCGGAGCGGCTGGACCGACCCGGTGGTGCTGGTGTCCCTCGCCGCAGGAGTGACGCTCCTCGTGGCCTTCGTACGGATCGAGTCGCGCAGCGCGTCCCCGCTCGTCCCCCTGCACGTCCTGACGCGCCGCACGGTCGGCTGGGGCAACTTCGCGGGCCTGGTCACCTTCTCGATGATCACCTCGGTGGTCTTCCTGATGACGATGTACATGCACCAGGTCATGGCGTACGACCCGCTGCGGATCGGCCTCTGCTTCGCCTCACTCGGCGGCGCGATGCTCGTGGCCGGTCCGCTGGTGCCCCGGCTGGTGCGCGTGTGGGGACCGGGCGCGACGCTGGCGGCGGGGCTCCTGGTGCAGACCGCGGGCACCCTGATGCTGCTCCTGCTGGGCACCGGCGGCGGGCCGGCTCTGCTGCTCGTCGGCACCGGAATCGCCGGCTGGGGCCACATGATGGCCGTCGTCTCGTACACGATCGCCGCCACCAGCGGGCTGTCCGACGCCCTCCAGGGCGCGGCCGGCGGCCTCGCCACCACCGCCCAGCTGGTCGGTCTCACCATCGGCACCCCGGTCATCGGCGCCATCGCCACCGGCCGGATCGCCTCGCTGGAGGCGGCGTCGGTGAGCGCCGCGGAGGCCACCGTCTCCGGTGTCCACCTCGGCATCGCCGCCGTCGCCGTGGTCCTCGTCGTCGGTGTGCTGACCACCGCGCTGCTGCTGCGCGGCCCGCAGGCCGCTCCGGTTCCCGCCACCGCCGCCCAGGACGCCTGATCCCCCCCGTACGCACACGTTAAGGAAACCCCTCATGCCAGCCGTACTCCCCGAGCCGGTGAAGAAGCTCCTGGACTCACCGCTCTTCGTGACCGTGGCGACGATCCAGCCCGACGGCAGCCCCCAGCTGAGCGTCGTGTGGACGAAGGCCGACGGCGACCAGATCCTCTTCGTCACCTCCTACGGGACCCGCAAGGAGAAGAACCTGCGGCGGGACCCGCGCACGACCGTCATGGTCAATCCGCCCGACGCGCCGTACGGCTTCGCCGCGGTCAGCGGCACCGCGGAGTTCACCGACGAGGACGCCGTGGCCCTGCTGGACGAGCTGTCGGTGAAGTACACCGGCAAGGTGTACGCCGAGTTCAGCCCGGACAACGTGCCCGCCGCCGACCGGCTGGTCGTCGTGCGCGTCACCCCGTCCAAGGTCGCGGGCGGCCTGCGCTGACCCGGCGCCCGTCCGCACCGCGGCGGGGCCCCGGCCGACGGCGTACCCCACCGTCGGCCGGGGCCCCGGCCGCTGCCCGCGTTCAGCGGACGGACTGCAACCGCCGGTCCTCCCCCGCGGGCGCGTCCCGTCCCTCCTCCGCGGGCACCTCCGGGGCCTCCTCCACCGGCTCCTCCCGAGGCTCCCCGGCCGTTCCGCCCGCCGCGGCGGACGGCGTCGCACGCTGCGCGATCAGCGCACCGGCCAGCACCATCAGACCGCCCGCCAGCTGGGCCCCGGCCAGCCGCTCGTCCAGCAGCGCCCACGCCAGCACCGTGGCGACGACCGCCTCCAGGCAGGCCACCACCCCGGCCACCTGGGGCGAGAGCCGACGCACCGCCAGCACCCCGGTGAGGAACGCGGCGACCGTGGACACCAGCACGATCCAGCCGATCAGTACCACCCGGGGCATGTCCGTGCCACCGAGCGGGGCACTGCCGCCCAGGGCCGACCAGTCCAGCTGCCACGGCCGCGCCACCACGGTCAGCACCACCGCGCCGACGAGCAGCCCGTACGCGATGACGGCGACCGGCGACACCGCGGCCCGCCCCTCGCCCGCCCGGCCCTGGTCGGACAGGAGGAAGTACCCGACCTGGCAGCCCGCCGCGCCGAGCGCGAGCAGCAGCCCCAGCGGGTCGAAGGCGAGCCCCGACCACACCTGCACCACGCACGCCAGGCCCACCACCGCCAGCACGACCCCGACGGCGGCGGCCCGCGTCACCGGCCGGCGCTGCACGAAACGCACCCACAGCAGCACCAGCGCCGGCGCCAGGTACTCCACCAGCAGGGCGACCCCCACGGGGATGTAGGACAGCGACGCGAAGTAGAAGGCCTGCACGCCCGCCACGGCCAGCAGGCCGAAACCCAGCAGCAGACCCGGGCGCAGCCGCAGCGCCGAGCGGTGGTGGACCGCCAGCGGCAGCATCACCAGCGCGGCGCCCGCGACCCTCAGCCACACCACGTGGAGCGGGTGGATGCCCGCCTCGATGAGGGGCTTGGCCGCGACGCCCGAGCCGCCGAACGCGAACGCCGAGGCGACGGCCAGGACCAGACCGGTGTGCGTGGTGCTCCGCGTGCCGCTCATACGGCCACCGCCTCCTTCGCGGCGGCACGGGCGACGACCGCCGGGTTGGCCGGACCGGTCACCGGGATCCCGAGGAACACGGCCCGCACCGCGTCCAGCACGGTGGTCGCCGCACGGTCCTGCGCCTCCGCCGTACCGGCACCGATGTGCGGGGTGCACACCACCGTGTCCAGGTGCGGGAGCGGGGAGTGGACGGGCGGTTCGGTGGCGAAGACGTCGAGCGCGGCGCCGGCGATCCGTTCCTCGGCCAGCGCGCGGGCGAGCGCCGCCTCGTCGACGATGCCGCCGCGCGCCGTGTTGACCAGGCGCATGGTCGGTTTGGCGAGGGCCAGTTCCCGTTCGCCGATGAGCCCGACGGTGGCCGGGGTGCGGGGGACGTGGACGGTCAGGACGTCGGCGGTGGCGACCAGGTCGTCCAGCGGGAGCCAGGACACCCCGTGCGCGTGCGCGAACTCGGCGCTGACGACCGGGTCGTGGGTGAGCAGCTCCACCTCGAAGGGGGCGAGCCGCTCGGCCACCAGCTGCCCGATCCGGCCGAAGCCGAGGATGCCGACGCTCTTGCCGCTCAGTTCCGACCCCTGGAAGTCGGCGCGGCGCCACTCCCCGGCGCGTACGGAGGCGGAGGCGGCCGGGATGTGGCGGAACATCGACAGGATGAGGCCGACGGTCAGTTCGGCGACGCTGGTCACGTTGGAGACGGGGGCGTTGACCACCATCACGCCGGCGCGGGTCGCCGCCTCGACGTCGACGTTGTCCAGGCCGACCCCGGCCCGGGCGACGACGCGCAGCCGGGGCGCGTGGTCGAGGACCTCCCGGTCCACCGTGGTGGCGCTGCGGACGACGAGGGCCTCGGCGTCGCGCACGGCGGCCAGCAGCGCGGCACGGTCGCCGCCCCGGCAGTGGCGTACGTCGAAGTCGGCGTGGAGCTCGGCGGTCAGGCGCGCCGGCAGCGGGTCGGAGATCACGAGCACGGGCAGGGTCATGACGGTGTTCCCTTCACGGATGCGGGGACGGAGGTCGGGAGCGGTCCGGGTGCGGACGGGTGCGGGTGCGGACGGATCCGGGGACGGCAGGCGGGAGCGGCGCGCGACGGTCACGCGTAACGGCTGAGGTCGTGGAAGAAGCCGGGCGCGGGCTGGGCCAGGCCGCGCGCGGTGGCCTCCCGGTACACGTGGGCGCCGACGGCGAGGTCGAGGATCCCCAGCCCGAACGGTGAGAAGACCACCGGCCGGTCCCCGGGCACCGCAACCGTGCCGCGCAGGACGTCGTACAGCGTCCCGTCGACGAAGTCCCGGCTGCCGGTCGCCTGTTCCAGCAGGTGGGGGGAGGTGTCGGCCTTCAGGCAGTGCTCGATGTCGTCGAGGACGTTGAAGGACCCGCGCAGGATCTCCGGGTCGAGGTCGCGCAGCGAGATGTGCAGCACGGTCGGGTTGTGCGAGAACCACGCCGGGTCGTGGATGTGCGGGGTGGCCGCGGTGGTCGCGAACACCACCAGGCCCGAGGCGCGCAGCGCCTCCTCGGGCGACTCGCGCACGACGATCCGGGCGGAGGTGCGGTCGGCGAGGTGGCGGGCGAAGCCGTCGGCGTACTCCCGGCTGGAGTCGTGGATGCTGATCTCGTCGAACTCCCAGTCGGTGCCCTGGAGGTGGGTGAAGAGGTAGCGGGCGATCAGGCCGGTGCCGAAGAAGGTGACGGTACGCGGCCGCTCACGGTCCCGGTGCAGCTCGCGGGCGGCGAGCGCGGCCGACGAGGCGGTGCGCGTCGCGCTGATGATGGAGCTCTCCAGGCACGCGAACGGGTAGCCGGTCTCGTGGTCGTTGAGGACCAGGACGGCGGAGGCCCGGGGCAGCCCGCTCGTGATGTTCCGGGGGAAGCTGGAGATCCACTTGATGCCGTCGACGGGCAGCTCCCCGCCGAGCGAGGCGGGCAGCGCGATGATGCGCGAGTCGGGGCGGTCGGGGAAGCGCAGGAAGTAGCTCGGCGGGTTGACGCTCTTGCCCTCGCCGTGGGCGAGGTAGGCGTCCCGTACGACGTCGATGATGCTCGACTCGTGGCCGGCCAGCACGTCGTGGACGGCCTTGCCGCCGATGACCGAGAACTCGGGGGTGGCGGGGGCGGACATGGTGGACATGGGTGCTCCTGTACAGGGTCGAAGGGGGAGGAGAGCGAGGGGGGAGGGGAGGGGGAGGCGGACACCGGCGTCGGTGGGCGGCGAAGGGGCGGTGGCCGGGGGCGGTGGCCGGTGGGGCGGCCGGTGGCCGGGGGCCGGGAGGTCGGGGCGCTGCCCGTGGTGCCCGGTGCCGCCGCGGGGTCAGCTGCCGACGAGCGTTCCGGCCGCGGCGTGCGACAGCGGGTCGTCGTCGGTGATGTCGCCGAACCTGGCCCGTACCCAGAGGTCGTCGTAGACGGAGTCCAGGTACCGCTCGCCGAGGTCCGGGGAGATGCCGACGGCCAGCGCCGTCGGGTCGGCGTCCGCCAGGCGCTGCCAGGCGCCGGCCAGGACCGTTCCGGTGGAGCCGCCCAGCAGGTAGCCGCGGCGCGCCAGGGAGCGGCACATCCGCACGGCCTCCTGCTCCGGCACCATCAGGATCTCGTCGACCACGCTCTCGTCGGCGATCTCCGGGCGCCGCCCGGTGCCGAGTCCGGGGATGTGCCGGGTGCCGGCCGGACCGCCGAAGGTCACCGAACCGACGCTGTCGACCGCGACGACGCGTGCCGGGTGGCCGATGTGCTTGAGGTAGCGGGCGCAGCCGGTGAGCGTCCCGGTGGTGCCCGCGCCGATGAAGAGGTAGTCGAGGTCGGGGAAGGCGCGGACGATGGCCGGACCGGTGGCCCGGTAGTGCGCCCGCCAGTTGTCGTCGTTGGCGTACTGGTTGAGCCAGAGCGCGCCCGGGGTCTCGCGGCACAGCTCGCGCACCCGCCGGATCCGGGCACCCAGCAGCCCCTCGACCGGGTCGGGCTCGGACACCACGACGACCTCCGCGCCGTACGAGCGCATCATCCGCAGGTGGCGTTCCGTGCACCGGCTGTCGGTCACGCAGACGAAGGTGTAGCCGCGGTCGGCGGCGATCGCGGCCAGGGCGACGCCGAGGCTGCCGGAGGACGACTCGATCACGGTGGAGCCGGGGCGCAGCCGCCCCTCCTCCTCCGCCGCGCTGATCATGCTCAGGGCCGCCTTGGCCTTCACGGAACCGGCGAAGTTGAATCCCTCGCATTTGAGGAAGAAGGGTCTGCGGAAGGAGGGGGTGAGATCGATGAATATATCGTCGGGTGCGAGATCCAGTGGGGAAGTCACAATCTCCGGTGAATTCCTTTCCGATTTCATGGGTGTCACGCTACGGGCTGCCGCGGGCGGGCGCAATCGCCCTCACCTGCGGAAATGACGCACAATTACCAATGGGTGGGCGATGATTGGTGCGTACATGGATGAACGGCCCCGGGGTGCTCTCCGGGGCCGTTCGTGCGGGCTATTCATTTATTCTCGGGGTTTCCCCGGGGTTTTCATGCGGGTACAGGAAGGGCCTCCCGTACGAGTTCCGCCACCTCCCGGACGTGGTCGTCGAGACAGAAGTGGCCGCCCCGGAGCAGCCGGATGGTGGTCATCGAGGCGGTCAGCCCCCGCCAGGCCGCCGCCCCCGCGTCGGTCACCAGCGGGTCCGCGTCACCCACCAGCACGGTGAGCGGGCAGTCCAGCGGCTCGCCCGGCGCCCACGTGTAGGAACGCAGCGCCCGGTAGTCGGCGCGCAGGGCGGGCAGCGCCATGGCGAGCAGTTCGGGCTCGTCCAGGACCCGGCCGCCCGTGCCGCCGAGCCGCCGCACATGGGCGAGCAGCGCCTCGTCGTCCCGCACGTCGTCGGTGGCGACGGGCCCGGTCGACGGGGCGTCACGGCCGGAGACGAACAGCCGCGCCGGCCCCGGCCCCGGGGACCGCCGCAGGCGGCGGGCCGTCTCGTACGCGACGACGGCGCCCATGCTGTGGCCGAACAGCGCGTAGGGGTGCTCGCCCCGTGCGCGGATCTCCGCCGCCAGCACGTCCGCGACGGCGCCGACGTCCTCCCACGGCCGCTCCCGGTACCGGTCCTGTCGCCCCGGGTACTGCGCCGCCGCCACGGCCACCCGCCCCAGGGGCGTCCCCGGCCGGCCCGGCGCGGCCAACTCCCGGGCCAGAGCGGTGTACGCCCCCGCGGAGCCGCCCGCGTGCGGGAAGCAGTACAGGCGCAGCGCGGCCGGTGCCGGCCCGTCCGGGGGCAGCGGCCGGGGCGGAGCCGCCGTACCGCCCGCCAGGGGCAGGTCCCGGAACCAGGCTGTCACAGCGCCTCCCTGATCAGGTCGGACGCCCGGGCGGCCAGGACGCAGCCCGCCGAACCGGCGCCCACGACGACGTGGTCGAACGTCCCGGCGGAGCCGGCGGCAAGGGGCTCGGTGTTCATGATGGGTGTTCCTCCTCGGGGTTCACGGACGGGGCCGCCACGGCGCACCCGGGCGGTGCGACCACCCCACGAGCGCGGGTCCGGCACCGGCGGCCGACCTCGGCCAGTGCGCCGCCCGCGCCCCGGCCGCCTCAGGACCGCCGGCCTCGCGGTGGGCGGCCGACACCGCCGCACGGGCGCACAGCACGGCCACCACGGCGGCCAGTTCGGCGGGGCCGGGGTCGCCCTTGACGACACGGATACCGGCCCCCACCGGCACGGGGCCGATCTTGGCGGTGTTCCCGGGACCGGCCCCGGCGGCCGTGTTCCCAGGACCGGTCCCGGCGGCGGTGCTCAAGGACTCCTGTCGGGCGGCGGCGCTCACTGCGGCTGGTTCCCGTGCTTGCGGGACGGCAGCGGCGCACTCTTCGCCCGCAGCATCTCCAGCGCCCGGATCAGCCTGACGCGCGTCTCGGCCGGGTCGATCACGTCGTCCACCAGGCCCCGCTCGGCAGCGTAGTACGGGTGCATCAGCCGGCTGCGGTACTCCTTGATGCGCGCCGCCCGGGTCGCCTCTGGATCGTCCGACGCCGCGATCTCGCGCCGGAAGATGACGTTGGCCGCACCCTCGGCGCCCATCACGGCGATCTCGTTCGTCGGCCACGCGTAGGTGAGGTCGGCGCCGATGGACTGGCTGTCCATGACGATGTACGCGCCGCCGTACGCCTTGCGCAGGATGAGGCTGATGCGCGGCACGGTGGCGTTGCAGTACGCGTACAGCAGCTTCGCGCCGTGCCGGATGATCCCGCCGTGCTCCTGGTCCACGCCCGGCAGGAACCCCGGCACGTCCACCAGGGTCACCAGCGGGATGTTGAACGCGTCGCAGAGCTGCACGAACCGCGCCGCCTTCTCGCTGGCCGGGATGTCCAGCACCCCCGCCAGGGCGGCCGGCTGGTTGGCGACGATGCCCACCGTGTGCCCGTCGAGCCGGGTCAGCGCGCACACCACGTTGGTCGCCCAGTTCTCGTGCACCTCGAAGAACTCGCCGTGGTCGACGATCTCCTCGATGACCTTGCGCATGTCGTACGAACGGTTCGCGTCCGCCGGGACCAGCTCACCCAGCACGTCGTTGCGGCGGTCCGCCGGGTCGTCGCACTCCTCGGACGGCGGGAGTTCGCGGTTGTTCTGGGGCAGCATCGACAGCAGGTGCCGGACGTCCTCCAGGCAGCTCTCCTCGTCGTCGTACGCGAACCCGGCCACACCCGAGAGCGAGGTGTGCGTGTCCGCACCGCCCAGGCCCTCCTGGCTGATCTCCTCGCCGGTGACCGCCTGCACCACGTCGGGACCCGTGATGAACATCTGCGCGATGCCCCGCACCATGAACACGAAGTCGGTCAGGGCGGGGGAGTACGCGGCGCCACCCGCGCACGGACCGAGCATCACGCTGATCTGCGGGATCACCCCGGAATTGCGGACGTTGCGCTGGAAGATCCCGCCGTAGCCGGCGAGCGCCGTCACCCCCTCCTGGATGCGGGCCCCGGCGCCGTCGCACAGCCCCACCACCGGGGCGCCGGCGGCCTCCGCCAGGTCCATCAGCTTGTGGATCTTCTGGGCGTGCGCCTCGCCCAGGGCACCACCGAAGATCCGGAAGTCATGGGCGTACGCGAAGACCGTCCGGCCGTGCACCTTGCCCCAGCCGATGACGACGCCGTCGGTGTACGGCCGCTTGTTCTCCAGCCCGAACCCGGTCGCGCGGTGCCGCCGCAGGGTCTCGACCTCGTTGAACGTGCCCTCGTCGAAGAGCAGGTCCAGGCGTTCCCGGACGGTCAGCTTCCCCTTCGCGTGCTGCGCCTCGGTCGCCGCCCGGCCCGGACCGTGTCTGGCCTGCTCGTAGAGGGCCTGCCTCTCGGAAGTGAATTCGGGGCGTTCCTGTACGACGGTCATGTCCAGCAGCTCCATTCGAATGCGGAAAAGGGATACGGATGCGGATACGGGAACGGGAACGGGAGATCGGGGGAGGGGCGGCGCGAAAGGAGAGCGCAAGGAAAGGGGTTCTCCGCACCGTACGGCCGGAAGGGAACCGACCGGCAACCGGTCGTCAATACCCGGGTAATCGGAACGCCCCGAGACGCCTCGGCCAGGTCGTGGACGGGCGATTACCGAAGCGTGGGCGGGGCGTTGAAAACCCCCGGTTAGCGTGACGGGACCTTTTCTGAAACCCGTTGTGCGAGTGGTACGAGTGGAGCCCGGAAATGATGGAAACCGAGGTGACCGGGGCCGACGGCACCCTGGCCGAAGCCCCCGCCCGAAACCGGGCCGACGTCCCGGCCGGTGACGAGCCGATCGCCGTGATCGGGCTGTCCTGCCGGCTCCCCGGAGCGTCCGACCCGGACGGCTTCTGGCGCCTGCTGCGCGACGGGACCAGCGCCGTGTCCGAAGCCCCCGACGGGCGCTGGGACGTCGAGACGCTCTACGACCCGGATCCCTCGGCGCCCGGCCGCATGAGCACCCGCTGGGGCGGGTTCATCGATGGCGTCGGCCACTTCGACCCCGAGTTCTTCGGCATCTCCCCGAAGGAGGCCGCCGCGATGGACCCGCAGCAGCGGCTCCTCCTCGAACTCGGCTGGGAGGCCCTGGAGAACGCCGGCATCGTCCCCGACACCCTCCGCGCCACGGCCACCGGGGTCTTCGTGGGCGCCATCAACGGCGACTACGAGCTGCTGCTGCACCGATCCGGCCGCGAGGCCATCGGCCGCCACTCCCTCACCGGCACGCAGCGCGGCATGCTCGCCAACCGGCTCTCGTACGCCTTCGGCCTCCGCGGCCCCAGCCTCACCGTCGACTCCGGCCAGTCCTCGTCCCTGGTGGGCGTGCACCTCGCCTGCGAGAGCCTGCGCCGGGGCGAGTCGACGATGGCCCTCGCCGGCGGGGTCAACCTGAACCTGGCCCCCGAAGGGACCATCGGCACCAGCAAGTTCGGAGCCATGTCGCCCGACGGCCGCTGCTACACCTTCGACGAGCGCGCCAACGGCTACGTACGCGGCGAGGGCGGCGGCCTGGTCGTGCTCAAGCCGCTCTCCGCCGCCCTGGCCGACGGGGACACCGTCCTCGCCGTCATCAGGGGCAGCGCGGTCAACAACTCCGGCGACGCCAAGACCCTGACCACGCCCGACCGGACCGCCCAGGAAGCCGTGATGGCGGCCGCCTGCCGCAGGGCGGGCATCGACCCGGCGGACGTCGGATACGTCGAACTGCACGGTACGGGCACCAAGCTCGGCGACCCGATCGAGGCGGCGGCCCTGGGCGCGGTCTACGGACGCGGCCGCCCCGCCGACCGGCCGCTGCGGGTCGGCTCGGCCAAGACGAACGTCGGCCACCTGGAGGGAGCCGCCGGGATCGTCGGCCTGCTCAAGGCGGTCCTGTCCCTCAGGCACCGGCAGCTCCCCCCGAGCCTCAACTTCGAGCGCCCGAACCCCCGCATCCCGCTCGACGACCTGCGGCTGCGGATGCAACAGGACCTCGAACGCTGGGACGACGAGCGGCTGCTGGCCGGTGTCTCGTCATGGGGCATGGGCGGTACGAACGCGCACGTGATCGTGGAGGAGGCGCCGGTCGAGGCCCCCGTTGCTGGTGCGCGTACGGGTGGTGTGGTGCCGTGGTTGGTGTCGGCGCGGAGTGCGGAGGCGCTGGCGGCGCAGGCGGAGCGGCTGGCGGGGTTCGTCGAGTGCGGTGTCGATGTTCGGGATGTCGCGTTTTCGCTGGCCATGTCGCGGGCGGCTTTGGAGTACCGGGCGGTGGCGGTCGGGTCGGATCGTGAGGCGCTGGTGGCGGGCTTGCGGTCGGGTCGGTCGTGCCGGGCTGTGGGTGGTAGGTCGGCGTTGCTGTTCACGGGGCAGGGTTCGCAGCGTTTGGGGATGGGGCGTGAGTTGTATGGCGCCTTCCCGGTGTTCGCGGAGGCTTTCGACGCGGTGCTGGCGGAGTTGGCGCCGGGGCTGCGGGAGGTGATGTGGGGTGATGACGTTGAGGCGTTGAACCGTACGGCGGTGACGCAGCCGGTGCTGTTCGCGGTGGAGGTGGCGCTGTTTCGGCTGTGGGAGTCGTGGGGTGTGCGCCCCGATGTGGTGGCCGGGCATTCGATCGGTGAGATCGCCGCCGCGCATGTGGCGGGGGTTTTGTCGCTGGCGGACGCGGCGAAGCTGGTGTCGGCGCGCGGCCGGCTGATGCAGGACCTCCCGGCCGGCGGGGCGATGGTCGCACTCCAGGCGACCGAGGAGGAGGTCCTGCCGCACCTGACGGACACCGTGGGCATCGCGGCGGTCAACGGGCCTCGCTCTGTGGTGATCTCCGGTGCGGAGAACGACGTACGGGCGGTGCAGGCTCGCTTCGAGGCGCAGGGCCGCAAGACGACCCGGTTGAAGGTGTCGCACGCCTTCCACTCGCCTCTGATGGAGCCGATGCTCGCCGAGTTCGCCGAGGTCGTGTCCGGGCTGTCGTTCAGTGCTCCGCGCATCCCGTTCGTCTCGACCCTGACCGGCTCCACCGTGAGCGGTGAGCTGACGGACCCGGGCTACTGGGTGCGGCACGTCCGTGAGGCGGTGCGGTTCGCCGACGCGGTGCGGGTGTTGGAGAGCGAGGGTGTGTCGCGGTTCGTGGAGCTGGGGCCGGACGCGGTGCTCACGGCGATGGCGCAGGGTGTGCTGAACGGTTCCGGTGCGGAGACGATCGCTTCGCTGCGGCGCCTGCGGGGCGAGGAGGAGACGGTCGTCACCGCCCTGGCGCACTTCCACGCGGCGGGCGGCGGCGTCGACTGGGGCCGGTTCTTCGACGGCACCGGCGCCCGGACCGTACCCCTGCCCACATACGCCTTCCAGCGCTCGTACTACTGGCACGACTCCACCGACACCCCGCCCGCGCCGGTCGAGGCCGCCCCTGCCCACCCCCTGCGGGACCGCCTCGCCGGCCTGCCGGAGGACGGCCGGCGGCGTGCGCTGCTCGACCTCGTCCGCGCCGACGCCGCGACCGTACTGGGCCACTCCCGGCCCGCGTCGATCGAACCCGACCGGGCGTTCCGGGAACTGGGCCTCGACTCGCTGGGCGGCGTCGAACTGCGCGACCGGCTCTCGGCCGCCACGGGACTGCGTATCCCGGAGTCGGTCGTCTTCGACCACCCGACGCCCGCTGCGGTGGCCGACTTCCTGCACGAGCAACTGACCGGCGGTGCGCCGGCGTCGGTCGACGACAGCGTGGCTCCCAGTGGCGTGAAGGCGTCGGACGAGCCGATCGCGATCGTGGGGATGGCGTGCCGGTATCCGGGCGGTGTCTCCTCGCCGGAGGACCTGTGGCGACTGGTCGAGGACGAGGTCGACGCGATCGGCGAGTTCCCCGACGACCGGGGCTGGGATGTGGAGGGCCTGTACGACCCGGAGCCGGGGGTTTCCGGGCGGTCGTACACCCGGCACGGTGGATTCCTCCACGACGTGGGTGACTTCGACGCCGACTTCTTCGGCATCTCGCCGCGCGAGGCCACCGCGATGGATCCGCAGCAGCGGCTGCTGCTGGAGGCGGCGTGGGAGGCGCTGGAGTACGCGGGTATCGACCCGTCGTCGCTGAAGGGCAGCGCCACCGGCGTCTTCACCGGCGCAGCACCGCAGGACTACGGCCCGCGGCTGCATGAACCCGCTGACGGCGTGGACGGGCATCTGCTGACCGGCACCCTCGCCAGTGTGGTTTCGGGCCGGATCTCGTACGTGCTGGGGTTGGAAGGGCCGTCGGTGACGGTCGACACGGCCTGCTCGTCGTCGCTGGTCGCCGTCCACCAGGCGGTGCAGTCGCTCCGGCTGGGCGAGTCGTCGATGGCACTGGCCGGCGGCGCCATGGTGATGGCGACACCGGGCATGTTCGTCGAGTTCTCGCGCCAGAGCGGTCTCTCCCAAGACGGTCGGTGTCGGGCGTTCGGTGCGGGTGCGGATGGGACTGGTTGGGCCGAGGGTGCGGGTCTGCTGGTGCTGGAGCGGTTGTCGGATGCGCGGCGTCGTGGTCATCGGGTGTTGGCGGTGGTGCGTGGGTCGGCGGTGAATCAGGACGGTGCGTCGAACGGTCTGACGGCTCCGAATGGTCCGGCGCAGCAGCGGGTGATCCGGCAGGCGCTGGCGAGTTCGGGACTGTCGGCTGCGGATGTGGATGTGGTGGAGGCGCATGGGACGGGGACGCGGCTGGGTGATCCGATCGAGGCGCAGGCGTTGCTGGCGACGTATGGGCAGGGGCGGCCGGATGGTCGGCCGCTGTATCTGGGGTCGCTGAAGTCGAACATCGGTCATGCTCAGGCGGCTGCTGGGGTGGGCGGGATCATCAAGATGGTGATGGCGCTGCGTCACGAGAGGCTGCCCAGGACGCTGCATGTCGAGGAGCCGACGCCGTTCGTGGACTGGGCAAGCGGCGCGGTGGAGCTGCTGGCACGGTCCCGGCCGTGGCCGGTGGACGAGGGCCGGGTGCGGCGGGCGGGTGTGTCGTCGTTCGGTGTGAGCGGCACGAACGCGCACGTGATCATCGAGGAAGCTCCGGTCGAGGAACCCGTTGCTGGTGCGCGTACGGGTGGTGTGGTGCCGTGGTTGGTGTCGGCGCGGAATGCGGAGGCGCTGGCGGCGCAGGCGGAGCGGCTGGCGGAGTCGGTCCCGTCCGGTGCGAGCGTGCGTGACGTGGCGTTCTCGCTGGCCACGTCGCGAGCGGCTTTGGAACATCGGGCGGTGGTCGTCGGCGTCGACCGGGACGAACTGGTCGCCGGGCTGCGCGCACTGGCGGAGGACGTGCCCTCGGGCGCGGTCGCCGTCGACACCGTGGGCGCCCCGAGTGCCAGGACCGCGTTCCTGTTCACGGGACAGGGGTCGCAGCGGCTGGGGATGGGGCGTGAGTTGTACGACGCCTTCCCGGTGTTCGCGGAGGCTTTCGACGCGGTGCTGGCAGAGTTGGCGCCGGGGCTGCGGGAGGTGATGTGGGGTGATGACACCGAGGCACTGAACCGTACGGCGGTGACGCAGCCGGCGCTGTTCGCGGTGGAGGTGGCGCTGTTTCGGCTGTGGGAGTCGTGGGGTGTGCGCCCCGATGTGGTGGCCGGGCATTCGATCGGTGAGATCGCCGCCGCGCATGTGGCGGGGGTCCTGTCGCTGGCGGACGCGGCGAAGCTGGTGTCGGCGCGCGGCCGGCTGATGCAGGAACTCCCGGCCGGCGGGGCGATGGTCGCACTCCAGGCGACGGAGGACGAGGTCCTGCCGCACCTGACGGATGCGGTCGGTATCGCGGCGGTCAACGGGCCGCGCTCTGTGGTGATCTCCGGTGCGGAGAACGACGTACGGGCGGTGCAGGCCCACTTCGAGGCGCAGGGCCGCAAGGCGACCCGGCTGAAGGTGTCGCACGCCTTCCACTCGCCTCTGATGGAGCCGATGCTCGCCGAGTTCGCCGAGGTCGTCGGCACGCTCGACCTCCACGAGCCGGTCGTCCCGTTCGTCTCGACCCTCACCGGCACCACCGTGGGCGGTGAGCTGACCGACCCGGGCTACTGGGTACGCCACGTCCGCGAGCCCGTCCGCTTCGCCGACGCCGTCCGGCGGATGGAGGGCGAGGACGTGCGGACCTTCGTGGAAGTCGGGCCCGACGCCGTCCTGACCGCGATGGCACGGCAAGTCCTCGCGAGCCCCGATGTCCGCTGCGTGCCGAGCCTGCGCCGGGACCGCCCCGAGGCCACCGACGCCGTCACCGCCCTCGCCCGGCTGCACAACCGGGGCGTGGCCGTCGACTGGCACCGGTTCCACGCCGGCACCGGCGCCCGGACCGTACCCCTGCCCACGTACGCCTTCCAGCGGCAGCGCTTCTGGCTCGTCACCCCGGGGGCCGGCGACCCGGTGGACGTGGCCGCCCTTCCCGCTCCGCCTCCCGCGACCGATGCGGCCGGTGGCCGAGCCGTCCCGCTCGCCGACCGGTTGGCCGGGCTCACGGCGGCGGAGCAACTGGAGACGGTGTCCGAACTCGTGCGCGGCGAAGTGGCTGCGGTCCTGGGCTTCGCCCAGCCGGGTGCGGTCGCCCCCGACCGTACGTTCCAGCAGCTCGGGTTCACGTCCCTGTCGGCCGTCGAACTCCGCGACCGGCTCCTGGCGGCCACCGGTGTCCGGCTCCCCGCGACCCTGGCCTATGACCACCCGACCCCGGCCGCCCTCGTCGCGCACCTGCACGCCGAGGTGGCCGCGCCGGTCCCGGTGCTGGCCGAGCTGGACCGCTTCGAGGCGGCCCTCGCGGCGGCGTCCCCGGACGACGACGAGACCCGCGCCCAGGTCTCCACCCGGCTCCAGGAGCTCCTGCGGCGGTGGGGCACGGACCACGACGCCGGCCCCTCGGACGGCCCCGACCTCGACGAGATCTTCAGCTTCATCGACTCCGAGATCGGTGGGTCCGTGACGCGGTGACGACGCCACGCGCAGGAGCAGCAGTCCCGCAGGAAACGCAGCAGCAGCCGAGGAGAGCTTTCGTCATGCCCAATGAGAACGAGCAGAAACTGGCCGACTACCTGAAGCGGGTGACGGTCGACCTGCAGAAGTCACGGCGCCGCGTCGCCGAGCTGGAGGCCGGCAGGACCGAACCGATCGCGATCGTCGGGATGGCGTGCCGCTATCCCGGTGGTGTCTCCTCGCCGGAGGACCTGTGGCGACTGGTCGAGGACGAGGTCGACGCGATCAGCGACTTCCCCGAGAACCGGGGCTGGGACATCGAGTCCCTCTACGACCCCGAACCGGGCAAGCCGGGGCGGTCGTACACCCGGCACGGTGGATTCCTCCACGACGTGGGCGACTTCGACGCCGACTTCTTCGGCATCTCGCCGCGCGAGGCCACCGCGATGGACCCCCAGCACCGGCTGCTGCTGGAGGCGGCGTGGGAGGCGCTGGAGTACGCGGGTATCGACCCGTCGTCGCTGAAGGGCAGCGCCACCGGCGTCTTCACGGGCTTCTCGGGCCAGAGCTACATAGGCCTGTTCAGCGGCCCGGAGGAGCTGGGCGGTTACCTGATGACCGGCAGCCTCTCCAGCATCATGTCCGGCCGGATCTCGTACGTGCTGGGGCTGGAGGGGCCGTCGGTGACGGTCGACACGGCCTGTTCGTCGTCCCTGGTCGCCCTGCACCAGGCGGTGCAGTCGCTCCGGCAGGGTGAATCGACGATGGCGCTCGTCGGCGGTGCGACGGTCGCCGCGACACCGGGCAGCTTCGTGGAGTTCGCGCAGCAGCGGGGGCTTTCGGAGGACGGTCGGTGTCGGGCGTTCGGTGCGGGTGCGGACGGGACTGGTTGGGCCGAGGGTGCGGGTCTGCTGGTGCTGGAGCGGTTGTCGGATGCGCGTCGCCACGGTCATCGGGTGTTGGCGGTGGTGCGTGGGTCGGCGGTGAATCAGGACGGTGCGTCGAATGGTCTGACGGCTCCGAATGGTCCGGCGCAGCAGCGGGTGATCCGGCAGGCGTTGGCGGGTGCGGGTCTGTCGGCTGCGGATGTGGATGTGGTGGAGGCGCATGGGACGGGGACGCGGCTGGGTGATCCGATCGAGGCGCAGGCGTTGCTGGCGACGTATGGGCAGGGCCGTGCGCCTGACCGGCCGCTGTATCTGGGGTCGCTGAAGTCGAACATCGGTCATGCTCAGGCGGCTGCCGGGGTGGGCGGGATCATCAAGATGGTGATGGCGCTGCGTCACGAGAGGCTGCCCAGGACGCTGCATGTCGAGGAGCCGACGCCGTTCGTGGACTGGGCAAGCGGCGCGGTGGAGCTGCTGACCCGGTCCCGGCCGTGGCCGGTGGACGAGGGCCGGGTGCGGCGGGCGGGTGTGTCGTCGTTCGGAGTGAGCGGCACGAACGCGCACGTGATCATCGAGGAAGCTCCGGCCGAGGAACCCGCCACCTCCGGACCGGGGCCGACCGCCGACGGAGTCGTACCGTGGCTGGTCTCGGCCAGGAGTGCCGACGCCCTCGCCGCCCAGGCCGAGCGGCTCGCCGCCTACGTGGATGAGCGGCCGGAACTGGGCGTGCGTGACGTGGCGTTCTCGCTGGCCACGTCGCGGGCGGCGCTGGAGCACCGGGCGGTGGTCGTCGGCGCCGACCGGGACGAACTGGTCGCCGGGCTGCGCGCGCTGGCGGAGGGGACACCCTTCGGCGCGGTCGCGTCGGACATGGTCCACGCATCGGGTGGTAGGTCGGCGTTCCTGTTCACGGGGCAGGGTTCGCAGCGTTTGGGGATGGGGCGTGAGCTGTATGGCGCCTTCCCGGTGTTCGCGGAGGCTTTCGACGCGGTGCTGGCGGAGTTGGTGCCGGGGCTGCGGGAGGTGATGTGGGGCGATGACACCGAGGCGTTGAACCGTACGGCGGTGACGCAGCCGGCGCTGTTCGCGGTGGAGGTGGCGCTGTTTCGGCTGTGGGAGTCGTGGGGCGTTCACCCCGATGCGGTGGCCGGGCACTCGATCGGTGAGATCGCCGCCGCGCATGTGGCGGGGGTCCTGTCGCTGGCGGACGCGGCGAAGCTGGTGTCGGCGCGCGGCCGGCTGATGCAGGACCTCCCGGCCGGCGGAGCGATGGTCGCACTCCAAGCGACCGAAGAGGAGGTCCTGCCGCACCTGACGGACACCATGGGCATCGCGGCGGTCAACGGGCCGCAGTCCGTCGTCGTCTCCGGGACGGAGGCGGACGTCCTCGCCCTCAAGGACCTCATCGAGGCGCAGGGCCGCAAGACGACCCGGCTGAAGGTGTCGCACGCGTTCCACTCGCCTCTGATGGAGCCGATGCTCGCCGAGTTCGCCGAGGTGGTGTCCGGGCTGTCGTTCAGTGCTCCGCGCATCCCGTTCGTCTCGACCCTGACCGGCTCCACCGTGAGCGGTGAGCTGACCGACCCGGGCTACTGGGTGCGGCACGTCCGCGAGCCCGTCCGCTTCGCCGACGCCGTACGCGTCCTGCACGGGCAGGGCGTGACCACCTTCGTCGAGCTGGGCCCCGACGCCGTCCTGACCGCCATGGCACGGCAGGCGCTCGACGACACCGACGCCGATGTCCGCTGCGTGCCGAGCCTGCGCCGGGATCGTCCCGAGGCCACCGACGCCGTCACCGCCCTCGCCCGGCTGCACAACCGCGGCGTGGCCGTCGACTGGCACCGGTTCCACGCCGGCACCGGCGCCCGGACCGTACCCCTGCCCACGTACGCCTTCCAGCGCCGTACCTACTGGTACAGCGCGGCGGCCGGGGCGGGTCCGGCGGCCGGGCAGCCGGGCGCGGACGGTCAGGGGCATCCGCTGCTCGACGCGTCCGTGAGCCTCGCGGGCGGCGACGGGGCCGTGTACAGCGGCCGGATCTCCACCCGTACCCACCCGTGGCTCGCCGAGCACGTGCTGGACGGCTGCGTCACCGTGCCCGCCTCCGTCTACGCCGAGCTCGCCCTCCACGTGGCGGACCGGTTCGGGTGCGACACCGTGGACGACCTGGCGGTGCACGCGCCGCTGGTGCTCCAGGGCCGGCAGGCGGTGCAGGTGCAGGTGTCGGTCGGCGCGCCCGACGGGGAGGGGCGGCGGCCGGTCACGGTCCACACCCGCCCCGACGGCGGCGACGGCGCCTGGACGTGCCGTGCGGGCGGGCGTGTCTCGCTGACCGCCGCCGCGCCGCGCCCCGCCCCGGAGTGGTCGGCGCGGGGCGTGGAGCTGGACGCCGACGCGCTGTACCGGCAGCTCGCCGGGCAGGGCTACGGGTACGGGCAGGGGTTCCCGGTCGTCTCCGCCGTCCGGCGGGACGGCGACGAGATGTGCGCCGAGCTGGCGCCCGCGTCCGGCGACGTCGACCCCGCCGGGTTCGTGCTGCACCCGCTGCTGCTGGAGTCGGCGGTACGGGTGGCCGTGTACGCCGGGGGCGTGGCGGGCGGGGCGCCGCGTGCCGTGCGCTCCTGGTCGGGCGTGCGGGTGTACGCGGAGGGCGCGACGGAGCTGCGGGTGCGGGTCCGGCGGCTCGGGGACGACGTGTACGGCCTGGAACTGGCCGACGGCTCCGGCCGGGTCGTGGCGGAGGTGGACGCGCTGACGCTGGCGTCCGCCGACGACCCCGGGGTCGCGGCGGTGCGCGAGGCCGCCCTGGACGCCCTGTTCACCGTCGGCTGGGACCCGGTCCGTCCGGCCCGGCCGGCGTCGCCCCTGTCGTGGGGTGCCCTCGGGGACGTGAGCCGACTGGTGCCCGGGGCGGTCCCCTTCGGGAGTGTCGCCGATGTGGGTGCCGCGGTGGCGGCGGGCACGGCTGTGGACGCGGTTTTGGTGCCGTGTGTTCCGTCTGTTCCGTCTGTGCCGTGTGTGCCGTCGGGTGGTGGTGACGAGGTGCTGTCGGCGGCGTACGGGCAGGTGCATGGGGCGCTGTCGTTGGTGCGGGAGTGGCTGGCGGACGAGCGGCTGGCGGATGTGCGGCTGGTGGTGGTCACCCGGGGCGCTGTGGTGGTCGGTGGGGGTGAGGTGCCGGATCTGGGGACGGCCGCGGTGTGGGGTCTGCTGCGGTCGGCGCAGGCCGAGAACCCGGACCGGATCGTCCTGATCGACACCGACCCCTCCGGCCCCGACACCCCCCACCCCACCATGGAAGAGCTGCTGGCGGCGGCCGTGGCCGGTGGGGAGCCGCAGGTGGCGATCCGCGCGGGTGGCGCACGGGTGCCCCGGCTCGCCCGGGCCACCGCCGACCCGGGACGGCGGGAGCCGTCGTCGGCCGGGCCTGGTTGGGGTGTGGGTGGCACGGTGCTGGTCACGGGTGGTACGGGCAGTCTGGGTGCGCATTTCGCCCGGCATCTGGTGGTGGAGCACGGGGTGCGGTCGCTGTTGCTGGTGAGCCGGCGTGGTCCGGAGGCTCCGGGTGCGGGGGCGTTGCGGGAGGAGCTGGAGGGCCTGGGGGCGCGGGTGGTGCTCGCGGCGTGCGACGTGGCCGACGCGGGCCAGTTGGCCCGTCTGCTGGAGCAGGTGCCGGAGGACCGTCCGTTGTCGGGGGTGGTCCACACGGCCGGTGTGCTGGACGACGGGCTGGTGACCGCGCTGACGGCCGAGCGGGTCGACGCGGTGCTGCGGCCCAAGCTCGACGCGGCCTGGAACCTCCACCGCCTCACACAGGACCGGGGGCTGAAGCACTTCGTGCTGTTCTCGTCGATCGCGGCGACGTTCGGCAGCGCGGGGCAGGCCAACTACGCGGCGGCGAACACCTTCCTGGACGCGCTCGCGCAGTACCGCCACGCCCACGGCCTGCCCGCCACCTCCGTCGCCTGGGGCCTGTGGCAGCAGGAGCAGGGGGGTATCGCGGGGCACCTGGACGAGACCGACCTCGCCCGGATCGCCCGCGACGGCTACCGCCCCGTCACCATGGAGCAGGGGCCGGCCATGCTCGACACGGCCATGGGCCTGGGGCTGACCGCCCCTGTCGCCACCCCGCTGGACCTGGCGGCCGTGCGGGCGCTGCCGGGGCCGGTCGCGCCCCTGCTGCGGACGCTGGCCCGCACCTCGTCCCGGCCCGCCGTGGACGGTGGCGGTGGCGCCGCCGGTTCGGTGGGCGACCGGGTGCGCGGGCTGCCGGACGCCGAGCGGCTGCCGGTGCTCCTGGACCTGCTGCGGACCGAGGTCGCCGCGGTGCTGGGCCACGCGGACGCGTCCGGCGTCGATCCGGACCGCGGGTTCCTGGAGCTGGGCTTCGACTCGCTGACCGCGGTCGACCTCCGCAACCGGCTCAACGCGGCGACCGGTGTCCGGCTGTCCGCCGGCCTGGTCTACGACCACCCGACGCCCGCCGACCTGGCGGCGCACCTGCTGGCGGAGCTGGTGGGCGCCCCCGAGGACACGTCCCGCGCGGTGGACTTCGCCGCCGAGATCCGGCTCGCCGAGGACATCGTGCCGGCCGCCGAGGTGGTCACGGTGGCCGAGGACCCGCGGGAGGTGTTCCTCACCGGGGCGACCGGGTTCCTGGGCGCGTTCATGCTGCGGGAGCTGCTGCGGACGACGTCGGCCCGGGTGCACTGCCTGGTCAGGGCGGCCGACGCGGCCGAGGGACTGGAGCGGCTGCGGGACAACGCCCGCTGGTACGGCGCCTGGGACGAGGGCCTCGCCCACCGGGTCGTGGCGGTCCCCGGCGACCTGGGCGAGCCCCGGCTCGGGCTGTCCGAGGACGCGTTCGACGCCCTCGCCCGGTCCGTCGACGTGGTGTTCCACGGCGGCGCGCTGGTCAACTGGCTCTACCCGTACACCGCGCTGAAGGCGGCGAACGTGGGCGGGACGGAGGAGGTGCTGCGCATGGCGGCCCGGCACCGCACGGTCCCGGTGCACTTCGTCTCCTCGACCGGGGTGTTCGACAAGCCGGTCCGGGAAGGGGTGCCGCTGAAGGTGACGGATCCGCTGGGCCCCACGGAGGTCATGAACGGCTACCGGCACACCAAGTGGGTGGTGGAGCACATCATCGGCCTGGCCAGGGAGCGCGGTCTGCCGGTCTCGGTGTACCGGGGCGACGTGGTCTCCGGCGACCAGGAGTCGGGCGCCTGCCAGACCCGGGACTTCGTGTGGCTCAGCCTCAAGGGCCTGATCCAGGCCCGCGCGGTCCCCAGGGGCACCGACATCGTGTTCCACCTGGTGCCGGTGGACTACGTCAGCTCCGCGATCGTGGCCCTGTCGAGGAAGGCGGACTGCGCGAGCCGTACGTTCCACCTGTCCAACCCCGAGGACGTCCGCTACAGCACGATCCTGGAGCATCTGCGGGCCTTCGGGTACGAGATCAAGGAGGTGGAGTGGCCCGTCTGGCTGGAGCGGGTGCAGAGCGACGGCGACAACGCGCTGATCCCGCTGCTCGACATGTTCCGGAAGATCGCGGAGAACGGTGAGGGGGCGTACCCGCCGATCGACATGAGCGGGACGGAGGCGGCGCTGGAGGGCACCGGGATCACGTGCCCGAAGATGACGCGCGACCTGTTCGAGACGTACATCGGGTTCTTCGTCGGGGCGGGCTATCTGCCGCCGGCTCCCGCTCTCGCCGCGGCACGGGCCGGGTCGCGCCCCTGACGCGCCGGGGCCCCGGTGCGGTGGACGTTCGTCCGCCGGACCGGGGCCCCGGTGTCGTACCGCTCAGGAGGGCGGGTCGAGGTCGCGGCCGCGGACCCGGCCCTCCCAGAGGCTCGCCACCACGGCGGCGGCCATCGTCGCCGCGAACAGGCCGCTCTGGTAGGGAAGCTGGTGCAGGGCGAGGGACAGCGCGCCCGCCAGGAGGCCGATCGCCACCGCGCGCACGCTGGTGAAGCAGGACACCACCAGGCCGATGTACGTGGCGTAGATGGCGAAGTCCAGGCCGAGACCGTCGATCCTGCTGAGGTCCTTGCCGTAGATCCAGCCGACCAGGGTGGCGGCCAGCCAGGCGACGTACACGGCCACCGAGGCCGTCATCACGTTCCAGTGCTGGAATCCGCGCGGGTCGGGGTCCTCGCGGTACCGCTTGGCCGCGAGCGCGTACACGGCGTCCGTCATCCCGAAGGCGAGCGCCGAACGCCAGCCGGGGGACAGGTGCTTGACGTACGGGGAGAGGGAGGCGGAGTAGAAGACGTGCCGGGCGTTGATGACCAGGGTGGTGAGGACCACCAGCGGCCAGGCCGCCCCGGACGCGAGCATGCCGATGCCGACCATCTGCGCGGAGCCGGCGTTGACGAGGGCGCTCAGCAGCATCGTCTCCGGCAGGCTCAGGCCGGACTGCTCGGCGACGGCGCCGACGAGCAGCCCGAACGGCACGGCGCCCACCACGATGGGCACGGACGTCACCGAGCCCCGGCGTATCTCCAGCGCCCGGGAGGGGCGCGCGGGCGCTGATGCGGTGGCGGCGGGGGAGGCGGTCCCGGGGGCTGCGGGCTTCCGCCGGAGCGCGGTCACAGGGCCAGCCCCGTCAGGGCGAAGGCGGCGACGGAGGAGGCGAAGACGAGGAAGAAGCTGTCCCGCCTCACCGCGCCCACCGCGAAACCGACGAGCGCGCCCACCAGGTAGGGCGTCAGCCAGGACGGCCCGTCCCCGCCGGTCTTCGGCGCCAGCAGCACCGAGGGCACGATGATCGCCATCAGGACGGCCGGCATCACGTACGGCAGGGCCTGTTCGATCCGGGGGGAGATGGACGACGGCTTCAACGGGCCGAAGAACGCGATGCGGACGGCGAAGGTCACCGCGCCCATCAGCGCGATGGTCACCAGGGTCATGGGGTCCTCTCATGGGGGTGTCGTGAGCCGGGGACGACGGAAGGGGGGACGGCGGGGAACGGGGACGGCGGGGAACGGGGACGGGAGGAACGGGGACGGCGGTGGCCGCGGCGGTGTCACGCCGCGGCCACCGGTGGGCGGGGTCAGCGGCCGTCGGAGAGCAGCAGGTCGGCGAGGAGCGCGGGGCGGGTCAGGTTCAGGTAGTGACCCCCGTGGTCGGTGATCACCGTACGGACGTCCCGTCCCAGCCCCCGCCAGGTGTCGGCGGCGTCCGCGCGGCCCCCGGTCAGCGGGTCGTCGGTGGCGGCGACCACGAGGACGGGGAGGTCGAGCGGGCTGTTCGCGAGCTCCTTGAGGGCCTGGTGGAAACCGCGGGTCGCCTCGACCGTGTCGTACCGGAACGACGAGGCGAGGTCGGCGCGTTCGCGGGCGGACAGCGTGCGCACCTCGTCCAGGCCCGTGTTGTCGGCCAGCCAGTCGAGGACCGCCCCCTCCGTCATCCCGGACACCTCGTTGGACGTGTGGTCGGCCGCGTCGGTGGACCTGAGGGTCTTGGAGACCACCAGCAGGCGCTGTACGTCCACGCCGCGGCGCCGCAGTTCCGGTACGAGGAGCAGCGCGGTGGCGGAGCCGGCGCAGTGGCCGAGGAGGGCCACCGGCCCGGCCGCGGTGGCGGCGATCTCCTCGGCCAGGTCGGCCGCGAGCCGTTCGACGGGGACCTCCGGGCGGGTGTCGGCCGCGGTGCGGGCCGGGAGTTCGACGCCGAGGACCCGGACGGGGCCGCGGGCGGCGAGCTCCTTGGCGAGCGGGACGTAGCTGACCGCGCTGCCGCCCGCGAACGGTACGCAGACGACGGTGGCCCACGGGTCGGCGGCCGCCGCGCCCGCCGCGCGGGTCAGGTCCACCAGCAGCGGCCGCTCACCGCCGGCCCGGCCGGTGAGGCGGGGGGCGAGGGTGCGGGGCGTGGGATGGGTCAGCAGGTCGCGCAGCGCGATCCGGCCGTCGGAGAGGGCGGCGACCTTCATGGCGGCGATGGAGTGGCCGCCGGACTCGAAGAAGTTCCCGGTCGCGGAGAAGGTCGCCGGGTCGACGTCCAGGGCGCGGGCGAACAGGGCGGCGACCTCCCGCTCCCCCTCGGTGGCCGGGGCCTCGAAGGGCCGCTCGTCCAGGGTGACCCGGCTGTGCTCCAGGGCCTTGCGGTCGGTCTTGCCGTTCGCGGTCAGCGGGAAGGTGTCCACGCGGACCAGTGCCTCGGGGTGCATGTAGCCGGGCAGCAGCTGCGCCAGGCCCTGCCGGAAGGCGGCGAGGTCCGGCTCGGCGCCGCCGGTGTAGTACGTGACGAGACGCGTCCGTCCCGACACCGTCCGGACCAGGGTGACCGCGCCGGTGACGCCGGCCAGCCGCTGCACGGCGGCGTCGATCTCCGACAGCTCGATGCGGTGACCGCGCACCTTCACCTGGTGGTCGGTGCGTCCCGCGCAGTCCAGGATCCCGCCGGGCAGCCAGCGGCCGACGTCGCCGGTGCGGTAGAGGGTCGCGGAGCGGTCGTCGAGGGTGTTGGGGCGGAAGGCGGCGGCGGTCCGGTCGGGGTCGTTGACGTAGCCGAGGCCGACCCCGGCGCCGGTCACCACGATCTCCCCGTAGCTGCCGAGGGGGCGCGGGGTGTCGTCGGGTCCCACGACGTGGATGCCGGTGTTGAGGACCGCGCGGCCGACGGGGACGCGCACGGCGTCGACCGGGGCCTCGATGCGGTGGTGGGTGACGTCGTCGGAGGCCTCGGTGGGTCCGTAGGCGTTGACCAGGGGGATGTCCGGGTACTGCGCGAACCAGCGGTGGGTGAGCGCCGGGGGCAGCGGTTCACCGGTCACCAGATTGACCCGGAGGTCGGGCAGGGGCAGGGGCCGCAGGGCGGTCTCGGTGAGCAGTGCGTCCAGGTAGGACGGCACGACCTCCAGGACGGTGATCCGGTCGTCGGCGACGGCACGCAGGAAGCGGGGGACGTCGACGACGGTGTCCTGGGTGTGGATCACGGTCGACGCGCCGCACGTCCAGGCCACCAGGAGCTGCCAGACGGAGATGTCGAAGCACTGGGTGGCGATCTGCGCGACCCGGTCGTCGGGCCCCAGGCCGAGGTCGGTGACCTTGGCCAGCAGGTGGTTGAGCATGCCGGAGTGGTGGATCAGGGCGCCCTTGGGCTCACCGGTGGAGCCCGAGGTGAAGATCAGGTACGCGGGGTCGGCGGCGCCGGGCCGTGGAGCGGCGGTGGCGGCGGTGTCGTCGGCCGGGTCGAAGTCCTCGGCGTCCTCCGGCACCAGCACCTCGACCGGGAGGCCGGCCTCCGCCAGGGCGGCGCGGTGGCGTGCGGCCGTGGGGGCGTCGGCCACGAGGTGGCGGCAGCCGCTGCGCCGCAGCACCTTCGCCACCCGGTCCATCGGGTGGTCCGCCTCCTGCGGCAGGTACACGGCGCCGAGCCTCAGCAGGGCCAGGACGGTCACCGCCCAGGTCACGCCGCGCGGCAGGACGGTGGTGACGACGTCGCCCGCCGCGACACCGCGGGCGCGCAGCCACGCGGCGAGGTGCTCCGACTCGCGGTCCAGCTCCCGGTACGTGAGCCGGCGGGCGCCGTGCACCAGGGCGGTGCGGTCGGGGTGGCGGGCGGCCTGCGCGGCGAACAGGTCGACGAACGTGCCGTCGGGCAGGTCGTGGCGGGGCCCGGAGAAGCTTTGGAGCAGGGCGAGTTCCCCGGCGCCGAGCAGGGCGCCGGTGTCGCGCGGGGCGTCCGGGGCGGCGGTGAGCTGCTCCAGGGCGCGCCGGTAGTAGCCGCCGATGCGGGCGATGTGCTCCGGGGTGTGGGCGTCGCTGTGGAAGTGCAGGCTCAGCTGCACCGCGTCGGTGACCGCGTCCTGGGAGAACTCGGCGCGGAACGGGAACTCCGTCTGGGCGTTGACCACGGACCGTACGAGGCCGAAGCCGTCCCGCTCGGACAGGTCCTTGAGCACGTGGAAGTGGGTGAAGTTGAAGACCGTCTCGAAGAGGGTCTCCCGGGTGCCGGCGGCCTTCTTGATCTCGGCCATCGGGTAGCGGCGGTGGGGCAGCATCGCGGTCTCGGCGCGGTAGACGGCGTGCACCAGGTCGGCCCAGGTGTCCGTCCCGGCGAGGCCGACGCGGAAGGGCACGGTGTTGAGGAAGAGCCCGGCGAGCTTCTCGCCGCCGTCCACCTCGGGCCGCCCGGAGTGCTCGTAGCCGGTGAGGACGTCGTCCGTACCGGCGACGAGGCCCAGCACGGCCGTGTGCACGGCGAGCAGCAGGGACTTCACCGGTACGCGCAGCCGGCCGGCGGTGGCGACGACGGCCGCGGAGAGCTCCGGCGGCAGGTCGACGTCGTGGAGGCGGACGGCCGGTCCGGTGGTGTCCCCGCCGGGGAGCCGGGGCAGCGCGGTCTTCTCGGCGCCGTCGAGGAGTTGCCGCCAGAAGCCGGCCTGTTCCCCGGAGGCGACGGCGTCGCGTTCCAGGGCCACGAAGTCGCGGTACGACAGGCCGGTGCGGTGCTCGGGGACCGGCGTGCCGTCCAGCAGCGCGAAGTAGGTGGCGAAGATGTCGCGGTGGATGGTGTTGACGCTCCACCCGTCGAGGGCGGCGTCGTGGTAGCTCAGCGCGTACTGGTAGGAGTCGTCGGCGAGCAGGTGCAGGTGGACGCGTACCAGGTCGGGGGTGCCGTACGCGAAGCCGTCGCGCAGCTCGCGGTCGGCGAACCCGTCGAGTGCGCGGGCCTGCTGGTCGGGGGTGAGGCCGCGCAGGTCGTGGACCGACAGCGGGGCGGTGGCGCGTCGGTGCACCAGCTGCACCGGCTCGCTGAAGCCGGCGAGGTGGAAGGATGTGCGGAACACCGGGTGGCGGGCGGTGACGTGGTCGACCGCGCGGGCGAAGGTGTCGACGTCGACCCGGTCGCCGATCCGGTAGCTGAGGATGTCGTGGTACATGCCGACGCTGTCGCTGCGGGTCGCCTCGTAGATCAGCCCGACCTGGAGCCGTGACATCGGGTAGGCGTCGTCGAGGCCGTCGGGCAGCAGCTCGCGGTCGGTGTCCTTCAGCAGCGCGAACGGCTCGTGGTCCGGGGCGTCGTGGACCGGCCCGGCGGTGGCGCCGCCCGCCGCGGCCAGCTCGGCCAGCTCGGCCACCGTGGGGTGGGCGAAGAGGTCCTGGAAGGTGAAGTGCAGTCCGGCGGTACGGGCCCGTGCCAGGACCGCGATGAACTTGATGGAGTCGCCGCCCAGCGCGAAGAAGCTGTCGTGGACGCCGATCCGCGCGGCGCCCAGCACCTCGGCCCAGATCGCGGCGATCGTCTCCTCGACCGGGGTGCGCGGCGCGACGTGCCCGCCGGCGGTCGCGGGGGCGGCGGTGGACGGCGCCGGCAGGGCCTTCAGGTCCCGCTTGCCGTTGTGGTTGGTCGGTATGGCGGGCACCTCGACGAGGTGCGGCGGGACCATGTAGGCGGGGAGTTCGGCGGCCAGGGCGGAACGCAGCACGTCCTCCCGGTAGCCGTCGCCGGGCACGACGTAGGCGACGAGCGCACGGTCGCCGGTGGCGTCCGCGACGGTGGTGACGGCGCAGGCGGTGACGCCCGGCGCGGCGGTGGCGACGTGCTCGATCTCGCCGAGCTCGATGCGGTAGCCGCGGATCTTCACCTGGGTGTCGAGGCGGCCCAGGTACTCGATGGTGCCGTCGGCGAGCCGGCGGGCGAGGTCGCCGGTGCGGTAGAGGCGCCCGGTGGGTTCGAAGGCGTTCGGTACGAACCGCTCCTCGGTCAGCTCGGGGGCGTTGAGGTAGCCGCGGGCCAGGCCGGTGCCGGCGATGCACAGTTCGCCGGGGGTCCCGATGGGCGCCTGCCCGCCGTCACGGGTGCGGACGTAGAGACGGATGTTGTCGATGGGGCGGCCGATGGGGACGGTGCGGGTGGTGTCGATGTCGGTGCACGGCTGGCTGGTGACGTCGACGGCCGCCTCGGTCGGCCCGTACAGGTTGATCAGCTCCGCGTGCGTGCCGAGGTCGCGGGTGAAGGCCTGGACGTGGTGGACGGCGAGGGCCTCGCCGCTGGCGAAGACCCGGCGCAGCGAGGTGAGCCCCCGGTGGTCGCCGGTGGCGGCGGTGTACTGGAGGAAGGCGTGCAGCATCGAGGGGACGAAGTGCATGGTGGTGACGGCGTGTTCGGCGATCCGCCGGGCGATCAGCTCGGGGTTCTTCTCGTCGCCGCTCGGCAGCGTCACCACGGACGCGCCCGCGAGCGACCACCAGAAGATCTCCCACACGGAGACGTCGAAGGTGAACGGCGTCTTGTGCAGGACGGTGTCGCCGGGGCCCAGCGGGTGGGCGCGCTGCATCCACCAGAGCCGGTTGACGATGGCCCGGTGCTCGACCATGACGCCCTTGGGGCGGCCGGTGGACCCGGAGGTGTAGATGACGTACGCGAGGTGTTCGGGTCCGCTCACGGCGGGCAGGTCGCTGCCGTCCTGGGCGGCGGCCCCGGGGTCGTCCACGTGGACGGTCGCCCGGCCGGGGACGGCGTGCGCGGTGTCGTCGTCGACGAGGACCAGCCCGGTGCCGCTGTGGTCGGCGATGTACGCGAGGCGGTTCGCCGGCAGCGTCGGGTCGAGCGGCAGGTACGCGCCGCCCGCCTTGAGCACCGCGTACACCGCGACCAGCATCCGCGGCGAGCGCGGCAGGCAGACGCCGACGACGTCGTCCGCGCCGACGCCCCGGTCGCGCAGGACGCGCGCCAGCCGGTTGGCCGCCGCGTTCAGTTCGGCGTACGTCAGGGGTCCGTCGGCCACGGCGACGGCGTCGGGCGTGGCGGCGGCCCGCTCCTCCAGGAAGCCGTGGAGCGTCCGGTCGGCCGGGAAGTCCGCCCCGGTCGCGTTGAACCGGTCGGTGATGAGGGCGAGTTCCCCCGGGGTGGGGGCGAGCAGCGGGCCGACGGGCAGGGCGGGGTCGGCCGGCAGGGCGTCCAGGACGCGGGCGAGGCCGACGGCCAGGCGCTCGCCGGTGCCGTCGGAGAACAGCCGGGGGTCGTAGGAGAGCGTCACCTCGGCCGGGCCGCCTTCGGGACCCGTGCGGAGGTCGAACAGGAGCGGGCAGCCGCGCTCCTCGGCGTCCTGCTCGGTCAGGTCGCCGTCGACCGCCAGCATCAGGTCGCCGGGCCGCACCTCCTCCGCGTCCAGCCAGGCGCCGAGCGGGATGTCCAGGTGGGCGAGGCCCGCCAGGTAGGCGTCGCGCACCGCGCCGAGCAGCTCCCGGCCGGTGGTGTCGGGGCGCACCTCCACGGCGACCGGCAGGGCGGGGGACGCTGCGGGGGCGGGGGCCGGCAGCAGGACGGCGACGTCGGCGCGGTCGGTGGCGCGGGCGGCGAGCACCGCGAGGGCCGCGCCGCCCAGGACCCGCAGCAGCACCGGGTCGCCGCCGGTCAGGGCGCGGGCGGCGGCGGTCGCCGCGGCGGGCAGCGGCAGGGTGACGGTGGGGCGGGCGCCGGTGTGCCGGCGGGTGTGGTCGCGCACCAGCACGGTCGGTTCGGCGAGCACCGCGGGGTGCTCCTGCCAGAACCGCAGCTGCTGGGGGAAGTCGTTGAGGGCCGACTGGAGGGCGAGTGCGTTGCTCATGGTCCGTCCTTGGCTGGCAGGAGCTAGAAGGAGAAGGTGGGGGCGGTCGCCGCGGGGGACGTCCGGGCCGTCGGGGCGGCGGGCGGGAACACGGGCCCGTCCGGGTCGGCGAGGAGTTCGTCGAGGGCGGCGACGACCCGCCCCAGGAGGAACTCCGCCGACGACGGGTGGAACAGGGCGGTGCTGTACTCGAGTTCGAGGACGGTGTCCCCGGGGCGCTCGTACGCCTGGAGGTTCAGGTCGAAGCGGCAGGTGCCCTGGTGCAGGAGGGAGACCTCGACGCGGCGGCCGTGCCCGCGGAAGCTGTGGAAGCCGGTGTTCTGCAGGGCGAAGAAGGCGTCGAAGAGCGGGTTGCGCGAGGGGTCCCGCTCCGTGACCACCTGCCGCACCAGCCGCTCGAAGGGGTAGTCCTGGTGGGACAGCGCCCGGTGGTGGTGGCCGGCGACGCGGCGCAGCACGTCGGCGTACCGGTCCTCCTCGGCCAGCCGCAGCCGCAGCGGCACGGTGTTCACGAACATGCCCACCACCCGGTCCAGGTCCGGGTGCGAGCGCCCGCTCATCGGGCAGCCGACGACCAGGTCCCGCCGGCCGGTGATCCGGCCCAGCGCGGTGGCGTACGCGGTGAGCAGCACGCTGAAGGCGGTGACGCCGTGCCGTGCGGCGCTGTCGCGGACGGCGTCACCGCGTTCGGCGCCGAGGCGGTGGCGCACCACTCCGCCGCGCGTCGAGCGCACCGGTGGCCGGGGCAGGTCGGGGCGGAGGTCCAGCGGGGCGGGCGGGTCGGCGAAGACCTCGAGCCAGTACCGTTCGGCGTCGGCGAGCGCCCCGGCGCCGAGGCGGTCGGCGAACCACTGCGCCGCGTCGCCGTAGCCGGCGGGCAGCGGGGCGGGGGAGACCCCCGAGTACAGGTCGAACAGGTCCTCCACCAGGACCGCGAGGGACACCCCGTCGAAGACGATGTGGTGGACGTCCAGGTAGAGGCGGTCCGCGTCGGGGCCCGGCACCAGCAGGGCGCGCAGCAGCGGCGGCCGCTCCAGGTCGAAGGGCCGCACCAGCAGGGCCGTCGCCTCGGCGTCGGTGGGGACGTCGTGCGCGCCGGCCGTCGTCAGCTCGGCGGCGGCCTCGGCCTCGTGCACCTGGTGGACCTCGTCCGCGTCCAGCCGGAACCCGGTGCGCAGGGCGTCGTGGCGGGCGACGAGCCCGGCGAGCGCCGCCCGGAGCCGCCGGGCGTCGAGGCCGGGCGCGACGTCGAGGCGGAAGGGCACGTTGTACGCGGTCGACTCCGGGTCGGTCCGCCACAGCGCGTACAGGGCGCGCTGCTGCGGGTGGAGCGCGGAGGTGCGCCGGCCGGGCACGACGGGGACGGGGGCGAGCGCCGTGCGTTCGGCCGCGGCCACCTCCCGGGCGACGGCGGCCAGGGTGCGCGCCTCGAACAGCCGGCTCAGCGGGAGGGCGGCGCCGGTGGCCCGGTGGATGCGGCCGGCGAGCGCGCCGGCGGTGATGGACGTGCCCCCGAGGCCGAAGAAGTCGTCGTCGGGGTGGATGGCGGCGGCGTCCAGGTGCAGCACGTCGGCCCAAAGGGCGGCGACGCGGTCCTCCAGCGCGGTGCGCACCGGCGGCTCCCGGTGGGCGGCGCGGCCGGGCGGCTCCGGCAGCCGGGCGGTGTCCACCTTGCCGTTGGCGTTCAGCGGGAGGGCGGGCAGCGCGACGACGCGGTCGGGGCACATGTAGCCGGGCAGGGTGCGGCGGAGGGCCGCGGCCACGGTGTCCTCGTCGGAGGCCGGGTCGAGCACCGCGTAGGCCACCAGCCGCCGGGCGGCGCCCTCCCCGGTGACGAGGGTGTGCGCGTCGCGCACGCCGTCCGTCTCCAGGAGCGCGTTGGTGACCTCCTTGACCTCGACCCGGTGGCCGCGGATCTTCACCTGGTCGTCGGACCGGCCGTGGAAGGAGAGCACACCGTCCGCGTCGGCGCTGACGAGGTCGCCGGTGCGGTAGTGGCGGACCCCGTCGATGGTGACGAACCGCTCGGCGGTGAGGTCGGGCCGCCCGAGGTAGCCGCGGGCGAGGCCGGGGCCGGCGGTGTACAGCTCGCCCACCTGCCCGGGGGCGGTGGGGCGGCCCTCGGCGTCGAGGACCAGGACGGTGGTGCCGCTGATGGGACGGCCGATGGGGATGGCGGTGCGGTGGTCCCGCTCGACGGGGAAGACCGTGGTGAACGTGGTGTTCTCGGTGGGGCCGTAGGCGTTGAGGATCCTGAGCCGCGGGCACGCGGCGCGGAGCAGTGCGACGTGGCGGCAGGAGAGGACGTCACCGCCGACCAGGAGGGTGCCGATCCCCTCGAACAGGGTCGGGTCCTCGTCGACGAGCTGGTTGAACAGGGGCGCGGTGAGCCACAGGACGGTGGTGCCCGCCTCCCGCAGGGCGGTCTTGAGCCGTCCGGGCGTGAGCAGTACGTCCTGGTCGACGAGGTGCAGGACGGCTCCGTTGAGGAGCGCGCCCCATATCTCGAAGGTGGTGGCGTCGAACTCCAGGGCGCCGGTGAGCAGGAAGCGGTGCCGGTCGGAGAAGTCGAAGTAGTCCGCCTCCCGCACGAGCCGCACGATCCCGGCGTGCTCGACCATCACGCCCTTGGGGCGGCCGGTGGATCCGGAGGTGTACATCACGTACGCCAGGGGGGACCCGGTCCCGCCCGCCCGGCCGGCCCCACCGGCCCGACCCGCGCGCCCCGCCCGCCCCGTGCTCCGGCCGCCCGTCCCGGCGTCCCAGGCCGCGGCCGCCGGGGCCTCCAGTTGGTCGAGGGCGAGCAGCCGGGTGCCCTCCGGCACGGCGGGCGCGAGGTCGCCGGTGAGTCCCGTGCCGCACAGCAGCAGGGGCGGACGGGCGTCGTCGAGGAGCCGGTGGATCCGCTCCGTGGGGAAGGACGGGTTCACGGGAAGGTAGGCGCCCCCGGCGAGGACGACGCCGAGCATGGCGACGACGGCGTCGACGGAGCGGGGGAACGCCAGCGCGACGAGCGTCTCGTCCCCGACGCCCAGGTCCGCCAGCCGCTCGGCGACGGCCGCCGCCCGGTCGCGCAGCTGTCCGTACGTCAGTCTCCGCTCGCCGTGGACCAGGGCCGGGGCGTCCGGGGCGCGCTCCGCCCGGTCGAGGAAGAGCCGGTCGATGCGCTGGTCGACAGGGGATGGGCGGTGAACTGGCATGGGCGGTCCCTATCTCCGGCGGTACGTATGACGGAGAAAACAATAGGGAGCGTTCTGTATTTTTTTGGCCGAGGGTCCGCGCCGGACGCCACTTTGCCAACTCCGATGACTCCGACGGCTCCGCCGCCGCCGGCTCCGCCCGGCCCGCCGGTGTGAGCAAGGTCTAATAGAACCGCGTAGATGGTTTGTTTGACTGGCCCTCAGGGTGGCAAACTGGCCTTCGGGGGCGGGGAGGCGGCTGGTTCAGTGCGCCTGGGGCGCCCCATTGACATACCAAGAGGTTGGTTTCTACTGTCGTCCCGGCGAGAGGGGTGGGGGCTGTGGCGAAGCAGGAGAGGGCCGAGCGGACTCGGGCGAACTTGATCCGGGCGGCGGCCGCGGTGTTCGACCAGGTCGGGTACGAGCGCGCCACCCTGGCGGTGATCAGTGATCACGCCCAGGTCACCAAGGGCGCGCTGTCGTTCCACTTCGCGGCCAAGTCCGATCTCGCCCGGGCCGTCCAGGCCGAGGCGTGCGCCACCTCGGGCGCGGCGCTGAAGGTCTGCGCCGAGCGGCCGGGGCCGGCGTTCCAGGCGGTGGTCGACATGACGTACACGCTGGTGGGGCTCCTCGAGAGCGATGTCGTCACCCGGGCCGGGGTCCGTCTGGCCCGCGAGCTGGAGACGCCGGAGGACCCGGCCCTGAACTGCCATGTCAACTGGCTCGGCAGCCTGTTCCAGGCCCTGCGGCGGGCCGAGGCCGACGGCACGGCGCTGCCCGGCGCGGACGCCCGCTCCGCCGCCGCGCTCGTGATGTCGGTCATCGTGGGCGCCGAGACGATGGCCCGGACGCGCGCCGACAAGGCCTTCGGCGAGGCCCTGCCGGCTCCGCGCGAGACGGCGCAGGAGTGGCTGGGCCGGATGTGGCACGTCGTACGCCCGGTCCTGGCCCCCGCCGCCTGAGCCGCGCGGCGCGGCCCGCGGGCGATCGCGCGCCCGGGCGCCGGACGGATAGGTGGCTGATACACGGACCTTGACGGGGTGCGGTCGCGGCGCATAGCGTCGCCCGCAGGGTCTGAGCAAGCGCTTGGGAGAGGCGATCGTGCCGCACACCGATCCGTCCACGCACCACCAGGCGGCCGGCCACCGGCCGCCGCCCCCCGAGGCGGTGCTCACCGCGCCCGGGGCGCCCTTCGCCGTCGAGCCCGGCCCCGACGGCCGGCCCGTGTACGCCTCCGGGCCGCGCACCCTGCGCGAGTTCGCCGAGGTCACCTGGGCGTTCGGCGACCGGCCGTTCCTCGTCGCCGAGGACCGTACGTACACCTACGGGCAGTTCTTCGCGGCCGCCTGCGCCCTCGCCCGGCGCTTCACCGACGTGTACGGCCTGCGCCCCGGTGACCGGGCCGTCGTCGCCATGCGCAACCACCCCGAGTGGCAGGTCGCGTTCTGGGCCGCGCAGCTCGCCGGGCTCGTCGCCGTGCCGCTCAACGCCTGGTGGACGGAGGACGAGTTCGGCTACGCCCTCGACGACTGCCGCCCGCGCGTCCTGCTCGTCGACGGCGAGCGGGTGGAGCGCGTCCGGGCCTGGGCGCGCCGCGAGCGGGTGCCCGGCCTGGTCTTCCACGGGGCGGCCGAGCCGGGCTTCGAGCGGTACGAGGACCTGCCGCCCGCCGACCCCGCGCTCGGCCCGCCGGACGTGGAGGTGCGCCCCGGGGACGACGCCACCATCATCTACACGTCCGGCACCACCGGGCGGCCCAAGGGCGCCGTCGCCACGCACCTCGCCCAGACCGGGGCCGCGGCGAACCCCCGCTTCCACGCGGCCGTCGCCGCCCTGGAGCGCGGCCGGGTCCCCGGGACGGGCCCGGCGCCCGTGTCGCTGACGACCTTCCCGTTCTTCCACGTCGCCGCCTTCACGTCGTTCTACGCGGTGATGGCCGCGGGCGGCACGCTCGTGCTCATGCGCAAGTGGGACGCCGACAAGGCCGTGGAGCTGATCCACCGGCACGGCGTCACCCACTACGCCGGGGTGCCGACGACCGCCCTCCAACTGCTGGACGCCGCCGGGGACCGGGGCCTCGGGACGCTGGCCCACCTCAACACCGGCGGCGCCGCCGCGCCCCCCGGGCTCGTCGCCCGCTGCCCCGAGGGCGTCGAGCCCCGCAACGGCTACGGGCTGACCGAGACCAGCGGCGGGGTGCTGGCCGTCTTCGGCGCGTCCTACCGGCGCTTCCCCGGCAGCGTCGGGCGGCCCACCCCGGTCACCGAGGTGCGGGTGGCCGCCCCGGACGGGCGGGAGCTGCCCGACGGGGAGGTGGGCGAGCTGTGGCTGCGCGGCCAGTCGCTGGTGCGCGGCTACTGGCGGGACCCGGAGGCGACCGCGGCCGCGTTCACCGCCGACGGCTGGTTCCGCACCGGTGACCTCGCCACCGTGCGCGACGGGCGGGTCGATGTCGTCGACCGGCTGAAGGACGTGGTGATCCGGGGCGGCGAGAACGTGTACTGCGTGGAGGTCGAGGCGGCGCTGTACGGCCACCCCGAGGTGGCGGACGCGGCTGTGCTCGGCGTCCCCCATCCCGTCCTCGGCGAGGAGGTCGCCGCCGTGGTGCGGCTGCGCCCGGGGGCCACGGCGGGTCCGGCGGAACTGCGGGAGCACGTGGCGCGCGGTCTGGCCGCCTTCAAGGTGCCCGCGCACGTCCTCGTCCAGGCCGGGCCGCTGCCCCGCAACGCGACGGGCAAGGTGCTCAAGCGCGACCTGCGCGACACCGTACGCGCCCGGCTGACCGCCGGCGCCTCGGCTGGCCGCCCCGCGTGACCCCGCTCCCGGCGTACCTGACGGCCGCGCGCCGGCGAACAGGTGTCAGGCGCGGGTGATCCGGATCCGGTAGGTGCCCGTGTCCGGGTCCTCGGACAGCACGGTGATCCGCACCCCGCTCTCGCGGTCGGTGAAGGACTCCCCGGGGCGGTACGGGGCGTCCGACAGTTCGGCGTGCACGTTCGGGCGGCGCGTGCAGCCGCCGCTGTCGCGGTCGCTGTCGACCACGGTGACCGGGCCGTGCCCGGTGTCCACGTCCGACTGCACGTGGTAGATCAGCACGCCCGGCTCGCACACCGCCTCGTCGTTGCCGTCCCGGGTGCGCACCTCCACCGCGTACCCGGACTCCGGGGTCAGCGGGACGAAGGCCAGCTTCGGCCCGCCCTTCCTTGCCAGTGAGGTGAGCGTGAAGTCGCGGGTGCCCGACGCGGAGGCGCAGCGCACCTGGTCGTCGTCGAGCCAGCCCAGCTTCCACTTGTGCCAGCCGAGCAGGTCGTTGTTGGCCCCCCAGTCCTCGGACATGATGTCCCAGTGCCCCACCGCGCCGCCGCCCTCGGCGGTGTACAGGTCGGGCAGGCCGAAGACGTGGCCGTTCTCGTGCGGCAGGACCCGGAAGCCGGTCTCGTGGTACGAGCCGGAGCCGTCGTCCTGGCGGCTGTAGACGAATGACGTGTTGGCGAGCGGGCCGCCGTCGGCGTGCGGGGCCTCGCCGTTGCCGGAGAAGGTGACGGACAGCACGGTGTCCAGCGCGGACGGGCCCGCGTTGGGTGTGACGAGCACGTTGACCAGGTCGTACTCGCCGAAGTCGACCTTGGGGTCGGCGGCCGTCACGATGTCCTGGACGAGCTGGCGGTAGCCGGGTTCGTACGGTGAGCCGCGCTCGATCCCGTACGACTCGAACGGCATCGGCATCCGCAGCCAGTCGCGCAGCGGTGCCTCGGGGCGGTAGCGCAGCCGCCCGTACGAGCTGGTGCGGAACCAGTCGGTGGTCTGCGGGAAGAACTCGGCGTACCGGCCCATCGCGGGGCCCTCGCCGGGGGCGTCGGGGAAGTCGACCATCAGGGTCAGGGCCCGGACCTCGCCGGTGGAGCGGGCGTAGTCCGGGCCCGTGGGTATGCCCTCCGACAGCTGGATCCCCACCGCGGTCGTGATCCGGCACGGAGCGAGTCCCGGGTCGTCGGCGGTGCGGGCGGCTATGGGGCCGGCCGACGCGCGGGACGGGTCCGGGAGGGACGAGCTCGCCGTGACCAGCCCGGCCATGGCGATGGTGGTGGCGGCCGCCCCGAGGACGACCGGTCTGCGTATCCGCCGGCGGGTCTGCTCCATGCGCGCTGATCGCCTTCGGTCGGCGGCAGCCGGCCGGGTCCGGGCTGCTCTCCGTCCGATCAGCCTCGGACGGGCCGGGGGCGGACGCCCGCCGGGTGCGGCCGAACGGGGGTTACCCGCCGGGAAGGTGAGTGGCGCACATCACATCGGAGTCGGGAGTAAGCGGGGACCGTCTCCCCGTTTACCCCTGTGTCGCAGACAAGCGGGGAAAGCCTCCCCGGTTAGGCCGGTCGGGCCAGGTCGGGCGCGAAGAAAGGGAGTCACCGTGACGAGCGCGAGCACGAGCACCACCGGCACCACCGCCACGCGGCCGGCGCCCCGCCCCCGGGCGGACGCCCTGCGCAACCGCGAGCGGATCGTGACGGCGGCCCGCGAGATGTTCGTCGAGTTCGGCCCCGACGTACCGTTCGACGAGATCGCCCGCCGGGCCGGGATCGGCAACGCCACGCTCTACCGGCACTTCCCCGACCGTGACGCCCTCGTCCAAGAGGTCGTCGTGTCCGTCATGTCCCGCACCACCGAGCGCGCCCTGGAGGCGGCCGCCGAGGAGGCCGACACCTTCGAGGCGCTGCGCCGCTTCACCCACGCCGCCGCCGACGAGCGGATCGGCGCCCTGTGCCCGATGCTCTCCGGCGCCTTCGACCACGACCACCCCGAGCTGCTCGCCGAACGCGCGCGCCTGGAGGAGGCCGTCGAGGCCCTCTTCGAGCGGGCCCAGGCGGCCGGGCGACTGCGCACCGACGTCGCCGTGGGCGACCTGCTGGTCGGCCTCTCGCAGCTGACCCGGCCGCTGCCCGGCTCCGCCTGCCCCCACTTCGACCGCTTCGTGCACCGCCATCTGCAGCTGTTCCTGGACGGCCTGGAGACGCCCGCGCGCTCCGAACTGCCCGGCACGGCCGCGACCCTGGAGGACCTCCGGCGCGAGCTCTGACCCTCCGCACCCGCTTCCGCCCCACCCACCCTTACGTCCGTTTTCACGCCGTTCCGAGTCCCTAGGTGGCCACACCCATGCCGAAAACCGCCTCCGGTCCTTCCCCCGCCGACCTCGCACCCGATCCCAGCCGCTGGAGAGCGCTGGTCTTCATAGCCCTGGCCCAGTTGATGGTCGTGCTCGACGCGACGATCGTGAACATCGCCCTGCCCTCCGCCCAGCTGGACCTGGGGATCTCGGACGGCAACCGCCAGTGGGTCATCACCGCCTACGCCCTCGCCTTCGGCGGGCTGCTGCTGTTCGGCGGGCGCATCGCCGACCTGTGGGGCCGCAAGCGCACCTTCGTCGTCGGCCTGCTGGGCTTCGCCGCCGCCTCCGCGCTGGGCGGCGCGGCCACCGGCGAGGCGATGCTGCTCGGCTCGCGCGCCCTCCAGGGCGCCTTCGGCGCACTGCTCGCGCCCGCCGCGCTGTCCCTGCTGGCGGTGATGTTCACCGACGCCAAGGAGCGCGCCAAGGCGTTCGGCATCTACGGTGCGATCGCCGGTGGCGGTGGCGCCGTCGGCCTGATCCTCGGCGGTGTCCTCACCGAGTACCTCGACTGGCGCTGGACGTTCTTCGTCAACATCCCCTTCGCCGTCGTCGCCGCCGCGGGCGCCTACTTCGTGATCCGCGAGCCGGCCGGCGGCCGCAACCGCTCGCCGCTCGACATCCCCGGCGTGGTCCTGTCCACCCTGGGCCTGGTCACCCTGGTGTACGGCTTCACCCGCGCCGAGTCCGACGGCTGGTCCGACACGAGCACCGTCGGCCTGTTCTTCGTCTCCGCCGTGCTGCTCGCCGCGTTCGTGCTCGTCGAGTCGAAGGTCGCCTCGCCGCTGCTCCCGCTGCGCGTGATCACCGAGCGCAACCGGGGCGGCGTCTACCTCTCCCTCGGCCTCGCCATCATCGCGATGTTCGGCCTGTTCCTCTTCCTCACCTACTACCTCCAGGTCGTCAAGGGCTTCTCGCCGGTCAAGACCGGCTTCGCCTTCCTGCCGATGATCGCGGGCATGATCACGGGCTCGACGCAGATCGGCGCCCGCCTGATGACCCGCGTCGCGCCCCGGCTGCTGATGGGCCCCGGCTTCCTGACCGCCGCCGCCGGCATGCTGCTGCTGACGCAGCTGGAGGTCGACTCGTCGTACGCCGGGCTCATCCTGCCCGCGCAGCTCCTGCTGGGTCTCGGCATGGGCACCGCCTTCATGCCGGCCATGTCCCTGTCGACGCACGGCGTCGAGGCCCGGGACTCGGGCGTGGCCTCCGCGATGGTGAACACCTCGCAGCAGGTCGGCGGCGCCATCGGCACGGCGCTGCTCAACACCATCGCGGCGTCGGCGACGACCGCGTACATCACCGACCACGCGGCCGCCGCGACCTCCCCGCAGGCGCAGAAGCTGCTCCAGCTCCAGGGCATGGTGGAGGGGTACTCCGCCGCCATCTGGTGGGCGGTCGGCATCCTGCTGGTCTCCGCCGCGATCGCGGTCACCTTCATCAACACCGGCCGTCCGGGCAGCGGTTCGCAGCCGGCCGCCGACGGTGCCGAAGGGGACGCCGCGGACGAGGTGCGGATCCCGGTCGTCGCCCACTAGTCCTCCGGGCGTACGGGGCCGACGGCTCACGGACGTGAAAGAACGTGAAGGAAGGGGCGCTCCCCGCCGCGGAAGTGGCGGGGAGCGCCCCTTCGCACACCCCAAATTCTGCTTATGCTTCCGACTGTGTTCGATTCCCGGTACATCAAGACCTTCCATGAAGTGGTCAGGACCGGTTCCTATACGGCGGCCGCGCGCGCCCTCGGCTACACCCAGCCGGCCGTCAGCCAGCAGATGAAGGCACTCGAACGCGACGTCGGCACACCGCTGTTCACCCGCGTGGGACGCGGCCTGCGGCTCACCGAGGCGGGGGAGGCCCTCACCCGGCACTCCGGGACGATCCTCGACAGCCTGGCCGCCGCCCAGGAGCAGATCGACGCCATAGCGCGCCTGCGCTCCGGCCGGGTGCGCGTGTGCGCCTTCCCCAGCGCCGGGGCGACGATCCTCCCCGAGGCGATGGCCCGGATGGCGGCCCGGCACCCGGGCGTCAGGGTCGAGCTGGTGGAGAGCGAACCGCCCGAGTCGCTGCGGATGGTCGCCCGCGGCGAGTGCGACATCACCCTGGCGTTCAGCTACCCCGGCCTGCGGGTCGACGTCCCGGAGGAACTCGACGAGTTCAAGCTGCTGGAGGACCCGCTGACGGTGCTCCTGCCGACCGGCCACCCCCTGGCCCGCCGCCGCGCCGTGCACCTGGCCGACCTGGCGCACGAGCGGTGGATCGCCGGGTGCGCCCGGTGCAACGCCAACTTCCTGCACGCCTGCGCCGAGGCCGGCTTCAGCCCCGACATCGCCTGCACGACGGACGACAACCTGGTGATGCAGAGCCTCGTGGCGGCCGGCGTCGGCATCGCCATGGTGCCCGCGCTCGTCCTGTCGTTCCTCTGCCACGACAAGGTCACCGGCCGGATCGTCGAACCGCACACCCGGCGCCAGGTGTACGCGTACGTCCTGCGCGACCACCTCAGGATCCCCGCCACCGCCCTGATGCTCGACGAGATCGTCACGGTGGCCGAGTCCAAGGTCGGCTGCTGAGCCTGCCGTCCCGGCCCGGCGCCCGGCCGGCCGACCCATAAGCGTTTCCTGGGTACTCGGCAAAGAACCCTCCTTGGACGTGATGGGTCGGCCGGGCGGACGCTGCCGCCATGACGACGACCCCCGTTGCCGCCGCCGGACCGACCACCGACCGCCTGCGCGCCCTCGTCACCGCGATACGCGGGACCGTCGACCGCGGCCTGCCGCCCGGGCCGACCTCCCGGCTCGTGGCCGAACGCCTCGCCCCGCACCTCGGCGCCCCCGACCTGCTCACCCCGGAGCAGTGCGAACCCGACCCCGCCCGCTACCGCCAGCACGTCGTGCACGCCGAACCCGACGGCAGCTTCTCCGTCGTCGTGATCGTCTGGCTGCCCGGCCAGGCCACGCCCATCCACGACCACGTCGCCTGGTGCGCGACCGGCGTCCACCTGGGCGAGGAGCACGAACGGCGCTACCAGCTCGTCCCGGACGGCCCCTCCGCCCGGCTGCTCGCCACCGAGGACGTGGTCAACCGGGCCGGCGAGGTCGCCGCCCTCGCCCCGCCCGGCGACATCCACCGCGTCCGCAACGACGGCGACGGCACCACCCTGTCCCTGCACGTCTACGGCGCGGACATCACCCGTCTCGGCACGAGCGTCCGGCGCCTCTACCGCCTGCCCGCGGACCGCTGATGGCGCTCGTCGGCCCCCGCCTCCGCCCGCTCGCGGCGGGCGGCCGGGTGCGGCCCCGCCCCGGCCCCCGCCCCGGCCCCGTGCCCGGTCTCGCGCTCGCCGCCGCCGGGGTCTCCACCGCCTGGCTGGTGCACCTCGCCGTGCCGGCCGTCCCCGTGCTCACCGCCGCCGTGGTCCTGGGGGTCGCCGCCGCGCACGCGCCGTGGCTGCGCGACCGCGTCCGGGGCGGCTGCCGGCCGGGCCTGACCCTGGCGGCCAAGCGCCTGATGCGCCTCGGCGTCGTCCTGCTCGGGCTCCGGCTGAGCCTCGCCGACGTCCTGGGCGTGGGCTGGTGGACCGTCGCCATGGTGCTGGGCGTCGTGGCCGCCACCTTCGGAGGCACCTGGTGGCTGGGGCGCCGCCTCGGGCTGCCGGGCGACCAGCCGGTGCTCGTGGCCGCGGGGTACGCGATCTGCGGGGCCTCGGCGATCGGCGCGGTGGCGGCGGTGCGGGACAGCGACGAGGACGACGCGGCCCCGTCGGTGGCCCTGGTGACCCTGTGCGGCACGCTCGCCATCGCCGTACTGCCGCTGCTCCACGGGCCGCTGGGCCTGAGCGACGCGCAGTTCGGGCGCTGGGTGGGGGCCGGCGTGCACGACGTGGGCCAGGTGGTCGCCGCCGCGCAGACCGCGGGTCCGGGTGCGCTCGGCGAGGCGGTGCTGGTCAAGCTGATGCGGGTCGCCCTGCTGGCCCCGCTGGTCGCGGCGATGGTCGTGGTGGCGCGGCGCCGGGGGCGGGGCACGACGGAGGGCCGGCGCCCGCCGCT
>NZ_LWBU01000336.1:13712-14005 GCF_001646665.1 Streptomyces noursei | reverse complement strand
GTTCCTCGCCATGGTGGCGCTGCGCACCACCGGGTGGCTGCCGGCGCCGGTCCTGGAGGCCGCCGGGACGGGCCAGGAACTCCTGCTGGCCGCCGCCCTGTTCGGGCTGGGCGGCGCGGTGCACCTGCCGACGCTGTCCCGGACCGGGGCGCGGGTCGCGGCGCTGGGCCTGACGGCCTGGGTGCTCGTCGCGGCGGCGTCGTACGCGGGTGTCCTGCTGACGACCTGAGACGCCGCCCCTGCCGCCGGCGCCCGGCACGGTCGGCGAGACACCCCCTAGGTCGTGTCCGCAA
>NZ_LWBU01000336.1:0-13629 GCF_001646665.1 Streptomyces noursei | reverse complement strand
TCCCTCCTCCGCCTTGCGATCGCACGCACCGGACACCGCGACCCCCGCCCTCCGGGCGGACGCCGATACTTTGCGGACACTCCCTAGCGCAGCCAGGGCAGGTCGGCGTCGGGGCCGGCGGGCTGGAGGCCCTCCGCCATGACGCGCATGATCTCGCCGAGCTGGCCGACCTGTTCGGGGCTGAGCCGGTCGAACAGCGCCTGGCGGACGGCGGCGACATGGCCGGGCGCGCTGCGCCTGAGCACCTCGTACCCCTCGTCCGTCAGGAAGGCGTTCTGGCCGCGCTTGTCGGAGGGGCAGTCCTCGCGCCGCACCCAGCCGTTCTTCTCCAGTCGCGCCACGGCGTGCGACAGCCGGGACCGGGTGATCTTGGCGTCCTTGGCCAGCTCGGTCATCCGCATGCGGCGGCGCGGGGCCTGGGAGAGCTGGACCAGCAGCCCGTAGTAGACGTGCGGCATACCGGCGTCCCGCTGGAGCTGGCGGTCGAGGTGGTCCTCCAGCAGCGTGGTGGCGTGCAGGTACGCACGCCAGACGCGCTGCTCGTCGTCGCTGAGCCAGCGCGGCTGCTCGCTCACGCCGTTGGGTGCCATGTCCATGTATCCACTCTAAGGCTTCTTGAAAGTTGAACAAAGGGTCGGTACGCTCGCGTCAGAGGCTGTTTTAAGTTTCAAGCAATCGCCCGGAAGAGCGCACGACGGGAGCACCCCCATGACCGCCTTCGAGGAGCACCCGAAGCCCGGGGCGGAGCGGATGCCCGCCCTCTACCTCTCCCACGGTGCCCCGCCGCTCGTCGACGACCCCGTCTGGCCCGGCCAGCTCGCCGCCTGGTCCGCCCGCCTCCCGGAGCCCACCGCGATCCTGATGGTCTCCGCCCACTGGGAGGAGGCCCCGCTGGCCCTCGGCGCCACCGTGACCGCGCCGCTGGTGTACGACTTCTGGGGCTTCCCCGAGCACTACTACCGGGTGCGGTACGCCGCCCCCGGCGCGCCCCGGCTCGCCGACTCCGTGCGTAAGCTGCTGCGCGGCCCGGGCACGCCCGTGCAGGACCTGCCCGACCGGGGGCTGGACCACGGGGCGTACGTCCCGCTCGTCGAGATGTACCCGGACGCGCGCGTACCGGTCCTCCAGATGTCCCTGCCCACGCTGGACCCGGTCCGGCTCATGGACATCGGGCGCAGGCTCGCGCCGCTGCGCGACGAGGGCGTGCTGATCGTCGGCAGCGGGTTCTTCACCCACAACCTGGCGGCGCTGCGGCACGCGGGCGTCCCCGGCTGGTCGGCGGAGTTCGACGACTGGGGGCGGCGGGCGCTGGAGGCGGGTGACGCGGACGCGCTGCTGGACTTCGCGCACGCCTCGCCCGCCGGCGCGCTCGCGCACCCGCGGACCGAGCACTTCGCGCCCCTGTTCGTGACCCTGGGCGCCGCCGACGCCACCGGCGACCTGGCGGGCGGGCGCAGCGTCATCGACGGGTTCTGGATGGGGCTGGCGAAGCGGTCGGTGCAGTTCGGGTAGCGCGGGCGGCGGTCGGCGGAGGGCCGTCCGCGCTCAGGCGCGGGCGGGGCGGAGATCCTTCTCGTACCAGGCCACGTCCCAGTACCGCCCGAACTTCCGGCCCACCTCCCCGTAGGTGCCGACGTGCCGGAAGCCGAAGCGGGCGTGCAGCCGCACCGACGGCTCGTTCGGCAGCGCGATCCCGGCGTAGGCGCGGTGCACGTCCTCCGCCGCGAGCGCCGCGAACAGCCGCTCGTAGAGCAGCGTCCCGACGCCCCGGCCGGCCGCCTCCGGCGCCAGGTAGGCGCTCACCTCGACGGAGGTGGAGTACGCGGCCTTGGGGCGGAAGGCACTGGAGGTCGCGTAGCCGAGGACCGGTCCGGCGCCCCCGGCCCCCCGGGCAACCAGCAGGCGGTGCGGACCGTCTTCCGGGTGGGCGCGCAGCCAGGCGGCGCGTTCCCCGACGGTGAAGGGGACGGTGTCGAATGTGATGGCCGTCTCACGGACGTAGTGGTTGTAGATGTCCGTGAGAGCCGTGAGGTCTTCCCCCGTCCCGGCCCTGACCTGCACCTCTGTGGCGTCTCGCGGCATCTGCCCTCCCTCGGCGGCGCGACAGGGTACTGCAAGATCTCGGGAATCGACGGACACGATGGGAATTCTGTCCGGATTCCAGTCGTTGTTTCCGTCGGATGCAGGGCACCCGGGAGGGTGTCGCGACCTACTCAGCAAGGGAGCTCGCATGGCAACCCGTGCCGTCGCCCGTCGTCAGTCCGCCCCCAGTGAGACCAGGACCACGGACCGGGCAAGCAGCGTTCGCGCCGTGGGCGGGGAGATCGCCGACCGCGACCTGGTCGGCATGTACCTCGACGAGATCGCGCGCACGCCCCTGCTCGACGCCGCCAAGGAGGTCGAGCTGTCCCAGACCATCGAGGCGGGCGTATTCGCCCAGCAGATCCTCGACGGCGAGGTGGACTCCGACGCCGCGGGCGCGTCCCGCGAGGAGCTGGAGCGCCTGGTGGCCGAGGGCGAGCGTGCCAAGGACGTCTTCATCCGGTCGAACCTGCGTCTCGTCGTGGCCGTCGCCCGCCGGTATCCGCGCAGTGGCCTGCCCCTCCTCGACCTCATCCAGGAGGGCAACGCCGGCCTGGTGCGCGCCGTGGAGAAGTTCGACTACACCAAGGGCTTCAAGTTCTCCACGTACGCCACCTGGTGGATCCGCCAGGCCATCACCCGGTCGATCGCCGACCAGTCGCGCACCATCCGCCTCCCCGTGCACCTGGTGGAGGAGCTGGGCCGCATCCGGCGCGTGCAGCGCGAGTTCAACCGCGAGCACGGCCGGGACCCGGAGCCGGCGGAGGTCGCCGCCGAGCTCGGCTCCAACCCGGAGCGGGTCATCGACGTCCTGGACTGGGCGCGCGACCCGGTGTCCCTCAACATGTCGGTGGACGACGCGGGCGAGACGCAGTTCGGCGACCTCCTGGAGGACACGTCCGCGGTGTCGCCCGAGCAGTCGGTGCTGACCCTGCTGCGCTCCGAGGAACTGGACGGCCTGATCGGCAAGCTCGACAACCGTACGGCCTCGATCATCCGGATGCGGTACGGCATCGAGGACGGCCGCGAGCGGACGCTGACCGAGGTCGGCAAGGAGCACGGCCTGACCCGTGAGCGGATCCGGCAGATCGAGAAGCACGCGCTGCTGGAACTGAAGCGCATGGCCCGGGACACCGGCTTCGACGCGGCGGCATAGGCGGCCCCCGCGCCGGGCCGGGGCGCTCCCGCCCCGGCCCCGCCCCGCCCCCGCGGCGGGGCCGTCGCCGTTTCCTCGCCGTTCCCGCGAGCCGTCCTTGTGGGCCCTTGCTCGCGGCGGCCCGGTTCCGGTCAGGACGCCGCCGGGGCCACCGAGCGCGTCAGGCGGGCGGCGAGGGTGGTGACGTACTCCGCCAGCGCGTCCGGCCCGTGCACGGTGAACTCGCAGTCCACCAGCGCCAGGCGCAGCGCCAGCCACTCCACCGAGTCCGTCGACCGGGCGCGCAGCCGGCAGGTGCCCGGGCCGGTCGGCGCGGGCGCCAGGTGCGCCGGCAGCCGGGCGGTCACGAACTGCGCCGACGCCTCGAACGTGACGTCCAGGTCGTGCTCCGGCTGCGACCGTGACGTGGTGTGTGCCAGCAGCTTCGCCGCGTCGCCCGTCGGCAGCTCCCGCGGTGCGAAACGGGCGCCCGTCGCGAACGGGTCGTCGACCCGGTCGACGCGGAATGTCCGCCAGTCCTCCCGCTCCAGGTCGTACGCCACGAGGTACCACCGGTGACCCGTCGACACCAGGCGGTACGGCTCCACCTGCCGCTTCGTCTCCGTCCCGTCGCCCGCGCGGTAGCCGAACCGCAGGCGCTCGTGGGCGGTCACCGCCGCCGCGAGGGTGGTGAGCGTCGACGGGGCGACCGTCGCGCCGTCGCCCCGGGTCAGCGGGATCGTGGCGTTCTGGAGGGTCGCGACCCGGTGCCGCAGCCGCGACGGGAGCACCTGCTCCAGCTTGGCCAGCGCCCGTACCGCCGCCTCCTCGACGCCCTCGATGGCATGGCCGGCGCCGGCCCGCAGCCCCACCGCGATGGCCACCGCCTCCTCGTCGTCCAGCAGCAGCGGCGGCATCGCCGCGCCCGCGACCAGCCGGTAGCCGCCGACCGCGCCCCGGCTCGCCTCGACCGGGTAGCCGAGGTCCCGCAGCCGGTCGATGTCGCGGCGGATCGTCCGGGGACTGACGCCGAGCCGTTCGGACAGCTCGCTGCCCGGCCATTCGCGCGGGGTCTGGAGGAGCGACAGCAGATTCAGGAGTCGTGCCGGGGTGTCCGTCATGTCTTCCAGGATGCGCGCCCAGTAGGACACGCCCTGACCTATATGCCGACTAGTTTTCCGGACATGACCTCCTCCACCACCACCAGCACCACGGGTAAGACCGCGGCGGCGGCCGACCGCCGGCGATGGCTGGCGCTCGCCATCGTCATGACGGCCGCGTTCATGGACCTCGTCGACGTGACCATCGTCAACATAGCCATCCCCAGCATCGAGCGGGACCTGTCGGCCTCGTTCGGCGCGATCCAGTGGATCACCGCCGGCTACGCGCTCGCCTTCGCCGCCGGACTGATCACCGGTGGGCGGCTGGGCGACATCTACGGCCGCAAGCGGCTCTTCCTGGTCGGCATCGCCGGGTTCACCGTCGCGTCCGCCCTGTGCGGCTTCGCCGCCAACCCGGAGATGCTGGTCGCCTCCCGGCTGCTCCAGGGCGCGATGGCCGCGATGATGGTGCCGCAGGTGCTGGCGATCATCCACGTCACCTTCCCGGCGCACGAGCGCGGCAAGGTGTTCGGGATGTTCGGCGCGATCGTGGGACTGGGCGCGGTCTCCGGACCGCTGCTGGGCGCGCTGCTGACCCAGTGGAACCTGTTCGGGCTGGAGTGGCGGCCGATCTTCCTGATCAACCTGCCCGTCGGCATCGCCGGGCTGATCCTGGGCCGGAAGTTCATCACCGAGTCGCGCGCCGACCGGGCGATGCGGCTGGACCTCGTCGGCGTCGCACTGGTCACCCTGGGCCTGCTCATGCTGATCTACCCGCTCACCCGCGGCCGTGAGCTGGGCTGGCCGCTGTGGGGCCACGTGTGCATGCTCGCCAGCCCCCTGGTGTTCGGCGTCTTCGTGGCGTACGAGAGGTACAAGACGCGCAAGGACGGATCGCCGCTGGTCGAGCTGTCGCTGTTCCGGGTGAAGAGCTTCGCGGCGGGCATCGCGGTGCAGCTGACCTTCGGTGTCGTGATGGGCATCTTCTTCCTGGTCTGGACGCTGTACATGCAGATCGGGCTCGGCTGGAGCCCGCTGAAGGCCGGTCTGACCGGGGTGCCGTTCTCGATCGCCGTGTCCGCCGCGGCCGGCATGTCCGTGCAGAAGCTGGTGCCGCGCTTCGGCCGCAAGGTGCTCCAGGCGGGCGCGCTGACCATGGTCGCCGGGGTGCTCCTCTACATCTGGGAGGCCGGGCGGTACGGCACCGGCATCGAGCCCTGGCAGATGGCCGCGCCGCTCATCGTGATGGGCGCCGGCATGGGCCTGATCGTCGCGCCGCTGACCGACGCGGTGCTGTCGGAGGTGCCCCGCGAGCACGCCGGCTCCGCGTCGGGCCTGATCAACACGACCGGGCAGATGGGCACGGCGCTGGGCCTGGGCCTGGTGTCGGTGGTCTTCTTCGGCGTGATCGACGAGAAGCGGCTCGCCCCCGGCCAGGTCGGCACCGCGTTCGCGGACGCCTTCCGCGGCTCGCTGTGGTGGGTCGTCGCGGTCCTGGCGCTGATCTTCGCCGTGATGTTCGCCCTGCCGAGCCGCCCGAAGCAGCACATGGAGGGCGCCGCGGTGGAGGCGGCCGACGAGCCGGAGCCGGCGCTCGCGCACAGCTAGACGGCTGGACGGCGAGGGGACAGGCCGGGGGTCCGGCGGCAGTCCGGCGGCCCGGCTCCAGGGTGGAGGCCCACCCTGGAGCCGGGCCTTCCGTTTGCCCGGATGTGTTTACTTCCCCTGCATTCGGTCGTAGCCTGCTGGTGAAACCACAATTTCGGGCATCGATCGGACGTAAAGCCACATGTACGCACCGGAGCGCCAGCAGCTGATCCTGCGCCTCGCCCGCGAAGGCGGACGGGTGGACGTGCTCTCCCTCGCCGAGCAGCTCCAGGTCACCGCCGAGACCATCCGGCGCGACCTCAAGGCCCTGGACCGCGCCGGACTCGTCCGCCGGGTGCACGGCGGCGCGATCCCGGCCGGGCGGCTCGACTTCGAACCCGACCTCGCCGAGCGCGAGTCCACGGCCGCCGACGAGAAGGACCGCATCGCCCGGGCCGCGCTCGCCGGCCTCCCCCAGGACGGCAGCGTCATCCTCGACGCCGGCTCCACCGTCGCCCGGGTGGCCGCCGGTCTGCCCCCCGAGTGCGCGCTCACCGTCGTCACCCACGCCCTGCCCGTCGCCTTCCGGCTCGCCGACCATCCCGGCATCTCCCTCCACCTGGTCGGCGGCCGCGTCCGGCACCGGACGCGGGCCGCCGTCGACGCGTGGGCCCTGCGCGCGTACGCCGAGATCCGCGCCGACGTCCTCCTCCTCGGCGCCAACGGGTTCTCCGCCGAACGCGGGCTCACCACCCCCGACCTCGCCGAGGCCGCCGTGAAGCGCGCCATGATCGCCGCCGCCCGGCGCGTGGTGCTGCTCGCCGACTCGGCCAAGCACGCCGAGGAGCACTTCGCCCGCTTCGGCGACCTCGCGGACGTGGACCTGCTCATCACCGACACCGGACTCGACACCGCGCGGGCGGCGGAGATCGAGGCGGCCGGCCCGGAGGTCGTACGCGCATGATCCTCACCGTCACCCCCAACCCGTCCCTCGACCGGACCTACGAGGTCCCGGCCCTCGACCGCGGCGGCGTCCTGCGCGCCACCGGCGAGCGCGTGGACCCGGGAGGCAAGGGCGTCAACGTCTCCCGCGCCGTCGCCGCGGCCGGGCACCGCACCGTCGCCGTCGTCCCGCTGGGCGGCACCCCGGGCGTGCTCGTCGCCGAACTGCTCGCCGAGGAGGGCATCGAGGTGGCGCCCGTCCCGCTGAAGGGCCAGACCCGGTCCAACATCGCGGTCGCCGAACCGGACGGCACGCTCACCAAGATCAACGCGCCGGGGCCCTGGCTGACCCCGGGCGAGTCCGAGGCGATCCTCGCGGCGGTCGGCGCCCGTTCGCCCGACGCCGACTGGGTCGCCTGCTGCGGCAGCCTGCCGCGCGGCCTCGGCCCCACCTGGTACGCCGACCTGGTCACCCGCGCCCACGGGTACGGCTCCCGGATCGCCCTGGACGCCTCCGGCCCCTCCCTGCTCGCCGGGCTGCGCGCCCGCCCCGACGTGGTCAAGCCCAACGCCGAGGAACTCGCCGAAGCGGTCGGCCGGCCCCTCGCCACCGTGGGCGACGCGCTCAAGGCGGCGGAGGAACTGCGCGACGCGGGCGCCGGCGCCGTGCTGGCCAGCCTGGGCGCGGACGGCCAGCTGCTGGTCGGCGAGGACGGCGCCTACTACGGGTACGCCGCCGTCGACGCCGTGCGCAGCAACGTCGGCGCGGGCGACGCGTCCCTGGCGGGCTTCCTCGCGGCGGGCGGCGAGGGCCCGGACGCCCTGGCGGCGGCGGTCGCGCACGGCGCGGCCGCCGTGCGGCTGCCGGGCAGCGAGATGCCCACGCCGTCCGACCTCGACCCGGCGGCGGTCACGGTGACCGCCGACGTACCCCTCGACCGATACCTGAGCGAGCAAGGAAGCCCGCGATGAGCGACATGATCACCGCGGACCTGGTCGACCTCGACCTGGCCGCGGGCACCAAGGAAGAAGCGGCCCGTTCGCTCGCCGAGCGCCTGGTGCGGCTGGGCCGGGTGACCGACCTGGACGGCTTCCTGGCCGACGTGGCGGCGCGCGAGGCGCAGATGCCGACCGGCCTGGACGGCGGCATCGGCATCCCGCACTGCCGCAGCGCGCACGTCACCGAGCCGACGCTGGCGTTCGGCCGCTCGGGCCCCGGCATCGACTTCGGCGCCCCGGACGGCCCGGCCGACCTGATCTTCCTGATCGCCGCCCCGTCCGGTGCCGACGACGCCCACCTGACGATCCTGTCGTCCCTGGCCCGCCGCCTCATGGACCCGGCGTTCACCTCCGCGCTCCGCACGACCACCTCCCCGGCCGGTGCCGCCGCCCTGGTCCGCGGCGACGAGGAGCCGCAGCCCGCGCCGTCCCCGTCGACCGGGACGGGAAGCACCGCGCCGCAGGCCCCCGGAGCGGGCTCCGCAAAGAGCGCCGACCCGGCGGCGGCCGAACCGGCGGAGGTGCCCGAACCGGCGGAGGCGCCCGAACCGGCGGAGGCGCCCGAACCGCCCGAGCCGGCCGGTTCGGCCCCCGGCACCGACAGCGGCACCAGCACCGGCACCGACACCGGTACTGACACCGGCACCGGCGTACGGCAGGGTGCCGGGGAGCCGGAAGGGGACTCCGGGGACGGGCCGCCGGCGCCGTTCCGCGTGGTCGCCGTGACGTCGTGCCCCACCGGGATCGCCCACACCTACATGGCGGCGGAGGCCCTGGAACACGCGGGCCGGGACGCCGGGGTGGACGTGGCCGTCGAGACACAGGGCTCCGCCGGCTTCACCCGGCTCGCCCCCGGAGTCATCGCCGCCGCCGACGCCGTGATCCTCGCGCACGACGTGCCCGTCCGCGAGAAGGAACGGTTCGCCGGGAAGCCGACCGTCGACGTCGGCGTCAAGGCCGGCATCAACCGGGCCCCGCAACTGATCGTCGAAGCACGCGACAAGGCGGCCCGCGGCGAGGTCACCGCCCCGGTGCCCGCCGACGGCGGCGAGGGTCCCGGCGGCGGCGCTCCCGTCGACCGGGCCGGCGAGCCCGGTGACGGCTACGGCACCCGGCTGCGCACCTGGCTCATGTCCGGCGTCAGCTACATGGTCCCGTTCGTCGCCGCGGGCGGCCTCCTCATCGCCCTGGGCTTCGCCATCGGCGGCTACGCCGTCGACAAGGCGCCGTCCGTCGCCGAGCACTTCGCCTGGGGGCAGGCCGACAGCTGGGCCGCGCTGATGTTCCAGACCGGTGCCCTGGCCTTCGGCTTCCTGATCCCGGTCCTCGCCGGCTACATCGCCTACGGCATGGCGGACCGGCCCGGCCTCGTGCCCGGGTTCGTCGGCGGTGCCGTCGCCCTCACCATCGACGCCGGCTTCCTCGGCGGCCTGGCCGCCGGTCTGATCGCGGGCGGGATCGTCAGGACGATCCAGCGGGTCAGGGTGCCCGGCCCGCTCCGCGGCATCATGCCCGTCGTCGTGATCCCGCTCGTCTCGTCGGCGATCGTCGGCTTCCTGATGTTCCTGGTGATCGGCAAGCCCATCGCGTCCCTGCAGAGCGCGCTCACCGACTGGCTGTCGGGCCTGTCCGGCGCCAACGCGGTCGTCCTGGGCGTGATCCTCGGCCTGATGATGTGCTTCGACCTGGGCGGGCCGCTCAACAAGGTCGCCTACGCCTTCGCCATCGGCGGGCTCGCCGACCCCAACGAGGGATCGCTCAAGGTCATGGCCGCCGTGATGGCCGCCGGCATGGTCCCGCCCCTCGCGATGGCCCTGGCCACGGTGGTGCGCGGCAGGCTCTTCACCAAGGCCGAGCGGGAGAACGGCAAGGCGGCCTGGGTCCTCGGCGCCTCGTTCATCACCGAGGGCGCGATCCCCTTCGCCGCCGCCGACCCGCTGCGCGTCGTCCCCTCGGCGATGGTGGGCGGCGCGGTCACCGGCGCCCTGTCGATGCTCTTCGAGTGCACCCTGCGCGCCCCGCACGGCGGGGTCTGGGTGATCCCGCTGATCGGCAACCCGCTGCTGTACCTGGTCGCCGTCCTCGCCGGCACCCTGGTGAGCGCCGCCCTGGTGATCCTGCTCAAGGGCCACGCCCGCCGGACACCGGCCCCCGCGCCGGGCGCGGGCGAGCCGGGGGAGACCCACGAGAAGGTCACCGTCGCCGCCTGACGCGACGCCGGCCGTCCGGGCCCCGGTCGCGGCCGGCGCCCCGGCGGCCGGTCAGCGCACCCGCCCCCGCACCCGCGCGCGCCGCTCCATGGCCTCGCGGGCGGTGTGCTCGTCCTCGTACACCTCGCACATGTGGCGGCCGTCCGGTGTCGCCGTGTGCTCCACCTCCCAGACGCTCATCTCGCTGCCGTCCATCAGCAGGAAGGCGTGCTCGTAGAGCGCGAACCCGGCGTCCTTCCCGGCCACGCCGCACTGCCGGCCGAACACCTGCTTGATGTGGTGCGCGAACGCGCCCCGCAGCCGCGCCGCCACCGCCTCCCCCGGCCGGTCCGGGTTCTCCGCGCGGCGCAGCACCCGGCGGGCGTGGTCCGCCGAGTCGTCCGGCACGTACACCACCGGGGCCGGGGCCGTCGGCAGGGTCAGTAACGCCCCCAGGAGCTCCAGGTCCGCGTCGAGGTCCACGTCCAGCTCGTCGTCGAGACCGGACCGGCCGATCGGCAGGCGCGACGCGGCGAGCCGTACGTCGGTCTCGTCCGTGTACAGCTCGTGCTGCTCGCGGCCGTCCCGCCCGGTGTTGTGCACCAGCTCCCACAGCGACAGCGACGAGCCGTCGGCCAGCAGGTACGTATGCCGGTACGTCACCCGGTGGAGCGCCGCGCTGTGGTGCGACGAGTGCAGCGAACTGGCGTGCGCCAGCGCGGAGTCCAGTCGCTCGACCAGCACGTCGGGCAGGTCGAAGGAGTTGAGCGCCCGCCCCAGGAGGCGCTCGACGTGCATCTCGGTGGTCTCGTCGTTCGGAACGTTCAAGAGGGGTCTCCAGGCCGTCGCCGCGTGTCACTCGATGCTTGCTTAAGGTAGTGCCTGGGTCTGACAACGCGTCCGACTTCCACGAAACGAGGGGCGCACGAACCGGGTTCCCGCGCGCCCCTCCCCGCCCGGCGCGGGGCCGGCTCAGTCGAGCCGGTACAGATCGCGGTACGAGGGGTAGGTGCCGCCCGGCCCCGACACCGTCCCGGCGGCCAGCACCGCCCGCACGATCGCCCTGGTCACGACGGTCGCTCCGGCCGCCAGCACCTCGTTCAGCGCCAGCGGGCCATGGGTGTCGGGCAGCGGGCGCCCGCCCGTCGCCAGCGCGAACACCGTGTCGCCGTCGTTCAGCAGGTGGACCGGCCGGACGGCGCGCGCGATACCGTCGTGCGCCGTCCCCGCCAGCTTCTGCGCCTGCGCGCGGGTCAGCTCCGCGTCCGTGCCGACCACCGCGAGCGTGGTGTTCAGCGGCGGCCAGTCGTTGCGCTCCAGCGCCTCGGCCAGCCGCCGGGCGGCCGCCGCGTGCACCTCCGGCGCCGGGAACGCGACCGGCCCGTCCCCGTACGCCCCGTACAGCGCGCCGGTCAGCGGATCGACCGCCGACCCCACCGCGTTCGCCACCACCAGCGCGGCGACGGTGATCCCGGACGCCAGGACCGTGCCGGCCGTGCCGATCCCGCCCTTCATCCCACCGATCACCGCGCCGGTCCCGGCACCGACGGCACCGCACTCCACGGGGGCGTGGAGGCCGGTCGCGTCCGCCGCCTCCACCGCCGCACGCCCCGTCGAGGCGTCCGGGCGTGCCTTCCAGTCACCGCCCCGGCCCAGGTCGAACACGCACGCCGCCGGGACCACCGGCACCACCTGCGACGGATCGGGGCCGACCCGCACACCCCGCCCCCGCTCCTCCAGCCAGGACATCACCCCCGCGGCCGCCTCCAGCCCGTAGGCACTGCCGCCCGTCAGGACGACCGCCTCGATGCGCTGGACCAGGTTCCGCGGGTCGAGCGCGTCCGTCTCCCGGGTCCCGGGCCCACCGCCCCGGACGTCCACGGCCGCGACCGCCCCGCCCTCGGGCGCGAGGACCACCGTGGTGCCGCTGAGCGCCTCGTCCCCCGGGACGCGCGCGTGGCCGACCCGCAGACCGGCCACGTCCGTCAGTGCGTCATTCATCCTCCTTGCGTACCACGCTCCGTACGGGCCGTGAGCACCACTCCGGCCGCCACGGCCGCCGCCGCGACGAGCCCCGCCGCGAGGACGCCCCAGCGCCCGGCGAAGGTGCAGACCAGGATCCCCAGCGCGGCACACGGCAGGACCATCTGCTGGGCGATCCCGAACTTGAAGTAGCGGGAGTGCAGCGCCCACACCACGAGCATGAACAGCGCGGCCGGCAGCGTCACCGCGGCCGCCGCCGCGGTCGCCGACAGGTGCGCCTTGCCGACCGCCTGCTCGACCGAGACCTCGATGCCCGCGCCGATCGCCGCCGCCGACGCCTGGATCAGATAGTGGCCGTAACCCCATCGGAACGCCTGCCGGTTGGACAGCAGACGCCGGTGGGCCGGGACGACGAAGTAGATCCACCAGGCGGCGAAGATCAACAGCAGTCCGCCGGCCGCGATCGGCAGCACCTCGCCCAGCGCGTCGTTCTCCTCGACACCCGTCTTCACGGCGACGGTCGCCGCCGCGACGGTCTCACCGAGCACGATGATGGTGAACAGCCCGTACCGCTCGGCGATGTGATGCGCGTGCCAGCTGGAGGCGTGGCCACGCTCCGCGAGCGGCGGCACGGCGAGCTCGGCCACCACCATGACCAGGAAGACCCAGGGGCGCGCCCCCTCGGGCGCGAACACCAGGACCGTCCACCCCGCCTGGCAGAGCGTCACCCCCGCCGCGTACCTCAGCGCCATGGTCCGCTCCGCACCGCTCGCGGCCCGTGCGGCGCGCAGCCACTGCGAGGCGAGCGCGAGCCGCATCACCAGGTAACCGAGCCACACGACGAAGAAGTCCTGCTCCTCGAAGGCGCCCGACACCCCGGCGGCCAGGATCAGGACGCCGGCGATCTGGACCAGGGTCACGACGCGGTACAGCACGTCGTCGTTGTCGTACGCCGAGGCGAACCAGGAGAAGTTCATCCAGGCCCACCAGATGGCGAAGAACACCATCGCGTACCGGGCGATGCCGTCCCCGGCGTGGCCCTCGGCGACGGCGTGCACCAGCTCGACGCCCGCCTGGGCGACCGCCACCACGAAGCACAGGTCGAAGAAGAGCTCCAGGGGCGTCGCGGCGCGGTGCGCCTCGTCGCGGTCGCGCGAGACCAGGGGACGCAGGGGCGTACGGGGAGGGGAGGTCATCCCCCCAGGACAGCAGAGCCACCGCCGCCCGGCGCCATCCGTGGGAAGCGGCGGCCCCCGAAGTCCCCACAACGGGCGAACCGCCCCGGATGCCCCTACGGTGGCCGCGTGACCGAGCCCACCGACACCCCGCCCCGGCACGACACCCCCGCCGGCGACCCGGCGCCCACGGGTGAGCGGAAACCCCGCACCGCGCCCGCCCCGACCGGCGACCCCGAGGACGACCGCGGTCTGCGCACCCCGCCCCCCCCCCCCCCCCACCCCGCCCCCGTGGACGGCCCGTGGAACGGCCCGGGCGCCGCCGGTCCCCCCGAGAGCGGGGCCGCCGACGACGAGGCCGGCGCGACCGCCGCCTGGGGCGTCCGCCCGGGCCCTGCCCGCGGGGGGGCGGGGCCCCCGCCGCCCGCGCGCCCGCC
>NZ_LWBU01000335.1 GCF_001646665.1 Streptomyces noursei | reverse complement strand
CGGTGGGGGGGCGGCGCGGCGTTCGCCGGTACGTGGCTTCCGCGCGTAGCGGTCCCGCATGCGTTTCCACCCCCTTGGCAGGCGGGCGTGCGGGAAGGCACGGGTGGACGCCGGCCGGCGGCGCCCCCCGCCCGCCCGGTCCCTGAGGGGCGGGCCGCCCGGGTGGTTCCGCGCGAAGAGGACCGCCTCGCCCATCGGCGAGACCCGCCGTGCCGCGAG
>NZ_LWBU01000334.1 GCF_001646665.1 Streptomyces noursei | reverse complement strand
GCACCGCTGGCCCCGGCCGGGTGTGTGAATCCGTGCCGCGTGCTCCATGTGCGGTCGGGCATGGTCCCCGTCGTCCGGACGCTCGGCCCGTGCCGGGAGCCGGCGCCGCGGACGGCACCCTGTCCGGCCGTCCCCCCGCAAGGGGGCCGGTACGCCGTGGTGCCCCTACCACGCGCCCCCCCACGACCTGTAGGACGGCGCCGCCGACCCATGCCTCGCCGTCAGCGGCCGCGCGCCGGCCGACGGCGTC
>NZ_LWBU01000333.1 GCF_001646665.1 Streptomyces noursei | reverse complement strand
GGTGCCCGGTGCGTGCGATCGCAAGGCGGAGGAGGGAGCCATGGGGGGGGGGCCACCTCCCGTGCCCGAAGGGCCACGGGGGACATGGTGACCGACGACAACGCCGCGAGCGTGCGTGCGGGGCGCCGCGGGCCGGGCGAGACTTTGCGGACACGGCCTAGGGTCCGCCGCCCACCCCGCCCGGAGTCCGGCCCCCCCGGGGGGGCGCCGGCCTCCGGCGTTTCGGCGTACCCGCCGCTGGTTCCCGGCGTCTGCCGCACCGGCGATCGGGTGTTCGGGTGATCCGGCGATCCGGCGATGCGGTGGCCCGGTCATCCGGCGTGCGGGTGTTCCGGGGTCGCCCGCGCGGGCGTTCCGGCAGGCTGTCGCGGGGCCGCTCGAGGTGGCGGC
>NZ_LWBU01000332.1 GCF_001646665.1 Streptomyces noursei | reverse complement strand
CGCCCCCGCCGGCCCCGCCCCCCCCCCCAGGGAGGGGAGGGGGAGGGGGGGGGGGGGCGCCCGGGAACCCCGCCGCCCCCTGCCCCCCGGGGGCGGGGGGGAAGAAAAGGGGCGCGACCAAAGGGCCCCCCCCCGCGGGCCCCCCCCCCCCCCCCCCGCCCTGCCGCCGCGCGGGGGGGGGGGGGGGCGCGCCCGCCGCTACTTCCGTACCGAGTCGTGGCGCGCGATCGTCGAGGACCGCCCCGACGGCACCCACGCCAACGAGGCCACCGTCAAGCTGTGGGCCAAGGGCGAGCGGATCGTCGCCACCGCCGAGGGCAAC
>NZ_LWBU01000331.1 GCF_001646665.1 Streptomyces noursei | reverse complement strand
GCCGGCGAGGGGGCCCGGGCGGCCGGCGGGACGGGGTACCTGGTGCGGCGCCGCCGGGACCGCTGCGAGGGCTGCGCCGAGGGGATGGGGGAGTCCGGCGCCTGCACCGGCCACGCCGGACCGGACCTGGAGAGCTAGACGATGGGGGGGGGGGAGCGGGGCACCGCGTGGCTGAAGCTGACCGCCGGGGGCCGGGCCGGGCACGGCGCGAAGGTCAGCCGGGAGAACGCG
>NZ_LWBU01000330.1 GCF_001646665.1 Streptomyces noursei | reverse complement strand
ACCCCCCGCCCCCCCGACCCCCCCCCCCCCGACTCGAACGACGGCCCCGGTTTGACCGCCCCAACCGCCCCCTGGCCTGCGGCGGCCCCCCCCTCCCCGGCACCCCCCCCCGGTTCGCCCCCCACGCCGCGCGGCAGGCCGCCGCCACCCAGCACGGCCCCGCCCCCGCCCCCCCCCCGCACCCCCCGCCCGGCCCGGACAGGCGGCTGTCCCGGCGGCTGGGGTCCGCCCGCCCCCCCCGTTTCGACACCCCCGACCCCCGCCAGTACCGCTCCGACCAGGCATACGGGGACGGCTGGCAGACCCCCGGCCCCGCCTCCGAGGACCCCTCCCGCACGATGCTCGGCACCACGCAGGAACGCTGGCTGCTGGACGGCTGGAGAGCCGCGGACACCACCTGGAACGTCGTCCCGCAGCAGGTC
>NZ_LWBU01000329.1 GCF_001646665.1 Streptomyces noursei | reverse complement strand
GCTCTTCCGATCTGGCCAGCCGCAGCTCGGCGCGGCCGCCCTCGGCGGAGGTGCGCAGCAGGGTGCCGATGTCCTCGGGGTGGACGAGGTAGGCGAAGGAGTAGCGGCGCATCACGGAGGCGGGTCTGCCGAGCAGCCGGCACAGCGCGTCGTTGGGGCGCAGCAGCCGGCCGTGCTGGTCGCCGCTCATCTCGGCGATGGACATGCAGGAGG
>NZ_LWBU01000328.1 GCF_001646665.1 Streptomyces noursei | reverse complement strand
GCGAAGGTGGACGGCAGCCGGCTGGACTTCCCGACGTCGCGCCCGGTGGGCACGGGGCTGCACCACAACTTCGTCCTCGACGGCGGCTCCGGCGGACCGGCGGCCGAGCTGTACTCCGCCGTGACGGGACGCCTGTTGACGATCCGTACGACGGAGCCCGGCCTCCAGGTGTACGCCCCCGACCACCTGGACGGGGTGGCCCTGGAGACCGAGGCGGTCCCGGACTCCCCGACCCGGCCCGAGTTCCCCG
>NZ_LWBU01000327.1 GCF_001646665.1 Streptomyces noursei | reverse complement strand
ACCTGCCCGCCGGCACGAAGCTCGGCTCCCTGTGGAACGGCGAGCACACCGTCGAGGGGCAGCACGTCACCGTGAAGCCCGCGAGCTGGAACAAGGAGCTGGCGCCCGGCGCCTCCGTCACGGTCGGATTCGTCACCAGCGCGGCGGGGAAGGCGGGCGACCCGGCCGGCTGCCTGATCGACGAGGCCGCGTGCGCGGCCGGCGGCGGCGCCACCCCGCAGCCCAGCGGACGGCCCACCGAGAAGCCCCCCCCCCCCCCCCCCCCCCCCCCCCCCCGCACCCCCCCCCCCCCCCCCCCCCCCCCCCCCCCCCCCCCCCCCCCCCCCCCCCCCCCCCCCCCCCCCCCCCCCCACCCCCC
>NZ_LWBU01000326.1:12096-43616 GCF_001646665.1 Streptomyces noursei | reverse complement strand
TTGCGGACACTCCCTAGGGCGCTGCGTACCGCCCGCCGGTCCGCACGGCGTCGCACTCGGTGGGGAGGGCCCGGACACCCGTCGGTGTCCGGGCCCTCCCCACGGGTCGTACGGGGGTATGGGGCTACTCGTGGGGCGCCCAGTAGCTGAGCAGGGTGCCCACTCCGTGCTCGACGGACTTCCAGGAGCCGCTGAAGCCGATGACGGCGAAGGCGGAGGTCGGGAACGCGCCCCGGCTCATCCGCGCCAGGGTGTCGCCCTCGGCCTGGCCGGTGAGCGCGTCGGCGACGGCGTGCATGCCGGGGTTGTGCCCGATGACGAGGAGGTCGTCCACTTCCTCCGGGGTCTCGTTGAGCAGCGCGATGATCTCCCCGGGCGACGCTTCGTAGAGCCGCTCCTCGTACACGGTCCTGGGTCGCTGCGGCAGCTCGTGCACCGCCAGCTTCCAGGTCTCGCGGGTCCTGGCCGCGGTGGAGCAGAGAGCCAGGTCGAAGGTGATTCCGGTCTCGGCGAGCCGCCGGCCGGCCACGGGGGCGTCCTTGCGGCCTCGCTCCGCGAGCGGGCGCTCGTGGTCGGACACCTGGGGCCAGTCGGCCTTCGCATGCCGGAGTAGCACGATCCTGCGGGGTGTATCGACGCTCATGCCCACCAGCTTCGCACGAAACACGCCACGGGGCGCTGGGTGTTGAGGAGCCGGCCCGCCTACCGTGCGAGCGTGTGCTGGATCCGCTCGAGGATGCGGCCGACCGCCGGGTCACCGTCCGTCGCATGCGCCTCACCGCCCCCGGCTATGAGCCCGAAGAGGACGGCGAAGGCCAGCACGGGGAGGACCACGGCCCACCACGGCAGCCGGGTGACGGCGGTGACGCCCGCGCCGCGGGCGTCACCGGTGGCAGCGGTGGCGGCGGGCGTCCGCCGCGGGTACGTACGGGCCGGCATGGCCGCCTCCGTGGGGTCCGTGGTGCCGAGGTCGAGGTGGCTTCCACGCTACGGATCATGGGCGACCCGGCCCATCCGGCAGTCCACCCACTTGACCCTGACCCTGGCCCCCTAGGGGATGGTGGGGGTAGCCCCACCATCCCCCGGGGGACACGGACCTCGGAGGCACGGACGCGCCGGTCGCGGGGTCGCGGGGGCACCCAGTCGCGGGGTCACGGGATCACGGGGTCACGGGGAGGCGATGGTCGCGATGATGCCGATGACCACGCCGATCGCCAGCATCGTGCCGAGCACGATGAGGAGCTTCTTCTGGCCGTTCTGGGGGTTGGGGTCGAGCACAGGCTGCATGGGCCAAGTCTCGCACCTCAGGTTTCGTCCTCGATGGTCCGGTCCCGTCCGGCGACGATCCCGACGATCATCTGCGGCACCATCAGCCCCGCCATCAGCGCCAGCGGGGTGCCCCAGCCGCCGCTGTGCTCGTAGAGGGTGCCCACCAGGGTGGGTCCGGGGATGGAGATGAGGTAGCCGACGCTCTGGGCGAAGGCGGAGAGCCGGACGACGCCGCCACCGGTGCGCGACCGCATGCCGATCATGGTGAGGGCGAGGGGGAAGGCGCAGTTGGAGACGCCGAGCAGGAGGGCCCAGGCCCAGGCGCCGGCCGCGGGGGCGAAGTGGAGACCGGCGTACCCGGTCAGTCCGCACAGGCCGAGGGCGACCACGATGGGGCCCTGGTTCTTCATGCGGGTGGCGAGCCGGGGGATGACGAAGGCAAGGGGCACGCCCATCACCATGGTCACGGCGAGCAGCACACCGGCGGTGCCGGCGGAGACCCCGGCGTCCCGGAAGATCTGCGGCATCCAGCCCATGGTGATGTAGGCGCCGGTGGCCTGGAGGCCGAAGAAGCAGGCGAGGGCCCAGGCCGTGCGGCTGCGGGTGATGCGGAGGGCGGGTGCCTCCCCGCCCGTGCCGGGCCCCGTGCCGGCCGCCGCGCCCGTGCCGGTGGCCGAGGCGCCCCTGCGGCGCACGAGCGGCAGCCAGGCCACGACGGCGAAGGCGCCCAGGACCGCCCAGACGGCCAGGCCGGCGCGCCAGCCGCCGCCGAGCGCACCGGTGACGGGGACGGTCGCGGCGGCGGCGAGGGAGGTGCCGAGGGCGAGGGCCATCGAGTACAGCCCCGTCATGGTGCCCACGCGGTCGGGGAAGTACCGCTTGACGATCACCGGCATCAGTACGTTGCTGACGGCGATGCCCATCAGGGCCAGGGCGCTGGCGGCCAGGAAGGCGACCGTACCGCCGGCGAAGGGGCGCAGGGCCAGACCGGCGGTGATGGCCACCATGCCGGCGAACACGACGGCGCCGGGGCCGAAGCGGCGGGCGAGCCGCGGGGCGGTGATGCCGAAGACGGCGAAGCACAGGGGCGGTACGGAGGTGAGCACGCCCGCGACGCCACCGCTCATGTGCAGTCCCGTCCGTACCTCCTCCAGCAGGGCGCCCAGGCTGGTGATGGCGGGACGGAGGTTGAGCGCGGCGAGGACGAGCCCGAGGACCAGGAGCCGGGTGAGCCAGACCGTCCCCGCGCGCGGTGGGGCGGCCTCGGCGGGGGAAGGTGACGTGGGGAGGGCTCTCGTGCGCGTCGGGGTCTGGGTCTGCGGCTCGTCGGACATAACCCCATCATAGAATCATGGGATGATTGGCTGTCCACTTCGTTTCGGAGGACCTCCTCCCAGGAGCCAAGGAGCACCATGGCGCTCAGCTCTCCCCGCCGTTCCGCGCTCTCCGACCAGGTGATCGCCGAGCTGCGGAACCAGATCACCACCGGTGAGTGGCCGGTCGGCTCCCGGATCCCCACGGAGCCGGAGCTGGTCGAGCAGCTGGGTGTCGCCCGCAACACCGTCCGGGAGGCCGTCCGGGCGCTGGCCCACAACGGCCTGCTGGACATCCGGCAGGGATCCGGCACCTATGTGGTGGCGACCAGCGAGCTGGCCGGGGTGATGCACCGGCGGTTCGCGTCCGCCGACCCCCGGCACATCGCCGAGCTCCGCTCCACGCTGGAGTCCTCGGCCGCCCGGCTGGCCGCCGAGCGGCGCACGGAGCGGGACATGAAGCAGCTGGACACGCTCCTCGCCCGGCGCGAGGAGGCCTGGGAGGCGGGGGACGCGGAGCGGTTCGTGGCGGCCGACGCGACGTTCCACCTCGCCGTGGTGGCGGCGTCGCACAACGAGGTGATGTCGGAGCTCTACGCCGACCTGGGGCACCTGCTGCGGGACTGGCTGCGCGACGACGTGGGCCAGGAGCTGCGGCCGGAGAACCACATGGACCACGCGCGGCTGGTGGAGGCCATCAGGGCCGGTGACGGGGACGTGGCCGCCTCGGAGGCCGCCGGGTACCCGTTCGTGTGCCTCAGCGGCGATCGGGCACCGGCCGGTGACTGATCCAGGCCTCGTCGACCTCCTTCCAGCAGCGCTGGGTCAGCTCCGCGTACGCGGTCGGGCCCACCTCGACGGGCGCGCTGTCGGAGTCGATGTCCCACCACCGGGCGCACTCGACGTGCAGCTGGACGCGGTCCGCGCCGGGGTTGGGGTTGTGGCAGTACGCGGTGACGCGGGAGCCCTCGACCGACGTACGGCACGAGGCGACGTACACGTCCTTCCCGGCCGCCGCACCCTTCCCGGCGGGCGCGTCCTTGCCCGTCGGCGCCTCCTTGTCGGCGGCGTGGGTGCGGGCGCCGAGTGCGAGCCCCGACAGCAGGAGCGCGGCGGCGGACAGGGCCATCACCCGCCGGCGCCCCGCGCGACGGCGCCCTCCGCCCCGTGTTGCCCCGTACCCCGCGGGGCCCTTCGTCCGGTGTTCCGCCTGGTGCCTCGTACGCACAGCCACACCTCCACCCCGCATTCCCCGAGCCACGGACGTGCCTTTCCGTTCTGCACCAGTTTGCCGTGGAATCGGTGACTCTTCGACTCGGGAGCGCTGCGCACCGTACACACAGACGGGGAACGAGGGACCGGAGGGCGGAGGAGGGAAAGCGAAGGCCGCGCACCGCTCCCCCGGAGCGGTGCGCGGCCTTCGGGCGCGGGGTGGGCTCAGGCGCCCATGATGTGCACGCCGCCGTCGACGTGCACGATCTCGCCGGTGGTCTTCGGGAAGAAGTCCGACAGCAGCGCGACGATGCCGCGCCCGGCCGGCTCCGGGTCCGCCATGTCCCACTCGAGCGGGGAGCGCTCGTCCCACACCTTCGCCAGGTCGGTGAAGCCGGGGATGGACTTGGCGGCCATCGAGCCCAGCGGGCCGGCGGAGATCAGGTTGCAGCGCACGTTCTGCTTGCCGAGGTCGCGGGCCAGGTAGCGGCTGGTGGCCTCGAGCGCGGCCTTGGCCGGGCCCATCCAGTCGTACTGCGGCCAGGCGAACTGCGCGTCGAAGGTCAGGCCGACGACCGAGCCGCCGTTCTGCATCAGCGGCAGGCAGGCCATGGTCAGCGACTTCAGCGAGAACGCCGAGACGTGCATCGCGGTCGCCACCGACTCGAACGGCGTGTTGAGGAAGTTGCCGCCGAGCGCGTCCTGGGGGGCGAAGCCGATGGAGTGGACGACGCCGTCGAGGCTGCCGAGCTCGTCGCGGACCAGGCCCTCGAGGCGGGCCAGGTGCTCGTCGTTGGTGACGTCGAGCTCGATGACCTTGGCCGGCTTGGGCAGCTTCTTGGCGATGCGCTCGGTCAGCGTGGGCCGCGGGAAGGCGGTCAGGATGACCTCGGCGCCCTGCTCCTGGGCCACCTTGGCGGCGTGGAAGGCGATGGAGGACTCCATCAGCACACCCGTGATGAGGATGCGCTTGCCGTCGAGAATTCCGCTCATGTGATCAGTGACCCATGCCCAATCCGCCGTCAACCGGGATGACGGCTCCAGTGATGTACGAGGCGTCGTCGGACGCGAGGAACCGCACCGCGGCGGCGATCTCACCGGGCTGCGCGTAGCGGCCGAGCGGCACCTGGGCGACGATGCCCGCCCGCTGCTCCTCGGTCAGCACCTTGGTCATGTCGGTGTCGACGAAACCGGGTGCGACGACGTTGAACGTGATGTTGCGCGAGCCGAGCTCGCGGGCGAGCGAGCGGGCGAAGCCGACCAGCCCGGCCTTGGAGGCGGCGTAGTTGGCCTGGCCGGCCGAACCCAGCAGGCCGACCACCGAGGAGATGAGGACGACCCGGCCCTTCTTGGCGCGCAGCATGGCGCGGTTGGCGCGCTTGACAACGCGGAAGGTGCCGGTGAGGTTGGTGTCGAGGACGGACGTGAAGTCCTCCTCGGACATCCGCATCAGCAACTGGTCCCTGGTGACGCCGGCGTTGGCCACCAGCACCTCCACCGGACCGTGCTTCTCCTCGATCTCCTTGTAGGCCTGCTCCACCTGCTCGGCGTCGGTGATGTCGCACCGGACGGCGAGGAAGCCCTCCTCGGCGAGCTCTGCCGGGTCGCCGGAGCGGTACGTGATCGCGACCTTGTCGCCGGCGTCGGCGAAAGCGCGGGCGATGGCGAGGCCGATGCCCCGGTTACCTCCGGTGACGAGAACCGAGCGGCTCAACGGATCACCCTTTCCGTAGCGGTGTGGTACCTCGGAAACCTATCGGTCCGGCCGCCGCTACGGAGAATCGACCCCTGACAGTGGCGTACGGGTGTCACTGTCGGGTCCCTACAGAAGGGCCTACGGAAAGTACTGGGCACGGGACCGTGCGGCGCGACATGATCGGGGCGACCGGTCTCACACGACAGGAGACATTCGTGCCTCATTCCATCGACGAAGCCTTCACGGCACTGCCGCTGCGGGCGCTCGCCGACGCGGCGCTCGCACGGGCCAGGGCCCTGGGCGCCGACCACGCCGACTTCCGCTTCGAGCGCGTCCGCAGTGCCTCGTGGCGGCTGCGGGACGCCAAGCCCGCCGGGTCGTCGGACACCACCGACCTCGGCTACGCGGTACGGGTCGTGCACGGCGGGGCCTGGGGGTTCGCCTCCGGCGTCGACCTGACCATGGACGCGGCCGCCAAGGTGGCCTCGCAGGCCGTGGCCATGGCGAAGCTGTCGGCGCAGGTGATCGCCGCGGCGGGGTCCGCCGAGCACGTGGAGCTGGCCGACGAGCCGGTGCACGCGGACCGGACCTGGGTGTCCTCGTACGAGATCGACCCCTTCACGGTGCCGGACGCGGAGAAGAGCGGGCTGCTGGCGGAGTGGAGCGCGCGGCTGCTGCGCGCGGACGGGGTGGCGCACGTCGACGCGCAGCTGCTGACCGTCCACGAGAACAAGTTCTACGCGGACACGGCGGGGACCGTCACCACGCAGCAGCGCGTACGGCTCCACCCGCAGTTCACGGCGGTCGCCGTGGACGGGACCACCGGTGAGTTCGACTCCATGCGGACGATCGCCCCGCCGGTCGGGCGCGGCTGGGAGTACCTGACGGGCACCGGCTGGGACTGGGACGCCGAGCTGGAGCGGATCCCGGAGCTGCTGGCCGAGAAGATGCGGGCGCCGAGCGTCGAGGCGGGGAGGTACGACCTGGTCGTCGACCCGTCGAACCTGTGGCTGACGATCCACGAGTCGATCGGGCACGCCACGGAGCTGGACCGGGCCCTGGGCTACGAGGCGGCGTACGCGGGGACGTCGTTCGCCACCTTCGACCAGCTGGGGAAGCTGGCGTACGGCTCGCCGATCATGAACGTGACCGGTGACCGGACCGCCGAGCACGGGCTGGCCACGATCGGGTACGACGACGAGGGCGTCGAGGCGCAGAGCTGGGACCTGGTGAAGGACGGCACCCTGGTCGGCTACCAGCTGGACCGGCGGATCGCGAGGCTCACCGGCCTCGGGCGTTCCAACGGCTGCGCGTACGCGGACTCGCCGGGGCACGTGCCGGTGCAGCGCATGGCGAACGTGTCGCTCCAGCCGGACCCGGGCGGGCTGTCCACGGAGGACCTGATCGGCGGTGTGGAGCGCGGCATCTACGTCGTGGGCGACCGCTCGTGGTCGATCGACATGCAGCGGTACAACTTCCAGTTCACCGGGCAGCGGTTCTTCCGGATCGAGAACGGGCGGCTGACCGGCCAGCTCCGGGACGTCGCGTACCAGGCGACGACGACGGACTTCTGGGGCTCCATGGAGAAGCTCGGCGGACCCCAGACGTACGTCCTGGGCGGCGCCTTCAACTGCGGCAAGGCCCAGCCGGGCCAGGTCGCGGCGGTCTCGCACGGCTGCCCCTCGGCGCTGTTCCGGGGCGTGAACATCCTTAACACCGCGCAGGAGGGTGGCCGATGAGCCCCGTAGCGAAGCCGTACGAGATCGTCGAGCGGGCCCTGGAGCTGTCCCGCGCCGACGGGTGTGTCGTCATCGCGGACGAGCAGTCGTCCGCCAACCTCCGCTGGGCCGGCAACGCGCTGACCACCAACGGCGTCACCCGGGGCCGGACCCTCACCGTGATCGCCACGGTCGACGGGGCGGAGGGCACGGCGTCGGGCGTGGTGTCCCGGTCGGCGGTCACCGCCGAGGAGCTGGAGCCGCTGGTACGGGCCGCCGAGGCGGCCGCGCGGGGCGCGGGGCCGGCCGAGGACGCGCAGCCGCTGGTGGCGGGCGGGCAGGCGTCGCCCGACTTCACGGACGCGCCGGCCGAGACGTCGTCGGCGGTGTTCGCGGACTTCGCGCCCGCGCTGGGCGAGGCGTTCGCCCGGGCCCGCGCGGGCGGCCGGGAGCTGTACGGGTTCGCGAACCACGAGCTGACCTCGACGTACCTGGGGACGTCGACGGGGCTGCGGCTGCGCCACGACCAGCCGTCGGGGACGCTGGAGCTGAACGCCAAGTCGCCGGACCGGACGCGCTCGGCGTGGATGGGGCACTCGACGCGGGACTTCAAGGACGTCGACCCGATCGCGCTCGACGCCGAGCTGGCGCAGCGCCTGGGCTGGGCGGAGCGCCGGATCGAGCTGCCCGCGGGGCGGTACGAGACGCTGCTGCCGCCCACCGCGGTGGCGGACCTGCTGATCTACCAGCTGTGGTCGTCGGCCGCCCGGGACGCCGCCGAGGGCCGCACGGTCTTCTCCAAGCCGGGCGGCGGCACCCGGATCGGCGAGACGCTCTCGCCGCTGCCGCTGACGCTGCGCAGCGACCCGAACGAGCCGGGGCTGGAGTCGGCGCCGTTCGTGATCGCGCACGCGTCGGGCGACGACTCGTCGGTGTTCGACAACGGGCTGCCCCTGGCGCCGACCGAGTGGCTGCGGGACGGCCGGCTGGAGCGCCTGGTCACCACGCGTCACAGCGCCGGACTGACCGGGCTGCCGGTCACGCCGGGCATCGGCAACCTGGTCCTGGACGGCGGGGGCGAGCGGTCGCTGGAGGAGATGGTGGCCGCCACGGAGCGCGGGCTGCTGCTGACCTGCCTGTGGTACATCCGCGAGGTCGACCCGGCGACGCTGCTGCTGACCGGGCTGACCAGGGACGGCGTGTACCTGGTGGAGAACGGCGAGGTCGTCGGCGAGGTGAACAACTTCCGCTTCAACGAGTCGCCGGTGGACCTGCTGTCGCGGGCGACGGAGGCCGGCCGGACGGAGCGGACGCTGCCGCGCGAGTGGAGCGACTGGTTCACCCGGGCCGCCATGCCGCCGGTGCGGGTGCCGGACTTCAACATGAGTTCGGTCAGCCAGGGCGTGTGACCCCCATAGACTGGCGAACACATCGTTACCACGTTCAAGGAGACACGACACCGTGACGGACATCGTCGACGAGTTGAAGTGGCGCGGGCTGTTCGCCCAGTCCACCGACGAGGACGCTCTGCGCAAGGCGCTCGCGGACGGTCCGGTCACGTTCTATTGCGGCTTCGACCCCACCGCGGCCAGTCTGCACGTCGGGCACCTGGTGCAGGTGCTCACCGTGCGCCGGCTCCAGCAGGCCGGTCACCGGCCGCTGGCGCTGGTGGGTGGCGCGACGGGGCAGATCGGCGACCCGCGGCCGACCGCGGAGCGCACCCTGAACGATCCGGAGACGGTGGCGCAGTGGGTGACGCGGCTGCGCTCGCAGATCGAGCCGTTCCTCTCCTTCGAGGGCGAGAACGCCGCGGTCATGGTCAACAACCTGGACTGGACCGCGGGCATGACCGCGATCGAGTTCCTGCGGGACATCGGCAAGCACTTCCGGGTCAACAAGATGCTCACCAAGGACTCGGTCGCCCGGCGGCTGGAGTCGCAGGAGGGCATCAGCTACACCGAGTTCAGCTACCAGCTGCTCCAGGGCATGGACTTCCTGGAGCTGTACCGGCGCTACGGCTGCGTGCTCCAGCAGGGCGGCAGCGACCAGTGGGGCAACCTCACGGCGGGTCTGGACCTGATCCACCGGCTGGAGCCGCACGCCGAGGTGCACGCGCTGGCCACCCCGCTGATGACCAAGTCGGACGGCACCAAGTTCGGCAAGACCGAGGGCGGGGCCGTCTGGCTGGACCCGGAGATGACCACGCCGTACGCGTTCTACCAGTTCTGGCTGAACGTGGACGACCGGGACATCTCGACGTACATGCGCATCCTCAGCTTCAGGAGCCGTGAGGAGCTGGAGGAGCTGGAGAAGGTCACCGAGGAGCGCCCGCAGGCCCGTACGGCCCAGCGTGCCCTCGCGGAGGAGCTGACGACGCTGGTGCACGGCGCCGAGCAGTGCGCCGCGGTGATCGCCGCCTCGAAGGCGCTGTTCGGGCAGGGCGAGCTGGCGGAGCTGGACGAGGCCACGCTCGCCGCGGCGCTCGCGGAGCTGCCGCACGCCCGGGTCACCGAGCCCGGCCCGGTGACGGACCTGTTCGCGGAGGTGGGCCTGGCGCCGAGCAAGTCGGCGGCCCGCCGCACGATCAAGGAGGGCGGCGCCTACGTGAACAACGTGAAGGTGACCGCCGAGGACGCCGTGGTCACCGCCGACGAGCTGCTGCACGGGCGCTGGCTGGTGCTGCGACGCGGCAAGAAGAACCTGGCGGCGATCGAGGTCGCCGCGGGCTGACGGGCCGCGCCGGCCGTCACGGGGCGGTGCCACGGGTGCGGACGAGCACCCGGGGCACCGCCCTTTCCGTACGTACGCCGGGTCCGGCCCGGGCGTCAGGCCCGTCGCCTGCCGGGACCGGCCCGGGCGTCAGGCCCGCCGTCTGCTGCCGCGTGTCGACATGTAGAGCATGTCGCCGAGGCCGACGAGGACGACCGCCGCTCCGACCTGGAGGGCGTGCCTGCCCCAGTCGATGCCGGGGGTCGCCTCGATGCCGAACGCCCGGGCGAGGGCGTTGCCGGCGACGCCGCCGATGATGCCGAAGATGGTGGTCAGCCACAGGGGGCTGTGCTGCTTGCCCGGCAGGATCGCCTTGGCCAGCAGGCCGAGCACGAATCCGACGATAATCGCCCACAACCAGCCCATGGTTGCCTCCTCAGGTGGGATCGACGTGAGCAGTCCCGACAAGTCTGGGTCGACCGGGCGTTCGGCGCATGTCGGACGGGTCCGTCAGGGCGGGGCGGACCGTCCGCGGACCGGTGACGGGCGCCCCGGTCTCGTACGCGCCGGGGGGCGGGCGTACGGTGGAAGCAGGCCGGTCCGGGGAGCGTCCGGCGCGAGTGTGCGGGTGGTGGAACAGATGCGGAAGCACGGGAGCGACGAGGTCTTCCGGATCACCGGCGCCCGTCAGGGACTGGCGGACGACGTGCGGGGCCGGCAGCGGCGCTATGTCATCTCGATGTCCGTGCGGACCGTCGCGGTGATCGCGGCCGCGTCCCTGTGGAACGTCCAGCGCCAGGTGGCGATCGTCGCGCTGGTCCTGGGTGCCGTGCTGCCGTACGTCGCGGTCGTGATCGCCAACGCGGGCCGGGAGTCGGCGCCCCCGCAGCCGCAGAGCTTCGTCCCGACCCCGGACGCCGTGCGCCCGGTGCTGACACCGGGGAGCGCGCCGGACGGGTCCGGCGAGCAGGCGCACACGGAGCGGACGCATCCAGGAGAGGCGCATCCAGGAGAGGCGCACCCCGGAGCGGCACGGACGCGACCGGCGGCGGAAACGGCGGCCGGGGACGACGGGGACCGGCGCGGTCCGCGGCCGGAACGGCAGTACGAGCAGCATTAGGGCGCGTCTTCCGGAGCGGGCCGGCAGGATCCGAAGGGCACGCCCTGGGGCCGGTACCGCGCCGCGAGGGCGTCGCACCGGTCTGCAAAGCTCAAGAAAAGCTCAGATCAATCATGTGGTTTCCGTGCACTCCACCCCGGTCCCCGTGACATACTTCGTAGGCGCTCCGCATCCCCCGTCGGAGCGACGGACCGACGCCGGGCAGCTCCCCCCGTGGCTGCCCGGCGTCGCCTTTGTCCGGGTAGTTCGGGACTTCGTTTGGACGTGCTGTGAGCGACGAGACCACCCCCATCTGTTCCGCCAAGGGTTGCCGCACGGCGGCGGTGTGGGTGCTGGCGTGGAACAACCCGAAGCTGCACACTCCCGAGCGCCGCAAGACCTGGCTGGCCTGCGACGAGCACCGCGAGCACCTGTCGCAGTTCCTGGGCGTACGGGGCTTCCTGAAGGACGTGGTCACCCTGTCCGAGTGGGAGTCCCGCCCCTCCGAGGGGTGAGCGGACCCAGGTCGTCACGGCCGGGGCGGGGTCAGCCTCCGATCGCCGACATGGGCCGCTCGGGCTGCAGGAAGCTCGGGTCGTCCAGGCCGGAGCCGGCCTTCTTCCCCCACATCGCGAGCCGCCAGATGCGGGCGATCTCCTCGTCCGGCGCGTCCGAGCGCAGCGCCGCCCGCAGGTCCGTCTCCTCCTGGGCGAAGAGGCAGGTGCGCACCTGCCCGTCGGCGGTGAGCCGGGTCCGGTCGCAGGCCCGGCAGAAGGGCCGGGTGACGGAGGCGATGACGCCCACCCGGTGCGGTCCGCCGTCGACGATCCAGCGCTCGGCGGGTGCCGAGCCGCGCGCCTCGTCGGGCTCCGGGTCGAGGGTGAAGCGCGTCCGCAGCGACTCCAGGATGTCCCCGGCGGTGATCATGCCGTCGCGCTTCCAGCCGTGCTGGGCGTCGAGCGGCATCTGCTCGATGAACCGCAGCTCGTAGTCGTTCTCCACGGCCCAGGCGAGCAGGTCGGGGGCCTCGTCGTCGTTGAGCCCCGGCATGAGGACGGAGTTGACCTTGACCGGGGTGAGCCCGGCGTCGCGGGCGGCCTGGAGGCCGTCCAGCACGTCCTTGTGGCGGTCCCGGCGGGTCAGGGCCTTGAAGACGTCGGGGCGCAGGGTGTCGAGCGAGACGTTGACCCGGTCCAGGCCGGCGGCCTTGAGGGCGGTCGCGGTGCGCTTGAGTCCGATGCCGTTGGTGGTCAGCGACATCCTGGGCCGGGGCTCCAGGGCCGCGCAGCGCTCGACGATGCCCACCAGGCCGGGGCGCAGGAGCGGCTCGCCGCCGGTGAAGCGGACCTCGGTGATGCCGAGGCCGGTGACGGCGATGTCTATCAGGCGGACGATCTCGTCGTCCGTGAGCAGATCGGGCTTCGCGAGCCACTGCAGGCCTTCTTCGGGCATGCAGTACGTGCACCGCAGATTGCACCGGTCGGTGAGTGAGACGCGCAGGTCAGTGGCCACGCGGCCGTATGTGTCGATGAGCACTGTGGGCGCCTCCCCCGGTTACCAGGTTCCGTATACCAAGGAGCCTACGTGAGACCGCCGACAACGACACGGGCCATTGTCCACAGCAGCGGCGCGGCCGCGTCGTAGGGATCTACGACGATCCCCGCGGCGCGGCCGCGTGCGGTGGCACAGGGTGTGCGGGTCAGTGCGCTCCGACACCGGTGAGGGACTTGACCTCCAGTTCGGCGTACTTGCCCTTGTCCGGCTCCTCCTTGGAGAGCAGGGAGCCGAGCCAGCCGAGCAGGAAGCCGAGCGGGATGGAGATGAGCCCGGGGTTCTCCAGCGGGAACCAGGCGAAGTCGGCGTCCGGGAACATCGAGCTGGGCTTGCCGGAGACGACCGGTGAGAACAGCACCAGCGCCACGGAGGCGGTCAGGCCGCCGTAGATGGACCACAGGGCGCCCTGGGTGGTGAACCGCTTCCAGAACAGGCTGTAGAGGATCGTCGGCAGGTTCGCCGAGGCGGCGACCGCGAAGGCGAGGGCCACCAGGCCGGCGACGTTGAGGTCGCGGGCCAGCGCGCCGAGGGCGATCGACACGATGCCGATGAGGACGGTCGCCCAGCGGGCGGCGCGGACCTCCTCCTTCTCCGTGGCCCGGCCCCGGCGGATCACGTTGGCGTAGATGTCGTGCGCGAAGGACGACGACGAGGCCAGGGTGAGGCCGGCGACGACGGCGAGGATGGTGGCGAAGGCGACCGCGGAGATGACGGCGAGCAGGATCGCGCCGCCGGTGGAGCCGCCACCGCCGCCGATCTCCAGCGCGGCCAGCGGGGCCGCGGTGTTGCCGGCCTTGTTGGAGGCGATGATGTCGCCGGGCTTGAGCAGGGCGGCGGCGCCGAAGCCCAGCACGATGGTCATCAGGTAGAAGGCGCCGATGATGCCGATGGCCCAGTTGACGGACTTCCGGGCGGCCTTGGCGGTGGGCACCGTGTAGAAGCGGATCAGGATGTGCGGCAGACCGGCGGTGCCGAGCACCAGCGCGATGCCGAGGGAGATGAAGTCAAGCTTCGAGGTGCCGGTGGCACCGTACTTGAGGCCCGGTTCGAGGAAGGCCGACCCCTTGCCGCTGTTGGCGGCGGCGGTGCCGAGCAGGTCGGAGAGGTTGAAGCCGAACTTCAGCAGGATGAGGAAGGTGATGAGCAGGGTTCCCGCGATGAGCAGGACGGCCTTGACCATCTGCACCCAGGTGGTGCCCTTCATGCCGCCGATCGTCACGTACACGATCATCAGTACGCCGACGAGGGCGACGATCGCGACCTTGCCGCCGTCCGAGGTGATGCCGAGGAGCAGCGAGACGAGGACACCCGCGCCGGCCATCTGCGCGAGCAGGTAGAAGATCGAGACGACGATGGTGGAGGTGCCCGCGGCGGTGCGGACGGGGCGCTGCCGCATCCGGTACGCCAGGACGTCGCCCATGGTGTACCGGCCGGAGTTGCGCAGCGGTTCCGCGACCAGGAGCAGGGCGACCAGCCAGGCGACCAGGAAGCCGATGGAGTACAGGAAGCCGTCGTACCCGAAGAGGGCGATGGCGCCCGCGATCCCGAGGAACGACGCCGCGGACATGTAGTCGCCGGAGATGGCGAGGCCGTTCTGGAAGCCGGTGAACTGGCGTCCGCCCGCGTAGAAGTCGGAGGCGTTCCTGGTCTGGCGGCCGGCCCAGACGGTGATGCAGAGGGTCGCGACGACGAAGGCGCCGAAGAGGGTGATGATCAGCGGCCGGTGCTCCGAGGCGTCGGACGCGGCGGCCAGCAGGGCCGTACCGGTGGCGGTGGTGCCGCTCATGCGTCGACCTCCGTCCCGGTCTCCGTGCCGGACGGCGTGCGCGATTCCATGCGGGACTCCATGCGGGACTTGATGGCCTCGGCCCGGGGGTCGAGCCGCTCGGCGGCGTGCCGGGAGTAGAACCAGGCGATGAGGAAGGTGGTGGCGAACTGGCCGAGGCCGAGGACCAGCGCGACGTTGATGTTGCCGAACACCCTGGTGCCCATGAAGCCGCCCGCGTAGTTGGACAGCAGGACGTACAGCAGGTACCAGGTGATGAAAGCGATGGTCAGGGGGAACGCGAAGGAGCGGTGGGCGCGGCGCAGTTCGCCGAATTCCGCGCTCTCCTGCACCTCGACGAACGACTCTGTCGTGGGCTGGGCGGGACTGGTGTCCGTACCGCCCTCGGGCGGCGGTGCATCGGTGACCACGGGAACTCCTCGTGACGCTGGTGCGCTGGGCATGGACAAGAACCTCACGGTGGGGGGCCGGTTCGCGCTCGTGCTCTCCCCTGTCAACGGCACGGAAGCCGTGGCGACGCGGTTCACCTGGGGCCTTTTTCTTTCCCGAAGTCATTGATGGGCCGGGATGATCGGCGATAGCTTCGCTCGTCATGCACCCGTCCACGCACAACCGGTGCGTGGGCGGCTCTCAGGATGATGTGGAGAACCCATGGCTCATCTGCGATCCGGACGCGCGCGAATACTCGCGCTGCCCGCCGGCCTGGCGCTCACGGCCTCGCTCGGTCTGCTTCCGGCCGCCGCCTCGGCCGCCCCGCTGGACGAGGCCCCGACCGCCGGGGCGGCCGCCGTCGCGACGAACGGCCCGAAGATGTCGTACGTGGTGAACGTGACGGGTGGTCACTCCACCGCCAAGGCGGTGAAGAAGGCGATAGCCGCGGCGGGCGGCACCGTCGTGATCGCCTACGACCAGATCGGCGTCATCGTCGTCCACTCGCAGAACCCGGACTTCGCCAAGACGATCCGCCAGGTGCGGGGCGTGAAGTCGGCCGGCGCCACCAGGACCGCGCCGCTCGCCGCCCAGACCACCACCGACATCGGCGCGGAGCAGCCCCTGTCGGCCAAGGAGGCGCGGGCCGCGGCCGACCGGGCGGACGCCGACCAGGACCCGTTCGAGCCCCTGCAGTGGGACCTGCCGGCCATCAAGGCCGACAAGGCCCACGAGAAGTCCCTCGGCAGCAAGAAGGTCACCGTCGCCGTCCTGGACACCGGTGTCGACGACACCCACCCGGACCTGGCCCCCAACTTCGACCGCGCGGCGTCCGCGAACTGCGTGACGGGCGCGCCGGACACCACCGACGGGTCCTGGCGGCCGGGCCCCACGGAGAGCGACCACGGCACGCACGTGGCCGGCACCATCGCCGCCGCGAAGAACGGCGTCGGTATCACCGGTGTCGCGCCGGGCGTGAAGGTCTCCGGCATCAAGGTGTCCAACCCCGACGGCTTCTTCTACACGGAGTCCGTGGTCTGCGGGTTCATCTGGGCGGCCGAGCACGGGGTCGAGGTGACGAACAACAGCTACTACGTCGACCCGTGGCTGTACACCTGCAAGAACGACCTCGACCAGGGAGCCCTGGTGGAGGCGCTGCAGCGGGCCACGCGGTACGCGGAGCGCAAGGGCGCGGTGAACGTCGCGGCGGCGGGCAACGCCCGTACGGACCTGGCGGCGGACGAGATCGTCGACAAGACCAGCCCCAACGACACCACGCCGGTGGAGCGGGTCGTCGACCCCGAGGTCTGCCCGGACGTCCCGACCATGCTCGACGGTGTGGTGACGGTGTCCGCGACGGGCGCGAAGGGTCTGAAGTCGTCGTACTCGAACTACGGCCTCGGTGTGGTGGACATCGCCGCCCCGGGCGGTGACTCGACGGCGTTCCAGCCGCCGGAGGCGCCGGCCACCAACGGGCTGATCCTGTCGACGCTGCCGGGCGGCAAGTACGGCTACAAGGCCGGTACGTCGATGGCGTCGCCGCACGTGGCCGGTGTGGCCGCGCTGATCAAGTCGACCCGTCCGTACGCCTCGCCCGCCGCGGTGAAGGCGCTGCTGTACAAGCAGGCCGACGACACCGCGTGCACCGACCCGTACGACATCAACGGCGACGGCACGGTCGACGCGGTGTGCGAGGGCGGCAAGCGGGACAACGGCTTCTACGGCAAGGGCATGACCGACGCGCTCGACGCGGTCCGGCGCTGACGGACGTGGAGGCCGGCGGACGCGGGCGCCGATGGGCGCGGGCGTCCGGAAGTGACGGGCAGGATCGTCCGGGCGTGACGGGGAAGGCCGTCCGGATGTGACGGACGTGGCCGTCCGGACGACGCGCAGGGTCGTCCGGACGTACGGACCGGTGCCTCGGGGCCCCGGACGCGGTGAGGGGTACCGCGTCCGGGGCCTTGCCCTTGGCCCTCTTCCACCGAGTGGCACTCAGTGCCATAGTGCCGGTATGGATAGTGACTTTTCCGCCCTTTGCGCCGGGACCTCCCACGCCTGGGCGGCACTCGGTGCCGATCCGGCTCTGGTGGAGCGGGTGTCGTACGGCGGCCCCCCGGGCGGGCTCCCGGCACGGCTCCCGGTGATGGGGCTCGCGCGGGCGACCGTCGCGGTCTGTTCCCTGGCCGCCGCCGAGCTGGCCTCCGTACGCACCGGGCGCGCGGTGCCCCGGGTACGGGTCGACGACGGGGCGGTGGCCGCGGCGTTCCTCAGCGAGCGGCTGGTCAGGGTCGACGGGCGGGCGGGGACGGGGTTCGCGCCGCTGTCGCGGTTCTGGCGGGCGGCCGACGGGTGGGTGCGGACGCACGCCAACTACCCCCACCACCGGGACCGGCTCCTTCGCGCGCTCGGGGTGCCGGACGGGCCCGGGGTGGCGGACGCGGTCGCCGGGGCGGTCGCGGGACGCCGTGCCGTGGACGTGGAGGACGCCGTGTACGCGGCCGGCGGCCTCGCCGTCGCCGTGCGCGACGTGGCGCGGTGGGCCGCGCACGAGCAGGGCGCCCTGGTGCCCGCGCGGCCGTTGCTGACCCTGGAGCGGGTGGACGGCCCCGCGGAGGCCGGTCCCCCGCGCGCGTGGAGCCGGGTCACCGGCGCGGGCACGCCGCTGCTGCCGTGCGCCGGGGTGCGGGTGCTGGACCTCACCCGGGTGCTGGCCGGGCCGGTCGCCACGCGGACCCTCGCGCTGCTGGGCGCGGACGTCCTGCGGATCGACGCGCCGCACCTGCCGGAGAGCCAGGAGGCCCACGACGACACCGGGATGGGCAAGCGCTCGACGACCCTGGACCTCGGGCGCCGGGCGGACCACCGCGTGTTCGAGGAACTGCTCGCGGACGCGCACGTGGTGGTGACCGGTTACCGGCCCGGCGCGCTCGACCGGTTCGGGCTCTCCGCCGAAGCGCTGGCCGAGCGCCGCCCCGGCCTGGTCGTCGGCCAGCTGTCGGCGTGGGGCCGGTACGGGCCCTGGCGGGGACGGCGCGGCTTCGACAGCCTGGTCCAGGCGGCGACGGGCATCGCCCTGCTGGAGGGCTCCGGCGGCGAGCCGGGCGCGCTGCCCGCCCAGGCCCTCGACCACGGCACCGGATACCTGCTGGCCGCCGCCGTGCTGCGGGCGCTGACCGGCCGGTGCGGCCCGGACGGCGGCGGGACCCGGCTCGTCCGGGTGGCCCTGACGCAGACCGCCCACTGGCTGGTGCACGGACCGGCCGGCACCCCGGCGCGGGACGGCGGCCTCGACCCGGAACGCTGGACGACCACGAAGGACACGCCCATGGGCCGGCTGCGGCACGCGCTGCCGCCGGTCGCGTACGAAGGGGGCCCCTCGGACTGGACCCGCCCGCCGGGACCGTGGGGCACGGACCCCGCGCGGTGGGCCACGGCCTGAACGGGGGGGGGACACCGGGCACCGTGCGGCACCGCACGACGCGCCCCTGCCGCCGCGGCCGGAATCGGCCGCTTCCGCCCGCGTCCGCGCGGGGGCGTCGTACGATCCCGGTCGGGCCGTCTCGGGGGGAGCAACGACGTTGCAGGGTTGGGAACTTGTGGTCACCCGTCTCGCGGGCACGGTGCTGGGCGCCGTGGCGAAGTCGTTCGTCGCCCCCCGGACCGGTGCGGGCCTGGTGGACGGCCCGCCGCGCGCCCTGCCGCGGCCGCCGAAGCCGGACCGGCTGGCGACGATCCTCGCGGGCCGCCTGGAGGAGTCGTACGGCGGCCTGCCCGAGAACGAACGGCTCGCCGCCGTCGACGCCGTACGGGACAGCTTCGCCGCCGCGGGGGAGATCGGCGCCGACCGTCTCTTCGCGGTGGACCTGGACCCGGCACGCCTCCGCGCGGAACTGCGCTCGGCGGCGGCCGTCCGGGGGCTGGCTCCGCGCGCCGCGGACCTGTACGAGGAACTCCTCGGCCTGTGCTGCGCGCACGTGGTGGAGCAGCTCACCACGCACCCGTCCTTCCCCGCGCGGGCAGCCGTGGAGCAGGCCCGCGCGGCGGGCCGCACGCACGCGCTGGTGGAGGACCTGGCGGCGGGCCGCCGCCGCCAGGACGCCGTGGCGCTGGAGTTCGAGCAGCGGTACGCGGACTACGTGACGGCCACGCACGGCCGGCTGGAGCTGTTCGGGCTGACCCTGGGGCGGTCGACCGGCGAATGGCCGCTGGACACGGCCTACATCAGCCTGGCGGTCAGCGGGGAGGGCGCCCGCCACGAGACGTTCGGCCCGCCCGGCCCGGGGCGGGTCGCCCTCACGGCGGAGCAGGCGCTCGCCGACGCCGACCGGATCCTCTTACGCGGACAGGCCGGTTCGGGCAAGAGCACCCTGGTGCAGTGGCTGGCGGTGAACGCCGCCCGCCGCCGGTTCGGCCGCGACCTCGACGACTGGAACCGGTGCGTCCCCTTCGTCCTGCGGCTGCGTACGTTCCCGCCCTCCGGTCCGCTGCCCGGCCCCGGGGACTTCCTGCGGGCGGCGGGGGTGCCCCTGCACGGCTCGGCCCCGGCCGGGTGGGTGGAGCAGCTGATGTCCGACGGCAGGGCGCTCGTCCTCGTGGACGGCGTGGACGAGGTGCCGGCGCGGCTGCGCCGGGGCACCCAGGAGTGGCTCAGGAGCCTGATCGCGGCCTTCCCGCACGCGCGTTACGTGGTGACGACGCGGCCCTCCGCGGTGCCGGAGGACTGGCTGGCCCACCACGGATTCGCCGCCCACTCGCTGCTCCCCATGGAGCGGGACGACATCCGGGCGTTCATCGAGCACTGGCACGAGGCCGCCCGGCAGGAGTGCGCCGCCCCGGGCGAGCGGGACCGGCTCGACACCTTCGAGAAGTCGCTGCTGCACGCGGTGGGCACCCGGCGGGCGCTGGGCCGGCTCGCCACCAACCCGCTGATGTGCGCGCTGCTGTGCGCGCTCAACCGGGACCGCCGGATGCAGCTGCCCCGCGCGCGCAAGGAGCTGTACGACGCGGCCCTGGACATGCTGCTGGTGCGCAGGGACAGCGAGCGCGAGGTCGTCGGGGTGGAGGGCGTCGACCTCACCCGCGAGGAGCAGATGGCGCTGCTCCAGCGGTTCGCGTACTGGCTGATCCGCAACGGGCAGGCGGAGGCGGACCGGGCGGACGCGGTGGAGATGGTGGCGCGCTGGCTGGGCGCCATGCCGCAGGTGGAGGGCACCGCGGAGCAGGTCTTCTCGCACCTGCTGATCAGGAGCGGGCTGCTGCGCGAGCCGCGGCCGGGTGCCGTCGACTTCGTCCACCGGACGTTCCAGGACTATCTGGGCGCCAAGGCGGCGGTGGAGTCGCGGGACTTCGGCGTCCTGGTACGGCACGCGCACGACGACCAGTGGGACGACGTGGTGCAGATGGCGGTGGGACACGCGCGCGTGGACGAGCGGGCCCGGCTCCTGACGGACCTGCTGCGGCGGGCGGACGACGAACCCTGCCACGGCCACCGGCTCGTGCTGCTGGCTGCGGCGTGTCTGGAGCACGCCCCGGAGCTGGACCCGGGGGTGCGGACCGCGGTCCAGGACCGGACGCAGCAGTTGCTGCCGCCGCGCCGGCAGAGCGACTCCGAGGAGCTGGCCAAGGTCGGCGAGCTGGTGCTGGAGCTGCTGCCGGGTCCCGACGAGGTGCTGGACGAGTACAGCGCGGCGGCGGTGGTGCGGACGGCCGCGCTGATCAAGGGGGACGCGGCGTTCGAGGTGGTCGCGCGGTTCCGGGAGGATCCGCGGTCACCGGTGTCGTTCCAGCTGTCCCAGGCGTGGGGCGCGTTCGACACGGAGGCGTACCTGCGGGAGGTGCTGGCGGCGCGCACCTGGGACGAGGAGCAGCTGTACGTGAAGACGGCGGAGCAGTTGGAGGCGCTGCGCCACGTCCCGGATGTCCGGTCCGTCCACATGGAGGGCGACCACGACGACCTGACGCCCCTGCTCGTCCTGGACGACCTGCGCCGGCTGTTCGTGTACGAGAACGCCGCGCTGCGCGACCTGTCGCCGGCGGCGCGCTTCCCCGGTCTGCGGGCCGTCGGACTCAACAGGTGCGCGTCCCTGACGGACCTGTCGCCGCTCGCCGGGCCGGCCCTGGAGTGGCTGTCGCTGTACGACGGGCACTCCGCGCTGGACGTCGGACCGCTGCGCGACATGCCGAACCTCAAGGGTCTGCACCTGGGCCACCCCCTGCTCGTCGAGAGCCTGGCGGAGCTGCCCGCCGGGCCGCGGCTCGCGAACCTCACGCTCCAGCGCCAGGTGCGTTACGTGAGCCTCGACGGGATCGAGCGGTGGCCGTCCCTCACGTCGCTCGCCCTGTCCAGCCCCACCCAGCTCGACCAGCTGACCCGGCTGTCGCCGCCGCCCCCGGTGACGAGGCTGACGCTCAACGAGCTGGCGCCGCTCGACCTCGGGGTGCTGGGCGGGCTCGTGGGGCTGGAGGGACTGTTCCTGTGGCGGTGCGAGCTGTCCCACGGGCTGGCCCCGCTCCGCGACCTCCCGTCCCTGACCTCGCTGACGGTCTGGCTGTGCGGCACCGGCGGCGGCCCGCTGGACCTCGGGCCGCTGGCCGGCAAGGAGGACCTGACGGTCACCGTCACCGACGACATGACCCTCACCGGCACCGGGCTGTTCGACGACTCGCGCATCACGGTCCGGCGCGCGTCGATCTGACCGGCCGCCGGGCGCGCCGCCCCGGGCCGCCGGGCGGCCCCCCGGCCGCTCCCCCGAGGCCGGGTCAACTGCCCACTCGGATACGGGAACAGGGGTGCGGGGCGTCAACACCGGGGCCGCGCGGGGCATGCCCGGCGACGGCGGTGTCAGTGGCGGCAACTATTCTCAGTGACCATGCTCGACGACCGTACGACAGCAGCGCCGTGGCCGACCGCCTACCCGACACAGGGGTACGCGGTCGTCGACGTGGAGACCACCGGCCTCGCCCGCGACGACCGGATAGTGTCCGCCGCCGTCTACCGGCTCGACGCGCAGGGCAACGTGGAGGACCACTGGTACACGCTGGTCAATCCGGAGCGCGACCCGGGCCCGGTGTGGATCCACGGTCTGACGAGCGACGTCCTGGAGGGGGCGCCGCTCTTCCCGGACGTCGCGGCGGAGTTCTCCGCCCGGCTCGACGGCCGGGTGCTCGTCGCGCACAACGCCATGTTCGACTGGTCGATGATCGCCCGCGAGTACGCGCGGGCCGAGCGCACCGCGCCGGTGCGGCAGCGGCTGTGCACCATCGCGCTCTCCAAGGAGCTGGGGCTCCCGCTGGCCAACTTCAAGCTGGAGACGCTGGCCACGCACTTCGGGGTCGTCCAGCGCCGGGCGCACAACGCGCTGGACGACGCGCGCGTGCTGGCCGAGGCGTTCCGCCCGAGCCTGCACGCGGCGGCGGAGCGGGGCGTACGGCTGCCGCTGCTGGAGTGCCGTCCGCTCACCGAATGGGCGTCCTCGCCGGCCGCCCCGGGCGTGCCGCGGCAGTCCTCGTACCACGGGAACAGCTGGCGGCCCTCGCGCAAGCGGCCGGCCTGCCCGTACCCCAACCCCGGGCGCTACGAAACGGACAAACCGCTCAAGCAGGGTATGCGGGTGGCTTTTTCGGGTGACACCTCCATCGACCGCGAGCTGCTGGAGGACCGGGCGGTCGAGGCGGGCCTCCATGTGGCCACCAGCGTCTCCCGGCTGACGAGCCTGCTCGTCACCAACGACCCGGACGCGGCCACCTCCAAGACGGTCAAGGCCAAGTCGTTCGGCACACCGATCGTCGACGAGGCGGCGTTCACCCAGTTGCTGCGTGACGTGGCCCCGGCAGACGAGTAGGCAGACGGGTGACCGCCCGGGCGTTTCGCCGCCCCAACCGGAGCGCCGGACCGCACCCTGTGGCGCATGGCACGTTGTGAGGTCTGCGGAAACGATTACGGCATGTCCTTCGAGGTGCACGCGCAAGGCGCCGTGCACGTCTTCGACTGCTTCGCCTGCGCCATCCACCGCATGGCGCCCATCTGCGAGCACTGCCGGGTCCAGATCATCGGCCAGGGCGTGGAAGCCGACGGCCAGTGGTTCTGCGGGGCGCACTGCGCCCGCGCGGAGAAGGGGCAGGTGGGCATCGTCGACAAGGTGTGACCCGGACCGCCCGGCGCCCGGGCGGCACACGGCTCCCGGCCGGGAGGGCCTCCTCGTCCACGGCCGGGTCCACGTGGCCCGCCCGGCGGTCCGCCGCCGGCGCCCCCCGGGCCGCCCCGCGCCCCGCCGGCCGGACGGGACCCACCCACGGGGACCGGGACACGAGCAGGTACGGTCGAATGGTGTACCGCTTCCTGTTGTCCCGGCAGTGGGTGATCCTCACCCTCATCGCCCTCGTTCTCATCCCCGTGATGATCGAGCTGGGCTTCTGGCAGTTCCACCGGCACGAGCGCCGGGTCGCCCAGAACCAGCTGATCGAGGACAACCTGAAGGCCGCACCCGTCCCCGTGACGGAGCTCACCTCCCCCGGTCACACCGTCCCCCGCGCCGACTACTGGCGCCGGGTCACCGCCACCGGCACCTTCGACACGGGCCACGAGGTCGTCGTACGCCGCCGCACCAACGCCGACGACCGCATCGGTGTCCTCGTCCTGACCCCCCTCGTCCTCCGGGACGGCCGCGTGGTCCTCGTCAACCGCGGCTGGGTCCCCGCGGCCGCCGACCAGAAGTCCTTCCCCGAGGTGCCGCCCGCCCCCAGGGGCGAGGTCACCGTCACCGGGCGGCTCAAGGCCGACGAGACCACCGGCGCCAGCGGCATCAAGGACCTCAGCGGGCTGCCGCCCCGCCAGGTCATGCTGATCAACAGCGAGCAGCAGGCGGAGAGCATCGGCCGCGACGTGCTCGGCGGCTACCTGGAGCAGACCGCCCCGGCCCCGGCCGGTGACACCCCGGAGCTGATCCCGGAGCCCGACCACGACTCCATCGGCGCGCACATGGCGTACGCGGTGCAGTGGTGGCTGTTCGCGGCGGGGGTGCCGGTCGGCTGGGTGGTGCTGGTACGCCGGGAGAAGCGCGACCGCGAGGAAGCCGCCCGCACCCCGGGAGCCGACGGCGGCGAGGGGGACGGCGACGGCGGCAGCGGTGGTGGCAGCCGTGGCGGCGACGAGCGGGAACCGGCCGCACACCTGCCCGCTTAGCGGCCGGTCCGGGCGGGAACACGCCTGATCGTGACGCAACGCATCGAGGACTACGCCCTCATCGGGGACCTTCAGACGGCGGCGCTGGTCGGCAAGGACGGTTCGATCGACTGGCTGTGCCTGCCGCGCTTCGACTCGGCGGCCTGTTTCGCCGCGCTGCTCGGCGACGAGGAGAACGGCCACTGGCGGATCGCCCCCAAGGACGGACACAGCTGCACCCGGCGCCGCTACGTCGGCGACTCCCTGGTGCTGGAGTCCCTCTGGGAGACCCGCACCGGCACGGTGAGGGTGCTGGACTTCATGCCGCAGCGCGACGAGGCGCCCGACGTCGTCCGCATCGTGGAGGGGGTCACCGGCACGGTGGAGATGGCCGCGGTGCTGCGCCTGCGCTTCGACTTCGGTTCCGTGGTGCCGTGGGTGCGGCGGACGGACGGCCACCGGGTGGCGGTCGCCGGGCCCGACTCGATATGGCTCCGCAGCGAGCCGGAGGTCAAGACGTGGGGTCAGCAGTTCAGCACCTGCTCGTCGTTCACGGTCGGCGCGGGCGAGAAAGTGGCGTTCGTCCTGACCTGGCACCCCTCGCACCAGCCCCGTCCGCCGCTGATCGACCCGTTCGAGGCGCTGGAGCACACGCTGGAGGACTGGGAGTCCTGGTCGGCGCAGTGCACCTACGAAGGGCCCCACCGCGAGGCCGTGATGCGCTCGCTCATCACCCTCAAGGCCCTGACGTACGCCCCCACTGGCGGGATCGTGGCCGCGCCGACGACCTCGCTGCCGGAGGACATCGGCGGCGTACGCAACTGGGACTACCGCTTCTGCTGGCTGCGCGACGCGACGCTCACCCTGGGCGCCCTGCTGTCGGCCGGCTACCTGGACGAGGCCGCGGCCTGGCGCGACTGGCTGCTGCGGGCGGTGGCCGGTGACCCGGCGGACCTCCAGATCATGTACGGGGTCGCGGGCGAGCGCCGGCTTCCGGAGACGGAACTGCCGTGGCTGCGCGGGTACGCAGGGTCGGCCCCCGTCCGCACCGGCAACGCGGCCGTCCATCAGCTGCAGCTGGACGTGTACGGGGAGGTCATCGACTCCCTGTACCTGGCGCGCGAGGCCGGGCTGGCGTCGCAGACGCACGCGTGGAACCTCCAGCTGAGCCTGCTGGGGTTCCTGGAGTCGACCTGGCGGCAGCCCGACGAGGGGCTGTGGGAGGTGCGCGGGCCGCGCCGCCACTTCGTGCACTCCAAGGTCATGGCCTGGGTCGCCGCCGACCGCGCGGTGCGCACCCTGGAGCACGACCCGTCGCTGCGCGGGGACGTGGGCCGGTGGCGGGCGATGCGCGACGAGGTGCACCGGGAGGTGTGCGAGAAGGGGTACGACCCGGAACGGAACACCTTCACGCAGTCGTACGGCTCCGCAGAACTGGACGCGGCCACCCTGCTGATCCCCCGCGTCGGTTTCCTCCCGCCCGACGACCCGCGGGTGGTCGGCACGGTGGACGCGGTGTGGGCGGAGCTGAACCACAACGGGCTGATCCGGCGCTACACCACCGAGGGCGTGCCGGTCGACGGGCTGCCGGGCGACGAGGGGACGTTCCTGGTCTGCTCGTTCTGGATGGCGGACGCGCTGCGCATGACCGGCCGCACCAAGGAGGCCCGGGAGCTGTTCGAGCGGCTGCTGGCGCTGCGCAACGACGTCGGTCTGCTGGCGGAGGAGTACGACGCGTCCGCGGGGCGGCAGCTGGGCAACTTCCCCCAGGCCTTCAGTCACATCGGGCTGGTGGGGACGGCCCTCGCGCTGGCCCGTCAGGAGGCGGCAGGATAGGGCCATGGATCTTGGACTGAAGGACCGTGTGTACGTCGTGACCGGCGCCTCCCGCGGGCTGGGCAACGCCTCCGCGCGCGCCCTGGTGGCGGACGGCGGGAAGGTGGTGCTCTCCTCGCGCGACGAGAAGGCGGTGGCCGGGGCCGCCGCCGAGCTGGGCCCCGGTGCGGTGGGCGTCGCGGCGGACAACGCCGACCCGGCGACCCCCGAGCGCCTGATCGCCGCCGCCCGGGCGCACTTCGGGCGCTTCGACGGCGTGCTGGTCAGCGTGGGCGGTCCGGCCCCCGGGTGGGCGGCGGACAACACGGACGAGCAGTGGCAGGCGGCGTTCGACGCGGTGTACCTGGGCGCGGTGCGGATGGCCCGGGCGGCGGCCGCCGCGCTGGAGGAGGGCGGCGTGATCGCGTTCGTGCTGTCCGGCTCGGTGCACGAACCGATCCCGGGGCTGACCATCTCCAACGGGCTGCGCCCCGGGCTCGCCGGCTTCGCCAAGTCCCTCGCCAACGACCTGGGGCCGAGCGGCATCCGGGTGGTCGGGCTGCTGCCGGGCCGGATCGACACCGACCGGGTGCGGGAGCTGGACGCCCTGTCCGGTGACCCGTCGGCGGCCCGTGCCGCGGCCGAGTCCCGCGTGCCGCTGCGGCGCTACGGCACGCCGGAGGAGTTCGGCAGCGCCGCCGCGTTCCTCCTCTCCCCCGCCGCCTCGTACCTCACGGGCGTGATGCTCCCGGTCGACGGCGGCGCCCTGCACGGCTTCTGACCCCGCACGGGCACGGCGGCGCGACGCGCCCCGCCGCGCCGCCGTGCCCGGGAGCGGGGCCGGGCGCTCAGGTCACGCGGCGGGCGGCGTGCTTGGCGGCGCGGAGCTGGGCCTCCGCGGGGAGCTGCGCGAGCCCCGCCGACTCACGGGCGTGCCGCAGGGCGCCGTCCCGCAGACGCGACAGCGCCTCGTCCGGCGACACATGGGGCTCCAGCAGCAGCGAGACCCGCGCCGAGGGCGCCGTACGCCGGCCCGTGAGCCGGACGCGGGCGTGCGAGACTCCGTCCAGCGCCTCCGCCTCGGCCTCCGCGACGCCCTCCAGCGCCCGGCCCCGCAGCACCGCGCTCTCCCCGTCCCGGCTGTCGACCAGCACCTCCGCGAGCCGGTGCCGGCGCAGCTGCGCCACCAGCCACCACAGCGCCAGGAGCACCAGCACCGCCAGCACGGCGACCACGACCGGCCAGTCCCACCGGGTGCGCGCCGAGTCGGTGAGCACCACGGTGTCCGGTCCCCGCCACGGCCACCAGGACGGCACGCCCAGGTCCAGGCCGGCCGCCAGCGCCGCGCCTCCGGCGCACACCAGTACCGCTCCGGCCAGGCCCAGCACGATCCGGTTGACGGTCCTCAGCATGTCCCCTCACTTCTTCCGGGCGGGCCGCACGACGTGCACGGACAGGTGCGGCGGCCGTGCCAGGCCGAGTTCCTTGACCGCGTCCCGCATCACGGCGTCCAGGTCGGTGCGTACGTGGTCGAGTTCGCGGAAGTGGGACACGGCCCGTACCACCGCTTTGCGGCGCCGTGCCCGCACCCGGGCGGACTGGACTCCCGCCACTGCCACCGCCCGGTCGCGCAGCACGGCCTCGACCGCCTCCCGCCGCAGCCCGGCGCGCAGCGGCTCGTCGCCGCGCCGCATGGGCAGGACGGACCGCAGCCCGGGCGTGCAGGCCAGCAGCAGGAGCCAGAGGCCCAGCGCGACGGCGACCCCGGCTCCCGCGACCACCGCCACGTCGTCGAGCTGCCGGGCGGAGAGGTCGTCCGCGAGGTCGCGGCGCCACCGCATGCCGGGCCGCCCGGCCTGCACGGAGGCGACGTCGTACAGCAGCAGCCCGGCTCCGGCCAGCACCAGCAGCGCGAGCAGGGCGGCCGGGACGCGCCGCGCGGACCAGAAGCGGTGCCCGCCGCCGCGGGCACGCTCCTCCAGCACCGGTACGGACCGGGTGGGCGCGTTCGTGCTCATCGGACCCTCCCTCCGCTCTTGCCGCGCTCCCGCGTGTACGGGGAGTGGAGCCGTTCCACCTGGACCGCCACCTGCGGCACCTCCAGTCCCGCCAGCGTCCGTACGCGCCGGGTCACCTGGCGGCGCACGGCGGCGCACTGGGCGCCGATGTCGCAGGGGTAGACCAGCTCCAGGCTGATCCGGACGCGGGCGGTGTCGCGGTGCACGACGACCGCCGCGTGCGGCGGCCGGCCGTGGACACCGGCTCCAGGGCCGCGCACACCGCCCGCGCCGTCCGCGCCGCCCTCCCGCGCGCCCTCGTTCGTCCCGCTGCCGCCCACGCCTTCGCCGGGCCCTCCGGCGCCGGGACCGCCCGCGCCGGGACCGCCCTGCGCACCGCCGGCGCCCGCTCCGGCACCGTCGTCCTGCGCCGGTACGCCTTCGAGGGCTTCCCGCGCCGCGCGGGCGGCGATCTTTGCGACCACGCGGTCGGCGATCGTGGTCGCTCCCCGTTCCGCCGCGAGGACTCCCGTCACCGTGTCACCGCCGCCTGTCCTCGCGGTCCCGGCTCCGGAAGAAGTCACCGGGTTCCAGGTCCCCGTCCAGGAAGCGGCCCGCGACGAAGCCGACCGCTCCCAGGGCGGCCACCAGCAGAAACGCTCCGAAGCCGCCGAAGTATCCGGCGAAGCCGAGCGCCATTCCGGCCAACAGGCCGATCATCGCCATGTTCATCGTGCGCTCCTCAACGGCCGGCTACTGGAGCCGGCTCTCAGGCTCTTCTTCCTCGTCCTCCGGCAGCTTGACGTCGATCACCGCGATGTTCACCTCGACGACCTCCAGGCCGGCCATCCGCTCGACCGCGGAAATGACGTTCTCCCGCACCGCACCGGCGACATCACGGATGGAGAACCCGTACTCGACGACGATCTCCAGGTCGATTGCCGTCTGCACCTCGCCGACCTCGGCCTTCACGCCCCGTGTGACGTCGGGTCGGCCACCGGGGACCCGGTCGCGCACCGCGCCGAAGGTGCGGGACATGCCGCTGCCCATCGCGTGGACGCCGACGACGTCACGCGCCGCCAGCCCGGCGATCTTCTCGACGACACCGTCGGCGATGGTGGTCCGCCCACGGGATGCCGGGTCGCCGGAACCGCCGCCCCCCTTGCCCAGGGAGGTCCTCCTGGTCTCCTCGGCCGCCGGCTCCTTGACCCGTGCCGCCTTCGCGGCCTGGTCGGCCCGGGCGGACTGTGACGCGTCGGTCATCTCCGTTGTCCCTTCGGGGGTTTTTTATTCTCCTTTCGTCACATTAAGGGTGGTATCCGGATCTCGCGCCAGGGATACGGCAGGCTGGGGGGATGACGACGGCTGACGGATGGGTGACGACCATGAGGAGCCGGATCGGCCTGGGCCGACTGCTGGCACTGGGCGGCCCGGCGGACGGGGCGTGGATCGCGGAAAGCGCGGTGGACGAGGTGCTGCGCCGGGCGGCACGGGAGGTGCCGGGGGTGGACCCGGGGCGGCTGCGGGTCGGCCTCGTGGACGCCGGACCGGCGCCCGCGCCCGCCTTCCCGGCTCCCCCGGCCTCCGTGCCCCCGGGGCCGCTGCGGATCGAGGCGGAGTTCGCCGCCGGGTACGGCTCGCCGCTGCCGGACGTCGCCGAACGGCTGCGTGCGGCCCTGTCGGCCGCGTCGGAGCGGCTGCTCGGGCTGGACGTGGCGGAGGTGGACCTGCGGGTGACGGCCCTCCTGGACGTTCCGCCGCAACCGCCCGAGGGCGCTCGGCCACCGGAGGGGGCACCCGTCCCGCGGGAGGACGCCGCGGCGGTGGCGGCGGCCGCCGTCCCGGGGGTGGCGCGGCTGACGGCGGTGCTGGGCGCGCCCGTGCACCGGGCCGCCGATCACCTGAGGGTCGAGCTGGCGACGGCCCCGGGCCACCGTGCCCTCGATGTGGCACGGGCGGTACGCGGGGCCGTCGGCGGTGAGCTGCCGGTGACGGTGGTGGTCACCGGCGTGGTGCTCGAAGAGCAGGGTGAGGGAGTGCGTCCGCGGACCGTGCCGGGCTCCTGACCGATCCGCACGACACGCCCTAGTCGGCGAGGCCCGCCAGGTCGCGCAGGCGGCGCGCCTGCGACGCGCGCTCGGCGGTCCGCTGCTCCTCGTACGTACGGTCCTGGGCGCCGCGCAGCAGCGCCTTGGTCTCGACGACCGCATCGCGCGGCGCCGCCAGCAGCGCGCCCGCGAGGTCCCGTACCGCACCGTCGAGGTCGTCGGCGGGCACGACGAGGTTGGCCAGCCCGATGCGCTCGGCCTCGTCGGCGTGGACGAACCGGCCGGTGGCGCAGATCTCCAGCGCGCGGGCGTAGCCGACCGCCGCGACGAGGGGGTGCGTCCCGGTCAGGTCCGGGACGAGTCCCAGGCTGGTCTCGCGCATCGCGAACTGCACGTCCTGCGCCACGACCCGCAGGTCGCACGCGAGGGCGAGCTGGAATCCGGCCCCGATCGCGTGCCCCTGCACGGCCGCGATCGACACGATGTCGTTACGGCGCCACCAGGTGAACGCCTCCTGGTACTCGGTGATGACGGCGTCGAGTTCGGCGTCGGAGCCGCGTGCCAGATCGAGGAACGACGGCTCGCCGTCGAAGCCCTCCGGCGTGAACGCCTGCCGGTCGAGCCCCGCGGAGAAGGACTTGCCCTCCCCGCGCAGCACCACGACCCGCACGCTGCCGGGCAGTGACCGTCCGGCCTCCGTCAACGCCCGCCACAGAGCGGGGGACTGGGCGTTGCGCTTGGCCGGATTCGTCAGGGTCACCGTGGCAACGGCGTCCTCGACGGTGAGCCGTACACCGTCCTTGTCGAGCACTTCGAGGACTGGGTCGAGCGAGGTCATGGGGCGCCTCCGGGTCCGGTGCAGCAGTGCAGCCATCAAGTGACTGAACAGTAACCACCCGGCCGACACTGCGATCGACCGGGTGGCCCTGCCGGAACCGGTGGGGCCGGACGAGCCGCGCTCGGGATGTCGGGACGCTGGGGCCGTCAGGCCGAAGCGGCCTTCTTGCCTCGCGTCGCTCCGCCGCGTCCACGCAGCGTGACTCCGGATTCGCTCAGCATCCGGTGGACGAATCCATAGGATCGGCCCGTCTCCTCGGCCAATGCCCGGATGCTCGCACCGGAGTCGTACTTCTTCTTCAGGTCTGCCGCGAGCTTGTCGCGCGCGGCGCCGGTCACCCGGCTGCCCTTCTTCAGAGTCTCGGCCACCCGTGCCTCCTCATGGGAAGTGCGCTCTGGTCTTCTCATGATCACCCCTCGGGCGCTTCCTGGCCAGCCATTCGACAAGGTCCGTGCCGCAAGGTTTCGCCGCTCCCCCGCCGCCGGCCGTGCCGCGCGCCGGCACCGGTCGGCCGGCCGTGGACGAATGGCCAGGTCAGGAGGGTGCCGGGGAGACGAGCGCGGCGTGGCGCCGGGGCGGGGAGGGCGGCCGGGGGCCCGGCGCGGGGGGGGGCGGGGGGGGCGCGGGGAGGGGAGGCCCGCCCGGCGCCACGCCGCAGGATGAGACGTACTCACTCAGATGATGGATCACGCGTAAGCCGAATGATCCATACGGAGACGAACAGGCCTCTCGGCCGCGCTCCGGACGCGGGGTCAGGCCAGCGCCACGAGGTCCGCGTAGTCGGCGCCCCACAGGTCCTCGACACCGTCGGGGAGCAGGATGATGCGCTCCGGCTGGAGGGCGTCCACGGCGCCCTCGTCGTGGGTGACGAGGACGA
>NZ_LWBU01000326.1:0-12052 GCF_001646665.1 Streptomyces noursei | reverse complement strand
GGGTCGAGGTTGTTCGTCGGCTCGTCGAGGAGGAGGACGTTGGCCGAGGAGACGACCAGGGTGGCCAGCGCGAGGCGGGTCTTCTCCCCACCGGAGAGGACGCCCGCCGGCTTGTCGACGTCGTCACCGGAGAAGAGGAAGGAGCCGAGCGTCTTGCGCACCTCGACGAGATCCAGGTCGGGCGCGGCCGACCGCATGTTCTCCAGGACGGTGCGGTCGGGGTCGAGGGTCTCGTGCTCCTGGGCGTAGTAGCCCAGCTTGAGGCCGTGGCCGGGGGTGACCTGGCCGGTGTCGGGCTTCTCCACCCCGGCGAGCAGCCGCAGCAGGGTCGTCTTGCCCGCACCGTTGAGGCCGAGGATGACGACCCGCGACCCCTTGTCGATGGCGAGGTCCACGTCGGTGAAGATCTCCAGGGACCCGTAGGACTTCGACAGCCCCTCGGCGGTGAGCGGGGTCCTGCCGCAGGGCGCGGGCTCGGGGAAGCGGAGCTTGGCGACCTTGTCCGAGGCGCGGACCTCCTCGAGGCCGGAGAGCAGCCGCTCGGCGCGGCGGGCCATGTTCTGCGCGGCGACGGTCTTGGTGGCCTTGGCCCGCATCTTGTCGGCCTGCGAGTTCAGGGCCGCGGCCTTCTTCTCGGCGTTGGCGCGCTCGCGCTTGCGGCGCTTCTCGTCGGCCTCGCGCTGCTGCTGGTAGAGCTTCCAGCCCATGTTGTAGATGTCGATCGTCGACCGGTTGGCGTCCAGGTAGAAGACCTTGTTGACGACGGTCTCGACGAGGTCGACGTCGTGGGAGATGACGATGAATCCGCCGCGGTACGTCTTGAGGTAGTCGCGCAGCCAGACGATCGAGTCGGCGTCGAGGTGGTTGGTCGGCTCGTCGAGGAGGAGGGTGTCGGCGTCCGAGAACAGGATGCGGGCGAGCTCGACGCGGCGGCGCTGACCGCCGGAGAGGGTGTGCAGCGGCTGGCCGAGGACCCGGTCGGGGAGGCCGAGGGCGGCGGCGATGGTGGCGGCCTCCGCCTCCGCCGCGTACCCGCCCTTGGTCAGGAACTCGGTCTCCTGGCGCTCGTACTGGCGCAGGGCCTTGTCGCGGGTGGCGCCCGAGCCGCTCGCGATGCGCTCCTCGTTCTGCCGCATCTTGCGCAGCAGGGTGTCGAGGCCGCGGGCGGAGAGGATGCGGTCGCGGGCCATGACGTCGAGGTCGCCGGTGCGCGGGTCCTGCGGGAGGTAGCCGACCTCGCCGGAGCGGGTGATCGTGCCGCCGGCCGGGACCCCCTCGCCCGCGAGGCACTTGGTGAGGGTGGTCTTGCCGGCGCCGTTGCGGCCGACCAGGCCGATGCGGTCGCCCTTGGCGATGCGGAAGGAAGCGGACTCGATGAGGACGCGGGCGCCGGCGCGCAGCTCGATGCCGGTGGCGGTGATCACGGACAGACTCCAGGCGGTGGGGAAGACGGCGGAAGGACGGCGGGTGCGGTGGCTTCGACGCCGGCTAATGCACAGGGAGAATGGCCATAGGGGCCAGTCTAACGGGCGTCTGCAACTGCTTTTCGGCCATCTGCGGCCCGGCGGGACGCGGTGCGGGGCACGCGCGGGGCGGCCGTCCGCCCGGTCCGGGCGGCCCCGCCGGCCCCGCACCTCGGAGGTCGCGGACGGCGGTCGCGGGCCCCGGGAGCGGGGGCGCGCGCGGGACGGCAGCGATCCGGCCGTGGGGCCCCGGGAGGCGGCGCGGGAGGCGTCCCGGGACGGTTCACGGCGGCCGTGCGGGCGATTCGGCCCGGTTCAACACCTTCCGGTGAGCGGCGGGCGGTGCGGGCCCGGTTGTCGGTGGCGGGTGCCAGACTGAGGAACAGCTGAGATCCGGATCACAGTCGCAAGGTCGGAAGGTCGGGGACCGCGGGGTCGCAAGGTCGAGTCGAGCGCCGAATCGGAGAGTGATCAGCATGACGAACGTACCGAGCATCTATCCGACGATCCTGTACGAGGACGCGAAGGCGGCCATCAGAACGCTGAAGGAGGCGTTCGGTTTCACCGAGGTGAGCGTCTACGAGGGCGAGGACGGCTACGTCGTCCACAGCGAGCTGTCGTACGGCAACGGCATGGTGATGCTGGGCACCAGGGGCGGCGACGGGGTCTTCGCCAAGGCGATGGCCGGCGCGGGCCCGGTGGGCGTGTACGTGGTGGTGGAGGACACCGACGCCCATCACGCCCGGGCCGTGGAGCACGGGGTGGAGATCCTCATGCCGCCCACGGACCAGGAGTACGGCTCGCGGGACTACATGGCCCGGGACGCCGAGGGCAACGTCTGGAGCTTCGGGACGTACGCCCCCGGCGCCGCGGTCTAGAGGGGGTCCGGCCGGCCGGGCGGGAGCGGCGGGGTGCGGCGGCCGGCGTCGGGGCGTTCCCGGCCGTCGTGAGGCACCGTGGGCCCGGCAGGACCGGCCCGGGTCGCCCCGGGGCGGGTCACGCGCCTCCGGTGTGGACCTGGAAGGCCGCCCGGCGCACCGCCTTGGCGAGGGCGGGGTCGGGGTGCGCCGCGGCCAGGGCGACCAGGACCTGGACGGTGCGGGGGTGGCCCACGGCACGGACCTCGTCGAGCAGGGCGGGGACGGTGCCCTGGACGGCGGACTCCAGGTGGCGGACGAGGAGGGTGCTCTCGCCGTGGTCGGCGACGGCGGCCGCGGTGTCGACCCAGAGCCAGGTGGCCTCCTCGCGGGTCAGCACGTCGGGGGCGTCGTCCGGGTCGGCGCCCTCGTACTCGGCGAGCCAGAGCAGCGCGTAGGGGCGCAGGCAGACCTCTTCGGCGGCGGCCCGGACCTCGGCCTCCGCGGGGGCGCCGACGACCCGGAGGGCCTCGAAGGCGAGGCCGCGCAGCAGGGCGTCCTCGCCGCGGGCGACGGCGAGCAGTTCGGTGACGGCGCTGCCGACGGGCCGGGCCGCGAGCCAGGCGCGGTACTCGACGCGGGCGGGTCCGGGGGTGAGGCGGGCGCAGCCGCGCAGCATGTCCTCGGCGGACTGCTCGATGTGGCCGGCGGGGCTCTGTGCGGCCACGCAGATCTGCTCCAGTTTCACCCACACGGCCCAGTTGCCGAGCGGGGTGAGGGTGGCCTGGCCGTCGCCGAGGGTGAGGGCGCCCACGGCGGCGAGGCCCTCCAGGGCCCAGTCGAGGAGGCGGGCGAGGGAGTCGGCGTCCGGGCGGGGCGCCGGCCAGGGCTCCTGGGGCGCCTCGGGCTCCTCGGCCGGCTGTGGCGGGACCTCGCAGCGCTCCTCGCGGAGTTCGGCGACGCGCTGGCGGAGCAGGTCGAGCAGGGCGGGCACGGGCACGGGCCCGGCGGAGAGCTGAAGGAGGGAGAGCACCTGGGGGACGGCTTCCACGACCTCGGCGACGGAGGAGGGGGCGACGTCGCCGGGCGCCGGGTGGACGAGCGACCAGGCGTCGAAGAGCGCGACCCAGCCGCGCAGGACGGCGGAGTCGTCCCGGTCCCAGGCGCGCAGGCGCCAGCCGGGGCGGGCGGTGTCGCCGTGCAGTTCGACGAGTCCGGCGAGCCGGGCGCGGTCCCATCCCGCCCGGACCTGTGCGGGCGTCAGGCCCAGGGCGGCCGCGGCCCGTTCGGTGGCCGTCGGGGCGTCGGGCTCGTGGTCCCGGTCGCGCTCGACGGCGGCCCAGCGCGCGATGCGCACGGCGTCGGAGAGCACCGCCCGCGCCTGTCGGGCCAGCTCGGCGGGCGGCGGGGTCCCCTCGGGCGGCCGCGGCACCGGGCGGGTGCGCCGGGTCGTCACGGCCCGTCGGGCCGTGGTGAGGGGCCGCGGGCGGACGAGTCGGAGTCTGGAATTGCGCGCCAGTTGCTCATCGGGCTTTCGAGACGTCACGGGAGCAGTCTTCCCGCTGACGCCCCGAAAGCCCAAACGGAATCCGATTCGCCTGGTTCGCGCCCGTAATGCGGCCCGTTCACGGGCTGTTCGCCGGGGCGGCGCGGAGACCGGGGCGGGCGCGGGGGCCGGGCGGCGGGCCGGCGGCGTCGGGTGGCGGCGTCGGGCGGCGGGCCGCCGGGGAGCGGGCCGGGGGCTGGTCGGGGCGGGGCGGGCGCCGGTGGGGAGGTGACGGGTCTTCGGCGGGGGTCAGACGAGGGAGGTGAGGAAGCGGCGCATCGCTTCCTCGTAGCGGTGCGGGTCGGCGTTCCACATGGCGGAGTGCGGGGCGTCGCGCACGGTGTGGAGGGTGACCAGGTCGGCACGGCGGGCGGCCAGCTCCCGGGAGGTCTCCCAGGGGGCCAGGTGGTCGTCGGGGCCGTGGAAGAGGAGGGTCGGGACGCGGAGCCCCCGCGGGTCGGCCGCTTCGGCGAGCCGGTCGCCGTGCACCCCGGTGCTGCCCTGGGCGGCACGGACGGCGAGCGGGAGCAGCGGGGCGGGGACGCGGCGGGCGGTGGCCAGCGCGCGCAGGGTGGCCTCCCAGTCGAGGACCGGGGAGTCGAGGACGAGGCCGCTGATGCGGTCGCGGAGTCCGCAGTTGGCGGCCGCGTGAAGGGCCATGGCGGCGCCGGTGGACCAGCCGTGGAGGACGACGCGCTCGGCGCCGTGCCGCACGGCGTGGCGGATCGCGGCGTCCAGGTCGCGCCACTCGGAGTCGCCGAGGTGCCCGAGCCCGCCGGCGGGGCGGGGCGCGCCGGGGTCGCCGCGGTAGGCGGGTGCGAGCACGGGCAGGCGCATGCGGTGCAGGAATTCCATGACGTTCATGGGGTGCTCGCGGGTGGTGCCGATGCCGTGGACGGCGATGACCCAGGTGGAGCGGGCGGCGGGGACGAACCAGGCGGGCATCGCCCCGAGTTCGCCGGGCACCTCCATGTCCTCGTACGCGAGGCCGAGCACGTCGGAGGGGGTGCCGGTGTGGAGCTGCGGCGTGAACCCGACGCGGGTACCGGCCTCCAGCCGGCCGCCGACGACGCGTTCCAGGCGGCGGACGACGGTGTCCGGGCTGTGCGGTACGTCGTCCAGGACGGGACCGACGACGGCGTGGACGCCGGGGCCGGTCAGGCCGTAGGTGCCGGGGCGGAGGGAGGCGAGGCAGCGCGTCAGGACGACCTGGCCCGCGGCGGTGCCGTGCACGGTGAGCCGGGGCTCTCCGGGCAGGGGCCGGCCGGGCGCCACGTTGAGCGCGGCGCTGCTGGCGTACCGGCCGGCCGCGACCGTGGCCGCGCCGACACCGATCAGGGTGGTGACGGCCGCTGCCGTCGCTGTAGCCGGGCGCACCGTTCCAGTGTCGGCACGGGAGCGGCCGGATGCCAGTGGGCGGCGCCCACCGGCGTGGCGCCCGGGCCGGCGGCGGGCCGCGCGGTCAGCGGGGCTGGCCGTAGCCGCGGAACTTCTCCGCCGCCTCGTCCAGTTCGGCGGCCGACAGCAGGGCCGGGCCGGGGCCGGGCACGGACCGTGCGGCGAGCCAGACGCGGCACATCCACTCCAGCTGGGCCGTACGGTCGTAGGCCTGGTCCAGGGAGTCGCCGTGGGCGATGGTGCCGTGGTTGCGCAGCAGGCAGGCCGTGCGGCCGTCGAGGGCGCGGACCATGTGTGCGGCCAGCTCCTCCGTCCCGTACAGGGCGTAGGGGGCGACGCGGACGGGGCCGCCGAGGGTCGCGGCCATGTAGTGGATCGGCGGGAGCTCGGTGACCAGGGTCGAGACGGCGGTGGCGTGTACGGCGTGGGTGTGCACGACGGCGCGGGCCGTGGTGCGGCGGTAGATCTCCAGGTGCATGGGCAGCTCGCTGGTGGGGGCGAGCCGGCCCCGTATCCGGGTGCCGTCGAGGTCGACGGCCACGAGGTCGGCGGGGGTGAGCCGGTCGTAGGGCACTCCGCTGGGGGTGACGAGGACGACGTCTCCCACCCGTGCGGAAACGTTTCCCGAGGTGCCGACGACCAGCCCGTCCGCCACTGTCCTGCGGGCGGTGCCGACCACCGAGTCCCATGCCCGTTCGATCGCGTCCTGTGTCATGCGCCCGATCCTGTCAGCCGCCCAGCCGCCCGTCCCGGCGGCCCCGCCCCGGGGCGCCGGCCGGGGCCGGAGGGGGCGGGGGTGGCGGGCGCGGGTGACACCGCGCCGCCGCGGGGCCCGCACGGGCACAGGGGCGGAGGAAAGGGCGGGACGGGGGTGAGTGAGGAGAATCTCTTCCGCGGGCCGGCGCACCGGCGGAAGGACCTTCGGCGAGGGGTCCGAAACGCCCGGATCCTGGGGTTCCGGGCCCTCCGCGCTCACAAGCGGAATGGCAGGACACCGGTGGGGGTCACCATGACGCCCGACCCAGTTCACCTTCCGTTCACTCAGGTTGCCTACGTTCGCCGAACCACTGACGTCGAACGATTGCCTGGGTAAATGGAACACATCACGCTGCTGCTCGCCATTGTGGTCGTGACAGCTCTAGTGTTCGATTTCACGAACGGTTTCCACGACACCGCCAACGCGATGGCGACCACCATCTCGACCGGCGCGATGAAGCCCAAGACGGCGGTGGCCATGTCCGCCGTGCTGAACCTGGTCGGTGCCTTCCTCTCCGTCGAGGTCGCCAAGACGATCTCCAGCGGCCTCGTCAACGAGGACGGCATCCAACCCGAAGTGATCTTCGCGGCGCTCGTCGGCGCGATCCTGTGGAACCTGCTGACCTGGCTGGTCGGTCTGCCGTCCAGTTCCTCCCACGCCCTGATGGGCGGCCTCATCGGCGCCACCGTCGCCTCGGTCGGCATCGGCGGCGTCAACGGCGGCGTCGTCGTCACCAAGGTCCTCATCCCGGCCGTCGCCGCGCCGCTGGTCGCCGGCATCGCCGCGATGCTCGCCGCCCGCCTGACGTACAAGGCCGGGGCGAACATCGACGAGAAGTCCGGCCGCAAGGGCTACCGCGCCGGACAGATCGCCTCCGCCGGTCTGGTCTCCCTCGCCCACGGCACCAACGACGCGCAGAAGACCATGGGCATCATCACCCTGGCCCTGGTCGCCGCCGGCGCCCTCGCCCCCGGTTCCAACCCCCCGGTCTGGGTGATCGTCTCCGCCGGTCTGGCCATCGCGCTCGGCACCTACCTCGGCGGCTGGCGCATCATCCGCACCATGGGCAAGGGCCTCACCGACCTCCAGCCGCAGCAGGGCTTCGCCGCCCAGACCAGCGCGGCGGCCGTCATCCTGGCCTCGTCCAACCTGGGCTTCTCGCTCTCGACGACGCACTCCTGCTCCGGCGCCGTGATGGGCGCGGGCCTCGGCCGCAAGGGCGGCGTGGTCCGCTGGTCCACCGCCACCCGCATGTTCGTCGCCTGGGGCCTGACCCTGCCGGCCGCCGGCCTGGTCGCCGCCGGCTCCGAGCTGGTCACCCGGCAGGGTGACTGGGGCGTCGCCGCCGTCGTGGTCTTCCTGATCGCCTCCTGCACCGCGATCTGGTTCATCTCCCGCCGCCAGGTCGTCGACCACACCAACGTCAACGACGTGGACGCCGAGGGCACCGACGAGCCCGCGGGCGTCGTGACCACCGCGATCGCGGCCGTCACCCCGCCGCCGGCCGGCACCGTCACCGACCTCAAGGCCACCATCCCGGCTCCCGCCGGCGAGGACACGGCATCCACCACCCCGGCTCCCGCCGCCACGGTGTAAGGAAAGAACAGCATGAAGATCGACTGGGCAGCTCTCGGCTCCGTCTTCGGGGTCAGCCTCCTGGCCACCGTCGCACTGGTGGGCCTGTTCACCCTCGGCATCGTCGGCCTCTCCAAGCAGGAGACGGCCTCCGCGAACGGTGGCTCGGCCACCCTCGCCCGCTCGGGCGCGTACGCCTGCTTCGCGCTCTGCGCGGCGGCCGTGGCCTACGGAATCTTCCTCATCGTCACCTGACGACGGACGCGCGGCGGCGCCCCCGGAACGGTCGGTCGTTCCGGGGGCGCCGTCGTGCGCGCGGTGTGTGCCTCGGCACACCCTCCCGTCGCAGGTCAACGGCGAGTTGACGGGCGTTCGCGGGGCGTGGTGGACTGCCGGGGCCATTACGGCGGCAGGAGAGGAAGCCGGTGCGAATCCGGCGCGGTCCCGCCACTGTGAGTCCGCCCCCGGGCGGATGAGTCAGGAACTCTCGTCGCCGGTCACGTCGAGCCAGGGCGCGGACCCTGAGTGAGGACATCGCCCATGCCCGGCTGCCGTTCAGCTGCGTACACACGTCCACCAGCACCCGGTCGGCGAGGCGTATCGGCGGGCTGATCCGATGCGCAACGACCGTGTCTTCGCGTACGGCGCCGCCGCCGGGCTCGCCGCCGACCTGCTCCTCGCCGATCCCCGCCGGGGACACCCCGTGGCCGCCTTCGGGCGGGCCGCCGCCGGTGTCGAGGGCGTGCTGTGGCGCGACCACCGCGCGTGGGGCGCGCTGCACGCCGCCGTGTGCGCCGGTGGTGCGACCGCCGCGGCGGCGCTCGCCGCCCGGGCCGCACGCCACCGGGGCGCCCTTCCCGTCGCGCTGACCGCCGCCTCCGTGTGGGCCGTCGTGGGCGGTACCTCGCTGGGCCGCGAGGCCCGCGCCATCGGCGGCGCCCTGACCGCGGGTGACCTGGACGTCGCCCGGGAACGGCTGCCGCACCTGTGCGGGCGCGACCCGCAGGCCCTGGACGGGCCCGGCATCGCCCGCGCCGTCGTCGAGTCGGTGGCCGAGAACACCTCCGACGCCGTGGTCGGCGCCCTCGTCTGGGGCGCGCTGGGGGGCGTGCCGGGGCTGGTGGCCTTCCGGGCGGTGAACACCCTGGACGCGATGGTGGGGCACAAGTCCCCGAGGTACCGCCGTTTCGGGTGGGCCTCGGCCCGCCTCGACGACGTCGCCGGGTGGCCCGGTGCCCGTCTGACGGCCGCCCTCGCGGCGGTGGCGGGCGGGAACCCGCGCGGCGCGGTACGGGCCTGGCGGGCGGACGCGGCGAAGCACCCGAGCCCGAACGCGGGCCCGGTCGAGGCGTCCTTCGCGGGCGCGCTGGGAGTACGGCTCGGCGGGACGCTCTCGTACGGCGGCCGCGTCGAGCACCGGCCGGTGCTGAACGGGGAGGGCCGGGCCGTGGAGGTGGCGGACATCGAGCGGGCGGTGCGGTTGTCGCGCCGGGTGGGTGTCCTGACTCTCGTGGTGTGCGCGGGCGGGCGGCTGGCGTACGGGGCGATCAAGCGGAGGCGTACATGAGCAAGGGTGGGGGGCTGCTCGTCGCGGGCACCACGTCCGACGCGGGCAAGAGCGTCGTCACGGCCGGCATCTGCCGCTGGCTGGTGCGGCAGGGTGTGAGGGTCGCGCCGTTCAAGGGGCAGAACATGTCCCTCAACTCGTTCGTGACGCGCGAGGGCGCGGAGATCGGCCGCGCGCAGGCCATGCAGGCGCAGGCGGCACGGGTCGAACCGACCGCGCTGATGAACCCGGTCCTGCTGAAGCCCGGCAGCGACCGGTCCAGCCAGGTCGTGCTGATGGGCAAGCCGGTCGGCGAGCTGAGCGCGCGCGGCTACCACGGCGGCCGGCAGCAGGCGCTGTTCGGCACGGTCGTGGAGTGCCTGGAGGAGCTGCGGAGCACGTACGACGCCGTCATCTGCGAGGGCGCGGGCAGCCCCGCCGAGATCAACCTCCGCCGCAACGACATCGTCAACATGGGCATCGCCCGTGCCGCCCGCTTCCCCGTCGTCGTGGTCGGCGACATCGACCGGGGCGGGGTCTTCGCCCAGTTCTTCGGGACGACGGCGCTGCTGGCGCCGGAGGACCAGGAGCTGATCGCCGGCTACCTGGTGAACAAGTTCCGGGGCGACGTGACGCTGCTGGAGCCCGGCCTGGACATGCTGCTGGGGCTCACCGGCCGCCGGACGTTCGGTGTCCTGCCGTACGCGCACGGGCTCGGCATCGACGAGGAGGACGGGCTGCGGGTGTCGCTGCGCGGCGCCGTGCGCGAGTCGGTCGTGGCGCCGCCGGTCGGCGAGGACGTGCTGCGGGTCGCCGTCTGCGCCGTACCGCTGATGTCGAACTTCACGGACGTCGACGCGCTGGCCGCCGAGCCGGGTGTCGTGGTCCGGTTCGTGGACCGCCCGGAGGAGCTCGTCGACGCCGACCTGGTCGTGGTGCCCGGCACGCGCGGCACGGTGAGGGCGCTGGCGTGGCTGCGGGAGCGGGGGCTGGCGGACGCGATCGTCCGGCGGGCCGCCGAGGGCCGCCCCGTGCTCGGCGTCTGCGGCGGTTTCCAGGCGCTGGGCGAGCGCATCGAGGACGAGGTCGAGTCCCGGGCCGGTGAGGTCCCGGGCCTCGGCCTGCTGCCGGTGCGGGTGCGGTTCGCGCCGGAGAAGACGCTCGCCCGGCCGGCCGGCGAGGCCCTCGGCGAGCGGGTGGAGGGGTACGAGATCCACCACGGCGTGGCGGACGTGCGCGGCGGCGAGCCGTTCCTGGACGGCTGCCGCGTCGGGGCCGTGTGGGGCACGCACTGGCACGGCTCGCTGGAGAGCGACGGCTTCCGCCGGGCGTTCCTGGCGGAGGTGGCGCGGGCGGCCGGGAGACGGTTCGTACCGGCCCCGGACACGTCGTTCGGCGCGCTGCGCGAGGAGCAGCTGGACACGCTCGGCGACCTGATCGAGGAACACGCGGACACGGACGCGCTCTGGAAGCTGATCGAGCAGGGCCCGCCCACAGGACTTCCCTTCATCGCACCCGGAGCACCTTCATGAGCAACGCACCCCACTACCCCTTCACCGCGATCGTCGGACAGGACGACCTGCGGCTCGGGCTGCTGCTGAACGCGGTGTCCCCCGCCGTCGGCGGTGTCCTGGTACGCGGTGAGAAGGGCACCGCCAAGTCGACGGCCGTCCGCGCCCTCGCCGCCCTGATGCCGGACGTGGACGTCGTCGCGGGCTGCCGCTTCTCCTGCGCGCCCGGCTCCCCCGACCCCGGCTGCCCCGACGGCCCGCACACGGCCGCCGAGGCGGTGCACCGGCCGGCCCGCATGGTGGAGCTGCCCGTGGGCGCCTCCGAGGACCGGCTCGTGGGCGCGCTGGACATCGAGCGGGCGCTCGCCGACGGCGTGAAGGCGTTCGAGCCCGGGCTGCTGGCGGACGCGCACCGGGGCGTGCTCTACGTCGACGAGGTCAACCTCCTCCACGACCACCTCGTGGACCTGCTGCTGGACGCGGCCGCCATGGGCGCCTCCTACGTGGAGCGGGAGGGCGTGTCCGTACGGCACGCGGCGCGTTTCCTGCTGGTCGGGACGATGAACCCGGAGGAGGGCGAGCTGCGGCCGCAGCTGCTGGACCGGTTCGGGCTGACGGTGGAGGTGGCCGCCTCCCGGGAGCCCGACCAGCGGGTCGAGGTGGTGCGGCGCCGGCTGGCGTTCGACGACGACCCGGCCGCGTTCGCGGCGCGGTGGGCCGGTGAGGAGGCCGCGCTGCGGGAGCGGATCGTGGCCGCGCGGGCGCTGCTGCCGCAGGTGCGGCTCGGGGACGCGGCGCTGCGGCAGATCGCCGCCACGTGCGCGGCGTTCGAGGTGGACGGCATGCGCGCGGACATCGTGATGGCGCGTACGGCGACGGCGCTGGCCGCGTGGGCGGGGCGCACGGACGTCACGTCCGACGACGTACGGCAGGCGGCGCTGCTGGCGCTGCCGCACCGGCGCAGGCGCAACCCGTTCGACGCCCCGGGGCTCGACGAGGACAAACTGGACGAGACGCTGGAGGAGTTCGGCGGCGGGGACGACGACCCGGACCCCGATCCGGACCCGGACCCCGGCCCGGACGGCCCCGGTGGCGGCCCGGACGGCGGTGGCGGTGTGCCCCCGCAGGGCGGGGAGCCGGAAGCAGCGCCCGAGGACGCCCCGGCGCCCGCTCCCGCGCCCGCCGCCGGCCCCGGCGCCGGTGAGCAGGCGCCCGTGAAGGCCGCCGAGCCGTTCCGCACGAAGGTGCTGAGCGTCCCGGGCCTGGGCGAAGGGGCGGCGGGCCGCCGCTCCCGGGCGCGTACCGAGCACGGCAGGACGACCGGGGCGCGCCGGCCCCGGGGGACGCTGACCAAGCTGCACCTGGCGGCGACCGTGCAGGCGGCCGCCCCGCCCCCGCG
>NZ_LWBU01000325.1 GCF_001646665.1 Streptomyces noursei | reverse complement strand
CGCGGCGCCGACACCACCGCCGCGGCCTGGGCCCTCGGCCTCGGCGGCGCCGGCCAGACCCTCGGCCGCACGCTGTACGCCGCACTCGCGCGCCGGACCGGGCCGACCGTCCGGACCGCTCTGCTCATGGCCGCCGGGGGAGTCGCCACGGCGGCGCTCGCCCTCGTCCCCGGGCCGGTCGCCGTACTCGTCCTCCTCGCCGTCCTGGCCGGAGTCGTACGCGGCAACCTCGCCCTCCTCCAGGCCACGG
>NZ_LWBU01000324.1 GCF_001646665.1 Streptomyces noursei | reverse complement strand
GGGGGCGCCGGCGACCGCGGGACCGCCGACGGTCGGCACGGAGGGGACCGGCGGATCAGCCGGCCGCCAGCAGCTCCGCCAGGAAGGCGTCCAGCTCCTCGATGCGCTCCCGGCCGGCCGGGACCTCCTCGTGCGTGCGCTCCAGGAAGCGCCGCAGCGACGGCGCCCGCACGGTGAACACGGTCGTGTGCGCCAGCTCGATGCGGAGCTCGTCGCGGGTGCCGTTGAGCGCCGGCCACATCCGCACGTCGCCCTCGCCGATCGGGTGCGCCATGCCGTACCGCAGCATGTCGCGGTCGAGGCGCCACTCGGCGTACACGAGCCCGGCGTGGGGGAAGCCGACCGTGACCGCGTACGGGTCACGCGCGTCGTAGGTCAGGTGCGACAGGACGGGAAGCTCGGTGCCGTCCAGCGAGAGAAGCCGCATGAAG
>NZ_LWBU01000323.1 GCF_001646665.1 Streptomyces noursei | reverse complement strand
CTCGTACAGCCTCACCGGCTCGTACGGTGTGAGCGCCGACCGGAACGCCGCGAGCGTCGACAGCTTCGTGCAGATCTGCACGCGGGCCGAGCTCATCCGGCTCTGCTTCGTCAGCGGCTACTACCTGGACGCTACCGTCCTCCAGAGAGCCGTCGCCCTCTACTTCGCGACGATGGTCAGCTTCGGCCTGGGCTTCCGCAACTTCTGCAAGGGCATCCTGTTCTGCCCGTATCTGATGAAGGTGGTCGCG
>NZ_LWBU01000322.1 GCF_001646665.1 Streptomyces noursei | reverse complement strand
CCGCCGGGGCCGGGGTCCGGGTGGCGAGGGCGACCCGGGGTGCCGGTTTCGGGACGTTTCTGCTGCCGGCTTCCCGCCGCCGAGGGTCCGCGGGCGGTTGGATCGCCGAATCACTGAGGTGATGGGGGGGGGCCGGGCCGGCGGTGCGCAAGACGTCCCGCCTCGGCGGTGACCTCCGCATCGAGCTGGGCGGGCGTTCTGTCCCCGTACGCGACGACGTCGTACTCGTCGTCGAGCGCGGCAAGCCGCT
>NZ_LWBU01000321.1 GCF_001646665.1 Streptomyces noursei | reverse complement strand
GGGAAGCCCCCCCGGTGCGCGCGCCGCGCGCCCGGGGGCCGGCACCCCCGCCGGTCGGCCGGGCGGTCGGCCCGCCGGCGGGGGGGCCGCTCGGCCCGCGGGAATCCGGCACGGTCGGCACGGCGGTCGCGACGACGGGGGCCGGGGTCGGCGCGGGTGAGCGACGAGGGCCGGGGATCGCGGCGGGAGCCGCGACGGTAGGCGTCACGCCGGTCAACGCGACGGGGGCCACGGTCGTCA
>NZ_LWBU01000320.1 GCF_001646665.1 Streptomyces noursei | reverse complement strand
TTGGGTTTCGGCCGTGTCCCCTCCCGACCGGCGGCCCCCCCCCCCCCACGGCCGGGGTCGGGTCGAGCCCGGGGAGCGGGGCCCCCCCCGCCGGGGGGGGGCCCCCCCCCGGGCGCGCGCCGCCCCCGGCAAGCCCGACCCCCCCCCCCGCCCCCCCCCCGCCGTGCCGGGTGCCGAGCTCGTCGAGCGCGCGCCGCCCGCCGAGCACCGTCGCGGTGAGCGCCCCGCCGATGAGGATGCCGGCCACGGGGACCAGGGCGATGCCCTTCAGCGGCACCAGCCCGGTCAGCAGCAGCGCGCCGACGACCGGGACGACCCCGGCGGCGATGGGCACGGCCGCCCACCACCAGGTCCCGTTGGGCGTGACGCGGCGCCCG
>NZ_LWBU01000319.1 GCF_001646665.1 Streptomyces noursei | reverse complement strand
GCCGGGGCGGGGCCGCCCCCGGCGGGGAAACCGGAATCGCCCCCTTCGCCCAGGGGGCCGCATCCGCCATGGAGGAAGCCGCCGAGAATTGCAGATGCGGGCTCGGGGGGCGTAGCGCGGCGCACATGCAGTCCTACAGTATTCGCCAGGCCGCCCGGCTTCCGGGCGTCAGCCCCCACACCGCGCGTCGCTGGGCCGACGCCGGCCGGCTCGCGACAC
>NZ_LWBU01000318.1 GCF_001646665.1 Streptomyces noursei | reverse complement strand
CGCCCCCGGGCCCGTTGGGAAGCTGGGCCCTGAGCGGGCCACCGGTCCAGGCCCCGGCGTCGACCGCCCGCCTGTCCCGGGCCCCAGCCCCCGACACGGCTCCGACGCCGACTCCGCCCCCACCCCCCTCTCCCCCTCCACTCCCCCTCCCACCCCCCCCACCTCCCCGGTCCCGCGCCCGCTGCCTCCGCTCCGCTCCCCCGGCCCCTTCCGCCCCCACCCCCCCCCCCCCCGCCCCCCCCCCCCCCCCGCCCCCCCCCCCCCCCGCCCCCCCCCCCCCCCCCCGCCCCCCCCCCCCCCCCCCCCCCCCCCCCCCCCCCCCCCCCCCCGCCCCCCCCCCCCCCCCCCCCCCCCCGCCCCCCCCCCCCCCCGCCGCCCCCCCCCCCCCCCCCCCCCCCCCCCCCCCCCCCCCCCCCCTCCCCCCCCCGCCTGCCCCCCCCCCCCCCCCCCGCGCCCCCCGCCCCCCCACCTGGCGGCGGCCGGCCCCCCCCACCCCCGCCACCGCCCCTCCCC
>NZ_LWBU01000317.1 GCF_001646665.1 Streptomyces noursei | reverse complement strand
CCCGCCCCGATCCGATCCGCCCACGCCGGCGCGGCGACCAGCACGAACTCCTCGTCCATCAGCGGCGTCGCCACCAGCGCCCGGCCCCGCGGCCGGTACGTCGCGATCACCAGGTCGTGGTGGCCCGCCCGCCCCGCTCGGCCACCGGCGCCGCCAGCGCGGGCAGCACCCGGACGCACAGCAGCTCGGCCTGCCCCGCCAGCCGCACCGGCTCGGTGTCCCCACCCGCCGACCTGCCCGTCCCCCCCTCCACCGCCCCCAGCGGCTCCGCTACCCCCGCCCCCTCGACGGCCCTCCTGGCCGCCGGCCGCGACGCGCCCAGCCACGCCGCGCGCCACCTCCGGCTCCGGCGCCGGCTCCACGCGCGCCCCCTGCCGGCG
>NZ_LWBU01000316.1:33009-40865 GCF_001646665.1 Streptomyces noursei | reverse complement strand
GGGTCAAGCCCGGCAAGTAGAACGCGCCCGTCCCGCAGCGGCTCCTGCGGACTTGGCCCAGCTGGTCGGGGCCGCCCGACGTGCCGGTGCCCTCGCTCCAGAGCGCGGAGGCGAGGGCACAGGGGCGGGGCTGACAAGGCGCTCACCGGGTGGTGATCCCGCCCGGCGGTTACGGTACCGGCTCGTACGCCACGGTGGCCCCCGGACACTGCGCGGCCGCGGTGCCCAGGGCCTGGCGCTCGGCGTCGTCGACGGTGAGCTGCCAGCGCGCCTTGGTGGCCGTCCAGTCAGTGAGGTACGCGCAGTGCTGGGCGGCGGCCGGCGGCATCCACTGGGCCGGATCCTGGTCGGCTTTCGACCGGTTGGTCTTCGCGGTAACGGCGATCAGGGACCGTTCGGCGTCCAGGTCGTTGGCGTACGCCTGGCGCCGCGCCGACGTCCAGCCGCTCGCCCCCGAGTCCCACGCTTCCGCGAGCGGCACCATGTGGTCGACGTCCAGGGCGGACGCCGCGGTCACCTGCTGCTCGTCGTACATCGACCACCACACCCCGCCGCTCAGCGCGCAGCGGGCGCCGACGGTGGGCGGCTCGATCGCCTCGGCGATCAGGACCTCGGCGCGGGTGTTGCACCCGTCCCGGTCGGCGTCGGTCCAGTGCTTGAAGCTGCTGCGGGTGTAGCCGTCGCGGGACTCGGCGGCGCGCGGCAAGGAGGCGATGGCCTGGCCCAGCGGCATCGTCACCACCGCGCGCGGCGCGGGCGCGGCGGCCGCGTGGGCCGGGGTGGTGGACAGGGCGGCCAGCGGCAGCACGGTGAGCGCGGCCGCCGCGGCGGCGCGGAGAAGAGAAGTGATCACGCGGCTTGATGTACCGGCTCCAGCCGCACACCGGGTCGATCGAGGAGGGCGCATCACTCGCGCGGGTCGCGGAATTCACCGGATGAACGTTCCGCCCGGCAGGCGCACGGGGGCCTCGGGGAACACCCGGTGCAGGCTGTCCAGACCTAAAAGGCTGACCGGGTCGGCGCTCAGGATGAGGCGCCCGCGCCCGCGTGGAGAAACCGACACTAAAAGTCACCTCTTAAGAGGTGACTTTTAGCGGTGAGAGCGACTGGTGCCCACGGGTGGTTCGGCGCGACGGCCGCCCCACCACGGCCCGGGAGTCCCAGCTCGGACACCAGCCGCAGAGCCGATGCGCCATGGTTACCCCATGAAGCCTCCGCCGCCCATCCTCCCGGGATTGTCGGACCAATGGCCGTGGGCTCCTTTCGAGGGCTGATAGCGAGAGCTCGGCCCGGGGGACGGTTCGCCCTGGCCCAGACGGCAAAAGACGTGCCCCCTGGGCGCCGCCTGGCGCTCCTTGTTCCAGCATGGCTCACTCACGAGCCAGTAGAGCCGCCCCACCTCGACCTCGATCACGCGGCCGAGGTCTCGGGCGAAGCTCTCTAGCCCTTCTTGCTCATAGCGCCAACGTCTTCTGTGCAGCCACGACCGCTTGGCGACCCGGCAGTAGCACTTCTCGGAATCATGCTCGGCGCCGTACTTCAACGGGAACCGTTCTCCGCCCATGACGCTCTCCTCGACGGATGTTCCTCGTTCGCTGCTACCTCCATCCGAACCCCTCCAGGCAGGCCGGGCAACCTCGCGCCCGGGCGGTCACCGGTAGCTGAGCGGCGGGCCCAGCTCCGCGGCAACGGTGTCGCCCCCGAGTCGCTGCGCTCTTGTGACTGGCTGCGCTGCGCCTGGGCCTGCTGAGGACGGTGGAGAAGGTACTACGGGAGAGACGTACTCGCTCATGGCGCGGCGGCACCAGGCTGTGACGCCGGGAGCGCGAGTGCTCGCGAGCTGTGCGTTGGGCAGGTACGGACACGACACCAACCGGTGCCGAGGACGGCGGAGGGTGCACGAGGCACGCCCCCCTTCGTACGGGGCCGAGGCAGCCAACTCGGGTGGGGCGTTCCTCGAGCACCCGCCCCGAAGGGGGCGCGGGGATGTGGGGTTCAGGCGTCGGCGGCCGCGAGCGCGGTCCCGGTGGGAGCTCCGGCCACCGGGTCGCCCGGGCCTGCCGGCCGGGGAGTGCAGACGTTGCCCCGGCCCTGGGACATACGCACCAGGACGTCGCGGGCCGCGAGGGCGTCATCGGCCGCACGGTGGCCGCCGCCGAGCCGGAGCCAGCGGGGCGAGCCGAGCCACGCGGCGTACGCCTCCATGAGGCAGTACCAGGAGTCGTAGGGCTCCAGATGCCCCGGTTTCTTCCCAGCTCGCCGGACGTCGCCGAGGATGACGGCGCGGTCGAAGTCCACGTTGTAGGCGCAGATGATCCGGTCCTTGCTGACCTTCCGCAGACGCGGCAGGACCTTCTCGAAGGGCCGGGCGTCCGCTACGTCCTCGTCGGAGATGCCGTGCACGTGCCGGGCCCCGCTGGTGATCGGCTCCGTGGGCTTCACCAGGGTGTCCTGGAGAACCTTGCCGGTCGCTGCGTCGACGACGGCGAGCTCGATCGTCTGCCCGTAGAGGTCGGTGGTCTCGGTGTCCAGGACGACCGCGGCGCCCGGCTCCAGGAGCTGCCGGGCCCGGCGGGTGATGCGGCCCCACGTCGGGCACAGGGTGATCTCGTCGGCGTAGGGGCGGACGGCCGGGGCGGCGGCAAGCTCCGCGCGGACCGTCTCCTTCGTCGGGCCGTGTGCGGGCCCGGTCCAGCTCCCACCCGCCCGAGTACGGGGAGTGCCACGCCCACACCGTCGTGCCGTGCCGGTCGGCGAGCTCCACGCCCAGTGGGAGCCATCCGCAACCCAGCTCTGATCCCTCGCTTCGTGTTTGTACAAGACGCCGTACCCGGTGCCACGCCAGGCTGGCGCCAAAGCGGGAGCGTTCGGGCAGACCAGAAGATCGGCTTTCGCTCCGGCTTGATCACGGACATGCCAGCCGATGGCGCCCCTTGCTTGACGCGTGGAAAGGACCCATCTGTGCAAAAAGGAAGAATGATCGCGAGCGGAGCAGTCACCGCAGTGCTGACTTGGGCAATGACAACAGCGCCCGCCGCAGCAGCCGACGGCGTGCAGCGTGCAAACGTCGTCTCCGGTAGCCCAGGCTCCTACAGCTGCGCCCTCGTCGACTATGACGGCACCGCGTGCTTCGAGAGCTACGGCGAGTGGTTCTGGGTCAAAGACACCCATGACGATCGTGTGCCCGTGGCCATCAAGTGGAGCCACCGCACCAGCACCGGCGCGCTGCGCAGCGGCGTCATATACAACGACCGCGGACCGTCTGCCGGCTGGACGGCCGTGAACAAGAGCTTCGAGGAAGACCTGCAGGTCTCCTACTACCTGTGCGACTTCGACCTCGCCACGTTCGAGGCGTACAACTGCTGGGGACCGGCCGTAGTTCAGACGTGAGTCATCCGCTCACCGGCAGACAACGGCCACGGGGTGGTGCGGTCGGTCAGGTGACCTCACCACCCCATGGCTGTGGCTTGATGTCCGCGCTCCAGGACCCCGACGCCCCCCGCCGCGAGGAAACCATCGCCCGCGGCGCCGCCACGCTCGCCTGTAAGCGGACCGACGAGGCGAGCGGCGAGGATGTGCTGGAGATCGGCCTGTACGAGTCTGGCGTCCTCATCGAGCCGCACACCGCCCAGGGCACTTACACCTCCCACCGAGTGACCGCGCTCGAGCAAGGAGCGTTAAACCGATGATTGCCACCAGCTCCCTCAGGACTGCACCCGCCGGTGCCGCCGGACCGGACGACCATGGTTGAGCCTCGCCCGGTCCGGCAGCCACCTCCACCGAGCCCACGGTGCTGATCGAGTGCATCGTGGCAGCCGTCCGCGCCGGTGACGATCCGACGATTGGGGCGCTGCTTGACCAGCTGGCCAACATCGCCGACACCAACGCCCTCCTGCTCCTGCACCGCCGGCTCCACGAGGACCTGCTCCTGGTCTCCTTGCCGCGCGCGGCTTTCGCCTCGGCCTTCAGCCGGGCGGCTTCCTCGTCAGGACGCCGAAGCAGACCTCGGAGGTGACCTGCATGTCCTGGGCGCTCACCGACCCGAACAGCTCGCGGCCCGCCAGGTGCTGCGGGAGATACAGCAGGGCCATCACGCTGTCGATGGTCACATTGCCCCGCGGCGTCTCCAGCGCGGAGGTTTTCATCAATGCCAAGGAGAACGAGCCGGCCGACCATTCGCCCGCTTCCGGCCGTACGGCCAGGGTCTCGACCTCGCCGGTGACCTCGTTGAGGAAGGTCACCTCCCGGGAGGCGATGTCGAGCCGTCCACACCCCAGTGTCGGTCCGCACAACCGGCCGGACCGCTTCGCACTCGTCCAGGATCACCGGCGACAGCTCCACCATCGTGGCCTCCAGCGCCGCGAAGACCGCCTCTGAGACCGTGCTGCCCCCAGGCCCGGTCCCGGCCCGCAGCTGCCGCACGGCCGCAGCCAGCTCGAGGCCGCTTCAGGCACCGTCGATCTGGAACTCTTCCTTCAGTAACACAAACGTGCCGGGCATCCCGTCCCCCACCGATCACGCGAGCCCCTGCCGGGGTACCTCGAGCCACATCAACGTCCTAGAAGGTGCGGAGATGCTGGCTGACCTGCACCTTCAACACATCGAGCGATCGTTCAGAGATCTGGGCTGACCTGCGGTTGACGCCCCAAGACGCCAGCGGGCTCCCCGAGTCACCTGGGCTCGCGGGTAAGCCCGTCGCGGGAAGAGCGACCCTCGCCTGGTGCGGCGGCGCGGATCAGCTGGCGGAGGGCGCCGTAGTAGACCTCGTGGTCGGTCACGGCGGGCAGGATCGAGGCCATGTGCCCGGTCAGGGCTGGGAACTCCTCGGGGTCGAGGGCGGCGAGCGCGCGTCGGGTGGCGCCTTGGGCGGCTTGGGGGTCGCGGTGGTCGACGAAGCTCGCGCTGCCCAGGGTGAGCAGGTACAGCCGCCGGTAGGTGACGATCGCCTGCTCAGGTGTCATGCCGGCGGCGAGGGAGTCGGCGAGCTGGGGTTCCACCAGGCGCTTGAGCAGCTGCGGTCCGAGCCAGGGCCGTGCACCGCGCAGGGCGATCAGGCCCGGGTGGGCGGTCAGCAGTTCGTACAGCGCGGTGAACCGTTTTTCCGTGGCCGTCGGCCAGTCGGTGCCGGGTGGGATGTCGGGCAGGTGGGCGGCGAGGTGGTCGGTGACGAGGTCCAGCAGTCCGGCGAGGTCGGTGCAGCGGCGTTGGAGCGAGGCGACGGAGATGCCCAGCGCGGAGGCCAGGGTCCGGAAGCTGAGCGCAGAGGGTCCGTGCTGATCCACGATCAGCAGGGCCTGCTGGGCGATGTGTTGGGGGGTTGCGTGGTCGAGGGATGCGGATTGCCTAGGCATGCGAGTCAGCGTACGGTACACCGTACCGTCACGGTAGGCTCCTGCGTCCTTACGGAGGCGACATGCCCCGCACCATGGCACTCGACCCGCTGTTCACCGCAGTGAACTGCGAGGTCTTCACCGACCGACACCTGACGAACCTCGCGGCCGGCACCCTCGCGGCCGTCCGCGTGCCCGACTTCCTCGACACCTCCACCTGCCGGACCGCACTCGCGGCGCTGGGCCGGCTGCCCACCGCCGACTACGACCCGGCACGCGTACCGACCCCGATCGTCCGGTTCGGCCCGGCCCTGAACGACTACCGTGACGAAGGCGGCCGACTGGACGCCGAGCGGTACTGGCACGACGCCGAGGCCGCCCGCGCCGCCTGGCAGCGCGCCGGGATGCGCCCGGACCCGATCGCCGTCTCCATGGCGCGCCTCGGCTCCGCGTGGGGCGCCGCCGTCGCTCCGGCCACCATCGGCGGCCGGGCTGTCTTCGGCGGCACCCTGCGGGAGATCAACGCCGGGGCCCTGATCCACTACGACGACATCAACCGCGAGTTCCCCGCCGGCCTGTTCGACCAGGGGATCGTGGCGCAACTCGCCTTCAATGTCTGGGTGACGGTGCCCACGGCTGGCGGGGCTACGACCGTGTGGCGCCACCGCTGGGAGCCGGCCGACGAGCAGCACCGGCAGGCATACGGCTACCAGCCCGAGACCGTCCAGCACTGCCAGCACGTCAGCATCGCCCCCGAGCCTGGAGACGGGCTGCTGTTCAACCCCGCGAACTTCCACGCCGTCGAGCCGAACCCGACCGGGCGCCGGATCGCGTTCGCCTTCTTCCTGGGCCTGACCCCCACCGGCCAGCTCATCGCCTGGTCATAACCCCTCTACCGCAGGAGCAGCACGTGCACCAGCTCACCTATGGCGACATCAAGGCAGCCGCCGACCGAATCGCGGGACGGACCCGGCCGGTCACCCTCACCCCACTCGATGCAGGCGCGATCCGCACTGCGGCCCGCGACCCCCTCGACGACCGTCCCGAGCAGCCCTGCGAAGTGTGGCTTGCGCTGGAGTTCATGCAGCACACCGGCTCCTTCAAGGCCCGCGGCGCCCAGAATTTCATCCAAGCCCACCGAGATGCGGGCACCCTGCCGGATGCTGGGATCACTATCGCCTCGGGGGGAAACGCCGGCCTGGCCTGCGCGTGGGCCGCCCAGCAGCAAGGCGTGCGCGCCACCGTGTTCCTCCCCAGCACCGCGCCTCAGGTAAAGGTGACCAAGCTCCGCAACTACGGCGCCGACGTCCGCCTGGTCGGCACGGAGTACGCCGAGGCGCTCGCCGCCTGCGAAGAGTTCACGGCCGCCTCCGGCGCGCTGGCCTCACACGCTTATGACCACCCGCTGATCGCCGCCGGCGCCGGCACCCTGCTGGAAGAGATCCATCAGCAGATCCCCGACTTGGACACCGTCGTGCTCGCCGTCGGCGGCGGCGGCCTGTTCGCCGGCGTCGCCACCGCCGCCCAGCACCACGGCATCCGCACCGTAGCGGTCGAGCCAACCAACTGCCGCGCGCTCAACGCCGCCATCGAGGCCGGCCACCCGGTCGACGTCCCCGTCGACTCCATCGCCGCCGACTCCCTCGGCGCCCGCCGCACATCCGCGATGGCCCTGACCGCCGCCCAGCACGACCGCGTCCACTCCATCCTCGTCCCGGACACCGAAATCGTCCACGCCCGCCAAGCCCTGTGGGACCACCGCCGCATCGCGGTCGAACACGGCACAGCCACCGCCCTGGCGGCCCTGCTCACCCCCGACCAACACGCCCCCGACCGCGACCTACCCACCCGGCCCAGGACAACAAGCCGCAGCTACCGGCCCACCAACGGCGAGAAGGTCTGCGTAATCCTCTGCGGCGCCAACACTGACACCCGCACCCTCATGCAACCCTGACAAGGCGACAGCACTCAGAGGCAGCCGAGCGGACACCTGCTCGGCCGCCTCCTTACTGCGTCGGCGTGCAACGCCGAGACTTCCTCGCGACCACGCACCAATACCGTTCGGCATCCCGCCGACACGCTGGCCGTCCTCGGCCGCGCCCTGCCCCCTGCCGCTCACCGGCGGCCTTCGCCACGCGCATAGCAGGGGTCTCGCTGGCCTGCGCACGAGCACCTGGTCACCTCGACCATGACGCGATCACCTGCAGATTGACGTGACCACCCGAACCTGAGATGACCTCCCAGCCCTCCTCCGCCACCGCATCGCCGACCATCTCCAGCTCACCACCCCGGCCGAGCCCGTCGCAGGCGGTTTCGCCCCCGGCGTCCGTGTCCGGATGCTCACCGCCACCGGCGGCGAGGTGCAGCAGCCGCGGCCAGAGTGTAGGTCGGGCAGGGTGACGTTGATGGCGTGGTCGACGACAGGGTCACAGTAGCGCTGAGCTAGGGGACCATCCGCGCGTGCGCGTGGAGCCGGACGGGCCGGGCAGCGGCGTGCGGCCTTCGACGGGACCATCCCCGCGTGCG
>NZ_LWBU01000316.1:0-32898 GCF_001646665.1 Streptomyces noursei | reverse complement strand
ATCCCCGCGTGCGCGGGGAGCGGGACGTGGATCCGCAGGCGAACGCCTCCCGGAGGGGACCATCCCCGCGTGCGCGGGGAGCAGCTCACCGACTACGACCCGGACCCCGCCGCACCGGGACCATCCCCGCGTGCGCGGGGAGCAGCAAGAAATGAGCGAGGGACTGACCGGCGACCCGGGACCATCCCCGCGTGCGCGGGGAGCAGGTGAGCACCTGGCGGCCACGGTCCATGCCCGCGGGACCATCCCCGCGTGCGCGGGGAGCAGTGAGGGTGGACTTTCCCCCCGCGAACAGCACCGGGACCATCCCCGCGTGCGCGGGGAGCAGACCGACGACGGCGCCCAGGAGGCGCAGACCACGGGACCATCCCCGCGTGCGCGGGGAGCAGATGTCCCGGTCGACGACCTCCCAGCCGCCAGAGGGACCATCCCCGCGTGCGCGGGGAGCAGCGGCCCGTCTGCGGAAGCAGGTCGTGTCGGCTGGGACCATCCCCGCGTGCGCGGGGAGCAGAACATCTTGGGCAGCTTGTCCGCGCGTGCCTTGGGACCATCCCCGCGTGCGCGGGGAGCAGACCGCCACCACCAGCGTCATCCGCAGCGCCAAGGGACCATCCCCGCGTGCGCGGGGAGCAGGAGCCGTTCACCGGGGTTGGCGACCGGGACGCGGGACCATCCCCGCGTGCGCGGGGAGCAGGACAACAGTCGGCATTCCGGCAACATCTACCGGGGACCATCCCCGCGTGCGCGGGGAGCAGACAGCTGAGGCCGTCGCCGCGACGGGCATCACGGGACCATCCCCGCGTGCGCGGGGAGCAGACTGCGTGACCAGCAGCGTTAGGTACAGGCGAAGCGGTTTCTTACCAGCTTCAGCGATTCGGTCATTTTCCACATAACCGCTAACCGCCACCATATCGACGTCGCTTAGCCGTCCTGCTCCAGCCGGCCTTTGGTGCAGCGCTCACTGGTTGGGGGGCCTCCGGGCGGTGGATCAGCATGAGACCTTCGTGGTCGGTGGGGTTCCATGAGTGTTCGTGCGTTCGGAACGCATACCCCTGTTCGTTAGTGGTGGTGTACGCCAGAAGTGCTCTGCCTTGCCCCGCGTATTGCTGGACCTCGGTCCACATGATGTCGCGGATCCTTGCGGAAGGGTTGCCGATGAACACTCCGGCCGAGATTTCCAGGAGCCAGCGGGTGAGGTAGCCACGTAGGCCGACTGGACAGTTGGTAAGCACGATGATGGTCACCAGGTGTATGCCTGCTCTGCGTGATTGAAGCCGGCGGCCACTTCTAGGCCGCCATCCGTCTGGACGGTGACAACATCGGCAGTGTCTTCCGTCGATGCCTGGCTTGTTCCGTTGCCGAGCAGGTGCTGGATGTCGCTAACGCATCGCTGCAGCAATCCGATGTCGTTAATGCGATCGCGCAGGGCTCGGCGGGTTCTGGACCCGACGTCTTCTTCGCCTTCTGCGGCGATGTCGAAGGCAAGGGGGATACCGATCTCGGTCTTGTACAGATCGGCGATATCCAAGACGAAGGACAGTTCGTGGCCGGAGTGGATGAAGCCGAGAGCTGGCGTGCAGCCGAGGGCGGCCACGACTGCGTGGGTGATGCCGTACATACATTGTGCTGCGGCTGTGATGGCCTGGTTGACTGGGTCACCGCTGGTGAAGTCACCTGGCACGTACCGGCGGCCGCGCCATGGCACTCCGGTACGGGCGGCCTGAGCCTGGTAGCACGCTTTGACGCGCTGTCCCTCGCGGCCCAGCAGCTCGCGGCGGGTGCACCTGGTCGGATCTTCCTCGGGGAAGCGAAGCTTGTACATGGCGCGAGCGACTGCGAGGCGACTTCGCTGGTTTGCCCAGTGGGTGGCTTGCAGTTCGGCCAGGGCGGAGGAGCGGGTCAACGCGCGGCCCCCGGCGTAGTAGCGAATGCCGTGCTCGCCTACCCAGGCGACGGCGGCACCTGTTTCGCCGAGGACGCTCATCGCTTGGTGGGTGATCCGGGTGCCTGGGCCCAGCAGAAGGGTGCCGATGGTTGCTGAGGGGATGTGCGTTGTGCCTTCGGCGTCCTGGGCTGTGATGGCGTTGGCGTCGCGGTGGACGGTGCAGCGCTCGAGGTAGATGAAGGAGAGACGTTCGCTGGCGCGGGTGAGGTGCCGGGGTGTGAGCGCGGTTCGTGTGGAAATGGTTGTCATGAGTCGGTGGGTGCCAAGGTCATCAGGCCGCAGCCGTAGGCTTTGGCTTTGCCCAGTCCCGTGGTGAGGGTGCGGCGTAGGGCTGCGGGGTCGGTGATTTGGAGCCGGCCGTCGAAGGTGGCGGTGACGACGTTCACTGTGTTCCGTGCGGAGGACCGCTGGTCGCGCTTGTTGAAGGCCAGGCGTCGTTCGTCCCGGACGGTCAGTTCGTGCTGGTCACCGTGGTGCGGGTGTCCCTGGTGGGTGGTACCGCCGGGGAGGAGACGCGAGGCCTGGCGTTTTTCAAGGACGCGGAATCCGCAGCGGTCCTGCTGCTTCAGCAGCCAGTTTTTCTGGTGGATGGGGGTGAGGTGGGCGGTGCGCTTGGTGGGTTCGCCGTCTTTGCGGCGGATGTAGTGCACTGGGTTGGCGGTCAGTCTGAAGGCCCAAATGTCGCCTTCGGCCAAGCGGTCCAGCAGGGGAGCGTAGGAGCGGCTTAGCCAGCCGGGTTTGTCGGGGGTGCTGGCGGCGGGCCAGCCGGCCTGTTCCACGAGGTGGGTGAGATCCGGGCTGTCCGGGCTGACGATATAGAGGAGGACTTCGGCTCTCGAGTTGTGGTCCAGTCGCCACAGGACCCGCGGCGCGTGGGGGTCGCCGCTGTCGGACGGCAACAGTTCCGGGAAGGAGGACATGACGGCCGCGTGCAGGGCTTGAGGTGAGGCGAGCAGCCTGCGGGCGCCGGGCCGTGGGGTGTTCATGCGGAATCGGGTGAGGTACATCAGGCGCTGTCCTCCGTCAGGGCCGCGAAGGGGTCATGTGTAGGCACCGGCCGTTTGGCAGCCCACGGCGCGGGGATGTCGACTGCGGTGGTGACGACGCCGCGCAGATCGTGCCGTCGGTGTTCGGGGGCGAAGCTGACGGGCTGGTCGCGCAGGAGGTCGCTGTGTGGCTCGTCCGTGCGGGCCTCGCTCAGCACGGTCAAGCTGACGATCGGCTTGCCGTGGTGCAGTTTCTGGTACCAGCGGGCTGCCTGCCAGGCTTCTTCGGCCAGTGCTTGCTCGAGTGCGGTTGTTCGGACAGTGAGTGCGACGGGGTGGGCCGGCGGGCAGGAGCGGCGGCCGAGGTAGGGCGGGTACACCGGGTGCCGTACGGCGTCGTGCAGCTCGGTGATGAGCGTGTGGTCGCCTTCCACGGCGGCGACGAAGACGGCGTCGGCGAGGTAGAAGCGTTCGGACAGGGGCATGGATTTGCCGGTGACGGGGTGGTGGGCGGTGTGGAAGTCCCGCAGGCGTGTGCCGGGCTGGTCGACGCGCACGGCGAAGCGCAGTGAGCTGAGCGCGGCGAGCGCCTGGTCGTCGCCTCGGGCGATGCCTTTGGCGGCGGCGAGCATGCCGATGACGCCGCTCTTGGTGGGGGCGGACTCGGTGGTGCGGCGGGCGAAGCGGGCGGAGGCCCCCCACGCTTGCAGGGGGCCGGCCAACTTCAGGGTGAGCACGCTCATGCGGGCTTGTCCAGACGCTCGGCAACGGCCTGGCCGAGTGAGGTGACCAGTTCACGCAGGTTGGCGGCCTCTTCACCGATGCCGGAGAGCTTTTCCGTGTTCGGTCCGACGCGCAGGACCCAGGTGAGGGTGGAGTCCTCGTCGCCGAAGGCGCGCTCGATGTCGGGGATGAACTGGGCGAGGCGGCCGGAGGCCTCACGGACGTGCCCGGCGCCGTTCTGGCTCCCGATGGGCTCTTCGAAGGCGGCGACAAAGCTGATGGGGCGGGTGGTGCGCAGCTTGACGATGACGGCGTCGGGCAGGGTGTGGTGCCCGAACGTGTTGATCTTGCCGGTGGGCAGTGAAGCGACGAAGCCGTGGACGAAGGCTTCGACGGCGCGGCGCACGGGAGTGGTGAGCGGCTCGTTCTCGCGCAGTCCCTTGCCGAGGTTGTCGGCCAGTTGGTGGACGGAGAGGGCTGCGTAGCGGTAGAGGGTGGCGGAGTTGAAGTCGACTGTGCCGATCATGCCGGCGCCGGGTTCGGCGTCGGTGTTGTGGTCGTCGACGGCGGTGTAGTAGTCGGATTCGGTCTCGGCGCGGTGGACGCTGATGGCGTGGGCGACCTGGACGGCGGCGTCGACGTTGATGTCGGCGGAGTCGGCGACCATGCGGCCGAACAGGGCGACGTCGACGGAGTGGCGGGTGTCGGCGGCTTGCTTGGCGCGGGCCTTGTTGTCCCTGTCTTTGAGCCACATCTTGATGTCCGCGGCGCCTTCCACAGCAAGGGCGGCGAGGTTGTCGAGCTGGCGGGAGCTGAGGAACATCAGGTACTTCGATTCAGGAGCCGGTGCGTCCACGCCGTCCTTCGCGGCGTCGGCCTTCCGCTTCGGGACTTCGATCTTCGAACCGGTCGCGGCTTCGATGAGGGCAGCCGCCAGCGCGAGGGCCTGCTTCTGATCGATGCCGGAATCGAGGCCGGTGATCCGCTCGGCCAGGACTTCGGCAACTTTCTTGGTCCGCACCCCCAGGTCGCTGGGGTCCAGGAGGTTCTCGTCTTTGAAGTAGCCGCGGGTGGCACGCTTCCAGGCCTGGCTGGAGACGCGTGCGCGCGGGACGCCGCCGTAGATCGCGGTCTTCGGCGCGCCGGTGTCGTCGCGGTTGAGGTTGCTGGGCGGGACGGTTTGCAGGGCGTGCACGTCGAGGAAGATGCGGATCACGAGGCGTCCTTGTCCGTGGTCGTGGTGGTGTCGGCGTTGACGGAGTTGCCAGCCTGGTCGGCAGGCTGCTCGTCGGCGCGGCGGCGGTAGGCGTGGAAGGAGCGTGCCCAGGCGCGACGTACGGCATCACGGCCGCCGGGCTGCTGCCACTGGTAGAGCTGCTCGGCCAGCAGGGCGTAGTCGAGTGCGATGTCGTCGCGGCGCAGGAGCAGAACGATGTCCCGTAGCCGGCTGGCCAAGGCGGGGAGGCTTGGGGCGCTGCCGGCTCTGACGAGACGTTTGCGTACGGGTTCGTCGACGTCCCCGGGCGACATCAGCCGACGGGCGGCAGCCCCCAGCCCTCGAGGGGCGGTGCGGGTGTCGCAGACGTGCATGCCGCTGCCACGTGACTGCTGATGCAGGGCCCACAGGGTCAGGGCCGTGTGGACAGCGTCCTCGGCCCATGTAAGTTCCGTCTCGTGCAACGACCGTGCGCCTGGTGGGGTGGTGTGGAGGGGGCCGGTGTCGATCAGGCCCCACAGGTCCTCGGGGACTTCTCCGAAGGTCTTGCCCGCACCGCGGCGTAGCCGGGCCAGCGCCGCCACGGCCGCGGGCCGGTCGGCCAGATAGTCCCTCTGCAGGTCGGTGACCGTCTCGCGGACGAGTTGCCCGACCCGCTGGGCCGGCGAGGTGAGGCTGGATGGGGCGGGGGCGGTGGGCGTGGTCATGCGGACACCTTCGGCAGTGAAGCGGGAACGGAAACGGCCTCGCCGCTGGGCTCAGGAGATGTGAATGGGTAGCTGAGTGCCTTGTTCAGGCGGGCGCGGAACCAGGCCTCGGCCAGGGCGGCGTTGAGCCACTCCGTGCCCGCCTTGGTCGTGATCAGCCGGCCCTCCCAGGCGGCCTCTCCCGCGCTGCGGAGCAGTTCCTCACCCAGCGTGCGGACGGTGCGGTGGGCCTGCTGCTGCCACAGCCGGCGCTGATCGAAGGGGTCATCCGCAGCGGCCAGGTGTCGCAGCCAGGTGCGGTAGGCATGGTCAAGAGCGCCGAAGCCGCGCTCCTGCGCGGTGGCCTTCATGCTTTCGGCCTCGCTGCCGGCGGCGCGGGCGAGATCTGAGGCAAGGTCCCCCAGGGCGAGGACGGCCTTCTCTGCGTCGCTGACCGCGTCGATCGCCTGGACGGCATAGTCACGGTCCTGCCGGTGCAGCAATACCAGAGCCATCGCGACATGGTCATCGACAACCTCGTCGATCACCGACTGCTGAGTGCCGTACACCGCCCCGACCACCCGCGCCCGGATCAGAAAACCGCGGGGCAGCACGCCCTCGGTCACCAGCCTTGCCACCCACTCAAGAACACCCGGTCGCAGCACCGGCGCCGCCTCAGCGCCCTGCCCGGGCACCACCCGGTCCACGATCAGCGCAGCCAGGCCCCGCCACGCTGCCCGGGACGGGTCGTGCTCCCTGGGCAGGTAGACGACGGCCTCGCCCCGCTTCTTCTCCTGCGCCGCGCTGCGCCGCCAAGCCGTCATCGGCTCAAGACGGTGCTGGTTGTGCGGGGCGAGAGGGTCGCCGTATCCCAGGACGACACCGTGAACACCGTCGGCGTCGAAGTGGAGGCGTACCCGTCTGCTCTGCCAGGTGTACAGATCCCGCACACCGCCCGGTCGCCGGCCCGTCACCGCTGAGGGACCGCTGGGATCGTGACGCCAGGCTGGCCGATCATGGTCGTTCCCGCCGCCTCCGGCGTCGTCGGCGATGAGGTTCAGAAGAAGGGTCTGGCGCAGGGTGTCGCCTTCGGCGAAGACCCCGCCCAGGGTGCCGGCCCAGCCCACGCCCAGGGGATAGACCTTGCCGCCTTTCGCGCGGTCGTCCCCGGCGACTCCGGACTTGATGCCGGAGGTGTCGTAGGCATGGGTGTGAATGAGCCACCGGGCGGCCTCGGCGAACGGCAGCCGCGGTACCGACGGCTGGCGGGAGCTGAAGAACGGCTCACCGTTCGGCACGTCGGCGACGATCCGGTTGAGGGAGAAGACCTCGTCCTTCGCCGTGCGCAAGCCTGCCACTTGCATGAACGGCTGGAGGGGATGAAGCAGGTCGAACCTGGCCCGCCGGCTATCCAGATAACCGGCCACTGGCGCGAAACAATGTTCGTCGTCCCACAGGTCCGCCCACTCGTCGACGTCTGCCGGCCCGTCGAGCGCGTCGTGGCACACGGCCAGGAGCAGCCGCAGCACCGCGAATTCCACGGTGGGCAGCTCCCCCACCAGGCGCCGGATCCGCCCGGCTTGCGCGAAGACCTCACGCAAGGAAAGTTCCGCCTGGCTGCCGTCGAGATACAGCACAGGGATCCATGGACAGTCGGTCAGGTCAAACGTTAACGGGCTGGTAGGCCCTTGGGATTCAGGCACTTGTCACCTCAAGGCCGTCGTCGGGGCTGTAACGGAGTGCGTAGCCTGCCAGGTGGGTCTGACAATCGGCATCCAGAACGAGAATCAGCTGGCCAGCAAGCCAAGGACTCCTCTGCCAGGCCGGCACATAGAACTCCTCAAGCTCACCGATCGCCCGGTCCATCACCTCCGTGTAGGAAAACTGAATGGGGAGCCTCAGCCCGCACTTGGCGACCGCCCGGGCAGCCTTCGGCGAAGGTTCCGCGTCGACCGGCAAAGGAAGACCGCCAAGCCCCTCCCCCAGCCACGGCACCGTCGCAAGCGAACCGTCCACTCGGCGCTGAACGACGACCACCTCCAAGCTCTGGCGCCCATCACGCACCTGCGCACGACCGGCCCGGGTCTCATCCGCATCCCCAGCCCCTGCCGCGACCCAGCCGAAAAGCGGCCGGCCCGCCTTGCCCACCTCCTCGATACGGAAGACGTCCGCCCTCGAGGCCTGGTCAGCCTGGTGCTCCTCGTGCCGCTGCCGCGCACCGGCCATCGCCTCAGCCCACTCCCCCGGCCCGGCCGGACCAGACCGGTAGGCGCCCTGCACCAGCAGGCTGATGTCCTGGGGCAGCCGCACAGGACGCCTCTGCTCCAGGTGCGGCAGCAGCACCGCAGCAGACCGAAGCAACGGATACAGCCCATACACCGCCACCGAACCGCGCACCGGCACGGGCACGCGTTCAGACCAGTCCACCCCAGTCACCAAGCAGCGCGCCGTCCGCAGTCCCACCGGCCGGTCGGCCTGCCCGCCACCGCGCTGATGCCGGTGCAGGCGCCCCATCCTCTGCAGCAGCAAGTCCACCGGACACAAGTCACTGACCAGCAGGTCGAAATCCACATCCAGCGACTGCTCCGCCACTTGGCTCGCCACCACCACATGCGGCCCGGCAGGACGGCCCACGCTCTTGCCCGGCGGACCGAACCTGCCCAGCAGAGCGGCGTCCTTCACCGCCCGGTCCGCGTCGAGGAAGCTCGAGTGAGCAACCGTCACATTCGCATCACCGAACTTCGCCCGCAGCGCCTTGGCGGTCTGCAGCACCCGCTTGACCGTATTGCGCACCACCAGCACGCAACCACCGTCAGCAAGCTCCGCAACCAGCCGGTCCACCAGGACAGTCAGATCGTCATTCAGGCGCTCCACCGTGACCTCGGCGCCGCGGTTCGACGCCGCGGGCAGCACCACACGGGCCAGCTGGCCAGCAACCACCGCGGTGAGCAGCGGATATCCCTCCACGCTAGACACGCTCGCCAAATCCCCGCCACCGGCATACGCCTCGGCGAGCTCCCGCCGGCGCCCGGCCGGCAACGTCGCCGACAGCACCACCACCGGCACCCGATACGCCCCCAGCCACGACAACGCCCGATCCAGATAGGAACTCATGTACGTGTCGTAGGCATGCACCTCATCAATGACGACGACCTTCCCCGCCACCGCCAGATGCCGCAGAGCCAGATGCCGACTCTTCAACCCCGCGAACAGCAACTGGTCAACCGTCCCCGCCACGAACGACGACAGCATCGCCTTCTTACGCCCCCGCAACCACGAGTGCGCCACCAGCTCAGCCGAAGCCAGCCGCCGATCCTCCGACGGCCGCCACTCACCCGCCTCACCATCCACATCAACCGCAGCAACCACCCGCCCACGGCCAGCACGGACAAGCTCCGCGAAACGCTCGTTCAACGCCGCCTTCGAATGCGCCAACAGCACCGACAGCCGCTCCCCTCCCTCCACCGGGAGCCGGCCAAGCCAATCCAAAAGCCGGGGGAACATCGCGTTGCCCGTCGCCATGGTCGGCAACGCGAAAAACACGCCACCCGCACCGGACCGAGCCGCGAATACCTCCGCCACCGCCAACGCTGCCTCAGTCTTCCCCTCCCCCATCGGCGCCTCGATCACCATCAGCCCCGGCTCAGCCATCTCCCTCGCCAGCTCAACCGCCGCCTCCTGAACCGGTCGGACTCGCGCACCGGCAGGGAGAGCAAATCGAGCCGAGAACAAGCCCCCCACACCCTGACCGGACTCAGCCGCCACCCAAGGGCGCGGCAGATTCAGCCCCTGCCAAGCCGCCGTCACACGCTCGGACCCGGTAACACCGGCACCTTCAGGGAAGTAAGGGAACAGGTCCGGGTTACTGGCGATCCAGTCAGCCACGATCACCACCGCGCTCAGCAACACCTGAACCGGCTGCCGCAGCTTCACCCCACGCCACTCATTCAGCCTCCCCGCAACCCCGTACTTAACAGCACACGCGTCAAGCAACTCGGCCTGGACCTGCCGCCAAGCGGCCCTGCTCACTCCCGAAGACCACACCAAATGAGACCGATCCAGCAGCGCCTTGATCTGGCCGTGCTCCGGCGGCACCCCATGATGCCCACCCACCACCACCGCGAACTGGCCAGACTGCCGACCCGACCACCCGCGCTCCTCCTCCAGCCACTCCTGCAAGAGCACCAACCCGGCAAGCCCATGCGGCGCGAGCTTTCGATCCGCACCCAGCTCCCGGGCAGTCCCCATCTCCAAACCCGCCGACCGCATCCGGTCCGCGAGCTGATCCACCTGACAGGCGAAGGCTGGCGTTGCCTTACCAATGTCGTGCACGCCAGACAGCCACACGACCAGGCGCCGAGCATCATCCTCACCACCCGGCAAACCCTCAGCGATCAACCGACGGACACCAGCAGGCAGCCAGTCATCCCACAGCAAGCCCGCCACAGCCGCACTGTCATCCATATGCCGCCACAGCGGCAACCAGCCGTCACAGTCGCGATCATGCTTAGCCCACACCGAACAAGCCGCGACCCCGAGCCGACTCCCCAGCCCAGAACGACTCCCCCCACCGTCTGCCATAAAAAGATCAATACACGGGCAGCACACCCGTTGACGGCAGTATGCGAAAACTTCGTACAGATCATGCAGGCCGGCATAGGCATATATCCGGCGAGGGCGAGGACGGACCCAGGAACGCGCAGTGCCCCTCTCATCCACGCCCTACTTCCCATGCGGAGACAGTCCCCGCGACCACCAGTACGCCGACCCAGGCCCTGCTCCCCGGCACGCGCGGGATCATCCCTTCGCGACGCTGAAGGGGTATGGGGCGCTGTGTCCGTTTCGGTGAAGCTGGTGTGTGGATCGGGTAGGGGCCCATAGACTCGCTGGTCAGGAAGGCTGCTCCCCGCGCACGCGGGGATGGACCCTGGGCGAACACGCCCATCATCTGGCGCATGGCCTGCTCCCCGCGCACGCGGGGATGGACCCGCAGAGGCTGCCGAGGCGGAGCAGTGCCCCAACTGCTCCCCGCGCACGCGGGGATGGACCCCGCCGTGAGCACCAAGACCCGCACCCGCCGCACTGCTCCCCGCGCACGCGGGGATGGACCCAACGAAAACAGCAACTTCAGCCAGCCCGAGTCCTGCTCCCCGCGCGCGCGGGGATGGACCCGAGCACCAGGCCATGGGGGCCTCCAGGCGTGTCTGCTCCCCGCGCACGCGGGGATGGACCCTGCGGCAGGCGCAGGGCGTCGAACTCGCCTAGCTGCTCCCCACGCACGCGGAGATGGACCCGAACTGGCCACGGAGATGTCCGTGGTGCCCGTCTGCTCCCCGCGCACGCGGGGATGGACCCCCGCACGCCACGGCCAGGGACCACTCGCCGTGCTGCTCCCCGCGCACGCGGGGATGGACCCCGGCGGACCAGGTACACGCCCTCTTCGAGCTGCTGCTCCCCGCGCACGCGGGGATGGACCCATGACGCCCGGTCGGGAATACAAGGTTCAGGTCTGCTCCCCGCGCACGCGGGGATGGACCCCATCGCGATCCCCTTCCCCGTACGGTCCAGCGCTGCTCCCCGCGCACGCGGGGATGGTCCCTTCACCTTGGCCGTGTACTGCGGTTCGGTGGTCTGCTCTCCGCGCACGGGGATCGCCCCGATCGACATCGCAGCGCGCCAGCTCGCCGAGTGCCCAGGAACCCATGCCGGCGCGCGAAGGGTCGTTCAACTACTGGCACCAACGCAGCGTCCCGAGGACGTACTGGCCAGTACGAGGACGCTCCCTGCTGAGAAGCTCCCCGGCCTGGTAACAGGTGTTACCATTCGGTCATGGCGAAAACGCAAATTGGCGCCCGGGTGGATGCGGAGATCGCGGAGCTGGCTCGTAAGCGGGCTGCGGACCGTGGTATGTCGGTGGGCGACTACCTAGCTCATCTGGTGCTTGAGGACGCTAGCGGAATTCGGGCTCGGGCGATGGGAGCGGCGGAGCGCTTCCTCGGCGAGCACCAGGCTCTCTTTGATGAGGCTGAGGAGTCGGAGCGGACTGGGAAGGGTCGGCAGGCTGCCTGATGATCTTGCACATCGATGTGCCGTGGATCCTGCAAGTTGCTGAGATCGCTGGGGCTGGTGACCCGGCTCCGGATGACTACGGCGTTCCGGTCGCTGCCTGTGCCCGACATCAGGCTGAGATGCTGGACCAGCCGGTCTACGACGGCCCTTACGCGCGAGCTGCAGCTCTGGTCCACACGCTTGGGCGCTGCCGCTGGCTCGAGCGCTCCAACCTCGCCGTGGCCGCCGCGACTGGTGTCATGTACCTCGAGGCATCCGGCGTGTCGGTTAAGCCCACCGCCCAGAACGCATTCGCGTTGAGGGACCTTCTCCTGAACAGCGGATGTACCGCAGGTCAGATTGCCGCCGAACTGCGAACCTGGCCCACTACAACCTAACCGCCGCTCCCCGCGCACGCAGGGATGGACCCTTGTCATTCACTGTGCGCACGCCCGCACCCAGCTGCTCCCTGCGCACGCGGGGATGGACCTCCGGTTCTCATGTCGATGGGTGCGGCAAGGTTCTGCTCCCCGCGCACGCCGGGATGAACCGCCGGCGGTCTCCACGGTCCGGTTAGGGTTCCAACACCCTGCTCCTCGCGCACGCGGGAATGAACCCGTCGACTCTCAGGCCGCGGAGATCCGCGACGACTGCTCCCTGCGCACGCGGGGCTGGACCCGTCATCGTCGGGCTGAATATTTCGTGGTCGCCTGCTCCTCGCGCATGCGGGGATGGTCCGGCGCGGGGCGGCGGCCTCGGTGGCTGCGGCCCGGTGTGGCGCTCGAGCGGGGCTGGCGCATCGTCCCTGGGCGGGTGGTGTTTCTCGCACTCGTGGTTGTGCCGCTATGCCCGCGGTGCGGCTCAATCGGGCCTCGCGTCTACTTGCGTTACATAAAGCCAGATATGGGCGCTGTGTCCGTTTCGGCGACGCTGGTGTGTGAGTGGGATGGTGGCCCATAGACTCGCTGGTCAGGGAGACTGCTCCCCGCGCACGCGGGGATGGACCCTCGCCGCGAGGGAAGTCCCTGCCGTAGTGGCCCTGCTCCCCGCGCATGCGGGGATGGACCCAGAAAAAGCCCTCCGGACCTTAGGCAAGTCCTCTGCTCCCCGCGCAGGCGGGGATGGACCCTGTCCACCGAGGCGCCGGCCCCCCCGTCCGGCCTGCCCCGCGCACGCGGGGATGGACCCTCACCCAGGACGAGGACACCGTCCTGAACCTGCTCCCCGTGCACGTGGGGATGGACCCGAGCCGATCCTCGTGGTCTGCCCGGACTGCGACCGTTCCCCGCGCACGCGGGGACGGCCCCCTCGGTACAGGGGCCCATCATCCGATCGATGCCCTGCTCCCGCGCGTGCTGGGATGGCCCCCAGGCCCACCACCAAGTGGTCGAGGTTGGTGCGGCTGACCCCGAAGCGTGCGGGTTCGCAGAATCCTGGACGTGGTGCGGCCGGAACATGGGCGAGAAGCGGCAATTCGAGGGGGTGTCCCCCGCGCGTTAATGCCCGGCAGGTCGCGAAAGGTCCGCTTGAGCATGGTGCTGGTAACGGGTGGGTGCTCGTCGTGCATCGCGCTCTGCTGGCTGACCAGCAGGTAGTGCATGGACCCCGACGGCGGCCGGTTCTGCCGCTCCACCGCTTCCGTGATGCTCGGATCCACCCGGCGCGGCGGCGCGATTTTCTGGTGCGCGGCAAGCGCGCGGCGATAGTCCTCGCACGCCGCCTCCCGGCGTCCTCATCGGGATCTTGGGGGCGGCCAGGGCGACGTCGGCCGGGTCTGGTGCGGGGGCGGTGCCGGGCGGCAGGATCCGCAGGGAGCTCACGGCGGTGCGGCCCGCCGCCTTGTTGGCAATCTCGTTGACCCGGGTCTGCTCCGGCTGGCTTTCGTCGCCCAGGTCGTCGGCTCCTGGCACACGGTGAGCGGCCGGAGGCCGGGTCGAAGCAGACGGCGGCGACGTGCCCGGCCAGGTCGGGATGGCCTCCCACCGCTCCCGCAGCGTGGCGCTGGCGGCCGGGAGCTTTCAAGCCCGCTCGGCACCAGGGCCCCGGGCACGTCGCCCAGGCACATCGGGTCGTGCCCGTCGCGCCGTGCCGGCCGTGCCATGCGGTGCGGGGCTTCAGCTGCGCGCGGCCACCTTCTTGCGCGCCGCCTCCATCGCGGTCCGCAGGGCGACCCGGGCCAGGTTGACCCCGGATACCTCGCCGTCGCTCATGCCTGCCCCCAGGTGGTGTGCCCGAGGACCAGGTGGTGCGTGTCCGAAAGGCGCTGCGCTTCGTCGACCAGCTGGTTGCTGAACAGGCGCCTTGCGGACGTCTCGCCGTAGCGGTCGATGTGGTCGAAGACGACCTGGTGGTCTTTCATGCCCCGCACCCGCCAGTCGCGGACCTGTTCGCGGGTCAGCTCCTCGAGGACCAGCTCCTGGTTCTCGTCGACCTCGGTGGGCTTCGGCTCCGAAGCAGGTACGACGGCGGCCGGGCGGGGCGCGGGCAACACGACCGGGGCCACCGGCGCGGCCATGACCTCAGGGGGCAGCTGCGCGGCCGCGGATTCGCCGACCTTGGCGGCATCTGCCTTCCGGGCGCGGACCTGCTCCCACTCGTACGCCTTCGCCCACGCCTGGGCCGTCACCTCCTGGTGCAGCCGCTGCTCGGTCGCAGCCCGGCGCTCAGTCTCGGAGGCGTGTGGCATCGCCGCGTCGAAGGCGGCCGCCACCGCGCGGCGCTGGGCCTGGCGATCGGCCTGGCGGTCCTCGCAGCGCGGGCAGTCCTGCCCGGAGTCGAGAAGTACCCGGTCATCACACCGTGCGTCGCCGCACTGCTGACGCTGCGGCAGGGCCAGGCCGATCAGCCAGCCCACTGGGTCCTTGATCGGTCCGGCCAGCCGCATCTGGTCGGCCAGACGGCGGGCGAGCCGGCCGGCGAGGACCCGCGGGCCGTCAGCGCGACCGGCGAAGCCGACCACGCGGGCCAGCTCGCTGCGGGCGGCGGCCGCCACCAGGCGCCGGGCGGCCGGACGCTCCAGCCGCGCCCAGACCAGATCGACCGGAGCCAGGACGGCCCGCAAATCCTCCGGCGGCAGAGGCACCCTCCCCCGCTGCTGTCTGCCCCGACCTCCGCCGTACACGACCTGCACCGAAGCGCCAGCGGCCGACCCGCGGCCGGGCTTTTCGATGCTGATCGACGGGAACTTCTTCGGCTGTGCCCCGCGCAGCGGGTCGCTGTCCTCGCGCACGCACGCGCGGTCCGGCAGATCACAGTTCCCACCACGGCCTTCGCCGGAAGAGCCACCAGAGAGAGCGGGGGGAGAGACTGGAGTAACCAGGGGAGGGTGGTCAGTGTGAAGGGTTGCCGCAACGTCGGGGTCTGCAACATTAGCCTCAACCGGCACCAGCACGCCGCTGACCTGCGGTTCTGTCGCCCTCTGCGGCGCCTGACCAGGCACTGCCGTAACGTCGAGGTCTGAAAACTCGGGCTTCAGGGCCTCCGCACGGTACTCCCAGACGTCGTCGGTGACCGTGCGACCGTGCGCGGCGGCGACCGCCGGCACCATCAGCCGCGACCGGTGCGCCAGCCCGGAACCCGTCTGCAGACGCACCCGCAGCACCAGCTCCCGGGCCGCCAGACGCTCCAGCACCCGCTCCCCCGCCGCCGCCGAACAACCCAGCAGCCGGGCCATCGTCGCCGCCGCACGACCGCGCTTGGTATCCACCGCCCCGCCGCACTGCCGCACCCGACCGTCTTCCCGCGCCTCGAGTACCAACAGCAGCAGCGCCAGACGGTCCGTCGCCGCGCCCCGACCGGTACGCAGACCAACCAGCCCGGCTGGGGTGACGCGACCGTCCCGGTGCGTCCAGCCCGGCGCCATCACGGCCTGCAGCAGCCGCCAGAAGGTGGCGTACTCCTTCTTCGCCAGATTCAGCGGGTGCCCGACCACCCCATGAGCCGCACACAGCGGCAGCACCCGGCAGTTCAGGCCGGCGTCCTGGCCGTACTCGCCCTCCGCCGTCTCCACCGACACCACGCCCGAGCGGCGCAGCCCTGGCACCACCGCAGACGCCGTGTACGACGCCGACAGCCCGAGCCACCGGCCCAGCTCCGACGTGCGGATCTCCACCACGCCCTTCTCCGACGGCGTCCGCGACGCCAGCACCAGCACCGCCAGACGCACCGCGTCCGACGCACCGTCCAGGCCCGCCGCATCCAGAAGGGTGCGCACCGCACCACCCAGACGCGCACGAGCTTCCCGACCGAGGGACAGCGGATGACCCGCGGACCGCTCAAGGACCGGACCGGCCTGTGCCGGGACCGACCGCAGCCGACGGCGCGATGCCCCGCCGGCGGGCTTCGTGCGGGGGCGCGGGAGCGCGGCGGCCGGTGCCGCTGCGGCGCTCATCGGCCCACCGCTGTGGCCAGAGCTGCGGGCACTGCGAGGAGCGAGGTCATCTTCGTCATCGGGCTGGTGTACTCGCCAAAGCGGACACGTCCCTGAGCAGCAGCAACGCGCGATTCGTCATCCACCCGCTGACCCTGCACGAGACGGCCTGTGGGCAGAGCCCGCTGACCCCGGATCACATACCGCGCTCCCGCACGGCGGGCTGGAATCTTGGAACCCGTCCCGCCACACGGGACGCCAGCCTCGCGGACGCCACCGTCGACGGAGTTGTCGACGGTGGCGTCCGCCAGGAAGTGCACGAGTGGGTCGACAGGCACTACGACCGCGCCCGGCCGGCCCGCTCCCAAATCGCTGCTCTTGTGGCTTCCTACCAGAAATGCCGCTTCCTGTTCAAACTTGATGAATGGGGAGAAAGTGGACAGCGGTTTCGTCACACGGGACGAGTGAAAGCCGCAAACCACTCTGAAACGGGCAGCCCTCGACTTTTCAGGGGACACTAGATCGGGCACTATGGCGGGGACACCAACTCTCATATGCGAGCCGGACCGTCCCGCGCGAAACGGGAAGGGCCGACGAGTGGATGCGGGTGACAGCCCCCTCCGTGAGGAGCGGGCGCCGGACGAGAAGGGCCTCCTTGGTCTCTTGTCGGACGGGTAGTGCGGACAGCCCTCGGGCTGGTCGTGCATGGTCCCGACGGCCTGCGAAAGCCGGCGGTACCGGGTGCAGGAGCCTCTTTGCGAGAGAGGTGACTGCTGTGGTGCTGGTCCTCACGGACCGGTTTGTGCGAGATGAGCCAGCTCGATGAGCTGGAGCCCAGAACCGGGTGCGAACCGGAGACTGGGCGGCCGACACGGGTTGCGAATCCGGTCGGCGAGACGGGCCGCGTGGCCGTAGTGGATTGCGAGTCCACTACCTGGCGCGCGGCCGGTGGCGGCTACGTCACCCCGGCCCCCTTGATTCCGAGGCTGGCGTCGGCATGCCCTCATCCGACTTCGCGGCTTCGGGATACCGCTCCGCGAGCCGGTTGAGCAGGTGCATGTAGACAGCGCGGTGCGGACGTCGGGGGTGGGTATGCCCCAGCTCCCAACGCGCCACGGCAAGACGCTTCACGCCCACGGCCTCTGCGACCTCCTGCTGCGTGAGGCCGGCTGCGAGGCGCAGCTTCGCGCGCACAGATGGCGGCGGCAGGACGTCGTCCACGAGGGCGTCGACCCGCTTCAAGCGGTCCGGGTCGGTCACGGCGCAGCCTTTCAAGATCGATGATTCCCTGAAAGATACACGATGCGATCTCCGTCCGGGAGTGGACATCACCGTGAGCCTCGTGCCGCACGATGCCCGATAGGGTCCGTGCACGTGGCCCGCCTCGCGTTTTTCGATCTGGACGGCACGCTGGCCGACCGACAGTCGGCGCTCAGCGACGCCTTGACTCGCCTGTGCCGTGCCCGTGCGCTCTCCCCAGATGCCGAACAGTGGCTTCGCACCGAGCTGGTCGACCGCGCGACGGTCGGCGACTTCGCCCGGCTGCGGGAAGCGTTCGGCTTGGAGGCGTCGGCTGCGGACTTGTGGCAGGAGTACGTCGACCTCATGGCGGCCGCCGTCACCTGTCGCCCCGAGGTCCTCGAGGGCCTGGCTCGCCTGCGCGCGGCTGCATGGACGATCGGCGTCATTACCAACGGGGCTGGCGACATACAGCGCGCCAAACTCGCCGGGACCGGCCTCGCCTCCCTGGTCGACGGCGTCGCCGCCTCGGGCGACCTGGAGATCCGCAAGCCGGACCGGCGCCTCTTCGAACTCGGGGCCACCCTGTGCGGCGTCAGCCTCGCGGACGGCGGCTGGATGGTCGGCGACAACCCAGCCGGAGACATCGGCGGCGGCCACCAGGCCGGCCTGCGCACCATCTGGCTGCGCGGACGCCCCTGGCCCGACGGACTCCCCGCCGCGCACCACGTCGTCGACGACGTCACCGACGCCATCACCATCCTGCTTGCAGAGACGGAGTAGCACAGTGGACCAGCCGACCGTCGGCATCCTCCACCCCGGCAGCATGGGCGCCGCCGTCGCAGCCTGCGCCGCGACCAACGCAGCCCAGGTCCTGTGGTGCGAGGCCGGACGTAGCCCCGCGTCCGCCGCGCGCGCCGCCCGGTTCGGCCTGACGCCCGTGGGCACGCTAGCCGAACTGCTCGACCGCAGCGATATCGTCATCAGCCTCTGCCCGCCAGCCGCAGCCGAGGACTTGGCGGCTGAGACTGCCTCGTACGGCTTCGGCGGCTGGTTCGTTGAGGCGAACGCCATCTCACCCGAGCGGATGAGGCAGGTGGAGAATCTCCTGTTTCCGGGAGCAAAGGCCGTCGTTGACGGCGCCGTCATCGGCTCCCCGCCGACTAACGGCAAGACCGCAACGCTGTACCTATCCGGGGCGCCCGCAGCGACCGACCGGATCCGGGCGCTCTTCACTGGGACGCCCATACAGACACATGTCCTGGGAACCGACGCCGGCCAAGCGTCCGCGCTCAAACTGTCGTACACCACCTTCCAGAAGGCGAGCCGCGTGCTCGCGGCGCTCGCAACCGGGATGGCCCGCGAACACGGCGTCGACCAAGAGCTCATCAAGGTCGCCTCGAAGCGCACCGCCTCGTACCTGGCTGAGCCCGAATACATCCCCAAGGTAGCGGCGCGCGCCTGGCGCTGGGGCCCGGAGCTGGAGGAAGCCGCTGACACGCTCGCTGCGGCCGGCCTCCCACCGGAGATGCTGCGCGCGGCCGCGTCCACGCTGGCACGGTGGCATGATGCCAAGGACGACCGCGAACTCAGTGTCGCTGACGCCTTGGAGCAGCTCGCCCAGCCGTAGCCCGCACTCATGCCCTCGCCGCTCCTGCCCGCCGAATCATCTGGTCGATGAGCCGTGCCGACTTCTCCGGCGAGGTGTCCGCCGTGTCCACGGTCAGGTCCCAGACCATGGCCGGGTGCGCGTTCAGGTCCTCGCGGGTCGCGTCCCACGCTGCCACGCGGGCCGTCGTGTCGGCGTCGCCCCGGCTCTGGGACCGCTGAGCGGTCACCTCGCGCGGGCACCACAGCAACACCACCGTCCAGCAGGCCGGATAGCCGTCGACCAGAGCGCGAATGCCGTCGATCTGCCCGAGGTGCACCACCGGCATCCCGGCCGCGAACGCCGCGTCGAGACCGGGACGGTCGATGACGTACGTGTTGCCGTACCGAACGTTCGCGTAGACGACGCCGCCCGCGGCCTCCAACTCGCGCAGCTGCTCAGCTGTACCCATCCGGTAGCCGGCCGACTTGCCTGCCCCTACCTTGAGCCGCGCGAACTGTGCGTACCGCGAGTTCAGTTCGGTGAGCGCGACGGTGACGGTGTCTTTGCCCGTGGCCGGCGGTCCGTAGAGGATCACGCCTTGCTTCTCCGTCACGCGTACATCGCCCCCATCGCTTGCCGGGCCTGGTCCGCCAGCGTCACCGCAGTCCCCAGCCGGTTGTCGACGATTAGGTGCGGCACCGCCGGGCGCAGCTCGAGGTCGATCGTGGCCATGTACTCGTCCCACCGCTGGAGCTTCCACGCGTCCCGGGCTGCTGAGCGGAATCCGATGTACTCGCGCATCGACTCTTCGTCGCAGCGCACCCACACCGGGAAGACGTCGACGCCCATCGAGCCCGCGCGGTTGGCCAGGCGCTGCATCCAGTCCGGGTCGGTCATCTCTGAGATAAACGGCGCGGTGAGCACGGTGGAGATGCCGCACTTGACGTTGGCCATGGCCGACTGCATCAGGCAGTCGTACTCCACGGGCCGGACCTTCTCGCGGTAGAGCTCGGTGTGCCGGTCGTTCGCGTCACCGCCCAGCGCGATTAGGAGGCGCTCCACGAGCGGGCGGGTGAGCGGGTCCTTGTCGAGTAGAGGCCAGCCGGTGAGCTGAACGAAGAAGCGGGCGAGCTCGGTCTTGCCGCTGCCTGCGAAGCCGCCGACCAGGATGAGTACAGGACGGTGAGGGTCGCCGCCCGTGTGTCGGCGCTTCCACGCGTCGATGATCCGCTGCTGCAAGTCGAAGTGGTCGACTTCGTCCGAGCCCGGAGCGATGCGATGAATGGCTCGCTCAACAGCCAAGACGTGCGAGCCGTTGAGGCGGTCGTCCATCGGCGTGAGCTTGAAAGACGTCTCCTCTCCCGGCAGCGCGGCACGGAACCCGAGGTCCGGCTCGGTCGCGCGGTAGAGCAGGCAGTAGGCACGCCGGTAGTGCGGGCCCGGGTAGACCTCCCCCTGCTCGTGCTGCCACAACGTCTGGGGGTTCGCAGCGGGAATGCCCTTGAGCTTGGCTCGCTCAGCGACTTCTCGGAGTCGCTCGCCGGCCTTCTCCAAGGTCAGGCCGTGGGCCTCGCGCTGCTTCCGCAGCCGGTCCGGCCTCCACCCAGCTCGCTGCTTCCCCACCCTCTGCCCCTCCGTCATCGTCATGGCCGCGAGCCTAGGGCTCAGGCCGCAGATCGCATGTGTACGCGGATGCTGAAAACGTGTGAATGGCGGTGCGTACAGGCTTGGACAAGCCCTTGTGATGGTTCGTCCCGCCTGGCCCGAGTGTGATGGCCCTCACGAGATCATCCGACGGGAGGGACACCATGGCACGTGAGGTGCTATCAGCGGTCGTCGTCAGCATCTCCGTCGTCATCAGCGAGTCGGGCACTCGCGTGGCGTCGGATGGAGTAGCCGATCTCGAACTCCTCGGCGCTCATCCGGGTGTCGTTCAGCTCGACGACCTCGCCGTTGGCGCTGGTCGTGACTCGTACGACACGCAGGAGCGGAACACCAACGTCTGCTGGGAGGTTCAGCGCCTCCGCCTCTTCGGGCGAGGGCATCCGGGCGGAGACACCTTCGCTCCAGCGGAGGGGGCGGTGGCCCATCTCCTCCAGGCGGTCATAGATGCCTCCGTGCCCCGTGTCGGCCTCCGCGAGCCGAGTTCCTCGAGCGAGGTCGGCCGGAAGATAACTGGTCGCCAACTGCTTCGGCTTTCTGCTCTCGGGGTCGCCCATCACGCGGTCACGAACGAGGACTTCGGACCCGGTAGGGAGGCCCATGAGGCCAGCGAGATCAACCGGCACGATGCCCCAGCGCAGGGTGGGCGGCACCAAGGCTACCCACGGCTGGGCAGTCGGATCGAAGTAGTAACCGATCTCATCGCGGAAGACCTGACGGGACCGGGTAATGCGCCGCTTCTCAGGGCGCTCTCGCACGATGGTCCCTCGGCGGCGCACCGCGACGACCAGACCCTCTTGTTCCAGGAGCGAGATGGCGCTTCGCACAGTCTGGTAGCCAGCGCCGTACTGAGCTTGGAGCTCGGTGAGCATCGGCAGCTTGTCGCCCGGCATGTATCGCCCCTCGCTGATCTGCTGTCGCAGGTCAGCGGCGATGTCGCGATACGAGACGGGCATCGGAGCCACCTTTCAGAGTGCTGCGCGGGATCTGATTCTAGGGCTAGCTCTATCAGGCGGCGATGTGCGACAACCGATCGACATCAATAGAGCTATCGCTATTGACTCGATGGCCCGCCGTGGCCTCTACTAGGCAATAGCGATAGCTCTAACGCTCCGTTGAGCAGGGGTTACGCCCCCTGTGTTACCGCAAGACCGCAGCAGTCGTCCGCCCTTCGGGGCGGCGGGGTAGTTCTCGGGTTCGCCCGGGACGCGAGAGCACCATCGAACTCCCCCGGAGCCTGACGGCACGACAACTGCTTGCACGTCGCAGCGCTGTGCGCTGTCTGTCCTGCGGGACGCCGGCCTTGTGCCGTGCGGCCTGGAGGGCGGAGAGAGCATCGCGACCCGCGCCCCGCCACTCCGTCCATGAGGAGTTCCGATGTCTGCTTCGACCCTTGAGCGCACCGCCCGCCCCCGGAAGAGCCGGACCCGCTCCCGTACCGTCAGCGCCCGCCCCGCGCTCGCCCTCTCCACCCTCAAGCCCAACCAGTACGACCTGCGCCCCGCCTGCGCGTCGCTGGTCTGCCCCGACTGCGAGACGTGGGTGCCGATCACCGGCCTCCAGACCAAAAACCCCAAGGTGGTTCCGCACGACACCGGCCGCGCGTTCGAGGCCCCGGCCGTCCGCTGCCGCCTGGGCAGCAACCGCTTGGTCACGGTCGACGTGTCGGTGAAGAAGTGGCAGGAGCGCCTGGAAGGCGGTCACGCGGAGACCGGTCACCGCCGCAGGACCACCGTGCGGCGCAAGCCCAAGGTCGCGGTCGCCCCGGCCGTCAGCCAGATCGCCGCACAGAAGCAGGCGCCGGCCGGTGACGAGCCCGGCGACGGTCGCCCCCTGTGGCTGCTGCGCAAGAAGCAGTGGGCGGCGACCGCGTCGGCGGTCCGCGACACCGACACCCGTCGCGCGCAGCTGCCCGACGGTGACGCGCCGCTGGGCGCGCCGCCGGTGCCGCTCAAGACGCTGCACCCCGAGCGCCGCGCGAGCTGATCCGCTTCGGACGAACGACCACGGCCCCGGCCGCCCCTCTGACGGGGTGGCCGGGGCCGTGGCTGCTCGTACGACAGCCAATACGGCGACAGCCCCGGCGACTTGAGACCCCCGGGGCTGTCCAGGACCCGATTGGAGACCTGATGCCTACCAGCATCGCACGGAACGACGGCGACTCCGACCCGATCATGGACGAGGCCCTGCGCCGCGTCCGCGAGGGGCGGTGACCGGCATGGACTGGCGTCACAACGCGGTCTGCCGCGAAGAGGACCCGGAGCTGTTCTTCCCGATCGGCAACACCGGCCCGGCGCTCCTACAGATTGAGGAGGCGAAGTCGGTGTGCCGCCGCTGCCCGGTCATGGAGCAGTGCCTGCAGTGGGCGCTGGAGTCCGGCCAGGACGACGGCGTGTGGGGCGGGCTGTCCGAGGACGAGCGGCGGGCCATGAAGCGCCGCGGCGCCCGGAACCGGGCCCGGAACGCGAAGGTGACGGCATGACGGACGCCGACCACAAGCGCTTGGAGGACGACCTCCGCCGGACCAACTCCGATCACGACTTCGGCCGGCGCTCGCGTGGCTGAGTCGCTGTACGACCGCTACATGAGGGCCGCGGCTGCCAGCCGCGCGCACGGCGAGACCTGCACCAGGTGCTCGCCCGGCGCGCGGTGCGCCGCTGGCCAGGGCCTGTACGAGTCGTTCGCCCGGCTCCAGGACGCCTACGTCGCCCAGCAGAAGAAGCGGCGAGGCTGACCGCCCGGCGGGACGGAGACCCAACTCCCCACCCGCCGGGCCTGTTCGACCAGGCCGGTCGCCCGCAGGACGGGCGGCTGGCCTTCCGCACGCCTCCAGCCCGGGAGACCATCTCGGGCTTCCCCTGTAGGAGAGCCCATGCGTAGCAGCACCCCGCTCGACACCGCGACGACCGTCGGCACCACCCGGCTGCCGGACTCGCTGTGCACGCACAACCCCACGTGCCCGACCGCCGACAGCCTGGACCGGGAGGCCGCGCACGTCGTGGCCGCTCACCCGGAGCAGGGCTGGAGCCTGCTGTGCAACGCCGTCGTGGTCTTCGAGGACACTGGCGAGCTGCTCCCCGACGGCCAGGTCATCGCCCCGCACCGGCCGCTCGCGGCCCTGGCCTGACGGCTGCCTGATCCGCCCGCACCGACCGCTTCGGCGGCCGGGTCGGGCGGTGACTGGGAGCCGGACAGTCCGGACCACCTGAGCCGCCAGGAGTTGCCGTGCGTAACAGCACCCAGAGCACCACCCCCGCCGTCACGTTCCAGCGGGGCCAGTACGTCCTGTACCGCGACCCGGAACTGTTCTGGACCGGGCAGTCCCGCCACACCTTCGTCTGCCGGATCGACCGGATCTGCGTGGGCGGCGTCACCTACGACCTCACGCCGCTCCCGTCGGGCCGCCCGATCTACGCCGCCGGCCGGGACTACATGCGGCTGCTTCCTGCCGTGGACGCGATGCGCGACATCGACAGCGCGCCGCTGAACAGTGACGGCGCGGCCGACGGCATGACGGCGGCCGCCATCGCCTGGCTCACGCAGCAGCACGCGACCGCCAACCAGCGGCCCGAGCTGCCTGAGCAGCGCTGACCACCTGCTCCACGCTGACGGCCCTCCGAGTCCCTGGCATTAGAGCTGCCGGGGCCTCGGAGGGCCTGGTCACGACCCTACCGACCGACGCCGACCCGCGGTGACCTCTTGCACGAGGCGCCGGAAAGAGAGGACACCCCCGTGGCCAGCACCACCACCCGGCGCAGGCGGAAGCCCGCCCCGGCCGCGAAGCCCCGAGGCGCCGGACGTGCCAAGGTGCCGACGCCGCCGGCCACCATCCCCGCCGAGGCCGCCGCTCCTGAGGAGACCGTGCCGCGGGTGTTCGAGGAGGCCGAGCCGGTCTGGGCCGACGCCGCCGACCGCGCCGCCGACCTTCGGGACCTGGCCGCCGACGACGCCGCGCGCATCCTGACCGACGGCGAGCAGCGGGCCGCTGAACTGCTGGACGGCGCGCGGACCGAGGCGGCCTCGATCACCGAGGCGGCCGCGGCCGAGCAGGGCCGCCTTCTCGCTAACGCGGCGGCCGGCGCCGACCGGATCCGCACGGAGGCGGCGACCAGCGCGGCCGCCGAGGCCGACCAGGTCCTGGCCGATGCCGAAGCGAAGGCCGAGCAGCTGCTCGCCGACGCCCGCGCGGAGGCCGACACCATCACGGCGACGGCGTCCGGCAACGCCGACCAGGTCCTCGTCGAGGCCAAGGCGTCTGCCGAGCAGCTGCTCACTGACGCCCGCCGCAAGGCGGGGGAGGTCACTATCACGGCGGCTGCGCAGGCTGACGAGGTGCAGGCGCAGGCTGCGCAGGCCGCCGCCAAGGTCCTCGCCGACGCGGAGACGAAGCGCAACGAGCTGCTCGCGGCTGCGGAGCGCACTGCGGCGGAGACCCGTTCCCGCGCCACCACCGACGCCGAACAGGTCCTGGAGCGGGCGCGAGGCGAGGCCGACCGGATGCGCGAGAGCGCGGACGGCCAGGCCGCGCAGGTGCGGGCCGGGGCCGAGAAGGCCGCGGCCGGCCTTCGCGCCGACGCCGAGCGTGCCCTGGACGACGCCCGCACCTCGGCTGAGGAGCTGCGGGTCGCCACCGACAAGGATGTCGCCCGGCTGCGCGAGCAGGCCGATACGGACGCGAAGACGGCCCGGGAGGCGGCGGCCAAGGCCGCGGCCGATCAGGCCGCCGCCGCGCGAGCCTGCGCCGAGGCCGAACGGGTCCTGGAGGCGGCGACGCAGCGCACCGTGCAGCGGGCCCGCCGCCGGGAGATCAAGGCGGAGTCGCGCGCCAAGCGACGCAAGGTCCGCAACGACGCCCGGCCCGTCGGCGGGGTGCCGCCGCTGTCCGGGCAGGAGCTGGTGCTGGTCGTCGCGATCGTCCTGGCGGCCGCGACCGTCTCCACCCTCGGCCTGCTCTCCTCCTACACCGCGCTGGAGACCAAGGCGACGGGGTGGGGCTGGGAGTGGCCGTGGCTGCTGCCGGTCGGCATCGACGTCGCGATCCCGGCCTTCACCGGCGCCAACCTGATCCTGATCCGAATGGGGATGGAGCTGCGTTGGATCCGCTGGGTGCCCCGCGCGCTGACGGGGGTGACCGTCTACCTGAACTGGCAGGCCGCCGAAACCCCCGGCGGCCGGCTGGGGCACGCCGCCCTCACGTTGCTGTGGGTCGTCTTCTCGGAGATCGCCTCCCACGTGTACGCCACGAGGATCGGCGCGGTCACCGGCAAGAAGCGGATGGAGACGGTGCGCCGATCCCGCTGGATTCTCGCCCCGATCCCCACCGCCCGGCTGCGCCGCCGGATGGTGCTGTGGGAGATCACCTCCTACGACGAGGCGCTCACCCGCCTCCAGGAGGAGACCTGGCTGCGAGCGCGGCTGCGCGAGGAGCACGGTCTGCTGTGGCGGTGGAAGGCTCCGCTGGAGCAGCGGATGACGCTCAAGCTCGGTACGGCGCCCGCCGCGCTCGCCGACACGCTCACCCCCGATGACGCTCACACCATCGAGCGGGCGGAGGAGAGCGGCGACGCTCACGACGCTCACCCGGAACTGAGCGCGCTCGCCTCCGGGAACGCCGACGGTGAGCGTGAGCGTCCGGCGCTCACCTCGGGCGCTCACCACGGTGAGCGCAACGCGGAGGGGGACGACGCTCACCGAGCGGACAGCCCCCGCACGCGCAGCGAGCGGGACGCGCTCACCGAGCGCCGCCACGACCGTATCCGGCTCCTCTACACCGAGCTCGGGCGCCGCCCGCAGTGGACGGAGATCCGCGACGCGCTCACTGAGGCGGGCCTGTCCGACGAGCCCGTCTCCCGCCCGACCGCCCAGCGCCTGCGTGAGCAAGTCGAGGAGAGCGCCCAGGACGCCCTGGTGAGCGCGAAGGCGAGCTCCCCGGCGAACGCCTGAGCGTCCCACCCCCTGCACAGCACCTGCCGCTCATGGTCGCCGCCGGCTCGCGCCCACGCTCCCGAGCGTGAGCGCGAGCCGGTGACGGCCACGGCCGGCAGGCCGCTCACCCGCGCCCGCCCCGAGCGGGCGCGGGACAGCTCGTACCGAACACGGACTCCCTCCATCCCCAACCCCCAAGACCTGGAGGTCTTCTCGCATGAACAGCACCGACCCGAACCACTCCCCTCTGCGCGACGTCGCGCAGAACCCGGAGGCAACCGCCCGGTATCTGGCCGACGTTCAGCGGGTCCTGCTGGACATCGGCAAGAACCTGGAGACCCTCGCGCACGAGACCCGCGTGCACCTGCGCGACACGCACGTGGAGGGCGACCGCTGGTACCACGCCAGGCTGCGTGCGATGCCCGTGGAAAAGTCCCTCGGTCAGGTTCTCAGGAACCTGAACAACCTCACCCAGGGCCTGGAAAAGAGCGCCTATAAGCGCCGCGCCCACGACGAGGCCGTGGTGAATACAGCCAAGGAAAGGAAGGAAAAGGAGCTGGAAAAGTGGCGGAAGAAGAACCCGCAGCCGCTCCAGGCCGCGCCGAATCCGCCCCAGGAGGGTGCGCAGGCGCTCGGCTATGGTGGCCCCACGTCGATTTTCGACCTGGGTAACAGGGAGTCGGCGTGACGCGCCCCCTCACCAGCGTCGAACGCTCGATTCAAGGGCGGAACACCTGGTTGCAGGGAGAGGAGCGCAAGGCGATCGAAAGTCGCGGCGAGATGGGTCGGATGGAATTCTGGCTCCGCGTTACTCGGTCTCGAATCGCCAAGGACGTCAAAGCCGGGCGCAATGACGTCATCCCCGGATTCACCAGCGTGTGCCGCCTGTTCCAGCTCGCGATCGACAAGCGGGCCGAGGGCGACGCGAGGCTGTGGAACCACCTCATGCAGTACGCGCAGCAGGTGCTGGAGCAGCACGGCCCGCGTAACTGAACGTCACCAACGAAGGCCCCGCCGGGCTCCGGCGGGGCCTCGCGCGCGTAAAGCGTGCACACGTGCACGTGCACGCGCGTGCACACGAGACCCCACTGTCTGTCAAGTCCCTGGAGGGAGGTGCACCGTGTCCGACGTGGACGATCCGAACGGGATCCTGGTCCGCGGCCCGTGGAGCGGTGATTCCACCTACGCGCCGCCGCCGGTCCCGAATTTCGCCGACACCATTGTGTCGACGGAAGACATTCCGGAGGCTCCGCCGGAGTCCCCGGAGGAGACCACGATGGAGTTGCCGCCGATTCCGGTCGCACCGGACCCGGAATTGGCGCTGCGTTCGGAAGGAATTACGGCTTCGGCAACCGAATGTGATGAAGGCGAGTATGAGGAAGGCGAATACGTTCAGCCTCGTTCTCTCGCTGACCGTCTCGGTGACTGGCTGGAATTCCGGCTGGAAAGGGCGCGGGCGCTCCATGAGGGCGAAGCGCCTTTCCGTGAGGCCGAAATAGCGCGTAAGGCCGCGCTGATCGAGGGTCGCACCGCGCAGGAAGTCGCGATGATGGAGCAGAACGGAAAGCTCCACGCCGCGATCATGAAAGCGAAGGGCGACAAGGCGGCGGCCCGTGGAAAGGCCGAGGCCGACCGCACGAAAGCGTCCAGCTCTGGCCTGGGGGCGGACAAGGGCCGCTCGAAGGCCGGCGGTGGCGGCGGGTCCTCGCGTGGCGGTGGTGGCACGGGGCCGTCCCGTACGAACTCGAGCCCGGGGCCGAACCGGCCCGGGTCGTCGCGGGGCTCCAACTCCGGCGCTTCCGGAAGCCGTTCGGGGTCCGGGTCGACCGGTGGCGGCGGTGGCGGCAAGAAGGGCCCTGAGCGGGCCTCTGGCGGTCACACGGCCGGTTCCGGGCGCAACGGGTCGTCCGGGGGCTCGAAAGGCTCTCACGCGGGCTCTGGCGGCTCCGGCCGCAGCGGCAGCTCGAAGGGCGACGGCGGCGGCCGGGCGGATCGCGGCCCGGCGTCCAGCGCCCGTGCCGAGCGGGCCCGCGGCCGCCAGGAGCGCGCCGCCGGCCGGCAGGCCGGGCGGCAGGAGCGGCGCAGCGCCGGTCACACCGCTGGCCTCGGTGACCGGTCCAAGGACCGCGACCAGGCCCGCGCCAACCGGCAGCAGGCGTGGGAGGACCGGCGTGCGAAGCGGCAGGAGCGCGATGCGGCGCGGAAGGCGAAGCGGGAAGCCGCGGCGTCGTCCGGGCCGGATCGCGTCACCTTGGGCCAGGCCGTCGCTGAGGAAGCCCAGCGCCGCTTCGACAAGCGGCGGGCCGACGCGAAGGCCGCCGCCGACGCCAAGGACCCCAAGGACGCCAAGGCGGCCGGCACCGAGAAGGTGAGCCTGACCAAGGACAAGGACAAGGGGACCGGCAGCAAGGACGAGAAGGCCGCCAAGGACGGCTCAGGCGGGGCCTCCAGCGCCACGAAGGACGACCCGGCAGGCGCTGGCAAGGAGACTCAGGGTGGTGACGGGGCGTCTGACGGCTCGAAGAAGCGGCGCCGTTTCCGGCGGCGCCGCACCGGCGCGGGCCGGACCGGGGGGCGCGGACGCGCTCGCCGCACCGGCCGGACCGGGCGTGCGGGGAGCGGTCGTACGGGCCGGTCCCGGCGGCGCGGGCGTACGGCGGACAGCCCGTTCGGTGAGGAGGACTCCACCCCGACGGTGGAGTGGCCTGACCACGACACCCGCCCGCCGAAGCGCCCTGCCGCGAAGGGCGAGGACGACATCGTCGACGCCGCCATCGTCCCCGACGCGCCCGCGGCCGTCACGACCGGCGTGAAGGGCCTGCCGCCCGCGCCGGAACAGCACACCGCACGGCCCGGCACCAGCCGGCCCACGAGCACGGAAGGGAGCAGCGTGAGCGGCTCGGGAGTCAGCAGGCCGGCCGGGCAGGGCAATCTCGCCGCCCAGCACCGGACGGACATCACGTTCGACGAGTACCTGATGGGCATGGCGAACATCGCGCTGAAGGCCGCCTCCGATCAGGAGAGGGCCGAGGCCCTGATGCAGGCCCTCGGCAAGGTCGCCGACGCCTTGCGGGAGATGGCCGCCGACCTGGTCGGCGACCACAACGTCGACACCAAGGTCACCGACCTGATCGCGGACCTGGCCGACTCCGCGGCCCGCATGAAGGGACAGGCGGAGAAGTGCGCCGAGATGTGCGGCATCGCCAAGGAGGCCGCCGCTCTCGCCGCCGTGATGGTCGCCCGCGTCTACGGCGAGGACATGGCCGCCAAGGAAGACGCCGGTCTCGCGCACGCCTCTGCCGCCGCCCACCACGACTAGACCCAGGAGGAACCCCGCTGATGAGCGATCTCACGCCCCGCAGCACCGGTGCGGCGCCCGCCCCGGCCGACGGCGACAACCGGTACAAGGCCGTCCAGGCCAAGCTGGACAAGCTCGGCAAGGCCATGGACGACGCCACCCTTGAGCTGGAGTCGCTGCTCCGCAGCATGCAGGCCAACGCCAGCGACGCCGGCGACATGGCCCAGGACATCGCCAACGCCCACCTCGACCCGAAGTTCGTGGCGCTCACGAACGCCGTGGAGGCCGCCCTGGTCGGCGCCGCCCGCGAGGTCCGCACCCTGTCCGACACCGCACAGGAGACCGCCGGCCTCACCCACCAGACCCGGCAGACCCACGCCAAGCTCTACGGCGCGCTGGACGACATCCGCTCGGGCAGGCGCGAGAAGACGCCCAAGCCCGGGTTCTTCAGCCGCTGACCCCCCTCCCCCACCCCCTCCCGCCACGGGCGGCCCCGCACACCAGCGGGGCCGCCCGTGCTCGTTCCGCGAAGGAGAACGCCGGTGACCACGCCGCGCAGCGTCGCGCTCGAACGCCTCGCCTACACCCTCGCCGCGCCCGTGCTGGCCGTGGCCCCGAACCTCTACCCCGACAGCCCCGTCGACTCCGTCGTGCAGCTGGCCGGCGCGGCCGGGATCGGCGGCATCATCCTCGCCGCCAAGAGCGAGGAGACCGGCGCCGGACGCAAGATCCTGCGCTGGGCCCCGCTGGTCCTGGCCGCCGCCGTCGACGTCGCCGCCAAGAACACCGTCGGCTGGGGGCCGTACTGGCTGGACGGCCTGCTCGCCGCCGGATGGGCGGCGGCCGGCCTGCTGGTGCTGCCGTACTCCCGGCACGCCCGCCGCCGTCACCGCCCCGCCCTCGCCGCCCCCGTCCCGCAGCCGGCGCCCGCCGAGGCCGCTCCCGAGCCGTCACCGGCGCTCCCGGACGACGGTGCGGACCCGCTCACCCGGGAGGCGCGGATGCTGTGGGAGCGCGCCGGGATGCCCGCCCGCACCCACGTCGTCAAGGCCACCCGGCACCCCGGCATGCGGCACGACCTCACCCTGCTGCTGCGGGCCTCGGAGACCGGACGGCCGATCACCGGCCTGTCCCCGGAGGCCGTCGGCGCGGCCTTCGGGGTGCCCGCGGCCGACGTCATCCTCGCGGACGTTCCGCTCCAGCCCGGCCGCCAGGGCGGTCCCGGCTGGATGGAGGCCAGCATCACCCCCGAGGCCAACGTCCGGCGGCGTACCAAGCCGACCGACGCCGAGCGCTGGGTGGACCGGGTGGCCGGTCCCAAGGGCGGGGCCCCCGGCTCCGTCCTGGTCCACCGGACCCGCGACGACGAGCGCGGGGTGACCTTCTACCGGGCGAAGATGGCCGACTCCACCGAGACGCCGCGCATCGACCTGGCCAAGGTCTGCCGCGGCCTGGGCCTGCCCGAGGACGACTCCTGCGTCTTCGTCCTCATCGACGGCTCGGAGTTCCTGATCAGCGCGTTCGACACCCCGCCGCTGTCGCAGATTTTCCCCGCGACCCGCGAGCTGCTGACCCCGGACGCCAAGGGCATGTACGTGTGCGGGTTCACCATCACCGGCCAGCCGGTCAAGACGATGGTGTACCAGCACGACAAGAACGCCCCGGCCCACGGCCTCACCCTCGGCGTCAGCCGGTCCGGCAAGACGCAGTTCTTCGCGATCCACATGGCCGCCCAGTCCCTGGACGGCCAGGTGGTGTGGCTGTCCACCGTCCGCAAGGACGAGAAGACCACCGTCCTCGGCCGGTACATCGACCGGCAGGGCTCGAACGCCCTGTGGATGGCCCGCTCCCTGCGGGCGGCTCTGGCGCTGTGCGAGATCCGGGCGGAGATGCCCCGGCCGCACGACGGGCAGCCGCACGACTACAAGCCGGGCGACCCGCGCTGCCCCTACCGGCAGCTCAACGTGTACGCGGACGAGTTCATGACCGCCGCCCAGGACGCCGACTTCGGCGAGTTCATCCAGAAGGACGGCGAGGACCTCACGGTCACCGGCCTGAAGTACGGCATCGGTTTCAACCCGGCCGGCCAGAGCCCGTTCGCGCACAACGGGTTCTCCACGGAGATGAAGGACAACCTGCGGCAGAACAGCAGGCCCGTGATCTTCAACATGGGGTCGCCCGGCGCCACCCGCAAGGCCGCGGAGGGCACGATGGAGAACGCCTTCGACGTGCCGACCATCCCGGCCCGCTACTCCCGCACCGAAGGCTCCGCGATCGAGCGGGCCATGCGCGGCGAGGCCGACCCGGAGAACGGCGTCTCCACCGGCGGCGTCGCCGTCATCGTCCTCGACAACGGCCGCGCCGTCCTGATGCGGTCGCTGTACGCGGACTTCGACACCGACCTCACCGAGCTGTTCCCCGACGAGGTCAACCGGCTCACCGACTACGAGATCGAAGAGCTGACCAAGCGGGGCCTGTGGTTCGACTGGAACGAGCCCGTCAGGCCGGGCGAGTTCTGGCCCGAGCCCGAGGAAGGCGACGACGGCGAGGGCAAGACCAGCCGCCGCGGCGGCGGTGGCGGCAAGGGCGGCAAGCGGGGCAGCCGCCGTGCCGAGCCGCAGGTCACCTCGCCCCGTCAGGCGCTGGAGGCCATCAAGAGCCTCACCGACGCCTGACCCCACCCACCCATCCCTGGGGCCGGTCTGCCCGAGCACGGCCGGCCCCACCCCGACCCCGACCCCGACTCCGAAGGAGCACCACCCACCGTGGCCCTCTCGATCTCCGCCGCCGCACTGCTGGGCATCATCGTCCTCGTCAGAGGCGGCTACGTCCGCGTCGGATCCGCGCTGGCCTGCACCCTGTTCGGCTTCACCCTCGCCGCGACCGGCCTGGCCCCCGCCATCAACAACGGCCTCGCCTCGCTCGCCGGACTGATCTCCAGTCTCTGACCGAGCCCGCCCGGCTTCATCAACTCGCAGTAAAACGCCGGTATCTGGCGCATGCTCTTGTCGGGCCCCACCACGATCACGGGGGAAGGGACAAGGGCATGGCACACCTGCACTTCACCTGCTGGGACTGCGGCGAGGACTGCATCGTGCACGGCGAAGGCTGTGACTGCTGCGACCTGGTCGACGTTCCCGCCGAATGGGACTGCTGGAACTGCGGCGCGCTGAACTACACACCCGACGACTAGGTTCTGTCTCTTTGGTC
>NZ_LWBU01000315.1 GCF_001646665.1 Streptomyces noursei | reverse complement strand
TGGGGTCATGGGGTGTCCCGCGGGCGTTTTATCGCACATGTGGCGGGTAGGAGACATCGCAGTGGCTCCTGCCCTTGCCCCTCGTGCGCAAGAGAAAATCCCGACCCGCGGCGGAAAAGGGAAGGGAACCGCCCGGGCGCCGCCGCGGGCCCCGTACGCGGGGACGGGGGCGTCCGTGTCGCCCGTGGCGCCCGCCAGTGCGCTGCGGGCC
>NZ_LWBU01000314.1 GCF_001646665.1 Streptomyces noursei | reverse complement strand
CCCCCGGCCCGCCGCCCCGCCAGAGCAGCCCGGCCGTGCCCCCCGTCATGAGGCCCGGCCCCGCGCGGGTGCGCCCCAGGAAGGGGGAGACCACCAGCCGGGGCGGAAAGAGGCCCGGCGCCGCCGCCGCCCGGGTCGGAGGGGCCGCGCCGAACGGGTGGCGAGCCCCGGGGGAGGCCGGTGCGGAGCCCGCCGGCCACCGGGGCGAGAGGGGGGCCGGGCCCGCCGATGGACCGCGGGCCCC
>NZ_LWBU01000313.1 GCF_001646665.1 Streptomyces noursei | reverse complement strand
GCCCCCCCCACGGCGGCCCCCCTCGCCCGCCCGGTCCCCCAGCAGCTCGCGGCCGCTGGCGGCGTCACCCGACCCAGCCACCCGCATACCCTGCTCGAGCGGTTTGTCCGCTTCGCACCGCCCGGGGTTGGGGCACGCGCAGCCCGCCCGCTCCCGCGCGCCCCGCCACCTGTCCCCGCGGCCCGCGCACTGCCCCGCCCCCCCCCGCCCGCCCGCC
>NZ_LWBU01000312.1 GCF_001646665.1 Streptomyces noursei | reverse complement strand
CGCCCGGAGAACGAGCGCGAGCTGCTGGTGCGGCGCGTCGCCGGCGGCCTGCCCGCCGGAGGGACGGGCCAGATGCTGGGCATGGCCGCCGGAGCGGTCCGGGTGGCCCAGCACCGTGCGCGCAGCCGGCTGCGGGCGCTCGCCGAGCAGTGAGCCGCGGGGCGCCCGTGCGGCCGTACGTGTGAACGTACAAACCTTCTGAGTGATCGTGCTCGTGGAATGAGACGCCGCCGCAGGCCGTTAGCATGGA
>NZ_LWBU01000311.1 GCF_001646665.1 Streptomyces noursei | reverse complement strand
TCCCCCCGGCCCCCGCCCCCCCCCCCGACCCGCCTCGCCGCCGGCCGCCCCCGCCCCCCCGCGCCCCTACCCCCCGTCCGCCCCCGACGCCACCCCCCCCCCCCCCCCCCCCCGCCCCGCCCGCCCACCCCGGGCGCCCCGGCCCCCCGGGCGGCCCCGGGCCCGCCCCCCCGCGGCCCCCCCCCCCGCCCGCCGCACGCAATTCGCGCTGA
>NZ_LWBU01000310.1 GCF_001646665.1 Streptomyces noursei | reverse complement strand
CCCCCCCCTCCCCCCCCCACCCCCCCCCCGTCGCGCCCGCCCCCCTCCTCCCCCCCCCCGCCCCCCAGCCCCCCCCCCGTCACCGCCACGCCCCGCGCGCCGGCCCCGGCGCTCCCCCGCGCCCCCCCCCCCCCGCCCCACCCCCCCCCCCCGGCGCCGCCCCGCGCCCTCCCGCCCCCCCCCCCGCCGCCCCCCCCCCACACCGCCCCGGCCGCGCAGCCCCCCCCGCGCCCCCACCCCCCCCCCCGCT
>NZ_LWBU01000309.1 GCF_001646665.1 Streptomyces noursei | reverse complement strand
GCACACACGAACAGCGCCGGGGCGCCGCAACCCCCCCCTTGCCCGGCCGGGCCCGCCCCCCGGCCCGGGCCCCCCTGCCCTGCCCCCGGCCCTGGCCCGCCCGCCGGGCCCCGCCCCGGGAACGCATCCCCGGAACCGCCGCCCCGGGGCCCTGTCCGGGGACCGTCAGTGCCCGGAGCCACCGCCCAGGGTGGTGGGGGTCACCCCGATCTCCACCCGGGGCGTCTCCGTGGAGCCGTCCGGCGAGAACA
>NZ_LWBU01000308.1 GCF_001646665.1 Streptomyces noursei | reverse complement strand
ACGGGCCCGGCGGCGGCCGCGGGGTGCCCGGGAGCCGGGCCCGGTCCCCCCCCCGCGCCCCGCCCCCCCGCGGCGGCCCGCAGCCGGCCCGGCACGCCGAGCACGCCCCCCCGCCGGGCGGGGGGACGGCGCCCCAGGCCCCCGCCCCCCACCCCCTTCCCGGCGGCGGCCAGCCCCGCGGGCTTCACCCGCGCCAGCCCCCCCCCCTCCCGCAGCGGCCGCCCCAGCAGGCCCCCCCCCCCCCGCCGGT
>NZ_LWBU01000307.1:49888-50970 GCF_001646665.1 Streptomyces noursei | reverse complement strand
CCGGCGGCGGCTCGCGCGCCGCCTGCCCGGGCCGGGCCGGCCGAAGCAGCAGCCGGCCACCGGGCCGGGGCAGGACGGTCAGGCCCGGTGCGCCTCGCCGTGGGCGCGCGCGAGCTCCAGGTACATCGCGGCGTTCAGCTTGATGCCCTCTCGCTCCTCCGCGGTCAGCTCCCGCTTGACCTTCGCCGGCACGCCCGCGACCAGCGAACCGGGCGGGACGCGCATGCCCTGCGGGACCAGTGCCTGCGCGGCGATCAGCGAGCCGGCCCCGATGTGGGCGCCGTTCAGGACGGTGGCGCCCATGCCGACCAGCACGTCGTCCTCCACGGTGCACCCGTGCAGGACCGCGTTGTGGCCGACCGAGACGCGCTCGCCGACCGTGACGGGGAAGCCCGGGTCGACGTGCACGGTGCAGTTGTCCTGCACGTTGGAGCCGGCGCCCAGGACGATCGGGCCGCAGTCGGCGCGCAGCACGGCGTGGTACCAGACGCTCGAACCCGCCGCCATCGTCACCTCACCGACCACCACGGAGGTCGGTGCGGCGAAGGCCTCCGGATGCACGTCCGGTTCCTTGCCGCCCACCGCGGTGATCAACGCCCGCTCTGCCATCGCCTGCTCCTCGTGTTGCGAAGTCGCGCCAGGGGAACGTTAGGCGACGGGCGTTCCGGCGGCGACGGTGGGGCGAACATCACAGAGCGCCGTACGAGTGGCCGGTGACCGGGGCGACTACCGTGTCCGGGTGCCGAAGAACAGAAACACGTTCTCCTCCCTGGCCGCCTGGCGGCGACGGATCCTCAGCCGGGCCGTGCACGGCGGCTGGCGATGGGTGCAGGAGACGGGTGCCGTCACCGCGGAGCACCCGGGGCGGCTGCGCTTCCGCCGGCTCGGCCCCGGCACGCGGCTGGCGTTCCCGCAGGGCACCGTCTTCGGCGAGGAGTGGATCGTGCTGGGCGACCACTGCATCATCGCCGAGCAGGTGACGCTCACGGCCGGGATGCTGCCGGGGCTCGACCTGGGCCCCGACCCGATCCTGACCCTCGGCAACGGGGTCGTCCTCGGACGCGGCAGCCACGTGGTCGCCG
>NZ_LWBU01000307.1:49396-49876 GCF_001646665.1 Streptomyces noursei | reverse complement strand
CGCGGCCGTGACCATCGGCGCGGACACCTTCTGCGGGCCGTACGTCTACATCACCTCGACCAACCACAGTTACGACGACCCCGACGAGCCGATCGGCCGGCAGTGGCCGCGCTCCGCGCCGGTGGAGATCGGCCCGGGCTGCTGGCTCGGGACCGGCGCGGTGGTCCTCCCGGGCGCCCGCCTCGGCCGCAACGTGGTCGTCGCCGCCGGGGCCGTCGTCCGGGGCGAGGTGCCCGACCACGCGGTGGTCGCCGGGGCGCCGGCCCGGGTCGTACGCCGCTGGGACGCCGAGAGCGGCTGGCAGCCGCCGCTGCGCACGCCCGCTCCCGTACCCGTGCCGCAGGGCATCACGCCCGAGCAGCTGGCCGCGCTCGCCGAGCTGGACCCGGACAACGCCTGACACGGCCGCCCGCGAGCAGCACCGTGCCGACCGGACGGCCGCGGCGGCACCGTACCGACCGGTGCCGGGCGGCGACGCAC
>NZ_LWBU01000307.1:48476-49331 GCF_001646665.1 Streptomyces noursei | reverse complement strand
GGCCCCGCCCCGCGCGCGGGAGGACCGGCCACCGGGGCGGACCGTGCTGCCGCGGCGGCCCCCGCAGTACAGTGCGGTGAACAGTGGGGTGCAGCCGACCGCAGTGCACTCCGATGGACTGTGCCATTCGCTGTATTGGACGGAACGTGTCGGACCTCGACCAGCTCGCGCAGTCGCTCGCCCGCAACCTCAAGCGGTGGCGCGGTGAGCGCGGCTTCACCCTCGACGTGCTCGCCGCCCGGGCGGGGGTCAGCCGAGGCATGATCATCCAGATCGAGCAGGCCCGGACGAACCCCAGCGTCGGCACCACCGTGAAGCTCGCCGACGCGCTCGGCGTCTCCATCACCACGCTCCTCGACCACGAGCAGGGCCCGCACGTCCGCCTGGTGCCCCCGGAGAAGGCCGTACGGATGTGGTCCACCGACCGGGGCAGCAGCACCACGCTCCTCGTCGGCGCCGAAGCCCGGGGCCCCCTCGAACTGTGGTCGTGGACACTGGTCCCCGGCGACTCCCGCGCCTCCGACCCCCACCCCGACGGGACCACCGAACTGCTCCACGTCACGGCGGGCGAACTCACCCTCGCCGTCGACGGGGTGGAGCACCGCGTACCCGCCGGGACCTCGGCCGTCTTCGAGTCGAACGTGCCGCACGCGTACCGCAACGACGGTGCCGGCACGGTCGAGATGACCATGGCGGTCTCCGTCCCGCCCGTACGCTGAGACGGCCCGCCGCCCGCACGCCGGCCATTGCTAGCGTGACCGCATGCGCGCACCCATCGGAGACTTCGACGAGGCCCGCCCGGCCCCCGACTGCCTCGACCGGATCGTCGCGCCCGTCGCCGACGCCGTACGGGCG
>NZ_LWBU01000307.1:47148-48422 GCF_001646665.1 Streptomyces noursei | reverse complement strand
ACGGCTGCTGTACGTCGACACCGACCCGGCCATCGCCGACACGGCCGTCTTCGTCGAGCACCACGGGCGGGACCTGCTGGACGCCTCCGCCAACTGCGTCGTCGTGGCGGGCAAGCGGGGCGGCGACACCACACTCGCCGGCTGCGTGGTGCTCTCCAGCACCCGGGTCGACGTCAACGGCGCCGTGCGGAAGCAACTCGGCGCCCGCAAGGCGTCGTTCGCGCCCATGGACACGGCCACCGGCGAGACGGGCATGGAGTACGGCGGCATCACCCCGATCGGGCTGCCCCGCCACTGGCCCCTCCTCGTCGACGCCGCGGTGGTCGACACCGAGTGGGTCCTCATCGGCAGCGGCCGGCGCAGGGGCAAGCTGATCGTGCCCGGCAAGACCTTCGCGGAGCTGCCGGGCGCGGTCGTCCTCGAAGGACTCGGGGTCAGCCCCGGCTGAGCCGCGGGATCTCGATCGCGGGGCAGCGGTCCATCACCATGTCGAGCCCCGCCGCCGTGGTCCGCTCGTACGCCGCCTCGTCGACCACCCCGAGCTGGAACCACACCGCCTTGGCCCCCTTCGCCACCGCCTCGTCGGCGACGGCCCCCGCCAGGTCGCTGTTGACGAACACGTCCACGACGTCCACCGGGAACGGGATGTCCGCCAGCGAGGCGTACCCCTGCTCCCCGTGGACCGTCTCCGCCTTGGGGTGCACGGGCACCACCCGCTTGCCGAAGCGCTGCAGCACGGCGGCCACCCCATAGGCGGCGCGGGCCCGGTTGCCGGACAGGCCGACCACCGCCCAGGTGTCCCCGGACTCGGTCAGGATCTTCGCGATGGTCTCCGTCTCGTCGGTCACGCTGCGCCTCCGGTGCGTAAGGTCGTCGTCTGCCTGCGCCAACGGCCACACACCGCCGGAGATTCCCGCGCGCCCGTGCGCATAGGGTGGCGGGATGCAGGAGCAGTACCGGACGGTCGCCCGCGAGGGCGTGCACGAGACCGAGATCAACCGATCGCGCTTCATCTGCGCCCTCGCGCCCGCCGCGAGCGAACAGGAGGCGCAGGACTTCGTCGCACGCGTCCGCCGGGAGCACCCGACCGCCACCCACAACTGCTTCGCGTACGTCATCGGCGCCGACGCCGCCGTACAGCGGGCGAGCGACGACGGGGAACCGGGCGGCACGGCCGGCGCCCCCATGCTCCAGATGCTGCTGCGCCGCGAGACGCGGTACGTCGCCGCCGTCGTCACCCGCTACTACGGGGGCGTGAAGCTCGGGGCGGGCGG
>NZ_LWBU01000307.1:44770-46977 GCF_001646665.1 Streptomyces noursei | reverse complement strand
CCGAGGCGGTCACCATCGAGGTCGGCCTGCCCGGCGCCGACGTCGACGCCTTCCGCGCCTGGCTCGCCGACGCCACCGCCGGCACCGCCCGGCTGGAACTGGGCGGCGAAGCATACGGCGCCGCCTGACGCCCCCGCCCGCACACCGGGGAAACCCGCCCGCGCACCGGGGAAAGAAGAGGTCCGTGACGGACCCGGGGCCGGACACCGTTAGCGTGTACGGGGTTCACAACGGTGCCCGTGCGGGTCATGGGGGCGGAGGAGCGGTACACATGCAGGTCGGAGCGGCATCGTGAGAATGCTGCACACATCGGACTGGCACCTGGGGCGGTCGTTCCACCGGGTGAGCCTGCTCGACGCGCAGTCCGCGTTCCTCGACCACCTCGTGGCGACGGTCCGCGAGCACGACGTGGACGTCGTCCTCGTCGCCGGAGACATCTACGACCGCGCCGTCCCGCCCCTCACCGCGGTGGAACTGTTCGACACCGCGCTGCACCGGCTCGCCGGGGCCGGCGTACCCACCGTGATGATCTCCGGCAACCACGACTCGGGCCGCCGGCTCGGCGTCGGGGCCGGGCTCATCGAACGCGCCGGGATCCACCTGCGGACCGACCCGGCCGGCGCCGGCACCCCCGTCCTGCTCGCCGACGCCCACGGCGACGTGGCGTTCTACGGGCTCCCGTACCTCGAACCCGCCCTCGTCCGCGACCTCTTCGGGGCCGGCAGGGCCGACCACGAGGCCGTGCTCACGGCCGCCATGGAGCGGGTGCGCACCGACCTCGCCGGCCGCGCCCCCGGCACCCGCTCCGTCGTCCTCGCCCACGCCTTCGTCGCGGGCGGCGCGCCGAGCGACAGCGAACGCGACATCACCGTCGGCGGTGTGGCCGCCGTCCCGGCCGGTGTGTTCGACGGCGTGGACTACGTCGCCCTCGGGCACCTGCACGGCAGCCAGGCCCTCACCGACCGGATCCGCTACTCCGGCTCGCCCCTCGCCTACTCCTTCTCCGAGGCCGGGCACCGCAAGACGATGTGGCTCGTCGACCTGGACGGCGACGGCACGGTCCGCGCCGAACGGATCGACTGCCCGGTGCCCCGCCCCCTCGCCCGCCTCCGGGGCCGGCTCGACGACCTGCTCGCCGACCCCGCGCTCGACCGGCACGAGGACGCCTGGGTCGAGGCGACGCTCACCGACCCGGTCCGCCCCGCCGAACCCATGGCGCGCCTCGCCGAGCGCTTCCCCCACACCCTCAGCCTCCTCTTCGCCCCCGAGCGGCCCGACGACGAGCCCCTCGCCTCCTACGGCCGGCGCCTCCGCGACCGCGACGACCAGCAGATCGCCGAGGACTTCGTCACCCACGTACGCGGCGGCGCGGGCCCCGACGACCACGAGCGCGCGGCGCTCCTGCGCGCCTTCGACGACGTACGCGTGGACCTGGCGCGGCGCGAGGTGGCCGGATGAGGCTCCACCGGCTCGACATCACCGCCTTCGGCCCGTTCGGCACCACCCAGACCGTCGACTTCGACACCCTGTCCCGGGCCGGGCTGTTCCTCCTCCACGGCCCGACCGGCGCGGGCAAGACCTCCGTCCTCGACGCCGTCTGCTACGCCCTGTACGGGGCGGTGCCCGGCGCCCGGCAGAGCCCCGGGACCTCGCTGCGCAGCGACCACGCCCCGGTTGGCACGTACACCGAGGTCGTGCTCGACCTGACCGTCGCCGGCCGGCGGCTGGAGATCACCCGGCGGCCCGCCCAGCAGCGCCCCAAGAAGCGCGGCGGCGGCTTCACCACCGAGAAGGCCCAGTCGTGGCTGCGGGAGTACGACCCGAGCAACGGCTCCTGGAAGGGCCTCAGCCGCTCCCACCAGGAGATCGGTGAGGAGGTCACCCAGCTGCTCGGCATGAGCCGGGACCAGTTCTGCCAGGTGGTGCTGCTGCCGCAGGGCGAATTCGCCCGCTTCCTGCGCGCCGACGCGGAGGCCCGCGGAAAGCTCCTCGGGCGGCTCTTCGACACCCGCCGCTTCGCCGCCGTCGAGGAACGCCTCGCCGAACTGCGCCGCGCCGCCGAGCAGCAGGTCAAGGACGGCGACGAACGGCTCCTGGCGCTCGCCCACCGGACCGCCCAGGCGGCCGGCGACGCCGCCGCCGGATGGCCCGCCCCGGACGGCAGGCCCGGCGACCCGGGGCTCGCCGGAGACGTCCTCGCCTGGGCG
>NZ_LWBU01000307.1:43197-44603 GCF_001646665.1 Streptomyces noursei | reverse complement strand
CGCCGCCGAACTGGACGCCCGGCGGGCCGAGCGCGACGCGTGGGAGGCCCGCCTGGAACGTGGCCGCAAGGCGGAGCGGGTGGCCGGCCCGCTGGCGCTGCGCGACGACGCCGAACGGGAGCACCGCGCGGCGCTCGCGGCGCACGAGCGGGCCGTGGCCGGTCTGCCGCCGGACCTCGCCGACGCGGGCGCCGAGCACCTGGCCGCGCTCGCCGGGCAGCTGCGGGTGGACCTCGGCGGCCTGGACACCGCGCGCCGGGCCGAGCGGCGCGCCGCCGGACTCGTCCGCGAGCGCGAGGAGCTGGACCGGCAGGCCCGCGCGGACGAGGACGCCCTCCACGACGCCGACGTGTGGCTGGCCGGCTGGGAGACCACCCGCCGCGCCCTCCAGGGCCGGGTGGAGGCCGCCCAGGAGGCCGCGACCCGCGCCGAACACCTCGCGGGCCGCCTCGACCCCGCCCGCCGCCGGCTGGCCGCGGCCCGCCGCCGCGACGCGCTGGCCGGGGACGTGGCCGCCGCCTCCACCCGCCTGGCCGCCGCGCGGGAGGAGGCCAACGCCGCCCACGAGAGGTGGCTCGACCTGCGCGAACGCCGTCTGCGGGGCATCGCGGCGGAACTCGCGGCCGCCCTCGCGGACGGTGAGCCCTGCGCGGTCTGCGGCTCCGCCGACCACCCGGCACCCGCCCGCGCCGACGCCGACCACGTCGACCGGACGACGGAGGACGCGGCCTACGCGGCCCACGCGCGGGCCGACGAGGCACGCGCGGCCGCCGAACGCGACCTCGCGGTCGCCCGCGAGGCCCTGACGGCCGCCGTCGCGGAGGCCGCCGGCACCACGCGGCCCGGGGAGGCGGCCGCGCGGGCCGCGACCGGTGAGGGCGACGGCTCCGGCGCGGAGGCCGGTCACGCGGGGGCCCGCACGGCTGCCGGCGCGGAGGCGGGCGTCCCGTCCGGTGCCGCGGCCGCGGCCGATGCCGGCACCGGCCGGCCGGCGGTGGCGGACCTCGCCGACGAGGTGGCCCGGCTGGAGCGCGCGTACACCGAGGCGCGGGACGCCGCGGGCGGCGCGCACGCGGCGCGCGAGGACCTGGCCCGTGCCGAGGCGGAGCACCTGCGCCGGCTGGAGGTGCGGCAGCAGGTCGAGCGCCGGGCCGCCGCGCGGACCTCGCGGCGCGAGGCGCTCGACCGGGACCAGGCGGAGGTGGACGCCGAGCTGGCCCGCGTCCCGGGCGGGGCCGTCGAGGAGCACGCCGCCGCCCTGGAACACCGGATCGCCCGCCTCACGGAGGCGGCCGGGGCCGTGCGTACCGTCGAGGACACGGCACGCCGGCTCAAGGAGGCCGACGACCGGCTCGCCGACGCCGCGTTCCGCGCCGGGTTCGACACCCCGGCCGCCGCGGCCGCCG
>NZ_LWBU01000307.1:41744-43047 GCF_001646665.1 Streptomyces noursei | reverse complement strand
ACCGCGCCGCCCGCGACGCCGACTCCGCGCTGGCCGCCCACCGCGAGCGGTGCGACGAGCTGGCCCGGCTCTCCCGGCAGGCGGCCACCGAGGTACGGCGGCTGGGGCCACTGCGCGAGGAGTACGAGCGGGTGGCCCGGCTGGCCGGGCTGACCGCCGGCACCTCCGCGGACAACGAACGCAAGATGCGGCTGGAGTCCTACGTGCTCGCGGCCCGGCTCGAACAGGTCGCCGCCGCGGCGACGGCACGCCTGGCCCGGATGTCGGCCGGCCGGTACACGCTCGTCCACTCCGACGCCCGTGCGGGCGGCCGGCGGGCGGGTCTCGGGCTGCACGTCGTCGACGCCTGGACGGGCAGCGAGCGCGACACGGCCACGCTGTCGGGCGGGGAGACGTTCTTCGCGTCGCTGGCGCTCGCGCTGGGCCTCGCCGACGTCGTGACCGACGAGGCCGGCGGCGTACGGCTCGACACGCTCTTCATCGACGAGGGCTTCGGCAGCCTCGACGACCAGACGCTCGACGAGGTGCTGGACGTCCTGGACTCGCTGCGCGAACGGGACCGCAGCGTCGGCATCGTCAGCCACGTCGGCGACCTGCGCCGCCGCATCCCCACCCAGCTGGAGGTGGTGAAAGAGCGCGGCGGTTCGGCGGTCCGGCTGCGCGGCGGGGGAGCGGTCAGCGGCTGATCGGCCGGCGGGTCAGCGGCGACGAGTACACCACGCTCGTGGTCACCGACCCCAGGGCGCCCACCTTCCCCGAGACCTCCTCCAGGTGCCGCATCGAACGGGCCGCGACCTTCAGCACGAAGCAGTCGTCGCCCGTGACGTGATGCGCCTCCAGGATCTCCGGCGTCGTCTCCAGCAGGTCGTGGAACGGCTTGTAGTTGCCGTTGGGGTACCGCAGCCGGACGAAGGCGAGTATCGGCAGCCCGATCCGCTCCTGGTCGACCACCGCCGTGTAGCCGGCGATGACCCCGGCCTCCTCCAGCCTGCGGACCCGCTCGGTGACGGCGCTCGCGGACATGGAGACGGCACGGGCGAGTTCGGCGTAACTGGCCCGGCCCTGGTCCTGGAGTGCCGCGAGGATGCGCCAGTCGGTGGCGTCCGGTGAATATCCCGTCATGGACGAGGAATACCAGGGGATTCCCCGGCCGGACAAGGCGATGACCGGGGATCGTCACTTCACCGGGATGATCGACACACCGTAGATTTCCGGACATGACGACGACACCGAGCATCGTTTCCCCTGCCGCCGCCAACCCCGTCCTGCGGGTCCCGCCCGCGCCGCCGGCCGCCGCGGCCGC
>NZ_LWBU01000307.1:38879-41689 GCF_001646665.1 Streptomyces noursei | reverse complement strand
TCGCCGCGGGCGGCGACCCGGGGTTCGTCGTCCTGGACTCGCGGTCGACCGCCTCGTTCGACCAGGGCCACGTCCCGGGCGCGGTCCACCTGCCGACGGCCCTCATCCCCGAGCAGGCGGAGCAACTGCTCGACAAGGCGGTGCCCGTGGTCACCTACTGCTGGGGGCCGGGCTGCAACGGCGCCACGCGCGCGGCCCTCGCCCTCGCCGAACTCGGCTACGGGGTCAAGGAGATGCTGGGCGGCTTCGAGTACTGGGTCCGCGAGGGCTTCGCGTACGAGACGTGGGAGGGCGTCCGCACACGGGACGCCGACCCCCTCACCGCCCCGGTCGAGGCCGCCGACTGCGGCTGCTGACACCCGTCGCCCGCCCGGCGGCCCGGAGCCGAGCCGTCACAGCCGGGCGAGTTCGTCCACCAGGTCGTCCAGGCCCAGCGGACCCTGCGACAGCGCGGCCATGTGCCACTTCTTGGCGTCGAACGCGTCACCGTGCCGCCGGCGGGCCTTCTCGCGCCCCAGCAGCCAGGCCCGCTCGCCCAGCTTGTAGCCGATGGCCTGGCCGGGCATCGACAGGTAGCGGGTCAGCTCGCTCTCGACGAACGCCGGCGGGCGGCTGGTGTGCAGCTGGAAGAACTCCTGCGCCAGCTCCGGCGTCCACCGCTCACCAGGGTGGAACGGCGAATCCGCCGGGATCTCCAGCCCGAGGTGCATGCCGATGTCCACGATCACCCGGCAGGCCCGCATCATCTGGCAGTCCAGGTACCCCAGGCGCCGCTCGGGGTCGGGCAGGAACCCGAGCTCGTCCATGAGCCGCTCCGCGTACAGCGCCCAGCCCTCCGCGTTGGCGCTGACCCCGCCGATGGTCGCCTGGTACCGGGACAACCGGTCGGCGACGTGCACCCACTGCGCGATCTGGAGGTGGTGCCCCGGCACGCCCTCGTGGTACCAGGTGGACACCAGGTCGTACACGGGGAAGCGGGTCTCGCCGTCGACCGGCAGCCAGGTGCGGCCGGGGCGGGAGAAGTCCTCGGAGGGGCCGGTGTAGTACGGGGCCGCCGCGCCGCCCGGCGGGGCGATCCGCGACTCCACCCGGCGCACCCGCTCGGCGAGTTCGAAGTGCGTGCCGTCCAGCGCCTCGATGGCCTCGTCCATGAGGCGCTGGAGCCAGACCCGCACCTCCTCGACGCCCTCGATGTGGGTGCCGTGCTCGTCGAGGTGGGCGAGCGCCTCCCACGGCCCGGCCCCGGGGAGGATCTTCTCCGCCTCGACCCGCATCTCGGCGAGGAGCCGGTGGTACTCGCCCCAGCCGTACGCGTACGCCTCGTCCAGGTCGCAGTCGCTGCCGTTGAAGTAGCGCGACCAGCGGGCGTACCGCTCACGGCCCACCGTGTCGGGGGCGTCCTTGACGGCCGGGGCGTACACGTCCCGCATCCAGTCGCGCAGCGACTCCAGCGCCCGGGTGGCGCCGCGCGCCGCCGCGTCCAGCTCCGGGCGCGACCGGGCCGGGGCGGCCGTCACGAACTCCTCGAACCAGCCGCGTCCCGCCCCGTCGTTCCCCGTCCACTCGGTGAGCTGGCCGACGAACGTCGCCGTGGCGCGCGGGCCACCCGGAAGGCCCCGCTGAAGGCCCAGTTCGAGGGACTCGCGGTACCCGGCGATCGCGGCCGGCACGGCGCGCAGCCGCTCGGCGACCGCCGCCCAGTCGCCGTCCGTCCCGGTGGGCATCACGGTGAACACCATGCGCACGCTGTGCGCCGGCGAGCGCATGTTGCTGACCGTGCGCAGGCCCTCGCCCGCCTCGTGGACGGCCAGTTCGGCGGTGAGGCGCTCCCGCAGGAGCCGCCCGCAGCGCCGCTCGGCGTCGCTGCCGGCGCCCGGGAGGCGCTCGGCCTCGTCGAGCCGGGCGAGCGTCTCACGGGCCAGCCGGGCGATCTCTTCCTGACCGGCGGGCGAGAAGTCCGGAAGGAGTCCGGCGCTCTTCTGGACGCCCAGGTAGGTGCCGGTGATCGGGTCGAGTTCGATGAGCGCGTCGACATAGGCGTCGGCGACCATGCGGGGGAGCGCGCTGCTGGAGGTCTCTGGCATAAGGCCATCCTGGTATGCCACGGGCCCCCTCGTCACCCTCATCCGTCCCGGTCGGCTGACAAATGAGCGGGTGCGCCGGGCGGCAGCAGGGGGCCGCACTCCCACTGCTGGAAGATCAGCCGGGTCTCCACCCGGGCTACCTCGCGCTGCGAGGTGAACTCGTCCAGCACGAGACGCTGCAGGTCCGAAGGGTCCGCCACGGCGACGTGCACCAGGTAGTCGTCCGGCCCGGTCAGGTGGAACAGGGCCCTCGACTCCGGCAGGGCACGGATGCGGTCGACGAACGGACCGATCAGCTCACGCCGGTGCGGACGCACCTGCACCAGCAGCAGCGCCTCCAGGCCGCGGCCGATTTTGGCCGGATCGAGCCGCAGCCGGTTGCCGAGCACCACACCGGTGCGCCGCAGCCGCGCCACCCGGTCCAGGCAGGTGGAGGGCGCGACCCCCACCTCGGCGGCCAGATCGCGATACGTGGTCCGGGCGTCGTTCTGCAAAAGGCGAAGTATGTGCAGGTCGACCGTGTCCAGGACGACAGAATCGTTCATTCGCCGAACGTAACACGGCCGGTTCCCGCTACTCCCCGGTAGATGTTCACAGTGCGGTCCATGGATGCCCTGTCTTTCGACGCCTCGCCCGCCCTCCCCACCCCGAGGGCGCTGGCCACCGAGGCCGTGCACGCCGGACGCGACGACCTCGCCGCCCAGGGCCTGCACGCCGTCCCGCTCG
>NZ_LWBU01000307.1:38148-38751 GCF_001646665.1 Streptomyces noursei | reverse complement strand
CGAGACGGCGCTCGCCCGGCTGGAGGGCACCCAGAGCGCCGTCGCGTTCGCCAGCGGCATGGCGGCCCTGACCGCCGTCCTGCTCGTCCGGGCGAGCATGGGCCTGCGCCACGTGGTGGCGGTCCGCCCCCTGTACGGCTGCAGCGACCACCTCCTGACCGCCGGCCTGATCGGTACGGAGGTGACCTGGACCGACCCGGCGGGCATCGCGGACGCCATCCGGCCCGACACCGGCCTGGTGATGGTCGAGACGCCCGCCAACCCCACGCTCGCCGAGGTGGACATCCGGGCCGTCGCCCGGGCCTGCGGCTCGGTGCCGCTCCTCGTCGACTCGACGTTCGCCACGCCCGTCCTCCAGCGTCCCGTGGAGCACGGGGCGCGGATCGTCCTGCACAGCGCCACCAAATACCTGGGCGGGCACGGGGACGTCCTCGCCGGCGTGGTGGCCTGCGACGAGGAGTTCGCCGGCAAGCTGCGCCAGGTGCGGTTCGCCACCGGCGGCGTCCTGCACCCGCTGGCGAGCTATCTGCTGCTGCGCGGGCTGTCCACGCTGCCGGTGCGGATGCGGGCCGCGGCCACGACCGCCGCCGACCTGGCGCGCCG
>NZ_LWBU01000307.1:36929-37925 GCF_001646665.1 Streptomyces noursei | reverse complement strand
GCCTGGAGGACGTCGAGGACCTGTGGCGGGACCTGACGGAGGCGCTCAGCGCTCGGTCCGGCCGGCCCGCTGCTGCCGAGGGCGGCGCGCGGGAATCCCGGTCAGCCGCGCGGTGATCACCAGGGTGCCCTCCTCGATCTGGTAGTCAAGCGGCAGGTTGAGCCCGCGCATCGCCGCGACCATGCCCGTGTTGGACGACTGGGTCACCGCGTACACGCTCTCGCAGCCGGCCTCCAGCGCGAGCCCCACCAGGCGGTCGAGCAGCTCCGAGCCGATGCCGCGGCGCTGCCAGTCGTCCTCGACGAGCAGGGCCACCTCGGTCTCGTCGCCGTCCCACAGCAGGTGGCCGAGGGCGACGAGCCGGCCGGACGCCGTCTCCACGGCGAGGGTGCGGCCGAACCGGGGGCTCAGGAGGTGGTTCAGGTAGCTGCCGGCGTCCCCGACCGGGCCGTGGTACCGCAGCCCCAGGGTCCGGTCCGAGCAGCGGTCGTGCATGGCCCGGGCGGCCTCCAGGTCGCCCTGGTCGGCGCGGCGGACCGTGATCTCGTTGCCCTCGGGGAGGGTCAGCACGTCCTGGCTGCGCGGGATGCGCGGGCCGAGGCGGGCGTCCAGCTCCACGAGGGCGCGGGCACGGGCGAACTCGGTGGGCGTGAACGGCAGGTACGGCCGCTCGACGGTGATGGCACCGCCGTGGGGGTCGCGCAGCCGCATCACGGTGTCCCCCTCCTCCAGGGCGCCCTCCACCGGGGCCGTCGCACCGGTCGGGCGGCCCGTCGGCGAGACGGCGGGCAGCGAGTGGATGGTGCACCGGCCGAGCAACTGGCGCAGCGCGAGAGGCAGTTCCGCCGCGTCCAGCGCGGTGCGGGTCGCCAGGCCGAGCACCCGCGCCGGCGTGTCCACCAGGTCGTGGGCGTCGGCGCGCTCCGTCCAGGTCTGCGTGCCGCCCGCCGCGGCGACCTCCCGCGTCAGCGCCGCCGCCGGCAGCGAGGCGGGCGC
>NZ_LWBU01000307.1:36506-36856 GCF_001646665.1 Streptomyces noursei | reverse complement strand
CCACGTGCAGGTGCGCCAGTGCCGTGCACAGCGCGGCCAGACTGCCGGGCTCGTCGCGGACCGTGGTCCGCATCCGCCACAGCGCCGTACCGGCCGACGTGTCCCGGCCGGCGGCCGCCGCCGGGCCGCCGCCGGTATCGGGGACGGCCGGCGGGGCATGGCTGTGGCGCCGTGCCCACCAGGTGTGGAACGCCGCCGTGGCGACCAGGACGACCGCCGACACGGCGAGCAGGTAGGGGCCGTCGGGGCCGTGCGCGATCGTGTTCGCCACCGCGTCCGCGACGGCCACGGCGGTGAACAGGGCGGCCAGTTCGACGAGGTCCCGCCGCCAGTGGTGGTGACGGCGGGGG
>NZ_LWBU01000307.1:34418-36433 GCF_001646665.1 Streptomyces noursei | reverse complement strand
TGCGTGATCACAAACGCTTTGTGACTGATGGGTTAAGCGTGCATCTGGTGGCTTAAGTCCGGATTTCAAGCGTGGGGCCTCCCGGCTCACTGGCCCACCCGGCCCGGATGGAGGGTCCTGCTGAAGAGCGTCGTCCCACCGGTCGCCCGCAGCCGTACGGTCAGTTCACCGCTGTCGCCGTCGATGTCGGCCTCGCCGAAGTACTGCGGCGACTCCATCGGCGAGACGTTGCCCCGCTCCGGCGCCCGGACGAAGACCCGGTCCGGGCCGAACGTACCGTCCAGGGCGCTCGCCGGGAACCCGCCCGCCGCCAGCGGGCCGGAGACGAACTCCCAGAACGGCTCGAAGTCGGTGAACGCAGCCCGCTCCGGCGCATAGTGCTGGGCCGAGGTGTGGTGCACGTCCGCCGTCAGCCACACGGTCCCGGTGATCCGCCGGTGCTTGACGAACCGCAGCAGCTCGGCGATCTGCAGCTCACGGCCGAGCGGCGCGCCCGGGTCGCCCTGCGCGACCGCCTCGAAGTCCGTGGCGCCGTCCGGCACCACGAGCCCGAGCGGCAGGTCCGCGGCGAGCACCTTCCACACCGCCCGCGAGCGGCTCAACTCCCGCTTCAGCCAGGCGAGCTGGGCCGCGCCCAGGATGCCCCCGGTGTCGTCCGGCCGGCGGCCCGGCGAGTTGGCGTCCCGGTACGTCCGCATGTCCAGGACGAACACGTCCAGCAGGGGCCCGTACCGCACCACCCGGTGCATCCGGCCCGCGTGCAGGGTGGACACCGGGACGTACTCGCCGAACGCCCGCAGCGAGCGCGCGGCCAGCACGTCGACGTCCTTCTCGGTGTACCGGGGGTCGTCCAGCAGCTGCCCCGGGTACCAGTTGTTGCGCACCTCGTGGTCGTCCCACTGCGTGATGGAGGGCACCTGGGCGTTGAACGCGCGGACGTTGTGGTCGAGCAGGTTGTAGCGGAACACACCGCGGTACTCGTCGAGCGTCTCGGCGACCTTCGCCTTCTCCTCCGTCACGACGTTGCGCCAGACCCGCCCGTCCGCGAGCGGCACGCGCGCCTGGAGCGGCCCGTCCGCGTAGACCGTGTCCCCGCTGCACAGGAAGAAGTCCGGAACCAGGCGGCGCATCTCCTCGTACGCGTAGAACCCGCCGATGTCCGGATTGATGCCCCAGCCCTGCCCCGCGATGTCGCCCGACCACAGGAACCGCACCCCGTCCCGGCGCCGTGCCGGAGCCGTCCGGAAGGAGCCCGTCACCGGCTCGCCGGCGCGCCGGGGGTCGTCCGGGTCCAGGAGCGTCACGCGGTAGTGGATCCGCTCGCCCGGCGGCAGGCCCCGCAACGCCGTGGTCCCGGTGAGATCGGTACCGGGACCGAGCAGCGGTCCGACGTGGCGGCGCACCCGGCGGAACGACTCGGTGGCGGAGGTCTCCACCACCATCCGGGCCGGCCGGTCCGAGCGGACCCACACCAGCCCGGACGTCGCCGTGACGTCGCCCGTCTGCACCCCCCAGGCGGCCCGCGGCCGTCCGGCACGGACCTGCGCGGGCGCGGCACCCAGCGAGAGCGCCGCCGACGCGGCCAGCGAGGCCCGCAGGACGGTGCGGCGGGCGGGGGACGGGCCAGGGCGGTGCGGCATCGGTACGCCTCCGGGGACGCGGAACGGACGGAAGGGAACGGCGGGCAACCGCACGGCAACGGGTGCCGAGCCATGCCTAACGCCCCCCGGCGGCGCGCGGACGAACCCCGCGTGAACAACCGCTCCCGCCCGCGGGCCCCGCGGACGCCCGCCCGGACCCGGCACCCGGCCCCGCCGCCCCGTCCCGCTGCGCGGCCGCCATCAGCCGCACGCCGCGGCCGATGTCCCCCGGCGACAGGTGGGCGTACCCCAGCACCAGCCGGACGTCCCCGTCGTCGCGGCGGGCCGACGTGTACTCGCCCAGCGGCCGCAGCGCCACCCCGGCCGCGGCCGCCCGCTCCACGAACACCGCCTCCGGCGCCCCGCGCGCGTGGC
>NZ_LWBU01000307.1:34073-34331 GCF_001646665.1 Streptomyces noursei | reverse complement strand
GCGCGTCCCGCCGCTCCCGGTAGGCGCGCCGGCAGCGGCGCAGGTGGCGGTCGTACCCCCCGCTCGTGACGAAGTGGGCCAGCGCCGCCTGGTCGAGCGACGGATTGCCCAGGTCCATGGTCCGTTTGCGCTCGACGACCTCGGCGGCGAGGGACTCCGGCACCAGCATCCAGCCGAGCCGCAGCCCCGGGGCGAGGGACTTGCTGACGGAGCCGGTGTAGACCACGCGCTCCGGGTCGAGGCCCTGGAGCGCGCCCA
>NZ_LWBU01000307.1:33574-34002 GCF_001646665.1 Streptomyces noursei | reverse complement strand
CGCCCAGTCGAGCAGACCCGCGCGGCGCCGGGCCGAGTAGCCGATGCCCGAGGGGAACTGGTGGGCGGGCGTGGTCACCACCGCCCGCAGCCCGGACGCGGCCAGGGCGGCCGGTTCGAGCCCTTCGGCGTCCAGCGGCAGGGGCACGGTCCGCAGCCCCGCCGACGCGAACAGGGCCGCGGGCTCCGGGCTCCCCGGATCCTCGGCGCCCAGGGCGTCCAGGCCCCGCGCGCCCAGCACGAAGGCGAGGAGCGTCATCGCCTGCGACACGCCCGAGCACACCACCACCCGCTCCGGATCGGCCACCACCCCGCGCCGCCGGGCCAGCAGGGCGGCCAGGGCGGTCCGCAGCTCCGGCAGCCCGCGCGGGTCGGGGTAGCCCAGCGCCCGGTGCGGCAGCCGGGACAGCGCGGCCTTCTGCGCGGCCC
>NZ_LWBU01000307.1:33273-33441 GCF_001646665.1 Streptomyces noursei | reverse complement strand
CCCGCCGCACCGCGTCGCCGACCCACGTGCCGGAACCCCGGTCGCTGCGCAGGTACCCCTCGGCCGTCAACTGCTCGTACGCCTCGGTCACCAGGCCCCGGGACACCCCGAGGTCGGCCGCCAGCTCCCGGCTGGACGGCAGCCGCGTCCCGGCCGCGAGCCGCCCGG